>CAVVLY010000009.1:0-273097 GCA_963749225.1 uncultured Nitrososphaerota archaeon | reverse complement strand
GCCGCTCTACGACGACGCCGCCCTGCAGCGGATCCGTCTGATTCGGACCCTGGCCGACGACCTGGAGGTCAACCTCCCCGGAATCGACGTCATTCTCAATCTGCTGGAACAACTCCAACGCTGAGGGCTGCCGCCTCTGGCAGGCTGCGGATTGCCGCACTGGCATCACGCCATTGTTGACTGATGCCTGCTAGGCCAGCGCGCCGCCGGCACTAACTAGGTTACACTACCCGGACGCTGGAGCGGCGGCCTAAACTCTCAGGCCTGAGCCGGGTCGATCGGCCAGGCAAAGGAGTCGGGAAGATTGCCGGCGTTGATGAATTGGGCCGTCAACCTCCGGTGCAGGCGCGACCATTCACTTCTGACGTCGGGGCTCGGCGAACCGTAGAGCAGGTTGTCGAGCTGGAGCGGATCGCTCTTGATGTTGTACAGCTCGTATTCGATACCGCTGCCGTCCAGCCCGAAATAGACCGCATAGGTCCAGTCGCCTTCGCGAATCGCGCGGATGTGAGCGCCCGGGAAGCCGGCGGGAAGGAAGAAGAGGTCGTCGAACGAAAAGACCGTGTCGTCCTGCACGGACCTGGACGGGTCCTTCATCACCGGCACGATGCTTTTGCCGAGCGCGTAGGACTTCGGATTCGGAACGCCGGCGAGATCCAGAATCGTGGGCAACAGATCGAGATGGTCGTAGAACGCTTCGGTCTGCACCGGCTCGGGATAGAGTTTCGGATTGTGGACGATCAGCGGGATATGGATCATCTCTTCATAGACCGTGTAGGCCTTCTCGCGCATCCCATGCGACAGTCCGCCCTCGCCGTGATCGGCCAACCGCAGGATGATCGTGTTGTCCGCCAAGCCGGTCTCCTCCAGCGTATCGAGCACCGTCATGACGTGCTTGTCGACCACCGTGTTAAGGTAGGCATAGAAATTCACGTATTCGCGGCGCGCCTGCGCCGTGTCGAGCGGAGCAAACTTGTTGTAGCTGTTGCGCGCCGCTTTCTGGACGTTGGGTTTGGTCGCAGATCGTCGGCATAGTTGGGCGGCAGCTCGATACCGAGATTGGCGAACGCCTCGCGCGTAGCCCGCCTTCTTCCAAATGGTCGGATAAACGTAAACGTCGTGCGGATTGACCAGCGACACGAACAGGCAGAACGGCTTGCCCAGCTTGGGCGCCCGATTCTTCAGAAAATCGACCACGCTCTCACCAAAGCCTGGGGTCTGGCCACGGGCCGACGGGTTGGGGCCATTGACGTAGCGTCCGTCGTTGTCGGGATTGGCGCCGCCCAGCGTGGCCAGCCCGTTGAATTTGCCGAACTCGGTGGGCTGCCATTTCTCGATCGCATTGCCGGCATCGGGCGGGTTCCAGCCCGACCAGCCATAATTCTCCTCCATCACCTTGATATCGGCCGCGGTCCAATCCTCGCCGCCGTTTCCAGGCGCCGCGTTGGCCGCGTAACTGAGGTGCCACTTGCCTTTCCAGACCACTTCGTAGCCGGCCTTCTCCTTAAGCAGCGAGGCGATATTCGGCTGGCGGTTCTGATGCACCAAACCGGGCCACAGAAAGGTCCGGGTCACGCGGTTTATCGGCGCGAAGCGGCCGGTCATCATCAGCGCGCGCGAGGGCGAGCATTGGGTGACCGCCGTATAGGCGCGGTTGAAGTACAGGCCATTGCGCTTGAGCCGCTGCAGCCCTGGCAGATTTTTCTCCGCCCATCCCGGCGGGCCAATGCATATGATGGCGTTCCTGATCGGTCATCAGCACGATAATATTGGGCGCCTTCGGAACCCTGGCCGCCCGATACTGCCCGGCCGGCGTGGCGGCACCATCGGTCTCGCCCGCACCAGCGGCACGTCCCGCGCTGCCCGCGATGACAGCCGCCAAGCCGGTACCGGCGCCTATTTGGAGCAAGCGCCGGCGCGTAATCGAATTTTCCGGTCCCAAGGCTTTCGCCGGATTGGTCCCCGGACCGGGTTCCGTAGCCCGCTCACCCTTACTCTTTACGAGGCCACCGGTGTTCGAATCGTCGTCCATTGGTTTCATTTCGTTAATTCAACGCAGAGGCTTTGGTTGATTCGCCGCTTCGCGCCACAAGATAGCCAAAATAAAACAGATTGTGCAAGGTCTTTTGTGCGGAGCTAATCTATCTTTGTTTATTCTCGTCCAAAGTATTTTATGCGGGCTTACGGGGCATCACGCTCGGACCAAGACGGCACGCCGCTAGCCCGTTGGCGCGCACCTTCCAGCGGCGTCCGCGTAACCCCGGCCGTGCCCCGGCGAGCGTTCAGGCCGTTTACCGCGATCGGCGGTTCATCTACAGATCATATCTGGTGTGTTTTGTAGGAATCTGTGGGACGCATCAGGATGTCGAAACGCGCAGCCACACGCGCAGTGCTTGATCCGGTCAGCCGCTTTCTGGCCAAACTCCCAGACCTGGACGGTAGGCGAGTCTTGGTCGCATTGTCGGGCGGCGCCGATTCGGTGGCGCTGCTGCATGCGCTGGCGGCGTTGCGCCGCAAGTTCCATTTCGAACTCGCCGCGGCCCATCTCAATCATTGCCTGAGAGCGGCTGAATCCGACCGCGACGAGGCGTTCGTTCGCGAGCTATGCGCGCGTATCGGTGTTGAGCTGATCGTCGAACGGGCGCGCGGCCTGAAGCCCAGCGACGGCAATCTCTGGGGAGGCTTTGTTCTTGCGAGTTCAATCGGTTCGAGGCTAGAAACGAGAGAATGAGCGAGAGGGCCAGAGCCGCTGCCGTGAGGACGCCCGCCAGTTCGCCCACGTGACCGGGGGAGTCGTGCATCCACCTGCCTTCTCGGACGAGCATCACCGTGAAGAGAATCAGCACCGCGACCGCCCCGATGTACACTGTAAGCTGGAATACGGCCACGAAGGCGGCATCCAGAAGGAAGAAGAGACCGGCCACGCCGAAGAAACTGAAGGCGAGACCTATGGCCCCGTAGATTATCTCCTTGGCTTCGAGGGCGGTTATCGCGCCGCCGATGGTGACCACGAGCATGGCGTAGAAGGTGACATCGCTGAGGTCAACCATGCGTAACTTCTCCCTTCTCCGGGTCTATCTTCGCCTTGAAGGTTCCCGTGGGCTTCGCTGGTTCGAACAGCATCTGTGGGGTGAATTTCAGGCTCGCCCTGTCGTATGCGGCCAGCTCGAACTCGTTGGTCATGGCAAGGGCGTCGAACGGACAGGCGTCCACGCAGAGGCCACAGAAGACGCACCTCCCGTAGTCTACCGCAGGCCAGATGTTCTTCTTATTGTGCGGCCTGTCGAGTTTGACATCCTGCATCTCGATGGCCACGGCGACGCCGTCGCACGCTATGCGCAGAGCTGACATCCCGTGCACTTGTCCTCAATCAGCAGGTGTCGTCCCTTGAAGCCCGGCCTGCCGACACCGAGCTTGGGGTCGAAGGTGTACCCTGTCCCTCGAGGTCGAGCTTCTGTTCGGGGTAGCGGAGCGTCATCCTGGGCTTGAACAGGTGCCTGAACCCAGACCAGAAGGAGACGAAGACGGCCTTGATAGACGATAGGGTCGCGACGATGCTAGAGCCCTCCCATGTGATAGACACCGAGAGAGATCAGCAGCAGGGCCATGAACAGGTTGACGAAGGACGACGCCATGAGCCTCGTCCATCCGCCTCTCAGCAGCTGGTCGATCCGTATCCTTGGGAGGACAGCCCTGGGGAGCATCATGGCCAGCATCACCACGAAGGTCTTCAGGATGAACCAGAAAGCAGGTGGAACCGGGGATGGACCGATCCACCCTCCTAGGAAGAAGACGGTGAATATGCCGGCGAGAGCGTAGAACTTGATGTAGGTCGCCAGCTGGAATATCCCGAAGGTCATGCCCCGAGTACTCGGTCTGCCATCCAGCCACCAGCTCGTGTCCGCCTCCGGGAGGTCGAACGGGATGCGCTCCAGCTCGGCCAGGACCGCAGATGAAGAAGACTATGGCTCCCAGAGGCTGAAGGACGATGAACCAGATGCTGCTTTGAGCCTGGACCACGCTAACGATGCTCAGCGAGGCCGGAGAGCACGACCACACCGACCGCAGAGAGTAACATCGGAATCTCGTAGGCGACCATCTGATGGAGGGCCCTGAGTCCCCCCAGGAGCGAATACTTGTTGTTGCTCGCCCAGCCGGCCAGGAGCGCGATTATCGGGCTGAACCCGATGAGCGCGAAGACGAGTATCACGCCCACCGGAGGGGTTGGCGATGTACGTCGTCGGTCCGACGGGGACCAGGGAGAGGAGGGCCCCCGAGACGAACATCAGGGCCAGAGGCACCGCTATGAAGATCCATCTTGTCGGCCCTGTACGGGACGATGATCTCCTTGAAGAGCGAGCTTGAGCAGGTCCGCGAAGTTCTGGAAGACCCCCTCCACGCGTCCTGCGTACTGAGGGCCGACGCGCAGCTGAACCTTCGCGATCAACTTCCTCTCGACCCAGATCATGAAGATGGTCGAGAAGAGCGCGGCGAACGTGAAACCGGGGAAGGTGGTGAACAGGAAGAGGCTCTTCGTAGGCTCGTTCTGCGTGGTGGACATCATGAAACTGATGACGCTCTGGGGGTCAGTCACGCCCGTGCTGGCGAGCTGTAGCAGGTCTATGCCGAAGTACTGCTTGAGGACGAAGTAAGCGGGAATCGAGAGGAGTCGAGCACCGCCAGGACTATCAGAGGACCAGCAGGATGACCTGCCTCACAAAAGCCTCGGAAAGTCGTGATACGCTTTGGCATGGCTCAGACGCGTCTTCTCCGGCCGCACTCGACGTTATTTCAATCTTGCCCGACTTCGCGGCACGGACCGGTCTTCTGCTCGCCGGGGCCCTACTCGCAGAGGCTGCGGCGAACTCTTCAAGCCTCTTCCGGTAGACGCTTCTGGGTGGGTAACCGATTCCCGTGAGATAAGTCGAGAACTTTATCCTCTTCTTCGGGTCCTTCGAGTCCGCTTCTCGATGGCCCGTATCTCCTCGCCCACGACCGCATAGGTCGTCGCGTATCCCGGGAACATCCCTTCATGGGCGGGGAAGAGCTGATAGAACACGTTGCTTCGAGGGACCCCGGTGTGCTTGTGCGCCCAGTCGATGAACTCGAAGAGACCCTGCTTTCCCGTGTTGATGCGGACGTCTCCTATCACCCGCAGGAATCTTATCAGCCTCCACTTTCGTACCTCGAGCTCGATCTCCATGTTGACGAGCTTGAAACCGCCGTACCTTTCCAGGACGGCGACGTAGTCCTCTCTCGGCCTTGGTGAGCTGCTCCTTCTTCTCTTCGAGCGCGAGAGAGGCCTCGAGGAACTCCCTCTCCCTGTTGAAGGACAGGCCTTCGGTTATCGGGGCCTGCAGGAGCGAGTACATCAACTCGAGGTCCGACGCCTTGCCTCCGAACCGGAACACGCTGTTGGAGTGATGGACGCAGTGCCCGTACTCCTCGTGCACGAGCAGGTCGAGGAGCTGGGAGACCGACTTGGCCGGGTCCCTCCTCGGGTCTGTCGTGAGGAAGTAGATCTGGAACGGCTTCTTGGTGAAGGTGTCGAAGAAGGAGGCGGCGCCCGTGGGCAGCGTCGCGCTGAGGAACGGAGGCGTCTCGATGACCTTGGTCTTGTAGTGCTTGTTTATCTTGACGACCGATTCGTCCACGAACTCCTGGACGACCTTCCTGATCGAGTTGGTGATCCTGAGCAGGTCCCTTGGGCTTCAGGTTCTGCCTCTCGATCGACCTTCTTCTCGACCGCTGTCGGGCGTCGGCCTCGCACCTGTAGTGCTTGGCCAGCCTCCTCACTATGTCCCTGTACCTTGGGAGCTCCTCGTCTATCCACTCCAGGGCCTTCGCCTCGAGCTCGTCTGGTGTCTCGGAGTAGTCGAGACCCTGCCCTCGAGCGCCGCCCTGTAGAAGTCCTTCCTTCCGAGGTCGAACTTGTACTTCTTGAAGACCTTCTCGACTTCGTCGAAGGTCCCGCTCCCGAATCCCTCCAGCTCGAACATGGCAACGAACTTCCTGACCTTCTCAGCGAGCCTGTCGCAGTCCCTCTGGAGCGCCCTTGTCCTTGGTCGCGCTCCTTCACGGCGGCTGAGTATCTCGAGGACGCCGTCGAGCCTGTAGAGCGTCAGCGCCTTGACCGCCGCGGGATCTCGACGTTCTTGAACCTCTTCTGTGTCGCGTCGATGGCCTTCGAGCGAGTTCGAAATCAGCGACGAGAGATGCCTGACGTTGACCCCCTCCTTCGTCAGGTGACCGAATATGGTCCCCACTATGTCGTCCAGGACGGGTTGCGGCTCCGGGAAGAGCAGGACGACCTCCATGCTGTCGAGGACCTTGGCCTGGACCTCGTTCTCGGCCCGTCGCCTTAGCGCCCTGACCCTCTCGACCGCTCTGGCAAGGTTCTCCTCGCTCTGGCATGAAGAGCTTCCCTGCGTACTCGTCCCAGCCCAGGAGGTAGGCCCCAGACGGGCTCAGCTCCTTCCAGAGCTCGAGTATCTCGTTGTCCAAGGACTTTTCCTTCGCCATTCAATCACTCATCCTCAGGCAGCGGCCTCGACCGGCTTGAACCGCTCGGTCGTTTCGTTAATCTCGGCAATGAAGCCCCTTCCTCCACTGCTCGAAGCCAGCGGGCGATTCCGGATACTTCAGGTTGTGCGTCACGAGCGCCGAGCTCTTCTCGACGGTGTAGCGCAGTCCCCTGGCGAGAGAGAGCTGGGTCGAGAATCCTGAACCACATGACCGGGTTCATGAACCTGGCCCTGTTGAACTCAGGGTGCTTCCTCTCGGTAATCGACTGCACGTCCTCCTCGGACAGGAAGTGTTTCATCCCGTAGTTGATCTGGTCGTTGGTGACCGTCTGGAGGTACCTTCTGAGGACCTCGAAGCTCGCCATCGGATAGCCGTGGGTCTGCATGTACTCTGTGTTGTATTTCCAGAGGGAGGCTTCGCTCACGTCGTTAGCCTCAAGCGCCTGCGCCACCACCTTGCCCAGGATGGTTCCTCCGTAGATCGATGGGCTGATGCCCCCGGCGTCGATCGGCCTGGGCATCCACGCGGCATCGCCCACCACGGCGAAACCGTTAGCGACCATGCAGTCATTGTGCCTCCTGACCGGGACCTGCCAGTTTCCCTTGGTGTTTCCCGAGTCGGCGGGGTCGTCGGACTGGTGGGCGTCCTTTATGACCGGGTTGTCGGCGACGTACTTGTCGATCAGGCTCTGCAGGTTGTCGTTAAGACCGAACCTCTTGTTCCTCCTGTCCAGTCCCGACTTCGAGACTCCGAGACCGATGTTGACCTTGGCCTTCCCCTTGGGAAATACCCAAGCGTATCCGGCGGGGGCGATGAACTGGTCCAGGTGGATTATGCAGTAATCAGGGGCGAAGAAAGTGGGGTCATCCTTGGCTGGCTTGAAGTCGAGGATGTATCTTCCGGTTCCGACCACGTCGTCCGTGTCTATGTCCTTCTCTATCCGGGAATCTATCGGTATGAACCGCCTGAGAAGGGAGGACGAACCGGTCGCATCGATCACCAGCCTGGCCGTCGCCTTGAAGGGCGAACCGTCCGACCTTCTCCCGGTCACGCCGGTGATGTAGCCGTTCTCGCTGATCAGTCTCTCCGCCGTCGTCCCGAACATGAACTCCGTCCCGAACTTCTTCGCGTCGTTTACCTGCCTCTGGGGCGTGATCTTCCTGTTGAAGAGGTAACCCTCCCCCTCGAAGAGGACCTTGCTCTTCCTGTCTGGGGAGTACACGTAGACCCCGCTGACGGGGTGTTCCAGCTCCGGGGAACCGTACCTTATGCCGACGTGCTCCGCGAGGTAGTCAAGGCTCCTCTTGCTAGTGGCGTCCCCGCACGTCCATCCGTTGTTCGTCTTCCTCCCGGGCTGGTCCTCCGTGTTCCTGTCGACTACCAGGACCTTTGCGTGCTGTTTGGAATGATACCCGATCGAAGAGGCCGTTATCAGACCGGCCATTCCTCCCCCGGCGATTATGACATCGTAGTCTCGTTGGGACATGACATCCACTATTAGTTGCGAATGCTACTAAAACGCTATATAAGAGCTTTTCCCGACTTGTTTCATTGGACGTTCGAGCCGCCATAGAGGAGCTGCAGAACCTCGGTCTTACCCGGTACGAAGCCACGTGCTACATCGTGCTGGCTCGCCTGGGGTCGGCGGACCCCAGGAAGGTGGGCTCAGAGGCCGGCATCCCTTATCCGAACGCATATGAGGCGCTGCGCCGGCTCGCGAACAAGGGCTGGGCCGAACTCGTCAAGAAGAAGCCGAAGACATACCGCGCCAGGAAGCCCGAGAGCGTCAGAGACAGACGCTGGAGGCGCACCTTGATGAGACCTTCGGCGTCTTGTCCGAGATCTACAACGCCCCGCCTGCTGAGGAAGCGGAGCTGGTCTACACGCTCCGCGGGCAGGGAGAAGGTGCTATCCAAGATTCGGGAGATGATAGACGGCGCCAAGGAGACGCTGGTCCTCGTCTCACCGACCATGGGCCTTGACAAAGGGGTCATCTCGTTGCTGGAGGCCGCCCTGAAGAGGGGCGTGAGGGTAAGGGCGATTCTGGATGAGGAGGGCGCGAACGCGGCGTCGCTTCCCCGAGAAGTCGAGACCAGGACGGGGAACCTCGTGGCCGTGGACGTGCTCGTTGACGACAAGGCTGCGCTGATCTCCCTTCCCGATTATTCTGCGTGCGGTTGGGTGGACAGCCCGCAGGTGGCCGGGCACTTCAAGCAGTTCCTCGAGCTCATGTGGAACAACTCTCGCGCGACTGGCGGCTAGTTGTAAAAAAAGTCCAGACCTCAGGGCAGCCCGGTTGCGTAATAATGCAACCGGACCTGCCTGTTGGAGAATTAGCTGCTGTAGACAGACTCGTTCGAGGCCGAGGGTATCTCGGGGAACGAGTCGCTCATCCTCTTCTCGGCCACAGCTGCTGCCTCGGCCATGATCTTCTCGGCCTCTTCGCTGCTCTCCGGGGTGAAGAAGCTGGTTCCGGTCAGTCCACCAACGTCCACCATTATGGAGTTCAGTGAGGCTCCGATGTCGCCGAGGGCCGATTGCGCGTCGGGCATGGTCGTTCCGAGGGTCGAGCGGATGCTCCTTATCACGCCGATCGCAGGTGCCAGGGTGGCGGTGAAGTCACCGAGGTCGGTCACCGTCTGCAGCCTGACAGTTATCTGCTCGAGCGCTATCTTCGACTGTGTGACGATCTTCGCCATCTTCCTGACCTCGGCCAGCTCGTTCGAGTAGGCCTTGCTCGTCATCTCGTCGTGCTGCTGGACCGCGTTTACGGTCTTCTTGAATATCGCCTGCTCCCTCTGCTTCAGGCGGTTCATCGCGCCGTCAAGGCGATGGATCTCCTGCTGAAGCTGGCTGGTCGCCTTCTGAATCTGCGGCTTGATCGGCTGCTGTCCCTTGACAGCTTCCTTGGTCTTCTGTCCGAAGCTCTGTCCTCCGTTCTGCGGTTTCCAGTTCTTTTCGAACTTACTCAATTTAATCTCGCGTGATGTTGTGTGAGATGAGGTGGTGATACTAGCGTCTGACAACAACTTTTGACTTTTTGCTCAATTGAGAAGAGTCTCGACCGTGGGGTCGGGGCGGTTACTGTTGACGACGGCCCGGGCCGACTTGAGGCTTTCGCCGCTCTTGACCGAGCGAATCCGCGTTTGCGACAGTTTGAGATTTTCTGGCGTGGGGACGATTCAAGCTAGTTTGTATGGTGCGGGGGGAGGGATTCGAACCCTCGAACCCCTAAGGGATTGGAGCCTCAGTCCAACGCCGTTGGCCATGCTGGGCGACCCCCGCTCTAGACGGCGGCTCCCCGGCTGAGTTCTAAAACCCTTTCCTGGGCCACAGCGTCAGAGAGTCACACCAGAGAGGTGACCGGCGCCGGAATCCACCCGATGTTTTAAAGCAACCGTGGTTGACGGGGGGCGCAAGGCGCCGGCGTAGCTCAGCCTGGTAGAGCATCTGTCTCGTAAGCAGAGGGTCACGCGTCCAAATCGCGTCGCCGGCTCTCAAACCTCGGCAACTTGCTAATATCCGATTTCTGAGCTCGGGCGAAGGTGGCGCATCGACTTCACTCGACCGCACTTTTTGCACTTGTACAGACCCCTTCCCCGGGGGTTGTATCTCCTGGTGTCCTCTACCAGTTCGTGCTCCGTGCGCATCATGCACTTCTCACAGTACCTGTACTCTGCCAAAACAGAACCTGGGTATAATCCGCGGCGCGTCATATTTAAGGCGAGTTGAGTCCCTTGGCCGAGTGTCGGTCAGCTGGAACCCAGATGGTGAAGGCGCCGTCATTCTTGCTCCATATGTTTAAAGAGGCTGGCCGAGCGAAGCGAACCAGACTTTGTCCCACCGCCTGCAAATCTCCATAGAGCCCTACAGGAAGATCGTCGTCCACGAGGTTCTGGAGATCGGATTCAACGACCTGATCGACCAGATTGTCAACCAGGCGAGGTCCGCCGGCGGGACCACCATTCCCCTGCTCGCGTGGTGCAACGGCGTCGCGTTCCAAATCGCGCCCTTCAACCCAAACAGCGAAGAGATAATCAAGGAAAGCCTCAGGGGGACCGTGCACTACGCCGCCGTGACCTTTGCGCTGAAGGAGAAGTACGAGCGCGAGATAATCAGGAAGAACGGTACGGTGATACTTCTGAATCAGAGCGCCAACGCTAACTTCGTCGCCCTCGCAGAGACCATGCTGGGCAACTCGAAATTGAAGGAGACAGGCTAGCTCGGCACTTTCATGGGTAACGTATAAATACCAAAAGCGGGGGATGCAAAATTATGCAGAAAGTATCACCCATCGTTCAGATCAGCGGTCCAGCGATGGAGAAACTGGTCGCCGTGATGAAGGAGCAGAACGCGACCGACCAATTCCTGAGGATAGACGTTTTCGCGACGGGAGGATGTGCGTGCAGCGGCGGCTACAAATATGGGATGGGCTTCGACGCCAAGGCAAGGCCCGACGACATCGTCGAGCAGGTGGAGAGCATCAAGGTGGTCACCGGCAAGAACACCGCCGAGTTGCTTAGGGGTTCGCAGATCGATTATACCGAGAGCGTTCAGAGACGCGGCTTCCAGATATCGAACCCGAACGTCCAGGCCGCCGGATGCGGCTGCGGCGGCCACTGAATCGGTTAGCTCCAACCCGACGCAGGCAGTTGAGACCCTAGCGTAGCTAGGGGTTTAGGAACTAGGCCTGACGAGAGCCTCGAGGTCAAGGATTTTGTCTATCTCTTTCTCCTTGTACCCAAGTTCACGCAGGGCATCGCGGATCGAGAACCCAGGGAGAGCTTCTTGCCTATCTTGGCGGCCGCGTCGTAGCCGATCACCGGTGAGAGGACGGTTATCAGGGAGGCGCTCGTCTCAGCGTACCTCTTGACTCCTTCCTTGTTGGGCTTCAAGGGGACGACGACCATCGATGAGAGCTTCCGGAGGGCTTCGGAGAGCAGCCTGAGCTGCAGGTTCACGTTGTAACCTATCAACGGTACCCCCATGCTCAGCTCGAACTCCCCAAGCGTCCCGGCCATCTGGTTCGCCAGGTCGAGCCCGATTATCTGGGAGCACGCAAGGAGGGACGCCTCGACCGTGACCGGGTTTGTCTTCCCCGGCATGATGCTGCTTCCGGCAACTTCAGCCTGGGTCGGGAGGTCGATCTCTCCGAGGCCGGTGAACGGACCCGAGAACATCAGCCTGAGGTCCTGGCAGAGTCTGTGCAGGTCCACGGCAGTGACCTTGAGGGCGGAACTAAGGGCGAGGAGGTCGGAGAGAAGACGCATCGCCCTGAACTTGTCGTTCGCCTCCACAAACTTCAGCTTGGACTCCCTGTTCACCTCTGCGACGACCATCTTCCCGAAGCGCATGTCGGTGTTGATACCTGTCCCCACAGCGGTCCCGCCTATGGGCAGTTCTGCGACGTAGCGCAGCGCACCCCGAATCAAGACCCGGTCGTGTTCAAAGGCGTCGGCGTAGGCACCGAACTCTTGTGCCATGGTCACCGGCATGGCATCCCTGAGATGGGTACGCCCCGACTTGTAGACCGTCGACGTTCGCTTCTCCAGGCCCCGGAGGGCAGTCACGATCTCGCCGAGCGCTGGGAGAAGAGCCTTGGTCGAGAGGTGAAGGGCGGCAATGCGGATGGCAGAGGGGACCACGTCGTTCGAAGACTGGCCCATGTTCACATGGTCGTTGGGGTGGACCGGTTTACCCGAAATCTCAGAGGCCCGCTCGGCGATGATTTCGTTGACGTTCATGTTGATACCCGTGCCTGAGCCGGTCTGGAACACATCGACGACGACTGAACGGTCTTGTTTGCCATCCATGACCTCCTTGGCTGCGGAAGCTATGGCCTTCGAGAGAGGGGCGTCCAACTTGCCGAGCGAAAGATTCGCACCGGCTGACGCGTACTTGAGCAGCGCCACGGACCAGATAATCTCCCGTGGAAAGGTCGTCCCGGTGTCCAGGAATAATCTCTTGGCGCTCTTCCACGTACTTCATGCGCTCGCGAGGAGCCCGGGCCGCACTTAAGGCTTGACCGGCATCAGCGTCGCGGTCGTACGCCGATCTTCTCTATCAGCCTTCCGAGCTCCGAGTCGTCGACCGCGTCCACGCGGAGATACTTCAGTATCTCGTCCTCGCTCATCTGCAGCCGCTTCGCTTCGTCGATGGTGTAGCGGTAGGCCTCGATTTCGGTGGGCCTGTCCACGTACTCGAACGTCTGGTCGAAGAGGTCCCTCCCGTCGAGGAACTGCTTGACGTGGACCAGGACGTGGATCACATCGAGGTAGAGACAGTTGATCCTAGCCGAGGCCATGTACTTCGAGCCGATGCAGACGGCGCCGGTGTTATGGTCAAGCCAGATACCCCAATCGGAATCGACAATCCTCAGCTTCAGATGGTGGACAATCTTCAGCATGCTCCTCTGTGAACCGAAGAGCCTAAGAAGGGTTGGCGAGTTCTCAACGCCTATGAATATCTGGGTGAATTTGTACTCTCCCAGAGCGATGTTTCTCTTCGCCTTGAATACCTTTAGTGTCAATCCGAATGAACGAGCGGCGGAACCCATCAAAAGGCCGGAACTCAAAAAGAGTTCACTCCTTGCAGGCCAATTTCTTACTCGGTGCCCGAGGCCATGAGCGGAGCGGTCGCTTCCATAAGCGGTATCCGAGGGGTTTTCAACGACAGCCTTCTGTCTGCAGACATAGTCGGCTACGCGGCGAACTTCGCGTCTCTCGTCCAGAGCGAGAAGATCCTCCTGGGCAGGGACACGCGCTCTACGGGCGACCTGATTTCGAGGGTGGTCACCGGCACCTTGCTGTCACGGGGCGTGAGCGTTGTCGATTATGGTGTCCTATCGACACCCGCCCTTTTCCGTGAAAGCAGGAGGAACTCCGCGCCCGCGCTTATGATAACGGCTTCTCACAACGAACCTGAATGGAACGGCATGAAGTTCGTGGTCAATGGGAGAGGGATAGTTCACTCAGAACTTGATAGGATCCTGGACAAGGGAACGTCTGCTACGGCGAAGGAGGGGAAGAAGCCCTCTGGGCGCACGGGGAGCATATCCCCCGGACCCGAACCGGCCTATAACGGTGAAGTCGAGTCCATGGCCGGTGACGGCCGCCGGGGAGGGAGTGGATGTGGTCCTCGACCTCAACGGGGGGGCGGCCATACCCCATGCCGCGCCAATCCTTAGAGCGATGGGGTGCACCCTGACGATCATCGGAGGAGCACCGGGTATCTTCCCGAGGCGCATCGACCCGACGTCAGACCCCCTGGAGGTCCTCTCGAGGACCGTCAAGGAGAAGCGAGCGGACGTGGGATTCGCCTTCGATTGCGACGGGGACAGACTGGTCCTTGTCGATTCGGACGGGAGGAAGAGGAGCGGAGACTATATGCTGACCCTGGCTCTGCACGAGCTCCTGCCCACGGTGGAGGACCGTTCGGTGGTGGTCTCGGTTGACACGACGCAGGCTGTCGACGAGGTCGTCTCTGGACTAGGGGGCATCGTCCACAGGTCGAAGGTGGGGGAAGCGAACGTCATTTCAGCTATGACGGAGGTAGGTGCGAGGTTCGGAGGCGAGGGCAGCAGCGGTGGTCTCATCGACCGAGACTTCAACTCTTGCAGGGATTCGATGTTGGCCGCAGTCACGATAGTAAGGGCCCTCAGGACCAAGGGAAAGAGGGTCTTCGAGAAGGTGAGGTCATACGATCAGGTCAGGTTGAAGGTGGAGATCGAGAGAAAACGAGCAACCGTGGCCATAAGGAGGCTCCAGAAGAAGCACCCCGAGGCTCAGACCCTCGACGGGCTCAAGATCCCTATCTCAAGCCGTTCGTGGGTGCTGATTCGGCCGAGCGGGACGGAGGATGTGGTAAGGGTCTCGGCTGAGTCCACATCTGAGAAGGAGGCAGAGAAAATCGCGACACGTCATCCTTGAGGAGCTCAAAAAATTCGCATGAGGGACCGTCGTGGACGAGCTTGAAATCATCCGGCTCATGAAAACGATGGCTGCCAAGCCCCCCGGCGGCTGGCTCTCCATCGGGGACGACGTGGCAGTACTGCCCGGACACCGTTCCGGCGTCGTGCTCAAGTCCGACATGCTCGTCGGGAAGACCGACGTCCCACCTGGCATGACCTGGCGGCAGGCTGGGAGAAAATCACTGGCCGCATGCGTCAGCGATTTCGCAGCCAAGGGTGTCTCCCCGGAGGCACTCATGGTCTCGATGGGCATTCCTCGGTCCCTCTCAGACGCGGACGTGCGGTCGCTCATCAAGGGCTTTGGGGATGGGATGAAGGAATGGGGTGTTCGTCTTGTGGGAGGGGACACCAACGAGGCTGACGACGTCGTCGTCGACTGCGTGATGGTCGGGTTCTCAGACCGGGTGGTGAAGAGAGGCGGCGCAAAGCCGGGTCAACTCATCATGGCCACGGGAGACTTCGGACGGACGTCTGCCGGGCTGAAGATCCTTCTCGAAGGCGCCAAGGCTGACCCGAAGTTCAGGAAATCTGCTCTTGCGAGCGTCTACATGCCCTCGCCGAGACTGGCGCTCGGTCTCAAGTTGGCGGCCAGCCTCTCGGCTTCCATGGATTCCAGCGATGGACTCGCGGTCTGTCTCCACACGATCGCGGAGATGAGCAGGGTCGGGATGAGGATCGACAGGCTCCCCTGCGACGTCCCCAGCATGGAGGAGTTCGCCAAGAAAAACGGCTACCCCGTTGAGGACCTTGTCTTGTATGGAGGGGAAGAATACGAGATTGTGGCCACCATCGAGAAGGAGAGATTCAAGGATGCTCAGGCGATCGCGTCCTCGATGGGAGAGAAGCTCACCGTGATAGGGGAGACCACCGAGCCTCCCTCAATCGTCACCATGGGGGGACGGAGCCTCCGGAACGAGGGCTGGGTCCATCTAGCCTGAGGTCAGCCGCTCTTTACCAGCTTCACACTAGACTTTAGCAGAGAATCGGCCTTCTCCTGGGTGTCGGCCTCCGCGAAAACCCGGATTATCGGCTCGGTGCCGCTTGGTCTCACCAGGACCCAGCTCTTGTCGTCCAACCAGGTCTTGATGCCATCGACCTTCTCGATCCTACCTTCGGCGTGTCTTTCCACCTTCCGCATTATTTCCTTGACCTTCTCGGGCTGCACCTGAACCTTGGTCTTGGACGTGAAGAAACGGGGCAGCGTGTTCCCCATGACCTTGGAGAATGGAAGCCCCCTGGCCGCCAGGCACTCCAACATCAGCGCTGTGGCCATCGCGCCATCTCTGACAGGTATGTGGTCTGGGTAGATGCTCCCGCCGTTCTCTTCGAACCCAAAGACAGCGCCCCGGTCAAGCATGGTCCGGGAGACGTCGCCGGTCCCGACTCTGGTCCGAATCACCTTTCCGCGCCTTCTGGCAGCGACCAGCTCGACCACCTGCGAGGAATTTATCGGCGTGACGATCGTCCCGCCAGGTTTCTTCTCCAGCACGTAGTCGGCCAGAAGCGAACCGGACTGGTCTCCCCAATAGACCGTCCCTTTCTCGTCACAGAATATGGCCCTATCGCCGTCGCCATCGTATCCCACGCCCAAGTCAGCGCCCGCGGCGCGGACGGCCGCGCTGAGGTCGCCCAGGGTCCCCGGTGTCGGCTCGGGCCCCCTCGCGGGAAAAGCCCCGTCGATGGTGGCATTGAGAGTTATGACCTTGCACCCCAGCCCGTCGAGCAGAAACGGGGCCGCCACGGCCTGGGCACCGTTTCCCAGGTCCATCACGATCGAGAATTTTCTAGCGGAGATGAGCTTCGTGTTCACCTTCGCGAGGATGCCCTGAAGGTAGGTCCTGACCACCGACGGTTCGCTCCGCGAGGTCCCGACATCCTTCCAGTTCGCCCTGGTGACCGAACCCTCACGAAATACCTTCTCGACCCGCTGCTCGTCGAGGCGGTTGATCTCAACTCCGTCTGACCCGAAGACCTTCAAACCGTTGTACTCGGGCGGATTGTGTGAGGCGGTCACCATCACGCCTCCCCTGTATCCCAGGACCTTCGTCGCATATTGCAGTGCAGGGGTGGGCACGAGCCCACCCTCTGCCACGTTCCTTCCAGAACTCATCAGGCCGGAGGTCACTGCGTAGAGGAGAGTCTCGCCCCAGAACCGACCGTCCCTACCCACTAGGATGTCCCCTTCGGCAAAATAGGTCCCGATGCATTCTGAGAGTCGCATCACGAAGCCAGGGTCCGCGTTCACTCCGGGGATGAAGCGCACTCCGTTGGTTCCGAAGAGCATCCCGCGGGGCGGTTCCACGGTTGAACTCGAACACCGTATTATTAAAAAGGCTTCAACCTTGAGCAGCTTTCGGACCTAAAGAGTTCGAATACGTCTCCTTTTGCGAAACGACGCCAGATAAAGTCCTTGTTATGGTTAAATAGCTCTAGGCAGTATTATTCGATGAAGCACGACACAACGACGTCCTGGGTTAGGTCTATCCATCGAAAGATTCCATTGACGGGGCAGGAGGCTTGTGTCTATCAAGCCATCCGCGCCCGGAATCTCTGCTTCGAAAGCCACCACGTCTTCGAGTTGAACTCGGGAATACGGTTCGTTGCCGATTTCCTCGTCTTCGTTGGAGCTGGAACTGTCGTAGAATGTACTTCATGCTCGAAAAGAAGAGGTTCAGCTCTTACGGAGTTGATTCGGCGATCGGCCTACCTGGATTACAAGTTCCGTTTGCTGAAAGTGGATTTTCCGAAGCTCGAGTGTCTCGCTCTGATGGAGGCGAAAGCAGAGGATGCGGCGAACGTGTCGTATGCTTGCAAGGTCGCTCTTCCCGCAGCAGATCTGGTAATGGGCTCCATGAACGACCTGGAGGTTTGGCTCGATGGAAGGCGGAACGTGTGATGGGAAGGCGAGTCGTCCCATTGTCATTGCACAAACGCCTCTATCTCGACGCGATGGAGCTGCGACTGAAGAATGGTTGGAGCCACACGATCATCGGTGCGGAACTTCAAAGAAGGTATGGAGTGCGCGTCCCGAGCAGCACCGTCTACTACTGGGTGACCAAGAGGTCGAATCCTTTGGAGCACTGGAACGTCTTCGAACTGAGGCCTAGCAAGGAACTCTCCTATGTCATCGGCGTCGTGATGGGAGACGGCACACTGGTAGCCATCAAAAAAGACTCTCGGGACGAGATCAGGTTGCAGGTCCGGGACAAAGACTTCGCAGAAGAATTCAATGAAGCGATGGCGAGAGTGCTCGAAAGGGAGCGCCCAAACAAGATAATGGCCGTCTTGCGTGAAGACAAGAACAATACGACGTTCTATCATTCGAGGTATAGTAGTTTGCAGCTCGGAAAAATCCTGCGCAATGATCTGAGGGACCTGAAGGCTCTCATAGAGGGTCACCCGGCCGAGTTTCTAAGGGGGTTCTTCGACTCTGAGGGCAGCGCTACTGCGATAATTTCTAAGCGGAGGCTACAGATACAGGTTATCGCAAGTAACTCCGACATGGAGGTCCTAACATACGTCCAAGGATTGCTCAACGATAGATTTGGAATCCATTCCTCCATTTACCCCGGGAGGAAGGCAGGCGAAAGCAGCCTGATTTACGGCCGCCTGGCGACCCGAACGAAGGATTCGTTCTTTCTTTCAATACAGCAGAGACAATCCGTGAAGTGCTTCTTCTCTGGAATAGGTTTCTCCATCAATCGAAAGAGAGAGGTATTGAAGGTCGGTCTCGGTCTCATCGCGGCTCATGGAAGCAGAGTCGCCGCCGTTGAGTGGAGGCGCATCTACACCAAGAAGGGGAGAAGATGGGTAGAACTCCATCCCCACGGATGAGAAATCGATTCGGAATGGATTTAGAGGGAGAGCTGAGTGGCCCTCTTGGGCCCGTAGCGCAGCACGGATAGCGCGGCAGTCGCTTGAGGGGTCGAACCTTCTATCCCCTGCCGAAGATAGCTGTAGTGAGCGAAGGAAGCTCGCAGACGCCGAGGGTTCAAATCCCTCCGGGCCCGCCTCGTTTTTCTTGACTGTGTTTTTCACTGATCCGCTTAGAGTATTGAGCAAATCCGACTGGACCGAGACGGCCCACTTCATCGTGCCTGCAACTCTCTGAGGGTGGAGAATTTGGCATTCTTACGTAATCTTGTTACACGACAATCTTCTAAGCCGTTAAAGTATTCTTATTGGAACAAACCTAGAGCCATGCATGCGCGTAATCGTATCCTCGCTCCCTCACATGATAGCCGACGATTATTATCCAAACGCCTGCTCTCCCTAGTCGTGATAATATCTCTTGGAACATTTGCCACGCTTTCCGTCGGCGCTCTGCCTATTGCACATGCTGAGACTCTCGAGACTTGGAACAGCACGAACGGCGCCATCGACGGCACATCAATGGGGACCATCTCGTGCGCGACCTACGCCGGCTATGTCTACTGCCTCGGTGGGAGTGCGGCGAACTACAACACTGCCTATGCTCCCATCCTATCATCCGGCATCGGCACATGGTCCTATACCACAGCATATCCGATGGGTTCTGGCGTGGGGTCAGTCGGCGGAATCAACTCAGCTTCATGTGCAACCAATTCCGGTTACATCTATTGCGTAGGCGGCCAGGGAGAAGGGTCTGGTGCCGGAACGACGGACTACGCCCTATACGCGCCCCTATCATCCTCCGGCATAGGTCAATAGATGGGTACCGTCTACCCGACCCAAGTCGCCGATGAATCCTGCGTGATATCCGGCGGTTACATTTACTGTGTAGGCGGATTGAGCAGCCATGTCTACTACGCTCCCATCCTCCCCGATGGCGGGATAGGCACCTGGATGAATACGACAAGCTACCCGACCGATATCCAGTACGAGAGTTGTGCAGCCTTCCAGAGCGGCATCTATTGTGTAGGGGGAATCACCGGCGAGCACTCGGATAACCCGATATCCACCAACGCAACCTACTATGCCCCGCTCTCTTCCAGTGGAGTCGGCATCTGGACCGCGACGACCAGCCTTCCTGCCTCCACGTATCAGGCTGCGTGTACAATGTCTCCGGGAACTTCCTACCTGTACCTGCGTGGGAGGTGTCTCGACCAACGGTTGCACTCTGGATTCCGTCTACTACGCGTCCATGTCTTCATCTGGCGTAGGCAATTGGACGACCACAACCGACTATCCAGCCGGAGGGACTTGTTCAGCTTCGCCTCCCAACAGTTGCGTGATGTCCGGCGGCTACATCTACTGCATGGAAGACAACGGTCCCGCGTACTTCGCTCCTGTCTCGTCACCCTACCTTACGTCGACTCTCACCGTGACCAGCGAGGACACCAACGGCAATTCCCTCACCGGGTACACTGCCGTGCTGAACCAGAGCGGCAGCTTCATTGCAGCTGCCTATACACCCGCTATGTTCAATCTTATCGAAGGACAATCGTACACGGTCACCGTCGAAGGTTCTGGTACCTGTCAGTTTGACCACTGGCAGGATAGCGGCAACACGACAGCGGTAAGGCAGATCTCGATTATGGGCAACACTCAGATAACCGCAGTCTTCGATTGCGCGGTGTCGACAACTACCTCCAGCCAATCGTCCTCCACTTCATCTTCGTCGTCCACTTCAACATCTATTTCATCCACCACGACCACAAGCACGACGCATCCATCATCGACAACTTCTCAGACCACGCAATCAAGCGTCTCCAGTAGTTCATCGATTTCTGTCACTGCCAGTTCATCCTCAACCGTGGAATCATCCTCGCTCGCAAGTGCAACCAGTAACACTACAAGCACAACTTCTACGCCAAGTTCCTCGTCGAGTGTTAGTTCGCTTTACCTTGTCGTCGTTGCGTTCGCAGTGGTGGTCATTACTGCAACACTTGCAGGCACTTGCAGAATTCGAAAAACTCCAAAGCTGATGGATTCGACAAGCAAACTTGGTTGGGGCCGGCAGGATCTGAACTCAATCAGGTTCACAGCTAATCGAAAAATGACCGCGCATTGTTCCATGAGCTTCCCAAGTACTGCAGTGACTGGGAGATCGGAGACAATACGAGGCTGAACGCTATGAAGAACCACTACAACCTCGTCAACCACCCACTGAAGATAGGGTCAAATGTCTTTTTGCTGACATTTGCTTTGCCATCGACATTCGGGGTCTAGAGCGGGTCGCGCGCTTCGAGCACGGAATCTATCAGACCCGGAAATCTCGCCTCAAGATCTTCTCGACGAAGGGACGTAAAGCGATTCCGTCCGACGAGCTTCGTTCGAGTCACACCCGCCTCTCTTAGGACCTTGAAGTGATGGGAAAGAGAGGATTTGGGGAGCGACTCGAACTCCCCGCACGGTTTTTCGTTGTGACCGTTTAGCTGACGGACTATGTCCAGCCTGATGGGGTCGCTCAGTGCATAGAGAACGGAGGTCAATCTTATCGCTCCTCTTTCCGGATGGACGACTGCCCTCATTGGGCAACTGCTACGTGGGACGATATTTTAACTGTTCTATAGTTCGATAATCATGCAACATTTAATTAGTCTCCTTTGATTGACGAGCCCATGACTCCTCAAAGGCAGAAACTGGAATTGTTGTCCGAGACTGTCAGCTTGAACATCAACGATCAAGGCCAGGGACGCGCTTTTCTCATTCTCCATGGAGGTGCAGGCCCCGGGTCCGTTTCCGGTCTCGCAAACGCGCTCTCGAAGGGCGCTAGGGTCGTCGTGCCTACCTATCCGGGGTTCAATGGCGAACCCAGGCCCGACTGGTTCACGAACGTCGATGACCTTGCCTCCGCAAACCTCGCTCTAGTGGAGAAGTTGGGATTGTCGAAGGTCGTCGTCATCGGCAATTCTATGGGAGGCTGGATCGCCTCAGAGATCGCGCTGCGACATTCTCCACGCGTCGCTGGAATGGTTCTTCTCAACGCGGTCGGTATCGATACCGGCTCGCCGGACAAGACGATCACGGACATGACGAAGGTGCCACCGGCTGAGCGGGCGTCGTACTCCTTCCACGACCCCAAGCGCTTTGCGATAGCGCCGACCACTCCCGACGCCCTCGCCATGATGGCCAATAACCAGCAAACCCTGCGGACCTACGCAGGTTCGCTGATGTACGACCCAGGCCTAAGGTCCCGCCTGGCCGGAATTTCGATTCCGACCATGGTCATTTGGGGAAAGAGTGACCGAGTCGTAGACGTGGACTACGGGCGCTTGTTTGCTAGTAGCATCCCTGGCGCACGCTTCGAGCTGGTCTCGGAGGCGGGGCACTTCCCCCAAATCGAGAGATTGGATGAAGTGATGCGCCTCATCGGCGAATTCACCTCGAAAATCTGAGCCTGTTGCGTGGCCATCTTCATTCGACCACGGGACCCTCCAGGACTCGCCGGCACCACTCTTGAACGATTTCACTTGCGGCCTTGGGCCCCGTTCGTGACGGAGTCGATGCGCGCGATCAGACCCTGTTCTGCCGCTTTGATCTCCCCCAAGAACTCCCCTGCGATTTCCTCCCCGGTTATGAAGGACAGGTTGCTTCCGGGGAGCGGCTGCGTAGGGACATTCACCGTGCCCTTCAGGGGCTTGTACTCGAACTGATATTCGGGGTCCTTCTTGCTCGTCACATAGTGCTCGCCCGCCCACCCCCCGTTTGGCAGCTGGTTGTCCATGAATGTGATGACGAGAGTATTGCGCGTGGCGGCGACGGCCTTCTCGATTTGGTCATGAGTTCCCAGGCTATACTTCGAGAGCACTCTCAGAAGCTCGCCCGAGCCCCATGCGACCTTGCACTTGGATGGATACCGGTAGGTGTAGAGCGGCATACGTGACTCAAACTCGTTCAGTTCCAGAGCCATCTTGAGGAAGGGTTCGGCCTCGACTTCCAGGTTCCACCGTGACCTGGCGACGTCGTAGAGCAGGGCGAGGTAGGACATCACCACGCCCACCTGCCAGAACTCCTGCTTTGCGTCCACGAGGTTCACCCTTCCCAAAATCGAATCAGGGTCGACTTTGGTATTCAGAGTCCCATCGATGTGCGTTGCGGTGTACATGACCCCCTCCCTGCGCATGTGAGGGATGTTGCTCTCGACGAACCTGGATAGCCAAGTGCCGGCTGCGAGCGCAGCTTCCTTCCTCCCCAGAGCCAGCATCGCGTGCCCGAAGAACGGCGTGTTCAGCGTCGTGAACCTAGTGAGTGGCATCTCAACCTTGCCAGGACGCTCGCCGATGTAATCGTAGACGCCTCCGGAGGGAGCTTGATACTCCATCAATCGGCTCAGGATCGTCGGGTTCCTGGCGAGAGGGTCGTCTACCCAGCCTGCGACCTTCATTATCGTGAACAGGCGATATCCCCTCAGTTCCACCTTGTGATACTCCGATTCCTCGTCGAAGTAGAGGTCACCGCTAGGCTTCAGCGCTTTCTCAATCCAGCGGAAGCATCCGTCGAGGACGCTCGGGTGCACCCCCGCGGCGTGCAGACCCCAAACCCCCTTGTAGATGTAGTTCAGGTCCCTCTCGTGGAGTATCGGCCCGCCCGGGTAGATCCTGCTAGCGAGCCAGTTGCCTCCTTCGAGGAGGCATATCCTGCTCGCACCCAAAAGATGGTTGAGGTTGCTCAGGTTCAAATCGATATCTGTGCGGCTTGCATCTAATTCCGTCTTCATCGGTCCATCGGACCCTTCGGATTATTTAATGGTTGACGAGGGGGCGTGTTAATCAGTCGCCCGGACTAGGAGTCGGTCGCCTAGATGAGAATCAGTAGAGAAGGTGGAGCCGTCCTGTGCCTCGTGGTTCTCTCGATTGTGAGCAACCTCGCGCTCGGCCGTCCACGGCGCGTTCTTTGACTTTCTCGACGAACAGACCTACATGGGGGCTGCGATGCGTCTGGTGCACGGGCAGAGCTGCACCATAGTAGCGCTTCCGTTCTCCACCCTCTGCAACTATGAGCACCCACCGTTGGTGAAGGTCCTGGAGGCTCTAAGCTACTACATGTTCGGGTGGGCCGCTCCCGGTCAGGTTGCCGGTTCGGTTTATGAGGTCCCGCTTGGGAGCGTCGGCCAAACCCTGGCGTCGTTTCTCTCCTTCAGGTTCTTCCAGATGGTCATGGGAGCGCTCTCCGTCGCTCTCGTGTACATGATAGCGCTCGGCGTCTCTGGTAACAGGAAGCTCGCGCTGATTTCCTCGGCCCTCCTGCTGCTCGACCCTCTCTTTGCTTTCTTTTCCAGGACCGCATATCTCGACATCCCGATGGTCTTCTTCGCCCTTTGTGCCTACGCAGTGTACTTTAAAGCCTACAGACTGGGTCCGCTGAACCAGGTACCTGGATCTCGGGTTCCCTCCTGGCCCTCTCGTTCCTCTCGAAGGAGACCGGACTGATATTCGTGCCTCCGTTGATCGCTTTCCATCTCTTGTTTGGAGGAGCGGCCTGGAGAGCGAGATTGTCCGAGGCACTCGGGCTCATCGTGTCCGACCTCATCGTCATCGCCGTCGGTCTGCAGCTTTTCGACATATTCGCCGGGGCCCCTTTCTCCACTTTTTTGGACAACCTCTCCTACATGGTCAGCTTCTCACAGTCGATATCGTGCGGGGTTCACTGCTATGCCAATTTCATACCAGGACCATGGTACCTGTTCCTGACTTCGATATACTGGATGGTTGACCTTAGCAACAACCAAGTGCTACTCTGGTTGATACTCCTGTGGATCCCCCTTGGAGTCTACGCCCTTCTGAGGAAGGGTAAGAAGGTCGGACCGGATGAGAGGGTGTTTGTTCTTGCCGCCCTGCTCCTCTCTACGACGTTCGCTGCCAACCTCATCATATATCTGGGGGGTAGGATCGTATGGATTTGGTATCTCCTTCCGTTGATACCCGCGCTTTCCCTTGGAGGAGGGTACCTGCTCACCCGCAAGGAGATTCCGAGGGCCGCTAGGGTGGCAATCTTCTGTGCCGTGGTCGCTGGGTACCTATGGGCATACATGATCGGTCCCAACCTGCTGATATACGACTGAAGCTCTCGGTTCTTCCAGTCTTCGTTTGGGAAGACACGCGGACTTGCCTGCATCGACTTTCAGGATTGGTGGCTCCTCTTAGAGGGAGCATCTTTCCTCCCGCACGTTCCTGTACCATTGCTTCACTTGCAGGCCATTGTTTTGAATGAACGGTCGAACCTCAACCGCCCATTTTTCCAATGATCAGACGGATTCACACCTGACCCGTCCTCATCCAATATTATACGCTCAAAGCCTACTTAAGCGCCCATCCCACCAAACGAAGGTTGGACAGTGCGATGCTCTCTAGATTTTAAATAACGAGGGCTAGCCCGGACCCGCATGGTGAAGAAGGCGGATCCGCGGCTGCTCGAGAAACTCATCGAGATAAGCGGGGGTGACAACGTCATCGCCGATGGACCCGCCTACGAGGACTACTCTCACGATATGGCGGACTATGCGGCGGAGCCGGCCGTCGTGGTGAGGCCGCGGTCCGAGGAGGAGGTGGCCAGAGTCGTGGAACTGGCGAAGTCCATGTCGATCCCAATCCTGGCAAGGGGAGCGGGGAGCAGCCTCACGGGGGCCGCCGTGCTCGAAGGAGCAATCGTGATCGATACGAGAAACATGAACAGGGTTCTGAAGGTGGACACCGTGAACTGGCTGGTGCAGGTCCAGGCCGGGGTGTCCCTTGAGGACCTGAACAAGGAACTCAAGCCTCACGGCTTCTTTTTCCCTCCCGACCCTGCGAGCAGCTATATCTGCACCGTGGGCGGAGCAATAGCAGAGGGCTCCGGAGGACTCAGGTGCGTCAAGTACGGGACGATGAAGGACTGGGTGGTGGCGTTGCGCTTGGTCCTTGCGAACGGACGCGTCGCAAGGTTGGGAGAGCCTTTGGCGAAGAACAGGGCAGGTTACGACCTGGTCCATCTGGTCGTGGGGAGCGAGGGCACTCTCGGAGTGGTCACCGAGGCGTACCTCAAGATCATACCGATACCTTCTGTGAAGACCAGCCGGTTCCTCTTGACCTTCGGTGATTGGGAGTCCACCGGCGAGGTGATAGGGAGGCTCCGGTCGTCGAAGATAATGCCGCACCTGTTCGAGTTCATGGACGGAGAGACAATCCACGCACTGAACGAGAGGACAGGGACCGCTTTTGACGAAAGCGAGGCCACGCTGCTGGTGGACGTAGAAGCGACCGTCACGGCAGAGGCCACCAAGATCTTCGAGAGTTGCGGAGCAAAGACGATAAGGCTCGCGAAGGACGACGAAGAGGCTGAGTCGTTCTATCAGGCAAGGACGATGGCCTACCTGGCAGTGAAGAGCACCGCGACGGGAGTCCAGGTCGAGGACATCTCCCTGCCCATCGACCGTCTTGGGGAATACCTCAGGACCGTGAAGCTGGTAGCCAAGAAGCATGGCCTGAGAATCCCGGTCAACGGCCATGCGGGTGATGGTAACGTGCACCCGGTGATACTTTACGAGGTCTCCGACCCGAAGAGCAGGGAGGCAGCGGGCGACGCATTCGAGGAGCTTTGCAGCATCGCCATAGGGATGGGAGGTTCGGTCTCCGGGGAGCACGGGATCGGCTCCCAGAAACCGAGGCAGCTCGGGGAGCAGCTCAGAGCCCACGAGGGTGTGGAGACTTTGAGGCTGATGAAGGAGATCAAAAAGGTCTTCGACCCAGAAGGGCTGATGAACCCCGGGAAGTACGTAGATGCTGCCTGATCGAGAACTGTACCGCTAGAGCTTCTTCTTCATCCTGTCCACGGCTTCTCTTAGCGTCGCCTCCTTCTTGGGAAAGGCAACCCTCACCATGGTCCTCCCTCCGCCTCGGTCGGCGTAGAAACTGGAGGCAGGCACCACGGCCACGCCTACCTCTTTTACCAGCCACTCCGCGAAGGCATAGTCGTCGACCTTCCTTATCTCCTTGAAATCTGCGAATATGTAATAGGCGCCCTCCGGCTGCTCGAAGTTGAAACCCAGGTCACTCAGAGACCTGGCCATGAATCGTCTCTTCTTCTCGTAGGTTTGGGTGAGGTGGTGGTAGTAGGACTCGGGGAGCTTCAATGCCTCTAACGCCGCTTCCTGGAATGGGGAGGGGGCACAAACGGTCAGGAAATCGTGGATGGTCCTGATCGCCTTGGTGAGCCGCTTCTCGGCCACGGCGTAACCGACCCTCCACCCGGTGATGCTGTAGGTCTTTGACATTCCCGAGACGGTGACCGTCCTCTCGTGCATGTTGCCGATTGCCGCGAGGCTCCTGTGGGCCTTGCCATCGTAGATGATGCGTTCGTAGATCTCGTCGGTGATGGCTATGACGTCATAGTCTTCGCAGAGGTCCGCGATTGTCCTCAGCTCCGACCCCGAGAAAACCCTGCCCGTCGGGTTGTTCGGCGTATTGACGAGGATGGCCTTCGGCCTCTGGCTGAAGGCAGCCTTCAGGTCCTCTTCTCTGAAGGCGAACCCGGGCTCTTCCAGTCTGACGTGGATTGCCTTGGCGCCGGATATTATGGTAGCGGGAACGTAGCTCTCGTAGAAGGGCTCCGGGATGATCACCTTGTCGCCTGCCTCTGTGAGGGCGACCATGGCCGCGGTTATCGCCTCGGTCGACCCGCACGTCACGGTGACATTGTCCTCGGCGTTCGCCTCTATGCCGTTGTAGCGGCTGACCTTATCGGCTATCGCGCGCCTGAGCTTGATGGAGCCGGCGTTGACCTCGTACCTGGTTGTTCTCCCCCCTGATGGCGGCGATGGCAGCACTCTTCAGCCGTGCGGGGGCCGGAAAGTCGGGCGAACCCACGGCCAGGTTGACAGCGCCGGTGGCGTCAGCGAGGGCGGACATCTCCCTTATCGCCGATTCCGTGAAAAACCGGATCTTGCTTGAGGCTGGGCTGCGCCTTGGGCTCGTCTTCACTGAGGACGCCGGTCCAGTCGCTGGGATATTTAATTTGGACCGAGAGAGCCCAGCTAATTCATAAGCCCCCGTCCATCATACGGGTCGTGCCGATTCCCGGGCGGATCACGGCGGAGGGGAGCGCGAGGTATGCCCAGTGGGCCCAGACGGAGAAGAAGGCCGTCCCCGAGCACTTCCGGACATTCGACTCCTTGTCGCTCTCTTCACTGGGATTCGGCACATACCTTGGGGAGACGGACACGGAGACCGATCGGCTGGTGGAGGAGGCGGCCTATCAGTCCATGGCCTCTGGTGCTGTGAACGTCATCGACACCGCTATCAACTACCGGATGCAGCGTGCTGAGCGTTCCGTTGGTAGAGCGATTGCCAGGGTGGTCGCTGACGGTACCGCGAAGAGGGATTCCCTCCTGGTCTGCACGAAGAACGGTTACCTGACCTCGGACGCCGATGTCACAACTGACTTTTGGAGCTACATCCAGCGAGAGCTCATCAAACCCGGGAAGCTCAAGTTAGACGAGATAGCGGGAGAAGTCCATTCGATGGCCCTCCCGTTCCTGAGGGACCAGTTCGAGCGGAGCCTCGCCAACCTGGGGCTGGAGTCCGTTGACGTGATGTACCTGCACAACGCGGCAGAGTCATGGCTACCTGAGATAGGCTACAGGAGGTTCCTCGAGCGGCTGGCCGACGTCTTCTCCTACTACGAAAAAGAACGCGCCAGGGGCAGGCTGGGATACTACGGGCTCGCGACCTGGACGTGCTTCAGAGTTCCCAAGGGTGAACGCGAGGTACCTGAACCTCGACGACGTGGTCGAGGTCGCGAAGAACGCTGCGGCTGGCGGAAAGGAGCATGGATTCAGGTTCATCCAGGTCCCCTTCAACCCTGGGATGAGTGAAGCCCTGCAGCTCAGGAACCAGCGGATTGCGGACGACCCCCTGACGACCTTTGGCGCCGCAACGAGGTTGGACGTCGGGGTCTTCACAAGCGCCCCGTTCGGAGAGGGTAGGTTGCTGGGGCACAAGAGGGTCCCCGAGCTTGAGGGCTCCAGAGCGCTCTCCCTGCTACAATTCTCGCGTTCGGCAAGCCCCGGAATAATAGCGACGCTCGTGGGCCAGAAGGACGATGTGCACGTGAGAGAGAACCTAAGGATAGCGCAGATACCGCCATTAGGCGAGCCAGAGTTCGCCGACACCTACGGGGCCCTGCTGGAGAAATCCTGAAGAGTGACCGCCATGGGTTGCCTGTCATGAGGCCGGTCTTCCTGCTCCTGGTCATCATCGGCGTACTGCTGACCTTGGCAGGCTTGGTCTTCACGCTCCAGGGGCTCGGGGATGTGGGACCTCAGAGTTCCTTCATGTACGACAGTTCCACCTGGCAATATCAGGGAGTGACCACCGCTCTCATCGGGGTTGCAGTCATCCTGTCCGGCTTCTTGCTCGGCAGGAGAAAGACCGAAACCGGTTCAGAATAGGCGGCGTAGAGAGAAAAAAAAGGCGGCGAGGGTGAGAGAGCTCACCTTCGCCGTGGGACGACTAGGGTCGGGGCCTCTGCCAAACGGAGCTTCGTCTCGTACCTGACCCCGGTCCTCATGAATCGGAGAGCGAGTTCGTCGCCGATCTTCGCGTGCGAGAGGGCGGTCACAAGGTCTTTCATGTGTTCCACCTTGTTGTCGCCTAGGCTCACGATGATGTCGCCCTCACGGAGCCCGGAGGCGTGCGCCGGGCCATCTCTCAGGACCTCCGCGAGCAGGACGCCCGACTCGACCGAGAGACCGTACCTCTTGGCCACTGAGCGATTGACGTCCATCCCCGAGATTCCGATCCAGGGCCGGACCACCCTTCCGTTCTTCGATATTTGTTCGACGATGCGCTTGATGGTGTCCGCCGGTATGGCGAACCCGACTCCCTGGGCGAAGGCTATCATCGCTGTGTTCATCCCTACGACCTTGCCATCGAGGTCGGCCAGCGGGCCCCCGCTGTTCCCGGGGTTGATGGCCGCGTCGGTCTGGATGAGTCCCTCGAGCACAAAGTCCGTGCCTGGTAGAGGTCGGCCGAGTGCGCTGATTACGCCCATCGAGACGGTTGGCGCGCCCGGCAGGCCGAGCGCGTTGCCCACAGCAAGGACGAACTGTCCCACCTTGAGCGACTCGGAGTCGCCCAGAGTGGCGTGCGGCAGGTCTTTGGCGTCGACCCTGACCAGGGCGACGTCCGTGGCTGGGTCTGAGCCTATCACCTCGCCGACGAACGAACGTCCGTCGCTGAGGTTCACCTGGACCTTAGTTGCGTCGTCGACCACGTGGTTGTTGGTCACGATTATGCCGCTTGGGTCGATGATGACGCCGGTCCCCTGGCCCTCGATGGGGACGAGGCCGAACCGATAGTCGCGCGTCAGCTTGGTACTGTCAATGCCGACGACGCTCGCGTTCAGCTTCTCGACGGCGTCCGTAACCTGGTTTTCGAGTGCTGTGAGAGTCATCTCGCTATCACTCTACCATGGAGGTCGGACTGGAGGTCCGGGTTCTGGTATCGAGGGCCCGGGGCGCGGGCCTCCTGGTTCTGACATTCTACCACTCCCTCTCCGCCGCTGCCACGGGAGTGGCCGAGAACTCCTCGATCTTTCCACCGCGAAGCACCTTCAGCTTCGCTTCCTTGCCGATGGCACCCTCCGTGAGGGCGGCAGTGAGGTCGTGGAAGCCGCTGATGGTCTTGCCGTCGAAGTTGAGGAGGACGTCGCCCAAGGCGAGGCCCGCCTTCTTTGCCGGGCTGTCGGACTCGACCGAGAGTATGATCAAGCCGGTCGCCTGGTCAGACAGACCCTGAACGTCCGTCGGCAGTTCTACCGGGTTCGAGACGACTCCGAGATAGGCCCGACTCATCGGCTTGCCCGTGGACAGGCGCTCGACTATCTTGGATATGGCCGATACCGGGACCGCTATGCCCCTATTCGAAATCAAGGCGACGTTCATGCCGACCATCTTCCCGGAAGCGTCAACGAGGGGTCCTCCGGAATACCCGGGGTTGACCCGTGCGTCGGTGACGATGGCCTCCTTGATGTCCACACCCCACCATCCTCCGATGTCGCGCCTGACCCCGGTCACTATCCCGGAGGTGGCGCTCGCCTTGGTCGCGAAGGGGTTCGCGAGTGCGAGGACGAACTGCCCGACCTTGAGGGAGTCGGAGTCGCCCCTGAGGATTGGGCTGAGACCCTCCTCCACCTTGAGCAGAGCTATGTCAGAGCGTCTGTCGCTGGCGACCACCTTGGCCGTGAGCGTCTTGCCGCTCTCCAGGCCTACCTCGACCTCTTCGAGGCCGCGCACCACATGGTAGGCCGTGACGATGTGTCCACCTTCGTCCCAGGCGATGCCCGAGCCGCTCCTTCCTTCCGAACCTACGCTCACCACTGAGGGGCTCGTACCCTCGGCCACCTGTTGGATGGCTGTGGAGATCGTCTGCAGTATCTCCGTTGAGTTCATTGTGCTGTTCAATTACGAATCACTATCCTTCTGATGGAAATGGCAGATACTTGTTGACTGGGATTGGCCGCATCCAGTCACAGGGCCGTCTAGTTGGGGATGAACAGGCCAGGGGTATAGTAGGCTACCCTGTTTCTGGGTGCTCGGATAGACCCTCGAGATGTGACCCACCAGCTGATGGGAGGCCTTTATGGCGTCGGTCAGGTCCTTCCCTTCACGAATCCTCCCCTCGATCGTGAGCTCGTCGTTGGAAAAGATCGCATCCACCTGGATGCCGCCGTCCTCGGTGACCCACTTCATGCTGGTCCCCTTGTCATCCTCGGCGTATCCCAGCCACCGGAGCGGGCCGAACCATCTGCCTCTGAGGCTCGAGATCGCCTCACGCGTGTTCTCCACGTGCGGGAGCAAGGTCCTGAGCAGCGTGACCCTCGGTGCCGAGTGAGAGATCTGCTTGAGCCCCGCGAACTCCTTGCCCTTGCTCGGTGACTTTGTAGCCGTGCTCGGTCTTCTCGAGGACGCTCTGTTCCTCTAGCCTGTCAAGAATCCGGGACAACGTCTCGGCGTGGGTCCCCGTGCTCCTTCTCAACCCTTCGAAGGTGAAGCCCATGAGCGACTCGTCACCGATGAAACGCAGGACCTCCATATCCCTCTCACTGAGGTCCGGGAAATGAGGATGGCCAGCGTGAGATCCAGGCATCTTGCTTACCTCCCTGCAAGATGCGGTCGTATTTATATACCTAGTAGTCTTGCGGCTCTAAGTAGGTAATACTGACTTGAGCAAGTCTGTGCAGATTAACCAAGATGTGCTTGATTCGTGCAAGATCATTCATTCATCTTGGAACGACTTGACGAAGGTTTGGACCCTCCCGGTCATCCACGCATTGGGCCTCCAGGAACCGGCCCGCTTTAACGAGCTGAAGCGGCGGATAGAGGGGATAAGCGCCACGAGCCTCGCCGAGCGACTGAACGAGATGGAAAAGCAAGGCGTGGTTGCGAGGAAGGTCTTTCCGGAGAGCCCTCCACGCGTGGAGTACGCCCTCACCCCAAAGGGTTTGGAGCTGAAGGCCATACTCGCGGAGCTGGGCGATTGGGCTATCAGGTGGTCCAAAGACTCACCTCCTCCGGTTGAGAAGGCGCAGAGCGGGGCGAAGGTCGCGGACGCCCCAACCGTGGCTCGACCGAGCTCCTCTCAGGATAGGTAGAGCCCGGTACCGCGTTCCCGGGACGGGAACGAAAGACTTGTAAAGTGAACCCTGGCCCGACGGCAACAGAGGCATCTATCTGTGGGAAGCACTGGGGACGGCGCCAAGGCGGGGCTCGTGGCGGGAATCCCCTACGGGGTGGTCGAGGCAATCTTAGTCTACGTCTCCCTGGTCTCGTCGAAGACTTCGATTGAGGCTGCCATCGCCAAGAGCATTCCCGCGAACACGAACCTCACCGCTAGCCAGCTCTACAGCATCACCCTCCTCATAGCGCCCGCGGTGGTCGTGGTTTTTGGGGTGATAGGCGGGCTGATCCTCGGTGCGATATATGGCTGGAAATACGAAAAGATACCCGGTAAGACCTCTCTGGTCAAGGGACTGGTCCTCGCAGCCATCCTCTGGGTGCTCCTGAGCGTCCTTGGGGGGCTGGGGAACCTTCAGGATGGGGCGACGGTGTACCTGACTCAAGTCGGTACGGGGCTCGGTACGGCCCTGCTCTTCGGAGTCGTGCTCGCGTACTTCTACGGCAGGTTCGTAGCGGCGGAGAAGGCAATGATGGGCCCTACCTGATAGACTAGCGCGACCCTCGATCGGACCTTTCGCTTTCTGCAACCAACCTCTTCACGGTGGCGTTGTACGCCAGGATGAACCCCTCGGCGAACTTGTCTGCGTGCTTCTCGGTCCCTCTGTGCTTGTTGCCGTGATGCCTCAGGTGGTGGTAGAACTCGTGAATTATTGTGAATGGGTCGTATAGAGAGTCTCTGTTCGCTGCGAGGATCTCTTTCTTGTTCCGGGAGTAGACGGCCAGCACTCCCTTGCTTCTCCCCTTGACAACCCCGACGCCCAGGGTAGGCCGGTCCACCTTGTAGTGCTCGCAGAGCATGTCGAGGGCCCCCTCGGGGTTCGTGTCCAGGATGGTGGCGACGACCAGAGCCTTGAACTCTTCCTCTGAACGGTCGTTACCGAGCAAGGTCCATCGAACCGCTGTGTCACTCTTCGGCCATGGTGAAGGTGAAGCGCGCGCCGGCGAACTCTCCCGTGCCGGTCCTTTCCCACGCCACCTTGTACGATTTTGTGAGCTGCTTCCCGATTATCTTGACCCCGCTGGGGAGGTCCTGGAAGAGCTTGTCCACCTTCGCAGGGTCTTTGGTGGATAGCAGGCTTCTCCGCCTCTTCATCAGGTATTTCACGGCAACGTTCTTGTGCTCGTGTCCCTCCACCTCTATCTGTTCTTTCCCGGTGTCAATCGTGAAGGATCTCTTCGCCACACTTTCACCAAGACCAGCGTTTGATTAATGGATTCCGGTCGAGGATTCGAATCGTTTGAATACGCTGGACCCTCCGAGGACCCAGTTGAGAAAGAAGCTCCTGGTGATAGGCTTCCATCAAAAGGAGGAGTTCAAGGTACCTGACCCCTACGCCGAGGCGGTTTGGTTGGATGAGGTGGGGAGCAGCGCCCTCGACGGCCTCCTCATGTCCGTGGAGTGCGTACTAGTCAACTTCTGGCCGAAGGAGCTCACCCCCCAGAGGGTCTCGACGATGTCGAAGCTGGAGTTCATCCAGTCGGGGCTCGCCGGAGTCAACCAGATACCGTTCCGGAGCCTCAGCCCCAAGGTGGTAGTGTGCAGCAACGCGGGCGCATACTCCGAGGAGGTCGCAGAGTATGCGTGGGCGCTGGTCCTGGCCGCGGCGAAGAGGGTCGCAAAGTACGACAGAGCGCTCAGGGAGGAAGGTTTCGTCAGGCCACCCACACCGTTCCTTGGGAAGGAGGCCAGGATACTTAGAGGCAAGACCCTGGGGGTCCTGGGTTATGGGGGGATAGGCAGGTCGGTGGCCAGGCTCGGCACTGCATTCGGGATGAAGGTCGTAGTGTATTCTCGGCAGGACGTGGGGCAGGACGGGGTCACGGATTTCAGGGGTCGGGACGGATTGAGGGCGATGCTCCCCCGGTGCGATGTCCTTGTTCTCGCTCTCCCGTTGACAAAGTCTACCGCCGGGATGGTGGGGAGGGAGGAACTCGAGCTAATGAGAGAAGATGCCGTCATGGCTAACGTGGCGCGGGCGGAGATCGTCGACCAGCGCGCCCTGTACGAGCATCTGGTGAAGAACCAGGAGTTCGTGTACGCCACCGACGTCTGGTGGGCGAGGGACGGCCAGGAGTCCTACGTGCCCGAGCTTCCGTTCCTGAAGCTGGACAACTTTGTGGGGACCCCGCACGCGGCAGGCCCTACCGCGGCCGTCGGCGGAGCGCCCCTGAGACTGGCCATAGAGAACATCGAACGTTTCCTCAAGGGAGAGCGACCCAGGAACGTCGTGAGACGGGAAGAATACCTCTAGGGCTCCAGATCACAGGCCCACCGCAGACCAGACGTCGTCGTCGCTGTCGAGCGCCGTGTAGCCGCACCTCTCGCACCTCCTCCTGGTCAAGACCGTTTCTTTGGTCCCGGAGGAAATAGTGCGCTGATACTCGAGCATCTGTCCGGCGTGGCACTTGTCGCAGATTAACTTGGCTGCGTGGGACGCGGTTCGATTTGAATCTGCCTGTGACCAGGCTCTGTCCAATCAGTGGGTGATTTCTGAGCGTGTCCAATGATGGGTGATGGAGGCTAAATAGCGAACCGGCAAGTTATCTTCATGGATATGCAGACAGAGTTCAAGGTTGTCGAGGCTCCGTTCATACAAGAGATTCTTGGACATTACAGGAAGAAGATTGCGGGTATGCTTGAGGACCAGAAGACAGAATCAATCATCAAGAGCGATATCAGATTGATTATGCAAGAGGTTTCGGATGCTGAGAAGGATACGCGGGTTGAGTTCAATTTTCTCGATAGATACATGCAGCGACACGTGTCGCTCGTTTGCCAAGCCGTCAATGTCTACATATACGACCTGAACGAATCGAAGAAACAGTTCTACGCCAAACTCGGAGCGGAACCCGAGATGAGGAACCTAGAGAGCGAGATAGACCACGCCGAGCGCATCAAGGCGCGGGCTTGCGGTCGATTGCCTTCTTGAGCAATTCCATCCACTTGTTTTCCCCCTCAATCCCGATTCCCGCCGCTTGTGCTGGCGTCTGTCCGTCCAAGGCTCCGTGAGGCTTTACAAAGTTATATCTTCCTGTTTTGCTGGCAAGATGGCAACCCTTAAGTATGCTGACTTGCCAGCTAAGTGGCGATATGCCACCAAAAGAGGATGAGGAGGAGATGACCAAGACAACATTCAGGTTGCCGAAGACGCTCTTGAAGCAAGTCCAAATCAAGGGGATAGAGAAAGACATGACCGACCAAGAAATCTTCAACCGAGCTGTTACGGATTGGCTGGACAAGGACGAAGCACTCAGAAAGGAAGGCGAGAAACTTGCCAAGAAAAGCAAGTGATTACTTCACCGACGACCTCATTCACAAGACCGCGCAAGATTTCGCGGTCTCATACAACAATCACGCGCTCTGGAGTAGACCGGACGTACAAAATACAAGGGACGCCAAAGCCACCGGAATTGATGACGACTGAAGAGATGTCACGATATTTCGATGAGATGTTCCCAAACATAAGCAAGGGCGCTCATCCGATTCGTGTCACCGTGACCCCACCAGCGCCGACAGAGGATGAGCGCTTCGCAGACTTGGACAAGTACGTGGACATCGTGTCAAGGGTAATCGAAACCCAAGAGGAGGCGAGATTGGATGCCGAGAAGAAATTATACGGTCTCGTGATGCTCCTCAACAGGGAAGGACGGATTCACGGTGCGTTCGCCGTCCAGCCCTACAAGGATGCCGAAATCGAGCGCTTGGACAAGCAGATAGCCATTCTGACCAAACGATTCGATGAGTTCGTCAAGGCTCGGGGAGCGATTGGAAAATGACGGAAATCCTTTGCCCCTCATGCCAGACAGGGAAGATTTACGAGAAGAAGCAAGCGGACGGGTTCACCACCGGAATATGCTTCGCTTGCGGATACTACGAAGACGACTCTGAAGGATTCCGCCTCTATCCGGTTCTCATCAAAAGTCTCTTCAGGGACGGATTCAAGAAGCGAACCGGTTGGGAAGCATCACCCAACGCTGGACAGCCCTTCACATCACCCAGTCATTGGACAGAGCCTGTGACCAGACCCCTAAGTTAAAATCCATGGCGAAAGCGTTCGGGGTAGGTAATCGGGGGAGCGAGTGTGGGAATTCCGGAGAAGATCAAGAAGATCGAGGACGACATGCATCGGACCCAGATCAACAAGAAGACCGAGCACCACATCGGCATCCTCAGGGCGAAGCTTTCGAAGCTACGCCGCGGAGCAGGAGGAGCAACAGTCGCGCCGCTCGGGGAGCGCGATCGGCTACGATGTCAAGAAATCGGGCGACGCCACGGTCGTGCTCATAGGGCTCCCGAGCGTGGGGAAGTCGACGCTGCTCAACAGGCTGACCAATGCAAAGTCGAAGGTAGCGGCCTACCAGTTCACCACCCTCGAGGTGGTCCCCGGGCTGATGGAATACAAGGGCGCCAGGATACAGGTCCTGGACCTCCCTGGGATCATATCCGGTGCTTCCGCGGGCAAGGGTCTTGGAAAGAGGGTCCTGGCAGTTGCAAGGAACGCCGACCTCGTGCTATTCGTCATCGACGTCTTCCAGCCGGAGGCCAGGACCATTCTCGAGAGGGAGCTGAAGAACACCGGGATCAGGGTCGATGTAGAGCCTCCGAACATGGTCCTGGAGCGCACGACCACTGGCGGGCTGGCGGTCACGAGCGTCGTGAAGCTCACAAAGATGAACGAGCAGCTCGTCAAGGACATCCTCAGGGTCTACAACATCAACAGTGCGAGGGTGGTTTTAAGGGAGGACATCACAGACGAGCAGCTCATCGACGTGATGCTCGATAACAGGTCCTACATCCCGTCCCTCACCGTGATGAACAAGATCGACCTGGTCAACGCGGGGTTCACGAACACGATAAGCTCGAAGCTCCCCTACAAGTTCGTCCCGATATCTGCAGAGAGCGACGTGAACATCGCAGCTCTGAAGGAGGAGATCTACAAGAGGCTGGACTTTGTGAGAATATACATGCGCAGGAGGACCGGCGAGACCGACTACAAGGAGCCGATGATCGTGAAGAACGGCTCCACCGTGCTGGAGGTCTGCAACAAGGTCCACAGGAACATCAAGGACGATTTTCGGTACGCATTGATCTGGGGGAAGAGCGTGAAGTTCGGCGGTCAGCGGGTGGGAATCGACCATCGCCTCATGGACGAGGACGTCCTCACCCTGGTGACCAAGTAGGAGAGCGAGTAGCCGTTGACACTCCCGAGCGCTACCATCTCCCCGAGAGAGGTGTTGAAGAAGTACAGGGTGATCGCCGTCGTGGGAGCCTCGAAGAACCCCACCAAGGACGCTCATACCGTCCCTCTATACCTCAAGCAGAACGGGTACAGGGTGATCCCCATCAACCCGAGTGCTGACGAACTATTCGGCGAGAAGGCATATCCTTCGTTGTTAGACCTGCCTGATGCACTCGCGAACGAAGTCGAGGTCGTCGAGGTCTTCAGGCCCAGCGAGGACCTGCCGGAGGTTGCTCGACAGGCGGTCGAAGTAGGCAAGAAACGTGGTAGACCGCTGGTCTTCTGGGCTCAGAAGGGGCTTGAAAGCGAGGAGGCCAAGGAGACGCTGAGCTCGAACGGGGCGCCCTATGTCATGAACGCCTGCATGCGCGTGGTACACGGGAGTATGTGAGGAGCGCACAGCTAGGTCGGCATTGATTCGGGTATCGTCTCCTTGCCCTGCTCGATCCCCACATACCTCTGATAGAGCCGGAAGTTCCGGGCTGTGAGGAGCCCCGCGCCGAAGGCGACGAGAACGTCTGTGACTACCTCTGCAAGTACCGTGCTCGCGCTCACAGAACTCGACGAGGCGAACGTGAAAGTCAATGCGGAGGGCACGTAGATAACGTCGATCGCGATCCGGGCTATCAACGCAACGACGTAGATGAGATAGATTATGATTCCGCCCTTCGCGTAGATCGAGTTGTCCGGTCCTCGCCAGAAGGTCAGCCTGCGGTTGACCACCCTGTAGGCAACGTAGAACCCCGCAGCCCCCACGGCAACGTAGAGGACGACATAGTCCTCTGAGACCCCGTTGAGGAACGAAGTGGCCGTGAGGATGGCAGCGAACCCCACGTAATAGAGCGAGAATACTATCGACCTTGCCTTGCTGATCTTCGTCCCGTTGGTGATCCTCCTTATGCGCAGGACGACGATTAGGAGCAGGAACGCGACGAAGGCCAGGGCGGAATTCTCTGGCCCGGTCGACGACATCTCGAGGCGGGTGGATGGTGGGAGTTTAAACTGTTGTGAAAGGTGAATCTCTCGCTACTTCAGCATCTCGTAGAGCCTGTACCTCGCCTCTTCGCCTGGAGAGAGGGTATAACCGCAAAATCCGCATGACACGGCTGTCTCACGCCTCTTCAGAGAGTTCTTCTTGCATCCGGGACACCTCATCTCCGAACCTTTCTCTCGCCTCTCCTTGTCGTAGGCCAATGGCAACGATTTATCGCCCCTGTTCTTATCTTCTTGGGTGAGCGCATCTACCTGGTGGGTGTACATCGTCCGGTGCCGGACGGGGGAGTTGTACACGGGATGCACCTCTGACCTGAAACGGAGGATAGCCCAGCACAACCGGGGCGCGGGGTCGAAGTTCACCCGTGCAAGACGGCCTGTGAAGCTGATCTATCAGGAGCCTTGCGGAAGCAAATCCGCAGCCCTCAGGCGGGAGCTCGAGATAAAGGGGATGAGGCGCTCCCAGAAGCTCGCGCTCGTGGCGAAGACGCGGCCCGTTCACACGGCTTCGGCCACGGCCGAATAGACCGGGCTCGCAACGTTGAAGCTGCGACCCGTGCCGAAGGACTCCCGTACATCGGTCAGCTTCCAGCCGGAGACCTCGAGCATCTTCGCCAGCTCGTGGGGCGAGTACAGCCTGATGTCCACCGGGAACTCCCCTGCCCGCTTCATCGCGGTCCCCACTTTGAGATAGAAGCGCCAGGAACCTCGCTCCCTGGAGCTCATGATGTCGAACTCGTAGTGGTCGAGTACCAAGACCCTCTCGCTCTCCTCGTACACGTTCTGGGACGGGTTCCTGACGATGTAGTCCCGGTTCCTCAATCCTGAGATGAGGAAGAGACCCGACTTCCTCACCGACCTGCGGACCCCCTCGAAGAAACGGATGTCGTCATGCTCATCCCCGTAGCCTATGCTCGTGAAGACGTTGATGGCGCAGTCAAACTTGCCGGGCCCGAACTTCGAGGCGAGTCTCGACATCTCACCCTTGGTGAAGATGGCAGTCTTGCTCACACCGAAAACCCTGGCCTTCGCCTTGGCGACCTCTATCAGGTGTGGAGAGTAGTCCAGGCCGTGCACCCTGAAGCCCAACTGGGCCAGGGGTATCGCGACCCTTCCGATGCCGCAGGGTACGTCAAGGATGTTGCACGACGCCATCCCTCGTTCCTGCAGCAGGCCCGAGATCGCAAGGGCGTCCTCTTCGCCCTTCCGCCACATCCCTTCGAGGACCTGCTCGTACAGTCGGGCGTTCCTCACGAAGACGTTCCTGGCCCAGTTCAAAGCCTGTACTCGTCCATCTGGCGGACTAAAAAGTCTGAGGGGCCCGACGGGGGCCGCGGACTAGTCTGCCGCTTGCCCAGGCGCCTATGCCGGTTCCAGTCCTTCCTCGGAGAACTCGGCCGACTGGGGGATGTCGGGGAACCGCTCGCGCATCCTGGCTTCGGCCACTGCGGCGGCCTCAGATAGCGCCCTCTCAGCCTCCTCGTTGGCGGTCACGAAGTTCAAGGACGCGCCTCCCACCGAACCCGCGTCCACCAGTATGCCGCTGAGGAGACCGGATATTTCGCTCATCTCGCCTTCGGCCTCTGGGATAACCCCGGACAGGCCCTCCCTGAGGTTGCGGACTATTGATGTGGCAGGGGCCAGGGTGGTGACCACGTCGCCGAGTTCGGAGACCGTGTTCAGCCTGAGTACCATCTGCTCGAGCGCGAGTTTCGATTGTGTTACCATCTTGTTGATGCGCCGGAGCTCCGAGAGCTCATTGGCGAACATAGAGGCACGCTGGTTGTCCCTCTTCTGCAGGGAAGAGACAATCTTGCTGAACAAGAAGGCGTCTCGGTCGCGCAGCTTCATCATGGCCGTGTCGAGTCTCGCCATGACCACCTGGACCTGGCGGGTGGCCTGGTCGAGCCGCGGCTTGAGTGGTCCGGGGTTGTTGAACCTACCCCGCAGCCTCTCGGTCAGACCCGGGGCCTTCTTCGGATCCCAATTACCTGAAAATTGCGACATCGTCACTCTTCAGGTCATCAGGGCGGTTATGTTGACAGGTGTGAAAATCTCTTCACATTCCTATGAACTCCCCGTCTCTGCATCTCGCGCTCAGCCCGATTTCCGGGAGACTATGGGTTTTGTGAGGGCCTAGTGCGACGTTTCGTCCTCGAACTTCTTGGCGACCTTCTCGGCTGCCTGGGTGGCGGCCTCTACCGCATTCATGATGCTCGTGCGCAGGGAGCCCTTCTCCAGCTCGTAGATCCCCGCTATGGTGGTCCCTGCCGGCGTGGTGACGAGGTCCCGAAGTTCGGCCGGGTGCATGCCCTTCGTGCTCAGGAGGTCCGCCGTCCCCGTGAGCGTCTTGGTGACCAACTTGAACGACACGTCGCGGGGGATGCCGACCTTGAGTCCCGCGCTCACCATCGCTTCTATCAAGACGGCGATGTACGCAGGACCGCTCCCGCTAAGGGCGGTGACGGCGTTCATCAGCGACTCCGGGACCTCGATGGAATCCCCGAAGCAACCCAGCACGAACCTGACGCGTTTTGCGTCCTTCTCGTCCAGTCCGCTTCCCAGGGTGTAGGCTGTGATCGCCTCTCCTATTGTCGCTGCGATGTTGGGCATCGAGCGCACCACCTTGGCCTTTGGAAGGCTTTCCTGGATGCGCTTGATGGAGATGGCGGCCATGAGCGATATCACGACCTTGCCTGAAGAGGCCGCCGAGATCTCCCCCAGCACGTGCTTCGCGTCACCCGCCTTTACGGCTATGATGATGACGTCGGCCTCGGAGGCGGCGCGAAGGTTGTCTGTGGAGAATTGCAACTTCTTGAGCGTCGATGTTCCGCTCCGGGCGGTCCTCCTCGTCACGACCACCTTTGAGACGTCTTCCGAGCGGGCAAGGCTCTGCGCCACCGCTTCCCCAATCTTGCCTCCGCCGATGACTGCTACTTTCAACCTCGTCCGGGCAAGCTCTGGCGCCTTATTAGGTTGGCATAGCCTAGGACTGACTAGGAGCGAACCCAGCCACGACTATCGCTTCAGCAGCGCCTGGTACTGCTTGCGGAACTTGGTCACCTTCGGCTCGATGACCACTCTGCAGTAGCCCTGGCTCGGGTTGTTGCTGTAGTACTCCTGGTGGTAGTCTTCTGCCTTGTAGAACGCCTTGAAGGGGGTGACCTCGGTCACAATGGGCCTGCCCCAGATCTTGGCATCTTCGGTCTCCTTGATCACCTTCTCCGCTATCTCCTTCTGTGCTTGGTCGTGGTAGAATATCACGGAGCGATACTGGGTCCCCACGTCAGCCCCCTGCCTGTTCAGGGTGGTGGGGTCGTGAACCGTGAGGAAAATCTGCAGGAGTTGCCTGTAGGCGAAGATGCTAGGGTCGAAGGTCACCTGTACAGCCTCGGCGTGGCCCGTATTCCCGCTGCAGACCTCTTCGTAACTTGGGTTCGGCCTTGTGCCACCTGAATAACCCGACTCGACCTTTTCGACCCCCTTGAGCTCGGTGAACACGGCCTCGGTGCACCAGAAGCAACCGCCACCCAGCGTGGCAACCTCCTTCCGCCCGGTGGCGCCTGAATCGGTCATGGAGTTTTGAGGGTGCGCCCCCGTATAAACGCTTCAGCCGGGACACATGGACTTGCTCACAGGATATCTGGGTTTATCCTGAGGTGGTGCCGTTGGTCAGGGCAACTGAGACCTTGATGGTGCTGCCGTCGGAGCCCGTCACGAGCTGCACGCTATCCAGTCCGGTCGAGGTCACGGAGACCGGAGAGACGCTCCACCCGGCGACCTGGTATGAGGGGTCGGGATAGACGTAGATGGTGATGGTCGTGTGTTGCGGGACTTGAACGACTGTGTTCTGACCCTCCAAGGTGGTCACGTTGCTGGACCCGTGGGCGACCACGAAGTAGGCGTGGGGGGAGGCTGAGATGTCCATGTTCACGCTGGTGAGGTTACCATACTCGAGTATGGCAACTGCGACCCCGAAGACAATCAAGAGAGAGACCAGCACGATCAGGGTGAACCTGGGCCGCTTACGTGGTGGAATGGTCTGGTTAGTGCTCATTTTAGTCAGCGCCTAGGCAGGCAATCACGCCTCTGCAGCACAGGTCAAGACCCGAGATTTAAACCGGACGAACGCACTGAGAATCACTAAATACAGCCGGGGGGCGGAACGGACGTGCGAGCCTCTGCGATAGCGGGTCTTGTCTTGCTCGTGGCCGGTTTCCTGCTGCTCTACCTCCTGAGGGGGTTGTTCGTCAAGATCATCGTGGCGCTTATCGACGTCGCAGGTATCGTGGTCGCGCTGGCCCTGATACTGGTCGGACTAGCTCTGATATTTGGGGGGCGATGGTTCAGAGGCAGATGGAGACGGTTCACCGTCGAAATGTGATGCCCGTGGAACCTGAGGTCTTCCATGACCCGCTTTCAGGTCCTGGCGCTGTCCTAAAGTTAGGACTATACGGGAGGACTTCTCAGTATCGAGGAGAGGTTAGATGATGTACCGGAACCGGATGCTCACAGGGATTCTCCTGGCGGTGGTCCTGGCCGGCGGCATGGGTATCCTCGTCACCCAGGCCTTTCCATCGGGAGGGAGCCAGGGATTAACCACCAACACCATGGTCGAGACGTCCACTGCGACCGCGACGTCCATGGCGACGAGCACCGCAGTCTCGACGACCAGCCAGGTCACCTCGACGATCAGCGGGCCAACGACGACCGCCACCATGGTCGCGACGACCACGGAGACCGCAACGGTCACCGCCACTTCTGTTTCGACAGCGACCTATGTTTCCTCCGCGACATCCACCTCATCGACAGCAACGGTCACCAGCACGACCACGACTGCTACCTCCACCACCTGCGAAGCCCAGCAGTACTGTGGCGTCCTCAGCTGGGAGTCTCCCTCTATCGTCGCCGCTAACGCAAGCTCCGGTTACAGCACGGTCACGTTCACGCTGGTCAACGGGGGAAACCTGAACCTCACGGAGATTCAGGTTGGAGTCAACGGCCAGCAGGCTGCTGCGGTGCTCGGAATCGGCGCGGGCCAGACCGTGACCTACTTCATCCGGCTTTCTCCTGATATTTCTATCACTGCTGGGACTAGCTATCAGGTCTCAGTGTCCTCAACCACAATCTATGGCCCCGGGCCATCGATTCAATTCGCGGTCATGGCAACGTCGTAGCCAGGGGCGATGCTCGGAAATGCCCTTCGGTGAACGAATGGCGGGGGTCGCGTGAGATGAGCAGCGGTTCGGACAACCCATTGGGGGGGACGACCCTGCGCGTCTATCGTTATCTCTACAAGACCGGCAAGCCACTCGGCATCCACGACGTGCAGAGGGGCCTCGGCCTGAGTTCGGCATCGGTGGCAGAATATCATCTCAAGAAGCTGCTCAGGGACGGTCTCATAAAGGAGGGAGGCTCCGGATACATCGTCGACCGGGTCATGTTCGAGAACATGGTCAGGCTTGGCAGATGGGTGCTCCCCTTCCAGGCCACCTACGCCGCATTCTTCGTCACCACCCTGGCCATGCTCGTCACCATATTCAGACCGACGACCCTCACGTCCTCGTACGTCTTCGCCCTCATGGTGAACATCGTAGCCCTCGGCGTCTCAGTCTACGAGACCTGGAAAGCGGCGAGGCTGGTCTACAGAGACTGAGCACAGACTGCGCTCGGCTTAAATAACAGGACCCGCGAAAAATCGCCAGGTGGCCAGACCTGGTTTGAGAGTGCAGCTTGGAATAGGGCTCGTCATCGCTGTGCTCGTTCCCATCGCACTCTGGCTTTTCGAGATTCTCACCTTCTACGGAGCCCTCGCGGGGATACTTCTCATGGCCGGGCTCTGGATCTGGATCCTCGCCTTCGGAGTTACCTTCGGCGCGAGGCCGGACCGCCTCTATAACGTGGCGATGGGACTCATAATCGCGATCCTTTGCACCTTCTATTTCATCCCAGCGCGTTTCACCCTGGGACTCGTCCTCGTGGCGGCTATCGCAATGGTAGTGCTCTCCGTGGCCGTAAGGCCGAGGCGCGCGGCAGGCAAGGTTGGGTCTGCTGTCACGACTGCCTGAAAAAAGGAACCAGACTCTCACGGTTGGAGATCGCGGACGGCCATCACAATCCAGAAATAACCGCGAAGCACTGACAGATACGATGAGTCAAGCAAAGACGGGCGGAGTCACGGTGACGATCCCTTCCGACATCTGGCAACCCCTCATGGAGATAAGGGCGGAGTTGGACGCGTTCTGCCCAGGAGCCCCGACCCCCGTGGAGGAGGCGCTCAGGGAGGTCATCATGCACTACGAGAGATGCCCGAGGGCCCAGGGCGAGATGGAAGACTTTTGCAAGAGGGCAAAGAAGTGGAAACATCGTTGAGCTGCTGAAACGGTAGATGGAAAAGCCGTCGTTACCGGCAGCCCATTTCTCTCACTCGGCCTCTGTGGCGGGTCTCATGGCCTCGAGGAAATAGGGCGGGAACATCCCCCGCTGCTCCCCGACAAAGCGCGTGAAGTTGGAGTCGAGTACGTATGTCACTGCGTGGTCGGTCTCGCTTCTGACGCTCCGTCCATAGGTCTGGACAAGCCTTAGAGCGGTCTGCCAATCGTACCACCCTCGGTCCCGCTCCAGCTTGACCCTCGTCCTCCTCTCGGAGAGGTCAGGGTAGGGGACCTTTACCACGACTTGGAACCTCGAAAGCTCATCCTTGAGGTCGACGCCCTGGAAAAGGCTCGGGGAGATGAGGACGGAGGCTCCGGTCGCGCCATGGATCTGCAGGAGGACGGACCTCTCGAAGCCTCCGTCGGTGGTGATGAGCCGCGCCCTGTTCCTTTCCGATACGCGCGACATGATCAGGTTGACCTGCTGGTAGGAGGTCGTGTGTATCACGCCTCTCTCGTTTGAATGCCGGTCCATTATCTCGTCGACCGCTAGCGCGATTCTGTCGAGCGATGCCTCGAGGTTGGCGCGGTTCAGCTGCGCGACGTTCATGGCGTAGATCGGCCTGTTCGAGACCGGGAAGACCGACTCTGAGACCCTGATGAAGCTCACCTCCGCGGGGTCGAGGCCGACCGTGTTGCACAGGAGCTCCTTCGAGAACACGGTCGCTGACATCATCAGGACCGTGTCAGCCGTGCTCAGCAGCGGGCCGACGTATCCTCCTACATTGATCGGTTGGAAGACGACCTCCTCGACCAGTCCGTCGGGCGACTTTTTCACCTTGTTAACGACCCAGTTCTCGGGGTTCGTCTTCAGGCTCTCGGTGAATCCCTCGAGTGACTCGAGGCTCGATTTGGCCGAAGCCACGCGATCCTGCGCGTCGCCGTCGTCGAGGTGCGCCTCGCAGAAGTCGTCGAAGATGCCTATCTTGTCCTTCAGGGTGTCGAGCCAGGCAGAGGGGTCCTCGAGCCCGCGGTCCGGTATAGCGGTCCTCTCGGGCGGTACCCCCTCGCCGTAGGACTCGAGGGTGGAGCGCCTCAGCGAGAAGGACGCGAAGCCCACCAGCTGCTTCTCGAAGTCGTGGACCTCGTCGCACACGAGCAGTTTCCTGTGGGGAAGCTCGTCGGTGTACTTCAGCTCGCTTAGGAAGAAGGGATAGTTGCATACGGCGACCGCCGTTCTGAAGGCAGACCACTTCTGCTCGTAATAGGGACAGAGACGGTTCCCGTGCTCGCACTTTGATTCTCTGTCACATCGATGTTTCTTGTGCTCGTCGAACTGCTCGAAGGTCAGGTAGTGCGGGCAGTCAGAGAGCCTCCAGTCCACCTCGCAGCGACCCTTGTTGCAGGGGACGTGGAGACCTGAAGACGTGGGGACGAGGCACTGGAAGTTTGACTTGCCCTTGACGACCCGGAAACCGAAGTCGGAAGCGTACTGGTCCTGCAGTTGCTTGGTGGAGGTGAGGATGTAGGCTGAGCCCAGGTAGCGACAGAGGGCCGCGGCGACCGCGGACTTGCCGAACCCTACGGGCGCTTCAAGTATGATGTACTTCCTCCGCGCAGCCATCTCCGCCTCAAGTTTGTCCAGGATGTCGCGCTGGAACGGCCGCATGGTGCCGAAGGGGAAGAAGTCGGCGAGCCCCACCTTCGACGGCCCCATCGAACCGCAGTTTGGGCATGACGTGCCCCTGCGGCCCAGCTTGAGGCGGCTGCCGCACTTTGGACAGAATTTCAACGGAGGATACCCCCACATTTCGAGCGGGCTTAAAGTCGCCTCTAGGAAGGTGAACTCTCGGACCGTCTTCCTTATAGGGCTGGTCAGTTGGTCGCAATCGATTTGGGTAGAAAATTCCAGAGAGATGGCTATGCGGCGGCTATCGACAAGGTCAGATTGCAGCACCGCACGGATATTCCTTCCGCCAAGAACACAATGGAATGCCCAAAGTGCGGGACGGTTCAGGTGGTCTCGGACGCCCCGGGCATGCGAGTCTGCGTAAAGTGCAGCTTCGAGTTCAGGCCTAACACTCAACAGGTAGGCGCCCGTCCAGCATCACGTTTTTAGACGCGGCACCCCGATTCTCCGCCGACTCCCATGAACAAGTCCTGGGTCTCAGGCGGCAAGAGCGCCGAGCTGGCAGACCGGCTCAGACGCGAGATTGCAGAACTGGAGGCCACGAGGGACGACCTGGTGGAGGGCAACAAGAAGGCTGTCTTCGAGTGGGGCTCGTTTCTCCTTAGTTCCACAAACGCGCCGAGGGACCTTGACTCGATTCGGAGCCACGCGGCCACCCAGGAGGTCCGGGAGGTGCTGGCGCGCTACGAACAGCTCAACCAGGAGATCATGGACAAGCAAGCACTGCTCAACGAGAAGCTCGACGAGCAGACCAGGTTCGATTCGCTCGGCTAGCTCGAGCGGCTACCGTCCAGGTCCCGTTCCATCGCTTCCATCTGCTCCTTGGTTATCTCTCCTCTCGCGTATCGCTCCCTGAGGATCTGGTGAGCGGAGTCATAGCGGTATCCACGATAGTAGCCTCTGCCGCGCCAACCCCATCCCCACAGGGTCCACCTCAGGATCCCGAAGGCCAAGAAGATGAGCAGGAAGGCCCCGAAGAAGCCGAAGGGGAAGAACGGGAACCAGTAGGCCGGGTAGGGCCGGGGAGCGAAGTGATAGATGAGAAGTGAGATCCCGATGATGAACACCAGGGCCACTGCGAGGAAGGCGATGAAGAATCCCCAGTGCCTCGGTCCGTTCATTGGCCCGTCCCTCCCTGTTGCAGGAGAGTGGATAGCCTGTCCCTCAGTTTGGCCAGCTGCTCCGAGTTCTCGTCCAACTTCTTCCTGTCGGAGCGCGAGAGGTCCTCGAAGTAAGAGGTGTAACCGTTCATCTCGTTGAGCATATCCTCGACCTTTTGCTGCCTTTGGCCCATCATCCAGGGGGGCCATTCAAGCTCGTCCTTGCTCTTCTGGGTAAGCTCATACTTGCCATCGTCCAGTTTCTTGATGTAGCCTTCCTTCTCGAGCTCGGCCAGGAGAGGATAGATCGAGCCCGGCGAGGGCCTCCACCATCCCTGGCTCATTTCTTCTATCGAATCCATGATCTGCGCACCGGTCTTCGGGGAGGCGTTTAGCATGGAGAGGATCCACATCCTTAGCCCACGCCTCTTGTGGAACATCTTGAACGGCCACATACTGCTATCGCTTTACCGATATCGGTATCCCGATATAAGGGTTGCTCAACCTCGCTCTAGGTTATTCGCTCGGCAACGAACGCTTAATTAAAAACTTCAATGGGTTATCGCCATGAAAGTTGTAGCCGTTACGTACTCCGGTGGCGAGACCGCGCGGAGGAATCCTGAGCTTCTGGGAACCGCCGAGAACGGATTCGGATTGCGCGCCTTCCTGGAGGGTAAGGGGATAGAGTATGTGGTACTTACGGACAAGGAGGCCGCGCTCGATGCCCAACTCCCTACCACCGACGTGCTCATAACGACCCCGTTCTGGCCCGCATATGTAACAAAGGAGAGAATCGCGAGAGCCCCTAAGCTTCGTCTGATACTGACCGCCGGAGTGGGGTCGGACCACATAGACCTCGCGGCGGCAGCGGCGCACGGGATTACGGTCGCCGAGATAACCGGGAGCAACGTGGTGAGCGTCGCCGAGCAGGTGATAATGCACATACTGGCCCTCGTCCGCAACTACATCCCGGCCTACCAGCAGGTCCTCGACGGCAAGTGGGACATAGCCGAGATCGCATCGAGAGCCCACGACCTCGAAGGGAAGACCGTCGGAGTGGTAGGCAGCGGGAGGATTGGACAGAGAGTCTGCCTGAGGTTGAGACCTTTCGACGTCAAGACGCTGTACTACGACAACCGCAGGCTGAGCACGGTGGAAGAGAGCGTGCTCGGGGCCACGTACACGCCGTTCTCACAGCTCATCGAGAGGTGCGACGTGATAAGCATCAACACGCCCCTTACGCCGGAGACGGACGACCTCTTCAATCGCGACGTCCTCTTCCGTATGAAGAAGGGGTCCTACCTGGTGAACACTGCCCGCGGGAGGATAGTGAACACCCAGGCGCTCGTCGAGGCGCTGGAGAAGGGCCAGCTCGCGGGCTACGCTGGCGACGTGTGGTATCCGCAGCCTGCACCCCCGGACCACCCCTGGCGTCATATGCCGAACCATGCGATGGTGCCGCACTATTCCGGGACCACGCTTGAGGCACAGAAGAGGTACTCGGACGGGGTCAGGGATTGCCTCGAGCGCTTTCTGAACGGTCGCCCGATCGAGAAGGACTACCTGATAGTCGACGGCGGCAAGGTCACCAGCCCCAGTTACAGCTACGCGTTCAAGAGCTGAGCGCGTCCGCCGCCCTCGTCGGGCTGTTGTGGTGGACGTTCAGCTATCCGCGTGGGGTAAGCCCTAGCCTTCGGACCACTTGATGCTGCACCCGAACGGCTTGGTGTCGGCTACCCTCACCGGGACACCCTGGATCAAGTCGTCGAGCGCGTTCCTTAGGTCCGGGCTCTTGACATTGGGCGCGTCCCTTGAGTCGTCTATCCGGCCCTTGTATCGAAGGGTGCGCTTCGCGTCGAAGAGGAAGACGTGTGGGGTGCAGACTGCCCCATACGCGTCGACTACCCTCTGGTCCGCATCCCGCAGATACGGGAAGTTGAATCCCTTCTCTCTTGCCCTCTTGACCATCTCGGGATAGCTGTCCTCAGGGTAGGCCTTGTCGTCGTTTGAATTGATGGCCACGAGCTGGGCCCCCTTTGATGCATAATCTCGCTGTATCTCTATCATGCGATTCTCGTAGGCCTTGGAATAAGGGCAATGATTGCAGGTGAAGACGATCACAAGGACCCCCGATTTCGAGAACGACTGGAGTGAGTTCCTATTTCCGTCGACACCTTCAAGGTCGAAATCCGGCGCTGGCGAACCCAGTGGTAACATACTTCTTGACAACCGAGAGTTGATTTAAAACGATTAGGTTTCCATGTTCAGAAGCGTGGTTATTGCCACCTGAGGTCTGGCCCCATGAACACATTCTCCATGTTTGCCCTTGGACACGTTGCAATTCATACACAAGACCTGAAATCCTGCTGGGTAGCCGTTTCTGATGAGCCATCGGTAGAGTGGATAACCGGCCCTAGGAGTTCCTCGTTTCTCTCGTTCATCACGTGCCTTACCAGCGATGTGATCTATTGAGAGGAAGTCTCTTTCAGATTCCCCGCAGCAGGCGCATTTCGGAACCGGACCTGAATATTTCTCCAAGACCCCATTCCTCCATCGTTCTCTCGCTCGGCGCTGTTGTGCGCGTGATGCGAGTAGGTAAGCCAGTAGGTAATGATCGTGTCGCTTGGCTCTTGCTATCTTGTTGGCGAGCTTGACCCGGTCGGGATGTCTCCTGTAGTAGGTGGCGCTGTAGGCCCTCATTGCTTCCCTGTATGCATCATCTCTGCAGTGATCACAGTATTTCTGAAGAATTCCCCTCGCCTGAAAGGACTGATGACAACGCACGCATGTTCCTATCTTGTTAACCGGAACCCCTCTCATGCTTCAATGATTGGATTTGGTCTATTAACCGCCATCTAGTGCATCACAGCCATTGAACGCTTCCGCGACGAATGCGCCGGTTGGCCGACTTCGGTTTCTTTAAAGGGACGGCTCGCGGACGGGATTGCCATGGTCTCGATCAGGGTCAAAGACGACGGCGCCGCCCCCATCGTCGAGAAGGGGCGCGAGGCACCGTTCAAGCAGGGAGAATTCTACGTGTTTGATGTCAAGGATGAGGTCATGAGGTATTGGATCAAGCTCCCGCCCGGTAGACGGGAGGAGCTTGGGAAGCAATCGAGGAAAGAGAACAGGGACCTGAGGTTGATCCTCGAGGGCTTCGTCTTCAAACCCGCCAAGACAAAGTGACTGCTGCTGCAAGAACGCTTTCTGCTCCGTAAGGGAATCGAGGTCGGACGGAATTGAGCGATAGTACTCCCCTGGCAAAGCTGGAGGCGATGCTCAAGGACCACGAAGAGAGGATCAAGTCACTGGAACAGAGGTTAGAGCCCCGAAAAGCGGTGGAAGCAAAGGTCGTGGTGCAGCAACCGGCGCCGGCTCCTGCTCCTACACCAGTCGCCCCTCCCGCCCCCAAGGTACCCACGGTGAGGCACTTCATCCTGGAGAAGGGCCCCACGGACGATGTTCAGAGGGCGCTCGTGATCGGCTACTTCCTGGAGAAGCACGGGGCCTATGGGTCCTTCAACGCCAAGGACATCGAGAAGGGATTCGTGGAAGGAAGGGAGAAGGTCCCGGGCAACATCTCTGACAAGCTGCTCAAGAACGTCTGGAAGGGGAACATGATGCAGGTCAAGGAAGACAAGGACGGCCTCAAAGCCTACGTCCTCACGAACGCAGGGACGAAGTTCGTCGAGTCCGGGTTCAAGCAGGGCTAGGCCCCAAGATACTTGTCGGAGAGATACTTTAGCAGCCACTCTGGGTTGTAGGTCTCACCGAAGGTCCGCTCCAGCAGCTGCTTCGGCGAGTATGTCTGGCCCCAGCGGTGGATGTTGGTCCCCAGCCACCTTCTCAGCGAGACCAGGTCCCTCTTCCTGACGGCGTCTGCTATCAGGCGGCCGTCGTCCATCTTGTGCCAGATCATGCCGAGCACGACGTTCCCGAGCGTGTAGGTGGGGAAGTACCCAATGGAACCGCCTCCCCAGTGCACGTCCTGGAGGACGCCTTCGGAGTCTTTCTTTGGTCTCGTCCCCAGATAGTCCGCGAAGAGGTCGTTCCAGACCTCGGGGAGCTCGGACACCGCCACCTTGCCCTCGATCATGCGCTTCTCGATCTCGTATCGGAGCGCGATGTGCAGGTTGTAGGTTAGCTCGTCGGCCTCTACGCGTATCATGCTGGTCCGCACCGTGTTGAAGTAGAGGTAAAGCTGGTCGGCGGTGTACTTCGAGACGAACGGCAGGTTCTTCCGGATGGTTGGATAGGCGAGCTTGGCGTAAGGCTTGCTGCGCCCTACTGCGTTCTCCCAGAACCGGGACTGGGATTCGTGGATGCCCAGAGATGCGCCGCCGAAGATTGGCGTGTACTGCAGGTCCTTGGCTACGCCCAGCTCATACATGGCATGGCCGCACTCGTGCATGACGGCGAAGAGCGAGGACTTGAAGTCGCGCCCTTCGTAGCGGGTGGTGATCCTGACGTCGTCGGGAGAAATCGTCGTGCAGAAGGGGTGGGTTGAGATGGCCATCCTGAAGCGTTCCCCGGGCATCTTGAGCGTCCTCAGGGTCTCCTCGTTCAACCGCGTCATCGCCGACGTCTCGTAGCGCACCGACTCCAGGGGGTGCTTGCTGGGGAAGACGCCTTCGCTCTGGACCTTTTCCAGGATCTTCTTCACGCCGGGGACCAGGCGGGAGAAGACCGAGTCCGCGTCCTTCACGGTCATCCCTTCGTCGTACAGGTCAAGGAGAGCGTTGTAGCGATGTTGCTTGTAGCCCAGCCGGTCGGCCTCCTCCAGCTTGAGGTCGAGTATCTTCTGGAGGTGCGGGGCGAAGAGCTTGAAGTCGGATTTCTTGCGAGCCTTCCGCCAGACCACCGTCGCCTCCGTGGTGACGCGCTGCAGCTTGTCGACGAGCTCCGGCGGGAGCTTCTCGTAGTAGTCGATGGACCTCTTGAGGACGCGGACGACGCCTTTTCCCCGGTCGTCAAGGTCCTTGTTCTTCGCGGCGCGGGCGACGGGGCCCTTGAGCTCCAGGGCGGCGCGCTGGTACATCATCGCGAGCTGGCCCGAGGCGATGCCTCTCCCGGTCGCTCCTGCTTCAGGCATCCCGGTCTCTGTGTCCCAGCTCAGCGTCGCGAGGGAGTGCTCCATCGCCCACAGAGGACGGTACTTTTCGAGAATCACGCGGACGGCCGGGTCGGCCTTTTCCCAGGAAGCGCCCATCCCATCGAAGGACGGTTGGCAGGCTATAAACTGTGAATCCGGGTTCTGGTAACTCCTCTGGAAGAAGATTCAGGATACCAGCGCGATCCCAATCTCGAGGAGGAAGGCGATAGTTGTGGACGAGGGATGGTCGCTTGTCGAGATAAATCCCCGCACTGGAAGGCCGTATTTCCCTCTGGCGGTCGAGTACTTGCCTAAGATTGTGAGGACCGGGCGGCATTATAACGCCGCTTTCGTGGTCGCTACCCAGCTCGTTTCCGACTTCATGGGGAGGGGCGGGTACTATGGTCCCGGGAGGATAATCATCGAGAGCTGCTCGACGAAGATCGTTCTCAAACAGGACCAGGCCGCGTCCCAGGTGTTCAAGGAGGCGTCCAACCACAGCGACGGCGAGGAGAAGTTCATCGTCGACGCAAAAATAGGACAGGGAATCCTGGTTACACAAGAGGGGCGCATTCCTTTCTACAACTTCCTCAGCGACGAGGAGAGAAGACTGTTCACCACGAAGCCGAAGGAGGTCACTGCATGACACCCTGCATGACAGCTTGCTATTGTGTTCGGATTTCACCGGCCCCACCAAGTGTACTATTCAAACCCGTGCTACGTCGTCGCTCACATGCGCGTCGACTTAATAACTAGCATTCATCATTCTTGTTCGTGGGAAAAGGGTCGCCCGAAGTTGACGCATACATCGAGAGGTGCCCCAAGAAGGCCCAGGTCATGCTCAGGGAGGTTAGGGAGGCCATACGAGAAGCCATTCCGGAAGCGGTCGACGGCATTAGACAGTTCAATATCCCGAGCTTCTCCTACACCGGCAAAGACTACACAGGAGTATACGGCGGGGTGTTCGTCTGGTTTGGACTCCAGAGCAAACACATCGGGCTATACCTTCGCCCTCCGACGATAAGCGACCACAAGAAAGAGCTCGCCGGGTACGTGACCACGAAGTCCGCCGTGCACCTGCCTTTGGACAAGGAGGTCCCTGCACCATTGATCAAGAAGCTGGTGAAGGCAAGCGCGAAGATAACGAGGGAAGCCAAGGGGACCTGATTCTTGACGCCTCTCACGCGTTCATAGTCTTCTTTTGTCCTCGGTATTACTTCTTCGCCTTGCATGAATCAATGATGTGTAATTCGGATCCGTCAAACGAAAGTATACTGTTCGAAGCTCACCGGCCCACTACTGTACTTTGCACAAATTGAAGCCGGTGCAATCGAGTGCAAGTATATACCTGAGCGATGCGCCGCAGCATGACGCAGAAGAGCCAGGATGAAGACAAGTGCAAGTCTTCCGCAGAAAGGCGAAAACTCTCCCTCCCGCCAGATAGACTCTATAATCAACAAGGCGTCCGGCTGGCATGGCAAGATGTTATCGCGGCTTCGCGCCTTGATCAATAACGCCGACTCTGCTGTAATCGAAGAAGTGAAGTGGAAAAAGCCCTCCAACCCAATGGGAGTCCCGGTCTGGTCTCACGATGGAATAATCTGCGTAGGAAATGTGCTCAAGAACGCTGTAAGGCTTACATTTCCTAAAGGTGCTCAGATGAAGGATCCAAAGAAGCTCTTCAACACGCGTCTAGATAGCAAGACAGTTCGTGCCATTGACTTCCGTGAAGGTGACGCAGTAGATGAGACAGCATTGAAAGCACTGATTCTCGAAGCGGTGCAGCTAAACGTCGAAGGCTTATGAATAGTCTCGGCTTCGACGAAATAGTTAAATTTACATTTAATTAAGCTGTGATGTAATTAAATGTCAGCGCAACAACAAGTTTTCGCCGCAATAGCGGAGCCGAGTCGCCGAAAGGTCGTCGAGATGCTGGCTGCAAGGGGAAGGATGTCTGCTACCCAGATATGCGAAGAGTTCGATCTTACGCCTCAGGACATCTCCAGGCATCTGAGGGTGCTCCGGGAGTCTGAGCTCGTGCTGGTCGAGAAGAAGGCACAGCAGCGCATCTACCGAGTCAATCAAGATACGATGATGAAGCTCGAGGGGTGGGCACACCAGATGGCGGAGCGACTCGATGCACTGAACCAAGTCGTGGAGATGGAGCGAAGTGGGAATCGCGATGTCGTCAAAAACTAACTTTAACGTGGATAGGGAGAAGCTCGAGGTCACGACGTCCCGGGTCTTCGATGCGCCTACCGAACTGGTCTGGAAGGTCTTCACCGACCCGAAGTTTATCCCTGAATGGTGGGGACCGAGGTTCCTGAAGACGACCGTGGACATGATGGAATTTCGCGTTGGCGGTCGCTGGCGGTTCGTCCATGAAGACCTTGAGCAGGCGAAGAGGAAGTACGGCTTCAAGGGCGAGTACCGCGAGATTGATGTCGGGAAGAGGATAGTATCGACCTTCGTCTTCGAGGACTTTCCACAGAACGTGATGGTCGACACATCCATCTTCGAGACTCTCCCTGATGGGAAGACCAAGCTCACGCAGGTCTCCAAGTTCCCTTCTGTGGAGGCGCTGAACGGGATGGTCAGCACGGGGATGGAGATGGGTCAGACGCAGTCCTACGACAGGTTGGAGGAGCTGCTGAGGAGGCAGGAGAGATGACCTTCAAAGCATACCTCGTCAACATCCAGGCGAAGACAGGCAAGTCGCCGGATGAGTTCGTGGAGATAGCGAAGAAGAAGGGGTTCATCAAGGACGGAAAGATAGTCGCGAAGCACGCGGAGCTCCTCAGCTGGCTGAAGACCGAGATCGGGCTTGGGCATGGCCATGCGAACACGATCATCCTCTATCTTCGAATCAAGACAAAAGACCCGAAGCTCAAAGGAGTTAAGCTGCCGAAGTAAGGCCGCCTCGAAAACAACAGGAACTCGGCTGTCCCCTTCTTCGAAGCAGGCTGAGCTCTCCGACATGAATGTGCGTTTAGCACAAATCTTAGTTCGTCTTACTGACTTGGCTCATTGTTGCTTTCGCCACTTTGCAATCTTCCCCAAGAAGCACAGTCCGACCACGATGAACCCGAAGAAGGTCATCAGGAAGTACTCCTCGTTCGGCGGCGGAGGTATGTGGGCGACGTTGTCGTAGGTCTGGAAGACGCTGCTCACTCCCCAGGAGTTGGTTATCCCGAACTGGTACGTCCCGTTCACGCCCATCGGGAACGACAGCTCATAGAATCGGCAATTGGCTACCTTCCTTCTTGCACCGCCATGATAACCCATAAGATTAAGTAGTAACTTCTGTGGAATATCGTGTGCAGCAGATTGCCTGACTCTCAAATAATGCACCAACGTAGAAGTCAGAATAAGACGGCTGAGATGGTTAGGCTAATTACTCAACGAGGACCAAGGATTGACGAAATTTCTCGGGAAATTGGGGTCTACAAGGAGACCACCAGGTATTGGTTCAATCAGCTCTTAAGGAATGGATTCACCGTTCAGGCATCTAGGAATCACGAGAATCTCGGACTCAACAGAGTCATCATCATTGCTTCGCCAACGGAGGGCTATAGGGAATACGCCGATGCTATCCTCTATTCTCTCGGCGAACTTGCCTACATCGTTAGTTTCGCAAAGACGCTCCCAGACAATCAATATGTCATGCAGGGTTCTGTTCCAAGCGAATGTCTCGAATCATGGCTGGACTTCATGAGAAAGCTCAAGGAGATGGGGATTTTCGGTTCGATGGAAATCATCAAGGCCGAATGGGCGAGGAACGTTCCAATGTGGGTCGAGTTCTACAACTTCCAAACGGGGACTTGGGAGTTCGATTGGGGAAACACGCGGGTTAACCCCTTCGCAGCTCAAGTCGACCAAGCGAAGAGGCAGAAATATGACAAAATCGACCTGCAAATCCTTGAACAATTGCAGCTGAATGGAGACATGCCGCTGACCGAAATGGGCAGGAAGCTCGGCATCAAGTACAAGCTACTTTGCTGGCACTACAGGAATCACGTTCTCGGTAGGGATTTGGTCAAGAGCTATCTGGTGAACTGGACCGGCGCCAAGTATGACCTCGAAGCCGAAAAACCGCAGCACCGCAAGCACAGGTACGCCTGGGTTGACGTGTTAGCAACGGGCGTTACTGAGGGAGAGAAGATGCGTATGATGACCGCAATGCATCGGACTCCATTCGTCTGGCTGGAAGCGAGCGGTTTGGAAGCCTATTACGCGAGAATGGTATTTCCGGTTGAGGAGATGCCCGAGGCTCTAGAATTCCTCGAGAAGGTCGTCGCTTTGGCCAGAGGGAAGGTCAAATGGTATCACATGGACCAGGCGCATGCGCTCTGGTTCACCCTGGCCGCCACCAATTTTGACGAAACGAACCAAAAGTGGGCGTTCAACAGTTCCGAGCTACTCGCCCGATTCGAGACACTCGTGCAGACAGTTACCCAGGGAAAGGGATAGGCCGCGACGCGGCCAGATGCTCCCCTAGTCGCCGCCCATTGTTCCGGCTATGTGTAGAGGGCTTACGTGAACCCCCATTACTGTCAGAACCACGCTGGCGCCCGCAAGACCTACCATTCCGAGTCGGACTTTTTCGTCGAGAGTCATTGTAGGACTTGAAAGGAGAGGTTGCGCTTATATTTCTTTGGGAATTAGCATAATTTCACCTCTTACTCCTTATGTAAATATCCCGAAGACAGGCCGCGAAAACTCAACCGACGGCGGAATTCGCCCCGACGTAGACGAACGGCTCGAAAGACGTGATTTCGCCTGCTAGGAAGCGAGCGAGGTTAGAAATCATGGCTGAATAGGCGCTCGAAAGGCTCATTTCGGTGCCGTAGTTCACCGACGTGTTGTCAGCCTGCTCCCCGACCTTCTCCAACGCGGGTACAATTTCCGATTTTGGATAGTAGAACGTAATCCCCTGCCTATCTGTCCCTGTGTGAAAATCCCGCCAGTTGACCTGGTAACGCAATACCGCTTCGAGTAGCCTTTCTCTATCAGCAAACTTCAAGGATCTGCCAGGTCGAGCATGAGACCGAGACCCTCCGACTTCCACCTCTTGCGGTGAAGAAATCCATCACCGAAGCCAGAGATGCCTAGCCGTGAGTTAGCTTGCCTCATCTTGTAGAGTCTTCTCTGATGAAGATAGTTGATTGCGGCATCGACTGCTGAGTAGCCCTTGGCCCGACCAGTAGGACTGTTAACATGCTCACGCACGAACCTGGATTTCTTCCGGGGACCGAACTGCTGCATATTCAACTTCAGAGCCATTGCGTAGCACTTCCAGTACCTGTTCATTATCTGGCCCTCGCACGACAGATAGTTGTCGGCGTTCCCGCCCTGTAGGCGCCGTAGATACCTCGACTGCTCTTGGAGAAGAATCTCGATTTTTGAGTGCGAAATTTTTGCAATTGGAGGAATTCTCTCTGTCGCTTGAACTGCGCTACTTGCCATTGCGACCGCAAATGCATGAGATAGGCTCAGTCTCTTCTCATTCGATTGATTGATCAGGGATTCCAGGCTATACTTTATTGGAGTTGAAACGAGTTCAATTCTTGGCTCAGCGAAGGTGTGAACAGTGGCGCCGAGTGACTGGAGCTTCGTCGTCTGTTCGTCATCGAGCACACCGTGATTCACGATAGCGCAGCCCTTGACCGGAACCGCCTCCACCCTTCTCCGCGCCAACAGGAAGAGTTGGCCGTCTCTTGTTAGAATCGTGTCTCCCGGGAAGAGCATTATGGTCACGGGATTTTGTTCCACGTTGTCATCGGAGCCTCGACGCCTCTGGAACTCAAATCTCTCCGTGGTTCTGAATGGAGCTTCGGAGCGTTCCTCGCGCAGTCTCGCCAGGTCTGATGAGGGATCTCTTCCTGCTAGTTCAGAATAGATGGTCCGGAAACGGTCCTCGTAGGCGGTGAGCACTCTTACTTTGTTCTTCGTCGTGAAGTAACTGGTTCTGCAATTCGCGCAAATTACGGGATTCGGTTTCCGATCTGGAAGGCCCCGCGCACAAATGTCGCAGGACTCAGGCATCGTCTTGAGATAGTAGTCTCTCTTCTTGTCGACGAACCGTAGACAAGCAGAAGAGTGGGGAGAGATCCGCCATGCATTCTTCATCTTGTAGAGCTCGAGCCGGGTCAGAGGTTGGCGGCCTCCCTTGTCCCATCTAGGGTCATTAGTACCGAATGACTTGCCCAAAAGATACCAGAGCCTGCACTGCTTTCTCGGGGAGACAAAGAACGCGCATTGACCGCAACGAACCCCTTGGTGGACTGGAGGGCCTTCGGCTTGATGGTACGCGTCGGTCGGTCGGCCGAGTTCCTTGAACCATCTTGTCTTCTTGAGTTTTCCCTCCGCTCTCATTTCTTCTACGATGCGCCGAAGGATTCGTTCGCTCGGGAGAAAGACTCGGTTGGGACGTTGAAAATCGGAAAGAATGTCTTCATCGATGAAGCGCGGAGGCGTTGTCCCCTGTGCGGCCTCTCGAATTATGGAGTCCACGTAATCATAGAGGTCGCGCATCGTGAACCATCCCGAGTTCATGACCTTGGTCTCCACCAAGGCTCGAAGCCATCGCTCATCAGACCTCAAGTGTTCGCGTCTAACTCTCGCCGTGAATACCGGCTTTGAGGGGACCTCTTCGGACGTGGTGGACGCCGCCATAGTCTGGACCATATCTTTCCCCTCCTGACTTGCGGAAACGAACCAGCGCGAATTTGGTTCAAAGAAGTAGGGATTCCGCATAGTCTTCTCGACGAGATTCCGGTTATCGCCGATTCGGGAGGATAGAGTCTTGTTAGCTGATACAACGAAGCGGTTGTAGGCGATTGTCGAGCCGAAGAGCAGGGACAGCATCGCGGCACGGAGCTCGTTCTTGCCAAACTTTGCGGCTAGGGCACCCTTCGTTAACGAAGACTTTCCCAAGAGCCAATCGCTCACCAGGGATTTGTAACGCGGGTCTTCGAAAATCAGGACCCTGTAGACCGCCTGACTGTTAACCAATCGGGTCAGAAGGCCGTCGATGAAGCCCCTATTCTCGTCATCCATCATCCTGGTGACAGGCCCCAGAAGCGCAACGACATGAAACGCGTTGAACCTCTGCCATTTCATGTACCAATGGAACCAGTCTAGGTAGTCGCCCGCGACTACACGCTTCGCTCTTCGCCCGAGACCCGCCCCTCCCTGCCAGCGAAAGTTCTCCTCAGGATCGAGAAGATCCACCCCCATTTCCTGACTCGCCAGAGCCTCCACATCGTCAGGATTAGCAAGAATTGCACATCTGTCGCGTCGATGACTGCGAAAACGGTCGAAGATTTGTTCAGTGATGTTCTGAGGGTTTGTCTGGGCTAGCCCGGTCTCGAAGAATTCCAGTTGCTCGGATTGGAGTTCTTTCCCCTCCGGCCTTGTGTCTAAGCGACGAACATTGATAAGCGTTCGACACCGAGAACTGCACTAAATCGCTTATTTCAGGCTTATTTAGTTAAACTAAGCAGGATAAACCCTTTGTGGCGGTTATATCGTCCGTTTACATCTATTACTGGTAAAATGTCCAGCAAATGGGTCGCCAAGATGCACAGGGCTCATACCCTCAACTCGCAAGAGGAAAAACTGAAAGAAATTCTGGAAAAGTTGCAAATATCACACGAGACCCACCGTGTCTTTCCCAGCCCGGAGAAGACCTTCGTGGTGGATTCCTTCCTGCTCGACTTCAACCTGGCAATCGAGTGCTGGATGAGCGAGAGCCGCAGGAGCGCCGCGCTCGGCTGGCTGGAGCGGAATGCTGCCTTTGTGGACCTCAAGTTCGGCAAGCTGAAGCGGCTTGACCCCTCGCTCCGTTGTCTGGGTTACGTCGAAGGAATGGATGTTGAGGTGGAAGACCTCCGAAGGGTGCTTCTCCCAATCATGGGTCATGCTGATTTCATGGCCTTCTCGGTAAACGAGGTCACTGCGGCGCTTGAGCGTATCTGCGGAGCTGAACTATAGGATGGACCGTGTCAAAGCAGAGGCCATCCGCGCGGCCCTCAAGTCCACAGCCGAGAGACGCACGCACCTGGTGTGCAAGACGTATGAACTCAAGGTGGACAGGTCGAGGCTCAGTCAGCGCTCCCGAGAACACCTTCGCACCCTGTTTCTGGAAGCAAAGTGGTTCTATAACGACCTGCTGGCCAGGAATGACATGTGGAGCAAGGATGCATACAAGCGGACGAGCGTCCTCGTGAAGAATGATGCCGGCCAGCTCCAAGATAGACACCTGACGCGCCTTTCAGCCCAAATGCGGCAGGAGATAGTCGGCAGAACCAAGGACAGCCTCACATCCCTGTCGAAGGCAAAGAAATCAGGGTACTACAGTTGGGGCTTTGAAATTCAAGCGTCGGGTCAACTCTATTCCCCTTATCCAATTTGGACACACCTACAACTTCGACAGGAAGAATCGAGTCAGGATCCAGAACCTCGAACAAAGGTTGGTGGTCAGGGGTCTGGAACAGGTTCCAGAGGGAGCCGAATTCGCAAGTGCCAACCTCGAGAAGAGAGGGGACGACTATTTCATGCACATCGTGACATATCAGGTTCGATCGACTGGGCATTTCCGTCAAGGATGCCTTGGAATCGACTTCGGAGTTGACAAGCAACTGACCCTTTCCAACGGCTTGGCCGTCCGCGAGGGTGTTGCAGACTCAAAGCGCCTGCCGAGATTGCACAGAGAACTCTCCAGGCGTAAGCGTGACGGCGCCAATTATCGAAAGACATTGAAGAAGATCAATTCAGAATACGAATGGACTGTCAATCAGCGCAAGGACATCGCGAACAAGATCTCCGGCAGGCTCACCTCAAAATACGAGACGATTTCAGTACAGGATGATCCCATAAAGGGGTGGATGAGAATTTGGGGGAGAAAGCTTCAAGCTGCGACAATCGGGAGGCTGAGGAAAGCCATTCAGAAGAGGGCGCAATCCATCGTAATCGTGCCTAAATTCCGAGTTACGACCGGGAAATGCTCCCACTGCAAACACGCCCAAAAAACTACGCTTGGAGAGCGCACCTTCCGGTGCCTGAATTGCGGACTAACGATCGACCGCGACCTCAACGCTGCGATCAACATCTGGAAGGAAATACCTATGGAGCATAGGGAAGTTAAGCCTGTGGACACAAAGGCCGCTACCGAGCTGAGGGAGTACTTCAACAACATTCCCAACGTCTCGGCATGCCTGGTGGATGAAGCAGGAAGCTTGTACCGGAAGCGCGAGCAGCTCACTGGTACAATTCCATGTTCCGAATCCAGGCATGGACGTAGACACGATGGTATTCCAAACACCTCGGCAAGCCTGGTGGGTGAAGCAGGAAGCCCGCGGGTAGTTCACAAAGAAACCGCGTGAATCGAGCGGAGGAAGAAGGAACCGATACCGGACATGACCCTGCAGATGGCCCTTACCTAGGTTTCACGTTGAGGTAATCCTGATAACCAGCACCTCTCCTCTACCTCGCCGATGTCTGAGACGGGAGGCGACAAGACAGTGTCCAAGTCAGAGAGAAAGCTTACTCCGACCGAAATCAGAATTCTCTACTGGCTCCAGACCCATCAAGGGTTCCGAGGAAGCAAAGTCCAGCTCAGGAAGCGCATGGGATACCCAAGCGACGGTTCTGTGAACCGTCCGCTTAACGGTCTGATTGCCAAGGGGTATGTGAAGGAGGATGCAAATGACAAAGGTTCGGCATTTAGACTAACAGGAAAGGGGAGGAACAAGATACTCTTCCTGAGGCTTCCTGCAATTCTTGCGCTCGCCATCGGGTTTGTAGGCATAGGAGAGCTCTATGCGGCTCTGGAGAACGTCTTTGGCGGCGTCGCCTTGAGTCCCTTCAGTCCTCTTGTTGGCGGACTCGTCCTACTGGTCATGTCAGTCTTCCTCCTCTTTGTCCTAAACAGGATAGCGAATGATTTTCTTGGTATCAGGCAACCTCTCGAAGAGTCCGAGAGCCTTCCTCGGGAAGACCGAGAGCCGTCCTCGACGAGTTAGAGGTAGAACCGCCCGCCCTCATAATACCTACGAGGTGAAGTAGTTCATGGGCGCAGAAATCGCATTCGTAATCCTCGTGGCAGTGGCTCTCCTGATCGCTGCAATCGTCATCTCTCCATACGTGGCGTGGACGATTGTTGCAATTCTTGCAATCGTTGGTGTCGTCTTCCTCATCATCTCTGCGATAGCAATTCTTGGAGGATGACCTCCCGCAAACCTGCGAAGCGGAGGGCTAACGCAGTCCTCCACCCTCTACTTTTCTCTTCAGAGCTCAAATACTGCCCCATTTTCCACTCGACTACGGGAATCGGGCCCGACGGCTGGAGTTCATATGGGTTCGGGCCCCTACAGGTTATCAGTATTGGCCAGAAAGCACTCTAAGCGTTTGAAGTCCGTTTCTGTTCCTCATCAGATTTCCAGTGCTTCGCGCTCTTCCACAGAGTATCAACCATCTCTCTTAGTTGCGGATCTGAATCTGCCTTGTATTGTTCTCCTTTCGGAGTGAATGCGATGAGGACTGTGTCCTCAACCGCTATCATCATGTGTGCTTCGTTGGGGACGGTCTTGATTGTCTCTCCTGCAACGTAATATCGGGGCTCATTCAATTTTCCGCTCGTGTCTTTCGATACAAAAGATACTTTGCCACTTACTACAAAGAATTCCTCTTCGTACTTATGATTGTGGCCTCCGCGGGCAAGTCCCGCAGCGGTGGTTTGAAATGCCACCTGAACACTTTCGCCATGTTTCACTTCGTATACCGCACCTCTCTCGTCAAATCCAACTCTTTTGATTTCGTAGTCCATGACGGCCCCTGTACCTGTCCCGTGACTCTCCTTGAAGACTTTTTGGAGCCTTCCCACCGTGAGTCAGATACGTAGCGTATGTTCCGAATATCAAAACCAAGAGTGAAAGCAATCCTCCGAACATGAGTATCAATCCTCCCCTGAGAGCGAGCCCGACTGAGACCTCCAACCCGTTCGGTGTCTCATTAGTTCCCGGAAGAGACAAGACGAATGCAAGAACTGAAAGGACGAACTCGCCGGAGATTGCCATTACAGACCTCGCAACGGCGACATCGTTGGAAGTGTCTCCGACCTTGGCAAGCGGTGCGAAGAGTGCAACTCCCGCCACCATTATTCCGTTTACTGTAAGAAATGCCGCAACGACTTCGATTGGAAGATTGGTTTGAGACCCGATAACATAGTTGGGAAGGTCAAAGATAAGGGCTATTATGGGAAGGCCGACGACCGCAGAGAGGACTACAAGTAGCAGTTTGTTCAATCAGAACCGAACCGTTATGCCTGGATAAAAATCGTCATCTCCTCTTGACCTGTTTACCAGCAGCAGGGATGACCAAGAATATGATGAGTATCAGAAGACAGATTTTAGAAAGACTTTGACATCCGCGTCTTCGCTGCCCTTCGTTCTTCGGTTCTCCAAAACAACGCACCAAGTATCTTGTCGAGGAGGACGGAAGTTCACTGTGAACTCTCGAATACCCTGTCTTGATTGTTCGTAGTAGTATGCTCTCCCATTGGTGAACTTGTTCACATCCACCTCTGTCATTATCCAGGCATCGATTGGAGAACTTGAGGAGATTTTCCCCACGACTCGTCCTCTGCTACTTAGCGTAGTGGGATAATCCTGATTCCTCCCTCGCTTAATGACTATTGTTTCGTCTGCTATCACATCTTCCTTCGACGGGGGTGGCTTGGCGTCCGGCTCTGAAACGCTCGACTTCTCGATTACTGCCGGGTCGAGCTTCGCATTTCTGGACTCGTTGTTGGCCCGATTTCTGTAAGCCCAAGCGGGCAGCGCAAAGGCTCCGCCTACGAGCGCAACGGCAATGGCTGACGCAACGTCTGAAGAGGGGACAAGGCCCGTTAGAATCAGGAGGGCGAGGACTACGAGAAGTAGCACTTCGCCTGCAATGGCCGCCCCGACGTAACTGTTCAACTATCTTGAGGTTTGGGATGGCTGCTTAAATTCAATCTCCGACTAGTCGAATATTGATCCCAAGAGCAAGGTCGTGAAGATGAACCCTCTGACTACGAACCCTAAGTTAACCCGATAGGAGTCACGCATTGGGTCCCGCCAAAGAGATGCAAAAAACTGCGACTGGCTATGGAGAATCCCAATCAATCTGCTTTAGGAAGTTCGTATTGCTTGCGACTCCCTCTTCGATTTTCTTCCCAAGCTCTACGGCGTGAGAGTAGGTAGTTCTCAAGTCACTTTCGAACTTGGCGATGCCTTGCTCTCGCTCCTTGTTGGGCATCTTCTTTCCGTGTATGTCCTCAAGAGAGTCAAGGTATATGGAGAACCCTTTGGCACCCGAATCAATCACGGTGTCTATGTCTACAGACATCTCAAGAGAGACCATGAATTGTGCCAATAACTCCGAGGAGCTGTCGCCGGATTTGATTTTTTGAGCAAGCTCATTCGAAGTGACGACATATCCTCTAATTAGATTAGCAATCTCTATGAGGGCATAGCCGTAGGCATCATCCTTCGGAAGTGGAATCTCCTCTGGCAAAGGTAAAGGAAAGACTGACTGAGCATCGTCGACAATCTTCCTGAATTGCTCCTTCCCGAGTTTCTTCTCTTCGAGGCTCTTAACCATAATGGGGTTAAGCTTTGACTGGTTCATGCCGATTACCTTGATGAGCTCTAAGAACATTGATGAAGCTAAGCTGGCTATGAAAATGACTTTCTCGGATTTCTCTTCCTTCCGCCTCTGAGAATCAATCTGACCTCTAAGAAGAATGCCCACCACTACGCCTGCTAGAGAGGTTACAGCTCCTACGGCCGTGTCAGTTGCGCTCACGTGAACAATGCTCGAACCAACTCGCCAAAAAGGATTGCCATGCTGTCATTAGGGTGGACCCCACGGGAATCAAATCCATGACCTCTGGGTTAGAAGCTTGAAGTTCTACCTGACTAAGCCAGGCGCAGACAATTCGCCCTCATCGAACGGAACGGACCGCTCTTCATCTGCCGATCAGTTCTCCTAGCAAGCGCCTCTCCGCCCTTCTCCTGTGATCCCACCCCGCTTACCCAGAAGCTCTCGTCGGGAGATGTGAATCAGTCGCTAACATTAAAGCGCTGGGAACGTCAAGGTCGTTTGAGCGTAACTTGAGTGGTCGTGAGAATAAGAGCGAGCGCCACATGGCTGCGATAATGTTCGCGGACATGGTCGGCTACACGGCCATCACCCAGGACAGCGAGCCCCTCGCGCTCAAGCTTCTCGACGAGTACAGGAGCCTTCTCAGGCCGATCATGGCGAAGCACAACGGGGAAGAGGTGAAGACCATCGGCGATGCTCTTCTGGTTGAGTTCCGGAGCTCTCTGGATGCGGTGCGGTGCGCCGTCGAAATCCAAGAGGCCGCGGCCCGCAGGAACCTCGAGGCGGCACCCGTGAAGAGGTTCCAGGTGAGGATGGGGGTACACTCCGGCGACGTCATCAGGGTAGGTGGCGACGTCTACGGCGACACGGTCAACATCGCTTCTCGTATCGAGGCTCTGGCCGAGCCTGGCGGGGCGGTCATCTCATCCCAGGTCTATGAAGCGGTGCGCAACAAGGTGGGGATTCCGCTGATGAGCATGGGCGAGCGCAGCCTCAAGAACGTTGAAACTCCGGTGCTCCTCTACAAGATAGCCTCCTCGGCGGGACAGAAGACGAAGGAAGGTCGGAGCCTGGAGAACAGGCGGGTCGCTGTTCTCCCCTTTGTGAACCTAGGAGCGGTCGCTGAGGATGAATACCTCGCCGACGGTCTGACGGAGGAGCTGATTGCCTCCCTTTCCAGGCTTCCTCGACTGAAGGTCGTCGCCAGGACCAGCGCGATGACCTACAAGGGCACGAGCAAGACGATTCCCCAGATTGGTAACGAGCTCGGGGTCAGCGCCGTTATGGAGGGAAGCGTGAGGAGGCAGAGCACGCGGCTGCGGGTCCTGGTTCAGCTGGTCGACACCGTGAAGGACGAGCACATGTGGAGCCAGAGCTACGACAGAGTGGTAGAGGACTACTCTCGCTGTGCAGCAGGACATAGCCGAGAAGACGGTGGAAGCTCTCAGACCGCGGCTCACCGGCGTCGACGAGAGCTTGCTGCACCCGAAGCAGATAACGTCGAACCCGCAGGCGTTCTTGCTCTACCTGGAGGGAAAGTACCACCTTCGCGCGGCACTCGGAGTCTGAGGTGAGGAAGGCGGCGGAACTCTTCGAGCAGGCCACCAAGCTCGACGAGCAGTTCGCGTCCGCATTCGCCATGTGCGCCCAGTGCCACATGTTCCTCGGTTTCTTCGGCTTCATCCCCCCTTCCGAGGGTTTCGAAAAGGCGAGACCGCTCCTCCGACGGGCGATCGAGATCGACGACAACCTGGACATCGCGCACATGCTGATGGGGAGGCTCCTGATGGACAGAGATTGGGATTGGTCAGGGGCCGAGGTGGAACTGAGGCGGGCCACACAGATCACCCCGAACAGCGCCGAGGCGCACTACAGGTACGCTCTCCTGCTTAATGACCTGTTGAGGAACGCCGAGGCGCTCAACGAGATCAAGATAGCGGAGGAACTGGACCCACTCTCGGTCCCGGTCAACCAGGTAGCCGGCACCATACTCTACTTCGCAGGGAGGAACGAGGACGCGATAGAGCACCTGAAGAGGGCCATCGCCCTGGAGCCTCGCGCCGCTCTCGCGCACAACAACCTGGGGCTCGCCCTGTGCCACCAGGGCAGGGGCGACGAGGGGATCGAAGAGATGAGGAAGGCGGCCGAGCTGGACCCGAACAACATGATGTTCCGGGCGGACCTATGCTATGCGTTCTCTCGACTGGGAAGGTCTGACGAAGCGCGGGAGGTCCTGTCCGAGGCGAAGAAGGAGGTGCAGGGCGTCCGCGTCCCTCCCGTGGCCCTGGCGGGGATGCACGCGTCCCTGGGAGAAACTGACGACGCCATCGTGTGGCTCGAGAAGGCCTACCAGGAGCGCTCTCCCTATCTCGCATCCCTGAAGGTCGAGAGGTGGTTCGACGGCATCAAGTCCGACCCCAGGTTCATCGCGATCCTGGAAAACGTCGGCCTCGGCTAGCTAGGACCGGCTACTTTACGAACCTTATCGTCCAGAAGTCGTGAGAGATCTTCGGGTCCATCAGGTACTCGTAGGGGATGGTGAAATAACCGCTATTGTGAACGAAAATCCCAGAGGAAAGGGCGAAGTTGTTTGTATTGGGCACTATTAGGTCGTACGTAGGATGACGCCCGTCTATCCGCTCTACCGACACCACTTTATGATTGGGAACACAGAACATGCACGTTGTGCTGATCTGATTTCGACTTGCGTGCCATCGAGCATGCATCGCTTTCTTTGACAGAATTGCTCTCTCTTCATGCGTCCTGCTCGCCAGGACCCGCGCCATGTTTCGCCGACGCGCGCTCAGTTGTCTAGGGGTCAGAGGTAGAATACCCGTCGCGTATTCATGCTGAAGGGTCAAGGCTATCTTCCTGCGCCATTCTTCATCCCTCGGGAGCAGATGGCTCGCCTCTTGAGCCTTGGTGAGGTTCCGCCTACTGGCTGCCCGCTGCGTGTCAGTCTTTGGTAACCTGCCAACCTTCCGTATATTTTCCTCTCTTGCGCGAATCTGCTTATTCGTGAGGGAGATTTCGCCGAGCGCCAATGCAGAATTGTACTTCTGGAGGTTCTTTGCGGAAATCTTACTCCGTTCCTGATGATTTCGCGTCCAAGCTATCTTCAGGCCTTCGGACATCCTTCGCCTTGTAATGGGGTTCCTGTGGAGCGCTTTGTGAAAACAAGAATACATCACTTCAAGATTTGAAGGGCTGTTGTTGTGCCCGTTGAAATCCTTGTGGTGGACAATAACCTCGCATTTAGAATCGTCGCAATCGTCTGTGTGTCCAAAGCTATCTCTCATCCCTAGTTCGTGAACTACGGCCCAATGCGTTGTCATCCACCTCAAGGTAGCTGGAGAGAGAAAGCGCTCGTAGCGCCCGCCTTTGGTGTCACCCTTTCGATACAGGGGCATCAAAGAATCGCCGGGGCCAAGGAGACCAGCTGCTCGGTAAGAACCATCTCTCAGTAGAAACCGATGATCATTCGTACAGCTAACCGATTCCCCGTTATCAAGTAAGACCCTCACCAAATTTCCTTTGTACCCTGAAAATTTTGGTGTTGCCAGTACCGGAACTATTCTTTCCCTGCTGAGGTCATACGAATAGACCCAGACAGGTCCGTTCAATTCACCAATCGCGATTTCTCTGCCATCCAGCAAGGAAATTTTGGTTTCGGCAGTCAGGCATTTCCCCCACTGCTTCCCCCACGAGTTCCTCACGATGAAGCGTTTGATCGAATCGTCGTACCCGGCCGCGAGGACGGCGTGAAGGCCGATGGTCTTCTCTCCCTTGTAGGGCATGTTCAGCTTGCCGGTCTTCTTCACCGCGCTCCCCTGGAAACTCGTGAAGACCTTGATGCCGAAGACGAACGGGTAGCCGGAGGCGAGGCAGGACTTCAACTGGTCCAGGTTGTGCTCCATGCGCTGATAGTCCACAACCCTGTACTTGCGGGCTCTGGAGTAGCAACTTGCTTGCGGCTTCACGAGCACAGCCTTCTTGAGGTAGGGCCACAGTTTCTCGACGCAGACGCCCTGGTTGGCTACGCCCTTGATCCCGTCCCTGAGCTGGCCTCCGGAGTCCTTGTTCTCCGTCCCCTCGAGGGCCCTTTCATTATAGTAGATGAAGAGACGAGAGGGGGTGGAGACGCTCTTCTCGGCCTGCTTGATTTCATCGAACTCTATGGCCCCCGCGATGGCGTTACCTGTACAAGAATCTATTTCAAACTGCTGGTAGACCGGAGGCATCTTGGGCCTGAGGTCGAACTTTGGGGGCAGGTTCGCAAGGATATCGGCGGGCGGGACGTAGCGGTGGTCGCGCTTGTCGGGGGTGTCTTTGACCCCTCCGAGGCCCAGGGTCATGGGTTGGAAACCCCTTCGGATTTGTTATAAGCGTTGACCGGGCGTCGAACACCGGGTCCGTCGTAGGTTTCCTTCTTCATGACATACAGATAGATCGGGTGGGCTTTCTTCCATCCCTTCGGCTTGAACTCTACTTCTCGCTCCGCATGCCATCCCTCGATGGGGAAGTCGAAGTTCACGATTCTCACGCCTGGGCGCAGTTGTTCGATGAACTTGGGTGCGAGGAGGTTGAGCGTGTAGCTCGAGAGATACAGGGCCAGCACGTCAGCCGGCCTCAGGTCGACCTTCTTGAAATTCTCGGGGATTATCTTCACCCGGCGGGACAGCCCCATGCCCTTGGCAAGAGCTCGGCTCTGCTCTACGAGGCGTTTGCGGATCTCAACCCCCCTTGCGATGGCGTGAAAGTCTCTTGCGGCGACGATGGGAATCCTTCCATCGCCGGAGCCCAGGTCGAACACCACCTCGTCTCGCTTGACCGAGGCCAGCTCGAGCATGACCGGGATGACGTCCATGGGGGTCGGGATGTGGGGTTCTCGATAGTTCATTCGGGCCGAGTGACTTTTTTCGTGTTAGATAAATGCCGATGAAGGGGAACGTTTTAGAGCCACATCTCGCCCGATGCGAAGCGATTTACTTGATTTCCAAACAAGAAGAGGATTACCTCAAGACGCAGCGGCTAGCCAGGATCGCGACCGTTTCCCCCGGGGGTCAGCCCGAGGTCTCGCCCGTGGGATTCGAATGGGACGGTAAGTTCCTCTACGTCGGCACGCACGATCCCTCCTTCTTTCCGATGACCCAGCGCTACAAGAACATCACCGGAGGGAACCCACGCGTCTCGTTGGTCGTGGACGATCTGGAGTCGGTCGACCCGTGGAAGGTGCGAGGCATAAAATTCCTTGGAAAAGCCGAGGTCGTGGAGCGCGCAGGGATGTTCGGAAAAGGAAAGTATCTGCGGATAAAGCCCAAGGTTTCGGTGAGCTGGGGAATCGAGCCCCCGAAGAAGGGGGCGTGGGTCTCGCGGAAGACCCATGAGTAGGGAAGGAGTCTAGCGCGTCAGTAACTGGATGATAGCAGGGATGTTTGGGATGTTTGTGACGGGCGTCTTGACCACCGCCGCATCGAACGCGCCGATTATCAGGGCGATCACGATGTCGATGATGAACGTGATGACGAGAACGTAGACCGTGTACATGACGGCCTTATCGGCGGGCGTGTTCAGAATTATCGGCAATCCCTTGTATAGGATGTAGATCCCGTAGAGCAGCCCCAGGATAGAAAGAAGGCCCAGGACGGGGACGATGCTGAGTATCCCGATTAGGAAGATTGGCGTGAAGATGAAGGCAGACAGCATGGTCGCCTTCGGCCTGTCCTTTGTGCTCATGAACCGGGGAGCGAGCCACCAGATCACGTAGCCGACTATCAGGACCGAGATTATGTCTAAGAAATAGGAGACGATCGACCCGGCGACCGCGTATCCTATGTTGTCTACGGCCTTGTCATAATACAGGAGGTCGCCTATCAGTCGTCCGACAAGGGGGACCAGTGCGAGGATCGCCACATAGTTGATCATGAGAGAGTTGACCGATACGGTCTGGTTCTTGTTCTGGGTCATGTAGGCCACCGGGTTCCTGACCAGGGCGATCGCGTTAGTGAAGGTGGCCTTCATCTCATTCACCCTGCTTCCCTGCTGCGAAGTACTCAGCGATGGCTCTGCCACTGTTGGAGCGGTCGCTGGGGAACCGGAAGCTGCGAGAGGAGCCCCACATGAGGCACAGAAAGCTGCATCGTCAGTGTTGGCGGCGCCGCACTTTGGGCAGAACAATTGCAGCGGTATGGTATTAGACCGAATTTAAACATGTATAGACAAAACACGGTCGGGGAGGAGCTTCCTCGACCTGCCCGAGCACGCAAATCGTGAGTTCAGCTTATATCTTCACTGGGACGGAAAGAAGGCGGCGCCCTTTGAAAGCTAAAACCCCCAAAATCTCCGAGGCTGAGCAGGTGAGAGATCTGGTCTCCAAGGAGACGGGGGCGAGGTTTGAGGTCATCAAGCTGTCCGAGGAGAACCCGCTCCCAATCAAGGACCTCGAGTGGTTCGTCAGATGTCGGAACGCCGAAGACATCAAGAAAACCCCATACCTCAATGTCGTCTGGAAGTTAAGGAAGGGCCCAATCTGGCTGGAATCCCTTGCCATAGGGGACACCTTCGAATGGATAGAGTTCGCCTATGGCCAGGAAGCTTCGGGCGAATCTCTGGACCTCAACTACTCGGATTTTCAGGAGAAGGGGTTTAGGAAGGAGTTCAACACCAAGTACCCGCTGGTGGACCAGCGCATACGGACCGCCCAATTCGTGGCAGAACAGACCTCCAAGAAATACAAGACCCACCTCGAGTTGAGGAGCAGCGGATCCAAGGGAATCGTCGTGTTCACGTTCGCAGCATCGGTGACCGGCGAGCGTCCGGCGCGGCTCAAGAGCATACCCGCGGCCGTGGCGGCGCTGAGGGAAGCGTACCAGCAGGCCACTCAGTCCTAGACGGGAGCGCCCGTTTGTCGACCAAGATCCAGGTCAGCGAAGAGACGAGGGCAGGACTGAACCGGTATGCCTCCCGGATGAAGCGAAGGCTCGGGAGGAGGGTGACCTTCGATGAGGTCATCAGGGAGCTGCTGGAGTCGACAGACCTGGCTACTCCGGCATAAACCCTTAATCCGAGAAAGTACAAGCGCGGTCAAGTTGAGATTGAAGGGGAAGGTGGCCCTCGTGACGGGTGGCAGCAGAGGGATAGGGGCGGCGATAGCCCGCGCCTTTGCCCGGGAGGGCGCCCGGGTCATCGTGAACTACCGCTCGTCTGAGGCGGAAGCAAAGGACGTGGTAAAATCGATAAACTCGTCAGGGGGCAGCGCAATTTCAATCCAGGCTGACGTGGCGCAACCTGCCGAGGTGGCCAGGATGTTCGACGCCATCTCGAAGAGATTCCACCGTCTCGACGTCCTGATGAACTGCGCTGGCGTGGCCGATGCGACGATCTGGAACGCCAAGCTCAGCGAGATAACGCCGGACATGTGGCAGAGGGTCATGGGAGTGGATGTGGTCGGAGGATTCCTTTGCGACCAGCGGGCAGTCCCCCTCATGAAAAAGGGAGGCTCGATGATCAACATCTCCTCCACGCCGGTGCTCGTGGGCGACGAGCAGGGGCTCGTCTATGCATGCGCCAAAGCCGCAGTGCTGACCAAGACCAAGATGCTCGCAAGGATTCTCGCCCCCAAAATCAGGGTCAACTGCATGATACTGGGTTCCATCGAGACCGGCTGGGTTCACTGGCTCTCCCCTGAGACGCTGAGGTCGTACACGAGCTCCATTTCCCTGAAGAGGTTCGGGAAGCCCGAGGAGGTCGCGAGCGTGGCCGTGTTCTTCGCGAGCGACGAGTCGAGCTACATCACGGGGGAGAGCATAGTCGTCGACGGCGGGGACGTCCTCCACTAGGGAGCTGGGCCCGGATGAGAATGGTCCGGGACTCGGGGACCGTCCCCGGCGTGCTCGAGGTGAGAAGTTGCCCCCACGGGAGGGGCGTCTTCGCGCTGCGGGACTTTCGGGACGGTGATACGGTATCCGTTGTTGTCGGAGGCGAGTTCACGGCCAAGCCCCGGTCCACGGACGGCCATGCGCTTCGGATAGGGGACTCGCTCTACTGGGACGAGGCCCCCGTCGATTCCCCCATCTACTGGAGCAACTTTCTAGACCACAGAGAGGAGCCGAATTGCAGGTTCGTGGACTTCAACCCCAGCATGCCGGGGGCTAGACTCGTGGCGGTCACGAAGATCAGGAAGGGGGAGGAGATGTTCCTGGACTACAGGGACTATCATCCTGATAATCCCGTCTTCTGAACCGGTGTTTGGACGCTGCGATTCCTGGGCTCCGGTAATGCTTCTGGGCCAGGCGAGGTTCGCCATCAACTTAATCCATCACCAATCAACTCCAAGTGTGAGCGACTTGAGGGTCAGGAGTTTCAGGATGGCAGATTACGCCAAAGTCAGGAAGCTCTGGGTCGAGTCTGGCCTGGAGAATCCGTCCTGGGGACGAGCGCAAGGGGATCGCGCGAAAGCTCGAGCGGGACGGCGAGCTCTTCCTGGTCGCTGAGGAAAAGGGGACTATCGTCGGGACGGTCATGGGTGCCTGGGACGGAAGGAGGGGTTGGATATACCACCTCGGGGTGGCGCCGGACCGACACCGAAAGGGGGTAGCCACTGCGCTCGTCAGGCAGTTGGAGGCGCGCATGAAAAAGGCGGGCATCCCGAAGGTGAACGCTCTGATATTCCCGTGGAACGACGCCTCGGTCAGCTTCTTCAACAGCGCCGGCTACAAGGTCGAGGACATGAAGGAAGCACAGAAATGGCTGGGCTGATGGGGATCAGTCCGTGAAGATAGGCATCGCTCTCCGCTCCACCGTATTTGACCCCAGGTCAATCGCCAAGATCGTCCCCGTCCTGGAAGAATCAGGGGTGCACTCTGTGTGGTTTCCGAGCGTCGGGCCCGCCTTCGATTGCCTGGACATGTGCGGGATCTCGCTCGGGGCGACCAGCCGGATGCGCGTCGGGACGGGAGTGATAAGACCGACGACATATGCCCCTTCTCTGCTCCTCGCTAGGCTCCACACACTCTATGCCGGTTCCGGTGGAAGGTTCATCCTGGGATTGGGGACCGGTTCCGACATCGGCGGCTCGGCGATCGAAGGACTGGTGGCGCTGGCAAAGAACCTCAGAGAGGGCTACGCGGGCAAGGACGGACCGCCGATATATTTCGCTGCGCTCAAAGCACGGATGCTCCGGGCAGCCTACGCCAGCGCGAATGGGGCGATTCTCAATTTCTGCTCCCCCAGCTACGTGAGGAGCATCATACCGAAGGGCGGGAGCGAGGACTTCACGCTGGCTTGCTATGTCAAGTTGTTCTTCGCGGAGAGAGAGGAGGAGGCCAGAAAGATGTTGGTCACCGAGATGAAGACCTACAACGGCTTTCCCGCATATCATGCGATGTTCGAGCAAATGGGAGCTTCCGACGCCATCGAGGGGCTTGATTCGGGGTCGACGACGAGCATTCCCGAGAACCTTGTTGAGATCTCCATGGCGAACCCCGGCGTCGACGAAGTAGCCGCCATGCTCAGACGCTTCGTGGGAGCCGGGGTGGACCTCCCAATTGTCTACCCCTACGTGAATGGAGGTGAAGAGTACAAGGTTGGAGTTGTCCAAAGGCTCGCGGCCGAACTCTCACATGAGTCCTGAAACCGGTTCGGTCTATGCAGTCGAGGGCTGCCTGATGAAGACTATTGGGAATATCAGGAGAAGGCAGAGGAGGCCGCCCCCGACCCACGCGGCTGTGTAGCCGAAGGCATTCGCGATGAAAGAGAAGAGGATCGGCGGCAGGAAAGAGCTGGTCAGGGCTATGCTGTTGACCCACGACACCGAGAGGGTCCTGTACCTCTGCGCCCGCTGGAATAGTCTCCCTCGCTGCGGCCAACACCATGGTGAACCCCAACCCCGAAGTGAACCCTCCTACGAGCGCGGCGATCAGGGGACCGTAGACACCCCCGAACCCTGCCAGGACCGTGGCGGCAGCGGTGGCGACTCCGGCGATCGCGGCATATTGACCTGAAACCCAACCTCCTGTCGTAGACCCTGCCGCCGATGGGTGATGAGAATATCGGGATGACGAAGACGAGCGCCCCGATCCCGCCTGCGGTCGCCGGTGCAACGCCCAGCGCCGTGATCAGATAATAGACCACGAAGCTCGATATCAGTATGCTACCGACCCCGATGCCGGTTGAGACTACCCCGAGAAGGATCAAGGTGCGGTCGAGGAGGACACGGCTCAAAACCCCAGCGCCGACGCTGAACCTGGCGGTAACGTTCTCGCGCGGCACGAGGAAGAACAGCAGGGCGACGGTCAGGAGGCCCATGATCCCGCTTGCGGCGAGGCTGAGGCGCCAACCGATCGTGGTCGCTACAATGACCCACCCGAAGAGCCCTACGGCCCCTCCCACGTCAAAGGCCGAGTTGTAGAGGCCTAGTGCCACGCCCTCGGCTCCGCGTCTGAAGTATCTCGTGATTAGGACCACCGTGGGCGCGAAGACGAAGGCCATGCCCACTCCCACGAAGAAACGCGCGAGGATCACCACCTCAAACTGGCCGGCCACGGCCGAGGCTAGCACCGCCACCGACATCACGAACGTTCCGAGGGTTGCGGTGACCTTTGGACCGAACTTCCCCGCGAAGAGCCCTCCTGGAATCTGCAAGAGCCCCACACCCAGATAGAAACTCGAAGTGAGCACCCCCAGCCCAGAAACCCCCTGGCCGAACTCGACTCCCATGATGCTGAAGATGGACGCCACGTTGTACCAGTTGAGGGCGTATACGCCCCTCGTGGTCAACAGAGACCAGAAGGCGCCTCGATTCTCTACCCTGGCAAGCATCCCCACGCCCTCCGCGCTTCGGAAGGCGTTTATTTCGGAATCGGTGGACGATGGTGCGTCATGGACAGGTTGGGCCCCGAGGACTATCAGAGCAACAGGCACATACGAAAACTGTTGTGGCTGGCCGGGACCTCCAAGAAGGACGTATTCTATGACCTTGGGTGCGGGAGGGGACAGCTCTGCGTCGTCGCCGTGACCGAGTTCGGCGTGAAAAAGGCGGTGGGCATAGAACTGCACAGGGGCCGCGCCGCGAAGGCAGCCGAGCACATCAGGAGGCTGGGTCTCTCGGACCGGATCGAGATATGGAACGAGGACTACATGGAATCGGACCTCCAGGAGGCGACCGTCGTCTACTGCGGCCACAATGAGGCTGAAGAGGATGTCTCCCACTTCGGACGAGAGCTGAGCCGCGGTTCCAGGTTCGTGAGCCTCTTTCTCCCCTTCGTGGGCGTGGTGCCTTCGGGTGCTGACTATCCGTTTTACGTGATGGACCTACCCTTCAGGAGGACGCGGGACGCATCCCTCTGGGTCTCGAAGGTTCTGTCAAAGCCAGCTTCCGTCGATGAACTCTACCAGGAGCTGGATACGGACAGGGAATACAGATACGACAAGAGGGTCTTCAAGAAGCTCATGGGTGAGAGGTTTGGGGTCGACAGCTGAGGCGGAAGGCTACCGACGCTTCCTGTGACGTCCCTGATGCCTAGGCCTCTGTGGCTGGTTCATCGCCACGACGTCGAACAGGAATTTCCTGAAGTTTATCGTGAGCGTCCTGGCGAAGAACTGACCCTCGATGAACATGTGGTTCAGGTTGTGCTGGTTCTTCTGATGCATCTCGAACCTCTCGAACGAGAAGCACCCCCTGAAGTAGGGCTTGAGCTTGAACGGGTCGAGATTCGCCAGCACTTCCTCCGGTATCGTCTCCTTGTTCGACTGCAAGAGCAGGTCGTTGAGAGCGTCACGGGCCGACTGATAGTTCTTCCACGCCTCCTCTACGAAGGTCGGAAATATCCCGTTCACGGCCATCTTTGCGGCGAATCTGCCGTCCTCGTCCTCCCGATAGCGCTTGAGAAAGTTGGCCTTGATGTTGAGCTCGCTCGACCGGTCGAAGCTGTACAGGAACGGTCTCGCGACGCCCTCGAACTCCGACTTGTAGGCGTGATTGAGCGAGTCGCCGAACGCTCCGCTCGCAAGGAGGAAGCGAGCGACGTCGTAGTCGCCCGCGACGAGCGCGCTCGAGATCATGTAGGCAAAGTCCGGGTCGTAGGGGATCTCGCTCATGAGGAGTCCCTCTGGGTGATCTCGTGAGAGTTCTGGTGGATGGCACCGATGTCGATGAGCCAGTTCTCCGCGAAGGACACCTCGCTGTGGTTTACCTTCGACATGAACTCGAGGTCTGAAAGCTTCAGACCGTACTTGGACATGAGGAGGACCAGGTCGAATGGGGTCTCGGTCTCCAGCGCCTTGCGGACCGGTATCGGCTTGATCTCCTTGGGGACGTGGGTGTCCGAGATGATGACCGCCCGGCCGGGCTTGAAGCGCCCCACCCTCCCTATCATCTGCAGGAGGAAGTTGTTGTCTATCTTCTTGTAGTGCAGCGTCTTCTGACCGAACCTGTCCTTCCCGTCTATGACCTCGTTGAAGATGAGGACGTTGTCAAGATAGATGTTCACGGAGGAGGCGATGACGTTGGTCGCGAATATCTTCAGGTCCTTCTCCTTCTCTGCCCTCTCCTGAATCCTGTTGATCTCGGAGCCCTCCAATCCCCCATGGATGAAAACCCCGCCGTTGCCGCTGGCGTACTTCTCCACGAGCCTCCTCGTGGGGAGGAAGATGAGCCACGACTGGTTCTTGGGCTGGGTGTACAGGTAGAGCGAGAGGGTCTTGAACATCTCGTCGACATCCTTGGCGAGCTCCACCTCCACCGTGACCGGATAGCGGCGGCCGCTCAGAGTGTAGAGCTTCGATATCCCCAGGAAGGAGAGGAACTCCGTGGGGTCGATGGTGGCGCTCATGATTCTGAAGAGGTTTCCCGCGTTTGCCTTTTCCTTCTTCGCAAGGGAGAGGCAGAGTTCTAGCTGCGAAGACATCTGGTGACTCTCGTCGAAGTAGATGGAGGAGTTGAGGACGGAGTCCTCTGCAAGCATCCTCAGCAGGACGCCGTCGGTGACGATCTTGATCCTGCCCCCGACGTTGATCTTGGTGTCCTTGGTGATTACTGCGAGTTCATGCTCCACCTCGGGATGGAGCGCCTGGAGCGAGTAGTAGAGGGCGCTGCAGGCGGCCCTGGACGGCTCGCGGATGATTATCCGGCGGCTCCTGTTGTAGAGCTCGAACTCATGGATGGGAGTCACCGTGCTCTTCCCCGTCCCCACGTCCCCGATGATCACGAAGTGCTGGGTGAAGTCTATGGAGTCCAGGATGGTGAAGATCGGGAGAGAGGGCTTGCCTCCCTTGGAGTGAATCTGGCTCTCGTCGACCGGCTGGGCCGGGGGGACCTCGGAAAGGTGGTCTCCCGATTCCTCTTCGGATTCTTCTTCAGCCAAGTTGGGTCAGGCGGCTCCGGAGGTCGCTTCCAGATGGGAGAGATAAACCGCGCTGTCGCCGGAGGCGCCTGCGGCAGGGCACAATCTTATTACTGCTGCCGCCCCCATAGTTACGCGGAGAGCACCCTTGAGGTTGGAGAGGGACGTCACTGCGAGAGAAGGTCCCAAGCACAAGGTGGTGATCCGGTCGCCCAGGCGCTCAGACGTGGACGACCTGCTCGCCCAGATCAACAGCCTGGTTGACGAGGAAGCGGAGATACTCGCCAACAAGAGAATGACGAGGAAGGACGAGGTGAAATGGCTCGACGGAGAGCTGGAATCGATGCGGAAGGGAAAGACCATCGCTCTGGTGGCAGAGGTGGACGGCCGGGTGGTCGCCCACGCAGACGTCACGAAGCACGGCTTTAGGTCCAGCCACGTCGGGACGCTCGGGATCGCCGTATCCAAGGGATTCAGGGACATGGGTCTCGGGACCAGGCTCGTATCTGCGCTGCTGGAGGCAGCCACGGAGGCTGGCCTGAGGGTGGTCATCCTGGAGGTTTTTGCCGGCAACGCCAGGGCTATGCACGTCTATTCGAAGCTGGGCTTCAGGGAGACGGGACGATATCCTGGGAAGATTTCCTACAAGGGAGGATACGTGGACGCGATAATCATGGTGGCAGAGGTGGAGAAGCGGCGCAGCAAGGCTCAGGGCAACAAATCCAGGGGTGCTTGACCGCGGAGCTTCTCCCCGACGGGTACAACCCCACGGCCGACTGAGGGAAACTGGTCGTTTTCACGTGCTGCTAAATGGTCCGGAGCGATTTTCGTCTGGGTCTCTCCTGGCGACATGACTGCCATTCTCAGGGCTCGTTCATCCAGTCCGAACGGTTCTAATATCGAGGCGGCCCCCTTGAGCAAGAGAGTGGTGTACCGCTCCCTGTCGTACCTCGTATGCTCGTCCGTCAGGTCCACGGGCTTGACCCTCTCGCTCTGGACCCTGGAGCCGTAGTTGGTGATGACGTAGGAGACCGTCTGGCCCGCCACCAGCTCCAGCCCCTCCTCTGCCAGCTGCCTGATGGCCGAAACCTGGACCAGGTTGCTCTCGTACTGGTCGTGGTCCTTCGAGAGCGTGTTGAGAATCTCCAGGTCAGAGAGCGGGACGCTCCCGCTCCTTATCCTCTCCGCGTGCGCCCTCACCACCTGAACCGCCGCGGGCAGCAGGCGCTTGGTCTCTTCAAGGTCTCCTCCCCTGGAAAGCAGCCGCAGGATGTTCTCCTGACAGTCCATGACCACCTTGATCGCGTCCCTCCTCCTGAGCTCGATTCCCCTGACCTTCATGCGCCCGTCCTCGAAGATCCCGAAGTAGCGGTTGAGCACGGGGACGTCCTGGTGCATCCTGCTCGGGAGGAATGCGACCCACCTGTAGACCCCCTCCAGTGCTATGGGGAGCCCGATCCTGTACTTTACCTCGTCGCAGAGCTCCTGAAAGTCCTTCCTGGTCGCGCCCCGCTTCCTGACCCAGAGCGAGTCGACTATCCCGTGAATGACCTCGAAACCCCTCGACTCCGCTATCTTGGCGGTCTCGAGCAGTATCTGGCGCGCGTAGGCGCAGACTGCGATGTGGCAGTCGATCAGCCCGAACTTGGCGTTCCTGTATGAGAGATACCCGAACGAGCACACCAGTATCCCCTTTAGCGCGTCGACCCTGGACGTGTATATCCTGTTGAGCTCCTCGTCGTTCTCCGGCTTTCTTCTTCTGCTTGTACTCCACCCTCTTCCGGACTATCGGCTGGAGGCTCTTGGGTATCACCCCGGTCCGCTTCTCGCACACGTGGTAGCCGACGTCTGGGACCCGCCTCTTCGAGTCAGGGCAGCACCAGCAGAGCACCGTCTCTGCGCTTATGTTGTGCTTTATCATGATGAACGGGAAGAGCGAGGTAAAGTCTATCTCGCCTACGTCCTCGTAGAGCCCCATCTTCGGCTCGTAGATGAAACCGCCCCGGTCCCCCTCCAGCAGTGTCTTGGCCGACTTTGGTATCTCCGCTCTGCTCGGCTTCCAGGGGACCAGCAAGCCGTCCTTGAAGGCCACGTAACCCTGCAGGCTGCTCAGGCACTTGCCTATGGACGCACGGCTGCCCTTGTGCAGGGGGATGCGGCAGAGGCGGGCCACTTCGAAGAGCCCGTCCAGCCCGCACTCAGAAAAGACGAAGTAGTTCTCCGCGTCGAGGTTGATGCGCCCATAGAGCTTGTGCGAGGTCGGGGTGTGGAGCATCCTACCATAAGCCATGTAGGAGGTCCCCCTCTTGGCGAGCGGTCCTCATCGGGACCCGGTCCCTGCTCAGGATGAGCTTCTCCGAAATCCCGTTCCTCGAGGCCCTCTCCGCGAGGTAGTGGGTGGTGAAGCTGTCGCCTTTTTCGACGAAGATGATGTCCGGGTCGGCCCGCGCGATGGAGTCCACCAGCGAGAGTATCTTCTCCCGTTCGGTGCCCACCGATATCTCGACCGTCCCCTCCTCGACCTTCACGGTTATGCTGTGGATTGGGTCAGAGAACTTTGGGATTCGGCCCGATGCGGCGACGCTGACGGCGATGGTGGCGCTCCTCAGCTTCGGGACGCTATAGTCGATGGCCTCGACCGTGTCGAGAAGCTCCCACCTGATGCTGGAGCCCACCTGTTCGGCCCTGACCCGCGCGAGCGGGAAGAGTTCCTTTTCGAAGAGGTAAGTCTGCGCGGGCATCAGGTCGGCGTTGAAGATGACGAAGCCGTCCTTCCAGTCGAGCTGTTCTATCTCCCTGGCCAGCCTCTCGGCCTGTCCCGCATCCCTCAGCGTGAGCTTCAGGACCTCCTGCTTGTGATGGTCGAAGACGTTGACCCTCCTGGAGACGTACTCGCACGAGCGGACCAGGTACTGGTGCTCGGTCCACTCGGCGAGCTTTTCGAGGCCCTCACGGGTGGAGGAGACATAGGTCGCGTTGTACCAGCGGTCGGTGAGGCGCACGGCGCCACCGTCGTCCTTCTTTACCCATGCCACCATCTCCCCGCTCCGACCGGGGTAGACGTCTAGGATCCATCCCTCGGACGTTTCCAAGCTTGTACCTCTTCCCGCAGCTTCTCGAGTTCACCCTCGAAGGCCGCAATCTGCCTCTCCTGCGTCAGGAGGACGCTGAGAAAGAAGGGTTCGGTGACGTATTCCTTGCCCGACGCTTCCACGGCCTCCACGTACCTCGTACACCTCTCCATCATCTCGCGGGCGACCTTTCGGTCCTCGAACCTAAGCGCGTCGATGAACGGACTCCAGCTCTCGAGCTCCTTCCTCAGGAGCCTCACGCTGACCCTTTCTTCACTCATGGTCATAGATCGACAGCCTCAGCTCTTCGGTTTCTCTGCCAAGACGGGCGAGGCGCGCCGCATGGTCGAACGCCATCGCCATGAACATCCCCTCGAACTTCACGGGACGGACGGCGTTCGAGGAGGCCGAGCAGTAGGTCCTGGCGTTGTTGAACATCCTATCGAGGGCGTCCCGCGAGTCTGCCCCCAGTGACCTCCTGTAGAGGGCCCAGCTAGCCACCTCCTGCTCCAGCGCCATTCGGAACGATGGCACGGTCCTACCCAAGCGGCCTCATCTCCGTCTGAAGCGCGCTCTGATTGTAGCCCCGGAGTGTAGTCTCCGTGACGGTCTCCCCTGGGGGCTTCGAGGGGTGCTTGCGGAGGCTCGATTTGAGCCAGCCATCCCCCTGGAAGATGTCCGCCGAGATGGTGCACCGCTCCTCCAGGATCGGGGTGATGAGGTCGTGGCGGGTCTCCGAGGTGAGCAGGATCGGGACGCCCTGGCGCTTGCTGACGTCGGAGACCGACGAGGCGATGCTGAGGAAGACCCTCTTCGCCTCGTAATCGTCGACGTCCTCCGTGAACAGGGAGAAGACCTCCGAGATTATCAGGAGCTTAGGCTTCGGCTTCCTGGCGGCGAGCACAGCCTCCGATTTCTCTATGAGCGAGCGGAGCTCGTAGACCGTGAAGGCGCGTGAGAGCAGCTGGGTGCTGAGCGCCGAATCATAGTCGAGGCGGTACTTGCGGGCCAGGGCCGTGAAGAGATAGACGTCGAAGCTGTTGCCAGCGTCGATGAAGTAGGCGCTGCCGTCGAGCCCGCCCCTGGCCGCGGGGAGCTGGGCGCGGATGCAGTAGCTCTCAGCCGCCTCGAGACGAATGCGAGAACCTGTCAGGAGCGCGACGGTGCCTACCTTCAGACCGCCCATGAGCGAGTCGACCGGGGCGAGACCAGAGGTAAGGCCGAGGAGCGACAACCCGGTGGCATACTTGACCTCTGTGCGCTCGGAGGCGCGCACTCTTTCCCCCGACGCTGGAACCGTGAGGGTCTCTGTCTCCGCCATAATCGAGGTGCGGAGAAATTCAGACTAATAACACGCGGCTAGAAATTCCATCATCTGAGAGGAGAGGTGAGTGAAAGTGAAAGTTCACGCTCGAATCCTTAAATTTTCGGCCGAGTGCGAGCATCGTCCTGTCCAACATAAGCATCGGGACCTCCGGGTGGTCCTACAAGGAGTGGGAGGGGGTGTTCTATCCCAAGGGCGAGAAGGCCAAGCTCTCCTACTACGCCCGGTATTTCAAGACAGTCGAGATAGACTCGACCTTCTACGCGTTCCCAAGGGAGAGCATGGTGAGCGGCGCCATAAGGAGCACACCTCCTGATTTTGTCTTCTCGGCGAAGCTCCCCAAGGTGATAACGCACGAGGAGTCGCTCGACCTGGAAAAGGGGGCGAGGCGCGACCTGACCAAGTTCATGCTCCTGATGAGGCCCCTCGAAAGGGAGGGCAAGCTAGGCGCGCTGCTGATCCAGCTCCCACCCAGCTTCGTCTACGAGGATGGGCTACCCAGGCTCAGGAGGTTCCTGGAGATCCTCCCGCGGAACGTGCGCTTCGCCGTGGAGTTCAGGAACAGGTCATGGCTGGGGAAGGGGGACGTCGACGACCTCCTCAGGTCCCATAACGTCGCCAGGACACTGGTGGACGAGCCCCTGCTCCCGCCTGAGACCGCCGTCACCGCCGACTTCTCCTTCATACGGTGGCATGGGCATGGAAAGCGGCTCTGGTACAGCTACAGGTACGGCAACGAGGAGCTCGAAGCGTGGGTGCCCCGGGTGAAGGAGGTCGCCTCGAAGGTCAAGAGGGTCTACGGCTATGCCAACAACCACCCCTTCGGGCACGCCGTGGAGACGGCGTTCAAGGAGATGGATATGCTTGGGCTGGCGAACAAGGAGCAGGAGACGGCGCTCGCCAGGGTCACAAAGGCTATCGACGCCCGGGCGAGGCCACCGAACAGGTCGGAGTCCCTGTTGGGATTCGTCAACCCCTGATTTCCAGGTTACTTCACCAGAGATTTGGTGTTCTTTGCTATCAGCTCGACCGCTTCCCGGATCCGGCGCTCCCTCGTCTCGGGAGTCTTCGCGCTCGTCACCCACAACGCGTATCTCCTCTTGTGGCTGGGGGCGAACTTCTGGAACCTGCTCCAGGCTTCTGGGCTCTTCTTGATTGCAGCCAGGAAATCCCGAGGGAAGGGCGTTTCGTTTGCTTTGACCTTATCGGCGAGCGAGGTCTCACCGCTCCTCCCCCTCCTGAAGAGCGCCATCCCGTGCTCGGTCATCCTGCCCTATCTCGCCAACCTCTCCACTCTGGCTATGTTCGACTTCGACCAGACGCTGTCCGGCCTCCTTGGGGTGAACCTCCTCGCGTAGCTGCGGTCGTCCACCCTCCTGATCATGCTGTCTATCCATCCAAAGCTGAGCGCCCAGTCCAGGGCTTCATCGAAGTCCACCCCGGGCTCGCCGGTGCCGCTCCGGTAGAAGAGCAACCAGACCTCCCGCTCGACTCGGTGATTCTTCGCGAGCCACCTTCTCCACCCTTCTCCGTCTCTCGCACGGAAGGTCTGCAAGCCCGAAACGGAATGGGCGAGCGCGCTCTTATTGTTATCAGGGTCGGATGGAGCTGGATCCCGACGGCGGCCACGCGGTCTTGACCCCGCCTGTGCTGGCAGTGACGACAACCTCGCAGAACTCGTTTCCTTTTGCGAAGCACTTTGACTCGTGCACAGAGTGGGGACCCCCGTAGACTGTGTCCACTATCCCCTTGCAGACGCCTATGATGAAATGGCATGGCTCGGTCCGCCCCATGCTCATGTTCCGGCTCGCGCAGAAGACGCAGCCTCTGACCTTGATAGTAATCTTCGAACTTCTTGTTAGGTCGCCACCAACGGTGATCTTCCCCCAGCCGGCAGTCAATCCGAGATACTCAAAGTAGGAGGCCAGGGCCTCCGGGTCGCTGGTGATGGACCGGTAGTCGAGTGCTGCGGCACGCCCGTATGCGGTACCCATCTCGAATAGGATCGGTGCGGCACCCTTTAGGAGCTTGGTGAATAGGTCCTGCTCGACCCCGTCCCAGGAGTGGGCGTTGAGGATGAAGACCCGCCTGTTGGCGGAGGCAAAGACTATCGAGCCTCTCTCCTCGTCCCAGCGAAACAGCTCCCTCAGCCCAGCCAGCTGGACCGTTTCGGCGGATGGACCACTCGGTTCCGGGAGATGTGGACCGCCGAGGGCGGAATCCAGGTAGCCGACGATTATCTCTTCGATTAGCTCGGGCGGCAGTACCTGCTTCTTTCTGGCGAGCTCCTCCAACCGTTCGGAGTGCAGTTCGTTGAGCGTCAAGGTGTAAGGCAAAGCGTTGTTAGGAATAGCCCGCCGAGCTCGCTTTATGATGGCTACGTTTAGGGTTGAGAGCTTTTGGCAACAACCGACACAACCGCGGAGTTTTTAGGTCACTGGGTACTCCTGAAGAAAGGGTAGAGAGCTCGGCCATCACTAGGACGATACGCCTCGACAAGGAACTAGATGATGTTCTCCAGAAGATTGCCAGGGACGAGAAGGTGACAGTGAACTCTCTGGTGAACAAATCCCTGAGGCAATACGTGGACTGGGACAGGCACGCCGACAAATTCGGGATGGCGACCATAAGGCCTGCACTGCTCACAGAACTCATCTCAAGGTTTTCGGTGGACGAGGCGAGGCAGCTGGGGCGGGATTCCGTGAAGGACAGCTTGCGTCCTGCAATCGAGTACATATTCGTCGAATTCTCTCTGCCCAACTTCATCGAGTTCATGCGGAGGTTCGCCAGGTACAGCGGTCGCTTCGAGTTCGAGGATAGTGTGGATGGTCGGAAGCACGTCCTACTCGTAAGGCACTCGACGGGATTGAAGTGGTCAGCCTACTACGAGGGCATGGTCAGGGGAATATTCGAGGATGAGCTCGGAATCAAAATCAAGGTGAGTGCAGGCCCAGAGTCCTTCACCGGAACGTTCGAAGTTTAGCGGAGAGAATCGAATCAGCCCTGCAGCTTGAACTCTACGAGCCACATCTCCTTGTCCGGCCCGAACCCCTGCTTCTCCCAGTAGCCCTTCACCTCGCTCGCCGAGGCCGCTCCGTCCCTCTTTGCTATGGAGTCGTCTATCTCTCCGAGCTTGATCCGGCGCAGCCCGGTCACCAGCACCTTCGCGAACTTCTTTGGTGGATAACCCATGACGGCCACGTCGTAGACTGTACCTACCTTGACACGGGCCGTAGGCCACTTGCGGATGGTGACGTCCTTCGTCCCTTCGAGGATGGCTTCCTTCCACTTGGAACTGAAGGCGAGCATGGGCGCGCAAACGGCCGGGCGGAGATAAGCGTTGCTTGGCGCATCAATAAATAACGAAACGACGGTCGTTCGGGCGCGATGAGGCAAAAGAGCGCGGAAGCCACTTTCTATGACCTGTCGAAGATGAAGAAGGAGAAGATGACATCGATGGTAACGCGGAGGATGATAGTGGGGACCAACGAGATGCTCGGCGTGCTCTACGCGAAGAAGGGAGCGGTGGCGGTGCGGCACAAGCATGTCAGTGAACAGATAACGATGATACTCAAGGGCGTCGAAAAGATAACGGTGAACGACCGCCCCTTCATCGTGCGCGAGGGCCAGGTGCTCGTCATACCTCCCAACGTCGAGCACTCCGGCGAGGCGCTGGAGGATGTCATCGAGATGAACTGCTTCAGCCCGCTCCGCGAGGACTGGCTCTCTGGGGACCTGAGCTACCTCAGCGAGCCGGGTAAGAAGGGCGGTCCGCCGAAGGTAAAACACCGTCGCGCCCGGCGGGGATCCTGAAGCGAGCGGCTCTACTTCAGCACAGCCACGGCTTCGACCTCTACCAGCCACGCCGGATCGGCCAGCGCCGTCACCCCGATGAGGGTCGCAGCGGGAAAGTTCCCATCCTTGATGAACTCCCTCCTGACCTTCCTGATCAGCTCGACCTTCTCGGGCTGGGTGGTGTAGGTGTTCATCTTGACCACTTCTGCGAAGGAAGCGCCCTCCGACTTTAGGACCGCGAGGATGTTGGAATAGGTCTGGCGGGTCTGCGCCTCCAAGTCCCCGGGACCAATCAGCTCGCCCTGGGCGTTGACTGAGACTTGTCCGGAGAGGTAGAGGATTTTCTTGGGACCCTCCACAGAGACGACCTGGCTCCAGCCGTTCGTCGGGCCTACCTCCTTTGGATTGTTGAACGAAATCTTCGTCATGGTCGGCAAGGCTCGCGGGCCCGATAAAAGACTTGCCAGGTTGCACTGTCCGCCAAGCGAACGGCGTCGCTATTGGAGCGGCTTGCCGCAGTTGGGGCAAAACTTGAGCGAGGAGTCGACCTGGCTTCCGCAGTTCGGACAGTACCTCATCGTCCCCGGAGCCCCCGTGGCTGATGCGTCCATCATGCCCGCTGCGGACGGAGTGGAAGACGGCCCGAAGGTGATGTAGACGTAGGTCGAGATTATTGCGGTGAAGGCCCCTACAGGAATCGTAAGTATCACGTACACAACGGTGGCCGCCGTGGGCGAACCTATGCCAATCGCCGTCCGAATCACGCTGAGGACGATGTAGACGATGGCTATGACCACCAGCATCGTGAACGTATTCCACTTTTTGTCCCGGCCGAAGGCCTTGCTCGCCGACATCCCGGCGGTGGCTCCCTTGCTCTCGAGCATTATCGCGGGAACGGTGTAAAAGTACCAGCAGTAGATTATGATGCCTGGCACGATGATCGCGATGAAGCCCACTAATTCCAGCAGACCGACCAGGATGCCAGCAGCCAGAAGGCTCCAGAATCTTCCGGCAGCTATTCTTAACGACTTCTCAATCGAGATCGGACTACCCGCGATGATGTTCTGGACCATCTCTGGATAAGCGCCAGATACGATTATCCCGAGGATCACGGCGGGAACTATGGTTATCAGCAGCGCACCTACCCCGATGGAATTGCGAGCCAAGAGGTCAAAGGCTAGGGTGATGACCGCGACGATGAGCTGGGGAATCATGATTACCGGGTGCGTGGTAATCATCTTGACTGACTTTGAAATCGCGTCTCTGACGTCTATCTTTTTCCCGACTGTCAGGCTCTCGTCTCCGTTATGCACCACGTTACTATATTAATCCTCGCCGCTGGTCTTTTGCAAAGGACGTCAACGAAGTGAGGGACCCGTTCACTGGGCGCTGAGAGCCTTCTCGGCCGCGAAGTAGCCGATAATCGTCAGTATCGCGACCACGCCAATGAGGTAGAGCGCGTCGCTGGCGAATGTGGAGAGCTGGCTGCTCGTGAGGCTGCCGTTGACTATCAGGAGCCTAGCGGCCTCGTCGGCCTTGGTGATCGGGTTCACGTTCGCTATCGTCTTCAGCCAATCCGGGAAGGAGCTCGAAGGAAAGAGGGCGTCGCTCATGAAGATGAGGGGGAGGGTCAGGAAGTTCACGATGGCGACCAGCGAGTCTATGCTCCTTACGCTGAGCGCCAGCGCGGTGAAGACGCAGGAAAGGCCCAGGCCGAGAAGCGCGAAGGAGCCGAATATCCCGATGAGGTTGAGGACCCCGAAGCCGGCGGGCAGGACCAGTCCGTTGGGTATGACCAGTGCGATGAGGAACGTCAGAAACGCCAGGAACATGACCTTGACCAGGTTCTGGGCGACTCCGGAGAAGAAGATGGCGGCGCGGGGGATCGGGGCCGTGAGCACGGTGTTCAGGAAGCCTAGCTGACGGTCCAGCACCAGGTCGATGCCGCCGAAGGCCATGTTGAAGACGAGTATCAGGCAGATCACTCCGGCCGTCAGGTATGTGATGTAGGTGGGGGCGCCCCCGAACGTCTGGGAGATCTGGGTGGAGCTGAACCCCGAAGGGATGAGGTTCGCGGGGTTGAAGGAGCTGCCGAAGAGCGCGAGGTAGAAGATCGAAGTGAACAGCCCGGGAAGGACGGCCGCGGGGTTCCTTATCCACTTCTTGAGGGCCCTGAAGGTCAGGGCCAGAGTCTCGGCTATCATGCCGTCGCCCTCTCCATCATGAAGTTCTGAAAGACAGAGTCGCTCTCGGACGCGTCCTCATCCCGCATCGACTTGCCGGTGATCTCGAGGAAGACCTGGTCGAGGGTGGGTTTGGTGAACGATATCTCCTTGATCTCGATGTTCTTCCTGACCACTCCTTCGACGATGATCGGGAGAGCCTTCTCGGTCCGGGGGAGCTTGATCCTGTAGACCTGCCCCGTCCTCGTCACGTCAGAGACATCGGGAACCCCCTTGAAGAACTCCGTAAGGTCCACGGGGGTATCGGCCACCTCAAGCGTCAGGATGTCGCCGCCGAGCCTCTGCTTGAGCTCCGTGGGCGAGCCGGAGAGTTTTATGACGCCCTTGTCGATTATCGCTATCCTGTTGCAGAGAGAATCGGCCTCCTCGAGGTAGTGGGTCGTCATGAAGACGGTAAGGCCCCGCTCCTTGTTCAGCCGTCCGATGTAGTCCCACATCTTCTTGCGCGTCTGGATGTCCAGGCCGAGCGTGGGCTCGTCCAGGAAGAGAACCTTGGGCATGTGCACCAAGCCCATGGCCAGCTGGAGGCGCCTCCGCATGCCCCCGGAGAAGGTCCTGACCTTCCTGCCGGCGGCGTCTTCGAGGTCGACTAGCTTCAGCAGCTCGGCTGACCTCCTTCGGGCTTCGCCGCCCTGCACGTGATGCAGGTTCGCTTGCAGGACTATGTTCTCCATGCCTGAGAGCTCGTCGTCCGCCGTGAGCTCCTGTGGTACTACGCCTATGCTGTCCCGAACCGCGCCCGCTTCCCTGCGGACGTCATGACCGGCGACGAACGCCTTGCCAGAGGTGATCGTCGCAAGCGTGTCGAGCATCTTGATGGTCGTGGTCTTGCCAGCGCCGTTGGGGCCGAGGAATCCGAAGATCTCGCCCTCGTCGACAGCAAACGAGATGTCGTCGACGGCCTTGACCTTCCCCTTGTACACCTTGGTGAGATGATCGGCTTCGATTATCTTCGTCATCTGAATTCTGCCGGCTCTGACCCTGGCGCGGGTATATAGTCAGCGCACTATTCGTAATCACTCGAAGTTATCTGGCTACTTGCTCGTCGCCAGCCACTTCTTTTCTTCCGCGTTGGGGGTAAGTTCGTGACCCGTGGACCACAGGAACGTCCTCGTCGTGGACGGACCGAGGTGCTTGAACCTGCGCTGGAGGTCCTCCTGCAGACGCTTCTCATCCTTGCCGAAGGAAGCGAGGTACTTTGGGAACGAGCCGAACTCCTTCTGGAGCCTCAAGACCTCGGCGGCGTTGTTCACGGTCGCGGCAATCTTCCTCTCGTTCCTGACTATCCCGGGGTCCCCCATGAGTGCCTTCACTTGCGCTCCCGAGATCTTTGCGACCTTGGCCGGTGCAAAGTCTGAGAAGGCCTTCCTGAAGCTGGGCCACTTCTTTTCGACGACCTCCCAGTTCAATCCGGCAGTGAAGATGCTCTTCGTCATGCGCTCGAAATACTCCGCGTCGTCCCTCGGCTTGGTGACCTTCCAGCCATGCGGCATGGGGCCCGTAGGGAGGATTCTGTATTTAACCGGTTGGAAGCGGCCTCAATCTCGGGAGGGGTCAGGTCCAGACAACCGGGGACCCGCGGTATGCCTCCACGGAAAAATCGAGGGGCTCGAAGTCTACCCCCTCAAGCGCCTTGTTCATATCGGGGCGCGCCGCTTCGTAATCTTCCTTCGTGTCCCAGAGGGCCGTGCCGATCAGGGCTCCCGTCTTGTCGTCCTTCCAGGCGAAGACCGTGATGAGCCCCCTGTGCCCGCGCTGTGCGTCACCGAACTTCTCCATCGTCTCGAGGACCGCCTGCTCCATGCCAGGCTTCGGATGGTGGATGCCAATGGTCACATACATAGCATCCCGTGATTCATTTGCTTACTTAAGAATCAAGGAAGGTGCCAGTGGAGGTGCGGGGACAGACGTAGGTAGGGTAGTTTCACTATGGTTCTTCGCTTGCCTTCGGCGGAGTAGCAAGAGTGCTGCCATGACCACGATTGCGGCAGCCGCGGCGGCCGACCCGATTATTGGGTAGCTTAGGGAGGTCTTCACAGAGGTTTGGGCGTGGGTGGAGGCGTTGCCATTGACGGGGGTGGTCACTCCCAGATAGCTCAGGGACCCGTGGAACGTCCCCAAAGGTATCAGACCGAGGTCTACCTTCCCGTTCCCTGAGGTGTTCCTCTGGACCATGGTGCCGTTCGCCAGTGTCACGGAGACGTGGGCACCCGAGATTGGGAGTCCAAGGTAATCCGTGGCGTGCAGGTTCGCGGCGAATACCCTGCTCAACACCGTCTGGTTCTGCGGGGAGTCGACCGTGTATGCGGTTCTGTCAAGGGGCGTCACGTTGGAGGACTCCCACATCACTGAATAGATCTGGTAGTCGGTTCCGTCGTCCAGCCACACCTGGCCGTCGGTCACGTTGAGGAGCTCTGTTCCGTCAAGCTGAATCTGGAACGATGACGGCGCTATTGCGTTGGTGCCCGAGCTGTCCTCGAAGTGGAACGAGACCAGATACTGAGTCACCGCTGTGAACACGAGGTCTTGTGGACCGGTGAAGACGATGGGGGACGTGGTGAAGGTGTCGGAAGCTGCCATGGTTATGTTCGTAACCCGGCCATCGAGGGCATAGGAGAGGAGGTCCTGTTTTGTGTTGCGGTTCGAGGAGTTCCAGGTGTATTCGGTGGTGACCGCGACAGCCGAACCGGAGTCATAGTAGGCGTCATTGGTCTGTGACTTCAGTGAGAGTGTCAGGTTGCTCCCACCGGATAAGGTGAACTGGTATTGGGTCACCGACTGTACGGTTATTTCCTCCGGACCGGTCATCGCGACCTCCACATCGAAGGTCCCGTTGGGCGCTCTCTTCAGCGCGTTCGGGTTGCCCCCGCCGAGCGAATAGCCTATGGCGCTGGCCCTGGAACCGGAGGTCGCATTCCAGGAATAGTTGTAGACGACCGTGACCGAGGTGCCAGAGTCGTACCAGCCCGAGTCTCCCTGAATGGGCGGATCGCTCATCGAGACGACGGAGCCTGACGCTGTTGTGAGCTCGAACTGCTTGACAATCGCCACTGAGACGTTCGCGGGCGACGATATCGACGGGAGCGACAGCGCAGCCACCGGGGTCTTCGAGGAAACCGGCGTCGTTACCCCGTTGACCGAATAGAAGACCAGCCTCACGCCGACCCCTGCCGAGCGGTTCCACACCCCGTTGAGCACCAGGCTGACCGGTGTGCCCTGGTCATACCAGCCGTTGTCGCCGCCTATGGTCGTCGATGTGAGCGAGACCAGCGCTTCGGCTGTGGAGGCGTCGATGGTGACCTGATACTGTTTCACAGACTCTACGGTCAGATAGTGAGCAGCCGCCATATTCAGGGTCACGGTTACGAGGCCGGAGGTCGGCTGCACGACCACTGGCGCTCCCCCATCCACAGCATAGGAGACGACGCGTTCACCGACGCCGGACGTCCGGTTGTAGCTCCCATGGAACGAGATGGTGACCGTCGCGCTGGAGTTGTACCACTGGGAACTCGAGACCGGTCCGTTGACCGTCAGCAGGAACTGGTGGTAGTAGGTGAAGGTCAGCGTTCCAGAGCTTTGGACGGTGCCCGAGCTCCCCACAGAGGCCCATCGTTCGGCGGAGGATGACACGTTTAGGAGCGTCGGGACGGAATAATGGGAACCGGCATCGGCCCAGAAGGACTTCGGCGCGGCGGTCAGCACCTCGGAGCTCCGCGTCCCGTAGACGACAAATGAGAGGGCGGGGCCGAGAGGGCTACCTCCGCCCACCAGGACGAAGAGGGCTGAGACCATGAACTGGCCATAGTATGTCAGCGATAGCCTGCTGGCCTGGTTCAGCTGGCTGGCGGTCGTGTTCGTGGTGACCCACCTTTCCCCTGAGCCCGCGGGCTGGAGCGAGTTCGAGATGGTGTACTTGGACCCGGCGTCGAGCCATTCGGTCACCGAGGTCGACTGGAGCGGCACAGTGAGGCTGACCCCGAAGGAGGTTGCGGCGATCGTAGGTGGAGTCGGGGAGCCCCCGCCGACTGCGCTGTAGGCGAGGACCAACGGGTACTGATAGTAGTAGACACAGGAGACGGACCCCGGACCGCTGACGGTCGCGTCTTGGGAGGATGTCGCCCACCTTGCGGACTGTGTAGAGCCCGGCAGGACCTGGGAATAGATGCAGTAAGAACCGGCATCGGCCCAGGTCGATGAGTTGGCCTGAACCCCCGTAGGGGAGCCGAACTCGGGGCAGTTGACGGTCGGACTTCCGTAGCCTTGGGAGCTGCCCACGACGGAGAAATCGGGCGTGACATAGTACTGGTGATAGTATGAGATGACCAAAGAGGATGTCCCCTGGACCAGACCAGACGCCCCAGCCGTCTGCCAGCGCTCGGTCAGCGAGGCGTTGCCCAGCAGCGGCGAGGCCGAATACCGGGAATCGGCGTCAGCCCAGAGAGAGTGCACTGAGGCGGAGAGCGTCGCCGATGTCAGGATCCCGAAGCTGATGAATGCGAGCTGGGGGAGGGGGACGGGACCGCCCCCCACCAGGGAGTATGCGACCGAGATAGCGAACTGATTGTAATAGGTGAAAGAGAGCGTCTGCGCGGATGCGGCGGTGCCCGAGGTCTGGGCGGCCGTTATCCACCTCTCGGTGGTCGACGAGCCTGGGAGCGAACCGGAGACGCTCCAGACGCTCCCGGGGTCGAGGAAATATGGAGTGGGCGTCGTGGAGAGGCTCGCGGTCTGCTGACCATCATGGAGGTACTTGAGGACGGGGGCCGAATAGCCGACCCCACCTCCGGTGACCGAGTAGCTCAGGACTAGCTGGACCGTGCCCGCCTCGCTCGGGACCGCGACCGTCTGTCCGGCACCCACTGGGAAGTTGCCCAGATTGGTGACGACCCCGTTCTCCAGCAGCTCGATGTCGTAGACACCGGGATAGATCGTGATTGTCGCTTTCCCGCCCACGAACGCGAACTGGTCAGGACTCGCAGAGCTATCGCTGGAGTTGCGGACCTCGACCGTACCCGAAGCGTAGGTGGACGTGTAGATTATCTCGCCTATCTGGGACGAATTGTAGAGCTGCCCTAGGGTGCCAGGTCCCTCCTGGACGCTAGCGAAGTTCTCCCCGTCGGTTGGCAGGTAGGACCACTGCGAGACCGCGTCGGTGATGCCCTCGCCGGTGTCACTGCCGAAGTTGAAGGCGTTCGCTACCATCTGGTAGTTGTTACCGTTTGAGTAGTAGAGCTGCAACTGGACGTTGGAGCTGACATCCATGGTCTTCGAGCCACCCCCCGGCCCTCCAAGTATCAGCTCGCTGTCGTAGAAGGTCCCGGACGGGTTGTAGGAGGAGCCGTCGACGACGAAGCCCGGCATGGTGACGACCCCGGAGGTCGCAAAGGTGACCACGTCGTACTCTTGCCAGCCATCGCCGTCGTTGAAGAGGAACTCCACAGCAGGTCGGCTGGAGCTCATCAGGGACGTGACCTCCAGCTGCACGGTAGCTGGCAGAGACAGCGGAACCCCGTTCCCTGCGAAGGAGACCGGAGGGGTGTCGGCGTAGTAGGAACCGCTGCTGGAACTCTCAACGATTCCTCTCCCTGACAGCCCTTGATTGACGATCTCGGCGGTTTGGGAGCTGGAGTTCCAGACATTGTCCGAGAAATTGACGAGGTCGTTGGTGGTGTTGATGGACGCGATGTCCTGGACCCAGTAAACGTAGACGTTGCCGTTCACCGAGAATTGCAGGTTGACGTTGAGCTGGATGGTCGACTCCCGGTCGGTGCCGACCTTTGTGGAGAGCGACCCTATGGTCGCCACACCGAGCGACGAGTTGGTCGAGTACGAGTATGGGCCGTCCGGGCCCAAACCGTAGTCGGCGATTCCGATGGGCGCCGGTTCCTGTGAATAGTAGGTGAAGACGTTCACGCTTTGGCCGGGGAGGAGAGCATCACTGCTGGCGGCCCCGGCTATGGGCTTGAGGATGGAGGGTGTCATCGACCCCGACCCAGTCTGTCGACCTACCTGTGCGGCCGGAAGGTTGGTACCGATGGGAACGAGCAGCAGGACGAGGACGAGAAAGGCGGTTCTCACGCTAAACACTCAAATCGATTTTTTTAACTCGAGGAGCCTTCCAAATCATGATACACAAATGACTCGTATGAGAATCCTGCACGATTCACCCATTATTTATGACTTGATTTTGAACTTGAACGGCAGGTCGTCGAGAAATTACATTTTTCCTATGCATGGGACGCAACCTCAGAATCTTGGAAGGTGGGATCAGCAGGCTTAGTCAGCTAGCCTGAACCCAGCCGACTCCAGGACGTCTTCGTGGGACCTGGCGACCTCGGATTTCTTCGTGCGGGACACGTCAACGAAGGCCAGCTCCTTCCAGGCCGAGGGCTTTGGGACCTTCTCCAGAGCTAACTCTCCCCGGAAGATGAACTCGAGATCCCAGTGGCTCGGCAGGTCAGGGAAGCGCTTTGGCGTGTAGACTTCGGAAACCACTTGGGGTCCGGATAGGGTCAGGCTGTCCATCTCGAGTTGTTCTTTCACGACCCGCCGCGCTGCGTCCACGGGAGACTCCTTCAGTATCAGGTGAGAAGCGGGAATCATCCAGCCCTTCGAGTGCACCCTGACCCTTTCCGGATCCAGGGCACCGATGTGGTCCCATGGGGCGTCGGGGTTCAGGTGCCCGAGGAGGACGCGGTCAGGTTTGCCCGCCTGGGTCACCAGGACGAAGGAGGAGAGGCACAGGCCACCCTGAGGAATCTCATGGGTGGTCAGGTCGCCCGCACCTGTTCCTGCTGATGCTTGGGTGGCTCCAGCATTGAAGCGAGAGAAGCGCCTGTCGGTTACCATGGGCCTTGGGTCGGCCCGGGTGGATTAATCTTTGGCTACTAGCGGAAGCGCAGCCTCCGTGGGCGCGCCCTTCCCAGCAACATCGCGACCAGGAGTATCACCGCTGCGTCAGCCGCAAGCACCCCCAGGTAGGAGACGGGTAACGAACTGGACGAACCGGTCGAGGACGCCGCAGAGGCGGCGGAGGTCGACGGAACGCTCGTCTGCGACTGGGAAGTGGTCGAAGACGCCCCGCTAGTGGAACCGGTGGTGACTATCATCACGGTGCCCGCCACGTCGTTGGTCACGTAGATCTCATTGTTCGATGGGTCGACGAGGAGCGTGTTGGGGGAGAAGTCAACGGTGACGTTCTGTACGCTCGTAGTCCCTGATATCTGGGATAGCCAGCCTTCGACATTCCCGTTGACCGTCACGGAGGCGCCGGGATTGGCGGTGTAGACATCACCGTTCCCTGGGTCGTAGACGGGCGAGCTCGGGTTGTCGCCGACGGTCAACAACCCTACCTTGGTGGTTCCGGATACGAGCGTGACGCTCCCCGCACTACCGGGATTGTCGGAGGTCACATAGACGTCGTTGTTCTGGGAGTTGATCGCCAGGCCGGTCGGTGCGCCTCCGACCGTGATGTTGGCCACGCCCTGGGTCCCTGATATTACGGTGACGGACCCGTTGTCGTTGTTGGCGGTGTAGACATCGTTGTTCGCCGGGTTGTAGACGATGTCCTCAGGGGTCGCGCCCACGGAGATGTTGGCGACGTCAGTGGTCCCCGAGATGACCGAGACCTGGCTATCGCCTAGGTCCGCGACATACACGTCCTTGTTTGAAGTGTCATAGGCCATCGCGTAGGGTGTCACGCCCACTGACACGTTGGCGGTAACGGTCGTGTTGGAGACGACGGCCACGAGGTCGCCTCTGGACAGCAGAGATTTTGCAAATCCTACGTAGACATCGTTGTTCGAGGAGTCGTAGGCCAGCGACATCGGCTCGATGCCGATCGAGATGTTGGCGATGATGCTCGTCCCCGAAATCACCGCCAGGTGGTCGCTGTCGTACTCTGTGACGTAGACGTAGCTGTTGGAGGGGTCGAATAGGACGTTGTTCGGCCTCGCGAGGCCGGTGATGTTATCGACAACGCTCGAGCCCGAGAGCACCGTCAGGCTCCTGGAGTCACGGTCTGCCACGTAGACGTAGCCGTTGGCGCTGTCATAGGCCATGGCGAGGGGACGGGTCCCCACCTTCACGGTCGCGGTCTGCGAGTCCGCGTGCACGAGCGCAAGGCCGGAGCCTGAGACCAGGAAGAGCGAAATCAAGGCAGCGGCAATAACAAAATTCCTCATCGGTTCCAAGGACCCGACTGCCGCATATAAGAATTGGGCGTGCTCACACCGTCGGTCTCTGTCTTTCCGAGAGGCTAGAAGAAGTCCATGAGCTGGCAAGAGAAGCGGCGACGAGGAATCCCCAGCTCCTCTGCCATGTCAAGCTGCTTGCCCTCCAGGTGAAGCCCCATCATTCCATAGTGCGCCAGCGGCGAGATCGAGTATCCCCGACGCTTGAGTTCTTCCCTCGCGTCGCCCACGAACGTGCCCCTCAGCGTGAGCCATTTGTTCCCCGCCCGCGACTCCAGAAGCGAGAGGACTTCATCGGTGCTTTCCCTCTCCACCACGACCTCATCCGACTTGGCCCAGCCGCCCCCGCTCTGGAACTCCGCGTAACCGATCGGTCTTTCATCGAGCGTGACTAGCCTGATGGCGCCTGGCCTCACCACACCGAGTCTGAAGAGCGAGGTCACAATCCCTGCGGGCCTGGGCGTGAAGCCGAGGCGCCCCTTGGTGGCCCGCGCGTGAAGCCGCTCCAGCAGCCCGGCCTCTGCTCCACTGACCTTGCGAAAGGCGTAGCGCTTGTCACCGGGCCGACCGCTGGTGATGCGCTTGGTCGCGGTCTCCGGGGTGTAGAAGTCGGAGTAGCCGAGCGAAGAATAAAGGTCGTGCGAGAAGCTCGACCTTGTGGTCCAGAGCATCGAAAGCCTCCTGCCCGCGGACCTTTCTCTTCGGTGGACCTCTGTGAGGACCTTCCGCGCCAGACCCTTCCCGGATCGGTCATATCGGGTGACGACGCCCTGGATGGCCGCAATCGTCTCGGTCCCTCTGCGCGTAGTGACAGGAATGTTCAGCACCCTCACGGCAGAGAGGACCTGGTCGCCCTCCATGGCGAAGAGGGCGAAGTAATCGGAGGTCGGGTACCCGAGTCGCCTCAGCTCCTTCAGGGTATTGAAGTCCTGGGGAGTCCAGTTGGCGCTCATGTCCATCAGGTGGACCTGTTCCTCCGCTCCGGCGGGAAGCTCGTCCCACTCGACTATTCGCATCTCTAGGACACTCGGGGTCCTGAATCGATAAAAAACTTGCCCGGCTAGGATTGCGGCTTGACGCTTGCGTGGGCGATGGTGCATCGACCCAGCATCTCCATGTTAGGTTCGTAGGGGACCCCGGGGACCGTCGATGTCGCCACCTTCCCGGGCGATGACAGGACGACCTCTGGGAGCGCCAGGTCGGTGCGGTACAGGACGCCCACCGGGAAGACGTCCGCGGGGTACGTGAAGTTCGAGAGAGTGGCGAGTTCTATCGATATCCCGGTCCCGATGCCAGATTCCAGCATCCCTCCCACCCAGCACGGTATCCCAGCGTCCCTGCACATGTCATGGATCCTGGTGGCGTTCGTCAGCCCGCCCACTCTTCCAGCCTTGATATTGACGAACCGGCAGCTACGAAGCTTAACCGCGTCGGCCATGGCTTTGGGGGTGGTTATGCTCTCATCAAGGCAGATGGGCGTCCCTATCTGCTTCTGAAGTTCGGCGTGGTCGAGCAGGTCAGCGTGGTCCAGCGGCTGCTCGATCATGGCGAGCTCGAAGCGGTCGACCTTCTTGAAGAGCTCCGTGTCGGCCAAAGTAAAGGCGGCGTTGCAATCGATGTGGAAGGCATAGTCGGGGAACGCGTCCCGGACCTGCTTGAGCATGTCGAGGTCCCAGCCCCGTCGGAACTTCAGCTTCACCCGGGGATAGCCCTGGTCGATCGCTCCCTGGATCTTTGTGAGCAGTATCTTGACGGTGTCCTGGACGCCGAAATCCGCGCCGACGCTGACCTCTGCCTTGGTCCCACCGAGCAGCTCGTGGAGCGGTTTCCTCTTCATCTTGGCGTCCATGACCCACCACGCGAGCTCCAGTCCCGACTTGGCGAAGCCGTTCCCCTTGAAGGCGGCGACCTTGCTGAGCAGGTCGGCAGAGTCCTGTATATCCTGACCCACGACCCTCGGCGCCATGTATTCGGATATCAGCTGGAACGCCCCGGCGGACCACTCCGGGGAGTAGAACGGGGCCTTCAGCGGCGTCGTCTCCCCCCAGGCGTATTCATCCCCCGAGGATAGCTTCACGAGGACAGAGTCGATGCTCGCGTCTTCTCCGTAGGCTGTGCGCCAGGGATAGATTAACGGCATGCGAACCAGGTATACCTCTGCCCTGTCGATCTTCATTCGCGACTACTTGTTTTGTGGCTCGAAGCTCTTTTAGTTTGCGCTCCCCACGGACTAGGGAGAGGTCCAGGCCGAGGGGGTGCGGGACAGGAGTCGTGCTGAGATGGCCACGGTCCCGATTATGGACAGCGCTATGACCAGTGGATAGACCATCGAGACGCGAAGAATCAGCACTGCGCCGATTAGGGCGCCCAGGAACATGGCGGCGACGGCGGTGAGGCGGCGCCCTGCCCTCGCTCCGGTTCCGCCGGCAAGGCGGTTATCGGCGCCCAGGCCCGCGAGTAGCTGCGTGAGTACGGTCGTCGTGAGGTCGGGCACCGCAAGTCTTCGGGCGACCCCGTTCATCAAGCCCATGGACGTAGCCAGCGTGATGATCAGCGCATAGGTGACGACCTGAGGCAACGCGGTGCCCGAAAGGACGGTGAGAAGGATCGCGAGGCAGAGCAGGAGCGCGTGGAGTCCGGCGCTCGTGCTGACCAGGCGACCCCGGTCCTTGAGGCGCGAGCGCAGCTTCCCTGAGGCGAAGGACCCGAGCAGGAAGGCTCCGACGGCCAGGAGCGACGACACTACAGAGAAACCGTGCACGCCCGCGAGGGCGAAGGCGATGAAGACGACGTTACCGGTCATGTTGGCGACGAACACATGGCCCAGTGCCAGATAGCTGAAGGTGTCCACCAGGCCGGTCACCATCGTCATCCCGACCAGCATCGGGGGGAGCGGCCCGTCCCTTGAACCGCGGACAGGGACGAGGGTATCGCGGACGTCTTTGAAGAAGCCCGGCAAGCTGGATTCCCTGGTTAAGCGGGGTAAGTATATTAAATCGGAGCGCCTGTTTTGGATTGAGTTACCATGCCCACCATAGAGACCAAGGACGGCACCGAGATTTACTATAAGGACTGGGGGATTGGTCAGCCCGTCGTCTTCAGCCACGGATGGCCGCTGAGCGCGGACGCTTGGGAGGACCAGATGCTCTTCCTGGGGAGCCGCGGCTACCGCTGCGTCGCCCACGACCGCAGGGGGCACGGGCGGTCGGATCGAGCCTTGGAACGGGAACGAGATGAACACCTATGCTGACGACCTGGCTGAGCTCGTCCACGCCCTTGACATCAAGGACGCGGTCCACGTCGGCCACTCTACCGGAGGAGGCGAAGTCGCCCGCTACATCGGACGCCACAGCACGAAGCGCGTGGCCAAGGCGGTGCTGATAGGGGCGGTCCCGCCACTAATGGTGAAGACGGCCGCAAACCCAGGCGGAACGCCCATCGAAGCGTTCGACCAGATTCGCGCCAACGTCCTGGCCGACCGGTCTCAGTTCTGGAAGGACCTGTCGATACCATTCTACGGAGCCAATCGGCCCGGCTCGAAGGTACCCCAGGGTCTGCCGCGACTCATTCTGGCTCCAGGGGATGATGGCCGGGCACAAGGCGGTCTACGATTGCGTCAAGGCGTTCTCGGAGACGGACTTTACCGACGACCTCAAACGGATCGACGTCCCGACGTTGATTTTGCATGGGGACGACGACCAGATCGTCCCGATCGCGGACTCGGCGATGCTTTCGTCCAAACTGGTGAAGGGCGCCACCCAGAAAGTGATACCGGGCGCCCCTCACGGCATGTGCTCGACCATGAAGGACACCATCAACGCTGAGCTGCTCGCCTTCCTACAGACAGGCCGCTCCTGAGCTGGGACTCAGGCCTTCACGGAATCGAGGAAGGTCACCGAGGGACAGAAGAAGAGGCTGCCAGTGACCGCCCGGCTGAAATCCAGAATGCGGTCGTAGTTCCCGGGAGGCCTGCCGACGAACATGTTCTCCAGCATCTGCTCGGTGGAGCGCGGGGTCCGGCTGTAGCCTATGAAGTAGGTCCCGAACTCGCCCGTCGAGGCGTGGCCGAAGGGCATGTTGTCCCTCAGTATCTTGACCTCGACGCCGTTCTCCACGATTGTATTGAGCGCGTTGTGCGCCGAGGTCGGCTTCACACCATCGTCCAGCTCGATGTCGGCGACCTTGGTGCGACCGACGATGCGCTCCTGCTCCTCCGTGGGGACGGCGTTCCATGCGGCGAGGTCGTGGAGGTACTTTTGCACGATGACGTAGCTCCCGAGGGCGAAGCCGGGGTCCTCGTCACCGACCAAGGTGGAATCGGACGCTAGCTGGCCGCTCGGGTTCTCGGTCCCATCGACGAAACCCAAGAGGTCCCGGTCGTCGAAGTACCTGAAGCCCTGGACTTCGTCAACAGGGGTGACGGCGGGGGCGAGCCGCGCCATTATCTGGCTCGAAAGCTCGAAACAGAGGTCCATGTCCTCTCCGCGGATGTGGAAGAGGAGGTCGCCTGCCGTGGACGGCGCGAGGCGCTTCCCGCTGCCCACTTCCTTGAAGGGGTGCAGCTCGGCAGGGCGGGGTTTCCCGAATATCCGGTCCCAGGCCTCTGAGCCGATTCCCATTATGCAAGAAAGGTGCGCTCCCAGGTTGCGGAAGCCGACAGCGCGCTCGAGCTTCGAGAGGTCGGAGCAGAAGGATTTCACGGAAGCCTCGCTTGCCGCCCCGGGGTTGACCCTGAGGACGAGGAAGATCGCAGCCCGAGTGAGCGGTGCCTCGATGGGTTGGGGGACTGGGTTGACCATGTGCAGCGGGACGCAGGTGCGACTTGGACTTATGTTTTCGCCAGGAATCGCCTAGGCGAGGTCGGGGTCGGTGTTGGCGAGTGGGATGTGCTCCACGGGCCTGGAATCCCTCTCCTGCGGCGGGGGCCTCTTGAGCACGAGGGCGCGGTAGTGGGCCGAACAGAGGGGGCGGAAGTTCGGCTTGCCATCGTTCACCTCCGCGTCGCCATAGCGAAGCGATTTTTTCCCGCATCCGTCGATGCCGCAAAGGGACGCCAAGATGCAATCTTAGCGCGTTCGCTCATTTAACCGCCAACGGATGGAGGGCTGTCACCTACCGTCCCAACCGGTCTGCATCTTCTTCTGTTCTGAATACGGAAAATCAAGGGCGAATTGAAAATCGTCGCAGGTCTGCCACCACGATATTGACGCGCTGTGCTTGGCGCACCACATCCCGTTCTCGCCTAGCCTGGTCCGGTAGTGGATGCACATGTTGCACTGACCCGAAGCGAAGGTTCCCCGCTCGCCGAGCATCGGCGCCCTCCTCAGGTTCGGGGGTTCCACGCCTCTGAGAGTGCCTGGAGCTATTTAGCGACCACACTCCAAGCTCCGGGAGGCGCGGGAAAGGCTAAATGGATTCCAGGCCGTCTTTTGATTGTGAGCTTCCGGCCGGACACAATCTTCTGCGGTGATTGCGAGGACGTGCTGGGCGGATTTCCGGACGGACGGGTGGACCTGATCTACACGGACCCACCGTTCTACTCCAACCGGACCCACGAGGCGGTTTCGGGTGACGGGCAGGAGAAGAGGGCGTTCGAGGACAGGTGGGAAGGCGGGATTCAGAGTTACATCTCCTGGATGGAGCCGAGGCTCAGACAGTGCCACAGGGTCCTGAGGGGCACGGGCTCGATGTACCTTCACTGCGACTGGCACGCGTCCCACTACCTGAAGGTGCTGATGGACAAGATCTTCGGCGAGAACTTCCAGAGAGAGATAATTTGGCGGGTGGGCTGGGTCTCGGGGTACAGAGCCGGGCGAAGAACTTCATCAGGAACCACGAGACGCTCCTCTTCTACACGAAATCCAAGGAATTCACGTTCAACAAGCTCTACGTACCGCACCCGGAGGGCTACGAACGCCGCGGCGGGGGCGCGAACCCTCGGGGGGTGGCGTTGGACGACGTGTGGCTGGACATTTACTCGATCCAGCACCTCAGCTTCAGCAGGAAGAAGCTAGGCTATCCCACGCAGAAGCCCGAAGAGCTCCTCGACCGCGTGATCGAAGCCTCGACAAACAGGGGCGACCTGGTCCTGGACCCCTTCTGTGGGAGCGGCACGACCCTGGCCTCTTCCCAAAAGCTGGGGAGGAGATGGATAGGCATCGACGTCTCGCCCGTAGCCTGCAGGCTGGCGTCGAAGCGGATGGAGTCGCTGGGCGCTGGAGCGACCGAGCCGGTCAGCGGGTGAACCTGGCCTAGGCCGTGTCCCGGGCCATGAGATTCGAGCCGATGAGCGCCTGCCAGACCACGAACTCGCAGCTGGCGTCGAAGTCGTCGTTGGTTAGCTTCCTGGGCTGCCCCGCAGGAGTAGCCGGGGCGCTGCTCCCATAGGCCTGCCCGGGCACCTTCCACACGAAGGAACCGTCGGGAAGCTGTGAGTCCTGCTGGTTCTTCGCCACCCGGAGCGCGATGTCTCGGGTACTTTGTGTCTCCCGTGATCCGGTAATTGACGCTGCACCCCCAGCCTGCCTTGCCGGACGAGCCTCCGTCCCAGGGGTTGACGCACCTCGACTGGAAGTCAAAGTACCGCTTGGCGATGTCCCAGTAGTGCTTCTCACCGGTGGCCTGATAGAGAAGGGTCGAGAAGGTGAAAGGCAGCCCGACAGCGTACCAGCACTGGTCCTTCTGCTTGGTGTCGACGACCCGCCAGAAGGCCTCGTCGGCAGGGAAATCGGTGACCAGATGGCCGTTCTCGTCGGCCGTGAGATAGAACTTCGATTGAGGGTCCGGCTGGGCGTGCGCTATCCAGTCGAAGTAGGAAGCGAGCCTCCGGGCCGCTTCTAGCTGCCCCGCGGCGAGCAGGGAGACGCCCGCTATTCCGCTCGACATGGTATCGGTGCGCTTCCTCTGGGTCGCGCTGCCCTTCAGGGAGTAAAAGCCACCGTTCCACGGGTCCTGCTGCGTAAGGAGGAACCTGAGGGCTGGCGCCGCTACGTCATACCTTCCCTGCTTCTGGGCGCCCGTAAGGATCCACGCGTTGGCGTACTGGTAGTGGACGGTCACGTACCATGGGTCGTTGCGGGGGAGAAAGTCGCCGTCGGGCTGCAGCAGGTTGTCACGCACATAGTTGAGTGTCCTCTCGGCGGCGACGCTCTCGCCGGTGATTATGAAGGCCCACGCGGCCTTGTAGTAGGCATCCACGGGAGCCTTTTCGAGGGCTTTCCAGCTTCCGTCTGGGGCCTGCTGACTAAGCATCCAGTTCACTCCACGTCTGGCGGTCGCCAGGCACTCCTTTTCCACTTTGAGATAGTCTGAGCTCATCAAATATTTCTTCCTCGAGTTTCAGAATATTGGCGGAAGCGCATTTAACTATTCTGATTCTTTTGCACCGTCCATGGGCTCCCGTTTCGCCTACGTGTTCTGGCACTGGCCGCGCCCGGAGGTCTCCATTGAATCCTACGAGGCGAAACTGGGTTCCTTTCTGAGCTCGATGCGCTCGCATCCGCCCGTCGGGCTCGTGGAGGTGCTTAGCTTTCGTGTGGACGGTCTCCCGTGGGGACCTCAGGGGAGCCTGTATGAGGACTGGTACGTGGTGGAGGACTGGTCGGCCCTGGGAGCCCTCAACGACGCTGCCGTGTCCGGGGAGAGGCGCGCACCCCACGATGCCGTCGCTAAGGATTACATGAAGGGCGCCGGTGGTATATTCAGGTCGATAGAGGACGGGCTTCCTCTTCGTGAGTCGCGCTTTGCATCCTGGATCCAGAAGCCAGTGGGTCCCTCATACGAATCCTATTATGAAGTGGCAAGAAGCGTCGGGAAGAGCAGGTCGGACCTGTGGCGGCGGCAGATGGTCCTCGGTCCATCCAGTCAGTTCTGCGTCCACAGCGGAGAGGAGTTACAGTTTCCATCGGGTTTTCGCGCGATCACGTCCCGCGTAGAAGCAATCGGCTCGCAATGACCGTGTGATGGTAGGTTCTGGGCCTAGGACATTTCCTTGAACCCTTCGAGGGTGTCCAGGAAGCTGCCCAGCGGGTGTACCTCGCGGTCCAGGTGGAAGTTGGCCGGGGAGTTGAAGAATATCTCGCCCATCTCTTCGAGCGTCTTGGTCTCGAGGATGTAGCCGTTTGCGAGTATGTCCAAGGCCGGACCCCCTATCACCTTTCCCTTCTTCTCCAGCTTTGCCATGTACTTGAGATATTCCGACCCCATCTTCTGGGCGGGCTTGGAGGTCATGTCAACGCCCGCTCTGACCTTTTCGATCACGAAGAAACGCATGGCACTGTGAAGGAGGGCTCGAATAATAAAGGTTGGGTCAGGTCCGCGGTGCCGCATGCGAAGTGCCGTAGCGCAAGGGAGGGTCCCTTGCGGTGACCAGGGAGATCTCGTCGCCCACCCTTATGGGGCCACCCTTCAGTGTGAGGATATTCTCCCCGAAGAGCAGTTCCTTCGTGCTCTCCCACCTCTTGTACCTGCTCAGCGTGGTCAGGGGCTCGTTGCCGCGCTTCTCTCCTGCTTCCTGGTCGACGGTCGTGACGGGACAGCGGGTACAGGGTTTCGGCTGTACGAAGGGGACATCCCCGACCCTTCCTTCGTGTATCTCGTGTTCGACCTGGGGCGGCCCACCCCGGCCCACTATGTTCGGCCTGAACCTTGTCCAGGGAATGTCCTGCCCGGCCAATGCCGAGAGACTCGTCCACCGATTCCTGCATCACCCAGTGAATCGGGTAGGCGTCCTGGAACGTGATCTCGTGGTCGTTCTTCATGTAGTTCTGCCTGGCCATCCTGTGGAAGGAGCCGCTCGCCTTCACCAGCCTCACCTTGAGCCCGAGGTGTTCGCTCAGCCATGCTGCGACGGCCTCGCCTTGGTCGACCGCGGATACCAACTCCTGGTGTATCACGACCCTTATCTCACGACGCGGTTCGGCTTGCTCGGAGAGTGAAAACGGGTCGCGACCTCTCCAGGTAAGCCGCAAATCGCCGCCTCTGATCTCTGGTCTTATTAGAGCAAGGATGGCCAGGCTCTGAGGCATGTGCTCCTCCCTGGTCCGTTGGTCCCTCTGGGTCAGGAACGAATGGACCCCATCGGGGCCGGACTCAGCCCTCACGACCATGTACTCACGGTCACCCTCGAGCCCCGTCGGTCCGACCGTCGCGCCTTCAACCTCGACCCGTGCGCACCCCTTCACCGGGTACACCGCGATGTGGGAGACTCTTCCTACGTGCCTGGGCTGTCCGGTAGGCGTCCCCATCGTCTCTTCGGGTCACGGAGGTCGCCCTCGATACTTTAGTCTTGAGCTGGTCTCGAGAAAAAAAAGACGAGAACCCTTAACTATGGAGACGGCGAAAAACACCCGGTTTGGAGACCTGCATCCAATGCGGCACCGAGCTCGGGCAGAACGCGAAGTTCTGTAGCGAGTGTGGGACCGCTGTGGAGAAGAACGTCACGACCGAGGAGTACCAGGTCACCGCTGACGAGGTCGCGAAGAAGGTGAAGGAGCTGGTCCACGAGGGCAACGTCTCGAGCCTGGTCGTGAAGGATTCGAGCGGAAATGCGGTCCTTTCCATACCCGTCACCGCCGGCGTCGTCGGCGTGATAGTTGCGCCCGTGCTAGTCGTCATCGGTGCCCTTGCGATGGTGGTAGGAAACTACACAATCGTGGTCGTGAGGAAGAAGGAGACTGCGCCGGCGGCTGTGGCCACCTGAGGCTACCAGCCCTCGTGGGCGCCGCGTTGTTGGCTCTGCTTTGCGTCGTCTCAGTCATACTCTATGTCGTCGCACTGCACGCCCCACCGCTCGCCCAGCCGCTCGAGCTGGTGGTCTCCATGGCGATCCTCTTCTACGCGAGCCACCCCCTGGGGCATCTGGTTGCCGCCCGGTTGTACGGGGTTCGCGTCGACTATTTCTTTTTGGGAAGAAGCCGGTTCCGCAAGCTCGTCCCCGCGGCGAGGTACCTGCCCACGGTGGGCACGAAGCTAGAGCCCAGGTCGTTCGCGAGGCTGGACCCCGGGAGGAGGGAAGCGGTCTTTGCCAGCGGCGTGATGGTGAGCTGTGCGGCCATCACGGCAGAGTTCCTGGCCGCGCTCCGGTCCGACCTGCTATTGCAGTCAAAGCTCGCCGCTGCCCTGTTGTTGGTCGTGGCACTCGTGACCGAGGTGGTGTTCAGCACGAAGGTGGGCGACCTGCGAAAGAGGACTGCGGCTCCCGACCTTCCATCCGAGGCGGTCGGTGCGTCCAAAATGTGAGTAGCGGACACCCAATACTTATTACGGCAGCAAGAAGGGCTTGAACTCCGTTTACGTCATGAATTCTTCCGGCACCCCTGAAGCGGTTACGAATCCGTCTGCGCCCACCCTCACGGCAAGGCGGGAGGCGCTCATCATCATCGGGATCCTGCTGGGGCTGCTCATGGGCGCACTGGACAACTTCGTCGCCCTCACTGCGCTGCCTACCATCCTGGAGCAGTTCCAGGAACCGAACAGCGGCACCTTCGTCATCAGCGCCTACATCATTGCTTCGACTGCGAGCATCCCGATATTCTCCAAGCTCTCAGACCTGTGGTCTCGCAGGAATGTCTTCCTTGGTGCGCTTGCGGTGTTCATGGTCGGCTCGGTGCTCTCGGGCGTCAGCCAGAACCTGAACGAGCTCATCGTTTTCCGCGCCATCCAGGGGCTCGGCAGCGGAGGCTTCTTTCCGATAGGTATCGCGATAGCTGCGGTGGTGTTCCCACCGAAGACCCGCGCGAGGGTCATCGGCGCCCTCTCGGGAGTGTTCGGCATCGCCGTCGTGGCTGGACCTCTCATCGGAAGCACCATCCTGCAATACAGCACCTGGCGATGGGTCTTCTACGTCAACATCCCGGTCGGCCTCGTGGGGTTCGCCTTCGTCCTCGCGACCCTCGGCCCACTTCGCCCTGAGAGGGTCAGGAAGTTCGACATCCCCGGCGCCGCGCTCCTCGTCGGGTGGGTCGCCGCGTACATGTTCCCGCTCTACCAGATAGCCGATGCCGGATGGGCCTGGACCGACCCCCGGTCGTTGGCGCTCTTCGGCCTGGGGACGGTCCTGGTAATCGCGTTCGTGCTTTGGGAGCTCCGGCCCGAGAACCCGCTCGTCCCGCTCCGGCTCTTCACCCGCCGCGTCATCTGGGCGGGTGGCGGTTCGACCTACTTCATTGGCATGGTATTCTATCCGGTCGCGACATTCCTGTCGCTTGTGGTCGGGGTGGTACTAGCCCCAGGTGCTGGGTCGGCCGGGACCGTTCGGGACATCCTCTACTTCCTGGTAATACCGGTCGTGGTCGGCGCCGCGCTCGGCGGGAACCTGCTCACGCGGGTATCTTACCGGACCGTCGCGGTGGTCGGAATCGTCATCGGCTTGGTCGGCCTGGCCGGGCTCACCGGACTCTCGATAACGACCCCGCTGTGGACCTTCGCCTTTTCGGTGATACCCACGGGCGGCGTCGTCTTGCCACTGATACCGCTCGGTTTCGGAATCGGGCTGACCTTCCCGGTCTACCTGCTGGCCGCTCAGAACCAGGTGGGGTTGGCCGACGTGGGCGAAGCCGGGGGGCTCATACAGTTCCTCCAGTCCCTAGGGGGCGCCGTAGGTCTCTCGGGTACTGGCATCGTTGCAGGCGACCAGGTTCGCGGCCATCGCGCCGGTGCCGCCCAGCGCCGCGTGCGCAGTCCAGAACCCCCCGGTGGCGCAGTGTGGAAGCTACCTCCAGGCGCTCGAGAGCGCCCTCCTGAGCTCCTACGACCAGGCTTTCACGGTCATGGTGGGATTGCTCGTAGTGGCCTTGGTCTTCGCCCTGTTCCTGCAGGGACGCCTCTCCAAGGCGACGCCGGAATCGAAGTGAGGTGAGCCGGCAAGACCGAGCGGATATTGGGAGGCTTAAATCCGCGGGCGGCCTCGACCGCCTTGGAATGAAGGGAGGGCAACCGGAGACCATCGATGAGTACATCGAAGGATATCCGGTTCAAATCCAGAGCATACTTCGGAAGATGCGGCAGACCGTACGCGAGGCGGCGCCTGAGGCCCAGGAAGCGATCAGCTACCGCATACCGACCTTCAGATTGGATGGCAATCTTGTGCATTTCGCAGCCTTCAAGGATCACATCAGCTTCTTCCCGACTTCGTCAGGGATACGGGCGTTCAGGAAGGAGTTGTCACCGTACAAGGTCTCCAAGGGGACGGTGCAGTTTCCGTTGGAGAAGCCGATACCCTATGACCTGGTGCGGAGGATGACGCTGTTCCGGGTGAAAGAGAACTCGGAGTGAAGGTCTCGAACCGCTTCAAGAACAACTGTTAGGCTGTTCTGAAGAAGCCGTTTTTTGAAGGAAAATTTATCTCTAGGCCGGCCGACTGGGAAATCGTAGGAATTGAAGACCCGTCAAGAGACCATCCCGCGGGCGCCCGCTGACGTTCTATCCCTGGCCAGGCAGATAGCGTCGAGCCGAGGCTGGAAGGTCGGGACGCAGACGGAGATGGAGGTCGAGGTCACGACGCGCATCTCGGTGCGGTCTATGGGAGAGACGGTCAGGGTCACGGCGGCGTCTCACCCAACGATTCCGGGCAGCTCACTGGTTACAGTCACTTCTTCGGCGCGCCTTCAGGTCTACGATTTCGGCAAGAGCGAGAGCGACGTCGACGTGATGATGTCCGGGTTGCTGCAAGGGCCCGGGCACCTTCTCACGGCGCCGACCGTCCGCCCAGCTGGGTCGACCGTGGGGACGAGGAAGTTCTGCGCGAACTGCGGCACCTCAATGACCATGAAGGTGCGGTTCTGCCCGAGCTGCGGGCAGCCGGCTGACTAGTGTCAAGCTACACCCGCTCTTGTGTGCAGCTTTGTACGGTTTGCAGCCTCAGGTCTGGTCCAGCATGATGTGCAGAAGCAGCGCGTTACCCCACTCGTCCTCCACGAGCACCGTGTACACGCCCGGCGAAAAGTGCTGGAAGGAGGCGGTCGACTGGAAACCTCCCCAATAGCCGGCCACGGTTGCGTTCTCGGAGACCATCAGGATGTTCCCGTTGCCGAAGCTGAGAAGGTCGGGGCCGGCAGCAGCGGCGTCGCTGAGCGGTGCGAAGACAAGGTATGCGTACGGGGTGGATATCGTAGGACATGGGTAGAGGTACTGGGTGTCGTAGAGCGCCAGAGAGGCCCCCGACGTGTAGTTGGTCGCGTCGTAATATCCTTGAAAGACGGCGTATTCGAGGGGAAAGTGATCATAGTTTCCGCAGGGAGAACTGGTTGTGTTCGGATAGGGCCAGAGGTCCGCGGTGGTCACGTTGTTTGCCCTGTCCAGAAGGTTTGTCTCGTTCGCTACTATATTCAGGGCGCCGGTCCCGTTCACCGAGACGTGGGCATTGAGGACCAGCTCCAGGGACCGGTCCTCGACCGAGGTTCCGGTGGCCGAGACCTGGACCGATTGCGTCCTGATTCCTGGGAACGCGAGGTCGACGGCGGCTCCGAGCAAGAGCGCGGCGACCACCGCCAGGATCACCCATGTGTAAAGGCGCCTGGTGGGTTGGGAGGTCATCGGGGTCAGGTAGCTTCTGAGGCGCCACGATATTTAGTGCTACGCTTTAGTTCAGGACCCGCTACACCCAAATATCCAGAACGTTCGCGCCGAAAGGAAGGTCCTACATCGTTTGGTGAAGAAGGAGCTCGCGACGTTCGATGACTTCCGCCTAGCACGGTTGGGCGACACCGGCTTCATCGCGATCACCGACTCGGCAGGGCACGCTGTCGTCCACAGGCTGAACGGGCGCTGCATCTCGGCGGAGAAATTCAAGGGCAAGGTGTTGCTCGACGCAAACACCACGGGCAGATACTACTGGGTCGACAGCGTGGCGAGCGCCATCACCGAGATGGGCGCCTCCGGATGCAAGCTCTGCAAGCCTCACGTCCCGGACAGGGACGACAAGTTCTTGCGCCGCTGAACGTATCATGCTCCCGTCCCGCTCGGTGCCTCCTCAAAGGGCGGTGTCGCAGTCGGTAACGGTGTCGGATGGCCCCGGCGTCTCGTGAAATACCACAGACCTGCGAGGAGAACGGACGCAAAGTAGGCCCAACCCAGGAACTCGACCTGGTTCACCCACAGGGTCGTATTGTAGACGGATGGAACGACCAGGTTCCCGGGCAACTTTGAGAGGACCGAGACGGGGAACCCGAGAGCGAGCCACGCCAGGAGGAAGACGCCCCACGGCGCTGTGACGAGCGCGAAGAACCTTCCCGGAAGGCGATATACCAGGATTAGGACCGCGACGGCGACGACCGTGGTCGCGGCATCGGGCGTGTCCTGAAGGACCAGGACGCGCCAGTCCACCACCGAATGCCACGCGAACGTAGTATGGAAGCTGCCAGAGGCCCTCGTGTATCTCGAAGGCCAAGACCTCTATCAGGAAGGCTGGGATTATCGACCTGAGCATCGCATAGGCGATGGGGAAGATGGAGAGAAAGATCAGGTAGGTCGTCGCGTGACTGGCCGTCGGGCCGCCCACCCTGGCGAGATAGAGGTCAAAAGTGAGGTTCCCGTTGTAGTTCTGAGCCCTCACCACCTCCACCAGGGTGATGAGCCAGAGGAAGACCGCGCCGGCCCCTACGAGCGGCTTGAGGACCTTGGTGATGAGGATGGACCCCTCGAGTCGCCGGACAGTCTGGTCGATCTTGGTGCTCATCCTGTGACCAAGCGCCCGGGGCGTGCCACCCCCTAGTATACTTGAACCGCGGCCCAATGCGTGCATCCTTCTTGACCAACAAGGAAAATGGTCTTCACACATCCCGAGATATGGCGGTCAAGGGAACCTGACCTCATGGACACTGAACTCGCGGGTCACCTACTGTCCATGCCGGTCAAGGACATCTACGGGAGGAACATGGGAGAAATCGTGGGCGTCATCTTCAGCCTTGAGGGCAAGATTGAGTCCATAGGAGTCGGCGAGAGCGCTGGAAAGTTCGCGATCTACCCTGGGAAAAGGCTTGCGAGGCACGACTCCGATATCCTGGTCATACCAGAATGGAGAATTGAGGCCCAGAGCCTTGCCAGACAGAAGGAATCGCTGGCCAGGCGAGAGAAAGCGATCGAGGAGTTATCCCGAGGCAAGGACCTGGACCCCCGGGTCTTCGAGGAGGTGGCCACCCAGATAGAGGCTGCCCGCGCCACGAATGAGAGGTTGAGGCAGAAGGTGGAGGAGAGGGTGAGGGAGCTCGAGGCACGGCATCAGGACGTTACAGACTTCGTCGGCATAGCCAAGGTCCAGCACGCCACCACCGAGATCGACGAGTGGGCCTATGCGGTGACGGCGGAGTTCGGCAAGGTGCAGCTGGAGACGGACGCAAAGGAGCTCGACGAGCTCAGGAGCGCGCTGGGTTACCTCGAGGACATCGAGGCGAGGGGGTCGCCCTCGGGCGCGGAACCGCTTCCCCGGCCCCTGGCAGCCTTCCCCCCGGTCATGTTCGACCTGCTCCCCGAGGTCAACGCCTCGAAGGACGGCCTCGACGCGATACCGGCCTAGGGCTACCCTAGAACCATCCGGCCCTGCGGAAGTACCAGACCATTATCAGTGCCGGGATCACCATGATTACGACCAGGAAAATCGCGGAAGTGTAGATGCCAGCGAATCCGGTGGGCCCTGTGACCGCCCCGCCGGGAAGGGGGATGTTCATTCCGTAGATGGAGCTCAGAAGGGTGGCGGGGATCGTCAGGGTGAAGAGAATCGTCAGGATCGAGAGGACGTTGTTGGTCCTGTTGCTGCTGGTGACATAGTCGGTGTCCTTGTATATCTCCAACAGCTCTTTCATCTCGTCGACGGTCCCCGAGGCCAGTCTGACCCTGTGGTTCAAGTCGCTGAAGTAGATTGAGAGGTCCTCCTTGGCGAACTTCTGAGATTTGGAGAAGTCTGGTATGTACAGCTTTAGTGGGGTCAAGATCTGGCTGAGCGACGCAATCTTGCGACGGGCGTGGTTTATGGGCCCTGCCTGGGATTTCGTCTCGTCGAATACTACGGCTTCGATGGCGTCCAGGTCTCCCTGGACGTCGTCGAGGATGGAGAAGACGGCATCCATCAGGACATCCAGTACCGAGTACGCCAGGAACGGGGAGGACTTCATCATCGAGGCGCGCTTCTGTTCGTCGGCGCTGCACGACTCGAACAGCAGCGAGATGGCCCCGAGGCCGCTTGTATGGCAGGTCACAAGGTAGTCCCTTCCCACGAAGACCGTCACCCTGTTCGGGGCTATGAGGTCCTGGTCGTCTTTCTCTGGAAAGTGCAGCAGGAGAAAGATGTGGTCGCCGTGGTCCTCCACCTTGGTCACCTTCCCTGAGAGGCAATCCTCGAGGTCCAGTGGGTGAAACCCGTACTCCTTCCCCAGGAGGTCGGTCTCGGCCGCGGTGGGGTCCTTGATGTCAGTCCATTTCAGGTTCCCACTGGTAACGGACTGGAGCCTGCCGCTTGTATCGGGCGTCGGAGCCGGCGAAGCTGGGGTCGCCACAGCACGGTGAACGTTACCCTGCAGTTAACGTTTGCTCGCGTAGGCGTCAATGATGGAGTCGTGGGCTCCCTTGCTTTCAGGGTGCAGCTTTGGGTTCTCTGCGACGGGGGAACCAGAAGAAGACTACGCCGATTGAAAGGTACCATATGTCGAACCTGAGATAGCCCCCTGGCGTGGCCACCCAGAAGAACGGGAGGGCCGAGACCAGGAACACCCCGGCCAGCAAGAACTCGGCGAACATGGTACGCCTGAACCTCCAGACGAGGTCAGAATGGATGCCCAGCTCGCTCCCGGGCCTCTTCACTTCCTTCAGGAAGATCCTCGACAGACCTGCGAGGAGCAGATTGATCAGGCCGACGTCCAGGGCGTAGGCGAAGGTCGACCAGCTCAGAAGGTCGAGGGACGGGCTGTTGAAGGTGACGAAGAGCAGATAGGGCTCGAGCGCCACGCACAGTAGGAGGAGCAGGTTCAGGATCAGGGCTCCCGGTACCTCGACGGGCAGGACCGACATCACCCTCGAATACAGCAGCCAGCTTATCACCACCAGCACGAAGCTGAAGATGAAGATTGCCAGGGCACCGGCGAGGGCCTCCGGCGATTGCGGGATGCTCGATATCAGCGCCAGCGCGCCTATGGAGAGGGCGAGGCCGAAGACGATATCGGAAAGACCTTCGATTCTCAATTTGAGGGGACGACGGAAGGCGGGTTCCTCAGGCAAAGGCGGGCGAGATTGAGGCGGCCGCTATTTATCTTCGGGGAGTGCGGCGGAGCCAGGTTCACTCTGGGCGCTCGGTGCTGGCTCGAGCAACGCTCCGCACTGTTTACAGAACGGGTCCCCGGGCTCTGGTGTGGCCCCGCAGTACCCGCAGGCCACGGCCAGCAGGGTCTCAGGCGCCTCGGCTTCGGGTTTCATTGTTGACACTGTTGATAGCACTGGTGCCCGTCGCCGGCGGAGCGCCAAGAGGAGGCCCGTCACAACGAGCACCACTATCGCAGCCAAGGTTCCCAACGTGGGATAGCTAAGGAGAACCTTCACGGGCGTCTGGGTCTGGGTCGCCGCGTCACCGCTGACTGGGGTGGTCGTACCAAGGTAGGACAGCGAGCCGTGGAACGTGCCCAGCGGTATCAGCCCCAGGTTCAGGGTGCCGTCGCTGGACGTGGTCCTGTGGATCGCTGTGCCGTTGGCAAGCGTTATGGACGCCTGGGCTCCGGATACCGGGAGCCCAAGGTAGTCGGTGGTCTTGACCGTCGCGGCGTACACCCTGTCGGTCAGGGTCTGATTGATTGGGGCGTTCGCTGTGTAGACCGTCTGGGAGCTCGGCATCACATTGACTCCCTCCCAAACCACGCTGTAGATCTGGTACTCTTCGCCGCTGTCGAGCCAGAGCCCTGACCCCGTCACGTTGATGACCTGGGGGTCGTCCACCTGTATCTGGAACGAAGTAGGCGTTATCGTGCTCGCCCCCGTGCTGTCCTTGAACTGGAAGGAGATGAGATACTGAGTCACCGGGGCGAAGGTGAGCTCTTGGGGAGCGGTCAGGACGATTGACGGCGTGGTGAAGGTGCCGGAGTCCGCGCGGGTCACGTTGTTCGTCTGGCCGTCGAGCGTATAGGAGAGAAGGTTCTGCCTGGTGTTGCCGTTCACGACGCCCCAGGTGTAGTCCGTGCCCACGGTCACGGTCGAGCCGGAATCGTAGAAGGAGTCGCCCGTCGGGGATGATTGGGAGATGATGACGTCGTTGCCTCCTGACACCTCGAGGCGGTACTGGGTCACCGACTGTATCTCGACGGCCTGGGGAGCGTTCATCGTGACCTGGACGGAGAACGTCCCGTTCCCAGCGCGATTCAGGGGTGTGGGGGTGCCGTTGTCAATGGTGTAGCTGACCGCGCTGGCTCTCGACTGGCCGGAGGTCGAGTTCCAGGAGTGGTCGTAGACCACGGTGACCGGGGTGCCCGAATCGTACCACCCGGCGTCCCCGGATATCGGAGGGGCTGTGACCGATTCGATCGAGTCAGAGTTCGTGCTCAACTGGTACTGGGCCGTGATTACAGCCGATACCGCCTCGGGGGACGATATGGAACTGAGCGCGAGCGCATCGAGCGTGCCTGAGGTCGCGACCGCCGTCAGCTGACCGTTTATGGAGTATGATACGAGCCTTTGCCCGCTACCCGCCGAACGGTTCCAGACCCCGTTGAGGACGAGGCTGACCGGTGTGCCCTGGTCATACCAATGACCGTCTCCGGCGATGGTGGGCTGAGTCATCGAGACGAGCGCCTCGATGGTGGAACTGTCGAGGCTCACCTGGTATTGCTTCACCGAACCTATTGAGAGCTGGTGGGGGGCGTTCATCTGGACATCGATGGTCACGTTGCCCGTGGTGGGAGCGACGACGGCTGTGGTGCCTCCATCCAGGGAGTACCCGGTCACCCTCTCTCCCACGCCTGCGGTCCTGTTGTATGTGCCCTGGAGCGAGAGCGTTGCGGTCGAGCTGGCGTTGTACCATCCAGAGCTCACGTCCGCTCCCGATACCCTGAGGAGGTACTGCCGGTAGTATGTGAAGCTCAGAGTCGCCGAGCGCAGGATGGTTCCGGAATCTGCGGGGGAGGACCAGCGCTCCGTCAGAGCCGTCCCGTTGAGTCGCGAGGGAGCTGAGTAGTGGGAACCTGCATCAGCCCAGAACGACTGGGACGTTGTCGCCAGCGCAGTTGAATGGGCGCTCCCGAGGGCTGTGTACGTGATCGCTGGGGCCGTAGGGGCTCCGCCGCCGACGAGGTCGAACAGGGCGGCGATGAAGAATTGGTGATAGTAGGTACCCGAAAATGTTTCTGGTCCGCTGAGTTCGCCGGTGGTCGTCGCGACGGTGAACCATCTTTCACTGGAGGAGGAACCCCCAAGAGGGTTTGAGAGCGAGTACTGGGTACCGGCGTCCAGCCAGACGAGAGTTCCAGAAGCATACGCCGTGGTCGAGGTGGCTCCCAGGGAAGTGCCGGTGACCGAGACCTGCGGGGACCCTCCTCCGCTGATGGAGTAGCTGAGCCCGAGAGAATACTGGTTTTGGTAGACATCGGAGATCGTACCGGACTCGGCAACCGCGACGTTCCGGGTCGGGGTAGCCCAGCGTTCGTTCTGGGTAGAGCCGGGGAGCGTCGCCGCGTAGGCGCATGACGAGCCGGCATCGGCCCAGGCCAGGGTCCCGGCCAGCACGGTCGTCTGGGTGCCAAACTGTGCGCAAGTGACCGCAGGGTCGCCGTAGCCCGTCCCACCACCTGATACGGCATAGCTTATCGTGTCGAAGAGCTGGTTGTAGTAGGTCGGTGAGAGCGGCCCGGACGCGCTGACCGCGACGCTCGACGAACTGGTGGCCCATCTTTCGTCCTGGCCGGAGCCTCCAAGCGTGTTCGGGTAGCTGCACGAGGGCCCCGCATCGAGCCAGATCATCGAGCCGAGAGGGACGCTCTGCTGCTGTCCCAGGACCGTGCACAGCGGCGCGGGAGCCGAATACCCGGTTCCGCCTCCGATCACCTGGAAGGACGGAATCACATCGTACTGGTGATAGAAGACAAGGTCGAACTCCTGTTGGTCCGCGGAGGAGACGGTCCACTCTGGCGTGCCGGTCACCCACTGCTCCGAGGCGGCGCTGGAGATGGGGCTGTTGACAGAGGCGGTCGACCCTCTCAGCGCCCATATCGAGGACCGGGTCGATGGTGAGAGCGCAAGGGTCACGGGCGTCGGCTGCTGTGACGTTGCCCCAGGGAGGGCGCTTGTGTAGGCCAGTACGGGGGTCGGCGTCCCCCCGCCAACGATGGAGTCGCTCGCCTGCTGCGCGAGGAGGTCGAAATAGTAGTAGGTGACGGTCGAACCGCTCGGGACGGCCACCGGCAGCACCCCAGAGTCCAGGACCCACCGCTCAGAGGTCGTCGAGCCGGTTGAGGTCCCCGAAATCGTCACGTTCGTGTTTGGGTCGGACTCCAGGGTCAGCGTCCCGCCGCTGTAGAGGGCCGCGGTCTGGACGCCCGCCATCACGTATGAGATCGTGAATTCGTTGGAAGCAGAGAGCGGCGCCGAGTCGCCAGCGGGCAGGAGGGTGATCGAAGTGGGGGTGGTGGTGAGTGCGCCCGTGATGAACTGGTGCGCATCAGCGTATATCGTCAGTCCGTTGGTGGAGAACTCCTGGAGCTGCGTCGGGTCGTTCGTGAACGACAGGGCGGAAGAAGACGAGTCGAAGACCGTTGGGCCGCCCGGAGGCACCCATTCATCAGCCAGGAGGATCGCTGACGACAGCGTCGAGGTGGAATCGGTGTAGGTCACCTCTCCCTCGTTCGAGAGAGTCTCGCTGGCGTGATACCACTCCGTCATGAGGCCCGTGAAGAAGCCGTTCTGACCGCCTCCCTTGAAATCGGTCGAGCCCTCGGCACTGAGGGCCTGTTGGGCGGTCGCTCCGGTGTTCCAATCGTGGGCATACATGACCACGTCCCCGCCCGAGAAGTAGAGGCTCAGGAGGATAGAATCCCCAGAGCTGACCGGTCCGGAGAAGTTCCCGTCCCCGCCACCCCCGCCGCTCGGGAAGATTGAATCTCCAGACGGATTGAAAGTCTCGTAGGCCATCTCGAACCCCGGGGTGTAACCCCAGACGGAGCCCGACTCATCGGGCCAGTTGAACTGGACTCCGACCTGGTACCAGTATCCCTGCGGCGTGAGCCCGTTCAGGAGATAGGCGGGTCCATAGCCATTGGAATCGGTCTGAGCGATGGCGGTGACGTTGTACGCGAGGCTTGAGAAGCTCTGCGAGAAGACCTCGAACGCCTGTTCGTCGTAGTTCGGCGCAGGCAACGCGGGCGCGGGAGTTCCTCCCAGGGAGGGCTCAAGTCCTGCCGGGCGGGACGTCACGGCACCGAACTCTCCCGATTGCGAGGGGGCGAGCACGGTCGTGTGAGAAGCCTGCAAGGTCGGTTGAGCGTGTGCAAGGCTGAACCCGGTAACCAACAGCAGGCAAACAGCGAACGCTATCGTAATGTAGCCGCGAAGTTGGGGGGTCTTCGTGTATCTCAGCAGCTTTGAAAGAATCGCAGCGCGTTGAATTTAACTGTACCCGACACGGCGTCCACCAGTGCCGGAACCGGGCCGATGCGGGACCTCAGGGTGTGCTACGTATCGCGATGCTCGTGACCATCGCCTTGGCCGGGGCTATCGGCTGACCTGAATGGTCGACCGCCAGGCCGCCTATCGCCTTGGCGACATCCAGGCCGCTTATCACCCTGCCGAAGACCGTGTACTGGCCGTTGAGGGGCGCGTTGTCGGCCAGGTTGATGTAGAACTGGGAGCTTCCGCTGTTCGGGTTCTGGGACCTGGCCATCCCCAAGGAACCGACGTCGTTCCGGCGGCTGGCGTCGCTTACTTCGAGGGGGACCGTCCGTTCCGACCCTTCCGTCCCCCAGCGCCGCCGGTCCCCGCCCCCGTTCTTCGTCTGAGGGTCCCCGGTCTGTATCACGAAACCTCCCACTATCCTGTGCCATACCAGGTTGTTGAAGAACCCAGCGTTGGCGAGCTCGACGAAGTTCGCGACCGTCTTCGGTGCCGAGGAAGGGAAGAGCTCGGCGACGATCTGCCCGGCCGAGGTATCGATCACGGCGTAGACTCCTGAGGTGGTGGATGGAGGGCTTGCGGCCATTCTAAAGACGCCCGGCCTGCATCGACCGGAGTAAAATAGCTTCGCTGCCCTGATTCCCGTCCGTCCTCGTTTACAAGAAGGACGAGGGGATCAAGATTGTCATCCTCGAGCAATGGTCATCGGGTTAGTACCGGGACAGAGCATCAGTGGCTCAGGCCTTGCCGCTATCTCTCCATTCGCAGGAGCTTAACGTGCAGTCATCATCGCCAGGGCGAATCGCTCTCTGGCAGTATTTGGCTTTGCAGTCCTGGCGGAGGCTCTTTACGTTGAGCGATTACTTTCTCGGGCTAACGATTCCGGTCTTCTCAGGTCTGCGTGGCTTGTGGGGCTTGCTGCCTGGGTTGGCCGACGTTCAGAGTGGCATAGCTATGGACGTAGGACCAGAAAGCATCCCAGCTCGTGGACCTCCATTTGTCGGCGTCGCCTGGCGCCTTGTACCACTCCGTGAGAGACCCCCGCTTGCCCGAGCCCCAAGGCAGCAGAGATTTCTTCGACTTGGCCTGGTCATCGATCTCAAACCACCTCTTGCCGACCCTGCAGAAAGTACCCTCGGTTGTCCTTTGATTGAAACGCTTCCGAATCTCCTTCTCAAACAGCTCCGCCGGGACATGGTACACGAGCTCCTGGTCCGTCAAGATCGCGAAGCTCAGCTCCGCCCGCGCTTCCCCATAGAAGATGTCCTTGTGCGGGTCGGCTGGTCTCCAGCCGTCGACGACACCTTTGGAACTCATGATGATGCTGTAGGCCTCGTTGATCGCGGTGAACTTGCCCTGCGCTTGCGGGGTCTTGTTCCTGTCGGGATGATACTCCAGGGCGAGCCGCCTGAATGCTAGCTTGATGTCGGGTATCTCGGCATCTTTCCTTATACCCAAGACCCGATAACAATTTTCAAGTTCCAAGCGTTTTTCGACCCTGATTCAAACGGGATGCACCCATCCCAAGGGCTAAACCCACAACGGTGCATGTAAATGTTTCTGGGTTTATGTAAATTCTAACTATTTTTCGTAACAAATCGACTGTGGGCCAGCCCGCTGTCCGTGTGGATCACTCTGGGATGACGGTTCCGCCGCCAGGTGGGCCGAGGCTGACCTCCTGGGTCACGGTGACGGTGGTCAGCTGTTCGAGAGGAGTGACGACGGTGGCGCCGCACCCAAGGTCAGCGCCCTCTGTCCAGATCACATAGGACCCCGGAGCGAGGTCGAGGCTGAAGCTCGTCGAGTTGGTCAGACCCGAAGAGTAGAGCCAGACCTCCGGGTGACCCTGGTAGAGTTCCTGCGCGTCCTGTGCCGTCGTGATGTAGATGGTGACGCCCGGTTGGCCCGCGGTTATGGCTCCCTCCAAGAGAGAGGTGGTCGTGACGTTGAACGGCTGGGCCGAGTGACCTGCCAGGCAGTCGTAGCTCGACTGGACCTGGTATGTGGTCCCCTGCGGGACGATGACGGTCGCCGAGATTGCAGTCGAGGTCACGGTGGTCGTCGTGGCCGATGGGCAGCCATTCTGAAATTCGGCAAATGTGACATTCGTCCTCCCTGAGGGGAGGAAGAGCGTCGCGCAGGTGAATGCTTCGACGCCCAGGCCGGTCGAGAAGTTGTAGCTGTGACCCGAGTAGGTGATGAGGAAGGAATAGGACGCGTCTTCTCCGATGTCCAGGTAGTTCCATTCGGTGCCGTTGGTCACGAACGACGTCGTCTTCTGAGAGTCAGCGGGAGCGCCGTCGCAGAGGAGCGCGGTATTGGTGGCTTCGACCTGAGCGCCTGCGATCGGTGTCTGGTTGCCATCCGAGACCACTCTGAGCCCGAGACCGAGGGGCCCCGCATTAAACGTGCACAGGCCTCCCTGAGGTCTAGGATATACGAAGAACACGAAGCCGGCCGCTGCGACTACGATGATGATCACCACGACGACAGCTGGTCTGCGTCTTGACTGCCGACGAGCAGGTTGCGCGTCCATCGTGGGTCAACGAGGCCGACGAGCGAATCGATATTTAGTGCTACGCCTTGGTCGGGCCAATATCTAGAACGCTAGGCAATCTGGCCGTCCGAGGTGCCGACAGATGCCGAACCCGTCACTCGAGCTTCAGAAGATATTCAGCGAGGTCGCTCGGGTCTAACACGTCTAGCCCCTCGACCGTGTCCTCCAGCTCGGACAGCTGCATTGCTATCTCCTTCTTGATTACCTTGGCTCCGTCCTTGTAGGTCAGGATGGAGCGGTTGTTCCCTGCGTCGCTGAGCGACACGAACTCGAGACCCTTGGCCTTGAACGAGTCTCTGACATCGCCGACTAGAGGCATGGCAGGGGTGGGCGGGACGTTGTTTTTCATGCTATCGGTTCTGAGCGCCAGGCTTCTTCTTCTGCCGCGTGAACGGTGAGCCGAGGTTATTTTGCCAAGACCCTGACGAAGGACTTGCCCTTGCGCACCCATTTGTACTTCTTGTCGTCTATGTACTCGTCCACGGGTGCCCCGATGAAGACCCACGTGGCGTCAGCCTTCGAGTCGTTGATCAGTCCGTAGTGCGAGCCAGGGGGCATATAGAACGCGGTGATCGCCTCCGCCTTGACCTTCTCTCCATCCACGGTCAGGGTGGACTTGCCGCTCATGAGGAGGTGGACCTCCTCCGCTGTCGGGTGAGAATGGACCGGGATCTTATTGCCAGGCTTCATGATTGTCATTGACAGCTTGAAGTGCTTCACTCCCAGGGTCACACTGACTCTCTTGAAGATGGTGCCGGCATATTCTTCCACCGCGACACTGCCCTTTGACTCCTCGATCTCGTCGAGTTTCTTCATAATGAACTTGCGCGGCATGGAAGGGCGGAGCCATCGCAGGCGATTTATCTGTTGCTGAGAGGTTAGACGTTCATCGCGCTTCCGTTGGTGAACGCGGGTCTGGCCCGTTCCCGAAGATGGGTAAGGTCTTGATGGACCACTTCATCGTGAACATCCTCCTTCTGGGTAAGAGATTGAGCCGCAGCGCTGCCCTGGAGTCGAAGAAATCCCTGAAGAGTGGAGGTCTGGGCAGACTGCAGGCTGAAATTATCGAATCGGGGTTCGGGGCGAACGCATTGATCTCCTGCGGCGTTATGTCCGCGAGGACGCATGGGATCTTCTTGTAGCCGAGATCCCACAGGGCGTACGCTCTGTGGTAACCGTTGGTGAGCACGACGTATGGTACCTGGATCACTTTGTGGAGGAAGGGGTCCATGATGGACCTGTGGAAGCGAAAGGCAGTGATGAACGGCTCGCCGAACGCCAACAAGAAGGTCAGGGCCTTGGCTCTGGCTCGGTTGGTGGGGACCCCTCCGGCTTCGAATAGGTTCGCCTCCCTGAGGTCCACTCCCCTGAACCTGATGTCCTCATCGTCGAGAAACAGGGTGGCCTCGTTGTCCGCAGACTGACCGATGAAGTTCCTTTCTATGGGAATCTGATGGTCCTCAGTGCTGAGGCACACCTCGATTAGGTCCTTGAAGTCCATCTTAGAGCTTAGGCGCCGCTTTATCGCTTCTACCCTCTTCAGGTCGATGCGGTATTGGGTGGGGAGTGCATTCCCCATGTCGACGTATGCGATGTCGAAGGGCACGACCCCGTATGGAGGGTAGGTCTTGATTACCTCCCTCCTCTCCTTCAGGAGGCGGTCCTCCTCGACGCGCGATATCATCTCCGGTGAAGGGCGATAGGGGTCGACCTTCGGGAGGGTGTTGGTCGCGAAGTCGTTCGCGGCCTTCCAGGTGGGATACAGGGACTTTGTGACTTCGTCGAAGGTGGTCGAGTTCTCGGTCTGGACCAACGAATTGAACCCGCTGAAGTCTAGGAAGCCTGCGAGGACGATGGAATTTGGGGTCTCGTCTGGGGTGGTCATTGTCTGATGGAATTCTTCACAGAGCGACATTAATGCTTTCGGTCCACGTCGGACCGGGGTTGCAAGGGCCTCGACGGTGGAAGGTAGTCGCCTAGCCACCAGGCAGAATGTCGGCGAAATAGAAGCCGTCTCGGAGGACCACTTCTCCCGACTTTATCGTTATCTCGTCCTTGAAGATGGGTCCCGAGTAGACGAACGTATGGAACTCACCGTTCTCGCCGCAAGGGTCGACGCCTGAGGGAAGAGACTCAAGGAAAGAAAGATCGTATTCTCGCCCGCAGAACTCCCTTGCGAGCCGTCGAGGGTCGACGCAACAGACCACAGCTTTGAAGCCTAGTTCGACGAACTCTCTGGCGAGCTTGGTCGTGTCCCGCCCCCAGAGAGGAAAGAGGCCCTTCATAGCTATCTGCCCCAGTCTCTCTTCCCTGTAGGCGCGTATGTCCTGCAGGAAGAGGTCGCCGAACGCCACCTCCTCGATACCCTCGTCTCTGTGCTTCAACAGGACGGCCTTCATCTGGACTTCGTAGGCATCGTTGGAGGCGTCCTTTGGGATCCAGACCTCCTCGACCGGGAGCCCGAGAGAGGCTGCCTGCTCGTGCAGGAGGGTCCGCCTCACGCCGTGCATGCTTATCCGGTCGAAATCCTTTGTGACCGTCGTGAGCAGCGCCCTCACCTTGTATGCGCCGGTCCCGTTGATCTACGTGGAGCGCGAGGGCGCTGTCTTTCCCGCCACTCCAGGACATCAACAGACTCTTGACCAATCTCTCTCGAACGGTCCGGACACGCGCCCGTATTAATCTCGGGGTCGGGCACCGAGCGCCTTCTCACCTCCCGAGCAGCTTAACTATGTCAATTTTTGTAATATCCTTCGATGTCGGAACAGGATAGGGCTTGTGAGTACCACAAGACGGCGCCGTGCGGTAACCGGGGCGAACCAGTAGATTTCCCCGACGGTGTCCACTACATCTGTGACCAGGGGATGAAGCAGTGGAACGAGACGCACAACAACAAGATATTCCGCAAGGGATTCCTATCCGCCACCGGCGAGAAGTCTGGCAATCCTTGAGCCTGTTTGAGTTCGTAATCGCCGTGGCCATCATCGTCGCAGCACCCGTGGTCTTCTGGTTCTTCTACAGCATCATCGCTGTACGCCTGGGCTGGGAAGGCAGGGACCACCGCTAGCTACCACTGCTTGCTGGTCTGAGACACACACGGTTGCAAGGGTTGGCGAATCAGGTCTTCCGTAGTTTGACGTGCCTTCCACCTATGAGCCACTCGGCCACGTAGATGTTCCCACTGGAGTCAACCGCCAGGCCATGGGGGCTGTTGAACTTCCCAGGTCGGAGCCTGTCGGTCCTGACGGTCTTGCCGCTGGAGCCCTTCATGTTCGGCCAGCCATCAGCGTCACAGACCTCTTCGTTTTCGCCCACATAGCCCACGAGACGGTCGTCGATGTCGACGACGGCGAGCCTTGCCCGAAGCTCCGCAATGATAAGAAGGTCGCCTGACACTGCGAAGGCGCTGGGGCTGGTGAGGAAGTCGGAGCCGAAGCTCCTGATGAACCTGCCTTCAAGGTCGTACACCTGGACGCGTGCGTTCGTCCTGTCGGCGACGTAGAGCTCCGGCCGTCCCCTGCGCCTGTCGATGAAGACGCCGTGCGGAGTATTGAATCTCCCGGCTTTGCCCTCCTCGCCACTGATGCGGCCGAGGTGCCTGCCGCTCTTGTCGAACCGGTGCACCAGGCTGAGGCCGTAGCCGTCTGCAACCCAGATTTCTCCAGTTCCGCCGAGGCGCTCTTCGTCGACCGCGACCGAGGTGGGAGAGAACCGCGTCAGCTGATATCCGGCATCGTCGGGTTTGGGGAGCTCCTTGAGGATGCGGCCCTGGAGGTCCATCTTGACCACTCGGCCGGAAGTCTTCTGTGCGTCGGGCGGATACTCGTAACCCAGACTCGATCGGCGTTTCGACCCGTTATCTGCCATCCAGAGGAATTCGGTTTCGCCCTCCTTCACCAGGGTCATCCCGTGTCCCTCTGTCAAGGCGGTCCTGTGGGAGCTCAGGAGCGTGCCTTCGGCGTCGAACGCGAGCAGCGTCCTATCCTCTTGGTGGAAGGAGATTATGAGGCCGCTTTCGCTGAACGCCATGCCGTGGTGCGCCCAACCGTTCCTCGCTGTCTCGGTGGGAGGGATCTTGGCCCAGTCGTCGATCCATTCGTAGGTGGAATCGCCTAGCGTGACGCGCATTTCTCGGAGGCCACCCCCAGCGGCTCCGTCAAAAGTCTTCGGTTGACCGGGAAGGATCCTTGCATGCTGGTCCATCATACTTCCGTCGAGGACGCCGTCCCTCGGTTCCCCAGGGAAGAAGTCTCCGATTCTTTCCAGAGGCTGGAAGGGCACACGTCGTTGAACTCGCACGTCCTGCACTTGAATCCATTCGTCGTCGGGATGGGTTCGCGCCTCTGCAGCCAGTAGTCCTGGGCCCAGAGCAAGGAGCGCTCCACCTCGCGACGGTCATGGGGATGGATGAAGAACTTCATCGGATGGACCTTTTCCAGCTTCTCCGTCTGGTCCTTCATCAACGCCAGCCTGATCATGGTGAGCATCGCCGTCCTCTGCCCGTCCTCGAGCGCTCCATCCTGCCTCATCCTGACCAGCACGAGCTTCAGTTTTGAGCAGTTGAAACCCATCTTCTCCAGAAGCAGGCCGTAGATCTTGACCTGCAGGAGTTGGTCTTTCCAGAGCCTCGTGTGGTCTCCTCGCGTCGTCTTCAGTTCGATGAGCCATTCAGGCTTGCTCTTCGTGAAGATCACAGCGTCGGGCATGCCGATGACCCTCAGCTCTCCTACCTCGCCATAAAGGGGGAACGACGTGATGAGGCTCGGCTCCTTGAGTATGTGCTTGATCAGCTCCTTCCGCCCCACCTGTTTCATGGCCAGTATCTCCTCGTGGATGTCCGTCCCCACGTCCTTGGCTTCGCTCGGGACCTCCCCCCTGGTGTACTCCTGCTCGACCTTAGCCTCGCAGTAGAACTGCTTCGCTATGGTGGAGACGCCCACGAAGGAAAGATTGTGACGGAACGTCGACTCGACCTCGGGAAGGTTTCGCTCTCTTAGGGAGTCTCTCCAGTCCATGGAACGACGGGCCTGCGAAGATGAGTCGCTAATAACTTAGTCAGGCTCTCGCAAGCTCGCGCGCCTACGTTCGTTGCCTGGATTGAACTACGGTAGATGCGTAGCGACCGACGTAGGACCAGAAATCATCCCAGGTGACCGATTTCCATAAGTCGGTGCCATCCGGTCCCTTGTACCACTCGGTGAGGGCCCCGCGCCTGGCTGAGCCCCATAGCGGTAACGGCTTCCTTGACGAAGTCTGATTGTTAACCTCGAACCATCTCGTGCCAATCTTGCAGTAGGTGCCCGAAGCCGACTTTGGATTGAAGCGCATGCGAACCTCCGCCTCAAACTGCTCCGTGGAGACGTGGTAGACGACCTCCCTGCCGGTCATGATGGCGAAGCTCAATTCCGCGTGAGATCCGTCGTCAAAGACGTGATCAGCGGCTTCCGGCGGCCTCCAGCCGTCGACGATACCTTTGGAATTCATGATGACGCTGTAGGCTTCGTTGATGGTCGTGAACTTGGCGTCAGCTTCAGGGCTCCTATTGCGGTCGGGATGATACACCATCGCGAGCCGCCTGTATGCAGCCTTGACGTCGGTCAGGTTCGCGTCCGACCTTACACCCAGGACACGATAACAGTTTTCGAGTTCCAAGCCTTCCTGTTCCTCAGCTCGCGAGAATGGGTCTATAAATCGTCCCAAAATCGGTTCAGTATTGCAAAATGTTCGAAGATTTCTGAAATGCCAACAATTTTTCACAAACAATGTCCTGACAAAGCCAATTAAACGTACGTTGCCGTTGGTCAATTACCCCTGATTTTGGCTCCGGGATCAGCAGCTCTTCTAGATGTTTGAAGTGTCGTCCTCATCGGACCGTTTCGCAGTGCATGACGAGTTCTCCGTAGGGGGTTAGGGGTCCGGGCGCAGCGGTCCCGCTCGCCTGTATATGTACCTCTCGTAGAGCAGTTCGACACCGTGTTTGTTGAACCTGAAGTTGACCTCCATCTTCGCCCCCCGGGAGATGGTGAAGAAGGTGGCACCATCTTGGTCCTCGCTCTGGGGGGCCAGTATTATGTGCTCCCCGATGTCGTCGCCCGAAAGCTCGAGGAACCCTCCGCGCCTCCTGACCTCCGCGAGCACCGTGTCCCTGTAGCTTCTGTACTCCCCCTCCACCTTCGCCAGCAGACGTTCGGCCCTTATCGACGGTAGCTCTAGCGGGTCCTTGCCCATGAGCATGGCCATCGTGTAGGTGCTGAGCCCGCTCATCTCATAGCCTGTCCCGTTCGCCAGCATAATCGCGCCCGCCCCTGTGTCAGGGGTGCACTTGAAATCGGCGGTGAAGACCTCGATCGACCCGCCATGCCCCAGCATCTTGTGCCCGTAGAAGTCTGGAGTGACCCTCAGTCCGTAGCCGTAGGAGTCGCCATCCGACAGCGGGACCGGCCATTTCACATAGGGCGCCTCCATCTTCCTGAGCGAATCCCTGCTCACGAGGCGCTTCGATTCGAATTCCCCGTCGTTGATGAGCATGTGTACGAAGTTCGATAGGTCGGCGGCGTTACTGACGAGACCGCCCGCCGCACCGCACCCATAGGGCATCACGGAGGCCGTCGCCTTGCCACTCTTGATGAGATATGGAGTAGACCTGTCTGCGTCGGACTCGATGTCCTTCCTGGAGAAGAAGGACCTCGACATCTTCAAGGGGCGGAGCACCTCCTGCATGATGTAGGTCTCGGAGGGTAGACCGCTCGTCCTGGCGATTATCTCCCCGAGCAGATAATATCCTTCGTTGAGATAGAGGAGCTTCTCGCCCGGCCTCGCTTCGACCCAGTCGTCGACCTCGTCCATAAAGTTGGACATGTCTTCAAAGCTCGAGATGGGCAGCCAGGTGTGGTAGCTGCCTATGGTGCCATAGATGAGCACCTCGGCGTAGCCCAGGCCCGGGATGCCGCTGCTGTGGCTGAGAAGGTGGTGGACCTCGACCCCCTCGAAGGCCTTCTGGGGCAGGGGAAGGAACTTGGTCACGGGGTCGTGGAACTCGAGCTTTCCGGCATCAACCAGCTTCGCTATGGAGAGAGCGGCGAAGGACTTTGTGATCGAGCCGACGCCGAAGAGAGTCTGAGGCGTGACCGGATAGCCTGCGGCGGCGTCCCTGAACCCGTAGCCTCTCTGGTGTACGACCCTACCGTCCTGGATTACGGCTGCGCTCACGCCGGGGAGGCCGGTCTCGCTCATCTTGCCGAACACGAAATCATCCAATCTCTGCGAATCAAATGATGTCAAAGCGGGCAGACCATGGTCACCAATCACATCATGTCCCAGACCTATAAGGTTGGCCGCCTTGACCGATTCTACTGTCTCCACTTGGACAGCTTCACGGCGAGCAAGACGAGAATCAGGGTGTAGGCTATGCCCCCTGCGAAATCGAACGCTAACACGGTTGATGATGCGCTCACTTGACCGGTGGCTTGCTGGATTATCTGTGCCGGGTAGGTCGTGGGAGATAGGTATGCGACGAACCGCACGGGCGCCGGGATGAGCGAGATTGGATAGAAGACGGGGGACACAAACGAGAGGGCCACGTTGAGGAGCGGGGAGTAGACCCAGAGGTCCCTCACGTCGCGGGCGAAGGTGCTTATCATGAATCCTAGGGCAGAGATCGAGGCCCATGTGATAACGGCCGCTAGGGCTATTTCGAGTCCCCCGAGCGCGCTTATGTTCGTGTAGAGGCCGAGCAGCACAGAGAACAGGACTATCCCGGCGATGCCGTTGCATAGCTGCGCCGTGGAGAGACCCACGACATATGTGACCGCGGAGAGCGGAGAGGATACGAACATGTCCTGAAGCTTGAGGACGAGCCTGAGGAAGGCGGCCTCCGTCTCGAGGATTATGCAGCTTCCCACTATCACCGCGACGAGCCCACCGCCGAGCGCGAAGACCGCTCTGCTGGGACCGGCGAACACGTAGATGAAGAACAGTATCGTGAGAGGGCTCACGATGAAGTTGAGCATGCTGAAGGGCGACCTTCTTATCGGCAGGAGCCCGTCGAACCAGACCAGCACGAGCACCGCTCTTATCTGTCTACTCGGGTTCAGGTTGTCCCACCTCGTTTATGTAAACATCTTCAAGGGTCACCTGCCTGACCGAGACCTCCAAGCCCCGCTTCAGGCACAACGACGCGAGGTCTGAAGCCCCCTGCTGCGATGTGAGCACCCTCGTCCCCGTCCCCGCCCTGGAGACCCTTCCAAAGGGCTCGAATTCGGAGAGGTCTTCGTCCACGGTCTTGACCGTGACAGAGTGAGTGAAATCGAGTCTCTTCTTTATCTCGGAGGGAGTGCCGGTCGCGACCAGCTTTCCTTTGTTGATTATGGCGAGCGAGTCCGCGAGCTGTTCCGCTTCGTCCATGTAGTGCGTGGTGAGGAGGATGGTCTTGCCCGTGGCGACATATTTTCTTACAAGGTTCCACACCTCGAGCCTTGCGACCGGGTCAAGACCGATGGTCGGTTCGTCGAGCACGAGAAGGTCCGCCTCCGAGCTCATCGCCATGGCGATCAGCACCCTCTGCCTGAGGCCGCCCGAGAGGTTCGCGCGCAGATCGTGTTCCTATAGCTCGTCAGGTTGAGCGAGGCGAGGATCGCGTCCGTCCTCTTCCTTGCCTCGCCATAGTCCAGCCCCCTGCAGACGAGATAGGTGAAGATGTGCTCGAAGGGGGTCTGCAGCAGATGGGGCCTCCCCTCCTGGGGAACCACGGCAATCTTCCTCCTGACCATCCGCGCTTCCTTCATGACGTCATGGCCGAGGACCTTCGCAGAACCGGCCGACGGGGTGAGCTGGGTGGCGATTATTCTCACGAACGTGGTCTTTCCGGCACCGTTCGGGCCGAGAAGGGCGAAGACGGTCCCGCCTCTCACCTTCAGGGACACACCGTCGAGCGCTCTCGTAGAGGACTGGTACGTCTTTTGCATGTCTTCGGCATCGATGACGAAGCCGCCCCTATCCATCGCCCGGCGTTCTCCCGTGCCGGGAATAAAAACGAGTCACGGAGATTCACCCGGCCCCCAAGGAAGGGTTAATCGCGAGAAATCAGAGTCTGGCGCCGCAACTGGAGCAGAATCCGGCTGACATGGCAGCCTGTGCTCCGCATTTTGGGCAATATATGGAGAGCAAGTTCGCTTCTCCATGCTGTACCCCAAGTTGCCCGGATTGTCCGGATTGTCCGGATTGTCCCTGAAGAGTCCTTCCCTCCTTCAGTCCTTGAGCATATCCCTGGGCTCGCCCGAGGAAGTATCCTGACAGCAGGATTGCGAGTGTAAAAATGACGCCTACGATGACTACCCATTGAACCGGGTCGACTAACGCCAGTGCCGTTAGCCCTCCCGTCTCTGGCGCGACACCCTGTGTGGTCGCATTCCTAGCAATTTAGGGATGAAAAGCATCCCAAGTATATAAAATATTTAGCGTCAGTCCTACTTGGGCGCCGTTTTATTTCTGTTCGCCAATGCGCCAAAGCCGCGCAATCGGCGGCTAGTTTGTTTGCGGAGCGACCAGCGACTGGAACTGGAGGGGACCGTTGAACGCCAGTGGTCCCGCCTGATTCGCCTTGGCGAGTATCCTGAACATTTTCGTCCCGCAGCTCGGGCAAGTTCCCTGGAGCGCCCTTCTCCCGTTCTTCATCTGCACCTCGATCTCCCCGTTCATCTCGCGCTTTGCCTTCTCTTTGAGGCAGAATGCTTCGGTCATGGGTCTATTGTGGTGTCCACGGCGATAAACGGGATGAGGCCAAAGGGATTCCACCCTGGCATCAAGAAAATCCACCCAAACAGTGGGATGCGGACCATGCACGAGGTTCAATCGTGCCTCCGCGACGAGGTCTAGGGTGAGCCTTTTCTGAGATTACCGTCCCAAACTAGGCGAGAATGTCCAGTTGCTGCTTGTCCTCTTGGGTGACTTTCTCGAAGGTCGACTTGACAGAGTCGAGAATGAAGCTTTGTTATAAGGAGGACTTGGAACACTGGACCGTGGCTTTGGACGGGAAGGTTCAACGCGCATTGGCTCAGGACCGCGTGATAGACATCACCACGATAGGGCGGAAGACCAAGAAGCTTCGGCGCATCGAAATCTGGTTTTTCAACATAGATGGCAGGATATACATCACGGGTTCCCCCGGGCGCCGTTCCTGGTACGCGAACATCCTCGCTGACCCCATGTTCACGTTTCACCTGAAGGTCGGCGCCCGCGCCGACCTTCCGGCGAAGGCCAGGGCGATCGTGGAGCAAGCCGAGAGGCGCAAGGTCCTTGCGAAGATTCAACCGTTGGCAGGAACGTTTCGAGACCTAGAGCTCTGGGTGCGCGAGAGCCCGCTCATCGAGGTCACCTTCTAGCAACTAGCTTTGTTCACGCACGTTGGGCCAGACGGCGAAGCGTCACTGAACAAATTTTCATGATATATTACTTAAAGAATCTTCATCATGTCTCATCAATACTAGAAAGTATTCGCGAATTGTAATGGAGTCTCAAAGCAGGGTCGACGTCTTGACCGGGATTCTGCTATCAGCCAAGGAGGGGGCGACGAAGAGGAGCATAATGAGCGAGAGCCCTATTGGTCCATCCCAGACCGAAGCGTGCCTGCGCTTCCTACAGGGGTCGGGCTTGCTCCTAAAGGAGGAGGAGGTCTACAGGCCGACAAGCAAGGGGGCCAATCTGATTGCGGATTACGAGCAGATCAATCGCGCGATTCTGGGACAGGCTGCCCCGCATCTGATGCGCTGAGGTCCTACGCTTCTTCTGCGCATAGGGTCTACTGCGCCCTCGCCGTCGGCAGCCAACGCATATCTAGCGGTCTGGGCACCGATATCGATTCGGTGGGTTGAGAGGAGCGGTGGTGTCTGCCTCTGCCCAGGACGTCAGGCGCCTGGCGGTCACGAAACAACGGCTCGCGGGGAGCCTGCCGACCAAGCCTACGAGCGAGGACATCGCATCAGTGATCCGGGAGCTTGCGTACGTCCAGTGGGACCCGGTGGCCATAGTCGCGCCATCCCACATCCTTACTCTCTGGGCGAGGCTCGGCGGTTTTCGGCCATCCGACCTTGACAGGATGCTGTGGGACAAGAAGACCATCTTCCTGCACTGGACGCCGCAGGCTTCCCTCGTGCTCACCGAGGACTACCCCCTGTACCGCTCGCTCATGAGCAGGTATCCCGAGTCCCTTTCCGGGTCGTGGAAGAGTCACGAGGCGAGCGCTAGAAAGTTCCTGGCCGGTCACGCGCCGCTTCGAAGGAAGGTGCTCGAGGAGCTGAAGAAGGGACCCCTCAAGGTGGGCGAGTTCGAGGACCACCTCAGGACGAGAGGGAATGCGGATGCTTGGACGCCGAGCAGCGACGTCTCCCATATGCTCTTCCACCTGTTGATGAGCGGGAAGGTGATGGTCGTGGGCCACCAGGGGAACCAGAACGTCTGGGGGCTGTCGGAGGAGTTCCTTCCGGAATGGGTGGAGAAGAAGGAGATAGGGGAAGAGGAGTTCGAGCGCCGGGCGGTGCAGAGGGCCATCCGGGCTCTGGGGACCGCCACGCCCGCCGAGATCAACTACTACTTTGTCCGGGGTCGCTATCGCAGCCTGAAGAAGACGCTTGCGCTCCTTCTGGAGGAATCACGGATACACCGGGTGGAGGTGAAGGAGTTCGGGAGCAGAGAGGAACGGTACGTCCACGATGACGATGTGCGGCTCCTCGAGTCGATGGGTTCCGACCCATGGCAACCTCGCATCTCCCTGCTGCCTCCCTTCGACAACCTGATCTGCAGCCAGTCCAGGACGAAGAAGGTCTTCGGCTTCGATTACGTGCGCGAGCAGTTCCTTCCGGAGGAGAAACGGAAGTACGGCACCTATGTCTTGCCCATCCTGTGGGGTGACAGGCTCATAGGAAGGGTCGACCCGAGGATGGACAGGCGAAACGGGAGACTGGTCATAAACTCGGTGCACGCAGAAGCGGGCGCTCCTAAAGGAGAGGAGGTATCAACAAAGATCGCGGAGAAGGTCCAGGGGCTGGCTGACTTTTTGGGGGCGAAGGAAACGAGCTACACCCCTCGCGTCCCCCCACAGTGGAGAAAATCGCTCCGATAGCCAAGGTTCATTGTCACCTCCGCGTAACCCCGGAAAAGTCGTAAATAGTCAGGCTCTCGAAAACACTACGAATTGGCAGCGACAAAGAAAAAGGCGAGTAAGCCGAAGAGGAAGCAGTCGAAGGGCGCCAAGGGCAAGTACGGAATTCTCATACACGAAAAGTGAAGCAGGAGATAGCCGATATTCTTCGAGACTCGAGCGGTTTCGAATACTCATTGACTCATTTATTGTCCGGCTAACGCGTTCTTGATTTCAAGGGCGGTTGATTCTTTGTCCTCCACTTGAATGACTATGCGTTTGTGATTGTCGTCCTTGAGGGTCACTGTCACGCATTTGTCGGGATCATGAACTTCGTAGAAGGCCGACCCGTCCTTGTCGAGATATTCTCCGTCTTTTATGACGCCGGGTAGGCCCGTGCCGAGGGCCCTGATCCCGGTAATCCAAGGTACCCTGTCTGTGGACACGTCGACGACATCCCTGATGGGGACCGTGATCGAGTGTCTGAAGGTGAAGATTCTGTCGACTCCGTGGAACTCAAACACGAGATTATCCCCGTCCACCTTGACGGTGCCCGACATCTGACCTGTTGTGCTGGGTGCAGATTCGAACTATTAAGCCTTGAATCTGATGTTTCTGCTGTGCCCTGGGGGGGGGGTTCATCATGCCTCCCCTTGACGGGGTGAATTTCCCCTCTTCAGTCTGCCTGTCGGGAAAATGGAGAGACTCGTGATCGATTGGTTCGCGTTGAGCATGCCGTTGGGCAAGAGATACAGTGTGTAGACCAAAAACCTCTGAGGGCCATATCGATGTACCGACAATCGTGGGGCTACGCTGAGCTCAGCGCGCTTTCGGTCGGGCCGAACGGGCTACCAGGAAGCCAACGACAAGCAGGACTGCCGTGAGCCCCAGATAGTCCCAGAAGACCCAGGAGTAGGCCGTCCACGCAAAGCGGAAGAGAAAGAGGGGCGCGGGAGAGGCGAAGAGCATGATCATGCCCAGCGAGAAGAGGACCCCGCCTGCCCCACGCATGAGATTGGTCAAACTGGTCTCGATTCTGGTTGAACCTCCCTACGCCTCCTTAAGGGTTCATTGCGCCTCCGCTGGATGATCGGCCAGACGTTGGGCTACAGTGCCCAGACGACCCGGACACGTCGCCTGAAGGCTTCACAGGAGCGACTAGCTGGTGTGCTTGCCGTGTTTCCGCCGTTTAGCCTTCTCGTGTGTGTCCTCAGCCCTGTCGGCCTGGGACTCCTCCCGGTCTTCCTCCTCCTGCTCAGCGAGCCCTGTCGTCTTGTTCCCGATGAAACCTGACCTTGCCTTGGCCTGCCCGCTCTCCTGCCTCTCGAGCCATTTCCCGTAGATGTCTGGAATCATCTCACTAGCATCGACCTTCTCGACCACTTCCCCTCTCTTCGCGGGCATCGACCCCTGGAGCCCTTTGTCATTATATGAGCATTTGCGAGAGATGTGGGTTCGGTAGCATTTCCGTTGATACCGCATAAGCAGTTGCTTCAAACGACACCTTTACAGAGCCGAAGGTTGTTAGAAAAACTTGAATGAGACAAGCGGGGCTCACAATAAAGGAAGATAGCGGAATAAGCTTTAGAGCAAAACTGCTCAAAATAGGCTCGTGGACTCTTCTCAGACTGCCTGAGAGTGCAAGCACAAAGCTTCCATCACGAGGCATGGTTATGGTTGAAGGAACGATGAATGGATTTCACTTCAGAGCCCCGCTCGAACCCGACGGCAATAGAGGTCACTGGTTGACCGTTGACAAAGGTATGCTCAAAGCTGCCGAAGCAGGCGCGGGCGATACCGTAACGCTCGAGATTGAGGTCTCACGTGAATGGCCTGAGCCGGAGATACCAGAGGATTTGAAGAAAGCCCTCGACAGCAGCGAAAAGGCACACAAGACTTGGAACGACACGACCCCTGCTGCACACTGGGACTGGATCCGCTGGATACGCGCGACAAAAAACCCAGAAACGCGCAAGAAGAGGGTCGAGGTCGCACGCTCTAAACTCACTGCCGGGATGCGTAGGCCATGCTGCTTTAACCGCAACCTGTGTTCCGAGACACAGGTGTCAAATAATGGCGTGCTCTTAGAGTCGGAAACATCCGTAGATTAAATCGCATCAGCTGAAGACCCGTGGACGAATCGCGCCTGGTCTGTTCGCGAAGAGGATTCATCGCGCCTTAAATCACTCCCTGCGCACGTGGCCACAGAGGATGAGCGACAGGGTAACCCTCAGGCCCTGCAGGTTCAGGGACCTGCGGAGAGTGATGGAGATTGAGAACGAGTCCTTCACCGACCCGTACCCCTGGGATGAGTTCGCCGCCCACCTTCTGCTTCGCCAGAGAGGGTTCGTGGTCGCGTGTCAAGGCGGCGAGGTCGTGGGTTACGTGCTGGCCGCTCGCGAGGAGGGCGGTGAAGGGTGGATCCGGTCAATCGCGGTGGTCCCTGAGTTTAGGAGGAGGGGCGCGGGTACGGCCCTAATGGAAGCGGCCATGGAATCCCTCGTAGGATGCGACAGCGTCAGCCTGTTGGCCAGGAGGTCTAACGAGGCGGCGATGGCGCTCTACCGGAAGTTCTCCTTCACAGAGACGGGGATGGTAAAGGGCTACTATCGGGACGGGGAAGACGCGGTGAGATTTCAGTGGACCCGGGCTGAATCCGGGTAGGGTTAACGCATCTTCGCCGGGGTGGATCCGTCATTGGTTCACGTTCATCATGAATTGTTGGTCCCCCACGATTCCGTCCTCGGTACTGCCACGAGACTGTGAAGGGATACGAGCCGGCGGTCGTGAATGTCATCTGGACTTGCCACTCTGTCCCGATGAAGGTCGATGTTACGGTGCTCGAACTGGTCACTGAGTATGTGTGGGTGCTCGAGATGTTGGCTGCGTGGCCGATGGTGAACGGAGGGCAATTGGCGGCAAGGCACGTTATCCAGGCCGACACTATGCTCTGCTGTTGCTCGAAATAGAGCGATGTCGTGATCGTTATCTGAATCGTGGTATTCGACGGCACATCAAGGCCTGGCGTGACACAAGGATTGCCCCCATAGTCGAAGGATCCCAGCTCCTTCACCGTTCCCGATGAATCGGTCGAGGTCGCGCTGACGTTGACCGGCAGCAGAACGACGTAGCTGTAACAGACTGTTGGCGTTGTCGTCGTGACCGTCACATTTGCCGGTGCAGTGACCGTCGCTGTCGTCGTGACGGGAAATGTCGCTGTCGTGGGCATGGTGATCGTCTCCGTCGATGTCATGGTGCCAGCCGCGGTGAGTGTAGTCCGGGTAACCAGGAAGGATGAAGCGTAGACCGAAGCGCCGACTATCAGGGCAGCGAGGACGATCGCCACGATGGCAATCGTCGGCCCTCGATTGTTCTGAGGCGGGTCCGAGCCCATGGGAGAAAAGGCCGTGATTCAGTATTTAGTGCTACGCCTTTGGAAGAGAAATTCATGGGTTATTGCGCCTCGGGATGATCATCGTTTGCAACGCCGCAGAAGATCTTTCATCTGGCCATCTTCCGGTCTCGGACGCGCATCACAAAGAATGCGACCGCCATAATTGCGAACACCGCGCTGGCGATGAAAGCCGCAGTGGGTCTTCTCGTACGAAGGCTCGTAGTCGACGTGATATTCAGCTGCTAGCCCGGGGGCTCTCGTGCCGCCAGATATCGCTATGAGCCTGCATCCGCTGTTGAACTTGGTCATTCCCTCGACGTAGGTCCTGCTATGTATCCGGAACCCAGGATGCCTATTCCGAGGATATCTTTGGTCTACGCCGAGCCGGTGATTCGAAGCCAGAGCGTGGTTTTAAGATGTGCGCGACGTCTCCGTGGAGGCTTTCACCGTAGTCGAGTCCATGTCAGGCATTCACGAGCTGCCGCTGTACGAACTGCCATACCTCAAGGTCGGGCGGCCTGTGAGGGAACGACGCCTTGCGCGAATCCCAATCGTACAGCCCCTTTATGCAGTCCAGCGCCTCGTCGTCCGTTCCGAGCACCCTGAGCGACTCCGTCTCGCCATAATCGGAGCGTACGAACGTCTTACCGTCGAAATAGATTGAGGTTCCACCTTCATGATGCGCGGTCCGGAAGGACTTCCCATTGCGCAGCTCGGCCAGGATCTCTTGCTTGAGGGCCGTGACCGGCGCCTGGTCCTCCTTCTGGTTCGCAAGCCTCGCCTCCTCCTCTGCTGCCTCGTGAACCCGCTGGTCGTACAGGACCCGGGAGGCGGAGTCCAGAAGGCCAAGACTCGGGGCGGTCTGCAGGTTGTGGACCCAGGACTCGAATGTCCTGTCTGCGTTGAGACGGAACTCGGCCTCTGTGTACCAGGTGCGGGGGACCCACGCGGAGAGTTGTAACGAGTACCAGTTCCCCCTCGGTAGCGCCGCTTCTAAGGAAAGCCGAACATCGTGGCCGACGACCGGCGGGATGTCAGAGCCTGAGTACGTCAGGTGCGTGGTCTGGGTAGTGTCCCGGGTCAGTAGGACTCGCGTGATCTTCTCGATGTCGAACTTCATCTCGAAGGGATTAGCGTAGCCCCAAAAGTATGTCGAGTAGTCCCGCGTCCAGTTCTCCGTCTTATCCCTGGAGTTTGTTGCTTCCATGTGGGTTCACTCTTCTAGCCTGTCCTCGGTAGAATGAGCGCCGGCCCAGAGTATAACAACATTGACTTCTTATCAGCCTTATATCTGCAGCACAGGCTTTGGGGAATGTGCGGAAGTCAGCCGTCCTCCTGACTTTTTCTGTGCTACTCATCGCACTCGTGTCCCTCGCACCCGCCTCCCACGGTCTAGGCGCTTTTTCGACGAACTACTACATGTCGGGTTCGGCCTACCCTTCCGGATCGTGTGCGATGGGGAATGGTTACGAACTTGACCGTTCGTTATTGGACTCTCCCGTTTCGTCGGAAGAGAAGATAGAGTTCAACCTGACCGGGTCCTTCGGCGTGGGCTACTGCGGGGTCTCGCCCTTCACGGGGCCTATAACGACTGTCACTAGCGCCAACGTCAGCCTTGCTTACAGTTTCGAGGCAGGCGGCAACATCACCGTCGGGTTCACTCTCTGCGCTCTCGGTCCGGGGGCGAACTCGTCGGCCTCCCTCTCTACCTGTGCGGTTCTGGCCTACGGAAACGGGCCTCCGATTTCCGAGAAGGGCGGAAGCTGCGCCTCCCCAAACACCCTGATGGTGAGCATGATTCTGAGTCAGAACGCCACCATCAGCCCCGGCGAGAACCTCGTTCTCCTGACCACGTTCTCGACCCAGACCCTGGGCGCCACCTTGATAGTCTGCGACGGTTCTTACGACTACGCTCAGGTCAACGGCATCGAGGCGGATGTCGTGAGCTCTACGGTTACTGCGACCACTACACTGGTCTCGACGGTGACACGGAGCAGTAGCACGACGCTGACCACGACCAGCATCATCACTTATTCGGAGCAGAACCAGTCCGGGGCTGGGCAGACCGCGACGAGCGAGCCTGGCTTTTCTCCCAGCTTCGCCCTCGCAGTCATGGTAGCCGGAGGGCTTGTGGCAGCCGCAGCCTACATGATACGGCCCCGGTCCTACGAGAGGGGCGATCGGGTGGGCCCGCCCGGGAAAACCCTCAGCTTCCAAAGGAGGGTGCTGACCCTGGCCCTCGTGGGGTTGGTCCTCTCGGCCGGCCTCTGGTTCGAGTTTCCAGCGCTGAACGGCGGCACACGGAGCCCCAACGATGCGCCTTGGGCCTTCGCCGGAGCGTACGCCACCTATGCGACCGCCTCGGGGAGCTCCCAGCTCACCGTCCGCGTCGGGTCGGTCTCCTGGGAGACGGCGGTGGTTATCGTCTCAAGCGAGGTCAACAACCCGCCTTCCCCGCTGAACTTCACGACGAAGACCGCGACCGTTTCCGCGCTGAATTTCGCGGGGAACTCCTTGTTCGGCAGTCACCTGCAGGCTTCCGCAGCGTCGATAGATTTTCTGGGGGGCCTGATCCCCGTGACAGAGTATCTGTACACGGAGAACGTGCCCGGGACCGCCACCAGCCCGGGCGGCACCGCGGACGTCTACATGTTCGTGCGGGAACCCGCTGATTTTCCGGTCCAGATATCCGTGTCCCTTGGGTCAGGGTACACAGCCCTCAACCTGGTGAGCACGAACATCGGCGCGTTGTTCAGCTAGGCCACGGGAATGTTCTGGAAAGAAATGCTACGCCGCATGAGGGGATTCATTGCGCCTTCACCTATTTCGATTGCTCTTCTTCCCGGTCTTCGATCTCTTCTGATTCGTGCTCTTCCGACTCCTCTTCGGTCTCGTCCTCCATCTCTTCATCGTCGGCCTCTTCTACCGACTCGACGTCCGGTTCTGCCGCTTCCTCCCGCTCTTGCACTATCGCCTCTGATTCTTCCTCTGATTCCTTTTTGTCGTCGACGCTCAACGCGGCCACTGACGAAAGGAAGGGCTGTCCGGTATTTATGTCGTGAATCGTTGGCAATTTGGGCTATGGGTTAAGGGTTCGGTGCGCCGCGCTCACCCTGGGAACTGGCCCTGTGTCAACCGTACTGAAAGTCGATGACCAAGGGGTTGGCTGTGGCCTGAATGATGACCACGGCAAAGCTTTGGTCGTTGCTGAAGTCCCCTGTAGCGCTCGCTGCGATGACCGCCCAGCACTCGTAGAACATGCCGTTCTTTACCGGCAGCGTGCAGGAGAGTGGGACCCCTGACGATGCCCCGTTCTGGAATCCGGAGTCAGAAAAGTTGTAGTCGTCGAACGACTCCAGGGACTGCGCGGCAGACACGGGCGTGCCCACGAACGTCCCGTTCACATCGAATTGGTTCACGACCTGACCTATCCAGATGTTTCCAGCGGCCTGCCGCCAAAAACTGCTGGCCCAGTCCGCACTCCAGTTCACGGACGGACTCACAGAGAAGGTCAGGATGCCTTTCAGCTCGTTGGCGCTGACCAGAGGTCCCGTGGGGAAGGGGAAGGTGTAAGCCTGGCCTACTGCGGCCCAGCAGTCGATGCTGCCAGCAGCCCCATCTCCGCCCGCGTCGACCCCGGCGCCCATCATCAAGGACAGACTCCCGTTCGGATTCGCTGTGGGTCCTTCCATCCAGGTCGCACCATTCTGATTGAAGCCGGTAACCGTCTGAAAGGGCGGCACGTCGACCACGTGTATCGACCCGAGCCTGACCAACGGAGACTTCAGGGAGCTGGCAGGCAGGCGGGGTAGCTTGTGTCGCTTGGGCAGCTTCATCGCCTTCGAAATCGGACCTCGAAGGGACTCCATTTCCGGGGACCTTGCCGCGGCCGCCCTCAAGGCCTTGTGCACCGGTGCCAACCGCGATTTCCTTACTGCCCTGGCGTCGGCCTGTCTTTTGAAATGCAATTCCACCGCGCGTCGCAGCGCGTCCCGCCCAGCTTCCTCGATCTTCTTGTGCGGTACGTTCCTCAAATCCTTGTACGCCTTCCTCTCTGCAGCGTTCATGGACGTCTCTAGGTTCTCGTCGGCATATAAGGCGGGTGTGAGTGGGTAGTCATCCCATCTTGCGGGACCGATTTCTCAGCTCGACAAACCGCGGATTAGGGAGCAGACAATGGCGCGCTTATAGGCACCGACAGTGTCAGTTCCAAACGAGAACCGGCCAATGAAGCTCCAAGGTCGCGCCATCGTCCTGATCGGGCTTCTCGTCTTTGTTCCCCTGACTACGATATTGACCGCCTCGCCGGCTCATGCCGGAGGAACCGTCCCTGTCTGTTACACAGGCCTACCTCCCTATGCAGGCATATGCCTCGTCATCGGCCAACCTAACACCACCACCGTGGCTGCTGGCCAACCCCCGAGTCCTACCTCGATTGGCAACCCCACCGCGGTGGCTTTTGATTCCAAGGGGGACCTCTGGATCGTCGACAGCAGCAACAACCGGGTCCTGGAGTATGCGCCTCCGTTCTCGACCGGCGAAGCCGCCAGCCAGGTGATAGGCCAGACGAGCCTCACTGGGTCGGGAGACACCTCATCGTCAGGCTCCCTGTTCGGCCCCACAGGCCTCGCGTTCGACCCGAGCGGGGACCTCTGGGTGGTCGACACTGGTAACAACAGGATCCTCGAGTTCAAGACCCCGTTCTCCGACGGGGAATCTGCGTCGCTGGTCATCGGGCAGCCCACCTTCGGCGGCTACATCGGCACGACATCGTCGGGAGGCCTGAACTCCCCCTCCTACATCGCCTTTGACCCGAGTGGGAACCTCTGGGTGACCGACCAGGGCAACAACAGGGTCCTGGAGTTCGCCTCCCCGTTCTCCACCGGCGAGAAAGCATCGGTGGTGATTGGCCACGCGAACTTTACTTCGTTCGCCCCGTCATCAACTGTAACTGCGAAGAGCATGTTCGAGCCTGTCGGGATAGCATTCGACTCGAAGGGAGACTTGTGGGTGGCGGACAGCGGTGACGACAGGGTCCTTGAATACGCCGCGCCATTCTCAATTGGTGACAGCGCTGCTATCGCGGTCATCGGCCAGTCGAGCCTGACCGGAACCTCGACCGGGCTGCATGCCTATGCCATCGCATTCGACTCCGGCGACGACCTCTGGGTTTCGGACGGGATCAGCGGAGTCGCGGAGTATCAGGGTCCGGTGACCACCGGCGAAGCAGGCATCCAGGAGGTGGGCCCGACGACCGTCACGACCGCCAGCACATCGCCCGGCGACAAGCTGCGCGACCCTCAGGGGATCGCGTTCGACGGGAACGACAACCTGTGGGTTGCGGACTACGACCACGGTAGGGTCGTGGTGTATGGCAGTACGGTCATCCGCACGACGTCCAGCATCGCGACATCCAGTTCCTGTTCGTCAACCAAGGCTTCGGGCGCATTGGGAGGGGGACTATACAACAACGGTAGTGCCTCATCTTCCACAACGGCTTCGGGCGCGCAAGGGGGAGGGATATACAACAATGGCACGGCTTCCACAACTGCTACAGGAGGATCAGGAGGAGGGATATACAACAATGGCAGCGACCTGTCTTACACAACGACGAGTTCCTGTTCGACGACCGCTACTTCAGGCACTTCTGGAGGAGTCCCGGCGTTCCCCTACCAACCGGCGATAGCTGCGGTCTTCACGGTCCTTCTCGTGTCTTCTTACCTGTCCGTCCGTCATCGAAGGCCATGGAAACACGGAAGAGAACCGACTTCGCCATCAGGCTAACATCAAGGGGAGATGAGTCACGTATGGGCTCATTGTGCCTCAGCCCGGAATAAATTTTTATTCCGCGGGGCTCGGATGGGTGGCAATGGACCGGTTTCTGAGAATCCGGCTTATCCTCTTGGCCATCCCGATGGTCATCGTTTTCTTGTTCATAGCGTACATTTACACCCTCACGGGCGTGGCGGCTCTCTTCGAGGATTACGCCATCGTGCTGGGTGGCTTGATAGTGATCCTTTTCGTCTCTCGGTTCGGAGGGCTGCGGACGAGGAAAGCCGTCCGCCAAGATCTGGGATCCTCTCGCTAATCCCCCCCAGCATGCGGCTAATGGCTGAGGTTTCATTGCCCCTCAGCCAGAGCTAAATCGCAAATCAAGGGATAAATAATGAAAACCCCTGGAAACCAAGCGATGAAGAACGTGCTGACGGGGTCGATATCCCACGAGACCAACACCTTCTCCAACGTGCCCTCTACCATCGAGGTGTTCAGGCGGATGGGACTCTACGAGGGACATGATTTTTTCGGAGCATACGAGAATACAAAGACGGTCGGAGGGGGCTTCATAGACATCTCACGCGAGAAGGGCTTCAACCTCGTCCCGACGATATGGAATACGGCGTTCGCCTGGGGACTCGTGACCGCAGAAGCCCGTGAGCATCTCCTTGGAGAGGTGCTGAAGGGCATCGCGAAGGCGGACCGGGTGGACGGGGTGCTCATGGAACTGCACGGGGCGATGGTCTCGGAAGGGGTGGGCTCTTCCGAAGGGTACCTGCTGCGCAGGATCCGGGAGAAGGTGGGAGCGGGCGTCCCTATCGTCGCGACGCTGGATCTGCACGCGAACATCTCTCAGCTCGCCGTCGATACGGCCGACGTGCTGGTCGGGTACGACACCTATCCTCACGTCGATTGCTATGAGCGAGGAAGGGAGGCAGGCGAGCTCATTTGGAGAATCATGAACGGCGAGGTCCACCCGAAGCACGCGCTCGAGAAACCGCCCATGATGCCTTCCCCACAGAAGCAGAAGACCAACTACTTCCCAATGAAGGCGGTCTATGACCTCGCTCACCGGATCGAGGAGGACGAGCAGGTGCTGAACGTGACTGTCCTGCCCGGCTTCCCCTTCGCGGATGTGCCGGAGACCGGTCTGGGGATCATAGTGACCACTGACAACGACGAGGAGCTGGCGCGGAAGAAAGCGAAGGAGATATCGGATTTTTGCTGGACACTCCGGAAACAGTTCCTGGCAGACGTCGTGCCCGTCGAGGAGGCGGTGAGCCGCGCCATCAGCGCGAAGGAGGGACCGGTCGTGCTCGTGGACCAGGCGGACAACCCCGGCGGAGGAGCCCCCTGCGACGGCACCGTCATCCTTGGGGAGCTCCTGAAGCGGAGGGCGGCTAACGTGGTCATCTGCCCTATCCGCGACCCCGAGGCTGTCGACCTTGCGATAAAGGCCGGGGTCGGCAAGACGGTGACAATGAAGGTAGGAGGCAAGACCGACAACCTCAACGGAGGGCCGATAGAGGTCACCGGGTATGTCAAGCTCGTCGCCGACGGCAGGTTCCGGGTGCAGGGACCCATGGACACCGGGCTCCTGGTGAACCTCGGGCGGACGGTCGTCCTGAAGGTGGACGACGTCGAGATAATACTGACCGAGATAGGAGTGCAGCCCACCGACCTTCAGCAGTACAGGGCGTTCGGCATTGAGCCCACCGAGAAGAAGATCATCGTGGTGAAGTCATCGGTCCACTTCAGGGCGGTGCACGAGCCGATCGCGAAGGAGATAATCGAGGTGGATACCCCCGGCATACACGGGACGCGCCTGGCCGCCTTCGGTTACAAGAACATCCGCAGGCCGATGTTCCCGATCGACCCCGAGACCCTCGGCATATCGGAGCTGAGGACGAGCCTCACGGAATAGCACCCTATTCCCAACGGAAGTAGCGAGTCGCGACAAATGCGAAAACGGCCGTGTATACGACCATCGTCACTATGCTCGCATAGGGAGGCGCCGAATCAAAGACCGACGAAAGTAAAGCTCTGTCGGCCGCGCCAGACGGAGAATAGTACATGATCGTCGCCAATGTCCCACCAACTTGGACGGGCTGGACCCAGAGACCCGCAAGGAAAAGCGAGAGAAACATCAACCCGCCGGACACGGCCGAACCGACCTGCTGTGTTCGAACAACGGCCGCGATAATCAAGCCAAGAGAAAATATCTCGGCAATCGAGAGAACGACTGAGAGAGCAAAATACGGGATGCTCACATCAAGTGGCGCCCCGAAGATCAGCTCGCTTCCAAAGATGAGAATCAAGATTGCTGCCAGGGCGAGCACAAGATTGATGATCAATTGAGCTGCGAGCAGTCTCGAGGGAGACTCTGGAGTCACCGAGATTCTTCGCGACCACCCCATCTCCCGATACCTCACCAGGGTGTAAGGCAAGGAATAGATTCCGAGGAAAATGAAACTGATGACCATGAGCGTTGGAACGTATAGGTCTATGACCGTGAGGTCTGTGCCAGCGACGCCCCCAGGGCTTGCCACTCCGATTAGGCCGAATACCACGAGCAGCACGATCGGAATGACGATTCCCGTTCCCAGTCCTACCGGCGTTCGCAGGGCGAGCTTTGCCTCGACCCGAAGGAGTTCGGAGAAGTGGCCTCGTGACTTCCTCTCCTTGGATTTGTTCGGGACAGAGGTCATGGCTTGGTCCCTCCCGAGGCATTAGGCGGGTCGTGCATGGTCAGCTTCACGAACGCGTCGTCAAGATTCCCTCCTCTCGCTTCTATCTCGGAGACGCGGACTCCAATAGCCGCAAGTGAGTTGATGACAGATGCCGCTAGATCGCCGGTACCAGTGACGGTGATGTATCTCTCCTTTCTCTCTATCTGATTTACACCGGGTATAGCGTACAGAGTCTTGTCGTCAACCGGTTGCGAAGGAACAAATCGTACTCTGTTCCCTCCTGCAAGCGCAGCGATGGCTTCAGGCGTGTCCAACACCGCGAGCTTACCGTGGTCGATCAGGGCTAGGCGGTCGCACAATCTCTCAGCTTCGTCCATGAAGTGGGTCACGAGTATCACGGTGACGCCGCGGTCTCTGATGCTCTCTATGAGAGCCCACGTCTCACGCCTGGCCTCCGGGTCGAGGCCCGTGGTCAGCTCATCCAGTATTGCGACCTTCGGGTTCCCCACCAATGCCAGCCCTATCGAGAGCCTCTGCTTCTGACCACCGGACAGATTCTTGTATATGGAATTCTTGACTTGGCCTATGCCAAGGGTCTCGAGCAGCCCATCCGGGTCTATCGGGTCCGGATAGAAGGAGGCGAAGAGCTCCACCGCTTCGCGCACCTTGAGGCGGGGAGGCATGGAACTCTCCTGAAGCTGAACGCCGAGAAATTCCCTGATCTTGTCCCTGTCCTTGTCAGGAGAGAGCCCGTAGACGCTAATCGTGCCCGAATCAGGCTTGCGGAGCCCCGAGATGCACTCCACCGTGGTGGTCTTCCCGGCACCGTTGGGTCCTATGATCCCAAAAATCTCGCCCTGCTTTATCGAGAAGGATACATCGTCGACTGCGACGAAATCCCCGTACCTCTTGACCAGATGCTGGACCGTGATCACATTTTCAGAGCCTGCTTGGGAGTCGCGGGATGAATCACTTATTGAGGACTCTGAGGTCATTCGGTCACGCCAATGGCCAAAGGCTCGCCACGAAGAAGGCGCTCTCACCTGCCAGATAAAATGATTGTGCGGACCGACCGCGCTTTTTCAAACGGTCCCGAAGTCTTAAATCGAGCGCCTTCCGGCAAAAATGATAGAGAGTTTGTCGGCTTCGTATCCAGAGATCATCCGTAAGGCATCAGTCATGATTCTGCTTGTCCTCCTGGTCTTGGGTTCGGCCTTGGTCCTTCCCTTCGCCAGGGCCCAGACCGGTGTGACGACCGTGAGCGTGCTGGGTACACCCCAGAGCCTCGCCTACGACTCGGGAAAGGGCGAGATATTCGTGGTAGATTTGGGTTCTAGGGGCTCCGTCATCTCCGACACCACCAACTCGGTGGTCGCGAACTTTAGCCTACCCGCTGGAAGCAGCCCCCAGGAGGCTGTCTACGATTCAGCAAAGGGGGAGATATTCATCGCTGATAGCGGCAACGCCGCTGTCTCCGTGATATCCGACTCGACGAACAAGGTCATCGCGAACGTGGGCGTCGGAGGTACTCCCGACGGCTTGGCTTACGACTCCGCCAAGGGCGAAGTGTTCGTGGCAAACGGTCTCGATGACACCCTCTCCGTCATCTCCGACGCCAGCAACACCGTGGTAGCGAACGTAACCCTTCCCACGGGAAGTTCCCCTGAGGGCCTGGCATACGACCCTGCCAAGGGTGAAGTGTTCGTGGCGGACAATGGCGCGGGTAACGTATCTGTGGCGTCCGACTCCACCAACAATGTCGTCGCGAACGTGGTCACCTATGGCAGCCCCACGGGCCTTGCCTACGACCCAGCAAAGGGTGAGGTGTTCGCGGACAATTTTGGCGACGGTTTCGCAGTGATATCCGACGCCAGCAACGCGGTCGTCGCGAACGTGGTCTTGCCCGCAGGTGGGAGCGTCGGGTCCGTGGCCTATGACTCCGCCAAGGGGGATGTGATCGCAGCAAACTACATGTCAAACACGATCTCCGCGGTAGCTGACAGCAGCGACAAGATCGTCGCGAATGTCACGGTAGGATACGAACCCTACGATGTAGCCTACGACTCCGCCAAGGGCGAGGTCTTCGTGGCCAATAGCGGCAATTCCACCCTCTCCGTGGTACCAGACGCAGACCTGTCCTCAACGGCTTCGAGCAGTTCGACCACGTCGACCACATCCACCCCGGTGAGCTCCACGTCGACCGCCACGAGCGCATCGACTTCGACCTCCGCGGCCAGTAGCGTCACGAGCTCAACTCCAACGACCGTGCAGAGCTCCACGGCGAGCACGGCGCAGAGCTCCACGACGAGCTCGACTGGTGGGGGAGGGGGAGTGCCGGAGTTTCCTTACCAGTTCTTTGTGGCGGCCCTCTTCACCGTTCTCTTGGCAGCATCCTATCTTCTCGTTCGGCGTCGCACCTCATTCGGCCGCCTAGAGAAGAAGCTCTGACGAGCGCCTCCAGATGGAACAAGATTACGTCAGCTGCTTGTCGACACGTTCACGTACAGCCCGGTGCTGTTCGTAAACCAGCTGACGGTTATTCCACCGTCATAGACCGTAGCCATCGATGGACCAGGAAGTTGATCCGGAGTGCTCAGCATAGGCGGCCATCCAAAGCTCAATACCTGGGTTTGGTCGCTGTAGGCCACGGTGAAGTTCACCTCAGACCCTGTGTTCATGAACGTCTCGTCTTCACAGGGAGGGCCACAAGTCAACACCGCTAGCGAGTACTGCCCGAGGGCGAAGTTCTGGGGCCATTTTGCATCCTTGAATGTCACGTTTGCGGCCTGAAAGGTGGTGGTGCTGGGCCTTTGTGGGCTCGATGCCGTTTGAGTGAGGGTCGAAAGCGAAGTCAACGTCCTAGTCGTTGTTTCGGGGGTTGAGGGTTTCAAATCGAAGCCAATCGCGAAGCCGACCAAGAGCATGGCGATTGCGAGAACCGCGACGACTTGATTCCTCGTGGAACTTCTACCCCATATTCTCCTGTATGCCCGCTTGTATAGTCCTACGGTTTAGGACAGGAAATAAGGGGTTCATCTCACCTCCGCGTGTCCTATCCGTTTCGAAGCGATGTCGGACGACGGTAATATACCGGGCAGCTCCTGCTTCGCACGTTGCCGAGACAGATAACTGCCCGCATGCTGGCCCGAGCGGCTGAAGAGAACCCTCAGGAGGTCTTCAGGACGATGATGAGGGAAGGGTTCCACAGTACCAGGAAGGCAGACTGGGTTATTTCGGGGGTTCCCATCGCATTCTTCAACTCGGTGACGCGGACGGCGTTCCCTGAAGCGCCAACCCGCGATATCGAACGGATGGTCGCGAAGTTCGAATCGGTCGGCTCACCCATGGCCTGGTGGGTCACCCCGTCTACACGACCGAAGGACCTTGGTGCGCGGTTGCTCGCTCTCGGCTTCACAGCAGACGAGCCTCTTCCAGCGATGTCGCTACGGCTCGCGTCGCTGGTGAAACCTGCGTATCCTAGGGGATTGGTCGTAAAACCGGTTCGCACCCGCGCAGAATTCACCAAGTGGTTCTCGGTATGGAGAAAGGTCTTCGAGATCCCAGAAGAAGCGTGGGACCGATTGCACAATTTGTTCTTGCGGAAAGGGTGGTCGACCGATTCAGATGTCGTCAACTACTCCGGGTACCTGGGGGGCCGCCTCGTGGCCATCTCCACCTTGTTCTTGGGGAAGAGCGCGGCCGGCATCTACAACGTGGGCACCCTGCCGGAGGCCCGGGGAAAGGGAATCGGAAGCGCGATGACCCACGTTGCGCTCGCGGAGGCTCGCGACGGAGGGTTCGAGGTCGCGACGCTCCAGTCCTCGAAGGCGGGATATCACATCTACAGAAACCTGGGATTCGAAACATGTTTCGAGGTCATGACCTACCTCAAAAGTTCGCATTGATCGGTCAGGACTAGATTAGGGCGTCACTTGGTCGACTGCAGTCGGGCCTGGAGCTCGGCCGGCCACGCCTTGGACGCCGAGGCACCGGCGCCCGTGAGAGCAACGCTTTATCTGAGTTCGTGAGCCCAACTGGGAATGGCAAGCCGAGTCATCGTCGACCACGACATCCTGGGATGGGGGAGCGAGCACGAAAAGGAACTGATGGATGATTACGAGGAGGTCCTGCTGGTAAGCAAGCACAAGGACCTCCCTCAACGCTCCTTTGATGACAAGTTAGCAGCCTACTGCAAGAAGAAGAATTGCGACCTGATGACCGGGGATGCCAAGTGCTACACCCATTTCTTCTCAGCCGGAATCAAAGCGGTCAGGATACGGCAATACGATTGGTGGAAGAAGGGTGACAGAGCCGTGTACCTCATTCAGATAGAAGAATAGTCGCCAATCGCAGGCACTCCAGAAACGAGTTGGACGGAACTCAAGAGAAGAGAGGAAAAGGTCTCAAGGTTTCGTCGCGTCTCCGCCGGGGTCGTTAAGAGGAAATTGCCACTCTGAGGGTCGTGGAGCTCGAAATGGCGCAAAGGTATGCGAGGGAAGTCGCGGCACGCGTCGCACCCTACTGCGACAGGGTGGAGATAGCTGGTGGGGTGAGACGTGGTAAAGCCCACCCCCACGACATAGAGCTCGTCGTGGTCCCGAAACTGGAATCGAGGCAGCGCACAATCGAGGGGGACGACCTGCGCGACGTGGACCTCCTCTTCGGAATGCTCTCTTCAATACGACTCGCGCCCGGCCCCCCACTGCAGAAAGCGCCCCCGGACAAGGCGGGGAAGGCGGCTCCGCTCGGGCGCAGATGCTATCGGGTCCTCTGGAAGGGCGAGAAGGTCGACATCTTCGCGGTCCTCCCCCCGGCGCAGTTCGGCGTGATCTACGCGGCAAGGACCGGCGATGCTGGATACATCCAGAGCCTGTACGGAATCGCGAGGTCGAAGGGCATGAGGTTCGAAGACGGAAGCATCAGGGGCCAGAAAGGCGAGACCCTGCAGACTCCCGAGGAGGAAGACGTCTTCAGGGCGTTGGACGTGCCGCGGACCGAGCCGAAGGACCGTAACACCCTCGACCGTCTAGGGTCCATTGCGCCTCTGCCGGGATAATCGCCCACGCGATGGGCTTGGGTATCAACCAAAATGTGTAAATGATTCGTGTCTGCAAATCCAAACCCATTGCCAGTGGCAAAGAAACGGGCGAAGAGACCAAAGAAGAAGTCGAAGAAGGCCGGAAGCGGATACGGGATACTGATAAACGAAAAGTGAGATTGGAGAATCCAGGCCAGAGGATATGGTCCGCCAATGAAGCCGAGGCTTGGAACCTAGTCATCCCCTCAGGGCGGACGGCCAGGGAGGTCAGTTTCCTGCTCTCGGTATTCAGGCATTTTGCTCGTGACGATGTCCATGAGTTGCTGGACCTGGGTTGCGGGGCTGGTCGGTTGGCCATCGAGCTATCGGCGAAGGGCTACGCCGTCACGGGCGTAGACAACTCCCCGACCATGCTGAAGATAGCGAGACGAAACGCCGACGAAAGACGCGTGAAGCTGAGGCTCCTTAGGTCCCAGTTGAGCGAGCTCAAGATTACGGGGCGGTTCGATGCAGCCTACAGCGTCCAGGACCCATTCAACTACGTACTCGAGGAGGAAGAACTCTCGAATTCGCTCGCGAGACTGAGGTCCCTGTTGCGACCCGGCGGAGTACTGATCGTGGATATCATGAACTTCGCTTCATTGTACGGCAGGTGGAAGAGGGCTCTCAGGCAGACCAGCAGGGGCAAGAATTGGATGATTCGCACCCGCGTATCGCACGAGGTGGATGACGTCAACATGCTCTGGTATCACAGACTGACGACCCAAATGGCGCTCGACGGGAGACCGAGGCGCTGGAAAGAGACGCATGTGCTGAGAATGTGGACGTTTCCGGAATTCAGGAGCCAGTTGATCGCCAATGGCTTCTCCGACGTTCATACGTTTGGAAGCCTCAGGAAGGGCGCGAAGGAAGCGACAACTCATGCCCCTCGCTTGGTAATGGTGGCGACCAGGTCTCCCTCCGACTAGCACAAGGTAAATGCTGAGCCATAGGTCATTTCGGGTCATCGGAGCTGCCAGGCTCACGGGTCGATTTTCAAGGCATCCCGCTGAACATGCTGTGGAAGAGCCCGGTGACATAGTCGTATGCGAAGATGACGAGCGGTATCTCGACGACCAAGATGATGCCGAGCAGGAGCTGACGTCTTGCGGTCTTTGAGTTCCTGTGCCTGTTGGCAAGATATGCGATGACCCCTCCGAAGATCGAGAGGCATATCGGGAGCAGCCACCACTTGGCGCTCACCTCCATCTTCGGTTCGACCTTAGGTGGGGGCGGGACTGCTTTGAGTTGATAGCGGCAGTGGGGGCAGAAGATGGAATCCGATGGGTATTGCTTACCGCATCGAGGGCACAGGGGCAAGCGCCCATCAAAAGCCAAGAATTTTCTATTTAAAGATGAGTTCCATCATTCAGTGTTGCGCCGACTAGGGGGGTTCATTGGGCCTCCACCGAAGTCCCCGACTCTACAACCTCAGATACATCAGATCGTCGTCGAGGTATCTCCCTGCCCTCTTGACCGCGCTGGGCAACCTCCCATACTTCTCGAAGCCGAATCTCTCGTAGAGTTTGATCGCTCCAAGATTGTTGGAGTGGACCGTCAGCTCTATGCTTTCGAATCTGCCCCTGCTCTTTTCAATCGTCGCTTTCATCAGGGTAGTCCCTACCCCTCTGCCCCTGAACTCCCTGCGAACGCAGATTCCGAGCGACCCCCTGTGGTCGAGCGGCGTGCCCGGCCTTACCCTTCGGACATCGCACCACCCCACGACGTGCGACTCTATCTCCGCCACGCTGTTGACAAGGTTTCCTGCTTCGATGTCCCTCAGCGATTCAGAGAACACCCTACGTTCGTCGTCTTGGCTCGGCAACTTGCGGAACAGGTTGAGTCCAAACGACGGGTCCGCCTCCGCCTCGGGGAAGAAAGAGAAGTAGGTCTGGACGACGTCATCGAAATCGGTGGGCTTGAGCTCTCGAATCAGCAACAGTAACTCGGCCTTTGATGGGAGGCCCGACTAAAAAGACGTTCCAAGGGCCCGTCTCCGAGCTCGTACAGTATTCCATCGGTCGGGTCGAGGGTGGTGTAGTTATGCCCTAGATCGGAACTGACTACTCGATTGGGAGCTTGTAATGAGTGGCTATCGCCCTCGCGACCTGCCTGGGGGCGCGAGTGGTGACGTCAATGCTGAGGCTCTCGGCGATTGGAACTTCTGTCGTCAGATTGAACCCCTTGAGCAAATTATTAAGATCTGACTTGGTGATCAGCTTGCTAAACTTTTTCCTGGAACGCAGGCCCACGCGCCGAAGGAGCTCGTGACGGTCACAGTAAAGGTGAACGAAGCACACCGTTCCGCCTTTGGACTCCACTCTCCTAACAATATCTTCGATGAACTCATCGTCGTCGCCTTTGGCATAGACGAAAGTGAATATCACATTGACCCCTTCCCTTGCTGCTTCCTCAAGGACCTCCCTCCGAAACTTGCCTACTAGCCTCCAGAAGGATGGGGTCCCGAATTCGAACACAGGTCTGACAGACTCCACTGAGATGTGATTGTGATATAGCTTGAACCCAGTGATTTTAGCGAGTTCTGTCGCTACAGTGAGCTTACCGACGGCGGGTGGGCCATAGATGAGGACCAGCTTCACGAGGAATCCTTGAATTTGCTACTGGTTCACTTGCGATAAATGCGTTTGCGTATTCTACACGCCGTTGACGGGGTTCGTTGGGCCTGAATGACCAGCTAGATTCTGAACGAACTCGCTGGAGAGTAAGCACACTTGCTCGAGGGTCAGGCTCGATATGCTCTTGTCCAGGTCGGGAGAACTCTTCACGGCTGTCTGAAGTTCGAATCGGTCTCCCCCCGTTATCACGTTCCAGGAGTTTTCTGGGTTCGCAGTCCGTCCATACAGGTTAGCAAGGGCGATGAACCTGTTTCTTATTGCTCGCGAGCAGGTTTCATTCTCCATCAGCGCCAGCAGTCCGATGCCTGTCTGAGTTGATTCGCAGAGATACTTGAGAGCGGCGATTACAGCGAGGGGCTTCTCTCCTCTGAGGCCAAAACGTGCTTGCGACGATAGTATCTCGATGAAACTCCTCACATCATCTTCTGCTGCTGCAGGATCCATTCCGAGATTATTCGGACCTGCGCCCTGAACCCGTACAGTCGTGTTGCATCTGGGACAGACGAGCTGGGCGGAATAAGCGTTCATTCGAGAGCCGCACGATGGGCAGAAATTCAAGGGCTTGAATCATCGTCTTCTGCTGCTCATAAACGATTTTTCAGATGCGCGTCGGCACTGCGCTCGACTGATGTCCTAATCGCGTTATTTTACGTCGAATTCTTGTGTTTATAAGCCCCCTCTCTTCTCGTCCTGGATATGTTCGGACGGCAGGCTCTCTCGCTCGTCCCCCTCGTGCTCCTTCTAGCCTCGATGGCCCAGCCGTTGCCCATCGCAAGGTCGGCGCCCGAGTCACCAGTTCAGCCTCTGATATCTCAGGTTCCGGGAACGGCGGTGGAGGCCTCGGGCTTCGTCTACGACCAGTACAACAACTACACATATGTCGAGAACGTTGACAACCACGTCCCCGTCTTGTCCGGGGACACGCAGGTCGCGGACATCCTTGTGGACGAGTACGCCGATAGCGCGCCTGCCTACATGGCAGTAGACATCGCGAACGGTTACGTGTATGCGGCGGAGGCGGACCTCGACTTCATCTCCGTGATATCGGGCACTCAGCTCGTCGGGAACATCACGCTCGGCCCTGGTCCCTCTGCCATAGCCTACGACCCTGCGAACGGCTACATCTACGCCTCGTACAACGGGAGCGTCGGGGTGATCTCTGGCATGAGCGTCATCGCTACGGTGTCCACGGGCTACTACCCCTTCTCTATCGTCTACAACTCGTTCAACGGTTTCGTATACGTCTCGAACTCCGGTTCGGACACCGTCTCGGTCATCTCGGGCACCCAGAACATCGCCAACGTGACCGTGAAGGAAGCCCCGGGTTACGTCGCGTTCGACCCCAGTGACGGTCTCACCTACGTGGGGGACGACGGGTGTTCATGTCACCCGCCCGGGCTCTCGGTCATATCCGACACGACGCTGGTAGGGGTGATTCAGACTGGGGGCCAGCCGTATGGTCTGCAGTACGACCCCTCAGATGGGTATGTCTACGCCGTCAATGGGTTTTCGGGTACCATTTCGGTGGTGAGCGGCACGACGGACTTGGCGAACATAACCGTCGGACCGAATCCGAGTCTCTTATCGTATGATCCCGTCGACCAGCTGGTCTACGCGATAGTGCAGGGCACGAACTCGATCTACGCTCTCTCGGGTCTGAGCGTCGCGGGCATCATCGGCTCGACCGACTTCGGGAACCAGCAGAGCCCCGGGATTAACGAGATACTATGCCAAACGGGTTCCGACTCCTGTTACGTTAGCACCGCATCGTCGATATCGGTCTATTTCCTCCAGTTTGCGCTGGGGCCGCCACATCCCCAGTTCACCACGCTCGCCACCCTCCAGCTCAACTGTGCGGGGTACCCGCTCAAGGTCTACGAGGGCTACGTCTACTGGGGCAACTTCTGCACCGATACCATCCAGCGGGTCTCGGTAAGCGGTGGTCCGGTACAGAACGTGACCACGATTCCTGGGGCATCGGCTCACAGCACTGTACAGCTATTCGGCATGGCGCTCTCATCCCCATGGATCTTCTGGACTCAGCAGATCGACTACAACAACGGCACGGTAGGCCAGGGGGCCCTGATGCGCGCCACACTGTGGGGTGGCCCGCCTCAGGAGATGTTGTCTCTCGGCTCCGGGCCGCCGGTGTTCGGGGTCTGAGCGAGCTCGAACCGCGTGGACTTTGAGGCCGACTGGGCGATGATGTCCATGACCGACTACGGAACCGGGCTGCACACCATCGTGAGCGACCCATACTCGTTCATGTGGCAGAATGCGGTCTACCAAGGCAACATCTACTGGTACGACCCCGGCTACGGGGCGATCTACTCCGTCTCTCTGTTGGGCGGGGGACTCACAGAGCTCTCGAGTCAACCCGCTTCGGCGGGAGGGGACAACAATGCTTTCCTCGGTGACATCGTCGTGGTGAACGGGACGGTCTTCTGGAGTGACGACAGGAACTCGACCAGCGCCCTCTACGCGGTCTCGGTCAACGGAGGACCGACGGAGAAGCTCTACGGAGCGGGGAACCTGACCCTCGTGGAGGACATAGCCGATGCGGGCCAGAACGTCGCCTTCGGTGCATGGAACGCTGAGACCGGCAACGTCGGCATCTACCTCGTCCCCAAGTCAGGAGGGACCGTCACCACTCTCGTCAACAACGTGTACCAGTACGGTATAGCGGTCTCGGGCGATTACCTCTACTTCTCCGCTAACAACCTAACATCGGATACCATCAACGTAGCCCAGCTTCCTCCCGGGTAGGCCTCCGCCAGGGATAATCACCCACACCTTCGGCAGTTAGGCGCCTAGCCAGTCGTCACTTCCAAGTACACATCCTGGTTGCCGCACGGGAAAAGGAACTGGATAGTCACGGCGCCCCCGAAGAGCGTTTGGTTGTAGCCCAGAAGATCTGGCGGCCACGACTGGCCGTTCCAGTTCCCCAGGTTTGTGACAGTGAACATTTCGGCCATCCCCAGATTGTTGTTCACCGTGATGAACAACTCCGGTTCCAGCGATGATTGGGGAACGGAGACCTGAAACGAGTAGGAACCTACCTCGAAGGAGGACAGGGGCGACCAAACCCACGAATCAAATTCCCGCGTCACGTTGAACGTGGTCCTGCTAGGTGCCGGCGACGTATTGTTTGCAGGGAGGTTGCCTCCGTAGCACACTATCGCAGTTGCGGTCTGGGTCGTGCTGTTGGTCGTGGTAGTCGTTGTTGCCGTTGGTGATGTACTGGTCGTGCAGGAGACGGGTGCTCCGTGCACGGTTATCAGGACGTCACTGCCATCGACCGTTACGTTGCCGGTCTGTCCCAGGAAGCTCTGCGGATAGACGATGTAACTGTAGGTTCCGTCGGGGACCGAGAACGCTATGACAGAGTAGTTCTCGCCAGAGGCACCGGCGCCGAAGCTGTTTTCTGAGAGGGGGAGGGTCGCGTTCGATGGCCGGACCACCGTCTGGTTGTTCAGCGTCACGGCCCAGGGAGCGAGCCATACCTCAGGAGAGCAGACTCCCTGCTGGGCAAACTCCACCTCATACAGGCGCGGGGCTCCAGCAGGAGTCGTCACTGTCTTCGTCGTGGTCGTGGTGGTCGGGAAGGAAACGGAGCCGATTCCGAGTCCTGCTACAAGGGCGACGACAGCGACCGCAATCGGAATCAACTGCTTGCCCTTGAGGGCCATGAGTCCGATTCGAGTCTTGGGAATATAGACCTAGGGTTTAGGACGCAATCCTGCGGCCTCTTGACGTCGTGCATAAGGGTTCATTCCGCCCCCGTCGGGTCTACCGCCAGTCCGCTAGCCACCAATCCGGATTCGGCATGCCGCTCGCTCTGACCGCCTTCTCCAGTCCCGCTTTCTCATACCCAGCCCGGCGCAGTTCCACGCCGAGATTCTGACCATCGAAGGTCACGATGGAGTATTCCGCCCAGGTGGGGTTCACGGTCTTTCCAGCAGAATCGGTCTCGAACGGGAGTCCCACGCTCCCAGGGTTCACTATCATCGAGCTTCCCAGCCGGCGGATCATCTGGGCGTGAGTATGGCCGCCCGCGAATACTGTCGCTCTGCGGTCTCCTAGAATCTTGGCCACCTGATCGTCTGGCAACGTCGGCGTTATTCGCTCCGTGTTCGATCGGGGGGAACCGTGGTAGCAGAGCAACGAGTTTCGGCCGTCCCTGATGGTGATTGTGGGCTTGAGCCCCAAGAGGAACCTCCGGTCCGATTGATCAAGTCGTGCGGAGGTCCATTCGTCAAGCGCCCTCAGCCTCCTCTTCTCATCTTCTGGCGCCTTCGACTTTTCGTATTCCCCCAGGATTGAGTTCGCCAGCGACTCGTCTGCGTTGCCCATCACGCAGGGCCACTTCGTCTTACGGAGGAAGGCGATGACCTCGTGGGGCTGCGGCCCGACTGCGGCTACGTCACCGAGGCAGACGACCCGGTCAACCTCCTTGATCTCTGGTAATATCGTCCTGAGCGCCGTGAGGTTACCGTGGATATCGGAGATAACGGCTATCCTCAACTGTGTTCGTTTGTCCCCGAATCCGAGAATAAACCTTTGCTCGGTATGGTGTTAGTCGCGCCATCTTGAAATTCCCCAAAGTCCTCCCAGAGGGAGCTCGCTTTCCGAGCAACGCTGATAATGACGGACTTTCCCCAGGGCCGGCATGGAATACGTCAGGTTCGGACAGACGGGTATTAAGGTCTCGAGGATCTGTCTCGGTTGCATGACCTTCGGAGACTCGGCTGGCTGGATGGTCGACGAGGAAAAAGCCAGACCCGTGCTGCAACGGGCATGGGACCTCGGCGTGAACTTTTACGACACGGCGAACGCCTACTCTCACGGACGGTCGGAGGAGATTCTCGGGAGGTTCCTCAAAGGCTCAAGGGAGGACGCCGTGATAGCGACGAAGGTGTTCCGCCCCATGGGCGAGGGCGTCAACCAGCGGGGGCTGTCGAGCAAGCACTTGTATTGGCAGCTCGGCGAGTCCCTGAGGCGGCTCGGGACCGATTACGTAGATCTCTACCAGACCCACAGGTGGGACTACGAGACGCCCATCGCCGAGACGCTCTCCACGATGACAGACCTGGTGCGGGCTGGAAAGATCCGCTACATCGGGGCCTCGAGCATGTGGGCCTGGCAGTTCGCGAAGGCGCTCCACACCAGCGAGACCAACGGCTACGCGCGCTTCGAGAGCATGCAGAACATGTACAACCTGGTCTATCGCGAAGAAGAGAGGGAGATGAACCCCCTCTGCGCCGACGAGAATGTGGCGCTGATCCCCTGGAGCCCGACTGCCGGGGGGATCCTGAACAGCGAAGTACTTCGCCGACGGGAAGATCGCGGTCGAGACGAACGCCAATGAGAGGGTAGCGCCCGGTTCGTTTGCGTACACGAGGTATGTCGGGAAGCCAGCCAATGACGAAATCGTGCGGAGGGCGAAGGAGCTCGCGGCGAACAAGGGCGCCACCCCGACGCAGATAGCCATAGCATGGCTACTCTACAAGGGAGTGACCTCACCGATCGTCGGAACGACCAAGGTCGAGCACCTGGAAGAGTTCGTGGGCTCGCTGGACGTCAAGATTTCGACAGAGGATGCGACGTATCTGGAGGAACCCTACGTCCCGCAGAAAGTCATGGGGCTCGAATAGAGAACGCTGAGCGCCTTGGCGGGAACATGTCCTACTGGTTCAGCATAAACCCGACCAACTAGTTCTAGAGACGCTCCGAAGCAGCCATAAATATCAAGGGCTCGCCTCATGAAGCAGCATGGATGAAAGATGGGCATGGCAGGTCATAAGTGCCAACCTCGACAAGCTCGTGAACCTGATGATTACCGTCCCGAAGGGGACTTCGGTCGACGTCTTCTGTGATCCGACCGGCAAGATTCTCTCCTTCTCCGGCCCCTCGGGTCCAGCGAATCTCAAACTCTGCGCCGTGAGCCCACCAGACCTAGATGGGAGCTACGGCGTCCACCCGCAGGGCAGCGGCTTCGTCAACGACGATGGAGAGGAGATAACGAAGGATCAGCTACCGGCTTACCTGGTCGAGTACATCAAGGGCGCGAGGGACGGAGGGGCCGAGTGGGGATGGGAGTTCAAGCTTCCTTGAACCGTCCAGGTTTACGTTGACGTTGTGCTGCGCTGCCTTACCATAGTGGCCCGTCAAACAAGATTCCACGAACCGCTGTGGCTATGCACCTGCAATGGATGACCTTCTTGTGCCAAACAGAGGGAAGGATAATATTGCTCGTTATTTTCCATCGTGGTGACAGTGGCGATTGGACTCGAAGAGAGAGCGTAGGAGAGGATTGGAAAGATGAAAAAGCGCATGGTGATCATAGGTCTGGTCTTGTTGGTCATCGGGATAGCCTTCGTGGCTGGCGGGGCAGCGGCCCTAAGAGGCACCACCAGCACGCTATCTACCTTCACTCAGTCCCAAACAGGCGAATACGTCTCCTCTGAGGTGGTCCTGAATTCCACTTCCACAGTGGTCATAAGGTCGCCTTCCTCGACCGGAGGGCTCATCACGGCACAGTCACTGAGTGAAGTGAATCCGACGAGCCTTGCGACGTATGCCCTTCCCACCAACTCGACGGCGGGAGGGTCAGCGACATACGTCGGGCTCAAAGCAGGAGACTACTACTATGTCATCTTCACGTCCAGCCAGCCCACCACCAAGATAGTGATTGCTGAAAACCTCGCCAAGACAATCGAGTCTGGAATCCTCGTGCTCCTTGGCGGCGTCCTCTTCCTCGCGGGATTGATAGTGGCCATAATCGGAGCGATCAGGAAGGACGACAAGCCGAAGCAATCGTCCGGCTTGACCGATGCCGATTACTATTCGAAGCGGCAGGATAGCCCTCCGCCTCCACCAAGCACGACCGTATTGCAGACCTAGGACCTTCGGCGACCTAACGGCCGTCGACTCTGCCGGAGGATAATCACCGGCGCGTCGGGCTATGGATGCCGCATCACTTTCGGGCAGACCGTTTCGCGGGCTTCTTTCGCTTGGGCCCTCCCGGCTTCTCGTCAACGACCGCGATAGGCTCGTACTCGCCGGGCTCGTCCGCGTCAGATTCGGCCTCCTCTGTCTCCAGCTTCTTCTCGTCTTTGTCCATTTGGTCCCAGTCCTCGTCATTAGGCTTGTAATCGGACAACCGGTTCTGCCCTAGTCATGGTCACGGCATGCCCCCGTATTTAACCGGCTCCCGTCGCTCTCAAGAGTGCTCTCGGAATCGCTGCACTTTCTCCAGTTGGAAATCCAGAGCTCGAAGGTCAGTATTTGTTCTGTCTGAGCCACGCGTGAGATCGCGAGCGCCGCGATCGCCTCTATCGTCGTTCCCTTCTCCTTTGCGGCTCTCCTGAGGCTGTCTGCGACGCGTGGGTCCAGGAGGACCTCTATCTTGGTCGACCGAAGTGCCTCTGCCTCCCTCCTGATCTCCTCGATGGGCTTCTGCGGGGTCAACATGAAGCGATCGACCACCCTCTGCGCCTCGGGACCGGGAAGCTCGGCGATGGTCTCCGCCAGGTCGGAGAGCTTCTTTGCCCGCCTCGCCTCTGGGATTTGCTGGACCTTTGGTGCCTCCTCGGCCCTGTGAAGGAACGCCGCGTGTTTCATCGGTAAGACCCCGTCCTTTCTCTCCTCCATGGTCGGAGCCTCTCTGACGGCAATCTTCGAACCTCTGGCCTTGCGGATTGTCCTCACCGTCTGAACGGCGGCGAGTCGGTCCTCGACGTACTGGCGCGACTTTCCGATGACCTTCGCGAGGTCCCCCGCCGAAGCGTAGATGGCCGGATTGAGCTTCCGCAGCTTCATCAGGGCATCGTATTCCTCCTCGGGCTCGAGCTCCCTTCGCTGGATGTTCTCGACCATCGATATTATGATCGCTTCTTCGTCCGTCATCGACCTGGCCACGGCCGGGACCGTCTTCAATCCCAGATGCTTTGCCGCTTCGAACCTTCTGGACCCGACGATCAGCTCGTACCGGCCGTCCACCGGCCTGACCAACAGGGGCTCGAGTATGCCCTTCTCGGCAATGGACTGTTCTATCTCCGTCACGTCTCCGGGATGGCGCCTCACGTTCACCGTGCTGACAAAGATCCTCGAGGTCTCAATCTGCAGGAGGGCTGCCGGCGGTTCCCGGTTCGCGGGCGTGGGGGTCGGTCCGCTCAACTTCGGCGAGCCATGACGCTGACCTCTTAAAAATCATCGCCGTCTATCCGGAGCAAGCATCTGTCGAAAACTCTGAAGATGTTATGGCTTGATTTACGCCAGGGCGACTTTCGGTCTCCTTCTGAGGACGGCCCAGGAAGCAGCTCCCGCAAGAACCAGTACCGGAAGCGGCTGCCAGGATATACACTTCCAGGTGTCCGGAACCGCCAGAATTGGTTGATGTCGTGGTCGAGGAAGACGAAGAGGTGGTCTTAGAACTACTCGAAGTCTGAACTGGCGGAGGGCTTGTGCTTCCAGTGTTTTGCGACGTGGCACTGGAAGAAGGTGCGATGGAGGATGAGCTCGTCGAGCTAAACACAGGAGTGAGAGAGAAGGACTGCGTGTAGTTATACTCGATCGAGCAGTTCGATATGTTTCCGTTTGAATCCGTGTCCCAGGTCCAGTATTGGCTTTGGTAGTCTCCTGAGATGGTGCTCTGGGTTACGGTCAGAGTGAAATTGTCCACGTACCAAATCTGATCCTGACCACAATTTTGGACGATAGGATTGCTTGCACGAGTACACAGCTCCATGTGCGTATACCCGGGGTTGTCGTTCAGCATGGTGCCATTGGCGCCGATGTCGAGATTGACCAACTCGGTCTGCGCAGCTGGAGGGCACGACGGGTCTGTCAGGTACCAGATGGCGAGAAAGTAGGTATTGGGTGCGCTCCCGGGTGACAAGAAGACCGTGTATGTGCAATCGGCGCAGGTGCCGCCTGAGCTGTCCTCCCAGACAGTATTGTTAATGCCAGTGAGAGACGATGGTAGAGTTTGGGTTGAGACGCTAGTCGTCGAAGCGGCCGCAAGCGGCTCCGCGTGCGGGGAGACACCCGCGCTGGTCAAACCTACGTGACCGATTGCTGACGGGAGCATCGGCCCACCGCACAACAGAAGCAATCCGAATAACAGGACCGCGCCCGTTGGTCCGAGCCTCAAACTATGCGCCGAACTGTGTCAGATGGTAAAAGCCTTCCGGAAGAACACGGCTAAGAAGCCCTAACGAAACCTATCAACGGAGTCTTGAGGCACGAACCCGAGCACCTGACGAACGTGCTCCATGTCCCTGTAGCTCCACCTGTTATTGGAGACGGCATAGAAGATGTCGAACTTCAGGGTCTCGGGCGCCTCCACGCACCGCTCGATCAGGTTCCCGACATCGTTCTGGCTGCACCAGATTGAGAATTCCCTGGACCTCATGGCCCGGTCCTCCTTCCTGACGGGTCCTATCCGCAGGCAAATGGCGCTGACACCGTAGTCGTCGGAGTACTTCCTCGCAATCGCCTCGCCCCAGAGCTTCGTGCACCCGTAGATGCCGTCCGGCCGTGGCGGGGAAAGATGTGTGATCTTCTCCCAGGAGGCCGGGACCTGGTCGTACCTGCCTGCGACAATGGCGTCGTAGGGAGGAAGCCTCTCCACCGCAGATATGGTCGAGCCGCTGCTCGCGAATATCACCCTGTTCACTCCGCAGAGCCTGGACGCCTCGAAGACGTTGTAGGTCCCGGTTATGTTGGTGTCCCTGAAGGCTTGCCAGGTGGCGTCGTCGTTTACCTCGGCAGCGAGGTGGACCACCGTGTGGACGCCCTTGAACGCTGGAAGGATGGCGTCGAGGTCTGCGATGTCGGCCTGGTAGCACGTCACCCCTTCCACGGGCCGGCGGTTGAGCGCGACGAGTTCGTACTTTCCCTCGAGCTTGGACCGTACGACGCCCCCGATGAGCCCGCTCATGCCCGTCACGAGAACACGCTTGGGTGACATGGCTGGAGACCTTCCCCTGTTTTATTATAGCTTATCGACACAGCGGGGAGTGTCTCGGCTCGATTCGTGAAGTCGTGTAGGCGGACTCATTGCGCCTCCGCCGGGGAATCTCATGCCCCTTGGCAGGGTTCTGGTGTGCCTGTTCGACCGAGCAGACTTCAGCTAGACATGCTGTTCGACTAGAATCGGGTTGCCGTCGGGGTCGGTCACGAAGAAGCCGGCCGGTCCGCTTTTCGACTTCAACCCTGCATCCTCCGTCGTCTCGACGCCCTTGGCTTTCAGCTCTCGGTATATTTCGCGTACGTCAGTAAAATCTGCGAGAGGCTTCCCGAAGTGCCCCCCGGGGTTAAAACAGAGGGTGTTCTTTTCGAATATGCCCTGGAAAATTCCGATCTCGGTTTTCCCGTTTTTCATGACGCGCCAGTTGTTGTGCTCGGGGTCCGGGGAGACGGCGGTGAACCCGAGCTTCTCGTAAAAGCTCTTTGAGGCTTGCAGGTCCTTGACTGCCAGACATATCGAGAAAGGGCCTAGATCCATGAAAACTGCCACTATGCTCAGCGAATGCCGACTTTGCTATTTTAGTTCATCGAACCTTGAATCGCCTATAGTCCCATACGGCAGCGTGGACTCATCCGCAAGTTGGGTCGATATGCCATGTCTAGGGTTAATTGCTCCTCCGAGAGCGATTGCCTTCAGGCGGCTATGGTGCGCAGGAGATCCTTGACGACAAGCTGGATCGTCTGGTAGGCTTCGCGGCGTACCTTCTCCAGCGACTCTGGCCGGTCGATAATGCTGTGCTGTGCGTTGTCGTAGACGTAAACCAGAGCATAGGCCCGGATCCCGAGCTTCTTCGCAAAGTGATAGAGGGTGGAGAGCTCCAGCTCCACGCCTGCGACATCGTGCCGGCCCTTGACGAAGCTGAGTATACTCTCCACTCCGTGGAGGACCGAGGGCACGGAGACGATGGTGGCCTCCTCGTACCTTATGCCGTTCGCTTTGAGCACCAGACGCATGGTCTTTACCGCGACCGGGTCTGCGTGGGTGATGGAGTGGTTCGGGTCGTCGAGGGAGACAATCCCTGCCCTATCGACGACGGCAGCAGGTAGCACGATGGTACCGATAGGAAGTTTCTTCGCCCCCATCGAACCCACGAAGACGACCGTCCTGGCGCCCCCGTCCTTGAGGCACTGCAGGAGCTCCATCGTCGCTACCCCGCCGTAGACCCCGAAGCAGAGCAAGAGCTCCTTTCCGTTCCTCTTCGCGAAAGCCGACTTTACAAAGTCCTCACTGGTGCTCGAGCTTTCGTCAAATTGCTTCTTGACCGCCTCTATCCGGCGCGGAGGATAGACCCCGGCGTAGATGATGCAGATCCTTGGGCACCCGTGTCCTTCCGAATACGAGCTTGGAGACCCGTCCCATTAGGCGTTGGAAATGGTGCGGTGTTTTATGTATTCGCGCCTATAGGGTTCATTGCGCCTCCGCTTGTCAACGTCCGACCACCCCAGGCGCTTAATCTGGTGCTTCAGGCAGCAACTTGACTATCATGACTACCGTGATTATGGTAGCCACAAGGCTGGCGAGGATCGGGGCCTGAAAGCCGAGCGCCTGATAGAGGAAGCCGCCGATGATGGGGGCGGGGAAGGCCACCAAGCCCCGATACACCGCCAGCTTTCCGCCCAGGCTCCCCCGTTCTTCCGCAGGGGAGCGCGACATCAACAGCGACTGCTGGGCGGGCACCCAGGTGGCTATCGAGATCCCGAAAAAGACCGAGAACAGGACGAAAGAGGGGTATCGAATTGGAGAGAGCCCACCCTCCCATCATTATGCACCCCAAGAGTTCCGAGATGGCCAGCGATTTGATGGGTCCGACCCGAAGCAGGAGCCTTGTTGCGGGGTACTGCGCCAGGATGGTGGCGATCGAGACCGTGCCGACGAGGATGCTGATGACGTCAAGAGAGTATCGGAACTGGGTCACCAGCATCCCATAGATGATGGTGGTCGTCATGCCGAACGCGAACGAGTCCATCGCAAAGGTGGCGAAGAAGCCTGAGAACCCCTTCGGGAGGGCCAGCGCCTTCCTGAAGGAGAAGGCTTCCCGCGGCCTGGCGCCGGGACCCGGTCCCTTCCTGGTCTCCCTGAGCTCTCTCAGATAGAGGATGAGGTCGACAGACTCGAGGGCTGCCGCGATGCCGAATATCGCGAAGTAGCCTGACCCAGGCCACCAGGGGTCCCGCGGCGAAGGACATCAACGCCCCCGAGGCGGTGCCCAGCAGGAATACGGTGCTGAAAGCGACGTGCATCTTGCTGGGTTCCAGGTTCACCGATTCCGCCACCATCGCCTGGGACGCGGGGCTGGAGAGAGCGGAGAGCCCGTAGAGGAGGTATGCCGACCAGCAGAGCCACGGGGTTGTGGGACAGGGCGGCGAGAAGGAAGAACGACATCGAGACTATCGTCGTCACGCTCCCAGCGACGATCACGACCTTCCTTCCGAAGATGTCCGCGTAGTGCCCGGCGAGCGGCTGTATGAGCGAGGAGGTCGAGACCGCTGAACCTGTTGCCAACGGCCTGCAGGATCCCGAGCGTGGCGATGCTGAGTCCGAGTCCCACGGTGAAGGGCTGGAGGAGGGTGTTCAGCATCCCGATGTAGACGCCCGATATGAGGCTCGTCAGCGCGATGGCCCTCACGTTCCGGTCGAGCAGAAGGGCTCTGGACACGTTCAGGATGCTGTCGGTGCTTCCGCTCAAGCGCCGATCAATCCCTCCCTACGTGGGCCACTCCACTCTTGGATGCCGCAAATGAATCCATCGGCGCTGCGAGCTTGGAAACCATCCACGCGGGCGGAAGGGAGGGTGACACTCACACCCACAGCCGGCGCGAAATTCTAGGTGTCGCAGACCCAAGAGATGTTACGCCGTGTATGGGGTTCATTGCGCCTCCGCCGGGGACACTGCAGGTGCCCTGAGTCATTTTCCTGGTCTTGCTCTTAGGACAAGGTAATCTTGAATGGCGTCGTAGGACAAGACTAAAGGGAATAGGGTAAAAGCGAACGAAAGGACAAGAAGTGAAAGTACTCGAAGAACAGAAGAATTACTGCATATGCGACGGGAATCCCAATCAATACTTGAGCGTAACCTGAGTTAAGACCGAATTTCCTGTAAAAAGCCCTTTGGAATGGGTTGGCCTCTCCTTGAAATCCAACCTTGCTGATGTGAGATATGGTCAACTTGTTTGCGACTAGGTTTGATGCTACCGATGCGAACAAGCTGACAAATAGAAGAACGGAAAAAATCTCCGGGTCTGAACTGTAGAGCTGGTTCCATTTGGTGACGGATGCAACGCTGACCGTGAAAGCGACAATGAAGACAGTGACGAAGTAGAATCGCTGTCTTCTCGATAGTCCTCGTTTTGTCTGCTCCACACCACTGTTTCTTGTGTGTTATTGGGTATTTCTTGATTACTGTAGAAATTGGCATAGATGAGAGTGGGAGGTCAGAACGCTCCGCAGAAGCTCCACGAACGGAGGTTCACTGCGCCTCCGCCGAGGAGGAACGCGGCTCGGCCGTTGGCGGCTGCCTAGCGCCTGCGGATATGGTCTTCAAGATCACTATAGCAGCGGCCACCATGATGATTGGTATGCTGGCAAGATACGCTATCTCTTGGATGCTGATTCCTCTGGGGTACCCCAGCGCCAGGATTGCCAGACTTGTGGTCTCGGTGCTCGTTCTCGTTGTTCCGGTCGAGAAGTTGCCGTAGTATCCGGTGTAGAACCCTCCGGATGGCGCCTGCATCCTAAGAAGGTTGGACTGCATGCTCGCAGGATACTGGTACCCGAGCACCTCGCTGACATAGATGTAGAAAGCCAGCTTGTAGGTCTGGTACTGCCCTTTCTCCGGTCCATTCGTGAAAGGTGCGTCCAGGAACCCTGTCCCGTGATACAGGAGGGTCGCTTGGTGATAAGCTGCGAGCGCATCCCCATCCTGACCCGAGCAATGGTCGTAGAGGGCGACCACGAGCGCGATGTCGGCGTAATCTGACGGAGCAAGAACGTAAGATTGGTTGTTCTGCGTGGTCAGGATGGTGGAACCGTCGATGTGGGAGACCACATAGTCCTCCGACCCGTTGATGAATCCGACGCAGCGCGTCATGACCATGTACTGGTTCACCGCGTCTGGAACGGGCTTGAGGTACTCCTGGACGCTCTCGGATATGTTCGAAGCCATCTCGGCGAGAGTCGCATTCCCGGAATCGTGAGCCTGGAGGGCCAGGGAGGCAAGGAAGTTGTCACTGTAGAGATAGTAGGTGTCGCCGTGAGGGGTCGCGGGGATGAGCCCGATGGTGGCGTTGTAGTTCTCGGCCAGATAATCGAGCGCAGGCGGGACGGCGTTGTTGGCGGCACGCTGGGCGTCCTCGGTTCCACTCAGTTCCATCAGTGAAAACGCGCCGGCCAGCAGGAGAAAGAGCAGCAGAATTATCCCGACGACCAGCCTCCCCTTCATCCCATCTCGCCTTTCCAACGGTTGCCCGTCTTGGAGCTAGATAGCGATTCTGTTTCTATGACTTGGACCCGTAATAATGCTTCATGCCGGGTGATTGAGTGGCAGATGTTAATCATAAACCTGGTGCTAACCTGAAGGATCAATGCGTCTCCGCCTGGGAATAAGTTAAAGAAAAGGCCATAAAAGAACCAACGAATGGATTTCGGCGACAGGAAGCTACTCTCAGCCCTCGTCGCAATCGCTCTGGTCATCGCAGGTCTCTGGGCTATCGGTTCACAGCTCTACACCCCTAACCCCTACACTGGCCCAGTCTGCTATGCTGGGTGTATCAATTTCGACCCCATCAGTATCTCAGGATTCGCTATGATTGTGCTTGGCGGCGTGCTGGCCATGTACGTCTACTACCTAAACGCAAAGGAGGGTGGTTACGGGGATGACGCATCTGGTCAGGTTTACGCTGACCGCCAGTCAGCACAGTAATCCGTAATGAACCCTTTTAAAAAAAGGGAGAATGTTTAGTCGCGCATGAGGGGTCATTGCGACTCCGCCGGGGATAATCACCGCCAGGTTTCGATTGAGTTATTTGATCATGACTGCTTCGTCCAATCCACGGAAATGCTCGTCTCCTGTTACGACCTTCATCTTTCTCATTCTAGCGGTGGCTAGAACTACGGAGTCCACCAATCCCCAGCCCTTGACCTGTCGCCTTCGTTCGGCACTGATTTTCCCGGCCAGCTCCGCCGTCTCTTCGTCGAGCGGCGCGAGGGCAGAGATTGTCTTGAGGAACTTCAACCGCTCTTTGGGGTCGAGACCCTCTCTGGTGTACTTGTCGGTGAACTCCGCTATCACGATCGTGGGAGTGAAAGCTTCACCGCTTTCGACGTAGCTCCGGGTCTTTTCGCCTGCCGGGCTACCTGCGAAGTCACTCGATCCAAGAAAACGTGTCCAGTATGTAGATCGCTGATCACCTTTGGAATTCTTCGTGTTCACGTCTTGAGAGGTGGACGGCCTTGGGCTTGTCGACCCCGAACATGCTCTTGGGCACCCGCTCAGCCTTCTCCATGAGGGCGTTGATTGCTTGGTCAAGGCTCTGGGCTCCCTCTTCTTTCATGAACCTCCTCAGCTTATCGCGAGTGGATTCCTTGACGGCTATCGTCGTTGTCATTGTTGATATAGACTATGTGCTATAATATATAGGTGTAGGCCGCATGCCATATGTAGGGTTCATTGCGCCTCCGCCGGGGACCACGATGAGAGGGGGGTCGACGACCTGGAACGAAAACTGAAGAACTGCTAAATGATAAGACGCGGCAGCCAATCCAGGATGAACCCCAGGGTAGCTCCGGAGCTGGAGGGGATTGACGGCTGGATAAACTCACAGCCCCTCAGCCTTCGTGCATTGAGGGGGAAGGTGGTGTTCCTTGATTTCTGGACCTTCGGTTGCGTCAACTGCCAGAGGACCCTTCCGGCGATGAAGGGGCTGCACTCGAAGTTCTCTGGGGGCGGTCTTGTCGTCATAGGGGTGCACACGCCCGAGTTCCCTCATGAAAGGAAACGGGAGAACGTCGAGAGGGCGGTGGCCTTGGCGAGATTGACGTATCCCATCGCCCTCGACAGCGAGAACACCACGTGGAAGCTCTACGGCAACCGCTATTGGCCCAGGCAGACCCTCATAGACTCGAAAGGGATGATCAGGTACGAGCACGTAGGAGAAGGCGACTACGATGAAATCGAGGCGAAGGTCGTCGAACTGCTCGGTGAGGCTCGACTCGACCTGAGGGTGGTGTAGAGTCCCGTCGCGCGTCCACGGGGCAGCATCCGACCTGGGCATCTCATGCCGCAGGCTTAAGTGCGCCGTGGCAGTCACCGAGGAGTTGATTTGTCCTCCAAGGACACCATGGTGCGGCTCATAGCCTATGATAGGCGCGCCTTCGAGGCTTACGAGCGCGGCGCCCGCCGACTGGGCTGGGCGGAGGCGGTCAGGAACCGGGAGATAGGGCACCTCTCGATAAAGGACACCCTCGTGCACATCCTGAACGTTCACGAGTCCCTGCTCATAGCGGTGGCGCAGAGCAGACGCGAGGTCTGGGAAGACCAGGCTCGCAGGCGCGAGAACATCAAGTCCTGGGGAGACCTGCGCCGATACCGCGAACGGGTCTGGAGGGGGGTCGACGACCTGACGGCCGAGCTCACCGATGCGAAGCTGCGAAGGGCCGCCAAGGTCCCCTGGTTCTCGGGCCGCTATACCCTCGAGGATGTCATCTTCCAGAGCTCCTTCGAGCAGGCCCACCACCTCGGCGAGATCATCGGGGCATACTGGCAGATGGAAAAGTCCCCGCCGCAGATGATGTTCATCCCTACGATGCTGGGGCTGCGGTCCTCGACCCGATAGGTGCGCAGCTTTAGGGTTCCGGACCGTCTTAGAATGTTCCTACGTCGTTTGGGTGACTGTCGTCGTTGTTATTGACGTTTGACAAGCTGTCACTGTCGCTGTGGAGCCGTAGTATGTCAATGTCGTCGTTACGGTGACCGTCACCGTTGCCGTTGCTTGAGTACTAGCCGTCTCTAACTGTGTGACGGTTATGGTGTCCGTGTTGCTGCATTCTGTTACCGTGGTTGCGGCGGTGGTGTTGGCCGTGGATGTCGTGGTAGTCGTTACAGTCTCTACACCCTGTTGAGGACCCGGAAGCCCCGGCCCCTCTGAGCCCGGAGATGCATAGCTGGGGGTAGATGACCCTAGGAAAGTCGCTGTACTGGTCGTGTCGTTTGAAGTGTTGATGTAGGCCAAGTAGCCTACCGAAGCGACCGCAACTGCCGCGATGACGACCGCAACCATGATCGTTGACGAGACTGCCCTGCGCTGATGTCTCATGCCGAGTCGATGTCTGAGGAGGCGATGGCGGTTAATACGCTTGTCCGGATGCGGATTTCCAACATTCTACTCGGAAATCCATCCGTGACCTCCAGCCATTTCTAACTAAAACAATCGAAGGAAGAATGTAATGCCATGTATAGGGATCATTGCGCCCCCCCAGGAGCGATTTCCCGTTACGGTGGGGTCAGTCCGATTGCCTGGGTCACGGTTACGTTCACCAACTGCTCGAGAGGGGTCACTACGGTGGCCCCGCAATTCAGATCGGCCCCCTCCGTCCAGAGCACATAGGAGCCGGCGCCGAGGGGGATGTTGAAGCTGGTCGAGGAGGTCACCCCGGATGTGTAGACCCACGAGGTCGGGTGGCCCATCGAGACGCTCTGCGCATCCTGCGCGGTCGCGACGTACAGGGTGACTCCGGGCGAGCCGGCAGCTATGGCGCCGAACAGCGTGGACGCTGTCGTGACATTGAACGGGACCGACATGTGCCCCGCGACGCAGTCGTAGCTCGCCTGGACCTGGTAGGTCGTCCCCTGCTGGACGAGGACGATGGTGCCCCCTCCGAGGCTGGTGCTCGTGGACGCGCCCACGGTCACATACGAGGTCCCGCTGGCGCTGCTCCCGTCCTCGAAGCCCGCGATGAACGTGAACGCATAGGTGTCACCGGGCACGACAGGGGTGAGGGAGCTCGGCATCGACCCCTTGTATTCGTACGCGAACACCGTACCCGTAAGCGCTTCGCCCGCAGTGTTGTTGATTGGAGTGCCGTCGAAAGTTCCGTTGACGTACACGGTCAGGGTGAGGAGGGGCGTCGTGGCGTTGACCAGCACCTGTCCGCTCACGTATGGCGAGGGATAGACGCAGTTGGTGGGGCAAATCGAGAGCGGACCCACCGAAATCGAGTCGCCATTGTCGTGCGCTGATGTGACGCAGCTGCCGGATGAGCACCCGATGGAAGTTTGACCAGTCGTCTCGGTGATCGTCGTCGAAGTCGCTGTCGACATCGTGCACCCTGTAAATGGACCTTCGAGCAGGACCATGACGTCGGCTCCGTCGACGTTGACGACTCCGGTGGAGTTCCCGAAGCCCGACACCGCGGTCACGTTGTATGGATATTGACCGTTGGGTACGGAGAACACAATCACCGATTCGTTGACGAATTCAGGACCTGCGTAGCCGGCGCCGGTGTCGAGGGGCACCGACGCGTTCGACGGTTCCGCCACCGTCCAGGGCCCCAGCGTGACGGACCATGGCACTTCGTAAGCTGTCGGGGTGCACGTTCCGGACTGCTTGAAGACGACCTCATAGAGCCGACCACTGGAAGGCGTCACGTTGCTCGTGATTGTGATGGTCTTTGGGCCGGACGAGACCACAAGGAAGGTCGAAGCACCCACGATCAGAGCGGTTATCACGACGGCCGCGACGACGGTTACGAGGTTCCTGGTCGCTTGAGTGGTCATCGATGCCTCATGTAAATCGAGCGCGGGATGATATTTAGTGCTACGCTTTGGCAGCAGAAGGATCTAGAGCCTCTAATGATATCTAATCAAAACATAGGAAGGAAATGTGTTGAGCCGTGTATAGTGTCCATTGCGCCTCCGCCGGGGATGATCACCAAGAGTTGGGCTTCGGAGCTGGATTCGACTACGGTGCGAGCTGCTTGGGGTCTAGTGGATTCCCGTACCTTTCGGAGAAGGCCAACTCTTCGAGCGGTTTCCTGTTCTTCTTTCCAAGCACCTTGTGCTTGGGGTACCCAAAGCCAAGGACCGCGCTGGGTTTAAGCTCGGACGGCACTCCGAAGTCCCTGCGAAGGGCGTCTTCCTTGATTCCAATAAAGATTCGGGACACGACGCCGAAGTTCCAGGCTGTAAGCTGCATGTCTTGAAGGACCCGGCCCGCGTCTATCGTACTACCAGGCACGCTCGGATTAATCATGATCAAGATCGCGAAATCCGCGCTCTCCACCCATCCGCCGGAGGTGCTGTCGAGAGCTAGTGTCTTCAGGTTGGCCCGGTCCTGGATTACCAGGAACCGCCAATGCTGGCTGTTCATGGACGAGCCTGTGAGCCTGGCAGCTTCGAGTATCTTCAGCTTGATGCTGCCCGGCACGTGTTTTGTAGCAAACTCTCGGACGTCCAGTTTGGTGGCTATGGCGTCGTACGTGTCCATGAATGATATCGCGAAAAAAACTCGCGCCAATTATTTCAGAGTTGCGGTCGGTCGAGAACGGGCCCCATCGCGCGTCGACATCTCTGCCTTCAGTGCTGGCACCCTGACCAAGAGCTCGTCGACGGTTAGGTCCTCGCCTGTCAAGGAGATGGCGTAGGTATCCTGCGGCTCCAAGACCAGGAGAGCGACAGGAGAGACGAAGGCCGAGAACAGGTGTCCCCCTGCGCTCACCCTGACAACCTCCGTCACGACGTGGAACACCCTCTCCCCTACCGTGAAGGAAGACCTCGATTCCATGATCCTGCTCGCTTCGAGCTTCATCGTCATCATCTTCTTACTTCCCTGAGCAATAGTCGGAAGGGCCTCTTGGTGAAAGCCATCAGGAGGGCTACCATGATCGGCAGCAATCTCACCCTGAGCTCTGCATCGACGGAGCCATCGAGCCGCGCCCTCTCCATATCTGGGTGCAGCGAAAACGTCACGCGCGGCACGAGGTCGATGATCCAGGCGAGCGACCACAGGTATCCAGCCAGGATGGCCGTGTCGGCTGGGTCACCGGTCCCCAAGGCCAGATCTATGGAGAGCCTCCTGAGCCGTGTCCCTCTCCAGAACCCCCTGGCAATCCCAGCGAGCGCCGGGGCGGCGTCCCATAGCAAGGGTAGCAACCTGAGTGCCCTCTGAATGTCGAATCCTGCGGTTCTCTTTTTCGGCTCTTGCTTCTGTTTCTTGTTCCCGCTCCGCCACAGTGTAATTCCTATCCAGCGTAGTGCAACGCCGTTGACGACCGAGCCGTCGGCCTTCGAAGCCTTCAGCGTGATGTCTACCGGTATCAGTAGAATCGCGGCCGCTATGGTAAAGATGACGACGAGTGCGATTGCGATGATCTCGAGAAGCACGCGCGGCCGTCTCTTGTTCTGCTAGGGTTTGTGGGCGTCCTTCTCTTCGCTCTTCTCTTTCTGGGTGCCCATCCTCTCCATGAGCGTCGAAGCGACTTCGCCGATGGCCTTTCCTATCGCGCTCGGGGGAGTCAAGGATTTCACCTCTACGCCCGCGGGACCTGAGACAGACTTGTGGACGACCAGGACGGCCACCGGTGAAACTCCCACTGCCCCTCCAGCCCCGCCTCCGCTCGCGCCACCTCTCTCGTTCTTGCCCTCGCCCTTCCCCGCTCCAAAGCCGAGACCGACCTTGGTGATCGTGATCATCACGTTGTCCCCCACCTCGATCGGCTCAGCGATGATGTTCTTCGTGGAGATCGCCCTGAGTAGCTCGTCCACAATCGTCTTGATTTCCTGGTCTACGTTGCTCATGCTCTCGACGAGTTTGGATGCAGAGCTTCTAGTTAAGTGAGACGGCCTTTCCTGAGGTTGGGAATTTAGGTCGCTGCGGGGTCCTTGGGTCTCCTCTCAGTCAGTTCGCTACCGTCAATTCTCGCGACGTTGTGGGCATGGTTATAGAGAAGCCCCCGCAGATTTCCGCGAAATTAATGGGGGGGAAGAGCGACGTCTAGCACGAAGGAGAATACCGAGAGACAGGATGGCCCTTTTTCTGGGCTTCTGATCGTGGATCTCTCTCACGTCTTGGCCGGACCGTTCTGTACTATGATGTTTGCTGACCTGGGCGCGAGAGTCATCAAGGTTGAGCGTCCCAAGGTTGGCGATGACTCGCGCGAGTACGGTCCATTTCTCCACGACAAATCGATCTATTTTGCCTTCATCAACCGCGGGAAGGAGAGCATCGCGCTCGACCTCAAGAACAGCGATGATGATCGCGAGCTCTTCGAAGTTCTGGTGAGCAGGGCTGATGTACTGATTGAGAACTTTCGGCCGGGGACGATGGACGCGTTCGGATATACCTATGAAAAATTGTCCGAGATCAATGCGAGGCTGATCTACGCCTCATGCTCTGGTTTCGGACAGACAGGGCCCATGAGCAAGGAGCCGGCCTACGACACAGTCATCCAAGGTATGAGTGGCATGATGAGCATGACTGGATTTCCCGACGGCCCAGCGACGCGGGCCGGCGCCTCGATCGCCGACCTGACAGCTGGCCTCTACTGTTTCTGCGCTATCACGAGCGCGCTATATGCCCGAGAGAGAACAGGGAAGGGGGCCAGGGTAGACATTTCGATGCTCGATGCGATGATTAGTCTGCTTGAGCATGGTGTGATGGAGTACGTCGCGACGGGCAGACCACTCGGACGCCTCGGAAACCGTCATCCGTATATTGCTCCCTTCGATACTTTCCAGGCGAAGGATGCTCCGTTCGTGATCTGCGCAGGTGATGACGAACTCTTCGTCCGACTCTGCAGGGCCATCGGGAGACCGGAGCTGGCCTCCGATGAGCGGTTCAAGACGAATGAGAAACGCATAGCGAACCAGGAGGTTCTCAAGAAGGCTCTCGAGGCTATCCTTGCTGGTCAAGCGTCACACTACTGGATTCAGCAGATTGGCAGAGCTGGAGTACCATGCGGCCCCATCCAGAACATCATGGAAGCTGTGGAACACCCGCAGGTCAAGGCGAGGAATATGATCATCACTTCCGGCGGAGTTCGCATGCCTGGGAACCCGATCAAGATTGGTGGCTTCCCAGATCCCACCGCGCGGCCTCCCGCTCCAGAGTTGGACGCAGATGGAGCACGGATACGCAAGGAATTTGGCGGCCGATAGCTTCGATGGACGGCGGCGAATTTGAGGCGGAGGTAGTGTCACATCGCCCTACCATTACCAGTTATAGGAAACATGCAGATTGCGCCTCCGCCGGGGGATAATCACACGCTAGACCTTGAAATGCTTGACGCGTATCTCCCTGACCTTTAACAGGGCTTCGTCGGTGGTAAGAAGGGTTCCGCCGACTTTCTCAGTCAGTGCAGCCGCGAAGGTGTCCGCCAAGGAGAGGTGACCGTACCTGCACTTGTTCAGCCCGGCAGCCTTGGTCAGTTCCCCGTCAGTTTCGACCGCTTCTAGGATTGTCTGCGTTTGATGGAAGCGCACGGTCGCGGTCTCTTGACCTAATTTCTGGCAAATCTTATAGTAGAACTCCGCCAAGTTGACCGACGACACGTATCCATTTGCTCGCCCGCTCTGGATCTCTCCGAAGAACGATTTGACTTGTTCATCGCCGGCGTAGAACAGCGATAAGACGCCCGTGTCCATGACGTACTTCATGACTCGCTTGCCTCCTGACGTCGTTCAACGTTCAACTCTCGGGCGGCGTCTCTGAGGACCTTGCTGTGATCTCGATCGATTCCGAACAGCGCGTCGATGGCCGGGACAGGCACCATGAGTATCTCAGAGCCTTTCTCGATGAAAACTATCTTGTTGCCGGGTTCTATCCTGTACCTCGCCCTCAGACGGGCCGGGATGTTCACCATGCTCTTACTGGTTACCGTCGCTGTCTCGGGCATTACCATGCAAACTTAAGAAAACCATGTATTAAAGGATACACATGGTTTCATCGCGCCTCCGCCAGGAATCCGGTACCGCGCGGTGATGCCAATGGTCTGTGCGACTGAACACAAGGAAAGCGAATGGGCCGATGAAGGTTATCGTACGGGTGTGAAGGTATAGACGCGGGGTTCGCAGTTCACCGTCACCTGCGCCACGAAAATCACGCCGTCCGGATCGACCTGAATGCCGTGCGGGCACCTCAAGACGGTCTGGGCTTCACCCTCCTCGCCCCAGCGGGAGAGCAGGGTCCCGTCGAGCGCGAATATGGATATCCGCGGGGGATGTGTGAGCCCCTGCTCCGTGACATATGCGACGTCCCCCTTTACGCAAATGTCGCTCGGTAGGTTCAACCCGGTCCACTGGTCTAGGAAGCGGCCATCTTCGTCGAAGATCTGAATCCGTTCGTTCTCACGATCGCATACGTAGACTCGTCCGTTTCTGTCGACGTCCAGGCTGTGGACCAAGGCGAATTCACCTGGTCCCTTCCCAGGACGCCCCCACGAACCGAGGAGCTTGCCCTCGCCGCTGAACTTCTGCACCTTGTAGTTGCCGTATCCGTCCGAAACCAAGATATTTCCGGACGGCGATACTGTGACGCCGGTAGGCATGTTGAAAGGCTCGCCATAGTACGTCCCCGATGGCAAATCCCTATTTCCGAGCTCGAGCAAGAGCTTCCCATCCTTCGTGAACTTCAAGACCTGTTGAGTCGAGAAGTCGGTGATGTAGATTGCATCATGACTGTCGACGAATATTCCGTGCGGCTTTCGAAATGTGCCGCCCTCACCCCATGATCCTATGAAAGTCCCATCGGGCTCGAAGACGAGTACCGGGTGGGAGCCCCTATCGATGACGTAGACCCTACCGTGTGAATCTATACCCACATCTGAGCTGTTCTCATACTTCCACAAGGCCGGCAGCCTACCCCAGGAGGGCGTGAGACGATACCTGAACTCTCCTTGGCCAAGAGGCATGCCTGTCGCCGGCGCAGCTTTGTTCCGCTTTTTGATGTTTTGCCATGCATAGGGTTCATTTCGCCTCCGCCGGGGATGATCACCCACACGTTGGTCTATCGAGTCATGTTCCAAGCCACATTGTTTCGGTGAGATTCTTGAAGTGCTCGTCGCCGGTTAGGACCTTCGCTCCGGTCCGTCTTGCCGATGCCAGGACGATTCCGTCAAACAGACTGGGTTTCCTCAGATTGGAAGACGCGGCGCGTCTCTCAAGTTGGATGGTCGCCTTGGCCGCCTCGAGGGCCAGGTCTGCGTCCATATCCACCGTCTCCGATGCTTCCAGCATCGTGGCCAGCCGCTTCCGGACTGTTGATGCGACCGCACGTTCGCGAGTGTATTTCCTCGCCACCTCTGCGAGGACCGTGCCTGGCGTCAGTACGCTGTCTCGGCTTCCTCTATGATTCTCTTGGCTCGCCGTCCCGTCTCACTGCCAAGGAAGACCTCGATCCAAGCATAGGCGTCAACTACGATCTTCGTCGCGATCATCCTCGGTGAAGGAGGTCATCTTCCCGCTTGTCCGTCCCGAAGGTCTCATCAAGTAGCTCCTTGCGGTGCCGCAACATCAGCATTCGTATCGTCTCCTCCAAGGTTTTCGCGTGTATGCCCTTCTGCAGCGACGCCAGTTCCCGCGCCGTGCTTCTTGGAGACTTTCACCGTGGTCGAGTCCATGTCAAGTATAAAGTATACCAGTATATTTAGCCATCCCCGTCGCGCCCCAAGGGTCCAATTGCGCCTCCGCCGGTGAGAATCACCCACACGTTGGGCTTAGGTGGCGGCACCGGAATTCCAGCACCGTCTCGATTTGGGCGGTAGCCGACAGGGTCTCATGTGCCTGCCCGCCGTTCCCGAACGTTATGATCGTGTTCAGCTGATAGGTCGCGCCCGCGGTCACATTGGCCACGCTTATCGAGCCGGTGGCGGCGTCGGTCCGGAGGGGGCCGGCCATCAGCCTAGGAGCGGCGGGGCGGATGGGGCGGATTAAAGCACCCATCTTGGCCGCGGGATGACGATTGGGGGACGGACGTTCGGGCTAGCTCTTTGGCTGCGGAAGCCGGACCGGCTCGCCCCGCCTGTCCCTTCGCACGAGAGCGACGCCGATGATTGCGGCTACCGCTACGAGTATTATCGAGGTGATGTCCGTGTAGGCAAAGTACTGCCTGGACTGGCCGTCCACCACAAGTGTCGGTATCGTGCTCCCGGATGGGAAGTATGCAATCAAGACAAAGTAGTACGTGTCGGCCTTTGGAACGAAGAGCGCTGCAGATGTGTTGTTCCTCACTTCTAGGCCTTCCGTGATTGAGCAAACATTGCAGAGCGGGGAAGTAGCGTTGTGGAACTGGGAGCTATTGAGGATGTAGATCCATGTGATGCTATTTGCTGCCTCAGATGCGTTGGTGTCGTGGAAGGTGAAAGTGACCTGTGTTTCAGATGGAACAGAGACGCTATAGGGAACATAAAGCTCCGGACCCCCGCCGCCATGATAGTTACCGAGGTCCCGCCTAGTGTCAACCCCCATCTCACCGGAGTGGGCCCGAGCAGCACCTTCTGGGGGGCTGCGCCCACCTGGATTCCTGGTCCATAGGCCTGTACGAGCACCGCCGCGGCGATAAGGGCCACGGCAAGGATTATCAGGGACGAGCGGGCGTTCCGAGCCATCCGGAGGATTTGCTCCCGTCAAAAGTAGATATCCCTTCTGCAGCGCATCAGAAAGGAGCACGCGGCGCGTTAAAGCGTTTTTTTGCAGGTTTTGGGGCGCTATTTCTTGCGCGATTCCCCGGGTAGGGGTTCGCGGGATTTCCCGGCTACATTCGCACTAGTCAGGAAGCTGTTGAAATGGGAACATATTTGGGTTCATTGCGCCTCCGCCGTAGGATTGTGCTTTTCTCGGGCTTCCAGGTCTTGTCTCGGATGGTCGGCGTAGGTCGCGTGAACTCCGTATCCCAGAATCCCCCCACCAATTGACGCAATGACCACCCCCGCAACGCCAAAGTATTCCGTCTGCGTAATGGCATTCACCTCAGCCGACAAGATGGCGGTACTGTTGGAGGCGGTGGTGGATGGGGCTCCTTGCAGTTCCGCTTTGAAGAGCGCGCTGGTTGTCAGAACTGGAGTAACAGCGATTAGTGCCGCGCCAAGTACGAGAAGGAATGCTCCGATTGCGACGAACTTGGGCTTCATCGAATCATTGTACATCCGCCGGCTAATAAGCTCGGCTGGAAGCGTGTTCTGAATCCAGATTTCTCTGCCAAGCTCGGGCGCCTCGGAGGCTGGGCATTCGCGCCATGCATAAGGGTTCATTGCGCGTCGGCCGGGGATATATCACGCACACGTACGTTCTTCGCGATCCGGTAGGTCGCCGATGCTCCTTCTGCCGAGCATCGCCCCCTTAGGTCTCCCGGTGACTGCGAACCTTCTCATGAGCAGGAGCAGCGGCACCGTGATGAGCAGCAGGAAGGAGAGCCCGAACGGGAACTGCGGCACGCCCGGAACGCCGTTGCCTCCCGAAGATGAAACCGAGAGGCTTCCGTCGGCCCCGATCGTGACCGAATAGGAAAGGGGAGAGTCCTGGACCACGGTGCCCGCGAAGCTGTCTGCGGCGATCGTGTTCCCGTTCAGGTCCAAGGTATCGATTGTCACATGAAACGCGCTGCTCGAGCCCACAGAGAAGACTTGGAGCGTGTGACGTACCGATCGCGGGGTCGGTGATGAGAATCGACCCGGTCCCGCCGGCGCACGAGCTTACCGTCGCGCCCGTCATCGTATCGACTTGGTCGCCGCTCGAGTCACAACCTACCTGGGTGAGGCCGTTTGGAGCGGTCACGAGCACGTACGTGGGGTCGAAGCTGACTGTCCAGCCTGCCATGCCGGCGCAGCCCAGCCCATCACATACGCACCCACCTCCGCTCATGACAGACCCGGACGGACAGACGCATTCGCCATCCGAATAAACGGCCCCTCCACCACAGGTGGGGGTGCTCCCGGATGCGGTCGGGATGCCGAAATCGGCCAGGACGAACCCCGATCCGTCCACGGTGAACTCGCTCTCGCAGGTGTTCCCTGAGACGTACGAACACGCGCTGCCGAAGGTGATGGCTGGATTGCTCGTGCCCCAGTAGCAGGGCGTGGGGGGCTCGCCCGCGTAACAGTACCCGCAGCCAAGACCATAGCCCTGGGAAGCGTCGATAGGAGGGGTCTGGGTCACCTCGAAGGGCACGCCGGCGTCCTCCCAGGTCGCTCCCGAAGGCTCGGTCGTCCCCGGAGCGCTGTTGGAGAGGCTGCACAGGTAGACGCTCTGGGTCGCGCTGTTGGGGCAGTCCCAGAGGTCATCCGCCCCAAAGGTGACAAGATACTGGTTAGTGAAGAGAGGGTCGATCTCGTAAGCGAAGGTCGTGACCAGTCCCGAGCAGACGGTGGTGCAGGTCCACTGCTCGGTCGCGCTCGAACCCCCGAGGAGGTCGCCGACGCTCCATGTGGAACCTGCCATCACCCAGATAAACGTGGGACTGTCGAAGCCCAGCACCAGGGTCGACTCGACCCCATAGGTGGAGTAATACGTCAGGGTCGGGGAAGAATACCCGCTCCCTGCGACCGCGGAGAGCTCGAACTGAGCGGAGATCGAGGTACTGAAGGTAGGTACTCGACCGTCACGAGTATGCCTCCCTGGCTGAACGGTCCGATCTGGCTGTCGGAGACATAAACCCCGCAGCTCAGCGGTCCTCCCAGAGACGAGCACTGTGGGACCCCCTGCCACTGTTCCAGAGAGATGGACGGATTGGTATTCGTGACCGATTCGAAGGTCTCGATGGTACCCGCAAGAACCCAAATCCCTGCTTCCCCTGGGAATATCGGAAGCGCATTGATCGTCACGTCGTTGGCTGCGGGTGAGCCGCTGGGCGTCGTCGGGGCCGTCGAATACAAGAAGAAGGGTGCGACTGGGCTGCCGCCTCCTGAAACGCCATAGTTGACCACCTGCGCCTGCAGGTCGAAGTAATCGTAGGTGACCGATACGGTCGACGTCCCGACAGAGACCGTTGTGGGCTCACAGACACCCGCCGTCATCGACAGGCACCATTGCTCGAAGATGTTCGAACCCGAGGAGGCGGCCGAGATTGTCACCACTGTGTTCTGGTCGACCAGGATGGTCACGGTCCCGCTCGTCCCGTCCGCGGTGAGGGCGCTGCCCGATGAGGTGTAGCCTATTGTGAAGTAATTCGTCCCTGAGATCGTGGTGCCAAGGCCCGCGAACTGGTTCAGGGTTATCGATACCGAGACCTGCCCCGGAGGTGCCGGGGTGACGTCAACGGTCGTGCACGGACCGCAGCTGCTCGCGTCGTGGTCCGCGTCTGGCGTGTAGCTGGCTGAGACGGCGTCCTCGCCCGACTGTCCTGTCGAGGGGGAGAAAGCGACCATGCAGCTCCCGGAGGAGAGCGTGCATCCGGCCCCCGAGCTGAAGACTCCGAGCGCATCCGACACCGTCACCATCCCGGTGGGGGTGATGGCTGTCCCGGTGTCGGTGTCAGTGACCGAGACGGTGCACATCTCCGAGGTGCCCGCCTCTATGGGTGAAGCGCAGCTGACCATGGTGGAGGTCGTCCGTGGGTCCACCGTCAGGGTCGTGAAGGAGCCCGAGCTCGCTGAATCGGAGGTGTCGCCCGAGTAGTCCCCCGTGACGGTCTGCGTGCCCTCGCTCCCAGCCGTGGGCGTGAAGGACACCCCGCACTTGTCCGGGACGGTGCCAGGGAGGGTGCATACGTCCGAGGGGCTGAAACTCCCGTCACCGGAGAACATCACGGTGCCGGTGGGCGTGCTCGAACCGGAGGTGGTGACGGTGGCCGTGCACGTCGTCGAAGCCCCCACGTCGACAGTTCCTGGAGAACACGTCACCGCGGTCATCGTGGAGCTGACCGACGAGGACGATTGCAAAGCGATCCCGACCTCGTCCCACGGTACTACCGAAGGGTAGGAGTACGTCCCGGGGAAATCTGATGGGTACGTCGCTGCCCGCCGCAGAGTATTCCGCGATCCCGGATTCCACCAGGGTCGGCATTGAGGAGAGCGTGAAGCCGCTCCCCGCCGTGGGCGATGGGAGCAGCTCGACCGTCCCGACCACGGCGAGCAGGAAATCACCCGCCGCCCCGACTGAGGTCGATGTCTGGAACGTCTGTGTGCTCGTGCCCGAACTCATGCCGCTCTGCCCCGTCGCCGTCGCCTCTCCTGTGGCGGTGGCGCCCGACACCTCGAATATCCAGACCGATCCCTGCTCCACATTGCCGTTTGCAGTGACTGTGACGGTATCTGGAGCGCTAGAACCCAGCGTAGCGTAGTAGACGTAGGTGTTGCCCCCTTCGCCCGTCTCCGAGCCGGCGGGCGTGTACGTCGAGCCGAGAGAGTCCGTTACCCCGGTTACCGTGTTTCCCAGCAGTGACGTGCCCACGACTACCATGTCCCCGCTCGAGACGTCGGCTGAGAAGGAGACAGATTGCGTCTTTGACAAGCCAGCGACGAACGTCCCGCCGTTCTGCTGGACGAGCGCAGGGTCCGGGGGAGGCGAGTCGTTGGGAGCGAGCGGTTGGGGAGCGCTGTTTGCTGCGGGTCCGGTCTCGGCGCCTCGGACCGAACTTGGCGAGCCAGAGTAACCGCTCGCCGCTGACAATGGAGACAAGACGAACAGAAGCAATACGCCCAAGCAAACCGCCTTCCGCTCGAATCGTAACAAAGACGACGAGCTGCTTTCGCCGTTGAATTGAAGCGACTCGAGTATTTGAATCATGTGAATCCCTGAGCAATGGATATGATTCTGGACTCCATAGGGTTGCAAAAGGGCCGCACTGCTCCAGGATGCCCTGCAGAAGGGTTAGTTGCGCCTCCGCCGAGATGATCGCCACACGATCGGCTAGAGTCAGCGGCTGATTGGACCGGCCGCCATCTGTTCTCTGGTCAGCCTCTTTGGGAGCATCCTTCCGAACCTCGCCCTGTAGCCGGGGACCCCGATGCCGAGCGCCATCATCGGGGTCATCTTGCATGCGCGAGGAGAAAAGAACTCGGTCACCGCGTCATCGTAGAACGTCGTTCCCGATGCTCCCATGCCCTGCGCATAGCTCGCCAGGTACATCCTCCCCGCCACCACGCCGGCCTCGAATTGGGCGGCCCTGTACCCTCGGTCTCCGAAGAGGCGCAGGACCTCGCCTAGCTCGGTCATCAGGAAGACCACGACGCTCGCGCCGGTGAAGAGCGGCTGTTCGAGGCAGAGATAGCCGCCCACTCCCTGAACTCACCCGACCTCAGCTGCTCGAGGGAGCCGGAGGCGCGGTCGAGGCGGTAGCTTCCGTTGGGCAGGTCCTTCACCGCGTTGGAGATCAGATAGACTTCCAGCAGGGTGTCGTGGGAACGGCAGGTCGAGCGGCACTCCTCTGGTGGAGTGATAGAGCACGTTCGACAGCTGTTCGTAGGTAATCGGCTCGGGAGAGAACCTCCGGGTCGACCCTCTCCTCAGGATGACCTGCGCGAGGTCAGGTCCTTCGTCTGGCCTTGGCAACGTCCGGTCCAGCGGATAGCTTCGGTCGGAAAGGGGCGCGGTGGGGGCTGATGCTCTCTCCTCTCGCGACCTGGTCCATGCTATCACCTCGCTGAAATCACGCAGACCGGAGGCCTCGTGCGCTTCCCACACCTCGCGGGTATTCCACCTCGCTCCTGGAGAGCGGGAGGAAGTCTGGGTCGATCGGGGGCTGGGATCTTGTCGTCAGGAGACCTTCCACCGACGGAGCGGGCCGGTACGCGTCGGCGGACATCCCCACCGGGCATATCGCGATCGCCGCCTCCTGCCTCGCCCTCAGGCCGAGGAGCCTGTTGACGGCTTCGTCCTCGAAACCGAGGACCACCGACGAGCGAAGCCCGGCCGAGTTGGCCGTCGCGAGGAGGTTTGCCGCGATGACCCCGCCGTCCCAGAACCAGTGCCTGTACGAGCGCGCCTGATACTTCCAGGAATTCCTCCACGCGATCGACGTGAGGACTATGGATGCGGGAGCTGCGGAGATGTCGGCGCGTAATCCAGCATAGGAGGACAGCGTCCTGCGTCCAGTCTCCGCTTCTGAGCAGGGAGAGCGAGAAATCGCCAGGACTGAAATGATACACACCCGCTTCAAGACCCTCGAGGTTCTTGCAGACGACATACAGCTCGATGGGGTAGAGGGCTCCCGTCGCTGGGGCTGCCCTGAAGTAGAACGTCCCCCGTCCCTGGACCTTGACCTCACGGGTTATCCCTGCGGAGAAGAACAGGAGCTCCGCCAGGGTATCGACGCCCATGGCGGTCGAATCCTTCTCCTTTGGAACGCCGCTGATAGAAACGAGAGCGTTGAGTGCCGGCCTGAGAAAGTCTGTTGGGAGGTCCTGGAGGGGCACCCCCGTATACACTTTGAAAGGGCTCGGTTTGTTATCCCAGTCCAGATAGTGTCCCGAGGTCCTCACGCTGACCTCGGAGTGCTTGGTGGCTTCGTGGAACTCTGACGCCTTGCTCCCCGGTCCGTTCTGCATGTCGAAGTCGGGTTGGGTGATCATAAAGAAGGTTCCGCCCTTTGGTTTTGCCTGATTCCTCAGACATTTTTGAGCAAAACATCGGAAGTGAATGTTTGCCACGTATAGGGCTCATTGCGCCTCAGCCGGGGATAATCAGGTCCCAGGACCTAGGAGATCGGGTTCCCCTTTGAGTCGCACCAGCCCGAGTCGAGCTCTACGGTCTGGAAGAGTTTGTCCGTCATGTATGGTTGCTGGAGCGTCTTGATCTTGCACCAAGTGTCGACCGTGATGTCCTGCGCGGAGTAGGCCCTCACCCGGTACGCGTTGGGATGCAGGTCGTACACGACGATGTAGTAGAGGAACTCGAACTCTGGAAACTGGTAGACGCTCGCGACGAACTCGTTCAACTCTCTCTTGTCTTCCCACTTCGAGGGGTCGGCCGGAAGGATGGCGTCTCCCGGTATATCCTTCCACGCCTGAATCTTGTGGAGGTTGTCGTCACCCCACAAGGGGATGGGCGGATGGGGTCCTGAGGCAAGGCTCGCCGAGCTGGCGTAGGAGGTGAGGACCGAGCTGGGCGATGGGCCGGGCGGTTGCGCCAACGGCGGGAGGGGAGCCTCCCAGGCACGCTCCCAGCGCCACGTCACCAAGTCTCCGCTGTCGGTCACGTCGTTGCCATCCACGTAGGCCCAGAGCTGATTGTTGGCGTGCAGGAACCAGGTGCCCGTCTCGTCGTCCTTCGCAAGGTTGTTGGTGATCCACCTCAGGCCCGTCATGGAATTGACCTCTCCACGCAGGTCCCTGTCCACCGGATGGTACTCGAGGCCGAGCTGCTTCGCCGTGAGCTGGCAGTTGTAGCCGTACTGCTTGATGCTGTTCCACATCGTGCCTGTGCCCTGGAGCACCTGGGCCGGGGGCGGGACCGACTGCGAATTGCTGGACTGCGTGTAGTCGTAATTGAAAACGACCTCGAAGGACTCAGGGGTGGTGCCGGGCTGAGTGGTCGGCTGCTGGCCCGTCATGGTGGTGGTACTCACGGTGGGAAAGGCGACGGAGACCCACACGTCGATTGTGTTCGGAAGGTTACCCCCGGCGAACCCCGTGTCGATGAGGACCTGACTGGCGTCACAGGTCGAGATGTTCCGGCCCAGAGTGATGGATGAGGTCGTCAGCTGCGTGCCCTGACCCGTTACGGTACTTTCCTGGACGAGGGCGTCTGGTGTGTACTGACCTGGTGCCTGGTTGAACTGCTTCATGTCGAGGGAGTAGTTGTAGCTGGAGGTCAGGTTTTGGGAGGTCAGCGCCGAGGAGATGCTGCACCCGTTCGGCCCTTCCGGCCCGGGCGTCGCCTTTGCGTCGATGTCGAAGTCCAGCGTGAGCGGTTGCAGTTGCAGGTGGTTCAGCTTGAAGTTTTCGGCGTCGTCGAACACCTTGTTCTCCTGAACCTGCATGTGCCAAAGTATTACCAATGATTTCAGAGTTGGGTTCAGAAGATATATGCGTTAGCGGTATTTCCGACAGAGCTCTGGCGCCGCACGCGGATGACCCTGGGGTTCATTGCGACTCCGCCGGGGATAATTCGTCGGAGTTCTGTGCCAGAGAGCTACGCTAGCTCCTGTGATACATGGAGCTAAATCACGTAGCTTTCTCTTGGATACTCAGGGAAGTATCTGTCCCTACTATCGACGCATACTGTGACTACGTTCGCTCCCTTGGGGAGCCTCTTGGCGATCTTAATCGCCGCGCAGACGTTCGCAGCCGATGAGAGTCCGCAGAAGAGCCCCTCCTCCCTCGCGAGACGATTGGCCATCTCTCTCGCTTCGTCATGCCCGACATGGACCGTCTCATCAGGGAGACCCTTCTCCACAATCTCCTCGACGATGAACTTCCTCTTTGGAACTCCCAGCTTCGAAAGAAAGTCGCTCAGGAAGCCTGACTTTGCCCATTCTTCAAGCACCAACGCATCCTCGGGTTCGACGCCAACGATCCGGGCAGACTCCGCCGCCGACGACTTTTCCCTTAAGGCTTCCGTCACACCAAGCAACGTCCCTCCCGACCCCACCGAGGCGACAAAGGCAGAGACCTTGCCGTCGGTCTGTTCCATTATCTCCCGGCCGGTCCCCATCTTGTGAGCCAGGGTGTTATCGGGATTCGACATCTGGTCGGCCCACCAGAATGACGGGTTGTCCCGCTCGAGCTCGTAGCAGCTCCTCATTCCTAGGCCATAAGCGGCCGCGGCTCGCTGTTGCTCCGAGAGCCCGTTCAGAAGGTCTTTGTATTGGCCAAGGTCTATCGGGTCAACCTCAGCACCAAAAATCTTCATCATCTTGATCCGATTCTCAGGGTTGTAGGAAGCTGTCCAGCTGGAAGGGATTCGAATGCGGACCTTGTAACCCTTCACGGTTCCCACGAATGAAAGAGCAGGACCGCCGTTTCCGCTGCTCATGTCGATGATGGTTCCCCCGGCTCTGAGCCTGCCCCTCTGCTCCGCTCCCTCAATCATCTTCAGGGCTATCCTGTCTTTGGTGCTTCCACTCGGATTCATGAACTCGCATTTTACGAGGACGCTCGAATCCAGACCTGAAGTCACCTTTCGCAATTTCAGGAGCGGAGTTCCCCCTATCATCTGAAGCGAACTCTGAACGAATTTCATTGCTCCTTTGCTCTCTCGCGATGGCTCTTAAGAGCTTGGTCATGATTCACATTCTGGATTCGAGTCAACCTTTTTCTGGCTTGCAATCCTGACGAATGTAATGCCATGCATAAGGGTTCATTGCGCCTCGCCGGGGATAATCACCCACACGTTGGGCTGTAGGGCATTAGCGGTCGCTCCATTCAGCTTGCCTTTTTAATCGGAATGATTAGAGAAGCTCCCTGGATGGTGCACTACAGGTTTCCGACCGCCGACGAAATAACCGAACTAAACAGGCGGGTTCTGATGGAAATTCCTGCCAAGAAGGCGGACAGGCATCAGGTCTTGTCTCGGGCGAAGCTGCAAGCGATCCTTGACGATGCGAAGAAGATGGATGGCGACGTCTATGACCCGGCTACTGAACTACTATTCGGAATCATCAAGGGACACCCGTTCGCCAGCGGCGTAAGGCGGACGGCGGTAACGGTCACCTCGGTGTTCTTAGAGATGAACGGCGCAGAGACCGAGGTGCCTCACGACCCCGAAGTAATCAAAGGCATCCGAGAGGGTTTTTATAACAAAGCCGAGGTCAAAGAATGGCTGAAAGGTCATGGTATCAGAAAGCGCCCAGTTGGTTGACTCGGAGTTCCTTCGATACTGTGAAGAGTACATGGTCAGCAACCGCGACTTCCTCTTGCGAGTCGGTAAGCTTTGAGCTGAGCCTGGTCGTCTGCCCCACGTTGCGGTTTATTCGCCACCCATTGAGGGTTCGTTGCGCCTCCGCCGGGGATAATCACCCACACGTTCGGCTACTGGTTTGCTGCCGCTAGGTCGCCTTTGCTATCTGTGCCTTCATCTCTTCCCTGATCTTTGACGGGAGGAGCAGCTCCAGGCCCAGCACCTTTCCGTTTTTGTCGAGGTCCACGATCATGTTGTCGGCTAGGGGCTCGGTAGAGGAAATCTTCCCCTTTCCTAGCTTCAGGTAGAGGGCGTTGGCCTCGTTATCGAACTCTAGTGAAACCATATCTCTCCAGCCTGTCTCTATCGACCTTGAGGGCCGTAATCACTATTAAGTCTTCGGCGTTCTCTTCGAAAATGACCACCGTGTACTTCGCACTGTCGTCTGGGGCTCCGCAGGCCACCCTCCTTCCATACCTGGTTTCCTTCACGGCCAAGGGTCGACGTAGAACTCCTTCCACCTCCGCTTTGGTCACTCCCCTCTCTTGCATCCTCCTCTGCGCGTGAGAGGAATAGCTGACCATGAAGGAGGTTACGGAGAAGCGAGGCATAAGGGTTCATTGCACCTCCGCCGGGGAAATCCCTCATGTTTGTCGTCCTGGCATGATATCAGTGTATTTTTCTTGCGTTTCATCACGAATACGGTGTAAATTGTTGACAGGTGCGGGATTAAATACAAATCCCATAAGACTTCCATAAATTGGGAGCTACCGCAAATCAGTACCCTTCAGCGGCATTCGGACTCACCATCGCAGCGGCAGTGCTCATCATCCTCAGCGGACTGGTCATAGCGGCCGTGGGGGCGTTCCTCACCTTCTTCCTGTTCGGAGTCGGCGCCGTCTTCGGGCTGGTCGGTGTCCTCTGGGGCGTCCTGCTGATTGTCTGTGCGGTGCGCCTTAGGTCGAACCCACAGCAGCACACCATGCTGGGTGTGGCGATAGTCCTGCTGTCAATCTTCAGCTTCTTCGGCGCCGCAGGAGGCTTCGGGCTCGGGTTCCTTCTCGGGCTGATCGGCGGCATAATGGCCCTTGTGTGGAACCCGGGGGTCTCGATGAGCGTCAACGTGACGGCCTCGAGCGCTGCTAACATCCCCGTCTCGGCAAGCTCGGGTTCAACAAGGTTCTGTCCCAACTGTGGCGCGCCGGTGGAGGCCGGAGCGAAGTTCTGCAGGAGCTGCGGCAAGGTCCTATGATGCAACGTTCTCTCATGATTTGGAGAGACACACCGAAGTCTACCGGCGTTGCAGCGGTTCCCTATGTATAGGGTTCATTGGGCCTCGACCGAGGGTGCGGTCACTCTCACGGCCCTCACGAAGTAGACGGCCCCGTTCCGCTCAGTTGTGTCGACCCTGAAACGGTCGCTCTGGTTCAGCATCTCCGACAGCTCTTCGGGGGGCTAGGAAGCTCAGGTGTGAGCGCAGAATTCCGTTCTCGAAGAATCGGGCCATCCTCCCCGCGAGGGTGCCGGGTGAGATCTCGACGACGACCAACAGGCCCCCTGGCTTCAGGACGCGCGCTAGCTCCGCGAACGACTCCCGCTGGTTAGAGAAGTGGTGCACGGCCATCGTCGAGTAGACCTTGTCGAAGAAAGCGTCGTCGTAGGGGATGGAGTCAGAGCCCGACAGGCACGGCCTCAGATTAGGGTAGTGCTCTCGCATGGAGGCGATTCTCTTCCCGTTGGGGTCCAGCGCGTGGACCTCGCTACCGCTGGCCTCTTGCACTTTTGCCGCGATTTTTCCCCTTCCGGCTCCGACATCGAGGATTTTCTCATTTGCACTTGGAGAGAGCAGCTGGAAGAAGGATTTCCTGTTGAGTTCCTCGTCGAACCAGCCCAAGCCTTCACCCGCCGCTTTTTGGCAGGCGGCATATTTCAGGTTAAGTTCTGAGCCTAGCTCGTGAAGGTTAAGCCGAGCATGGAAAGAGGCTCGTTCCGCCTCCGTTGCCGGCTAGTTCCGATGGCGGCATTACCTAATCTCTAGTCTGGAAGCTATTGCTGTGATAGCTTTGTCAACATTGACGCCATTATCAGACCTGAGGAACCTGCCGATTAGGGGTCTGGCGTCCTTCCTCCTCCCAAGATAGCGTGGGAAGGTGTACATCCCCTCCGCTTTCCGCGCCGCCCTATGGGAATCGAGCGAGTAACCCTGTTTGCGCAGCACAGTCCGAAGGCTCATCTGCATTTCGCTTACGTCATTGATTCGAAAGACCGTACCCGTTAGGAATAGTCGGTTGAGGTTGGCGACCACCGCGTCCCCGTTACCGTACACAACTGAACCGTCTTCGGAGAACATTGGGAGCGTGATGAACGGTGGATCAGCGTCTTCCCGTATTATGTCGACCAGCTTTTCGGTAGGCTTCACCCTGCGTGACTTGTCTCTAACGCTCAGCCCGATGTTCCCTCTTAATGGGTCCAGCAGACCCGAATCGCTCCCTCGAGGCGAATCGCCGATGCCAATGAAGACCCCGTCCCTGAGTTTTTTGCGGCCGAACGCGCGCGCCCATAGCAGGCGGACGAGGTTGGTCATGACCTCGTTTACCTTCTCCTTTGAGGTCAAGTACGTGTGGTCGATCTCTATGGAGTTCGAGGTCGGCATGAGTGTGTAGGTAAGACGAGGGGAAGGTTGCACCGTCAACGTCTGCCCCGCGGCTGACTTTCCGACAGCGGACTTTGGTAGACCCAGCTCCTTGACCAGATGCGGGATGACAAGGTCGTTCACTATTCTCTCGTTTGCCTTTGTACCGTTCCTCAGCAGCTCGACGGTCACCTTCGCTTCCTTGTCCTGATTGACGAACATGAAGAGACCCGAATCGAGAGCAAGACCGCTCAACTTGTCGAGAGCGGTCGCAAGTTTCCTGTTCCAGCTCACGACGAAAACAGGCATCCCGACCTTGTGAATCTCGAATTCGTATCCGCGGTTTGTCTTCACAGAGATTATCGCCGCGTAACCGTTCTCCGCGAAGAAGAGCACTCTTTCCAGCGGAACTTGGTTTCTGGCCTTGACGAGGAGCCTCAGTCCCCTCTTGATGTGAGCCGCGCTGGCGATTGTGAACAAGCCGGTCTTCTCAATCGTCTTGTTAACCGAGGTTGCCAGCGGGGGAGCGAAGAGGTTAGTCTGGTCATAGCCTTCCCTCTTGCCGATTAGCGTTCCGTCGGAATCTGCATAGACCCCAAGAATCGTTTTCCCTCCCATCATCTCAGCGAACTTGACTGGGTCGTCGCATCCGTGCGACTCGAAGTGTCTCTCGAGCGGATTCCGTGTCGAAGGTCCATCGTGCTCAGTTACCACGTGAAAATAGGAACCTCTGAAGGAAGCTGCAGCGCGAGCTCCTGACCCATCAATGTCAAACGTGAGCAACTCTGCGATTGCACTTGTCTTGATTATTCGCTCAGGCTCCTGCTTCTTGTCCGTCAGACTTCCACGTAGTGGCTTGACGGACGCTGCTTTTCTACGTTCTTCTCGACGATGCTGCTCCGCTTGCGGCCAAGTTTTCCTAGAGCGGGACAACTTATCCTACGTCTCATCAGCGAGCTCTAAACTATCATGGAGAGACTAAGTTAAGGCGCGGCATCCCGGAATCCAACTAAGCCATGGTTGACTTCGGACCGGGCCTGGGAGACGCCCACGCGATAATGGTTCTGAACCACGAACTTTTACGGCACAGAGGGACATTGTTGGCCAGACGTAGGACCGTAATCGTTCCAGACCAGGCCCTTGAGGATTTAGGCGGAAAGCAATACCAAGCGTATGTCCATGCGAATGAAGAGGTTCGGGAAAGGTCCGATCAAATTAGGGAGTTTGGAAAAGCATTGTGATTGAATGCAAGTCTCAGAGTCTTCCAAGTAACAGGACAAAGTGTTCGCAACACCTCGTCGTTGATTCCCCCACCCCGTAGTTGCTGGAATCTGATCATTAGGTTACTTTCGGGCTCGAACCTGCTCCCTTCGTCGACAGCTACAAGTTTCTCGGGCGGCGGACCGAACATGGATTGCCTTGCGTCAATATCCCAGGTGAAGACGTGGTACTCTTTATCCGGAACACACGGCAACACTTTGCAGCCTTTGAACCGTCTTCCGCCGGGAGGGTCAAGGAGTTGATTATTATCGAAGACATCCTTGAGCCATTTGTACCTAAACAGACCCACCGGTCTCCTGATGAGCTTCTTGCCACCTTCAGAAACTTCGCCGTCCATGATCTGCCATTCGGGTTTGAGGTCGAAGCTGCATACCTTGATTGCCTCAGTCCCGAATTCGAACGGGTTAATGGTACTCACAAAGCCCTCGCTTTCGAAGTTCTTTTTCCCGTCGAGGACCTTGATCCTGAATGGGCTGGGAGACTTGACTCTGATGTCAATCTCTTCTTTTTTCGAATCGTCTATCGTGAGGTAATCAAGCTTCCTGCGAAGCTCTCGATGGGCAGCTACCTGCCATCTAGCGGGGTCAAGTCCGTGCCTCTTACCTATCAGACTGACAAAGCTTGGTGAGTGGAGTACCTTGTCCTTGTTCTTGGTCTTATACCCTCCAGCACTCTCATCGACGTATCCCTTAGGATCATCCTCTAGGATTACTGTTTCCTCGGCGAATTCTCTGTCGACTACTTTGTCAAGGGATACCAGTTCTTCGGCATTCTCGGACGCGCCGTTCGCAACGTTCCAACCAACTGGTTCCAAGTCTCTGAAGAACAGCATTATCCACGACCTCTTATTCCACTCGACTCTGGCGAGATAGCCTGCTGATGCCCATCTGATCGGAACTCTCGGGTAGAATTCAGATAACTCCAGATTATTTTCTCGAATCCCATCAAGGTAACTCAGAATCGTACGGTCGGCTTCTGCGAGCTTGTCGAGGTCCTTGAATTCCTTCCTAAGGAACTCCTTTCCCTGGTTATTGTAAATGCCGTAATTCGCATTGCTGATATCAGCCTGGAATCTGATGCCCTCGCCCTTGTTCTCAAGTGTCCAGTTTTTCAGATCAAAGCATGTTAGAATCTCAAATGCGAAGTCCGGCCATGCGGCTTCTTCCAAATCTTTCCTTCTTACAAAAGTGGTGAAGCCCAATTGGTAGGATCGAGGAATGAGTCTCTCGTATTCCCCCAATTCGTCTTTTTCTTTGACTAGGTTGGCAAGGGTCTGATACTCGGACATTGCTCTATCCCGGCCTTCCTCCAAGACACGAGGTGACTTCAGGACCATAATGTCGCCTGATACTGACTTGGCCCACTCCTCACCGAAGAAAGCCTTCAGGCAAATGGAGGCCCACAAGAAACCCAGGAACTTTCTCTTTGGATCGGAACTCAGCTTTATTGTAAAGTTGAGCCCTGCACAAACACCCCCAAGCATCCATTGAGACTCGAGCCACTCTGAATATTCCCTGACCTCGATTTCGGCCCTTTCTGGCGGACTCTTATTCTCACTTTCTTCATTCTCGAGTGCTTTTTTCACCCACTCGCGTGCCAACCGTCTTGCACCACTCAAAATCTGATAATCCCCGGAAGCCATGACTTCATTACGGATTGGCTCACTGACCTTGAGCTCGTTCAGGACCGAACAGATGAGGGCCAAGTCGCGTTCCGAGGGGAGAGGGGAGGAATTAGCTCTGAGAAAGAATGCGAGTTCCAAGTAAGCATTGTCGAAGAGAAGCGGCAAGGGGCCTTCACCCGAATTACTACAACCTGGATTGTTGCAACCGAATTCTCCGTAGCCCGCGTCAGAGAAGTCAATGAATAATAGACTATCTACCTCGTCGCTCGAGGGGTTGACAAATTTCAAGAGAATATTATCCATGTGCGCGTCGCCATGGATTAGGCCGGTCAATGCGAAGTCAAGCTTTTTCATGCCTTTGACGACCCAGGAATCCTTCGATTCGGGTTGAACGTAGTACCATGGGTTTGGTAGTATTCCGACTCCGTCAGCCCTCCATGCCCGCGCCTTTCTTGGGTCGACGTCTGCATGGCAATCTCTTCCCAGAAATATGTCAGGTCCAAGACTTTCCGACCTAGGGAACGGATGGTCGAGAAACCGCCTCAGCAAGGTTTGTGGGTGTTCATGCGTCTTCCTAGAGAAGAGCGAGGTTTCGTTCCCATCCTCAATGACCTTCTTGTTAGAGTCTAATAATATCCTAGTAACTCCCCTGAACGACGCCTTCAGGCGATTCAGTTCCTCTCCATACTCTTCGGAAAACTCCTTCGAACGCAACTGACTGGCATATTTCGATATGGGGTAGTGAATTGATCCTCCAGCGAATTGGTAAAGCAGAGCGGCTGCTGACTCCGATTCAAACAGCTCAACTTTGGGTATGTGTTTTGCGAACACGGGAGAGTACGCTGCGAGCTTATCCACCATTGTCTTCTCCTCTCCGGCTCGCTTCGCGTCGTCCAGTTTTACAACGAACCGGCCCTCGTGCTTGCCAAACGGAGAAATGTTCGTTCCTCCATCGGCGCCTTTCAATGCCCCTGTGACCGAGTAGACTAGTGCGCCTGAGCGGCCCCCAGACAGCTTCTCCCAAGATTTCATATCTAATCGAACATCACAGACTTTCCGAGCTGCAGGTTCGAAGCGAGGAGAGCGCTCTTTCACTTCTGTCAGGAATCGTTCCTGAATTTCGTTCGCTCTCACACTCCGTCTGATTCAAAGTCCAGACTATTGAGACTTTTCACAACCTATCCCTTTCGTCTGACTTGCCACAACTGACTATGGAAAGAGGTTCATTGCGCCTCCGCCGGTGGAGGCCGTCACCCGAATCGGGAGACCCAATGAGGTCCCCATTTGGTGGGTATTGTCCCACGCTAATCTTTATTCATGGTATTGATGGTGGATGACGTGAACCATCTCGAACCGGTCGACTTGAAGTTCAGAATTCGGCTCGGAAAAAATGCATTGTTGGGAACGCTTGACGTTAACAATCACCATCTTCCCTACTGGAACTGCGGCTTCGCAGATGGCGCATCGACAGCATTTTGGCACAGTGGCGCCTGGGATCGTTGCCACGATGTGCCGAGAGTAATTCACGGACTCTCGATGGTAGAAGAGGTGACTGGTCAGCGCACTAGCCCTATTGAGATGGCCGATCTCGCCCACCACCTGTTTGAGCTCTTCGACGAAGCGGATGGTCTGCCTGGTACACCCTCGGACGATACGGGAAAGAGGTTCGTTCACCTGCACAACATTCGTGAGGTTACCCATGCGCTGACGCATCTTCAGCGAAGAGGTGATTCAAGAGCGGGGTACTGGGCGGGGAAGATGTTTGCAAAGGTCCGGCAAGCCCTAGACGAGGACGGACGAATTCACCTAGAGCGATTGCCGGACTATGTAGAAGGGCCATACAACCACCAGCCCGCCGAGGAGGGTCGAGCCGTTGATGCGATGGTCCGCCATTTTCGCGCCACTGGTGACCCGCTCGCATTGGACATAGCCAGACTCATGACAAAGTTCGCTCTGGAGAATTGCTTCACGAAGGAAGGCAGCCTAACCGAAGAGGCTGGGAAGCACGGACATTCAATCAATGCCCTGGTCGCTGGGATTCTAGATCTGGCCCTTGCAATGAACGATTTCGAGCTGCTCCTCAGGGCAAAGGCAATCTATGATATTGGCTTGCCACGCTTCAACAGTAGCTTTGGATGGTCGATGGAGTCCCTGGATAGTTTTACCCCCCGGGGTGAGTCGAACAATACCGGAGACCTCCTCAGGGCGTCTCTGCTACTCGGACGGGCAGGGTTTCCGGAGGTACTTTGAAAGAGCTGAGAGGATACTGCGTGGCCATCTTCTCCCTTCCCAGGTCCTAGACGTGGAAGGTTACTCGGACGACCCCCACGCCGCCGAGGATCGACACCGCAATCTAGCCTCCCGTATTAGAGGAGGGTGGAGCTTTCCGACCCCAAACGACTTCCTCACATTCATGCCGGATGGCCGAATTGTGACTTGCGACATAACGGCGGGTGCACTTGACGCGCTCTGTGAGGTTTGGAAGTGCATAATCGCTGACGCAGAGGCTGGAATCGTGATCAATATGCTGCTTGACTGCGCAAGAAGCGGCGTCCAGATTGAGAGTTACCTACCAGGTGAGGGCAAAGTTGAGATTCTGAACAAGAGCGGGCGAAACCTCTTCGTCAGAGTCCCAAGTTGGGTCTCCTCTTCTGAGCTCGAGCTGAGGATAGACGGTGACATTCACGCGTTCAACCTTCGCGGTTCGCTTCTGCCGATAGCCCGGAGGCAAGGCACGCAGAAGATTGCGATAACGTTTCCGGTTCGTCGCGTTCGCACCATTGAAAGCATGGCATTTCAACGATACACTATAGATTGGCAGGGTGACCAGATAACCGCCATGTCACCGCCTGCAAAGTATCTACCGATGTTCCCACCGATAAGCGACGTGTGAGACCTCTACAGATGTGAGCACCATCGAGCCCACCGCTCGAGAATGATCGAGCCTTGTCACCACCATCCCAAATGTTTTGCCATGCATAAGGGTTCATTGCGCCTCCGTGGGGGATAATCACCCACACGTTGGGCTACAGGTGCCGCGGCAAGCTCAGAGTAGATCGATGAACTCTTCCACAGATAACCCAGCGTCGCCTATTATAGCCCTGAGCGTGCCTTTCGCAATCTCCTTGTGGTTCGGGACGGTGAGACGGCGATGCGGGGGCTGTTCCTGTCGCAGGATAATGTGGCTACCCGTCTGATGGTCGAGCGCGAAGCCGACCTTGGAGAGGGCTTTGACCACTTCCCGCCCGGACACGACCGGGAGCTTAGGCACGGACTTCTACCAGTTCTTCATCTATCGATGGAGGAATTGGCTCGTTGTGCTTCTTCAGGCTGGCTAGATAGCCGTCGATGGCGTCTTTGATGTTTGCCAACGCTTCTTTTCTCGTCTTCCCCTGAGAGACGCAGCCCGGGAGTGACGGACATTTGGCGATGAAGACGCCGTCCTCGTCCTGCTCGATGGTCACCCGGTATTTCATATTCTGAAATCTGACCGTGGCGGGTTAAAATCCTTTGGTCTAGTGCTGATGAGACGCTGCCCCATGCATGATGGGTTCATCGCGCCTCCGCCGGGAACTACTGGGAGTTTATGACACCGATGACGCGAAAGTAGAGGAGGTTGTCGTAGATTGGATACGCTATCCCGGGTATCGTTGGGCTAGACGCGTTGCTGGTAGAGGTCTCGGCGATGGTCAGGCAGCCACCAGGCAGAGTGTAATCTGGGTGGCCGTTCCCCGCAATCAGCTCGCCAAGGAACGCGCATTGCACGGGCTCTGAACCGGTGAGCATGTAGCCGCCCGTGGAGAACTCGAGTTCATAGGTCCCGCTGGTCCCAGGCTTGGCCGTGACGGCGAAGGCGACAAACCGCTGGTCGTTGGCTTGTGGTGAAGACTGTGTCGCTTCGACGGACTCCACCCGCACGGGACCGGTCGGAGTGTACGTGAATGACGCGTACGTCGTATATGTCGTGTTCAACGGATAGACGACTGACGATGTTACTGTAGTGGTGGACGTAGAAACCGTCGTCTCGGTAACTGTCTTCTGTGTCCCGAGATAGAAAGATGCGAAGATAGCCGCCGCGACTATCAGTGCAGCGAGAACAACAGCCATCGCGAGCCTAGTGTGATTCCGATTCGGCTCCGCTCCCATCCATGAATCCCAGAAATTGAAGCACCCACGTGATATTTAGTGCTACTCCTATCCCAGACTAGTTGAGAGGTCCAGAGCCTCCAGCCATTCTTGAGCAAAACAATGGAAGGAAGGATGTCTTGCCATGCATAAGGGGTTCATTGCGCCTCCGCCGGGGATAATCACCCACACGTTGGGCTATAGGGTGCCGGGCTAGAGCCAGGCTGGTCACTAGAAATGAGTGCGTCATCGCATCCGATATACGCGGTCATGATGATCGTAATCCTCGAGAACGACGGTCTTCCTCGCCTCGTCGACTGAGAAGAGCAAGACATAGCTGCCGACATGGACCCTTCTCAGTCCCGCGAGCGGGAATCTGAGTGGCTTGTATGCGTGGGGGTCTGCGGCTATTTCTTGAATCTTCTTCGCAACGGCTTCCATCTGCTTGGAGTCTTTCTTGCCTAGCTTCTTGAACGCCGTATCGAGGTGCTCCCTGATCTCGATGTCATACATTCACTTCAAACCGTATCTCTTTCTCAGGTCCGAAACGCGTCCTACCCTGATTATTGGCTCCTTCTGGACCTCAAGGAGCTTCCGGATGTACTGAGGCTTGAATTCGGATTCCAAGACGATTTCCCTGTACTCTTCGGCGAGCTTGTTGATTGCCTCCGACTTGTCCCTCAAGCCGTACTGAGCCTTTAGGATGTTGATGACCCTGTTGGCCTCGTCGTCAATGTCAACTATTGCCTTGACCATATTAACATGGCATTAATACGGTTCTATTTAGGGCTACCGTCAGAAAAAGATGCGCGCGTATCTCGACCTCCATGTGTAGGGTTCATTGCGCCTCCGCCCGAAGGGATTCTGCGCTGGGGGCGAGTTTTCATACTGGCATCGGGGGAATGCAACCTGCACCCGCTAGCAGGCTCGTGTTATCATAGCTTCCGCTGGTCGGCAACGCCGGAAGTATGAGGAGGGAGTTTGTCAGGAGGACGTAGACGGCTCCGTTCTGGGAATTGAACGCCGTCTGCAGGGCGCCACCGTCAACCGAGAAGATACTGGAGATGCTTCCTGTGGCTCCATTCACTACCAGGAAGAGCTCCGATATCTGGGGGTAGTTTTCGGCATACAGGTAGACTTGGTCGCTGAACGCATTGACCACCAGCTCGTTTTGGTTCACCGAACAGGCCGAACCTACCGCCGACGAGTAGATCACGTTCCCGGAGGTTCCGTTCAGCGCAAGAAGGTCTGAGTTCGTCCCGTTCTCCGCTAGGACGTACACGATGTTCGTGTTCGGGTCGTCAGCCACGTTGACTCCGAAGGTGAAGTTCAAGGGAATCCGAGACTGCACGGCGAGGCTCGTCCCGTTCACGATCAGGAGTTCCTGAGCGCCCCCAGGGAGAGAGGTGGACGCCGGTCCATATGCATGGATGTAGACCATGTCCGTATTCGGGTCCACGCTCAAGCCATACAGAGCTGCTCCCATCGAGACGTTGGCCATGACGGAGCCTGATTGCGCGTCGACGGCGTAGAGGTATCCGCAAGGGTAGGGCGCGCTAAAGGCGTTTAGGGGTTGAGGGCTTGGGCAGTCATAGACTCCAAAGAGCGTGTCCGTCGCAGAGTCGACGGCAAGGCCACCCATCCTTACAGGTATCACGCCTGTGATGGCGTCGGTGCTGGTGTTCATCTCCACTATCTCAGATGGAACGGTCGCGGAGCCGCAAGGGTTCGAGGCGTTCAGCAGTTCGGAGCACTCCTGCACGTTGACATAAAGCATGCCCGTCTCCGTATCGATTGCGACTGACGTTGGCGACCATGGAAGCTCGATAGTGGTCACTATGGATCCGGTGGTCGCGTCGAGGATGGTGAGGTTGTCACCGGCCGCTCCGGGGAGGTAAACCCTGTTTGCATCGACCTGGAAAGAGTCGGAGACTATGGATGTGCCGCTAATCGGCACTGACGCTTTCTCGACGCTGGAGAGGCTTGGAAGCCCAGGGATGCTGGCAGTCGTTGAGATCGCGAATTTGGTCACCGTTGTGGTAGATGCGCCAGTGACCAATGGCGAAGTTGCGGGTGAACCGAACGTCGTGGCGGATATGACGATGGTTGCGATGACTAGAGCCGCTACCACAATGGCTATCGCGAACCTTGAGTAGCTCCGAGGTGGCTGAGCGGTCATCGGATAATCGTAGAATTGACTGCCTTTGTGATATTTAGTGCTACGCCTTCGCGAGAAGGGGGCTTACGTCAACTGCAAGCCCGGTCCCCCGCAGTACCAACCGTTGAGGTTGTGTGTTGATAGGCGCTTGACTATCCGCACGCGACCCCGGGGTCGGAGCTTGAGGTCGCGTTGCCGGTCTGTAGATTGTAGTTCCCCTGTATCACTCCAAGGAACTGGTATCCGGAGGCGCTCGGTGAGAGTATCGTGAACTGGCCGATGACGTACTCGTAAAAATAGCCGGGCCCCGAGTCGTCCTGCAGCCCCCAGTAGATCGTGACCCAGGTTCTTCCGCCCGCTGTTGCGGTCATGAATCCAGGAGTGGCGATTATCGCGGAGTAGGCCTTGGCCAGGTTCACGCCGGACGGCGGCCCCATGGAGGGCAGTTGCGATGGAATCTCGTTGTTTGTGCTGGCAACTCCGCTGACCGGCCCCCTAGCGCACACTTCCGACCAAGCGGCAGGGAAGGAGGTGCTTATTGGTCCACGATTATACGTCTCCAGCAGACCGAAGTCGCCGGGAAAGACCGCCGCGATGATCAAGAAGGAAGCAAGGACCGAGGCTGACAGAATCAGGACGATGAGTGTCCTGCGTCTTAATCTGAGCTGCAAGCGACATGCGGTACAATAGCCCGCTGATATTTAGTGCTACGCTGTAGAACGGGGTTCATTGCGCCTCCTCTGGGGATAATCACCTAGGTGTTGGGGTGATGGTGATTCCTATTGTCGCCCCTATCCGTTGGCTGCGGTGCTTGTGACACAGGACACCGCTGGGCCGTCGACCGGAACCGAAACATCCGTTCCGTTCATTGTGATTGTGCCGGTGGTGGTATAGAAGGGCCCTGATGGTGCAATCTCGTATTGGTACACCCCGTCGGCGACGGAGGTGAATATGATTTTGTAGAGGTTGGGAGGTTCGGGCCCCGCGCTAAAGCCCCCGTTCGTGATGGGGAGCGGCGTGTTTGGCGGTTCAGCTTCGGTCTTGGTCCCCAGGGTTACCGACCAGGGTACCGTGTAGACCGACGGGGAACAGGCGCCAATCTGCTGAAAGGTCACAGTATTTTGCGAGTTCATCGGATAGATCACCAAGACGAATACCACCCCGGCTATCACTAACGCTGCTACCAGAGCAACTGCAAGCCTAGTACGGGCCGGCGCGGTGGACCGCTCAATGGAAATCCACTCTTGTCAAAACTCAGACCACCATCTTGCTATTAGCTATGTCGAGTGCTCCCGAACGCAATCTCCAGCCGTTCTTCTCTAAAACATAGGAAGGAAATGTTGAGCCATGCATAAGGGTTCATTGCGTCTTCGGACCGGGTTTTTCCAACACCCCTGGCTTCTCATGCCTGCTTGATTCGCGAAGAACCTCGCAGTTGTTCGACTAGGGAGGCAACGTATAGTCTTGGACCGTTCCCACTTCGAGAGTGGTAGCCGTGCCGGTTGCGAGATTCAGGGCAAAGATCGTCGAGGAGCCAGATCCGTATGCCCCGTACAGCATTCCATCGGTCGGGTCGAGGGTGATGTAGTTGAGGGGCATGCCCGGAGGGAAGGTCTGAGAGACGATGGTGTTCGTGCTGGGGCTGATTTCCAGCAGTCCGACGGCCCCGGTCTGAGGGTTCGTGATTTCGGTCGCATAGATATCGCCGTTCGAGGAGCTACAGACGAACGATGGCGTCTCGATTACTAGACCAGCGCTGACTCCAGGGACGGAAATGCTTGCGACAACGGAACCGGACTGCGTGCTCACGGCGATGAGATCGCCGGCATCCGAGAAGGGTGCCAGGCCCTCGTAGAAGTAGATGTCCCCGTTGAAGTGATCGTAGAACAGAAAGTCGTTGACCAGGAAGCTCGAGGACGAATTGGAGACCATGATGGGACCGCCCACCGGCTGCAGCGTCGAGCTGCTGATCGCCGTTATCGTCCTGCCTTGCCCCTGGGAATTTGAAGCGTAGAGCATCCCATTGTCAGGGTCGTAGAGGAAGATGCTTGCCGAGTTTGAGATGCTGCCGACCGCCGAGCTCGTCCCCGTTCTCAGGAGGGCGAAAAGCGTCCCGTTGGAGGCGGCGACGAGCATCTGCTGCCTCTGCGCATCGTATATTCCTCTCGTCGCCCCTTGGATGCCCGTGATATGGAACGCGATGCTTGTGGGACCGTTCAGGGCGAAGATGTAGCTGGGCCCGAACCCGTAGACCACGTCCGTGGCGGGGTCGTAGGCCATCGAGCTGACGGACCCGTTCAGGCTGCCGACGATGAAGTTGTCAGTGGTGTTCACCGCTAAGATTTCGCCCCCGTCGGATACGTAGAGCACGCTGGAAGAAGGGTCGTAGAGGTCGAAGCTCATCCCCCCGGCGACGTCCGGGAGCGAGATGGTCGCGACGATCGCGCTCGTCGACCCGTTGATTACCGTGATTGCGTCCACCCCGCCGTCAGCGACGTAGAGGAGGCCGTTGTCGTTGTCAAAGAAGCTGGGACCTGCATCGGCCTGCCCGCCGTACGCGACCCCTCCCTGCACCTGCAGGAAGATGTTCGATATAGGAGAGAGCAGGGTCCCGTTTGACGACGTCACGTAGAGCTTCACGAGATAGGTGCCGTTCAGGGAGGATGGAAGCGCCAGGATCGGCGAGAACTGCGCATGAGCGGCGGCTTCCACCGTGTACGAGGTTGCCGAGGCCACCGCTTGCGAATACGATTTGACGATCGGGCAGCAGAACACCTCGCCGGCGAAGCCACCGGAGATTGTCGTCTCTGCGGAATAAGCGACCGCTTCGACGCTTACCAGGCCGGATGCAGTCAGTTCGCTGTGGAAGGTCGCGTTCACAGTAGGAGCACCACCAGCCTGGCCATCACCGGTCTGCCCGATTGTTGCCTGGACGAGCTGGAATGACTCGTTGGCAGGGTCGGCGAAGGAGGCGGGGGACAGAGACTGACCTGAGACCGTGGTGCTTGTGGTCGTCTGGAACGAGGCGGTCGTCAGAAAGTAGGTGGACGTGATGGTGCTCGACACCGTTGAAGTGGTAGTCAGTGATTCCGTGGTGTACTCGGTCGTTGTGCTTGTGGAGGTACTGGTGATTGTCCTTTCAGCCTGCCCGACCGTGGCGTACAGCGTCGCAGAGACGAGCACGCTCGCCAAGACTATCGCGATGACGAGTCTGGTGTAGTTATTGGTCGACCGTGGGTTCATCTACGGATGGAGAAGTTCTAACGCGCGTAATATTTAGTCCTACGTCCTAGAACGGGGAAAATAGGGTTCATTGCGCTGTCATGGCGGTTATCGGTGGTCCTGTCCCGACCTTCGACTCATTGACATGAGGCGACCGCCTCGCAAGGAGAAAGAGGGCGAGACCCAGAGCGAGCAGGAAGACCCCGACAAGGTTGAGCGTGTAGTCGTATCGCAGGACGCACGCGATCGTGCACATGTAGCCCTGAGATTGGAACGGGAGAACGAAGGACTGGGACGGGGAACACGAGATTATTCCATCGGGATGCTCCTGACAGAAGGCCGTTCCTGCACCATAGAAGCCCCCGCATGGATAGCACAATTGAGATGACGCTCCGAGGACAGCCAGAAACGCTCCCACCACGATAACGGCCAGGGTGAGGCCACGAATCGGCCGGCTCCTCAAGGTCGCGCGACTCACTCGCAAGATTGTAAAAGACGGACTTTGTGATATTTAGTGCTACGCCTTAGACAAGCGGGTATTGCTCCGAGGCTACTGCCGCATCTCTATTGTGGATGATACGTCCAGCACGCTTTAAAGTCGCGGTGAAACCTTATGATTCGTCTTACATGCGCGCGAAGTGGCTTCGACTAGGCATTGTCGCAGCTCTGTCGGCGTTCTTGCTGATCTTCTTTGTCCCATTCATCCCTGTTCATGTGGCCCCCACCCCTCCTACACCGTGCGCGGGCGCGGGGTATTGCATAAGCACCGCCTTGAGCGGTATCGTTCCGCCTGGCGCTCTCAACTACCTCTCCCTAGGGTCCTATCTCGTCCACTGGGGAGTGTCATACCAGTACGTCGGTGGGTTCACGACGCCGCCAATCTCCTACTCTCAAGAGGAGGGAGGAACCGGAACCCTCGACTCCACGGGCGTCCTGCTCTTCTTCATCCTGCCGACCATCGCGGCCACCATCGCCCTCCTTGGATTCCGAAGGGTCACCGTCCTGACCAGCATGTCGTTGCTGGGTTGGGGGCTCCTCGTGATGTACTCAGGAATCCAGCAAGTTGTGCCGCTGTTTGCTGCGGACGGCTACCTGTTGGTAGTGTTCTCGGTCTCGGCTACCGTGGCGGCGGTCTGGGGACGGAAGATAGTGAGCTACTGGAACATGGATTCGGAAAATCTGCCTCCAGGTCCCTAAACCACATCTCTATCGCATCCAGCCCCCTTTAGGGTTCATCGCGCCTCCGCCGGGGATAATGACCCACACGTTGGGCTAGGAGCTAACAATGGTCCTGAAACTGAGGACCGAAGGTCGTGTTTGTCACGCCTGACGGAATGTACAGGGTGACGCACTGGACGCTCTCTGCACCTTCTGCTGTTGAGTTCACTTGATAGTTTGCTCCCAGATACGCTATGCTGAAAGCGAAGGTCGAACCGGTGCAGCACACCTCAATCGTCCCGTTGGCGTTTGTGTCTATAGTGCCAAGATTCTTCGTGGAGTTGCCACCGCCGGGTGAGCATAGGTCGAGCGGGGTCGACTCATTTACCTGAACGGGCACCGCACCTATCGGGTTTCCGGTGGTGCTGTTTCGGATTATGAGGTACAGCGGCTCCGACTCGAGTTGGACGCACGTCGTGGTTGTCGATGAGGTGGTGGTAGCGGTTGAAGACATTGAGGCTATCGGGCAGCTGGAGATGTTGAGGTCACCTGACTGATTATCCAGGTCCATTGCGACGATCTCACCCGTGTCGTTTCCACTGGCCGCCAGCGTCACCTGAATCTGGCTGAGAATCAGCGGCTCTGCGAACTCGCCGCCACAATACTGGACGACCGTCCCGTTGTACTCGTTGAAGACGAACGTGTTCAGGCTTTGGCCCTGTGCCTCTCCAGAGTAGTTCAACGTGAAGGAGTAGCACAGGCCGTCCCTCAGGGCATTGAACGCCGGGTTCTGTTCTATCTGCTGGACGATGGGCTGATATGAGGTCGAGGCCTGGCTTGGCCACGTGCTGACCGGGCACGAAGTCGAGGTGCTATTGCTCGCGGTCGTCTGGGAGGATGGAAGAGACGAGGCCGATACCCATGCGTAGAGCTTCGGAGTGTCGTTCGTGTTGTACAGCCGCCACTGGATGGTGACGTTTCCGTCGAGCAACGTCGTGGCAGCGGGTACCGGCAGCCTCTCGGAAGAGCCTCCGTAGCCTCCGGGACCTCCAGGGTCCCAGCCGAAGGACGTGTTCTCGTTGGGCCCGCAGCGACAGTTCTGGCTGACCTCGATCAGAAGTGTCCAGCCGGAGTTCTCTTCAACCGACCCGTTCGGAAGAGTCTGATCAAAGGGCGCTCCGTTGAAGGGCACCGAGAACGTGTACCCGCAACCCGCAAACTGCCTCTGCACCTGGATTGCGTCGTAGGGCACGACCGTGACACAGTCGACCGCCTCTGGGACCTGGCTCGAACCGTTACCCTCGCTGCTGACAGTTGTCGTCTCGCTCCTACTGCTGTTTGTCGAGCTGGCGGCGTCGTTCCCGCCGGACTCGGCATAGATTACGGCGACCGAGGCGACGGATATTATGATGACGATGATTGCGATCGGCACTATGAGCCTGGGGTATCCGCGAGGTGCAGAGGTCGTCATATCGGTGGAAATATGGGGCGCTCTGTGATATTTAGTGCTACGCCTTAGGATTCTGTCCCGCGCCAGGTGGCATTCCTCGCTCTATGGTCCTATTTCTCCGCAGTAGGAGGTGGAGCCGTACGGAAGTGAGGTTTCGTTGTGTCCTATTCCGTTCGCCCCAGGAACAATTGTGAGGATGAGAGTGGATGTGGATGCGCCTTGTTTCTGTGCCTGGGCACAGAGAGTCAGGCCGTTATTGTTGAAGCCGGTTAGAGTTACTGATGTGGAATAAATCCACTTCCGTTGAAGCTCGTTACTGATACCAGCGGGTCGATTGTGTGCAAGCTAGCGTATCCTTGGAATGCTAGTTCCCATGCGCCGGAATAGTTTACGGACAGTGCGAAGGTCCAGCTGAAGGTCAGCAGACATGTTCCGTACTCCGAGTATCCAGAGCACGAACTACTGGATACTGCAACGGTTTTGGTGGCGAACGGCGCAGCGGCAAAGACGGCAGCACCAACTACCACCCCTGCGACGATTATGGCTATCGCGAGCCTCGTGTAGTCCCGAGGCGGTTGGGTGGTCATCGGTTAATCGTAGAATTGACTGCCGCTTGTGATATTTAGTGCTACGCCTTAAGGTTCATTGCATCTCCGCTATTGTTCTAGACCTTAGGATTATTACTGTCCGCTCCATTTCAATTGAATGAAGAAAGATGCGAAGAAGAACCATGTATGCCATCCTGGCCGTAGCGGCGGTTGCGTTCTTCACCGTCCCGTTCGTGAATGCCACGGCGCTTGGAGGATCTACGGTCTCGTGTGGTCCGGGCCCTGATGGACTATGCATAACGGACATCGGTCACACACACTTCACGCAGTCCCTCGACTGCTATCTGTTGGGCAGGTGGGCCGGCCCCGGACAGGGAATCGGGATGTACTACTTCGAGGGAGAGCCGGGCCTCGGCTGCGTCCCGGTCGTCACATAGTCTTCTTGCCTAGCTGCAGGGTTCATTGCGCCTCCGCCGGAATCATGCAAGGGTGAACTCGGCCGAGATTGCGGTCGAGTCAGGGAACGTGTTCGAGGCGGAGTTCGTCGTCCAGTCGAATCTGAAAGCTATGTTCACCGTCCCTGGCTGGACCAACTGGTAGTCCAGACCATCGTCACAGGGAGGACCGCCCAGGGTGTAGTTCTGGCCCTGACCTAGCATGATGATTGTGAAAGTGCCCGCACAAACCTCTGAAGGGACCGCACGGATGAGAGAGGAGTTCGCTGGGATGGAAACGGAGAGCTCGTCTGTGCCACCAGCGATATAGATCGAGGAGTTGCCGATGTTCTCCAACGCGACCTGGAAGGCGAGATAGGACTGACCGTTCACCGCTCCGCAGTTCTGGCAGAAGTATTGCGTCGCTTGGACCGAGAGCACCTGCACCTGGCCGGTCGGAGAGTAGGTAAATGAGGCGCATGTCGTGTTCGAAGGGCAGACGCCAGAGGCAGAGGTGCTTGAGACGTTGGCGGTGTCAGTGGTGGTGGTCCCTGAGGCGTTCGACAAGTCACAAGGACCCTCAGGCGAGGTCACTCCGACGATGTTGCCAGAGGGAAGATACAGTGTCTCGCAGGTCCAGGTGGAGAGACCAAGAGACATGGTCAGGTTGTAATCGTGCCCCAGATACGTCACCGTAATCTGGAAGCTTAGGGTGTCGAAGTCGTTCAACGAGTACCACTCGGTGCCGTTCGTTGTGAAGATCGTCCGGTATGCGTAGCAGTCGAATGTCGACCATGGAGTAGCGGTCACGTTCGCGCCGACGACGGGGCTGGAATTTGAGTCGTAAAGCACCCTGAGGTATGCGCCCAGCGGCCTACCTGGCTCGGTTATGCAGTCCCCTGCTACCGGCGTCGTGGTCGTCGTCGTTTGAGTAGAGGATTCGGTCGACGTGCTGGAAGTCTCACAGTTTGACTCGCCGCCCTGCGAGTGGGATATCTCAAGGTCTCCGGAGGGAACGGCGAACGTCACGCATGTCAGAGTCCCTGGCCCGATGTAGGTGCTGGCGGTGAAGTTCAGACTGTGATAGCTCACGGTCAGGATGTAGTCGTCCGAGATACCGGATATGAGGAGCATTCCGCTGCTGTTCGTGCTCGCCGTACGGAAGCTAGGTGAGATGCAGTTGGGATAGTAGTTCTCAACCTCGACTGGGAGCGAACCGGCCGGCTCCCCGCTCGTGCTGTTCAGCACGTTCATGAGGAGCTCGCCGTCATCGGGGATCGTGCAGAAGGTGGAGGTGCTCGAGCTGCTCGTCACTGTCCTGGCAATGGTAAGGTCAATGCCCGAGCCTATGAGGACGGCCACCACGACAACAGCAATTGCCACTCTTCTGTAGCTACCCGGCGACCGTGGCGTCATTGTTTTCTAAGATCTGTTCGTTGATATTTAGTGCTACGCTTTAGCGACAGAAAAATCTAGAGCCTCCAGTCATTTCTAATCAAAACATGGGAAGAGATGTCTTGCCATGCATAGAGTTCATTGCGCCTTCTGCCAGATGGTCAGTCATCATATAGGGGGCAGCTCGAGCCGAGGCCGCCGTCGTCAATCGTGACCGCGCCAGTCTGTAGATTGTAGTTTGCTTGCAAGCTACCGTTTGGCTGGTCGTGCATCAATGCCACGAACTGCCCGATGACATATTCGTAGAAGTAACCAGGACCCGCATCGTCCTGAAGGCCCCAATACGTCGTCACCCATCCTCGACCATTCAAGACGGTCGTGAAGTTTGAGGACGTGATTATCGTAGAATACACTTCGGTAAGGTTAATGCCGGTAGGCGGTCCCATCGATGGCAATTGTGACGGGATCTCGTTGTTGGTGCTCGCGTTCCCAGCCGGAGGTTTTCCGCAGACGGTCGCCCAAGCAGCTGGGTAGGTGCTGATCGGGCCCGACCTTTCAGGGCCGGAAGCTGGAGAGGCGCTCGTCACCAATCTAGCAATCGTGAAGTCTATGCCGGAACCTATGATTACGGCAATCACCACGACCGCAATTGCTACCCTTCTGTAGTTGCCTGGCGACCGCGGCGTCATTGCTTCTGAGATGTGTTCTCTGATATTTAGTGCTACGCCTTAGAACAGAGTGCTAGAATCTAGAGCCTGCAGGCAATTCTAGCTAAAACAAAGGAAGAATGTAATGCCGTGTATAGGGTTCATTGCGCCTCCGCCGGGGATAATCACCCACACGTAGGGCTATAGGTAGCGAAGCCCTGCCGCTCATTCGGTATGCTTTATTACTATGTGCTTTTACTTACTACACATAGGGAAGGGCCTTGGTAAACGTAACGCTTGCGGTTCCTGAAGACCTGCACAAGATAATGAAGAATCACCCGGAGATCAAGTGGAGCGAGGTCGCAAGACAAGCGATGTGGGAGTATGCAAGGCGGCTCGAGCTTTTGGAAAGCATCGCGAGGAAGAGTCACATGACTGAGAAGGACGCGGAAGAAATCGGAAAGAGCATCAAGCAGGGTTTGGTTGCCCGGTACACCAAAGCTGAAGGAAGAAAATGATTGAAGCTCGTTCTGGACACGAACGTCATCCTGACAGCGCTAATCAGAGACTCCCTAGTTAGAGCCGCTATCGTCAGCCCAAGGCATCAGTTCTTCGTCCCTGAAAGCGCAATAGAGGAAATACACGAGCATCTTGGCGTTGTCGAGCTGAAGTCCGGCCTTCCTCGGGAAGAAATTCAGATTGCGTTGAACATGATTCTCCTTGGCGTTGACGTGGTGACCTTAGAGGATATGGGTGATAAGTGGAAGGAAGCGGTGAGAGTCATGGAACGCATCGACATCGAGGACGCCCCTTTCGTGGGTGCCGCTCTGAGCATGTCGTGCGACGGGATCTGGAGTGACGATAAGCACCTTAAACGTCAGAAGAGAATAAGGGTTTGGACCACAAAGGAAATTCTGGCTATTGGTTGATCGTGGTCGAATCTAGCAACGCGTAGAGTTCATTGCGCCTCCGCCGGGGATAATCACCCACACGTAGGGCTATAGGTGCCAGACAGAACTCTGACCTCAAAAATGATTAATTGGAGCGAGACTCGGACCAGATTCGCTAGACAGCTTGAGAACCCGAGTTACAATCCTGGGAATCGTTCTGCTTTTTCTCGGGATTGCCATCTGTGCCTATGGGGCACTGGCGAACCTCCAAGAATATCCTTGTTCGGGTACCTGTGTTCAAGTGACAACGGGTAACACTACTCATGTGGTATGTCCAAATAATATACCTGGTTGCCATTACGTCGGAGTTCCAGCTTCGACCATTCTGGGTAGTGGGATCTTGCTCTCAGTGGTCGGAGCCGTTACTGCAGGTGCTGGCGTAGTCGCAAAATCCCCTCCGAAATGAAACGGCTTCTAGATCATTGCGCTTATAGAATCGCTAAATACGTTCTCGTCTGAATCACCAATCGAGAAGTTGAGGCTCCAAATGATGATTTCGGACGGGTCTTTGCCATGGGTGTCAAAGAAGGAGATTTCCCGCCCATGAGCAAAGCAGAAAGAGATTCGAGGGCGGGGCAAGAGAAGAAGCGGACCGAAAGGCCGAAGGAGAAAGAACCTCATGCTTATCCAACCGCTGGGACAATGAATGTGGCCTCTCTGATCGAACAGGGTTATCGCGTGAATGAAGGAGAGGACAGAAGAAGGACTGGATTGAACAAGGCGGTCCACAAGTATGGCTATGCGGCAGTCGTCGAGAGGATCGAAGGCCTCGCAGTAATCAGCAAGAATCACAAGGAGAACCGACGACGACTCGAGGACGACCTAGAGGTACTTGAGGACGCAGTTCAAAGACGGATAGAGCTTTCGGAAAAAAGATTCAGGTCAGGGAACAAGAAAGGGGCTGGAAAGTCGTTCGCGACCTCCGGCCGCTTCTAGCAAAACAATGGAAGGAATTGTAGTCATGCATAGGGTTCGTTGCGCCTCCGCCGGGGACAATCACCCACGCGTTGGGCTATAGGTGGACGCCGCATCTACGGCCTCTCTTTCCGCAGGATACCCTTCACGTCGAAGTCGCTGTCGTGGGAGAATATCTCTTTGATCTTGTGTTGTTGCATGACCGTCAAGGTGACCGCGTCTGTGAAGCTCAATTGCTCATATTTTTTGTAAGTCGACAATGCCGCCCTAAAGAGGGCTTCATCGACATAGAATACGCTCACCCGGGAAGAGGTCATGATATTACGTACGGCCGCTTCAATGGACCCGACGCTTCCGCCCCTCGTTTTCAGGAGGGTTAGCGTCTCATCCAGGACAAAATCCGTGGTGATGGCCGATGACAGCTTCCCGCTGGCCAACGCTTCCAAAACTGCAGCTCCGTCCTTGTGAAGAGAGTCGGAGGAGTCGATGCCCGACGCCCAGATAGTCGTGTCCACGAAAATCAAGGATGTGCTTCCACTTCTTTGAGGTCGCGGAGGGCACTCCGCGTCTTGCCGGTCGTTATCGAACCGATGATTTCGCTTAGAGAGTCTGGTCGCTCGCGAACCTCGTTCTCGGGACCCCCATACTTCTGAATGTACAGTTTCAGCGCTTCCTCCCCCTCTGGCGTCAGTTCTATCTTCCCGCGACGCTTGATTACCGTCTGCTTGAACTTCTTGAGCAGTTCTTCATCTACCACGAACTTGACTTGGGCCTTCACTTGTTGAGTACCAAAGTACTCCAGTACTATATAGCATTTGCATAAGGGCTCGTTGCCCTCCGCCGGGGATAATCACCCACACGTTGGGCTATAGATGCCAGACGCGGCCTAATCCAGCAAGCTCAGAAATTCTTCCCTTGACATCCCAGATTGTTCGATGATTGACAACAATGTTCCCGGTCTTACCTGGTCATGTCGAGGAACAGTGACCTTGTGCTTCTTTTCCGGGTCAGTCAGATAGATGTGGCTGCCTCGTCGGTGCGTTACATAGAAGTCCTTCTTTCCAAGGGCCTTGACAATTTCTCTCCAGCTTAGCGAGGGGAGTTTCTTGGGCAAGAACGACCACCTAGCCGTCGATAACTCTAGATTGTAACTTGAACGACTTCGCCCTTCGATCTCAGCCGGTCTTCTTCCTCTGGAAAAGCTTCGAGAAATCCCTGAATGGCTTCCCTTATATTGGCCAGCGCTTCCTTCTTTGTGTTACCCTCGCTTATGGCTCCAGGGAGTTCCACACACTGCACTGAGTATCCCCCGTCCTCTTCCTTGCGAAGAATCACTGTGAATTTGCCTTGGGGAACCCGCGTTGTCTTCATGTCTGGAGGACGGTTGTGAAGTTACTTATTAGCCAATCTGTTGGTGTCTATCGGTACATCTAACGGTACGAAGAAGATGTTTTGCCACGTATAGGGTTCATTGCGCCTCCGCCGGGAACGACCAAACATCAAGTTGGAGGAGGAGGCCATTGGCCGCTCCCGTCCCACACCGACAGAAGGAACACCACTCCGCTCCCTCCCCATTGCGTCCCATCAGAATTGTAGAGGGTGGCGTTGATGTCGAGGAGATAGGTTCCCGCAGGAGCGTTCTGGGAGACCGATATCGTGAGCTGAGTGTCCACTGACACCAGCGCCGGGACGGCGAACGCCTTCGGCGTGAATTGAATCGAGATGCCCGCAGGGAGCCCATTGGGTAGAGACTCGAGCTTTGGCAGTGGGTTCACAAGAGAGAGCGTTGCGCTCAGGTTCTGCGCCAGCGTGGACGAGAAGTTCAGCTCGATGGACCCCGTCGAACCGGGCTTCGCTATCAGGACGTCAGGGACCGTCACGGGCAATGTTCCCGGGGCGGCTATGGGACTCCCGCTGATCTGGAAGACCTCCTGTGAGACGGCGAGGCCGTTGGCGCTCGGATAATCCACCGACCCCGCGACAGTGTAGGATGGAGTGTTCGGAAACAGCTCCCCGGCCGACCCAGAGACCAACTGCCCCGTTCCTGCGTCAACGGCGAACGTCCCCTGGTAGCCGAACCCCGGGGTCAGTGAATACAGGCTCACCACCCAGCACAGCGCGTACTGTCCGCTCAATGACGCGTTTACCGGGTCCGTGAAGGCCTCGTTGTTGGAGGTCGGCCCAAAGAAGACTATGCGAGGTTCCATGAAGGTGACGGTGCCGTTGGCGCTCAAGGCGCGAGGTACCCCGGAGAGGTTGCTTTCGCGAATCGCCGCTACCGCCGAGGACGAGTTGATGCTCACCTTGAGGCTGGCGGGAGTTGGAAGCGGCGCAGAAGTGTAGGGGAATGCACCATCCGGTGAAATGTTCCCGGACGGGTAGACAGTGCCGTTGAAGGCGTCCACATTGAACTCTAGAGAGACAGCGGAGTTGCCGACGCCCCCGTAGGGCCAGTAGCCGGCGTAGGTCCTCGCGAAGAACAGGAGCCATTCGGGATGACCGGCCAAGGTGTTGTTCACGATGACCCCGGGCTCGAAGTCCGCCTCCGCCAGGCTGTAGTTCGCAGGGCTCAGGTTCCCCGCCTGGGCTGCCACGCCTATGGCCTGAGCCAGCGACATCGCGTCCCCGCCGACCGAAGCCGTTTGATAGTCAAATTCCAGCGTGAAGTTGGGCTTGCTCGGAAGATAGGGGGAGTAGCTTTCGTACGTCAGCTTCGGATAACCCAGGTCTGAATACACCTGTGGCACGTTGAGGTAGGCCTGACCGCCGGGGTAGACCGACACTGAGACGTAACGGGTGACCGTGGTCGTTGATGTGCTCGTATCAGTGACGGTCTTCGTGGTCCCAAGATAGGAGGACGCTAGGATGCCGGCGCCGATCACCAACCCAGCCACGACTATGGCTATGGCAACCCTGGTGAAACTCCGAGGCGGCTGAGTCGTCATCGCTGAATCGTGGAGAAATTGAACGCCTCTGATATTTAGTGCTACGCTTAGGACGGTCGAGAGACTCTAGCGATTTGTTAATTGCATCCGAAGAAGGAGGTGTTACGCCGGCATCCTGGCGCGGACAGACCACATCAACGGTATCATCTTGTCATCGAGGTTGAGATGCCACCAGCCATCATCCTCTTGATGCATGAAGGGGAACCGCCGCCAGAACGAGTAAGGATACTCCTTCACCGATTCAATCTCTAGGCCAGCTGCGATGAGTGAGCCGAGTACGTCTGAGACGGGGTGGGTCCACTCGAAGGAGAGTGCGTTCTGAAGTTTGGCGTCTGGAGCCGCGTACGTATCCTCGGACTCGTCGCGGATAGCCTGCCTCCCGAAGTATTCATGCCGAAACTTCAGTCGCTTGGTCGCAGGTTCATTGTCGTATACCGCCGCGATTGGATGCTCCTCGAGCAGGTAGAAGACCCCGTTCGGTTTGAGGAAATGTGCGATTGTTTTTGCCCATCGGGAGAGGTCGGGTAACCAACAAAGGGCTCCTTTGCCAGTATAAACTACATCGAACCTGGTGCGAAGATTCCGGGACAGGTCATAGACGTTCGATTCCACGAATCGACCAGGGAGGCCCACTTCGTTTGCGAGTTCCTGTGCGGCTATGATGGCAGGGCGAGAGAAGTCTGCGCCCGTGACCCGCGCCCCCAGACGAGCCCATGAGAGGGTGTCCATCCCAAAGTGGCATTGTAGGTGGAGAAGGGACTTGCCGCGAACCGGCCCTACATCACGTACTTCCATCGGATGAAGTGTGACGCGGCCGGCTTTGAACCCAGGGACATCATACAACCGCGAAGCGACGTGAAGCGGGACGCTCTCATCCCACATCTTTCGGTCTGCTTCCATCAACTCGCGATCAGCCTTGCGCATATCCCGGGTGCTAGCCTCGAAGACTCTTAAATTCGACTACCTGGATTTAGAGCCTCCAGACATTTCTTTTCTAAAAACAATGGAAGGAAGAATGTAATGCCATGCAGGGTTCATTGCGCCTCCGCCGGGATGATCGCCCAGACGTTGGGCTATAGGTGCCATCGCAAGCCTCGGGCTCTCCTCAGCTCGAGGAAGAAGGTCAGGAATATGGGCACGATGAAGACCAGAGCCCAGCCAAGAATCGTCTGCATCACTAAGGTGTAGAAATCGTAGCCGGAGACAACCGGAGCGAGCCCGAAAAAGGGGGTTATTGACAGGAAGAAGTAGGGAGTCGCATCGGCAAGTCCCCAAGCTCCTCCCCCGTAGAACACGACACAGGCACCTACGACCAGCGCGGCGATAGTTTTCTTACCGAGGTCCGGTGGTGAAACGAGCCGAACCGCGCCGTATGCGGCTATCGGGAAGCACGCCAGGAAGGCCAGCAAGACCGAAGCGATGGCCTCGACCTCGGACAGCGCAGAGTTCGGGAGAAAGATTTGCCATCCAGAGGGAAGGTAACCCGCCCTGAGGGATGACAAGAAGGTGGAAGCGACGGTAGACGAGGAACCGCCGAGACCCAACGGAAGATAGCCTGTCAGCATCGCGACGGCTGCGAAGGTGAGAACGTAAGCTCCGACGATCTTTGTCCTCCATCCCATCAAAGTGTTGAACCGCGCTTCATGTGGGGTTCGACCTGCCGGCTTCGATTTAACGGTGCCGAACGTCAAGCCTGACGACCCAATCATAGCCCCTACGGGGTCACTGTCGTCGTTACCGTAGTAGTGGCCGTCGGCACGCTGTATGTGCAACTGGTCACGGTGACGGTTTGGGTGTAGCTCGTCGAGGTCGTCGTCACCGTGGTCGTGGTCGTGGACGCCGGGGGCGTTGGTCCGACTGTGATCGTGATGGTGGTCGTTGCAGACATCTCCATTAAGGTACAGGATGAGGTCGGGATGGCGTAGGTCGTCGTAGGCTGGGAGGCCTGCGAAGTGAGGGTCTTCGTCTCCGTGACGGTCGCCACCGAGGTGTCAGCTGACGAGGAGGTGGAGGTCGTGGTCGACTGGGACGGAGCGATGACCTGGAAGTAAGTGTAGACGGTCCCGTTCCAGTCGTCCATCGCCACGAGCGTGTATTCCCCGGGGAGGAGGCGTGTGAAAGCGCTGGAAGCGAGCGTCATGTTCCCTGTATATCCGAAACCGGGATTCCAATAGCCGAGGATACCCGAGGTAGACGAGCAGCCTGTTGTCGTCTCGGAACCTGAGGAAGTGATGGTGCAGTAGCCCGTGGTCGCATTTACTTCGGCAATCACCCGAGAGGAACCTATCAGGGTCTGGCCTTGGTAACTTGAGGATACGGTCTCGTCGCTGTTGGGAAGGAATGTGGTATCGTTTAGGGGCAAACTAATTGGACAGGGTATAGCGGCTGGCGCCATCAGCTGCAGGGGAGACCCAGCCGCGGAGATGTTCCCCATTGTGAAGTGCCCATCGAAGAGGGCGAAGCCAACGAGAGAACGGGAGGGGTTCTCGCCGCAGAAATAGTAACCTCCGTTCCAGGCCGATATGTTCTGATTGGGGGCGTCGGTCAGAGAGACGTTGTGGCTCAACGTGTTCAACACCTCTATCTGCACCGCAACCTCATCGCCCGTTTGGATTGTGCTGGCGTTCATCACAACTCGAAGCTGGAGACCCGAATCGGAGTTGTTCGAGTACGTTGTTGACGACCCTGACGAGGATCCGGTTGAAAGCTCTGTCGAGGAGGTCGTTAGGGAAGATGTCGAAGACGTAGCGGAGATCTGCGGATGAGTCGACTGCGCGTTCAGCGTCACGAATGCTACGGTCCCTATCCCGATGACGATGACCACCGCCAAGACCACGATGGCTGTGCCGATCGCTTTTCCCCGACTCATCATTTGTATGAGGGCTACTTGTGATATTTAGTGCTACGCCTTAGGGTTCACTGCGCCTCCGCCGGGGACAATCACCCGCACGTTGGGCCAAAATCAAACCAGGTCGGACTGGTTCATCATCGTTTGTATCTCCGAAAGTACGAGTGCTACGGTCATCGCTTTCGAAGCCTCAATCGCTCTTCCTGTGTGCCGTGGTGGGGAAACGACTTCACTTCCGGATGATGGGGCGCATTGTCCCACCTTGCGATCATCGTCCTCCCCAGAGAAACGTGGAATGAATACCTTCGGACCTTGGCCGTTCCGTGCTCCCAGTAGTGCAGAATCCAACCGTTGACCACCTCGGCCCTGACCTACAGGACGTACGCGTCGCCCGTGCTGTCCAGTCGGGTCTTGATTATCCTCTTGATTACCCTGGAGTTCCTGATTGTGTTGATGTCAGAGATAGGCACTCATACCGAACTCTTGGCAACCTTCTTCCACGCGGCCAGCATGCCCTCCGCCGCCTCCCACTCCATCGACTCGTCCTCTTGCTTGGGGGTGGCCTTTCCCTTGATCTTGGCGCCGAAGCGCTGCAGAGTTCCATACTTGGCCCGATATCTATTCACGGCCTTCTCATACGTCTTTATCCGGTGCATGGCCATTTCCTTGACGATGTCCCTTACGAAGTCCTCCTGGGACGTGTAGATTCCAGCCTCCTTCCAGCCTCCACCAGGGGTCCCGCGATGTGCTCCAGTTCTTTGCCGAATTCCTGGGAGGTCATCGCTTGCTGTTGGCGCTTGACTTGCATATATCGGTTTGCGGTTCCGAAGGATGGGCTTGGGCCATGCATAAGGGTTCATTGCGCCTCCTCCGTCGACACCTTCGTCATGCGATATGAACCGACGAAGACAATGTCGACTAGGGCTGCGAACGACGCGAAGACCGTTACCCAGAGGACATACTCCGAAGGGAAACCCGGACCGGCAAGGATCACCCGATAGGGGGAACAGACGTTAGTGTACTCCGGGAATGGAGAGCTCGCGTTCACGACCGTCGTCTCGGAGCAGGAGTACTGCGTCCCCAAGCCAGGAGCCGGATATCCTGCCGCCAGCAGGAGGGCGGTCGGAATCAGAGCGGCCAAGAGCACTATGACGATCGCTCTAGGTGTCCGGGCGGTCGCGACGAGGTAGCCCAGCCCCACAATCAGCGTCACCGGGAGGAGGAAGAGCAAGGGTTGGACGAAGGCGTTGCTGCTGGTGAAGAGTCCTGAACCCGGGATGAAGAACCATCCGTAGAAGGACAACAGCAGAATCGCCAAGCCCAGGGTCCTCAACCCGGTCTCGCGCTGCTCCAGCGTACCGAGGAAGAGTATCAGGAGAGCCGGAGTGAAGAGAATGAACGCGAAGAGGGACAACAGGTCCAAGCCGGACGCGACGCTATTGCATTCCATCGCGCACAGATTGACCAAGTTGGCCGCCGAAAGCTCTTGGAGCGTCACGAAAGATAATGCAGGCAGAAGCCCCAAAGCCAGGACAATCAATCGATAGAAGTTCCTCATTTAGGGTTCATTGCGCCTCTAGCCTGAGGTCGTCATTGTGCAGGACACCAGAGGACCTTGGACCAGTACCATCACATCCGCTCCGTCGACTTTCACGACACCTGTTGGGTTGCCGATGTTCCATGCGCCCATGTCTACGCTATAGGGATACTGGCCGTTCGGTACGGAGAATATGATCGTCGACTCGTTGACCAAGTTGGGGTCATAGGCGCCCCCGGTGGTGCTGATTGGCAGTGTGGCGTTGGAAGGTTCTGCCACTGTCCAGGGTCCGAGCGTGACAGACCACGGCTCAGCGTACACGGTCGGAGTGCAATCCCCGGTCTGTTTGAAGATGACCTCGTAGAGTTGGCCACTTGCTGGAGTCGTCACGGTCGATGCCGAACCCACCGCGAAATCCTCGGAAACTGAGACGCTCTGGGGGGCCTCTGTAGGCAGGGCCGACGAGTTCGTAATCCACATCACGGTAATCACAGCCTGGATTACGCCGGCAGACGATATCTCGTAGTTGGTCGAGTCAACGCAGTCGGTGGTCTCTGCGCTTGCGACGGCGCCCGGAGCTAGAGCTACCACGGAGATGGTGCGCATGCAGTCGAAGGAACCCGTGGCGGTGGACTGGGGTGAAATCGCTGATGACGAGGTGATGGAAGCAGAAACCGGTGAAGTGCGACCATCGTACACAGCGTAGTATACCGTGGAGTTGCCTACGTTCTCGAACGTGACATCGAAGACCACGTGAGAGCCGATGGTCGTGTTCACGAGCTTCACCGAGACTATCTGTACGGGCGTTCCCGGATTCTGGCTACTGCTCTCGGAACCGGAGTAAATGGAAATCGAGGTGACAGTCGTCGTGATGGTGGACGTCGAAACTTCAGGGACAGTCTTGGTCGTTGTAGTGGTGCTGGAGATACTCAACCCTATCGTTGCTGCCACGACGACCGCGGCTACCACGATGGCTATCGAGAGCCTGGTGTAGTTTCGGGGTGATGGGACTGTGTTCATCGACTGTCATGATTGGAGAGAGTGAGATACTTAGTGCTACTCTTTAGGATACTGTGGAAGTGAAACTTGGTTACAGAGAAAAAGATCCAGAGCCTCCACTCATTTCTAGTCAAAACAATGGAAGGAAGAATGTAATGCCATGCATGAGGGTTCATTGCGCCTCCGCCGGGGATAATCACCCACACGTTGGGCTATAGGTGCCCTTATATGTGAACGCACATATCACAAATAAGGCGAGTGATTTGGCGAATGTGACCCTGGCCGTACCGGAAGAACTCCGCAAGATAATGAAGAGTCACCCAGAAATCAAGTGGAGCGAAGTCGCCAGAAAAGCGATGTGGGAATATGCGAGGAAACTTGAGCTGATGGACGAGGTTACCAGCGAGAGTAAACTCACCGAGAGTGATGTTTCCGAGGTTGGAAGGATGATAAAAGACGGTCTGACCTCTAGATACGCCAAGAAAGCGAGAAGCGCAGATTGAAGTTCGTACTTGATACGAACATCTTACTCAAGGCTTTAATCAAGGATTCTACCGTGAGAGGAATCATAATCGGTCCCAAGCATGAATTCGTGATTCCCGAAGATGCGATTGAAGAGACGCGGAAATACATGTCCTTGATAGAAGAGAAATCAGGTCTCTCAAAGGTAGAAATCGATTCAGTCTTGGAAATGCTACTTGCCGACATCCAGATGATCTCTGCACATGACATTCTATCCGTGTGGAAGGAGGCCGAGGAAATCATGTCGCCTATAGACAGGAATGATACAGCGTTTCTGGCGGCAGCCATGAGCGTCACCTGTGACGGAATCTGGAGCGATGATAAACACCTGACGCGTCAAAAGAAGATCAAGGTTTGGAGGACGAAGGATGTCATTGAGCTATGAGTAGATGGGCCATGCATAAGGGTTCATCTTACGCTGCGGTTATTGCATGAGCAGTCTGAAATGGTCCGGAGAGTAATAGGTTCCACCTAATCTGAACAAGGCATAGGTTACTGAACCAAACCCATGCACATCAACAGAACTGCAGAGTATTGAGTTGCAATTTACGATGGGAGGCATGAGTAAAGGAATGACCGGCACCAGGAAGGCAAATGCGATAATCATCACACAAACAATGCCCAGAGTGATTTGCTTGTGCTTCATGTTTGCTCAGAGTATTTTCAACAGGTTCTATTATGAATTATGGACCATTCGTCCAACGCCACGCCAGTCCACAGTCTAGAGCCTCCAGCCATTTCAATCTAAAAACATGGAAGAGATGTTTTGCCATGTATAGGGTTCATTGCGCCTCCGCCGGGATAATCGCCCACACGTTGGGCTACTGCGAAACGGGTGTAGGCTCGATGGTCAGGCTCAGATAGCCGATGAGCGATTGGCCGTTCACCGTTTCGTTGAGCACCACCGTGTACTGCGTGCCAACCGGCATGGAGGAGACATTGAAACCTATGTCGAAATAGTACGGGTAATCCACAGGTAGTGTGACGGAGAAGCTGTTGGAGGGGGCCCCGCCTGTGAAATTGTCGTATTCCGCGACGTACGGAGCGCAGCAGCCCGCCAGCCCGATTACCTGGTTCGGCCAGTAGACTTGGAGCCCGTCGGGAATGGGAACTGTCTTCCCGTTCTGCAGAATCCCTGCGACTGTCAGGTTGAGCGATAGCGGACCGACCGTCGACACGTCAGGGGGACTATACACCACATCTATCCCGTTGCTGGAGGTAGTATTCACGTAGGCACTGAACATCCCCCACTGGCTCTGGGCAAGGGTGAAGTTCGGTGAATCGAGCACCTTGATGGAGGACGCATCGGACCCGTCCAGAGGCAGGTATGTCTCGGCGAGTACCCGTTCGGCCCATCTGCGTCTATGAACATCGACGTGTTGTCCGGGTTGGCGACGTTGCGGAGCACTGTGAGGCCCGCTTCATACATTGTCACGTTGGCGCCGTTCGGGCCCACCGAAGGGAGGTAGGATGGGACAAACCTGATCCAGGCACCGCTGGGCGCGTTCACCGCCGTCATGTTAACTGGGACGGTCGTCTTGGAGTAAATCGTGAAGGGGTACTTGCCCCAGGGGGAGGAGCCTGTCTCTCCGTTGGAGTAGTGAAAGACGACAGACTCGGGTGAGTCCGGCCCCATGACTATCGAGCCCGCAGGATAGGCGTCCGTGTCCCGCAACAGAAAGCTGATTGCGTTGCCGGGCTCAGGTTGCAGGACAGAGAAGACGAAGATGTAGACCCCAGGTTGCACCGCACGTATCTGTCCGGCGAAATAGTCCACGCCCGATTCGTTTGCCAGTATATCCAGCTTGTAGTCCGCCACCTCCCCTGCAGGTGAGTTTGGGCTCGCACCGGTCCTGTTGTCCAGGTAGACCAGGAAATCGGTGGCGTTGCTCCCTGTGAAGGTGAACAGGAAGGTGTCGCTTTGGTTGAGCTGTACTGCGAAGAATCGTTCGTGAAGGGCGATGGAGTTCTCCCCATATTTGCCTCCGGTAGTCATGTTGAACGCCTGGATCGACCCCACGCTTCCAGACGCGAACGAACACGTGCTGAGCTCGTACGGAGACCCTGTGGCACAGTCCTCGATCCAGAGCGTCAAGGGTGCCGGGGCGGCTCGCGACGTTGAGGACTGTGAACCGGATGGTAACTCGATGATGGTGATCGTGGCCGAGGCGATGAGGACGATGACCACGATGATTGCTATCGCGAGTTTATTCCTGCGGTGCGGGGGTTGCGCGGTCATCGATCGCGAATTGACTGCCTTTGCTATATTTAGTGCTACGCCATAGAACGGAGAAAATAGGGTTCATTGCGCCTCCGCCGGGGATAATCATATTGCCAGAAACAAGTGACTCTAGATACTAGTCGGAAGATGAATAGCTCGTGTGCGGACTGATTTGATTAAGACAAGGGATGAGATAGTCATCAAAAGCACTAACGCTATCAGAAATCCCCAGACTTCTGCAGAGCTAGGGTAGGGCGCACCCGGGTAAGGGGGTTGAGCAGCCTCAGCATTCATAACGGCAAGAATCCACGAAACCCAAGACAGAATACCCAAGAGCCCGATCATTATTCCGCTAGTGGAAACGATTCGGAGCCGGCGCTTGCCTGACGGTGTCGCTCCCCTGTGGAAGTTGATCAACGATACTGATGAGGCTACAACCACAGCTACAAGGGTCGCCAGACCAAGAAAGACGACAATTGTTTCCCAATTTTCGCCAACGCTAAGCCCCTGAGCAGAACCAGGTATGAACAAAATCCAGGCCATGAGGCCGGCCAGACCGAATACCACCCCGGAGACCCGCACGAGTTCTGAATTCACCTTTGTCAATTTTAACGTGCCCTCGCACTGAGAAGACGCCTGCATCTTAAACGAGCGGTTGTGACTGCGCTGAAGGCGTCTTCCACTGCGCCCCCGCCAACGCGCTAGGTGTCATCCGTTGAAAGAGATTCGTGCATAACCTCCAGCCATTTCTAAATTAAAACATGGGAAGAGATGTTTTGCCATGCATAAGGGTTCATTGCGCCTGCTTCATCCGCTTATCACGAAGTGCAGCAGCACGAAGTCACCCCATTCATCCTGGGCGAGCACAGTGTAGACACCTGGCGGAAGAGGATGGAATACGGTCGAGGTGAATGAGCCAGTCCAGTAGCCGATAACGGTGTATCCTTCAGATGCCCGGAGGCTGGAGGTGACATCACTGAGCGGGGCGAAGAGACGTGAGGACGGAGGAAGATACGCAACACACTCGACGGGGAGTGCCGTGTTGTACAGAGTCAACGGATTGGCGGAGGTGTAATTGCTCGCGTCGTAGTATCCCTGCAAGAGGGCAAACTCGATTGGGAAGCCGTCAAAGCCTCCACATGGATCAGTACCTGCCTTGGCCGGGCTTATGCGCCAAGAACCTGCTATTGTTACATTGTTCGCCCTGTCCAGGATATTTGTCTCGTTTAGATTGATCATGAGGGAGCCGCTCGCGTTGACCGAGACCTCGAGGTGAAGAGCCAACCCTAGCGTGTTGTTTAGGGCGGAGGCAGAGGGGCTACCGACTTGGATTGACGATGTCGTCCCGCCCCAGTAAGAGGTGGAAACTGAAATGCCGGTTGAGGCCGTGATGGTGGTCGTCCTCGGAGGGGTCAGACCGGATAGGGACGCCAAGTAGGTCGCCACGCCGATGATGAGGGCTCCAACGATGATGGCTATCGCGAGCCTTGTGTAGCTTCGAGGTGGCTGAGCTGTCATCTACTGATTAGAGAGTGCTTTCTGATATTTAGTGCTACGCCTTGGAGATAAGCGAGTCTTGCTCCGAAGCTATTGTCGCCATCTCAACTGTGGATGATAAGTCCAGCATCCTTTAAAGTCGCCGTGAAACCTTGTGATTTGTCCTACATGCGCGCAAAATGGCTCCGACTAGGTATAGTCGCAGCTCTGTCGGCGTTCTTGCTGATTTTCTTTGTCCCTTTCATTCCTGTTCATGTGGCTCCCATCCTTCCTACACCGTGCGCGGGCGTGGGGTATTGCATTGGAAGCATTGGAGGCGTGGGCGCTCCGCCTGGCGCTCTCAACTACCTCTCCCTGGGACTCTATCTCTTCCACTGGGGTGCATCGTACCAGTACTTCGGTGGGTACACAACGCCGCCGATCTCCTATTCTTCGGGTGAGGATGAAGGAACCGGAACCCTTGACTCCACGGGCTTCGTGCCCTTCTTCATCCTGCCGATTATCGCGGCCACCATCACACTCCTTGGATTCCGAAGGGTGACCCTCCTGACCAGCCTGCCCTTGCTGGGTTGGGGGCTCCTCGTGATGTACTCCGGAATCCAACAAGTTGCCCCGCTGATAGCCGCGGACGGCTACCTGATGGTGGTGTTCTCGGTCTCGACCACCGTCGCGGCGGTCTGGGGACGGAAAATAGTGAGCTATTGGAATATGGATTCGGAAAGTCTGCCTTCTCGTCCGTAAACCACACTGCGCCACTTTCGCCGTTTCCTAGTTGTCAACGGGGTCAGGATGCGATTCGACTCACCATCTGCCTCCTCGGAGGGTTATCGCGAGCAGCAGTACAGGGTACGCGAGAACAGGTACGCCGATCAAGATCAATAAAGGGTCGAGCGGGGCGGGCTCACATCCCGCTACCGCGCGACAGTCCAGAACAGGCGCTGACACGCCGGATTGAGCCGTCCAGAGGATGAACCCCCCGAGGATGAATCCCACCACCGCCAGAAGAATGGACCGGAAGAATCCGGTAGAGGAGCCCGAGATCGAAGCAAACGAGAGAAAGATCATGACCAATCCGAGGAGGAACAGCACAAACGGCGGTGCATAGGAGAAAAAGGAGCAGAAGACCGTTTGGTGCAAATAACACTCCCCGGCTGGGCTCACAGTGAGCAGAGCGAGAGCAAAAAGCGCTAGAAAGCCAGCACCCATTAAGAAAGGGATGCGATTCATCGGCGAATCACTCTAACAGAAGAGAAAGCGGTGTCGAGCCGACTATTATTTCCTGCGGACAAAGAAAAGAGTGTTCGCCATGTACGAGGTTCATTGCGCCTCAGGATACGGTGAAATACGCTAGCGCTAGATTTCCCCACTCTGTGCCCGCGACAACGGTATAGACTCCAGGTGCTAGGGTGCTGAATTCGTTTGAGCCCAGCAGGGAAGTCCCCCATGAACCCCTGACCGAGTAGGAGGCATTCGCGACTCGTGCAGAGCACGGCTCTGGGTTGCACGAGCCATAGATGCTCGCGGTAGAATTCATCGGAAGGAACGCGTAAGTGGTGATGACCGAAAAGCTCCCGGGGCAACTAATAATTCCGGGTTCGTAAAGCTGCACCGATCTTCCCGATGACAGGTTCGAGTCGGTGTAGCGGCCTGACAGCACCTCAAAGCCGATCGGCAGGTTGACCGTACCGCAGGGACCAATCGAGAGGCCCTGCATAGGCCAGTCCGTGGCGGCCGTGACGTTGTTCACCTCAGGGAGCGTGTTGTAGTCCTCCACCGATACTCTCACTGACTCTCCGGGGGAGATTGAGGTCGCATTGAGCGAAAGTTGGAGCTGAAGGGCGCCCGGGTCGTCGGCTGCAACCAGGGACCTCTGAATAGACTGGACCATCCACCCCATCTGGATTCCGCTGACGGACAGAAGGGTGCCGCCGGTCAGAATGGCCGGGCCGAAGCACCCTTGAAGGAAGGGCTGGTAGTCAGGGAAAGCCGAGGCGTTCACCTGTGAGGGTTGGTAACCGACAGCCAGCGGGACCATCGAGGGGCAGGAATCGAGATACTCCAGCTCGAAGAACCCCTGCGTGTCGTTCGAGACTTGAATCGTGTATGTGACGGTAAGGCTTTCGTTGCCGACAGCGGTCACGTTGACTGACGGAATGCTCGGAGTCACGGTCACGCCGCTTGCGTTCGTGTATCCTACTGGCCTTATGGGAATCGTGACCGCTTGGGAGTAGACAGCGGCTACGACGCTGGCTGTGAAATTCGATACGCCGGCGCCTGGAGAGCTCGCGTTGACATTGGTCCGGTAGGACACGACGAAGCTCCCTACTGAACCTGGAGGAATCATGAATATCCTTTCGCATTGATAGAGGTCCGTTTCTACGACGAGAGGCAGGCCGCCATTGGAGGAGACTGCCAGGCTGTTACAATCAGTCGACGATGATGTCTCTGTGATTGAGGACCCGCCGACGGTAACCGCCGTTCCGGTGTCTGTGGAGGCAGTCACCGTGCTCGTGACGGTCCTCCCGGCTGGACCGAGCGCGACGTAGAGGGTCGCGGAGACGAGCACGCCAGCTATGATTATGGCAGCGGCGAGCCAAATGTAGCTCCTGGTCGGCTGGGTGGTCATCAATCAGTCGTGAAATTGATGCCATTGTGATATTTAGTGCTACGCCTTTGCAGCTGAGAGACCTAGAGCCTCTAGCCATTTCTAATCAAAACAGTGGAAGGAAGGATGTCTTGCCATGTATAGGGTTCATTGCGCCTCCGCCGGGGATAATCACCCACGCGTTGGGCTATGAGTGCCAGACGGAGAATGCGCCAAGGTCTTCTCTCACAGTTTTTCATCGTGGCTACTCTGACTTCCGATTCCCCAGTTCCTCGAGCATCTGCGCCACCGACATCACCCTAATCCCCCGGAACTCCTTCAGGCCGAGTAAATGGGCATCCCCAGAGACTATGACATCAGCCCTCCCGTCTTTGGCGGTCCTCAGGATGTCGTCGTCGGGGTCGTCGAAGACCTTGAGCTTGGACCTAACTGTTACGAGCGAGGTCCATGAGAGAAAGAGCCTGAGAAAATTGGCTACGTCATCGTCATGTATGTATCGGCTCAGCCTTTCCTCCGCGGTTATCCTGACGAATTCATCGAGAATCTGTTGCGATGTCAGCAAGGTATCCCCGGAGCCGAAGAGGCTGTCCAGGAGCCGCCTCGACTTGCCGTCAGTTATCAGCGCGGAGATCAGGACGTTTGTGTCGAGAACGACCCTCGACCACGCTCGGCTCCCTGTCTGCTCCGTGCCTGTGCTTCTGGACGAGCTCGTTGACCTGCTCTTCCGTTATCTTCTCCTCGGCCTTCCTTCTGGAATCTACCGCTCTGAGTATTGACCTAAGCTCCTTCTTGGCATCATCGACGTCGAGCTTCTTCATGATCAGCGAATCGGAGAATGGATAGACCAGGAGCTTGGTCTTGGCCGCTATCCCTAGCTTTCTCCTGACGCTCTGCGGTATCACGACCTGACCCTTGCTGCTCACGACTACGACGTCAGCGCTCTCCATGAACCTAGTTCTTACTTTCTTACCTAAATAGCTTATGCATGCATAGGGTTCATTGCGCCTCCGCCGGGGAAATGACTTGCCGGCAAAACAGCGATGGATTGATTCCTCACTGTTGACGTTTTCTCAATCCGTCGAACAGTTAGCAAGTCCTACGTTTTAGGACAAAATTATTCCCTGAATGTTCAAGCGCCCGGCTCTGCAATCGTAATTCTCGCCGTTGTAGTCGTTACGGTGCCTATACATCCACCATCGCACTGGACCATTGCTTCCGTTACCGAGCCCGAGGGGATGCTCAAGGTAGCATCAAGCGCTCTTCCGGCCGAAGATTGGCCTGAGAACCCAAAGATCCTTGTGGAGTTGTAGTCTACTTCAATGCTGAACGTCCCCGTCCAGTTCAACAGCACGGGCGCATACCCTGTGGAGTTGGTAAACCCAAGGTCCACCTGGCTAGTGCCTCCGAATATGTTCACCTCGTATGCGGAGATATGGACCCCCGGAATGGGCTGCGATGTTGCATCCTGCACCAATCTGACGGAAACGGTGCCAGACGATTCCGCAATCGAGAAGATGGCCAGGTCTATTCCTAAGCCGATGATCACCGCCACCACTACGACAGCCATCGCCACCTTCGTGTAGCTGCCTGGTGACCGCGTCGACATCGTTTCTGAGAAGTGGCTCTTGATATTTAGTGCTACGCTTTAGCAGCAGAAGAATCTAGAGCCTTCAACCATTTCTTTCTAAAAACAATGGAAGGAAGGATGTCTTGCCATGTATAGGGTTCATTGCGCCTCCGAAGAGCCGACCTGAGCGACTTCGATTGCAGCTCAGCCTTTTGCCATACCAGGGCATGATTCACGTTGCTTCTGAGATCCCTGAAAACGGGCTCTACTCTAATTACTCTACTTGGCTTGATTAACTCTACCAAACTTTAATAATATGTCCAATAACGCGCCAAGCATGAAGCTGTCCAGGTCTGAATCCTTGGTCATGAGAGAGATTCTAAAGTCCCTAGACCGAGGTATGTCAAACAAGGAGCTCGCGAAGGCGCTAACCAAGAGACTGTCCCCTCAGGGACTGGCGAATGCGCTCAAGACCCTTCAAGCCAAGGGCTTCATCTACAGAGACATTATGGCGACGAAGATCAGCGGCGCGCACGCGTCGTACAGGTCGACAGCCGCCTCCTTCGAACCGATGTTCCTCAATAATGCGGCCGAATTCATGCTATCCAAGGAAGCAACGATGATTCGCCCGTCCATCGCAACAGCACCGTCCGATACTGCCAATTGCCTCTTTCCAGCTGCCACGCTGATGAGCGAAGCAAAGGAACCGTTCCTTGCTCTCGAAGACGACGAAGACTTTGGGAGAAAGCTTCGTGATGTGACCGACCGCCTCGCTTCGGCATGGTTGGACTATCGGATGAGGACCTACGATGCGCAGTCTCTGAAGATAGTCGAGGAATATGAGGATGCACTTTCGACCTATCTCAGACTCTTTGAATGCAAGTTGCAGCGATGGGCACCGGGGGCCGCCAAGGAGGTTCCGGGCGGCAGCTACACCTTCGCCGACCCGTTGGACCTGGTCGAAAACTCGCACTCACACTCTATCGATTGGCCGCTGAAGAAACACCATATGACGGAGAAGGAACTTGAGCAGCGTCATGCGGACACCCCCAACGCAAGTGACGCGCTGGGCCGGTTGACCGTGGGGGAATTCCGGAAGCTGAAGGGGATCGCCTATAACGAAAGGAAGAAACGAATCTATGAGGAATACCTGAAGGCATTGGTCCCTCCCAAGACCCTCTTGCTCCTGGACTTCGGTCTGTCCGGCGCGTCGGTGGGAGAGCACCTCAAGGGTCAGATCGAGACGGTCAAAGCATTTGAGGAGGAGGTCAACATTGGCGAATTCAAGGTGGGGTCAGTGGCCTGAGTCCCGGCTGAGCAGCCTCGCGTTCAACTGGTTGGACGGTCGAAGGAGGAGACGCGAGGAGGAACAGCGCCGAATAGACGCACAACTCCAATCGGAGAAGAAAGAGAGAGAAGAGAAAACAAGGAAGGAGTTGGAGAAAAGGGCCAAGTTCGGCCGCTCGATAGTCGTCTCCAGTGTGGTCGGCAGGAACCATCGCGACCCAGATGTCTCCCCCTATCGCGTCCGACCGACCGGCTTCGGCGACTTCCCGAACCGTCAAGAGGAGTATCGGCTGGTTCCCTCCACATACATCAAGGAAAAGTCCAACCAGAACGTGCTGATCTCCGGCGCCAGCGGGGCGGGGAAGTCCGTCCTGGCGTGCTACCTGCTCTCCTGTTTCGATTCGCCCAAACTAATTGTCTCATTCAAGGCCAACGACGAATACCTGAAGGCCGGTTATCCGGTGGCCGACGTCTCGAGAATCATACCGAACCCGTTCGAGGACATCGATGCGTTCATCACCGCCTTCGCGATCACCTTCCCGCTCGACGTGGTCGGGGTTACCGCCTCCCAGGTCCCCGCGCTGATCTACAACATCGCTACCGAGTGCGAAAGCTGGAAGGATTTCATGGAGCGGTTGCAAGACCGCATCAATGGGACAAGAGACAAGGTCCAGCTGACCGCTCTAAGGTTCATCGACGAGCACGTCCGCCTGCTGGTCTGCGATTCACAAAGAGATAGCGATTCAATGCTGGCTTCGATGGTGCACGGGGAAAGATCCATCATCTTCGATTTCTCCAAACTCAACGATAATGCGAAGATTTTCTATGCCGAACTGCTTCTCAGACAGTGCTGGGCGCGTCTGCACGACCGCGGCGAAGACAATAAGTGGACCATCGTATGCGTCGACGAGGCTCACAGGCTCCTGCGCGGAACCTTTCAGCGATACCACTCGATAATCCACGAAATCTCTCGTGAAATCAGGAATTTGGGGGCCCTCTGGACGCTGGAACAGAATTACACTGATGCTCAGGACGATGTCAGAAACCAATTTGCGACTCAATTCGTCTTCGAAACGTCATCCAAATCCGATCTCGATGCGTTGAAAGCAATCGACCCGATCCTCAGCTGGACAGCTCCCAGGATGGGCCCACAGAATTTCTTTGACGCCAAGGATCGGGAGTCCACGGAACTGTGGGTCCGCCATCTTTTTGCAAAGATCGCGAAGATTGAAGGCTACCACCTGACATGGGTTCCGGAGCCCGACAAGCCAGTAAGGTACGTCACGGAGGAGGACCAGGTCGTCGACAAGCTGATTGTGACGCGGCTCATCCGGAGATATCTGGAGAAGGATGTGCTCTACGTAAGCCAGTTTGCAAGGCTACTCATGGACCGTTACAAGTTGGGAGAGGACGAAGCGAAGCTCCTGATCAACAACGCCCTGCTTCCCTTGAGAGATGGAGGCGAGGTCAGGCGGATGGAATTCGAGAGGGAAGACGGTCAGTCGCTCGTCTTGTACTACCATCTGCCCGAAGATACGGCAGGAGCGAGCATCCTGCACAGTTTCCTGACGTCGCATCTCAGACGCTACCTCGAAGGAAACGGTGACACAATAGTAAACGTCGCCGAGATAGGCGAACAGGCTGCCGACATCGAAACCGCTGATGCCTTGTATGAGATTGAGACGGGCCTGAAGAAAGGAAACGTGCGGGGCCTAAAGGAGGCCGCGAACAAAGGCGAGAAGCCGATGTTCATCGTGGTTCCGAACTCTGACATCGCTCAAAGGTACAAAGGCTTGATGAAAACAGGCAAGAACGTCAGGGTCGTCACGATGGCGAACCTGCCGAAGGCCCTCGAGGCGCCTCTTCCATCTGTCCCTGCTGGTTCGGCAACCTCGTCGGAAGGGGGAGAGGGAGGCAGTTCGATTTGAGGTGCAAGTGGTGCAGTGCAGGTGACATCTCCGCGGGGCACGCCTGCGCCCGCATGCCTCCGGACGTGAAGCACGAGCAAGAAGACTACGTACGTGGCGTGACCACGGCTCTAAGCACTTCTGGCCCTTATTACGTCATGATGGAGCCCACCCGTAATTTCACCGGACCGTTCGTAAGGCTCATTCTGGCGAAGGCTGGCAATACGCTCGTCAACGACCACATCATAGATCGGCAAGAGATCAATATCAGTGAGGGCGGCTGGGCTTATCTGAATTCGAGATACGGTAATCTCGGCAGGCTGGAACCCTTCGATGATCTGGATCAAGCGCGAGCAAGGCATTCAATGTACTTGAAGGAGGCCATGAACTACGTAAGAAGATGATCTGTCGGCGGAAACCTCACGCCTTCTGAATAATCAGTTTGTCATCCTGATCGACGATGATGACCTCGTCTCCAGCGTTGAGGTCAAGGCTTTCTCGAACAGGTTTGGGTAGGCTCAATCCGACCGAGTTCCCCCATTTCACAAGTTTCGCCCTGAATTTGGCCATGTGGAGACGAGATTGCGTACCACATTTAAGTCTATACAAAGTCTAGTCCTACGTCTAAACGTATATATCTAGGTCTAAACTATGTATAGACGTGCGTAAGATAACGACGGCGAAACTCTCCGCAGTGAGGTATGGTTTCGGCTACTGTCTGTATGTTCCCAAGCGCCTGATTCCCGCGCACAGTGAACGCTCTGTGTTCGAGTTCGAAGTCACAAGTGTGGCCGGCCGTCCTCGGACATTCTCGCTATTCGCGTCTCACGAGCCGCAAGCCGTCAGAGCCTACTTGGACCTATTCTGCCTTCATCCTGACCCGGGAGAGAGGTTCCTCGTCGGGCCGATTAGGGAGCTTGATTGCAAGGGATTCGCTGATGCCTACAACCGACAGAAACCCGTCGCGCTCAAGGACACCGAGATGCGGTGGGATGGGCATCACCTCTCAATCTGGCTTGCCGGTCAGACGGAGATTCCCTTGAACGGTTCGAGACTCGACAGCTATCAGGGACGAGCTGTGTTGCACGGAAGGCTCGGGCGAAATAAGGAAGATGCGGTGACGATATCGGTCGGCCTCCCTGAATCGACGATCAAGTTGAGCCGCAGGCGCCCTGTCACGTCGATTACCCGAAGCGGGATGGACATCGTCCTCGGGTACAAAAACTCCAACCGCGATTCCCGCGTTCGCCTCCGACTGTTCGATTCAACCTCACAAGAAACGCGTCGCGAGGGGGACCACCGCATTGGTTTCGAGCCTGCCGAGATAGAGGTCGACAGACCTATCCAACGCGAAGAAATCGCTGCTCGCCTTGTTTTCAATGAGGAAGCGAGGTACCGGGCCTGGAAGTATTGGGCCATGGCCTTGAGCCACAACGAGCGGAAGGGGCACCAAGGCGACATTGGGGAGGCTGTAGCGTGCGCCGTCAACGAGAAATCAGGCTACAAGGTTCTGGAAAGGCACACCGTAAAGAGCAGAATCTTCAAGCCGAGACATCAGTCCCGCGAACGGGGCAGGGACGTTCTGGCGGGCCGAGACGGCGAATACTACGTCGCCGAGGTGAAGCATTGGACGGCGCACCCAAGGATAGCAATCAGGGAAGCTCAAGCAGAGCTCCGAAAGTTCGATAGAAGTCCGGAACGGAAGAGACTGGAAAGAAGGTTGGGGGTCAGAATAAAAGGAGGATTCGCAATGCAGCTTGAATGGTCATACAAATCAAGCGAAGCGCTGTTGCGTTCAAAGTACGTCAATTTCTCACACTAGAGGAGAATGGTGCCACGTATGGGTTCATTGCGCCTCCCCTCATCCGCTTACCACGAAGTGCAGCAGCACGAAGTCACCCCATTCATCCTGGGTGAGCACGGTGTAGACACCCGGCGGGAAAGGATGGAATACGGTCGAGCTCCCTAGGCCGGTCCAGTAGCCGACCTCGGTGTCCCTCTCAGACACCAGGGAACCGGAGGCTGTGTCGCTGAGCGGGGCGAATAGAATGGAGGACGGAGGATGATACGAAATACACTCGACGGGTAGGGCTGTGTTGTACAGAGTCAACGGATTGGCAGAGGTGTAATTGCTCGCGTCGAGGTATCCCTGCAGGACGGCAAACTGAATCGGGTAGCCGTCGAAGCCCCCACATGGATCTGTCCCGGTCTCGGCCGGGCTTATGCGCCAAGAATCTGCTGTCGTCACATTGTTGGCCCTGTTCAGGATATTGGTCTCGTTTGCGGAGACGAGGAGGGCGCCGCTGGCGTTGACCGAAATCTCGAGGTGAAGAGCCAACCCTAGCGTGTTGTTTAGGGCGGAAGCAAAGTGGGTACCGACTTGGATTGACGATGTCGTCCCGCCCCAGGACGAGGTGGAAACTGAAATGCCGGTTGAGGCCGTGATGGTCGTCGTCCTCGTGGAGGTCAGATCGGACAGGGACGCCAAGTAGACCGCTCCGCCGGTGACGAGGGCTCCAACGATGATGGCTATCGCGAGCCTTGTATAATTCCGGGGTGGCTGGACGGCCATGGATGAATCGTATAGATTTGAGAGCCTCTGTGATATTTAGTGCTACGCTTTAGAGAGCTGAATAAGGGAAATCTAGAGCCTCTACCATTTCTTTTCTAAAACAATGGAAGGAAAGATGTAATGCCATGCAAAGGGTTCATTGCGCCTCCGCCGGGGATAATCACCCACACGTTGGGCAATAGGTGCCAGACGCGGGAGGGCGTCTTACTGCCAACAATAGGAGCCTTCTCCGTTCACCACGCTCGCCGTAGTCACATTTCCCGAGGGAACGCGAAGGGTCACACAGGAGGTGCCGAGCGGCGGAACGGTTGCTGAAAAGGCGTATGTTTCTCCTTGGTATATGACCGTGAAGGTCAGCTTGCCCCCCGCCAAGGCCTGATTTGGAAAGACCGGTGTAAGCCATCCGCCCTGTCCCACAGTGAAGTTGTCGAGGTAGACGGTCTGCGTCTCGGGAGGTTGACCTACTATGTCGCAGCCGAGTGTGTCCACGGCGTTGACCGTTTCCCCGCCCACAGGAGCGCCCGTCGAATCGGATATGATCAGAAATTGGAACCCGCCTATGCTTGAAGGAAAGCACGAAGTGAGATACGTGTCGCTCGCGCTATCGACGCTCGTCCCTGTCACCGACTGCACGTTGGTCGTGCTGGAAGAAGTTGACGAGCTCCCAGCGCACCGCGACTCAAACGAAGGTGCCGAATAGGTTATGTTGAGGTCACCTGAAATTAGACCGAGCGTCACGCACGTCCACACCCCAGTTTCGATGGAAGCGTTGACCGAGTAGGTTCTGGGACCGTAGATGACAGTAAGATAGTCTTCTCCGAGGCCGCTTAGCAGGATGACCCCGCTCCCATTCGTTTCCATAGTGCCTAGGCTGCTGATGGTGTGCGGATTTGGCGGGCACGATGGGAATAGATTCTCCGCACGAACCGGCACAGAGGGCATGGGTTGACCGGTCGAGTCGTTGACTATCTTCAGCAGCAACGTGCCTGGCGGTGCCGCAATCGAGCAGATGGTGTTGAGGGTCGAGTTGGTGATTGTTGCGCTCATTGTTCCTGAGCTTGCGCCAGTTCCGGTCGCCGAAGTCGCGGTTAATGTTGTTGTGATCGTCCTTTCTGCCTGTGAAGAAACGATGATGGTAGCAGAAAGGATGACGGCTGCTGCGAGAATGGCTATCGCGAGCCTTGTGTAGCTCCGGGGCGGCTGGGTGGTCATCCCACTGCGAGATAATTGAGAGCCTTTGATATTTAGTGCTACGCTTTAGAGAGAGATCTAGAGTCTCCGGCGATAGAGGCTTATCGCGAGGAGCAATACAGAGTATCCTACAACAGGTACGCCAATCAGGAGCAACAAAGGGCTGAGCGGAACGGGCTCACATCCCGATACCGCGCGACAGTCCAGAACGGGCGCTGACACGCCGGATTGAGCGGTCCAGAGGATGAATCCCCCGAGGATGAGTCCCACCGCCGCCAGGAGAATGGATCGGATGAATCTGGTAGAGGAGACCGGGATCGAAGCAAACGAGAGAAAGACCATGACCAATCCGAGGAGTAACAGCACAAAGGGCTGTGCGTAAGAGAAAAAGGAGCAGAAGACCGTTTGGTGCAAATAACATTCGCCAGCTGGGCTCACGGTGAGCAGAGCGAGAGCAAAAAGCGCTAGAAACCCAACACCCATTAAGAAAGGGATTCGATTCAACGGCGAATCACTCTAAACAGAAGAGAAAGTGTGCCGAGCCGATTATTATTTCCTGCGGACAAAGAAAAGAGTGAATTTTATTGCCATTTATACGGTTCATTGCGCCCCCGCCGAGATATAATCTCCCACAAGTAGGTCGCGCGGCGCGGGATTACCCGTTGACGATTCCAGCCGATTCGGCTTCCGTGCTTAAATAAACTGGATGATTACGGTTTTCCGGTTGACATACTGCTGGAATTGTGGCGCACAACTCCAAAGGGAAGATGCGAAGTTTTGTTCGGAGTGCGGAACCAGTCTACTATCCACACTCCCGCCAAAGGCCGCCGTATCAGATCAGATTCCAAAGCAGCCCGTCTCAAAGAATAACCTACCTTTACCGGATGCCCGCAAGACCATTACGACAAAGGCTCTTGGTAACACGTTGGAAGACAATGTTGCTTTGATATTCGAGAAAATGGGTTACGATGTGAAGGTACGTCAACGATACTCCACTCAAAGCGGGACAGCCGAGATAGACATACTACTGATTCGGGGAGGCCGAAAAAGAGGAGTTGAATGCAAGAACTACGGTCCATCGAGGCAAATCGGAATTAAGGAACTGCGGGACTTCAAGGGTAGGCTCGAGCAGGTGGGGATTCTCTCTGGGCTATTCGTAACGAACACGTCATTCAGTGGGGAAGCAGAACAATATGCCGACTCTACAGGGATTGAGACCTGGGACAAATCCGACCTCCAAGAAAAACTCTTGATAATCTTCACAGGTCGAGATGGGACTGAACGGGCTGAGACGATTCAAGCCTTGATGGTAGTCCAGCCTTTTACGGCCGTTTCACCTGTGAATTTGAAGAATAGCCAATCGGTCAGGCTCTCTGCTTCACTCTTGGTCTATCACCCGTACCATTTGGTCAAGTATCGCGTCTATGGAACTCGCAAAGATCCGGCTGGTAAAGCCCACAAGATAGTAGATGAGGGCACCTGCGTAATAGACGGAATCGATGGCGATGTCACAAACAGAGGATCAGGTATAGTCGAAGGAATAAGTGGCCTATTGGGACCCAAGGAGAAACGCGTCGAGAAAAAAGAAGACAAACTGGTAACGAGAGATTTGATGAATGGGATTCCGGAGAATCAAACGGTGGCCTCGACTTCAGATTATCAGACTAAAGTGTTGGCAATCCAGGTCTCCGATGCGGTGGCTTGGAAGACCACTCGCGAATATGCCGTTGACAAGAACACCCGCACGATTCAATACGAGTCGAAGAAATCCGATGACGGCTTCACCAAGACAATGAAAATAGTACCGAAGGAATCAGAGGTTTCTCGCCGGGGAATGTCTTTGGTGTATGTCCCCAAATGGGATCTCGAATACGAATCAGGGCAGATGACCTTCCAGAGGAAGAGTCTTGCCTCTTCGGGGACGACCATCAGAGATAGTATCGCCAAGTGCGAAAAATGCTCGATTTTGCATCGGTCCACGATTGCCGTTTGTGATATATGCGGCCTACCGCTCTGTGAGAAGCATTCGTACGAGGAAGCTGGCGCGCTTCTTTGTGATAACCACATATCGAATGAGATGCGACAGAAACTGAAGTCCAATTCCTTCATGTCGAAAGTATTCGGTAAGTCAAACTAGGTGGGATGTTCCTGAATCATTCAGTGTCATTGCGCCTCCGCCGGGGAATGGGCTTAGTCGCCCGATGTCGTTATGGTGAGGCTAGGCGTCGTGGATGGCTGGCACGTGGTCTGGAACTCCGAGCCGCTCGCGTTGGTCCTGCCCGATGGGACGAAGAGCGTCGCACAGTACGCAAATTCGGGTCGGAAGGTTGCGGTCAGGTTGTAGTGCTGTCCCGCGTAGGTCACGGTCACCGAGTAGCCTGCGTCGGGCCCGCTGTCCAGATAATACCACTCCGTATGATTGGTCGTGAAGGTGACCGTCGTTTGACTGGTAAGGAGGTACGACGATGTGCCGTTACACGTTACGCCGCCAGGCTGATTCATCGCGCTGACTTGTGCACCCGCGACGGGAGACTGGTTCGAGTCAAAAAGGACCCTGATGGCGAATGGGCCAGACTCGCCCCCCGGCTCGCATGAGGTGATGATGGTCTGTCGGCTCGTGCTTCGGTTGGCCGTCAGGACGACCACAGAGATGATCGCTGCTGCGATGACCAACACCGCAATGGTCACCGCCAGGATAACCTTAGTGTAGCTCCGAGGTTGCTGCGTGGTCATCTGCCGATTAGAGAGCGCTTTGTGATATTTAGTGCTACGCTTTGGCAGCAGAAAGAATCTAGAGCCTCCAGCCGTTTCTAACTAAAACATGGAAGAGATGTCTTGCCATGTATAGGGTTCATTGCGCCTCCGCCGGGGATAATCACCCACACGTTGGGCAGTAGGTGCCAGACGAGCTGAACACGTCGGTCGAAACCTTCGTGCGTACACTCCTGGTCCTTCAATGCGGTCTTCTACCGCCGCCCTTCCAAGCGTGCCCCTCCCACCTTGCGGCAGGAAGGGTGTAGCTTGTGGAAAACTCTTCTTGAGAGTGGCTTCCTGCTTAGATGCTTTCAGCAGTTATCCACAATAGCTTAGCTGCCCAGCTGCGCCCTCTCGGACGACTGGTACGCCAGGGGCTACGCGCCGCTGTTCCTCTCGTACTGAGCAGCGCTTCCTCGCAGTTTTCCGCCGCTTCCATCAGGTAGAGGCCGACCTGTCTCACGACGGTCTAAACCCAGCTCACGTTCCCCTTTAATGGGCGAGCAGCCCCACCCTTGGCCCCTGCTGCAGGACCAGGATGGGAAGAGCCGACATCGCAATCTTATCCAACATTTCTGTCGGGATCAGACTATGTCTTCACCCCCCTGCACTTGACGGGGGGGTCGGCGTATGATGACTGGAGCCTTGTCTCTTGTCCATGTGTCGGTCGTCCGATTTTTGTCGCGACACGTCGGAACGTGCCGCGTCGAACGACGGCTTCAAGCCATCTCATAACGCACATTTCTGCGCGCTCAGTCGTTACGGGGTCATACGGATTGGTCGTTCTACCTGTTGATGAAAACTTCGCAGCCAAGCGCCCACCGGCCCGCCCTATGGCAGGACAGCAGAGCCTCGAGGCCGCGCCCGTTTTAGCAAGCATCCGCCCGAAATTTACACTCCGGAGCGGATACCCGCTGCCGGGAGATGTTCAAACCATCCTTGTCGTTTCCATCCATCAGATTAGAAGTGCCCTTATGGAGCGAACATTGGCTGTCATTGTCTCTGCCTAGCTAAGGCAGACCCTTGCTCGCTACTCCGTAGACTTCCCACGGCGTTGTCCTTTTCTGGTAATCCTCCGAGTTCCATTCCAGAATGAGGAGTTCGCCGTTATAAGCCGATACTTCAATACGCGTTACCGCGATTGTGCCCCGAGCGCCATTGCGCTGAAGGTACCAAACCGCGGGGTCGATTGGAGCTCTCGCCCGCGACGAGCCTGTTACCCCTGGGGTAACTTTTCTGTCACCTCCGGCCCCCAACAGTGGGGACTCGAAGGATCGCTAGGCCACACTTTCGTGGCAGAAAACTCTGCGTTTAAGTTTCCTGTCAGGCTGGCTTTTCGCCTTGCCGTCAACACTGGAGCTTCAGGCGACGTAGCAACGATTTATCGTAACGTGTCTTGATTCCCTCCTCAGGTACACGGTTTCAGGCACTGCTCACGTGTATCCCGTCTCAGGAATCTTTGTTGCCTTGCTACATCGCATTCTGACCCAGTTGAGCCAACCTTTGGGCCCCCTCGATATCTTTTCAAGGGGGTGCCGCCCCAGCCGAACTGCCCACCTGCCGGTGTCCTCCCGTAGGAGTTAGCGACACAGTCGCTTGAGGCCGGTGTTACATCGTTGACTCCACGCCACCCGAAGGCAACGCTTCGACGTCTACCGACTACACTATGCAAAAGCAACCGCATCGCAGCAACAAGCTGCAGTAAAGCTCCACAGGGACTTCTCTCCCCGATGGAAGTTGCTGGACTGTTCGTCCAGCTTACGTAGGTTCGCCGGGTCGTAGATAGGGACAGCGGGGCCCTCGTTGGTCCATTCATGCACGTCGGAACTCACCCGACAAGGCATTTGGCTCACTCTGTTACTTTCCTCCTTAGACCTCGATTGATTCTGTTCGAGGCGGGCCTACCGCGAGGCAGACCTCCATGCATCGCTGCATGGGTCGGACTATATCTTAGACGCACTTTGCGGCTTCTGGCGTATAGTCTCTGAGGATTCTAGATACTTTGGTTTGACTTTTCTGTTCATCTTCCAGCACAGCCTTGCGATCTTCGTAAGGCCGGAGGCCGTCAGATGCTCGTTCGATTCCATGAGTGACAGAATCTCCGAGAATATCTGAAAGTCCTTCTGTTTTTTCGTTTGAAGAGGATGTTCGTTGAAGAAGGCGACGACCTTTTTGAGGTCTTCTAACCTTCTGATTCTCAGCTCTAATCTTGTGTCGTGATTCACGACTACTGAACCTGCACTGAAGAATTGCTGTAGTTTCTTGAGGATGGCTTCGTCTTTGGAGTGTTGAACGACCCGGAATTCTGGCAAGACTTGCCAGCCCGTTGTCATTCGCGCTTGTCTGTTGATGGATACGTGGAAACAGCCTTCGCCGTCCACGAATCCAGCCACCCACTCTGGTTCTAGCCTTTCCTGCTGATCATCTGCAGCCATCGCATTGTGAGCCCGTTGACGCAATTAAGCGCCCACGAGCTAGCGTGGCATTCTCAGACTTTCCAGCATATAGCCAGATTTTGCTAAGGCAACATTGTGGTCACCTTAAGAGAGTCAGAGTTACTCCCGGCGTTTACAGGCCCTTAGCCCAGTTGGACCCAGGTTTTAGGTACCTGCACTGGCCAGGATTCATAAACCATACACACCCTTTCGGGCTTGCGGTTTACTGTGTTTTTATTAAACAGTCGGGACCCCCTCGTTATTGCAACCTGCGACTCCCGTTCATCACGAGTGACGCAGGCACCACTTATACCTAAGGTACGTGGCTAATTTGCCGAGTTCCCTTACCTACAGTTCCCCGACACGCCTGAGGCTTCTCACCTAGGATCACTGGTGTCGGATCTTGGTACGAGCCCTAGCATTTCTATCCACCTCGTCTTTCACGGTCTCCGGGAATCAGGCATACGACCCCAACGGGCCGCTATTCTCCCCTCGAAGTGGTTCTCATCATTACGATACTCCCCACTCCTCGGATGATTAAACAGAGCGATCAACTCTGCGTGCCTTATCTCAAAGCATACGAGGCGATGTTGCCTTACGGCTACGAAATGCCAGAGGTTGCGGAATATTAACCGCATTCCCTGGTTCGAACAATACTGTTGAGTTTGCTCTTAGGATCGACTAACTCCTGGCTGATGACGCATTGCCAGGAAAACCGTGTCCTTTCGGCGGTCAGGATTCTCACCCGACTACGCTGCTACTACTACCGGGATCTGCACTGGAGATCGGTCCACCGGACCTCACGGCCCGGCTTCTACCCAACCACCACGCCCATCTACCATATACGTCCCACAAGGACGCAATCCAGAGTATCGGTACTTGGCTTTAGCCCCGTCCATTTTCGGGGCCCCTAACCTCGGCAGGTGAGCTGTTACGCTTTCTTTGAAGGGTGGCTGCTTCTAAGCCTACCTCCCTGCTGTCTTAGGTCAAAGACTCCCTTTTGCTTGACACTTAGCCAAAATTTGGGGACCTTAACTCTAGTCTGGGTTAACCCCCTCTCGGTTATGAGGCTTACCCCACATAAACCCGCTTCCACGTTTCTTATGCACACACACCTTCGGAGTTCAAGACGAAAGTGGACCCTTTCGAGTCCTTGTTTTCAAATCGGTGCTCTACAGCGTATGTCACATTCACGCAGACAGGACTGGGATCCGCTTCGATGGGAACTAGCAATCACCGAACTAGATAGGCTTTTGGCCCCTTGGCCAGAATCAGGGGACTAAATTGCACGTTAAGACCCTTGCAGTCCTCGACCAGGCTTTCGCCCGGCTTCAACTTGTTCTGGCCACGATCGTTCGGTTTCTAGTCTAAACCGCCATGACTCTAAGGCCCTTTCAGACCTCTCCCCACACCCTTGCGGGTTACGGGACATCGCTTTCGCTTCGGCTCCGGGCTTTGAACCCTTAGCCTCGCCATGACAGTTAACTCCCCGGCCCGTGTTTCTAGATCAGCGAGCGGGCGGTTGAAACGAGGGTGCATCAGATGCAGGTGTGACGACACAAGCGATAGCTGTTTCCTCCCGTTCAGTCGCAGAATCGAACCGTAGTCGTAATGGTAAATTCTCGGTTTGAACTCATCGGATATCCCGACGAGCAACTTCCCGAGACCTTCTATGAACGTTGGACTGTACATCTTCACCTCGAAGTATGGATAACCTCGAGGGTGCCTGTCAGCTTCGACGAACAATGTCTGTGACGCTTCCGCGTCGAAGACACCGCTTACGAACGCCGATTTGATCGTGGAATCTGCGAGACTGATATGCTCAGGAACGACGATTATCCTCGCCTTCCTGCCCGGAGGCACTCCAGAGTCGTGCAGCTGTCGCCACACCACTTCCGAGCGCTTGTGTAGAACGTATGAGTTGTTGCTCTTATCGAACGAGATGCCCGGCTCGACGCCGAAGCACTCGCTGAATCGAGGTTTGAGAACTGTTTGGACGAATTGAAGGTTCTGCTCGTAGAGTCTAACCAGGAACCCGGACCTGGAGATGTTGCCATCGCCAAGAACGAATCCAAGGATATACGCTATCGCTTTATGTGTCACGCCAGCATCTGAGACATTATTCCCTCATCCAATTTTAACGCCCCTCTTCTGAATTTCTAGACGGAACTCACGACACTGAGGCACTTAACCCACCTTGACCTCCCTTGCGGGTGGTCGTGGCGGAATCATACCTCTTTCATGCCGTGAACGTCTGTAGCTGGATGGTTTCAGGCTCTTTGCACACCCCTTTCGGGGTACTTTTCAGCTTTCCCTCGCGGGTACTAGTGCGCTATCGGTCTTGGGTTGTGTTTAGCCTTGGAGGCTGCTTTCCTCCGTCTTCCCTAGCCATTGACAAAGCCAGGTACTCTGCCTTTCGCAAGACCTCGTTCTCGGACAGCCTACTGGACTATCACCATTTGTCGTCTGCCTTTCCAGGCAAGTTCGGCCACGCGAGTTCAGGGTCCCATATGCTAAGGCGAACCCCACATCTCCAAACCCTTTCGGGAATGGATTCGGTTTGGGCTCTCCCGTTTTCGGTCGCCCCTAATAACGGGATCTCAATTGATTTCTCTTCCTCGTGGTACTCAAATGTTTTCTTTCCCACGGTTTGCGTTCCTCACGGAACATCTAGATGCCTTGCGGCAGTCCAGATAGATTGGACTCCATTCGGGAACCTCCGGATCGAAGAATGCTTGCGTCTCCCCGGAGCTTATCGCAGCTTACCGCGCCCTTCGTCGCCATCCCAAGCCAAAGCCATCCACCATACAGCGTCGTTGTGTCGGATGATTTTAACATCCCCGGCGGATGCTTGCGCGAACCCTATGCATGGCAACATCGTGGGGCGTCGCTCGCGAAAGCGCCTTCCGTCCCCACTATGCCCTTCGCATCTGATTCAGCATCAGATGCTGCATCATCATGAAACATGAGCTTTGCGGCTAGATACGTAGATCCTTTTGCAGTGCGTACCAACTTCCCGATATCGTATACACTAAGGAGGTGATCCGGCTGCAGGTTCCCCTACAGCCACCTTGTTACGACTTCTCCCCCCTTGCCTAACTTAGATTCGATAACCCCAATTAGAGGTCACCTCGTCAAGGCCAAACTCGGGTGAAGCGACGGGCGGTGTGTGCAAGGAGCAGGGACGTATTCACCGCGCGGTGATGACACGCGGTTACTAGGGATTCCATATTCATGAGGACGGGTTTCAATCCTCAATCACAACTGGGGTAAGGTTTGTGGATTGCCTTCCTCTTTCGAGGTCGGAACCGATTGTCCTTACCATTGCAGCCCGCGTGTGGCCCAGGAGTTTCGGGGCATACTGACCTGCCGTGGCCCCCTCCTTCCTCCGCTTTAGCAGCGGCAGTCTTGGTAACTAGCCTCTATCCATCTCTGAACAGTTAGCAATTACCAACAGGGGTCTCGCTCGTTGCCTGACTTAACAGGACGCCTCACGGCACGAGCTGGCGACGGCCATGCACCTCCTCTCAGCTCGTCAGGTAAAGTCTTCAGCTTGACCCTCAACCTGCTGTCTCTCCTGGTAAGTTTCCTGGCGTTGACTCCAATTGAACCGCAGGCTTCACCCCTTGTGGTGCTCCCCCGCCAATTCCTTTAAGTTTCAGTCTTGCGACCGTACTCCCCAGGCGGCGAGCTTAACGGCTTCCCTGCGACACTCCAGTCGCGATTTGCGACTGGATCATCTAGCTCGCATCGTTTACGGCTGGGACTACCCGGGTATCTAATCCGGTTCGCTCCCCCAGCTTTCATCCCTCACCGTCGAGCGCGTTCTGGTGGGCCGCCTTCGCCACTGGTGGTCTTCCACGGATCAAAGGATTTTACCCCTACACGTGGAGTACCGCCCACCTCTCCCGCCTCCTAGTCCTGCGGTATCCTCTGCCTGCCAACGGTTAAGCCGTTGGATTTAACAGAAGACCTACAGAACAGGCTACGGATGCTTTAGGCCCAATAATCGCCCCGACCACTCGAGGAGCTGGTATTACCGCGGCGGCTGACACCAGACTTGCCCTCCCCTTATTCACCGGCCTTTTTACAGCCGGCAAAAGATCCCCTAAGCGGGGACCACTCGGATTAACCTCGTCACGCTTTCGCGCATTGCGAAGGTTTCGCGCCTGCTGCGCCCCGTAGGACCTGGACCCTTCTCTCAGTGTCCATCTCCGGGCCCCCTCTCTCAAGGCCCGTACCGGTTACAGGTTTGGTGGGCCATTACCCCGCCAACAGCCTGATCGGTCGCAGTCCCATCCTCGAGCAGATGAACGAAAGAAGCTCGCTCACCCCTTTAAGTCATCTCTCCTTCCAGATGAGATGGCCTATCATGGAATTAATCCCAGTTTCCCGGGGTTGTCCACGTCTCGAGGGCAGGTTGACTACGTGTTACTGAGCCGTACGCCACGCCCCCCGCAACAGGGGGACGTTCGACTCGCATGGCTAAATCTCAATCCGATAGCAGTCGGGTCCGGCAGGATCAACCGGAGTCGATTATCGGGAGTTGGTACGCATTTCTGCGGAATCTACATACAGCAAAGCCCATGTCAGATCTAACTTTGACATCAGATCTCCATTGTTGTGCGCGCATCTGGAGGCCGTACGTGTCACTGCACGGGCTCTGCCCTAAACTCAACGCAGGCGCCGCCAAGCTATGCGCAAACTGGAACAGCCGCTGAGGTCATGATATAAACGTTCTTGCCGAAACGGCCGAAATCGGCGCATTTCAGTGCCCCCGCCTTAGCTGATAACGTCGTGAAAATACTTGGAAACACCAAGAGGAATCGCGGGGCCGTCAGATATATCTGAAAGGATTGACCTACTTCGCCGTCCGCTTGCCAACTACACGCGTCAATCCCGAGAACCTCCCCGGGATAACCGGCCGGGCCCACGTGGTCATCCTGGATAAGGTGATGAAGCTCGCCTTCGTCTCGGGGCAGGTCGCGATGAACAGTGAGGGGCTGCTCGTGGGCAAGGGAGACTTCGAGATACAGACGCGCCAGGTCTTCAACAACCTCCTCGTCATCATGAGGGAGATAGGCGCGACGCTGGACGACGTGGTCAAGCTCACCGCGTTCTCCACGATGCCCGACAAGATCCAGACCTACCTCAGGGTGAGGAACGAGTTCGTGAGCAAGAAGAACCCCCCGGCGTCGACCTTCGTGGGCGTGTCGGCCCTGGCGAGCCCGGACTTTCTCATCGAGATAGAGATGATAGTGGTCCTGGACTCTAGGAAGAGGTAGGGGCGGCCCCGCGGCGGTGGAGCCACAGCCCTGCGGCGATTATCAGCAGCCCGGCCCCCACGGTGACGACGCCGAAGGCGATGTAGTCCTGGGCGAAGCCCAGCGATGAGAGGCCTGCTATGACGACGCCGATGTAGACCAGCCGTTCGCCGTTCTCCAAGGAGAGGACGTCTTGCTCGAGGCGCTCCCTGTGCCAGGAGAGGAGCAACCCCAGGGACCCCACGGAGACCACGGTCACAAAGAAGAAGAAAGTGAGGTCGGAGTCGTAGTTGCCGAAGGTGAGGAGCAGCCCGACCTCGTCCCCCACGAGCCCGCTCCCGAGCCCGAAGAGGACGGCGTAGAAGCGGCGGTGGCTCGGGTTGTCATAGACGATGCTCAGCAACCCCGCGGCGACTATCATGGCTAGGCCGTACCAAAAGTGATGGAAGTGTATGCCCCCGGACACGACTACCACGTCGGGGTTCAGGGTGGTGAAGGCGCGTGCGACCAGGAAGCTCGTTATGAAAGAGAGCAGGACGAGGAAGGCGAGGCCGTGGCGCGTGGTTCCTGCCGGGCGTCCCTGTGGCGCGGTCGCTTCACTGCACCCCATAGGTCGTGGTGTTGAGCCAGGGGACGAGCGCCATGCCGACGCTCTGCTCGGTCATCTGGAGGCGGGAGACGCGCCCCCTTGTGAGTGGGTAGACGATGCCCTCCTCTTCGGCTATCCTCTTCGCCCCGGTCAGCTCGTGAGAGTAGCTGTCGAGCTCCTTCCCCTGTTTCTTCATCCGGGCGATGAAGGATTCTGGTATGAGGAAGCCCGAGGAGAAGCCGAGCCCCGTGTTCCCGGCCCGGTCTATGACGAAGGCTACCTGGAGGTTGACGTGCCGGCGAGGTCCGGCTCTGATTATCCCGGCCTCGACGCCGACCGCGAAGTCTGCCTTCGCTCGTTCGAGGGCCAGTCTCGCTCTCCTGGTGGCGCCCTCGACGACCTGGCTCATCCCCATGGGCTGCACCCGGACGGCCGCGCTCGTGTCGACCTCTGCGAACCTGCACTTTGGTATCAGGGAAAGAAAGACGTTCCGGACCCCCAGTGTCTTGGCGCGGTTCCTTGAGCCGATGGCGACGAGTGCAGCCTCTGGGAGGCGCGAGCGGGTCACGGCCCGCTCGCGGTTGGCGTGATTAATAGCTCTGAGACGCGGTCAGTTGACGCTGAGCTCGTCGAGCAGCTTGCTGATGTTGGCGAGCGGGGTCCCGTCTTCCTTGGCTATCTTCTGCTCGGCCGGGGGCGAGGTCTTGTAGGTAGGCATCCTCTGGGTCAGCCTCTCCTCGTAGGTGGGGATGTGCTCGTTCTGGTAGAAGACCCCGATGGGGGTGTGGTCCCCGAACTCGAAGGACTTCATGACGGCAAGCTTGATCTTCTCCTCTCTCTCCATCTCGTCGTCGGACTTTACGACGCCGTCGTATCCCTGGGCCTCGAGCTTGTAAGTGCGGGGGGTCTGCCTACCGGCCGCATCGAGCAGTCCCTCGCCGCCCCAGTACTCCTTTGTCAGTATGTCGTTGTAGGTCGGGCAGGGCTGCAGGACGCTGAGGAACGCAAAGCCCTTGTGCAGAACGGCCTTCTTGATTAGCTCCTTGAGGTGCCTCACGTCGTAGGCGTAGCCCCTGGCGACGAAGGTGTAGCCCGCGGCGAGCGCGAGCATGGTGGGGTTGATGGCCGAGTTGATGTTGGGGAGCGGGAGCGATTTTACCTTCACGCCCAGCCTCAGCGTGGGCGAGGCCTGGCCCTTTGTGAGCCCGTAGACGCCGTTGTCGTAGAGGATGTAGGCCATGTCGACGTTCCTCCGCCCGGAGTTGACGAAGTGGCCCGCGCCGATGCCAAGGCCGTCCCCGTCGCCTCCGCAATCGATGACCTCCAGGTTGGGGTTGGCGAGCTTGATGCCGGTCGCGAACGGTAGGGACCTCCCGTGCAGGGTGTGGACGCCGTAGGTCCTCAGGTAGTGCGGGGTCTTCCCCGAGCATCCGATGCCAGAGACGACTGCAGTCCGGTTGGGGTCGAGGTTCATCTCGGCCATCGCCATCTGGACGGCGCTGATTATGCCAAAGTCGCCGCAGCCGGGGCACCAGTCGTTGTGGAAGTCGCTCTTGAGGTCTGTTAGCTTAAGCGCCATTTGTCAATACCACTCTTTTCGGTGCCGAACCGTCGGCTATGTGCCTCACCGCATCGTAGATCTCCTCCTGCGACATGGACCTGCCGTTATACTTCAGTACGTATTGGTCGAGCGGGAAGCACGTGTTCTCGCGTATCACTCCGCCCAGCTGTGCTGAGAAATTCATCTCTATGTCTACCACTTTCTTCGCCCGCGAGAGTATCTCCTTCACCTCGTCGACGGGGAACGGCGCGATGAGCCGTAGCTGCAAAAAGTTGACGATGATGCCGTCCTCCTTCAAGGACTCCATCGCGTCGAGTATCGCCCCCTTGGTAGAGCCCCAGCTCACCAGGGTCATGTCTGCGTCCTTCGGCCCGAAAAAGTGGAACTTGTCCGTGGCGGGTATCTCGCGTGACGCGACGTCGAGCTTCCTCATCCTCTTGTCCATCATCATGACCCTGTTCGTGGGGTCCTCGGAGATGTGCCCCTTCTCGTCGTGCTCGTCCCCCGTGTTCCAGTAGATGCCTCCCTGGGTCCCGATGACGGGTCTGGGTGAGATGCCGCTCGGCGTCTCCTTGAACCTGTAGAACTCGCCGTGGTCGCTCTCGTTCTCCGGGATGGTGCCGCTGAGCATGAGCCCCCTCTCTATCTTGACGAAGGCCGGGTCGAACATCTTGTAGGTCTGGTCGGAGTTGGCCATCGCCTTGTCGACGATGTGGATCACCGGCAGCTGGTACTTTTCTGCGTAGTTGAACGCCCTGGTCACATCGTAGAAGGCCTCCTCGAGGTCTCCGCTCGCTAGGACGACTCGGGGGATGTCCCCGTGGCCGGAGTGCAGCGCGAACCTGAGGTCTCCCTGTTCGTGCCTCGTTGGAAGGCCGGTGCTCGGGCCTCCCCTCTGGTAGAGCGTGACGACCAGCGGGACCTCGTTTATCCCGGCCCAGCCGATGCCCTCGGCCATCAGCGAGAAGCCCGGCCCGGAGGTGGAGGTAGAGGCGCGGACTCCCGTGAGCGCGCCGCCCACCGCCATCGTGATCGCGGCTATCTCGTCCTCGGTCTGCACGACCGCTATCGACCCCTTCATCGCCTCCGCCTCGTTCGAGAGGGCGTCGTTGAGGTCTATGATCTCGTGAGCTTCCAGGTACTCGCTCTCGTCGCTCGCCGGGGTGATGGGGTAGTAGGTCTGCAGCCTGCAGCCTGAGAGTATCTTGGCGATCCCGACGGTGCTGCTCCCCCTCACGAATATCCTCTTCTCCTCCATCGGGATGGGGGCGAGCTTGTGACCGAAGCCGCCGTTGTACTTGTCCCGCACGTAGTCGTAAGCAGCGGTCACCGCCGCGATGTTAATCTCGACGACCTTCGGCTTTGATTTGAACTGCTTCCGCAGGGCCTCGTTCACCTGGTCCTGCGGGTATTCGGTGAGGGCAAAGGAGGCCGCGACCGCCATCACGTTGACCATCCTGGTCAGGGAGCTGAGCGATGTCTCCCCGAACTGCTCCCCTACCTTCTTGAGTATGTCCAGGTAAGGTATCGGGTAGATGTGGACGCCCCTCCGCCTCGCAACCTCCAGGACCCCCTCGACCGTGTGTGGGAGCTTTTGCGAGTCGAGCTCAGCGAAGAGCCGCTTCTCTACGTTCGGTTCTATCGTGTGGATATCCTCTATGTTGTTGGCCCCGACCGTCGGGTCGTAGATGATGCCTCCGTCCTTGCGGACCTCCCATGCGTGGCGCACCGCGGTCTCATCGTCGAAGGTGGCGAGCATGTCGATGGTGTCCACGTGGGACCTGACGACCTTCTTGCTCAGCCTGACCTGGAAGTAGCTGTGCTCACCCTTGATGTTAGAGTAATACTCCCTCTTGCCGTAGACGTGGAGTCCGCCCTGGGCAGCGGCCTTGGCGAAGATGTTGGCAGACGTATCGACGCCGCTACCCTGGGCGCCGCCAATCATCCACGAAAAGTCATTCCTTTGCAACTAAAAAACCTGAACGAAACCCCCGAGTTAGCATAATAAGAGTATAGTATACATAGTACATACTACTACGTACCTACCATGAGTGAGCTCAGAAAGGTCCAGAAGGTGGGATACTCCACTCTGGCCGTATCGATACCCGCCGACATGGTCAAGAATCTCAAGATTCACTCAGGGGACAACCTGCTCATCTCGGAGGAGACTGATGGGACTCTGAAGCTGACCCCGGCCTCCAGAGCACCCAAGACCGTGAAGGCCTCGATCAAGACAGATGTTGTCGCCAACGAGAACATCCTCTCAAGGGTGGTCGTGGGCTGCTACATGCTAGGATACGATGCCATCGAGCTGACCTCCAAGGACGGAATCAACCCCACCTACCTCGCCAGTGCCAGCAGGACGCTGAGGAGCCTGAGGGGAGTCGAGATAGTAGAGTCCTCTGGGAGCAAGCTCGTCGCACAGAGTTTCATGGACCCGACAAAGTTCCCAGTGGATTCCCTGATCAAGCGGCTCCAGCTCCTGGTCTCGAGGAGCCTCGAGAACGCCATAGAGGCGCTCCGCACGGGAAGCCCGGCCCTGCTCAAGGACATCAAGGCCATCCAGGAGGAGGTCGAGGAGCTCTACTGGCTCATAGTGAGGCAGCTGCTCGTGGCGCTGAGTAACCGGGACATCTCTGGTAAGATAGGCCTCGAGAGCCCCCTTCACACCTCGGGAGACAGGGTCTCCGCCAAGACCATCGAGGAGATAGGCAGGTTGGTCCTCGAACTCACCGAGGAGGTCATCAGTTCGAGGGAGAGGGGCATACAGGTCCAGGAAAAGGTCCTGGTCAAGATAGAGAGCCTGGCGCGCATGGCCCAGGAATCCTTCGAGGTCACCATGGAGAGCCTCCTGACGCCGGACATTCGCACCATCGAGAGGGCCACGCTGAAGATCGACGGCGCCCTCAGGGTCGAGAGGGAGATGATGGGCGAGCTCCTCCAGTCGGAGTACGCCTACGTGAGGACCACCACCTCGGACCTCGGGCAGCTCGCCCGGTATTGTTCCATCATACTCGAGATATCGCTCAACAGACTCCTCAGGAAGACGAGCCGCATCTGCACCATCCAGACCCAATAGCATCAATGGGGAAGGTCATCGCAGAGTTCCTGTACCTCCGGCGACGGCCTTCGGTGGGCCTGGGAAACGCTTTTGACTCATGGTTATGCTCGCCCCTAACGCGGGGATAGCTAAGCACGGCCAACGGCGGCGGAACGGTGTGCCGAGACTCAAGATCCAGCTTCAGCTCTCTAGAGGAGTCATCCGCTCCCTTAGGGGTTCGTGGGTTCAAATCCCACTCCCCGCACTCCGGCCTCTCGTGCTCCGCGGCTTCGGCATCTTCGTGCTCTAGCGCGCCTGAATCAATCGTCTGATCTTGTCCACAAAGACCTGGTACCTTGGGTCTTCTCTCGCTTTGGCGAAGAGAGGGCAGGTACATGACATATGCGTACTGCACCGTGTGCTGGTCTGTGGCCTTGTCGACGTAAGCAAAGTAGGAGTTGAGGTCGCCGAGTGCGTAGTAGACAAAACCGATGTCGTTGAGATTGGTCGCGCCGAGCCATTTCTTCTCGATTTCGCGGATGGTGTTCAGCGCCTCCTCTCTGTCGCCGTTCTGGGCCGCTAAGAACCCATGCATCCAGGTGACCCAACGACGGGTCGGCTCCAGCGCTCTTGCCTTCGACCAGCACTCAGTCGCCTTGTTCATGTCGCCCTTGTAGAGGTAATACTCGGTCATGGCCCTATACGTGCCAACGGGAGCCAGCTCGGCCGTCCTCTCCCAGTGCTGCAGCGCGTCTTTCTCCCTTCCGAGGTAGAAATAGAAGAGTCCAAGTCGCTCGATATAACGGGGCAGTGCAGGGTCCAGTCGGTAGCACGCCTCAGAGGCCTCAATCCCCTTCTCTCGTTCTTGCTTTAGGAACGCCACGTTGGACAGGATGAAATGTGCCTCGGGGAGGCTGGCGTTCAACTCGAGCGCTCGCCTCGCCTCGACCTCGCTGCCGCGTACATCGTCCCCAAGAAAATCGACCCTTGCCATGATCGCGTGGGCTTCAGCGAGGTCAGGGTCGAGCGCAAGTGCCTTCTTCACTGCGAGCTCCGCTTTCGGCGCTTCCTGCTCGTACGCCGCATAACCGTCGATAACTGAGTAGATGTAGCATTCAGCGAGCTCGGAATACGCCTTTGCGAACGATGGGTCCACCTCGATCGCCTTCCCGAGGACCCCCACGGCCTGCCTCAGCGACTGCTCGGTCTCTTCTCTAACCAACTCCCTGCCGCGCAGGTAGTACATGAAAGCCACGGGGTTCTCCGTCGGCTTCTTCTCCAGGAGCCGTTTCTCGGAGTCTACAAGGCGAATCCTGAGCTCTCCTGCGACCTTCTCGGCTATCTCGGATTGTATCGCGAAGACGTCCTCGAGTTGCCTGTCGTAGTTCTGAGCCCACAGGTGCCCCTCGGTCGCGGCGTCGATGAGTTGTGCGGTTATCCTTACCCTGTTCCCAGCTTTCCTTACGCTGCCCTCGAGCAGACTCCCGGCGCTCAACTCTCTCCCGATGTCGGCAGCGCCCTTGGGCGAACCCTTGTACTTCATGACGGAGGTCCGGGCTATCACGGTGAGTTGCCTGACGCCGGAAAGGGTTGTGATCAGCTCCTCCGTCATCCCGTCAGCGAAGAATCCCTCCTCGGGATCGGAGCTCAGGTTGGCGAAGGGCAGGACCGCAATCCGCTTCTTGTCGGGGCCCACGGCGAGTCCCTCCTGCTTGTCCCAGGGGAGTTCGACGTTGAAGACCTCGACAGGCTCGGTCACGTTCTTCAAGTGAGTCTGCCCGAGACTGACCAGGGGGAACCCGAACTTGTTCTTTATCTGGTCGCGCACCTGCGCGCTCAGGCATATTCCGCCTGGAGGAGCGAGGGGCTCTATTCTGGACGCGACGTTCACGGCGTCGCCATAGACGTCGTCCCGGTCGTGGATGACGTCTCCCAGATGGATTCCTATTCGTAGGACGACCCTCCTCTCGAGGGGCCTGCTCGAGTTCAGCTCGTGCATCGATTGTTGGATCTCAAAGGCACACCTGGCCGCCTCCAGGGCGCTCTCGAACTCGACCAGAAACCCGTCCCCGATCGTCTTGATCTCCTTCCCAGCGTGCCTCGGGACCAAACGCCTTACGATTGCCCGCTGCTGTTCGAGCAGCTCCATGGCAAGGGACTCATCCTTCTGAGACAGAGAGGTGTAGCCCACGATGTCGGTGAACATGACCGCGGCTAGCCTCCTATCTCCCTGAAACAATAGACTGCAGGAGTTGTCTTTTTTCTGTTAGATAACTTTGTTGTCGGGCAGTGAATGGCGCACTCCTGTCTTGGGTCAAGCTTTTTCTGAAGGGAAAGGCGTAGGGCACCGGCGGTTTGAGCAGACTCATCCTTTTCTGTGGCGTGCCCGGGTCGGGGAAGACCACGATCGCGGCCTCCCTCGCTGCCAAGCTCCCGCAGTCCGCTCACATCCAGACCGACAAGGTGAGGGCGATGGTCCGCCCGCAGCAGTATTCGGCCAGAGAGTCGAGGTTCGTCTACAGCGCGGTCATCGCGATGGGGAGACAGGCCCTCATAGCGGGTTACGATGCAATCCTCGACGGGACCTTCCCCCGGGAGGGCTTCCGGAAGGAGGCGCTCGACAAGCTCGCCCACCTCTCCTCCGCGCACCTGGTGGTCCATACGGTCTGCGACATCGACCTCGCCTTGAAGAGGAACGCAGCGCGGGCGGAGGTGGTGCCCAAGGACCGCCTGCTCAGGATCAAGCGCCGGTTCGAGGTCCCAGAGAACGCTGTGGTCATAGACACTGGGAGGGTCTCTCTCGAGGAGGCCACCTCCATGCTCCTGGCGAAGCTCAAGCGCAGGGATTCCTGGCCCTAGACCGGACCCACCCCTTCAGTCGGGGGATCGGCTAGGCAAGGTCGAGGTCCTTGACCATATCCTGGTTCCATCCGAAATCCCTCGTCCTCAACTCTTCTCTCCCAAGGAACGATAGCTCACGCCACCAGGGGAGCTTCTTGGGGGTCTGCCGCGTCTTGACCTCGTAAACGAAGGCCAGGTCCCAGTGGGAGTTTCCGGGATACCAGTCGCTGGGAGCGGTGTAGGACAGGACCTTCAGGGATGCGGCGGAGTAGCGCTCGATGCTGAGCTCGTCGCGCATGACGCGGCCCAGTGCGTCGTCGGGATGCTCCCCCTCGAGCAGGTAGGCCGAGGGGAGCCTCGTCTGCGCGTAGATCTCGGCCAGCTCCTTCTTCGAGTAGGACTGAAACTGCGGGACCCACTCTGACTGCCAGCGCTCGTGAAAGGCCGGCACGCCCACCAAGAGTCTGCTCCCTCGCCGTACCAGGGCGAAGACCGAGAGGCACATCCCGGCTGCGGGAGGGGGAAGGTAGCGGTCCTGGGGACCATACCTCGCGTACTTTTTCACGGAGGCTGAAGAGAGGACGCCGTATTAATCCGACGCGACGCAACGGGTTATAAGACGCTGGGAGGCGGAGCGACGCGACCTTGCCCCGCGCCCGTAAGCGAACCCGCACGAGTTCGTTCGGTTCGCCGGGAAGGACCAGCCACGAGTCCTCGTCGTTCTACAAGAGCAGGCTCTACCACGGGGTCAAGAAAGAGGACAAGGTAGTGGAGTTTTCGGAGAACCCGATAAGGAAGGAGCTCCTCGACAGGGTCTTCTGCAAATCAAGCGAAAGGATGGACGAGCTTCCCGACGACAGCGTCCATCTCATGATAACCTCGCCACCGTACAACGTCGGGAAAGACTACGACAAGGACCTTACGCTGGAAGAATACCGTGAACTGCTGGTCAAGGTCTGGGGAGAGGTGAAGCGTGTCCTGGTCCCCGGCGGTCGGTGCTGCATCAACGTCGCCAACCTAGGGAGAAGACCGTACATCCCGTTACACTCCTTCGTGATCGATGACATGAGCTCGCTGGGCTTCCTGATGCGCGGGGAGATAATCTGGGCGAAGGAGGCGAGCAGCAGTTCCTCGACCGCCTGGGGGAGCTGGATGTCAGCCAGCAATCCCACCCTGAGGGACACCCACGAGTACATCCTGGTCTTCTCGAAGGGGTCGTTCGCCAGGGAGGCGGCCGGCAGGAAGAGCACCATAAGCAGGGCGGAGTTTCTAGAGTTCACAAAGAGTGTGTGGAGGTTTGACGCGGAACCGGCGAAGAGGGTGGGGCATCCTGCGCCGTTCCCGGTCACGCTGCCCTATCGTTGCATGCAGCTCTACTCGTTCGCGGGCGACGTCGTCCTCGACCCGTTCATGGGCTCCGGACAGACCGCGATCGCAGCAAAGATGACGGGCAGGCACTACATTGGGTATGAGATCGATGAGGGATACGTGAAGCTGAGCGAGGAGAGGATCGCGCGCTGGAAGGAGACGGTTAGCCGTCAGTAGGCGACGGCCTTCACGGGCTTGGCGATGATTCCTGAAAGGAACTTCTCCAGTTCCGGCAGGAGGGCGAACTCCTTCACCAGGAGCCGCTTGTCGGGCAGGCTTTCCTTTTTGATGCTCTTCATGCTGTAGAGCGCCACGGTGTAGCCGTTCAGGGACCTCGTGACGAAGACGAAGCACTTTCTCGAACTGAATTTCCCCGTCGACCTCACGCCCGCATCCAGGTCGAGCGTGTTCAGCTCGCTCATCACCTTGGGAAAGGAATTGATCTTCTTTTCGTAAAGCACGAGGGGACTCGGTTTTCACTTACATTTATACTTCAAAAAACCTAACATACCTTCGATAGACCCGGTGAGCACATCTAAAGATGCAATACGACCTTAAGGTATTCAACACGATGAGCCTGCAGAAAGAACAGTTCCAGACGAGGGTGCCGGGGAAGGTCACGATGTTCGTCTGCGGGCCGACCGTCCAGGGTTACGCCCACGTGGGCCATGCGAGGACGAACACCTTCTACGACGTGATGGCCAGGTATCTGTCGCACATGGGCTACGAGGTCAACTTCCTCATGAACATCACCGACATAGACGACAGGATAACCGAACGTTGCGAGGCAACAGGGGGTTGACCCCATGAGGATGGCCGAGAACTACACGAGGGCCTTCCTTGAGGATATGGAGGGCATGAAGATTTTCACGGTGACGAAATATGAGCGGGTCTCGAACTACGTCAGGGAGATGCTCGGCCAGGTCGCCTCGATACTGAGAGAGGGGAGCGCGTACGTGGTCGATGGTACGGTCTACTTTGACACCTCGACCTTTCCGGACTTCGGCAAGCTCTCCCACCAGACCCACGACGAGCTCTCCCTCAGGCCGCTGGAGCTGGCTACCGAAGAAGAAGAACCTGATCGATTTTGCGCTGTGGCGACCTGTCTCGCTAATCGAGGGAAAATTCGATAGTCCGTGGGGGAGAGGCTCGCCAGGCTGGCACATCCAGGATACGGCGGTCACCCTGACCAATCTCGGTTCCCAGTACGACGTCCATGGAGGCGCCTACGAGCTCGTCTACCCCCATCATGAAGCCGAGATAGCCCAGGCGGAGACCATCACCAAGGTCAAGCCTCTCGTCAAGTACTGGGTGCATGCGGGGCTGGTCAAGATCGGGGGCGACAAGATGTCCAAGTCGCTGGGAAACGTGGTCGCAATCAGGGACGTCCTGAAAAAGTATGACTCGGACACGCTGAGGCTCTACCTGCTCTCGCGTCACTATCGTGAAGACATCGACTTTGACGAGAAGGACCTCAAGCGGATGCAGGAAACCTATAGCGGGATGAGGGAGAAGGCGAAGCTGATGGAGGAGAGGAGAGCGACCAAGGCCCGGAGGCGCGATTCCGGGAAGGTCCTCGCATCTTTCTATTCTGCGATGAACGACGACTTCGACATCCCCAAGGCCATAGAGTTCATGCAGCAATTGATAACCGACGGCTCAAACGAGAAGGACCAGAACCAGGTGGAGCTCTACTACGAATCTCTGCGGATAACCTCCAACATACTCGGCGTGAACCTCTTTGGTCGTCTCCAATGATCGCGGCGCCTATGAACTGAATGAGGTCTCCTGGTGGTCCCGGTGGGCGGAGCTGACCTGGCTCGGCAAAGAGGTCTACTTGTTGGCCTCCCGGGATTTCGACGAGTATTTTTTCAATCGTGCTGGGTTTGTGAAGATTCCCTCTGACGCTCAGAAGTCGCTCGCATCGATCGAGCGCGAGTTCGAAAAGAGAGGACGACGTCCATACATCTTTGTCAGGCAGGACCGTAACCAGCCTCGCCTGCTCCGCGCTCTTGCGGAGGGAAGGTACAGGATAGCCGACCAGATGGCTGTTATGCAAATCGAGGCACCCTCTTTCGCCGTGAACAGCGAGGTCCAGCTTGAGCTCGGCGTGGAGGGAAAGGTGGAGGAATGGGTGGCTGTGTACCTTAGGTCGTTCTACGGGGAGGAGAGCAAGCAGAAGGTAGTTGGGAGGATACTGAGGGATGTCTCCGGGACGAAGGAGATCAGCCTGGTGCTGGCGCATCTCGGCGGCAGACCCGTGGGGTGCCTCGCGCTCTTCAGGAGCGGCGCGTTGTGCGGGATCTACTGTGTGGGTACGGACCCTGACTTTCGAAGGAGGAACGTGGCAAGCACCATGCTCGACCTATCGCGCAGGCTGGCGGAGAGCGAAGGTCGAAGGCTGTTCCTTCAGACCATTCTCTCCGACTCTCTCCAGGGGTTCTACACCAAGCTCGGGTTCGAAACCCTCTACGTTAAGGATATGTTCGTCAAGGACGTTGGATTGTCGTGAGATGGTAAGGTCAAAATCCTCGGGTATCCCGCAAGGCGTCGCGATAAACAGGAGTCACCAGACCGGGTCCTTTGCATTTAGGGAAGTGTTCACGGGATTCGAAGAAATCGATGCGGTAAGGTCCATATTCCTCGACCGCACGAAGGAGGTTCTGGTCGAGCTCAAGGTTGACCTCAAGGCGCGACAGGGGTACCTTCACGTCGACGATGAGAGCGGGCACATCGTTGTGAGCCATGAGTACCTCAAGACCGGCGATGAGAGGTTCCTCTACCTCGACGTCATACACGAGCTGGTGCACATAAGGCAGTTCATGGAGGGCAAGGAACTGTTCGACTCCCGGTATAGCTATCTCGAAAGACCTACCGAAATCGAGGCGTATGCAGCTGCGGCCGAGGAGGCGAAAAAGATAGGGATGAAGAGGGAGGAGATTGTGGATTACCTGCGGGTGGAATGGGTCACGGAGGACGAGTTCCAGCGGTTGCTGAGCCGGATGGGAATCTAGCCCGAATCAAGCACGCGATGATCGTCGGGCGACCGAGACTTTATACCTCTGAAACAGGGAAATGGTGAGTCACAATGGTCAAGATGAAAGGCGTCTACATCGTTTACGCCAACTGGTGCCCACATTGTGTTCCAACCACTGTCCAGCCAGTCAAGGAGGCAGCTGAGAAGATGGGAGTACCGGTCCACCTCTACGACATAGATACGGAGGATGAGCCGAAGGCCGACGAGCTGGTGAAGAAGTACGGCGATTGGACACCGGATTATACCATCCCGCAGGTGTTCGTCGAGCTGGATGACGGCGAAATCAAGCACGTATTGACTGGCCGCCGCGAGGGCCTTGTCTTCACCCGGAAGGCTGTAGCCGACCTGCTGAAGAGTAACTACTTCAAGCCCCAGTGACGGATCCGATGTACATCAAGAACGCCTCTGAACTCGTCGAGAACGGGAAGACGAAGGCCGAGAGGAGTGCGAGGCGGTTCTGCATCGAGGCTGTTGAATCTGCGCTTCGGGCCGTCGAGCCTGGAGCTCTGGTCAGGGCGAAAGTGAAACTCTCCGAGGACCGCAGGTTCCTCGTGGTCGGCCGAAGGCGTGTTGCCTTGAACAAGTTCAGGCGAGTCGTGGTCATCGGAGGGGGCAAGGCAGAATCGGGGATGGCTAGTTCCATCGAGGAGATACTTGGAGAGAAGATCACCGGAGGTATCGTCAACGTTCCAGAGTCCGAAGCGAAGACGCCCAGGCGGTCGAGGATCGAGAGACATGGGGCTGCTCATCCTCTACCGAGCTTGAAGGGAGAAGAGGGAGTACGGGAGATGTTCAAGCTGGTCGGGAACCCAAGCGAAGACACTTTGGTAATCTGTCTGATATCGGGAGGTGGGTCGGCGATGCTGCCCATGCCGAGGGAGGGCATCACCCTCTCGGACAAGGTGGAGACGACGCGCAGCCTCCTGAAGGCGGGTGCCGACATCAAAGAGCTCAACATCGTCAGGAAGCACCTCTCTGAGCTCAAGGGAGGATTGATGGCTGTAAGGCTCTATCCCGCCACGGTCCTCTCGCTGGTGATATCCGATGTGGTGGGTAACCGCTTAGACTCCATAGCTTCGGGGCCGCTCTATCCTGACGCTTCCACATTCGACGACGCGGCCGAGGTGCTGCGGAAGTACAAGCTATTGAGAAAGGTTCCGACGAGTGTGTTGCAGCTTATTGAGAGGGGACAGGCGGGGAGGATTCCAGACACCCCGAAGCCCGGCTCCAAGTATTTTGAAAGGGTCACCAATGTCATAATCGGGAGCAATGCGGACGCCTGCGAAGCTGCTGTGAGGAGACTGAGGGCCATGCACTGTAGGCCTACCCTTCTGAAGTCCAGTTATGAGGGCGAGTCCAGGGACGTCGGGATGCGTCTCGGTTCGGTGCCGGGCAATGCGGTTGGACCTAGACCGAGAAGCTGGGTCGCTGGCGGAGAGACGACCGTGAGTGTGCGAGGCGGAGGGGTTGGAGGCAGAAACCTCGAGTTGGCCCTGGCCGCGGGCATGAAAATCAGTGGAAATCTCGGAGTTGCGGTTATCTCGATTGGCACTGATGGGGTTGATGGTCCGACCGACGCCGCTGGAGCGATCGTCGACGGGGACACGGTCGATAGAGCTCGGACCCTCGGACTGGGCCCGCGAAAGCATCTCCAACGCAACGACAGCTACCCATTCTTCAAGGAACTTGGAGACCTGGTCATGACGGGACCGACCGGCACGAACGTGAACGACCTTTGCGTCATCACGGCTTGCTAGTCTCGGCCCTATGAGACCAGAGTACCGACAGCTCTTCCCGCGACTGCGTCGAGGACATTCTCTGGACGCGTTCCGTTGACGACGACGAGCCTGATTCTCTGTTTGGCTATCATTTCTACGGCCACAGGGTCTACTATGCTGTGGATACCAGGCGAATGCGTCCCGCCGAGAATCTCGACGAGCCGCGGGTAGGAAATCTTGTGCAGGAGCCTTGCGCTCTTGTCAGTCCTTGGGTCCGAGGTGTAAACCCCATCTTGATTTGACGCCTTGATCAGGATGTCTGAATGCCAAGCTTCCGCGATCAGGGTTGCCACGGTGTCCGTCGTGATCCCCGGCTTTAGACCTCCCATTACGGCGATGCGCCCCTCCCTGAGCCTCGATACCATGCCACCCACGGTAGTCGGCACCGAAGGTGCGCCGAGCTTGAGCCCAACCAGCCTGGCGTTGAGCCTGGATGCCTGTATGGCTATCGTGTCTTGGGTGCTGCGGGAAAGGCCTAGGTTTCTTGCAGCCTCGATATATTCCCTGGCTATTTTGCCCCCGCCCACTACGACGGCGACCTCGTTGCCTCGTTCGACGACCTGGTGGATTATGCCGGCGTAGGCCAGGACGGTCGCGGAATCAGGGGGAGACCCGAGTATTGAACCTCCTATGCGCAGCACTATCTTCAAGGTGGCCGGCGCATCAATCCATGAGTTCGGTTATTCAATCTAATCATAGCTCTTATAAGGCAGAGAGGGGACTACTGAGTAGTCGTACCGATGAACCTCCGCGGTTTCTGCGATTTTGATGTTTTCGTGCCGGCCTGACTGAGAGGTCACCATACTTGACGAGCAAAGCAGACTCCGTTAGGCTATACAAGATTAGAAAAGCGATATCGGAACTCTCGAACAAGGAGGGTAGAGGCACCGAACTCGTCACCCTCTACATCCCCCCGAAAAAGCCGATTCACGAGGTAATAGCGTACCTCAGGAACGAGTGGGGGACGGCCGGGAACATAAAGTCAGACACGACCAGGAATCACGTACAAGACGCCCTGACCAAATCGATGCAGCGACTGAAGTTGTATCGAGAGACCCCGGAGACGGGGTTGATAATCTTCTGTGGAGCGCTTCCTACCAACGGTCCCGGAAGCGAAGTGATACGGCTGAACGAGATTGTCCCGCCCAAGGCGGTCACGACGTTCCTGTACATGTGCGACGACCACTTCCACATAGAGTACCTGAGAGACATGCTGAAGGACGAGAAGGTCTACGGCATCCTCTCGATCGACTCCAACGACGTCGGGATGGGCATACTGTCGGGAGACAGGCTTGACGTAGTGGACACCATGACCTCCGGAATCTCTGGGAAGACCAGGAAGGGAGGGCAGAGCGCCAGAAGATACGAGAGAGGGAGGGAGATGGAGCTAACCTATTTCTTCAACCGCGTCTCCGAGCATGCGACCAGGATATTCATCAACGATTATCGTGTTGGAGGGATAATCGTAGGCGGGCCAGGGCCGACCAAAGAGAACTTCCTGAAGAACGGATACCTGGACTACAGGCTCCAGAATAACGTCATAGAGGTCATCGACACCTCGTATTCTGGAAGAGAGGGCATACGTGAAATAGTAGAGAAGGCGTCGGACAAGCTTCAGAACGTGAGGCTGGTCGAAGAGAAGAAGCTGGTCCAGAAGTTCCTCGGCGAGGTCTCAAGACCGAACGGGCTGGCTGTCTATGGCCTCCCAAGGGTCCTCGAGGCGCTGAACCGCAACAACATCGAGACGATTCTTTGCTCGGACGACCTCAACACCTCAAAGATCACCATGGTCTGCAAGAACTGCCAGACGGTGAAGGAGAAGGTAGTCGTGAGCCCGCAGAAGATTCAGGCGACCCAGACGATGCTGAGCGAGCCCTGCGTGAAGTGCGGCTCCACCGACTACGAGACCAGCGACGCCGATGTGGTCGATACGCTCGAAGAGAAGTCCATCCAGGCCGGCGCGAAGGTGGAGATGATATCCTCCGGGACGGAAGAGGGGATGATGCTGAAGTCCTTCGGAGGGGTCGGCGGGTTCCTGAGGTACAGGACCTGATTCCTCATAGGAATCTTGAGCAACCGATAAGTAGAACGACGAGACCCAAAACACGGGTCGCCAATGATAAAGATAGGCATAATCGGAAAGACCAACGCAGGAAAGACCACGCTCTTCAATTCGATGACGCTTCAGTCGGCTGAGATCTCAAACTACCCGTTCACCACAAAGTCTCCGAACACTGCAATAGCCGACGTAGAGACCCTTTGCGTGCACAAAGAGTTCGGCGTGAAGGACAATCCGAAGAACTCCAAGTGCGAGGAGGGGTGGAGGTTCATCCCCATCGAAGTGACGGACCTGCCAGGACTGATCAAGGGGGCCTGGATGGGCAAGGGCTTGGGGAACCAGTTCCTCTCGGTGGCCGCCCAGTCTGACGCTCTGCTCCACGTGGTAGATGCATCAGGGAGTGTGGACAAGGATGGAAAGGTCACGGAACCGGGGAACGGGGACCCAATCGCCGATTTCGCCGACGTCGAACTGGAGCTAGTTCTCTGGTACACCAAGATGTTCCAGAGCAACCTGGTCAAGATAGTCAAGTCTTCCAAGCTGCCTGGCGCCGACCTTGCCACCGCCGTGACCGAGGTGATGCAGGGCATCGGGGTGAAGAAGGAGCACGTCAATTTCGCCATAAGCGAGGCGCTTCTCGGCGACAAAGAAATCGAAAACTGGAACGAAAAAGACATTCAGAATTTCTGCTGGGTCCTCCGCGACATATCGAAACCTACGCTCATCATAGCAAACAAAATGGATCTCCCAAACGCGGCCGAGAACTTCCAGAAGCTGCGGGAGCACTACAAGGACCTGATCGTGGTGCCTACGAGCGGTGAGGCGGAGCTCTCTTTGAGAAGAGCGCAGACGAAGGGATGGATAAAGTACATTCCGGGAGAGGAGAGGTTCGAGGTCCTGAAGCCCCAGGAGCTCAACGACGCTCAGCGGACCGCCTTGGCATACATCAGGAGGAAGGTCTTCGGAGAGTATCTAAGGACCGGTGTGCAGTTCGCCCTCAACATCACCACGTTCAAGCTGCTCAAGATGAACGCCGTGTACCCGGTGGCAGACCCTGAGAAGCTCACCGACAAGAACGGGAACGTCCTGCCCGACGTCTACCTGCTGCCCGCGGGTTCGACGCTGGACGACCTGGCGCGGAACGTCCATACCGACCTCCACAAGGGCCTGCTCTATGCTGTCGATGTCAGGACGGGACTGCACCTTCCCACCGACTACACGCTCAGAGACAGGGATGTGCTTTCGATAGTCTCTACCTCGAGGAGGGGCTAAGGGTCTGTAGGCCCCTGTCGACCTTAGGTCATACAAACTCTTAATAGAGAAATCCTGATTTTCGGGTGCAGTTGTCACAGGAGCAACCGTCGCTTTCCCAGCTTATGGTAAAGTACCCGTTCGCTCCGCAATCAAGAAAGTTCTTCGACAAACTGCCGATTGAAGAGAGCTTCTCCAGCGCCGAAGTTCTCAAGCAGACAGAGACGAGACTCCTAAGTTCGATAGGGCGCGTCAGGTACGAACCTCATGTCTCTGAACTCATTGAGTTCTCTAGCTTCTTCGTATCAGCCCTGGTTGCGAGCCAGGATACGTACCTCGGGCAGAAGTTCGCAGAAAAGGAGGGAGAGAACGCGAAAAGGCTCTTCATCACGGAAAAGCCGCAGGCAAAACCCGTCATCTTCAATGAATGTTTTGGCGTGAAGATGTCTCTAGGGGGTCCCTCCTCGCTGGGCTATGATTTCACGGTGCTGGTCGAGGACTACCTGGTCGCCGTGACCCGCTTCGAACTGACCAAGCTGCAACGGTGGAAGCTGGTCAACCAGGCCCTCACCGGAGGCGTGGTCTACCTCATGGACAATGGTGCCAACGACCTTTTGGGCGACCTTTCAGAAAGGATAATCTACGAGGGAGTAAAGAACCTGCGCAAGGTTCCATTCCCTAAGCAACTGATCTCCCTCAGGGACTCGATAACGCCCTACCTCCCGCCCCCAAAGGTGAAGTCGACACGAGGGTACCTGTACGTTGAGGAGCTACTGAGCCACCCGGTCTCGGACGGTAGGCACAGGTTGACATGGATGGTGCTCGCTCCATACCTTGTAAACGTAAAGAAGCTGGAGGAGGAGGATGCTGTCGAGAAGATCCGCGTTTTTGTCGCGGCCAAGGGTGAGACGCGGGCGATGAAGCGCTTCATCGAGTACAACGTGAAGAGGGCCAAGAGGAACGGCCTCATGCCGCCTACGCTCAACAAACTGAAGATGGAGCATCCCGATTTGTACTCGCTTCTACCGAAGGAAGTGACGCGGAACAGGACCCAAACGGCGGGCTAAAACGCTTCTCTAGGGGTGACCGGCTTGAGACTGGTCGGACGTATGGGTCGCCCTGAAACTGCCGCCCAGGATAGATCTGTGGCTCACGATTCCTATCGGCTTGCCCCCCTCTGTGACGATCAACCGCCTGATGTGGCGCTCGGCCATTATCTTCAGCCCGTCAGTGACCGGAGTGTCTGAGGGAGCAGTGATAAGAGGACTCGACATGACCTTCCTCAGCAGGACCTTGGAGGCCGGCAGGTCTTCTGCAGCGACCTTGTAGAGTATGTCACGTTCCGTCACCATCCCCGTAGGTTCGCCGTTCATGGTCACGAGGACGTTCTCCGTGTCGTGTTCCTTCATCATCTTCGCAGCGTCCCAAACTGATTCGTTGCCATCGACCTTCAGGAGGTCCCTTCTCACGAAATCTCCGAGGGTAGGTGGCTTCTCCTCTACGTGACTTATCCAGAAACTCACGGAGTAGTGGCAATTGGGGCACTCGTCGGGTGGGTTCTCTGTCTCAATCCTGTACGAGCACCGGTAACACTCCCAGACTGCCAAGGACTTTCGCTTTGGTGGTGGAATTATTCGTATTTAATTTCTGCTGTTAACGGGGAAAGGACGGGAGATGCGCCGCTGCCTCGATTCCCTGCTAATCGCTAAATACCACCATTCAGGAAGACGGTGAAGGCTTGGAGGCACAACCAGTTCCCAAACTTGAGGGCACAAACTGGAATCCTGGTCTTGAAGAAGAGTTAAGGAAACTCTGGGAAACTGAGAATAATTATCGTTTTGAGCCGAATAAAGACAAAAAACCTAACTTTGTCCTCGACACGCCTCCTCCCTATCCTTCGGGCAAACCTTGGCACCCAGGTGCTCTGACGCAGTATTCGCAGATTGACATGGTCGCCCGGTCGGCGCGCATGAGGGGCTACAACGTACTCTATCCCGTGGGGATAGACCGTAACGGCCTTCCGGTCGAAATCGCGACGGAGCGGAAGTACAGGATCCAACTCAGAAAGACACCGCGTGACGAGTTCATCGCCCTATGCAAACACGCCTTGGATGACATAGAAGCGTACATGCTCGAGCTCCTGAAGAAGCTGGGCATCTCGGGAGACTTCGAAAACAAATACCGTACTGACTCTGAAGAATACCGGAAGCTGACGCAGTGGTCTTTCATAGAGCTCTGGGAGAAGAAACTGATCTACATAGCGAACCGGCCCAACGTCTACTGCACCGATTGTGGCACCGCGTTGGCTGACGCCGAAATAGAATACGAGGAACGCCCCACCTATCTGGTCACCAACAGGTTCAAGGTGAAAGACAGCGACGAGGAACTGCTAGTCGCCACCACCAGGCCGGAACTGCTCGAGGCTTGCCAGCTGGTCATCGTCCATCCGGAAGACGAGCGATACAAGAATCTCGTGGGCAGGAAGGTTATCGTCCCACTGTTTGGCAATGAGGTCCCGGTGGCAGCGCACCCGAGCGCCGACATGAGCTTCGGGACCGGAGCTGCGATGATATGCAGTTACGGAGACTATCATGACGTGCAGCTCTTCAGGGACTTGAGGTTGAGGGAGATAGTGGCCATAGACTCCGACGGTAAGATGACGGCCGCTGCGGGCAAGTATGCCGGAATGACTGTGAAGGATGCGCGCTCACAAATCATACAGGAACTTCAGGAAGCGAAGATCGCAACCAAGGTGGAGCAGATACAACACAGGACCCCTCTTTGCGAGAGGAGCCATACGCCCATCGAGATCATACCGATGCAGGAATACTATCTGAAGCAGCTTGAGTTTCTTCCAAAGCTAAGAAAGCTGGCGAAGGCCATGGAGTTCCATCCCGATATGCACAGGCAGATACTTTTCAACTGGATTGATTCGCTCACCACCGATTATCCGATATCCAGGAACAGGTACTATGCCACCGAGATTCCGATATGGTACTGCACCAAGTGCAACGAGCCTCACGTACCCAAACCCGGAAGATACTACAGACCCTGGAAGGATGAGTCCCCTTTCAAGAAGTGCGTGAAGTGTGGAAACCAGAAGTTCATCGGGGAGACCAAGACCTTCGATACCTGGATGGATTCGAGCATCTCAGCTCTCTACGTGACGAAGTGGAATCGGGACCAAGCGTTTCATCAAGCCACCTACCCCGCATCCATCCGCACGCAGGGAAAGGACATCATCAGGACATGGCTCTACTATTCGATGTTGAAGTGTTATCTTCTCACCGAGAAAGCCCCTTTCGAGCATGCCTGGATAGGGGGCCTCGGTCAAGACGCGAGCGGACGAGCGATGAGGAAGAGCTTGGGGAACTTTATGGATCCGGAACCGTTACTGCAGAAGTATGGTGCGGACGCCTTCAGGTTCTGGGGAGCTTCGGAAGCCAACCTGGGTTATGATTTCAGGCTGAGCGAAGATAGAGTGGCGGGCGCAGGCAAGTTCCTGACGAAGTTGTGGAACACTGCAAGGTTCATCGGCAACTTTCCCGAGCCGAAACGCCCTGAGACCCTGACCCAGACCGACGAATGGATACTGGCCGAACTCGCCAGCCTCATCAAGGAATGCAAGCAAGGTTATGAGGACTTCAACCTCTTCGTGCCGTCCACGAAAGTCAGGGAGTTCCTGTGGAACGTCTTCGCAGCGCACTACATCGAGATGGTCAAGGGAAGAGCCTACGGGGACGTCGAAAGCGGGGAGGACCGCGATGCGGCGCGATATACGCTTCACCTTGTTATGAAGAGCATGCTGCTGCTCTTGGCTCCCATTACTCCCCACATAACCGACCATATCTGGAGAAGACTGTATGGCTCCAAGACCATACACCTCGAATCATTCCCCGAAGCAGGACAGCATAAGGTCGCCAAGGCAGTGAGCCAGGAACTCATGGAGTTCAACATCGAAGTTTGGAAGACCAAGCGCGAGAAAGGGCTGGCGCTCAAGGATCCGATTGAAATCGAAGTTCCGAAGAAGCTGAAGGCCTACTCTTCCGACCTGGCGAGAATGCACCACATCGGCTGACCGGCGTTGCTCAGTGGAAGGCCTTTGAGAGCGATTGGTAATCCGTCTCTGTGAGTCCTTACGTCCACCGATTTTGAGTTCTCTTCAACATGGCTCACCGAGCCCGCTTTTGGTATGGTAACTACCCCATCTTTGTAGACGACCCAGTTCAGGATCATCTGGACCGGAGTCAGGTCGTATTTCCTGAGGAGGCCTTCTGGTATCTGGTCTATCCGAAAATCGCCGGTGTCGAGGGGGCTATAGGCGATGACCGTGACCTTTTCCTTCTGGCAGAACGGGATGAGCTCGGATTCTATCTCACGGAAGTTCGGGCTGTATCTGACCTGATTGGAGACGAGTTCGCTTCTCGGCAGTGATTCTTGCGCCTCTGCGGTCTCCTCGGCGGAGAAATTGCTGACCCCGATGTACCTGACCTTTCCTTGGGCGACCAAGTCGTCCATGGCTTTCATCGTCTCTCGTATGTTGATGCGAGGGTTGGGCCAATGCAACTGATAGAGGTCGATGTACTTGACATCGAGACGCTCCAAGCTTGCCTGGCAGGACTTCATGATATTTTCGTAGCCGAAATGTTCCGGAGAGACCTTGGTCGCCAGGAAGACCTGGTCCCTTACGTCCCTAATCGCCCTCCCGACAAGGGTCTCTGACCTTCCTGCTCCATAGGACTCGGCAGTATCGATGAAATTCATGCCTAACTCGATGCCTTTCTCAAGAGCCATGAGCTCCTCCTTGTTCTTCTCTGCTGAACCGCTTCCCATGGCCCATGTACCCATCCCTATCACGGGGATGCGCTCCTTTGTTCTCCCCAACTCTCTGCTTTCCATCAACCCCTCGCGGAGATTACCCTTGTTTTAGCTTATCGAAGAGGGTTTTTTCCGGCAAGGTTAAAAGAAAACCCGCGGCTCGATGCCGAGATGCCGACTCTTGAGAGCCCCATAGATGAGGCCAAGAGGATTATAGAACAAGCCGAGCAAAGGAAAATTACGCTCAGGCTGTTCGGGGGCATTTCGTTCTACTTCCGATGTCCCTCTGCCAAGCACCGGACCCTACAGAGAAACTACGTCGATGTAGATTTCATGGGCCACGCTAAGCAGTCAGGAGAGATAAAGCGACTCTTCCTGGACCTAGGTTACGCCCCGAGGGAGAGATTTAACGCGATGCAGGGCTCGAGGAGATTGATCTTCAATGACATCCAACGGCAGAGGCGCGTGGACATCTTCTTGGATGTCTTCGAGATGAGCCATAAGTTCAATTTCAAGGATAGGCTCGAGCTTGACCGCTACACTCTGTCTCTAGCGGACATGCTGGCCACGAAACTCCAGATCGTGGAAATCAACGAGAAAGACATCAAAGACATCATCAGCATGTTCATCGACCATGATGTAGCTGATAATGGCGCTTCACAGGAGAACATCGATGGTCGCTACCTGGCCAAGCTTTGTAGCGAGGATTGGGGTGTGTACAAGACATTTTCCATCAACCTCGACAGAATCCCAGATGCTGTCAATCCCCACGGCCTGGATGATAGCGAGAAGAAGTTGGTCCTCGAAAGGGTGAGCAGGTTGAGAACACATGATCGAGGAGGCTCCGAAGAGCATCAAGTGGAAGATGAGGGCTAAAATGGGTGAAAGAGTTCGGTGGTACGAGCTGCCAGAAGCCGACAAAGAAGTAGTCGATTCCCGCATAACGACTTGAACGGGTTTGTGCTGTTGAGAGATTTTAAACCACCGGACGAGGGCTAGCACGTTGCCAAAGTGCAGGATATTCTTCGTGACCGATGTGCACGGTTCTGACAGATGTTTTCGGAAGTTCATCAATGCCGGCAAGTTCTACAAGGTCGGCGTCCTTGTATTGGGTGGCGATATCACAGGGAAGATGATTGTCCCACTAATCAGGCAGGAGAATGGCGATTATGTTTGTGAGTTTGGGGGCACGCATTACACTCTGAAGTCCAAGGATCAGTTGGACGAGACTATCAAGAACATCAAGGACTCCGGGTTCTACCCGTACGTCACCGACCCGCAGGAGTTCGACGAACTCTCCGCAAAGCCGGAGCTCGTCAATGCTCTCTTCAAGAGACTCATGCGAGGAGAGCATTGATGGCTGGATGAAGCTGGCCGAGGAGAGGTTGAAGGGGACCGGCATCAGTTGCTATGTCTCGCCAGGGAACGACGACTTCTTCGAGATAGACCAGGTCTCTGAACTCAGCGACATACGTCATCAACCCAGAAGAGAAAGTCGTGCAAATCGACAGTGAACACGAAATGATAACGCTCGGCTACGCCAATCACACGCCCTGGAACAGCCCGAGGGAGGTCGATGAGGACGTTCTACAGGAGAAGATCGACGCGATGGCAGCACAGGTCAAAGACATGAAGAAGGCTCTGTTCAACCTGCACGTCCCTCCGATAAACACGGTCATCGACCAGGCCCCGAAGCTGGACCCGAACCTGAAACCGGTGATATCGGGAGGAAGCGTCGTGATGATTTCGGCAGGAAGCACGGCGGTCAGGAGCAGCATCGAGAGGTATCAGCCGCTGGCTGGGATACACGGGCACATCCACGAGTCAGAGGGGTGTCGTGAAGATTGGGCGGACTGACTTGCTTCAACCCCGGTAGTGAGTACAATTCTGGAATACTGAAGGGTTTGCTTCTGGAAGTTGAGAAGGATCAGATCAAGTCGTACATGCTGACTTCCGGTTAGTCCGAGCAGTCTGGAGGCGGCGTTCGCGTGCTGGTGCAGCGACCACTTGCCGCTTGCATAAGCCTGCGCTGACTGTCAGACAAAGGACATAAAACATCCCTCAATCTGAGCGGGGACACGTGCCACGGTAGCTCAGTCTGGTAGAGCACCTGCCTTGTAAGAGCCGAGAAGGCGTCGATCAGGCGGTCGTGGGATCAAATCCCACCCGTGGCTCCTTTCAATTCATGACTTCGGCTCCTGAGGCATTACCGCTGGGGAACGCTAGGTCTTTCCTTGTCAGTCAGGTCATGAACCAGCAACTTGGTGAAGGACTTCGAACTCTTCATCGTGGAGATCTATCCTGTCGAACCTCTCAGACTCCTTGGCGACTTGCATAGCTGAGAAGGTGGTAGCATGTCTGGTTTCTACCTCCCAAGGACACCGAAGAAGAAGTTCTTGCAAGAGCAAAAGGGTTTGACTGGGTCTATGAATTCCTCCCCGCTCCTGCCTACGACCGTGTAGATCACCCTCCCGCTGGGAGAAAAGACGTGCATCTTCACGCATCCATTTGGATACAGTAGTCTATGGCCCTCCGAAATTGACCTTTGTAGTCTGGAGTAACGTGAAAAACGGGCCGCGAGCTCTCCCTCTGTCTCGTCCGAGAGTTCACTCAACCCTCATCACCGCAAGAAGTCTGCCAATGAACTCTGCTCCTTGGCCTCGACTGAAATCTGCTACTTTGATTCCGCTCTCCTGATTTCACCCGTCTCGGCTATCAGCGAGGAAAGCAGCGTCAGGCCGTTCTCTCTGATGACCGACGACTCGGCGGTGGGTTTCTCGAGCGTCCTAGTCTCTGCTCCTCACGGACAGGTTTGGAAGTATGCCGATGACGGAGACGCTTCTGAAGAAGAGCTTCTTCTCAGTGACTCTTTGGTGGAGGTCGTCGATGACAGGGTCTGAGCTGCTTGAAGATTTCTTCCTCGTCCCGAGAGTCCCTCTTGAGAGTGATGATTCTGCTGATCTGGGTCACTTCGCCCCGTCTCGGTGACCGGTTGTTCGTAGACTCCATTTGCAGCATCATGGAGATGAACTCCGAGTTTGCGACCTAAGAGTTGTTCCAGCGTAGAGAAATCTGCATTTGCCAGATCGGCAATCGTGGATATCCCTTTCTCGCCAAGGATAGTCGAGGTCTTGTTTCCTATACCGTAGAGTCTCTCGACGGGTAGCGGGTTCATGAAGTTCCTTACCTCCTCGGGCAGAATCACTGTCAAACCGTCGGGCTTACGAAAGTCTGAAGCGAGCTTTGCCACAATCATGTTGGGGCCGAGACCGATGGAGCAGGTGAGCCTCTCTCGCCGAAGCACCTGCTGCTTGATCTCTGAGGCGATTTGCTTCCCCTGTTCAAAGCTGTTCTTGGACCTCGATGTTATGTCAAAGAAGGCTTCATCGATCCCGGTCTGCTCCAGCACGTCGGTTTCTCCCCTCAGCAGCTCCATGATACGTCCAGAATATTCCTCGTACTTCTCCCGCTGCATCGGGATGAACCGTGCCTCCGCATCTTTGAGGCGTCTCTTCGCCAGTGTTATGGGCATTCCCGACCTGACCCCGAAGCTCCTTGCCGTGTAGTTTGCAGTGCTCACGACGCCACTATCATCCGTCCGCCCGGAATACACGCAGACCACGACGGGCAAGCCGCGTAGTGTAGGGTCTTCGAGTTCTTCGACTTGGGCGTAAAAGTAGTCGAGGTCGAAGTGACCGATTACGCGGCTCAATAACCCTCAGCTTGGACTGCTTCGATTTAAGGGTGGGACTGGTGGTTGTACAGGCAGCTCCTAGAAGGCCTAGGAGCACGAAAATTTGGTGGGGTCGCCCGGATTTGAACCGGGGATCTCAAGCGCCCGAGGCTTGAAGCCCATCCTCGCCTAGGCGATCTAGACCAGACTAGCAGACGACCCCCCCTAGACTGCGCCCTACTGCCACCCTAGTAGGTGTATCTCAACCTTTGGCCGAGCCAAAGTTCAGAGGCATTATAAGCAAGGTGTCGCACGCTGTGTTCATGTCGGAAACAACGAAGACTGTAATCGTTGGTCAGTCCAAGCCGTTATTGAATTATGTAACCGCGTGTATTACGATGTTCAATGGTGGAACGGAGCACGTCGTGCTACGCTCGCGGGGTGAAGCGATCAACATTGCGGTAGATGTCGCACAGCTTCTTAGGACCAAATTCATCAGCCAAGTGCAAATCTCAAAGATCCAGATTGACGGGGAGGACGTGATATCCAAGGACGGACGACAGCTCAGCCTTCCTGTCCTGGAAATCGAATTGTCAATCCCGAAGACTCACACGGCAAGGTAGCTCGCCTCCTGTCCTGTTGAACATTAACGATACGAGATTCTTCGACAGGAAATACCAAAGTGCTTATTAGAAAAATCTGGACTATCACGATTAATTCCGACGTGCAATAAACATGTATGATTTCGAAGGGCTTGTGAATGAAGTTCTGAGGAACAAACCGGACATGACACGGGAAGAAATCCTCGGAATGATCGAGGATAAGAAGCGCGATGTCGGAGCAGGTTACTTGACTGACCAGGGCGCATTGTTTCTGATTGCCGGGGAGCTCGGAGTCCAATTGAAGCCGTTGATATCCGACCTGACCCTGAAGGACCTGTACCTCGGCGCCAACGACATCACCGTCGTAGCCAGAATTCTGGCAGTCTATCCCATTAGTGAGTTCAAGAAAAAGGATGGAAACGGGACCGGAAGGTACAGGCGGGTGAATTTGTTCGATCAGAGCGGGGTGGTCAAGCTCACGATATGGGACGACAACCCGGACGCGATGAAATTGGAGGGAGTCAAGGAGGATACCCCAGTTCGTGTCTCGAATGGATATGTGAGACCAGGGATGGATGGTAAGGCTACGCTCAACCTAGGGCGACGAGGTAGGATTGAGGTCATTGGAGACGAGAAGGTGGTTGCCAGGATGGTCTCACTCTCCAACCTGAGCAAGAAAGTCGATTCTATAGGCGAGGAGCAGAATCTATTGGCAGTAGAAGGAGTCGCGTCGTCCAACAGTAGGATGTCCAATTTTGTCCGGGAAGACGGTTCTCCCGGTTCACTGATGCAGTTTGATGTTTCGGGAGCTGGCGGGAAGACTGGTATCAGAATCGTGGTTTGGAACCCTGGTTCCACTCCTGAGGTCAAGGTAGGGCAGAGCGTCTTGGTCACGAACCTCCGAGTGAAGAAGGCGAAAACCGGTGAAAAGGAGCTGCATGGAGATACCGCCACTGCGGTGCGGCTACTCGATGCCGACCAACCCGCGGCTCCGGCGGTCTTGGTAAAGGTTAGCGCAGTGAAGAGCGCGCCAGGTCCAGTCAATCTTGAGGTCATGATCCTCTCCAAGGGAGCCCTCGTCGAGGTCAGCACAAAGGACGGCTCAAAGGCCGCAAAATGTGAAATCTTGTTAGGCGATGATACGGGGGAAATCACGGTTGTCGGGTGGCGTCTAAGCCGCGGAGGTGCTAGCCAGGTTGGACGCTGGTCAGAAGGTCAGAATATTCGGCGCCAAACGTCAGGTATCGAAGGCGGGAATGGAGACGCTGGAGCTAGAGTCAGGTTCCAGGATTGAAATAATCACAAGCTAACTTTGCGGTTTGGGTCTTCTCAGGGCCTCATACTCGTACACGAAGACGATGATCAGAGTGATCACAAAGAGCGCTATCATCGCGCCGCTCAGAAAGTTGTAGTAGTTTGTGCTCGTAGCGTCGAGAATCGGAGTCATTGCCCGTAATCGCCAGTGGTCAAAACTTTGACGTATAAGTTTTCTGAAGGGGCTAATCTTGTCACCGCGAAGCTACTCGCGAGCCTTTTAATCTCTACTAGCTGGTGTTTGCGCGGATGCCGAGGTAGCACAGCTTGGCCTACTGCGCCGGGGCTAGCGATAGCGGCGTGACTCATAATCGGCCAAGTTGGGACATCCGGAGAGGATTGAACTCCCCGGTGACCGTGGGCTCGAAATCAGAGGTAGACGAGAATCCCGCCCTCGGCACTCCATCTAAGCTCCGCTTTGGGGCGCACTTTCCATGAAGGAATTCTCCGGTCGCCAGGTTTGGTCGGAAGTCGCAACTACCAAACACTAAAAAATCTCAACTTTGGGTGGGTGACACGACGCCTCGGTAGCTCAGTGAAGCGAAACATGCTTCGAGAAGCCTGGTAGAGCACTGCCTTGGTAAACATGTCCAAAGAGGCAGGGGTCCCGGGATCAAATC
>CAVVLY010000008.1:0-260776 GCA_963749225.1 uncultured Nitrososphaerota archaeon | reverse complement strand
TCTACAACACGCCTAGAGAATACTCTGTCATGTTTGCTAGGTTGTTTCCCGGCTGAACAGGCCCCTCAAGAATCAGGAGGGTTCCGAACCGTTGGCCCAGGCAAGATCAAAGAATTGACGAAACCCAAAAGACAGAAATGGGGAGATTACGCGGCGCACCTGAATAGAGAGTGGCGCAGCAAGCTCCTGAACCGTTCCAGCGCGAGTACTTCGAATGGTCCGAGGAGGAGTTTGCGCAGAAGTTCGTAGATATGATCTCTGGCGGAAGGCTGAGGCAGAGCGAGTCCTATGTCAACCTGAGCATAAACAAGACATCCTCGCTGCGGAAGGTCAAGACTGCATACAAGGACCTTGTGAACCTTCCCAATCTCGTCAAGATGCTCCCTTCGCTCGCCCCGGACCCAGGGCCTACGGACTACGTAAGATCCCTGAACAACTTCATGAGGGACAACAGGGCTGGCGACCTTCTCCATTGGTGGAGAAAGATGAGGGCAGGGACGAAGACCCCCCTCTTCGGGTCAGCGGACATAGTGAACGTCTGCAACCTCAAGTGCGTGCACTGCTACTGGTGGACCAATAGGGAACCAACCGCTGGTGAGCTCTCCCCCGAAGAGTGGAGGATCGCTATCCAGAATTCCTACAAGAAGATGAAGATAGCCAACGTTACCGTCATCGGCGGTGAACCGATGCTGAGAAAGGACGTAATCAAGGTCTTCTCGGAGGAGCTGAAGAACCGGATAAGCGTCGTAACGAACGGCATGTTTCCGCTGATGGACATCAACGGGTTCTACTTCGTGTCAATCGACGGGACGGAGGAGACCCACAACAGCATCAGGGGTCCGAACACCTATTCGAGGATTAAGAAGAACGTGAAGGGCTTCGTAGGTACCGGTGGCAGCGTAGCCATCAACATGACCCTGAACACATTGAACTACAAGACGATAACCGACGTCCTCCATGAGTGGGACGAGATAGTCGGCAGGATAAGCATCCAGTTCCACACACCCTTCATCGAAAACGACCCGCTGTGGCTGCCTTTCGGAGAGGAGAGAAACAAGACCATCGATAGCATCCTGGAGTACAGCCGCGTCGAGAACAAGCACTTCGTGATAAACTCAAAGGAACAGTTCGAGCTCTTGCGCGGCAACTGGGGGTACAAGTGCCCCAACTGGATGATCCTACCGCTGGACTACAAGGGCAACATCAAGATGCCCTGTTGCATGGGGAGCGCGAACAAAGATGCGTTACAGCCTCAGTGCGACAAGTGCGGAATCGCCCCGTATTCCGGCCTTCTGTCCAGTCTTTTCCCCATAGAGAAGGCAATTGGGAATTGAGGAGGCCCGGGTTGTGAAGTTCCGACACCATGGCACTTCTACCTGAAGACTGTTAAGAGAATCCAGATAACGGTCATTAGCTCACCAGGCACTCTTCAGAACAGTCGGACAAAGAGCGAGGCAAATGTCGCTAGCAGGTCGACAAGGCGTTCTAAAGTCTTAAATCGACTTACTCTTCGCGCGCAAGTTGGTGTAACGTTACGGTTCTTAGAGTGTCCAAATCACAGGCAGCGCCCACGCTGGCGCTCCTCAGCCTACTCGTCTTGGGAACTGTGTTGATTCCCTTCGCCCATGCCCAGCCTGGCGTCACAGCAACGGTGAACGTGGGGTTTCAGCCCTATGGAGTTGCGTACGACCCAGCAAACGGTGAGGTCTACGTAGCCAACTTCGGGGACGGCTCTGTCTCCGTGATCTCAGATAGCACCAACACGGTCATTGCGAACGTCACTGTGCCAGGCACGCCCGCCGATGTCGCCTACGATTCGGCCAAGGGCGAGGTCTTCGTTTCAGATTCGTCCGTCAATAAGGTCTACGTGATATCTGACACCACGAACGCTGTGACTGCCATGGTGACGGTCGGAGACGACCCCCGCGGTGTGGTGTACGACCCCGCACAGGGCGATGTCTTCGTGTCCACCTCTGCCGTCTCGGGATCGGACAAGGGGTCTGTACAAGCCATCTCCGACTCCTCCAACGCGGTCGTGGCGACCGTGGGAGTCCCCTCGTCCGCGACTGGGATAGCCTACGACTCGGGCAAGGGCGAATTGTTCGTATCGAACGGCGCCAGCACCGTCTCGGTGCTATCTGCAACCTCCGATAAGCTCGTTACCAGTGTCACGGTTGGGAGTGACCCACGCGGGATAACCTACGACCCGACGAACTGCGACCTTTATGTTGCGAACGACGGCGCTGAGACGGTCACTGTTATCTCCGACAGCAGCAACGACGTCGTCACTACCGTCAAGGTGGGACCCAACCCGTTCTACTCGACCTACGACCCTGTGCTTGGCGATGTCATCGTCGGTATCTACATGGGTGATTTCATCGCGCAGATCTCAGACACGACCAACACACTTGTCGGGAACATCACAGTCGGAGGATACAACGACGGCATAGCCTACGACTCAGCCAAGAACGAGGTGTTTGTCTCGAACTTCGGCATCAACACCGTCTCGGTTGTTTCCCTCTCAGCATCCTCGACGGGCACGGCCACCACCTCGACCGCTTCGAGCTCCGCGACCTCTACAACATCCTCTGCGACGGCGACCTCCACTTCTACAACGTCTACGACTCAAACGACCAGCTCGACTCCAACAACGACCACTGGTCAGACCGTTTCCACTACCCCGGCGGTGTCTAGCACCTCCACGACATCAGCCAGCTCGAGTTCGAGCGGCGGAGGGGTCCCCATCTTCCCGTACCAATTTGCTGTGGCGGCCGTCTTCACCGTGGTTCTTGCAGCTTCCTACCTCCTGATACGCAGGCGCACCATCGCCGGAGTCGGCAGCCACGGGACACCTAGCGCGGAATCCTAATCAAAGCCTGAACTGACCTTCCTGTCACCCAGGGACCCGTGGCTGAACAAGGTCGTCGTCCTTCGGTCTGATGCTCTTCGAACCGAACACTTTCACAGAACCCTTGACCAAAAAGCCTGCCATCTGGGCTGGAAGTTATATGTCGCAGTCAAGAACAGTCTTCCACCTTGACAGAATTCGTATTAATCCCGGGAGCATGGTTGGGCGCTTGGGCCTGGAAGAAGGCGGTTCCGCTCCTCGAGAAAGAGGGCCATTCCGTCTACCCGATTACCCTGACAGGGATGGGCGAGAGGGTACACCTGGCTTCAAAGGACCTTGGTATGGAGACGGCAATCCAGGACGTACTGAACGTCGTGAAGTACAACGACATCGTTGAATTCGTACTGGTAGGACACAGCTTTGCCGGGAAGGTGGCCGCGGCGGTGGCTGATCGCGCGCACGAGAGTATCAAGAGGCTCATCTACCTGGATGCGTTCCGGCCCGAAAAGGTGACGACTCCGCAGGGGGGTTTCGACCCTACTCGTGAGTTCGGACCGCTGCCACCCGGCAGTTTTGCGATCCCACTCACAGAGGACATCGTCGGGCGCATAGGAAGCGACGTCGAGGGTGCAAACCTCAGTTGGATGATGTCCAAGGCGACCCCATGGCCGGTCAAGCTCGCCAAGGATCCGATTACTCTTTCAAAGGACCTCGACAAGGTGAAATGCGCCTACATATTCTGCAGCAAGAGCGGGGACCCCGTCGACGAGATTGTGGCCGGGAAGTGGGGAGCTCTGGAGGGCCCCTACAAGATTATGGATACAGGGCACTGGCCCATGATCACGAAACCCGCTGATCTGGTCGAAGACCTGCTCATCCTGTCGGGTTAGGACTCTAGTGACCCTCAGCCTTTGGCTTGTCCGGGGGCTTCTGGTCCTTTTGGGAATCGGTCGGCTCGAACCCGGGGATCGCGCCCTTCTCCCGGGCGAACAACACACCCGCGAAGACCGCCAGCGTGAAGGCCGAGAGGACCAACGGAAAGACATACGCCTCGACGTACGTCATGTCTATCCGCCCGGAGATTGCTATAGTGGTAACGAAGAGGATCAGCGCTGAGAGGAGAGTTCCAAATATCGACAGGACGACCGTCTTGTGTTCTCCGGCCATGGTCGCTGAGTTGGCTGAGTTCGGCTAAAAGCGTTGCCGGTCCTTTCGAGCACACCCAGCGGCACTACACGGGCGCGAAGGCGACCCCATTTGTGATGGCGGAGTTGGTGTCCTCGCCCCCTACGCAGTAGATTGCTTGATCCGTCGAGACACAGGTCACGCCCCAGACTGGCTGGGGATAGTCGGTGTTGCGGACCCACTGGCCCAGGCCCGATGACGAGAGTTGCGCGCCATAGACTGCGCTGGATACGTTAGCGCCCGTGTGGCCTGCGACGCAGTAGACGCTCGTTCCCACCGGAACACAAGACATCAGGTTCGCACCTACCGTGAACGGGTAGCCAGTCGTGCTCGTCCACGTGCCAAGTCCTGAGGATGTGATGGGTGCATAGTAGACGCCGGTCTCGTCCCTGCCTCCGAAGCAAAAGAGGTCAGTGTTCGTCGCCACGCACGATTGCTGCCTGACCGCGACGGGGTAGTCAGTAACGGTGCTCCAGTTGCCCAGCCCCTGCCCGGAGAAGGGCGCATAGTAGACGTTCGCTATCGAGCTGACGTCGTAGAGGTCCTCGCCCCCGCCGACGCAGTAGACCCCCGTGCCGGATGCCGCGCAAGAGTGGTAGGAGAGTCCGACCGGATAGTTCGTCGTGTTCTTCCAGTTGCCGACCCCGCCTGCGGAGAGACTCGCGTAATACACCTGGTCAAGCGTGCTGGTCCCGTTGGACCCACCGATGCAATATATCGTGTTTGAAGAGGTCACGCAGGATTCCCCGCTAACGACCGTGGGATAGGTCGTTGTGTTCGTCCAGGAGCCCACCCCGGAACCGGAGAGTTGTGCGTAGTAGACTGAATCAAGTGCCGTCCCGAATGCTCCGCTGCTACCCCCGACGCAGTAGATGTAGCCTGAGGACGCGACACAGGACGAGGTCCACACGTCGATGGGATAGCTGGAGGTTGTACCCCACGCCAGAGTTATCCCTTGACTAGTCGAACTCGAGGTTGAGCTCTGCAGCGCTAGGGGTGCTGAGTAGGTGAGCGTGGTCGTGACAACGGTCATGACGATGATGATAATGATGATTGAGCCTAGGAGAGGGCCGCTAGAGCTATGGTCCGTGCCGGTAGCTTGGCGCATCGACAAGACGTGATTCCAACTCGTCGGGTGGTGGGGGCCTTAAGCGTTTTAGCCCGGTCGCGATGGGGATAGTCGAACATGGCGACCAAAAGACACGTCGGAGTCTCGGGATTCAGCTATCCTAGCTGGAAGGGTGTATTCTACCCCAAGGACCTGAGCAGTGAGGAATTCCTGGTCTACTACTCGAAACACCTCTCGACGGTCGAAATAAACAGCTCCTTCTACGCCGAACCGACCGCTGCGATGATCGAGAGTTGGGCCGAGAGGACCAAACCTGCCTTCAGGTTCTCGTTCAAAGCGCCGAAGATGATCACCCACACGCTCAAGATCGGGAAGGGGGCGCCCGAGGCGGCGGAAAGGCTCTCGAAGAAACTGGGTTCCCTGGGTCCCAGGAGGGGCGCGCTACTCTTCCAGCTGCCGCCGTTCATGAAACAGGACCTCAAGGTGCTGGATGATTTCCTCACCCAGACCGATGGGATCGTAGGCCGCGTCTTCGAGTTCAGGCACGATTCATGGCTGGTGGATTCGACCTATCAGCTGCTGGAGAAGCACGGGGTGGGTTTCTGCATCGCCGAGACGGAAGACTTGGCGCCGCGTTTCCAGGTATGCGGCGGAATCGCCTACTTTCGATTGAGGAAGGACTCCTACCACGGTGAAGCCATCGACGAGTGGGCCGGAAAGATACTCGCGACCGCGAAGGCGGTGGAGACTTACGTCTACCTCCGGCACGACGAGACTGGAACCAACGCCATCATGGCGGGGAGACTCTCGGAGGCCCTCGAACGCTCCGAGTGACCAGGCCGAATGCACGGTGCTCGGATCCAGGTTGGAAAGGGAAATAACCGGGACGCTTCCACTCCGCTTCGAATGAAGATCCCTGCCCAGAGCGAGGCGGCCCAGAAATTCTTCAGGGCCTTGTTACCGGATGACCATCGCGTGACCGTGAGACCGATGTTCGGGAACACCAGCGCCTTCGTCAACGGGAACCTGTTCTTTGGGGTCTACGGTGACGACATACTCGTCAGATTGTCCGAGAGTGATGCAAAGGAGCTCATGGAAAACAAGGGTGCCTCTCCATTCGAACCCATGAAAGGTCGGCCCATGAAATCCTACTTCCTGGTTCCGAGAGCCTGGCGGAAGGACCAACCTGAACTGACACGGGAGTGGGTGATGAGGTCCTTCGAATGGGCAGCCAAGCTGCCGCCCAAGGAGCCGAAGAAATAGGCGCAAGGCTCACAGCGTCTCGAATTGCTTATAGCTTCAGGCAGGGCCCCGTCAACCTATGCCGAGCGTCAACGTAGACGGCGTGGACCTTTACTATGAGGAGAGGGGGACGGGAGACACCGTTATCTTTTCCCATGGTATCCCAACCGACTACAGGGCTTGGAGCGGCCAGGTGGAGCTGCTCTCCAAGAGCTACAGGGCGATTACCTACAGCCGTCGCTACGCTGCGCCGAACCGGCGAAATGGAGACCTGAGCGACAGCAGCATCGAAAACAACGCTTCCGACCTAAAGGGCCTTGTCCAGAAGCTGGGGAATGGACCTGTGCACCTCGTCGGTCACTCCTACGGAGGCTTCATCGCGGCCTATTTCGCTTCGGAGAATCCGGACTTGGTGAAGACCCTCGTCCTCGTGGAACCTGCGACCTCCACCCTCCTCGTCGAGAACGCTAACAGCTCGGCGCAGCTCCTGTCCCTCCTTCTCAGGAGTCCCTCGGTCGCCCTGTCGGCAAGGAAGTTCCAGAGAAGCTCGCTGGCCCCTTCGTTAAAGGCACTGGACGCCGGACAGAACTCAAGGGCCGTGGAGCTGAACGTGGACGGGGTCGAGGACAGGGTGGGAGCGTTCTCCTTGATGCCAGACTCTGTGAGGTCGATGATGCTCGACAACGCAAGGACGGTGGCCGAGCTTCGAACCCCGTTTCCACCGCTCAGAGCTAGGGCTGCCAAGATCACCGCGCGGACGCTCGTCATGAACGGGGCGAACAGCGCCCTCTGGCTCCGTCGCATCGGCCAACTGACGGCCGCGGCGATCCCCCACTCGGAGGCCTTCACCGTCCCACAGGCCCGGCACTTCCCGCATCTCGAGAACCCAGAGGTCTTTAACCGGAAGCTGTCAGACTTCCTGTCCCAGACCTCCCAGTAGGGCTGCAGGACCCAACGGGGCCTCCGCATGCGCTCTGCCCAAACTATTTACGCCGAGGAATACCGAGGGATGCTGGCTAATGGCTGACGCCTCCTCGGCTGCACCACCCTGGTTGGAGTCTTACATCGGTCTCATCGACTCCAGAATCGCCGCGCGGGTAGGCCCAGGGACACACTCCCTGGAGAAGGCTGTTGCCGGAGCCCTCTCGGGCGGGAAGAGGGTGCGGGCGGTGCTGGCGCTCCTCTGGTGCGAGATGGTCTCGGGAGACTTCAACGCGGCCATCCCGGTAGCAACCGCCTACGAGTTCGCCCACGCCGCGGCGTTGGTGCAGGACGACATCGTCGACGGTTCTGATTCCAGGAGGGGAGAGCAGTCCATCGTGAAGAAATATGGTCTCAGGTCGGCGATACTGGCCTCCAACGTGCTCTTGGCATATGTGCCGCGGGAGATCTCGGAGTACGGCACCTCCGGTCCCAACGGGGGAGCCAAGCTAGCAAAACTCTTCGAACTGCTAGGGGATTCCTACGCCGCGACCGTGCTCGGAGAGTCCCTCGACCTCGAGCTGGCGGAGAACAAGGACGCGGGCGAAAAGGACTACGAGAACATGATAGCGCTGAAGACCGGCGCGCTCATCGGCGCTTCATCGGCTAGCGGAGTGGTCGTAGGCGGAGGTCTGGGTAGCGACAGACTGGTCGACGCGGCCTACCGATTCGGTGAGTCCCTTGGTATGGCGTATCAGGTCCAGGACGACCTGCTGGACGTACTCGGGGACGAGCAGGTGCTGGGCAAGCCTGTCTTTGCGGACATCCGGGGAGGCAAGAAGAATCTCGTCCTCATCCATACGATGCAGCGCTGTAGCGCTGACGACCGGGAGTTTCTCACTGGACTTCCAGCAAGCGGCGGCCGATTGGCCAAATCCGACATCGATAGGGCCAAGAGACTTTTTGCGATGTACGGGTCCATAAACCATGCGAGAAACGTCGCGGCGGGATACGTCTCGCGGGCGAGGTCGGTGCTCGACCCCATGCCTCCCAGCCTGGCCCGAAGCAGACTAGCAGAGCTCTGCGACTATCTCACGGACAGGAAATACTAGGGCGACCGTGAACTGTCCGGCTCGCTCAGGGTTGTGTCTTGCGGCCCCGCCTCCGGTCCGCTGGAGGCGAAGAAAGATAGCGAGCCACTACGTAGATGACAAATAGCACGGCGGGGCAAGAAGCCGCGAGAAGGACCACCGGCTCGGTCGAAGGCCCCAGACCGAGCGAATAGACATAGGTCAGCGACCATGAAAGCAGGAGTGCCGGCACGAGGGAATATGCGTATGACCTGAGCCTTGCTCCGAGCACTGAGAGATCGACCACCGTCCCCTCTAGCCTTCTGAGGAGGAAAGAGGTATCCAGAACGGCAATGAGGACGACTACCTCGAGGAACAAGAAAAACAGGTTGTAAGAGCCCTCTGCGACCGTCAGGACGACGAGCGCCACCGAGAGGATCGACCTGTCTGTCCTGACGATTGTTTCGCTCCCAATTACCGTAGCAATCCCATCGACCGCGACCGCACCTACGAAATACGCGTAGAACCTCGGGAAGAATGCGATCGCAATGAGCGCCAACGCAGAGAAGAGGAGGAACGAATACGCCTGCGGAGAACCTTTGAGTCTCCTCCTGCCAAGCCCTCCCTCTGGTGGCGACATGGGAGCCTCGGCGTTCTCCCCTTCCATTAGGCGCGCCCCACCGATACGACAGCTCGCCTTGTCTGCGCTCGCCTCTGGACCTCCAAGACCTCCTCGAGGGAGGTTGAAGTGGTCCAATCGATGACCGTGGCGTTGGCCCTCCTCAACCGGTCCAATTCGTCACGACGTGAGAGCTCAGCGATCCTGCGTGCTATTCTCCACTCCCTGGACTTTAGTTCGCCAGTCCGGGTCGGGGTCACGTCAAGTGGGCTAGGAGAGACGATGAGAACCGAGTGGCGGCCGTATCGGGTGATCTCTGAGGCCGCAGCAATCGAGTTGGTGTCAGCCAGCGGCGAGACGAAAATTATCTGGGACACCTTTGGGAAGAAGAAGTTGACGTTCCGCTCCATCCACCACCTGATGTCTGACCCCCCAGGCTCGAGCTGAAGCAAAGACAGGGCAATCCGGTCGAACTGGCGCCTTCCGTAGCCCGGAACCACTCTTCGGGCGTTCTCGCCAGTGGTCAAGAGCCCCACCCGGTTCCTGTCGTGAAGCAGCTTCTCGACGATGGAGAGGGCTGCCTTCGCAGAATAGGCGAGGACTGGGTCCCGTCTCGACCCAGATTCGAGCGAGCTCCCTGCGTCGACGATGACCAGGACCTCAGCGCCGAGCTCCGCCATGTACTCGTTGACCATCAACCCGTCCGTCTCCAGACCGCGTCGAGCGGAAGCCTTCCAGTTGATTCTCCTGGCCGACTCGCCGGGAATCAGCTGCCTGATGTTGTAGTAGTCCATCCCCGTCCCCGTCCGTCGGGCGGCGATCTCCCCCGGCCACGGCTTGGTCCTGCGCGGCCTGATGGCGAAGTGGGACAGTTTCTCGCTCGTCTCGGGAAAGACCGCCACCCTCGAGATGAGCTTCAGCTCCTGATTAGCCTCAAAGAGACCAGTGGCGTCCAGGGCCGTCAACAGCACCGGACCGAGAGAGTAGACCCCGAAGATGTTACCGAGGATTTCGTAGTATAGGTCTCGGGTCTCTCCAGCCTTGAGAGAGAAGCTGAACCCACTTCGAGTCTTCTTTCCCCGCAGTTCTGACTGGACCTGGTCCTGCACCTGCAGCAATGGGATCGACCCGTTCCCCGCGTTGGTCACCCTTAGCCTCACCCGAGTCGACTCACGCTCCCTTATCCTGACCTTCTCGACATACCTCATCACTTCGACCTGCGATCGGGGGTCCTTGGACCAGAGTATGGAGGTGCCAAGAGCGGCTACGATCGGGATTGCGACGAACATCAGAGGAACCGGCACGAACAAGCCCAGGACGAATGCCCCCACGGCGAGGACGATGAGCGCATAGGCCCCTTCGTTGGTGACGACCCCCTCCCAACCTTCCTTTGTGGTCGCTGAATCCGGCGCCAGGGGGTCAGTCGCTGGCATTCAGTCGACCTTCGGGACGTCTACCTTCCCGAGCAGGTCCTCGATGATTGACTCGGCCCTCGTACCCCTTATCCACTGGTCAGCGGTCAGAATCAACCTGTGGGAAAGGGCGTCGACCGCGACCGCCTTGACGTCATCGGGGAGGACATAGGTCCTCCGGTGGATCCACGCGTGGGACTTGGAAAGCTTCAGGATGGCCAGAGAACCCCGAGGGCTCGCGCCGACCTCGACGACGCTCATCTCGCGCGTCTTGCTGACTATGTTCACGATGTACCTCTCGACCTCGGGATCAATGTGAACCGCCTCGACCTGCTTCCTCATCTCCAACAGGTCGTTCTTGGAGGCGACCTCATCGATGCTAACCTCGTCGGTCTGTCTCTTCGTCCGTCTGTCAAGAATCTCCACCTCCTCCGACGGGGTCGGATAGCCGATTGCGACCTTTATGATGAACCTGTCGAGCTGTGCTTCCGGGAGGGGATAGGTGCCCTCGTACTCGATCGGGTTCTGCGTTGCAAATACGATGAACGGGGGGTCCAATCTGAACGTCGCATTCTCGATGGTGACCTGGCGTTCTTGCATCGCTTCGAGCAGCGCCGATTGGGTCCTTGGAGGGGCTCTGTTGATTTCGTCGGCGAGCAGGATGTTGCAGAAGATGGGGCCCTTCCTCAGCTCGAAGGCCGATGTGGTTCTGTTCAGGGCGTAGATGCCCGTTATGTCGGCCGGGAGTAGGTCGGCGGTGAACTGCACCCTCTTGAACTCGCATCCGAGAGCCGAAGCGAAACTCTGGGCTGTGAGGGTCTTTGCGAGGCCGGGGTAGTCTTCGAAGAGCACGTGACCATCGGCGAGTATCGCCACCAGGACCTTTTCGAGCAGCTCCTGCTTGCCGACGATGACCTTGCTGACCTCTGAGATGATCTTCCCGGGCTTGTCCTGAAGCTCGGCATCCGAGCTCATATGGTGGCCACCGCGTTGCACCGCTCCTCGATGGGAGAGTCCAAGCTCACGGGCCTCTGTACCTGACCCGCACCCCGCTCCAACTTTGTGATGGCCTCCTCAAGACCGGTGAGGTATCGCGTGCGTGCCCAGGGGCTTCGCTCGTGGCCGCTCCGCGTCGGCGGTGGGAGCGGTCGTGTGCGTGTAGCTCAAGACTCGCGAGTCATCCCTGAGGTTCGGGGCCATAGCGTAATCTTCCATGATTCGGGAGAGGGTGCGAGCTATCTCTCTGCGTGATATCTCCGATCCCCTGGCCGCCGACCTTACGTTCTCTGCCATCAACCCGACCCTGTCAAGCCCCAGATACTTCCTGTCGAGATGGTGGGTGTCCGCAGCCGACTCAGCCCGGCCCGTCGTCGGTGTGATTTTCGACATCGCGAGGGAGCCGAGCGCCAAACCCTCCAGACAGACCAGCAAATAGACCAGAAGATCCACGGCGATGCTCCCCGAGAGGGCGGCTAACGCAACGGGAATCGAAAAGGCTGCGGCCAGCGCCAGCACACGAGTGACTCTCCAGCGTCGGAAGCGAGAACCGGCCGCGCCGTCCGCTCTGTTCGAATCCATGTGACTCGTCCTACGCCGGACCGTCATTTAATATCGATTGCTGAGCCGCAGTCTCCTTCAGGGGTGCGCTCAGGTTCGAGAGACAGATTGCGGCCTCCCGCGCTTGGTCCTCCGTCGATCTCGTCCTCACTGTACCTCGCGAGCTCGAAGAGCTGTGTCACCTGCCGGAGGTAGGGGGACTCTATCTTCAGCTTCTCCGAGACACGCCTCTCGAACTCCCTCGCCGTAAGGACCCGTCCGTCGACGTCAGATTCCTCCTCGAGAAGCCCGGAGATCAGACTGTAGCACCGAATGACGGTTTCCCTGTAAGCGGACCCGCTGCTGAGCCGCCTCGCAGCCTCGTCAAGCACGGAAGCCACCCTTTTCCTTCTGTCTGAGAGAGCCTCGTCTTCAAACGGCGCCGTTGGCCTCTTGCGGTCGCTCAATCCTCTGAACAATACGACTACCACGATCGCCAGCGTAGCCGCCAGAAGGAGGTCTACGGTGTTGATTTGTGGAAGGTTGGGCAGGGACGGGAAGTTGAACGAAGGAAAGAGCTGACCTCTCGCCTGCTGGATGCTCGAGACGTTGAGGTAGCCGTTGGGAGGCGCTGTACCGTTGTTCTGCGGGAGTGTGAGCTTCAGGCTCGCGACCCGGGGCAGAACGCTCCGCGTCGCAAAATACGCCAGGACCACCAGGAGCGGAAGAGAGACAATCGCTGCGAGGATGAGAGCGAGGCGCCCGGGGGTCCGTGCGACCGTCGGGTTGCGTGCCGCGCGATCCCAGTGAAACGCGTCAAGAACCTCTGCTGTGCCCATCCACGGTCGGGGCATCTCCGTATTCGCAGACTAAAGGTTGTCGGGCGTTGGACCCAGGTTACCCATGCTCAAGAGCGAGGTTCGTCTCGAAAGGACTATACGCACCCGCCCTGGAGCCCACTGTGCAGATGAGGCTCGACGCGGCCGAAAATGTTGATGACGCGAGCGAGCGCGTCACGACGCAGATGAACTGAGCGTGAATCCGCGTCCCGCGCTCCCGGGCTCCAGGAATGCTTTCTGGGTCGTCACCGCCGGTGTGCTCCTCTATCTGGTGCTCGACGCCATCGCACAATCCCTACCGCCGCACTACAACCCCATCAGCCAGGCAGAGAGCGACCTTGCGGTCGGGCCATACGGCTACATCATGACCGTGAACTTCGTGAACCGCGGTCTCTTTTCGCTCGTCTTCGTCTACGCGCTTTCAAGGGTTTTTGTTGAGGAGGGGGAGCGAAAGCGCCCGCTCGGCCTCTCTCTCTTGACGGTCTGGGGGGTGGGAGCGCTTCTACTCGCGATATTCCCCACCGACGTCCCCGCCACCCCTGTCTCTGGCCACGGGGCGATTCACCTGCTGGTCGCGGCAGTTGCCTTCCTAGCAGGAGCTTTCGGCACGGTGGCCCTCTCCGAGGAGTTCCATCGTTTCGATTCCCTGAAGGGAATCGCGCAGCCAGCGAAGGTGATCGCCGACCTTACGGTGGTCTTCGCCTTTGTGACACTGGGCCTCGGGTTCGTCGTAAAGCGTCTTGCCGATCAGATTGGCGGGCTGGACGAGAGAATCTTCCTTGCGTTGGTCTTACTGTGGATGACCCTGGTCTCGGTCCATCTGTTGAGGTCACGTAAGGTTGCAGCTCGGACCGCTGCCCAGGCCTGATACAGTCAAACCTAAAAGCTGAAACCGGTCACAGGAGGCTGTGGTCCGCGCTTCTCACATGGAGATGAGGGTGGATTACGATGTCCCCCTAAAGCTCAGAGACGGCGTCGTCACCTACATCGACGTCTACAGGCCGAAGAAGGATGGTAGGTACCCCGTGCTCCTCACGAGGACCCCCTATGACAAGAACGGCGCCTACGGCTATCCTCAGCCCCTGAAGGGAGTCCTCAACGGCTACGTCGTGGCGATCCAGGATGTCCGAGGCAGGTACAAATCGGAGGGAGAGTACGACCCCATCTTTCAGGAAGTGGCCGACGGCTACGACAGCGTAGAGTGGTGCGCCTCTCAATCCTGGTCCAACGGGCGGGTGGGCATGCACGGAGGTTCTTACGTCGGACTGACTCAGTGGCTGGCGGCTATCTCCGCTCCGCCTCATCTGCGGGCCATCGCGCCGATCCTTGCGCCCGCAAGCTGCTATGATGAATGGGTCTCACGCGGGGGCGCTCTTCAGCTCCAGTTCGTCGAGCACTGGCTTGTGGGGCATTCAAAGGATATGGAGAGCAGAAACCCGTGGCCCGATGGGAAGCAGAGCGGCAAACCCTTCGACATCGACGAGATGTACGACTCCACCTACCGTTTCCTCCCGATCAAGGACCTCTCCATCCCATGGAGCACGTATCTCAAGGAGTGGACGAGCCACCCTAATCGGGACGAGTACTGGGCGCGGGTGGACCTCGCCAGACATTACCAAAAGGTCTCGACTCCCGCTTTCATCGTCGGTGGGTGGTACGACTTCTTTCTCCAGGGCTCACTAGACAGTTTTGCTGGCCTGAGGTCCAAGGGAAAGACGAGGAAGAGCAGGTCGCCCGCGCTCATAGTGGGCCCGTGGAATCACTCTATCCCCAGCGAGTTCAGCTTCGGCGAGAAGGCCGAATGGAGCGGAATGGGCATGGAGGGGCTGATCCTCAAGTGGTTCGACTATTGGTTGAAGGACGTCGACAACGGCGTCCCCAAGGACCCGCCCGTCCGCATCTTCGTCATGGGGGACGAGGTCTGGAGATACGAGAACGAGTGGCCACTCTCGAGACAACGTCTCACCAAGTTTTTCATCCACAGCGGCGGCGACGCGAACAGCTCCCGGGGCAACGGGACCCTGAGCAGGTCTTCACCGGGCGAGGAAGAGGCGGACCGTTTCGTCTACGACCCTCTCAACCCCGTCCCCACACTGAGCGAGGACATGGTCGCGCGCTCAACGTACCCATCCGAGGGGCCGCACGACCAATCCAGGGCCGAGAGCAGAACCGACGTCCTCGTCTACTCGACCGCTCCCCTCGAGAAGGACATCGAGGTCACAGGCCGGATCTCGATGAAACTCTTTGCGTCGACCTCGGCCGCGGACACCGACTTCACCGCCAAGCTCGTCGACCTAAGGCCCTCAGGCTTCGCCCAGCTCATTGCTGACGGGATAATCAGGGCGAGATACCGAAACTCGAGGGCCAGGCCGGTCATCCAAAAACCCGGCGTCGTTAACGAGTACACCATCGACCTCTGGTCCACCAGCAACGTCTTCAAGGTTGGACACCGCATCAGGGTCGACATCTCGAGCAGCAACTTCCCAAAGTTCGACCGCAACCTGAACTCGGGCAAACCCGTCGTCGAGGAGAGCGAACCTCTGGCGGCGCTGCAGCGAATCCTGCACGATGCCAAACACCCGTCCCATCTGGTCCTGCCCGTTATCCCCAGGCTCTAGCGTGGCCGCAGAGTGACCCGTCCAACACTTAATTACGCGCTCGACTGCCACGAAACCTCGTGGCCGCGCCGCGCTTCGGAATACGGATCCTGAACTACGGGCGAGACGCCAATCGAAAGGGGCTGATCGAGCAGGCGCGGGCCACCGACGAGGAAGGTTACTACTCTCTCTGGGTTGCGGAGCGGCTCGTAGTCCCATTCAATGCAAATCAGGGTTGGAGCAAGCTAAGCCCCGCCTGCTACGAGGTCCTCACACTGCTCTCCTATGTCGCGGGCATCACCGACAAGGTCAAGCTGGGAACGTTCGTCCTCCTCGCCCCGCTGAGGAACCCGATCGTCCTTGCCAAGCAGGTCGCGACCATGGACGAGCTCTCCAAGGGCAGGATGATACTAGGCCTGGGCCTGGGGTGGATGAGGGAGGAGTTCGAGGTCTCGAACGTCCCTCTACGAGAGCGCGCCCCGAGGACCGACGAGACCATATCCTTCCTCAGGGAGGTCTGGAGGAAGGACCGGAAGAAGGTGCAGTTCAGCGGGAGGTTCATCAAGCTCCGGCCGATGGTCTTCGACCCCAAGCCCCGTCAGGAGCACGTGCCCATCTGGATCGGTGGTGAGAGCATCCCGGCCCTGCGCCGCACGGGCAGATTGGGGGACGGCTGGCTCTCTAACACCTGGCGGCAACCGGCGCGCATCAAGGCAGGCGCAGAGGTGGTTCGGAAGGAGGCGGAAGCAAAAGGGAGGTCCTTCGAGGACATCACCATCTCCTGCAAGCTCTTCCTGAAGGGGGACAAGTCCGAACGTGCGTCCGCGGTCCGGAGGGTCGAGAAGCTCCAAGAGGCCGGAGTCTCACATATCATGGTCGACTTCGAGCACGACTCGGCGCCGGACTACACGCGTAAGTTGAGGTCCTTCGCACGGGACGTCATGCATAGCTTCTGAAGGGCCTCCTAGCCTCAGCTTCTGCCCTGTCGCTGCATTTATATAGGTATACTACCTCCAGTATTATACCACAGGTGAAAGACATGACAGAAAAGAACACAAAGAAAAAGTCCCAACCGTCGGCCAGGCCCGATTCGACTGCACTCGCTGTGCAGAACGGCGGTCTGAGCACCGTCTTCGACGACTTATTCGAACCATTCTTCCAGAGACCCATGAGCTCCTTCTGGTCCGAACTTGATAGGCAGCAGCCTTCGTTCGACCTCCAGGACAGGGGCGACCACTTCAGCCTGACGGCACAGCTGCCGGGCTACTCCAAGGACCAGGTCGAAGTTCGCATCGACTCCAACACTCTCGAACTCAAGGCCGAGAAGAAGGCCGAGAGCAAGGGCAAGAAGGAGGGCGCGGGCTTTGTCCAGAGGTCCTACTTCTCGTTGCACCGATACCTCACCCTCCCAGAGCAGGTCATCGCCGACAAGGCGGACGGGACCATGAAGAACGGGATCCTCGAGCTGAAGTTGCCGAAGAGGCAGCAGAAGCCCGGGGGCAACCCTCGAAGGGTCGACCTAAAGTAGGTCCCCTTCCTCGGTTTTTTTGCTAATCGAGTTGGTAGAGACGAACCAAGCCGAACTTGACTCCGTGCTCCAGGTCTTGGAGAACCCAGTGCGAAGGAGGATCATCAAGCGCCTCAGCCAGGAGGCCGCCTACGCTCTGCAGATCTCCAAGGAGTTGGGTCTCGGGCAGGCCCTGGTGGCCAAGCACATGACCATAATGGAACGCGCCGGCCTGGTGACCTCCTCGTCGGAACGGAGCCCGAGCGGACCTGCGAGGAGACGATTTTCGCTGGCAAGGAACATCTCCATAACCATGGACGTCGCCTCGAACGTCTACATCGAGCACGCTACGGTCTTCGGCGAGGTGCCGAAGACCAGAACATCACCAAAGGTCGCGTCCATGAGCGGACGAGTCCAGAACGCGCTCGATGCCCCCGGGGATGACAAGGCCAAGATTTCAAAGCTCTCGCAAGTGCTTCTCGAGCTCGACAAAGCCCTGGACGAAGGGGAGGCCGAGCGGGTTGCGCTGATAGCTCTCCGGAACAGGGCGATGGGCGAGGCTGCTCGTATAGCCGGCAAGCAGAGCGACGCGGACAGGAAGCGTGTGTTGTTCCACATACTGGATGAACACGATACCGAGGTCGGAAGCATCTCCAATTCGCTGAACATCAGAGAGCTCGTGGTGAAGGGTATCCTGGACGAGTTCGAGAAGGACCTCTTCGAATAATCGCTTTCGTCGCCGGCTCCGGCGCAGGTTTAACAACCGATTCAAACACACTGTGGAACCGACTATTGACGGATAGAGAAGACGTCGAGGCCGTCACGGAGGACCCGGAGGGAGAGTTCTACCTTCCGCGGTCCCTCTATGTGCCAAAGACGGACCCCCGAGAGGAACTCCGAGAGACGGTCAACACCATACTCTCGGACAGGTTCATGGCCTTCCTTTCGATCGTCCTCATCCCGGTCATCCTCCTCCCTTTCTTCTTCAGCTTCTCGGGTGCGGTACTCAGCTTCTTCGACATAATCGATGCAACGATCATCCTTCTCTTCGTCGTCGAGTACCTTCTCCAAGCTCTATCTAGCGAGGAGCAGGTGGCAGTACTTCAAAGCTCCCTGGCACCTCCTCGACCTGGCTATCGTCGCCTTCTCTTTCCTGACCTACCTCCCACTCCTGGGTTTCAAGGTCTCGGGGTCTCCGGCGTTGCTCTTGAGGCTGCTCCGTCTGCCGAGGGCGCTCGCCGTAACGGGCAGGGTGACCGGCAGCAGGATTCGCACCAAGACCGAGACAAAGGCCGGGCCGGTGGAACAACCCGACACGACCATGGAGTCAGTGGACGCGACGGGCGTCCACAGGGGCTTGACCTGGAGTGATGTCTCAGTCCACCTGATGACCAAGGATCAGGAGTGGATAAACATCGACGAGGTGACCGACAAAGGCATCACCTCCCTGAGCTCCGCGCTCCACGTCCCTCTGCGCCATTTCAAGACGAGAATAGTGGACGAGATCTTCCCCCACATAGACTACGTCCAGAACATGTCCTTCATCTTCCTCAAGTCTGGGGAGATAAAGTATCCAACTCACTCCGAGAGCTATACCAAGATATCCCAGACGGGGCTTGTTGTCATCTGCAGCGGTACGAAGATAATCACTCTCTCGCCTCACAAGCTCGAGCTCTTCGATGACATCGCCAGCGAGCCGAACGCCCTCGAGAACACCACACTTGTCGTCTCTCTCCTCTACGAGATTCTCGAGTCGATGCTCGCGGTCTACAAATCCATGTTCGCGGAGATCGAGCTCGAGGTTGTCAGAATCGGGAACACGCCCCGGTCCAAGCTACCGCGGGATTTCCTTGAGCGGATGTACCAGCTGAACAAGGAGGTCTCCCGCCTCGTCTCGAACCTCGTCCATTTCAAGAACCTGCTCAACATCGTGATCTCAAGGAAGGTCACGCTCGAAGGGTTCGACGACCAGGCCAAGGACACCTTTAACGTCCTCCTCGACGAAGCCAACTTCCAGAACGAGCTGGCCGACGACCTGACCGACAACCTGGAATCTCTCATCAACCTCTACATCAACCAGACGTCGTTCGATACCAACCGGATATTGAAGATCCTGGCGGTGATAACGGGCGTCTCAGTCATCCCCGCCATAGTCTCGGGGCTGCTCGGCACGAACCTCCTGGACGTTCCCTATCAAGCAGACCTGTGGGAGGTGCTAATGGTCACCGGCATGGCCATGGCCCTCGCGACCTACACCTTCTTCAAACTCGGATGGCTAAGGACATAGCCCTGCGTCTACTCGCGACGCCTTCCTCAATCGCTATACGAGCTTGCTTTCGATGAGGCTCAGGAGGACTTCCCTGTGGCCCTCTAGTAGCGCCGTCGGAAGGGCTGCAAGGTCGAAGTACTCTACACTCTCCACGTCCGGTGAATGGGCTATCCGGCCTGAAAGCTCCATCTTGTAGACGAAGCAGATGTCCCAGTGCTTGTCCCCGTAGGACTGCACGTCCAGGATTCTCACATCCTTCGGCGCGACGCCAAGGGATGATTGGGTAACTCGGCCGATCGCGTGGAGAGGGTTCTCGCCGTAGTTGATCACGAGCGCGGGGAGCAGCCACTTTCCCGCGTGCCTCTCCGGCCGGATTATCTTCATGAGCAGTACCTTCCGGTCCCGCTCGACTATTCCGAATGAGGAGATGTGGACCACTTCTTCCCCCGGCTCGCCGGTCTGAGGCACGAGCCTGGCCTGCTTTGTCTGACTCATCCCATTAAATCGGTGGTTCTGGAATTTAAGCGTCACATGATGGCCGGTCAGGTCAGACTTACTTGGTAAGTAGTATGTTACTACTAGGTTTATATCCAATATCTTGGATGCCCGATACATGCAATCAGTCACTAGCGGTTCAATTCAGTCCCCAACGGCCTCTGAGAGGAACGAGAAGCGGTGGAGTACCCCCGCCGACATTGAGACGGTAGAAAGGACCATCGCCGCGCTGAAAGAGCGTGGAATCCAGGCGGAGCTCGTGCGCACAAAGACAGAAGCCCTCGAGCGCTTAACCCAGCTCATACCCCCTGGCTCCCAGGTGATGCCAGGCGCTTCCAAGACGCTGGAAGACATCGGATTCGTAGAGTCCCTGAAATCCGGCTCCCACGAGTGGAAGAACGTGAAGGCCGAGATATTCGCGGAGAAGGACCAAGCAAAGCAGATGGAGCTTCGGCAGCGGTCGATATTGAGCCAGTACTACCTCGGGAGCGTGCACGCGGTGACCGAGTCCGGCGAGGTCCTGATCGCGAGCGCAGGTGGAAGCCAGCTGGCCGCATACGCCGCCGGCGCGAAGAACGTCATCTGGGTAGTGGGGACTCAGAAGATCGTGCCGAACCTAGAGGATGGGCTGGCACGGATACACAAGCACTCTCTGCCCCTCGAGGACCAGAGGATGAAGGGTGTCGGCTACCCCGGTTCGTTCGTGGGCAAGATACTGATCGTCGGAGAGGGAAAGCCCCTATCAGAACGCCCACCTCATCTTCGTCGACGAGCCATCGGATTCTAGCGCCCTGGACCGAGACTCCCGCGGGAGTCTCAGATTCCGAGCGCTAGCTTCAGTCCCTTGTACCTGTTCCGGATGGTGACTTCGGTCACGCCGGCTGCGATGGCGAGCTCTCTCTGCACCATCTTCTCCCCCTCGAGCGTGCACGCCACGTAGAGTGCGGAGGCCGACAGCCCCATGGGGTCCTTACCCGGCCGAGATTCTGGCCTCCTCAGCCTTCTTGCAGTATCTCCAGCGCCCTCCTCTGGGTCTTCTCGCTCACCTTGGCCCTGCGAAGCAATCTTTGTGATGCACTTGGCCGGGTTGACGACGGGCATCTTCATGTCCATCTCCTTGAGCAGGAGCCTGTAGCTCCTCGCGACGTCCTTCTTCTTGATGTTGCTCGCAGCGGCGATGTCCTTCAGGGTCCTCGGAATCTCCCTGTCCCTGCAGGCCGCGTAGAGCGACGCTGCGGTTATGGCCGTAATCGACCTGCCTCTCACCAGGCTCCTCTCGAGCGCCTTCCTGTAGATGTATGCGGCCCTCTCCGTCACCGCCTCGGAGACCGAGAGCTTCTCTGAGAGCCTTCGCAGCTCGCTGAACGCCTGCCTTAGGTTCCTGTCTGCAGACTCGTGCACCTGGCTCCTCCTGTCCCACGTCCTCATCCTCTCGATGCTCGACCTCATCGAACCCGAGAGAGTCTTCCCAGAAGCATCCTTGTTCTCTCCACCGATGGTCGTGGCTAAGCCCATGTCGTGAATCGCGACGGAGGACGGAAGTCCCGCCCTGCTCCGGTCGTCCTTCTCCTCGCTCGAGAACGACCTCCACTCGGGTCCCGTCTCCACCGTCTTGTCCTTTCCGACGAAGCCGCAGGTGCTGCAGTACACCTCGCCGCGGGACGAGTCGGTCATCATCGAATCCTCTTCCGCAACGTGGGCATCTGTTGTTCGCCCTCTCTAGCCTGGCTGATTTCGCATAGTCCGTCCCGGTGCGGACTGGATGTTCTCAATGCCAAAATCCGACATAAGTCTATCGGAACGGACCGGTTTCGTCATATATATACATTCGAGAGCGGGTTTCAGAGCCCTGAAAATCGGCCGGATTTCGTTGATATAAGAAAAGGGTAGGTTGACCCTGTCGAGGCAACCTCAGTCAGCTGAGCCAGACCTTGCGGTCTGTCGCTACGCGGTGTTCTCCGAGTCAGAGGTAGTCGTAGCCGCCGATGCCGAACCCTCTACGACTTCGCCAGTCGCAAAGCGGTTAGAGACCTGCGTAACCTTGATCCTGGTAGTCTGACCCTGCCTTGTGCCAGGTACAAAGATCACGAATCCGTCGATCTTGGCAATGCCTTCGCCACGTTTGCTGGTATCAGAGATGGTGACGTCGTATTCCTTACCGACTTCAACGGGTTTCTTGAAGGATCGCCGAAACCTCCCTGCCATAACCCCCTCCTCCCCTACTACCGTAGCCTCCGCCTCCTCCTCTTCGTTGTCCGAAACTCATCCATTTTCACCAATCCCACTGCTGTTCCATTCAGTGAATCACCCGCCTGCGGACGCGCTAGTTAAACGTATGGAATGCGACCAACGATGGTATTCAATTTCGTCAGGGCGGGCCGCGTTCCGCGCTCACCTGGGCTTGGCGACTTCTTCGGAGTAGATGAGGCTGGTCCTCTTGTTCCCCGAGCAGGAGCTCGCAGGCGCCTTCCTCTCTGGTGACGAAATCCCCGGCATCGAAGGGGCGCTTGACCTTCGCGTGGCAGGACTGGCACTCGACCACCGTATAGACCACCCGGGGGAGCTTCTCCTTCTGGCCTATGGAAGGGAGACGGGGAAGGCTATGAACTAGCATAAACATCGGCGTGAAAGAGCGCCTACTTAACCCAGTCGCGGTCGCTTCTACTGTCGGATGAACTTGACCACTCTGGCGGGCCCCTCTGCCGCCGGGTTGGGGCTCTTGTACCAGCTCGGGTTGTCGGCGAGGTAGAGGTCGCCCCGCGAGTCCACGGCAATCCCGTGGGCCGTGGTCATGATGCCGTTACCCTCGGGGTCGTTGGTCGACCAGCTGGAGACGAGCTTCCCGTCCCGGGAGAAGACGAAGACCTTGTTGGGCTTGTCCCCCTGCATCTCCTCACAGATGTACGCCGCCTTCTCGTCGAAATCGATGCTCTCGGGCAGGTTCATCCCGCCCCACTCCTTCAGATACTTCCCCTCGAGGTCGAAGACCTGGACCCTGCCGTTCTCCCGGTCGCAGACGTAGACGTTGTCGTGCTCGTCGATGTTGATGCTGTGCGGGAGCGCGAACTCTCCGGGGCCCTTGCCCCCTCTTCCCCAGTTGCCGAGGTGCCTACCATCCGACGAGAAGCGCTGGACCTTGAGGTTCCCGTATCCATCAGAGACGTACACGCCGCCGGTCGACGCGACCGCTACGCCCGTTGGCATGTTGAAGACCTCGCCGTAGGTACCTGGGCCCCCGCGATGTCGCGGGTGCCGAGCTCGAGCAGGGGCGTTCCGTCGGGACCCCACTTGTTTACAACGTGCGCCCCACAGTCCACCGTCCAGACGTTGTCCTTGGCGTCGATGTAGATGTTGTGAGCGGTCCGGAACTTTCCCTCGCCCCAAGAGGAGACGAAGCGACCGTCCTTGTCCAGTACGACCACCGGGTGCTTTCCCATCCTATCGAAGACGTAGACACGATCCTGGGAATCGACGGCAACGTCGGTCACCCCACTGAAGCTCCACCATAGAGGAAGTTTCGCCCAGTCTAGCTGCGCCTTGTACGTGTAATCGCCCTGTCCGAGAACCATGGTCATCGAGGGGTATTGACCCATCTTAAATGCTTGTCCGGGCGCAAAGCAGGAACGCGTTTCGTTCTTTCCCGGGGATAACTCCTTATGCATCCGTCGAGCCGAATTCGGCGACCCAGGATGGCGAAAGCCAAGAAGGGAAACATGGCCTTCGTTGTGCAGAAGCACAAAGCAACGTCACTGCACTATGACTTCCGCCTCGAGATAGGCGGCGTCATGCCGTCTTGGTCCGTCCCCAAGGGCCCTACCCTCGACAGCGGTGTCAGGAGGCTCGCACTGCCCACGCCGGACCACGACATGGAATACAGGCACTTCGAGGGGACGATACCGAGGGGCGACTACGGGGCCGGCGCTGTGATGATATGGGACGAGGGAACCTACAACCCCGAGGAGGAGATTGCAAAGGGCATGCGCAGGGAGGTCTTTGACAAGGCGGAAGGAGAGCGCGTCGCGAAGGAGAGTCTGAAGGCCGGAAACCTGAAGTTCCATCTCTACGGGAAGAAGCTCAAGGGTTCATTCGCGCTCGTGCGTACCGCCGGCTTTGGCGGAAAAGAGTCGTGGCTCCTGATCAAGCACCGTGACGAGTACTCCAAGCCCGCGTACGACGCAAAGGACTACGACTTCTCCGCCGTCAGCCGTCGCTCCCTCGCCCAGATTGCGTCCGGGGAGAAATCTAGCGAGGAATCGGTCTAGGGAGCTGCGGGCGACGGACTTTTCCGCATCAGCAGAGCGACAACCGCAGCCACCACAATAGCGGCGACGACGACCAGCAAGGCAACGGTGTACAGGTCGGACGAAGAGTTCGAGGTTATGTTCTCAGGCCCGTTCACAGTAAGGGAGATCTGCCGGTCGGAGGAGGTCGTCGCCCCGGTCCAACCGCTGAAGGAGGAGAAGAGCCCTGAACCGGTAGAGGTCAGGGTCAGGTTGGAGGCTGTGGGGACGAAGACCTCAGCGCTCTTCCCGGGAGCCACCGTTCCTGAGACCGAACCGTCACTGTAGGAGAGGCCGTCGGGACCCTTGGCCGCGATCATCACTCCTGCATCGAACACGGCCGTCTCGTTGGCCGGGCCGCCCGACCCCACCGTAAGCGTCGGGGAAGGGTTCGTGGTAGATGTAGCGCCGGATCCCGTGCCGTTCCATCCCTCAAACTGGTAGCCCGATGAGGCAGTCGCGCTGAAGGACAGGCTCGAACCCGCGTCATACCAACCGGAGGAGGGGGAGACCGTCCCTCCGTTGGGGACGTTCTGGGAGATGCCGACAAAGAATTGGTGCGTGTAAGCGAGCTGGATCGCGAGCGGGGTCGAGACCGCCCCCGAGACGGTCGCGTTTAGGGCCTCGAGCCTTTCCCCATGGGAGAGCGAGAAGGTCTGCGGCAGCGAATACGTGGCGCCTTCGTCGAGCCACTCTTGATTCGCCCCATGGGCTAGCGTGAGGTTCAGGGGCTGGCCCTCCGATGCGGAGGTCAGAGTGACTCCCGGAGGGTTCTGGATGCCGACGAAGGACAGGTCGATGCTCACCAGGTATTGGTGGAAGTACGTGGCCTCGACGCTCTGGGACGAAGTCACGGTCCCGCTGGAGTTCGTGAACCATCTCTCGCTCGAGGTCGAACCGGAGAGCAGCTGCTGGTACTGGTACGGGCTTCCGCTGTCCGCCCAGACATCGGTTCCAGCAGGCGTGGTGGTCGAAGAGCCGAAGGATGTGAACGATACCGTCGGCGCCCCCGGACCGGTTCCCCCTCCCGTGACCGAATACCCGAAGACCACGTTGAACTGTGTGTAGTACACGAACTGAACCGTCAGGGCGCTGCTGGCCGTGCCAGAGCTGGGCTGGTCTGTCTGGAACCGCTCCGACCCGTTCGACCCACCGCCAAGCGACTGAGAGACGGTCCACGTTGTGCCCGAATCCGCATTGTATACCGTCGGTGTCTGGGTCAGGGAAACGATGGTGGTCTTTCCGTCAGTGACGTATGAAAGGGCGGGGGCAGAGTAGCCGGTGCCGCCGCCCAGAACGGAGAAGGATATGGTCAGGGGAACGACAGAGGGTGGAGGCGGGGGAGGTGGGGCCGTCGAGTTCAGAGCTCCAGTCACGAACTCGTAGGCATCGCTGTATTCTGTCGTCCCGTTGAAGGAGAACTCCTGTAGCGTGTTGGGGTCTGTGTATGAGATTGGAGCCGAGGTATTGGTCGAGAAGACTATGCCGTTATTATTGGGGTTGAACTCGTCCATCCACATCCAAGCGGAGGAGACCCCAAGGCTCGGATTCGAGAAGATCACCTCAGCCTCGTTGGCATAATACGGGTCGCCGTGGTACCACTCGGTCATCAGACCCGTGAAGAACCCGTTCTGGTCGGCGGCCGAGCTGGGCAGCCCCACGAAGTTTGTTGCTCCCATGTCCGGGTAGACCTCCGACGCCATGGCTCCCGTGACCGTGTCCTCTGCGATCATCACCACTTCCTGATTTGTCGTCGAGATGTAGAGGTTGAGGGTGACGGGGTCTCCAGCGTTCACTGTCCCAGAGAAAGCATCTATCCCACCGTTTCCGTTGGTGGGAAATACCGAATTCCCCGCGCTGTCGAAGACCTCGAAGTTCATGTCGAAACCGGTCCCGGGGTTGGTCCCCGGATTCCAATTCCATGACACCCCCACCTGATACCAGTACCCCGCGTCGGAGAGCCCGTTCAAGAGGTATGCGGGGCCGTCTGCGAGCGTCGGGTCGGTCTGCTCCACCGCCGTCACATTGTACTCCAGGGATGTGAACGACTGGGTGAAGGTGAGGCCAAGCTGCTCATCGTACAGCGGACTTGAGTTGGGCGGCCCGTGACCCCTGAAGCCGGGCACCCCCGACCCCTGGCTCACCGTCTGCGACACACAAACGCACGCCGTGGTGGGGGTGATCTTCGCTGGCAAGTCGGTGGCCGGCGCAGCATGTGCGAGGAGGGGCCCTCCTGCTAACATCAAACAAAGGACCGCCATGGCCACGACGGCAGCGGTCCGACGCCTCCCGACTTGCATGCTTCTAAAAACCGCCTCGAGGATATTAACATGTTATGCATCTACGGTACTAGATTTCTTTTCCGAGAAAGGGACCCATCGTTACCTTTAAATCTCGTGAGGAACACATTTTCTCTACATTTGACTGAGGTGTCGGACAAGTACGTGGCGGAGATGCTGCGGTCTGTCCCTCTCTTCTCGGGCCTAAAGCCGAAGCAAATCAAGACAATCATCGGCTCAGGGAAGCAGACCAACTACGTCACGGGGACGCACATTGTCAAAGAGGGCGATGATGGAGTCGGCTTCTACCTAATAGTCGATGGCGACGTCGAGGTGCGTCGCAAGGGGAAGCTCCTGTCGAAGCTCGGGAAGGGCGACTTTTTCGGGGAAATGTCTCTCATCGACAGGCAACCCAGGTCCGCGGACGTGATAGCCACCACCCCGGTCACGTGTTTCGGCCTGACCTCCTGGATATTCTCCGGCATAGTGCGCACCGAGCCAGACATAGCCATGAACCTCATGCGTGAGCTGGTTCGGAGGCTCCGAGGGACCAACAAGGTCCTCACGGAATAGCCCCCGATGCCCTAGCCGTTGGACCGCGCCTGCGGAATCGAGCTTTTAGATGGGACGTGAGAGGTGCAACGTCCAATGTCCACAATGGAGGAGCTGACGCCTCACGAAGCGAACTACAACCTGATCGCAGCCGCCATCGCGACCGCGGCCGCGACCATGCTGACGCTCCTCACGACCCTGGGGACGGTCGACATAATCTCCAAGAGCGCCCTGCTGAAAGCGCTGCTGGAGGCGGAGCTTCTCGTCATCGAGTTCTCGCTCCTGGTTTCGGTGGTAGCCCTCCTGCGCAGGGGGCAGTCCGAAAAGAGGACCCTGGTGCTCTCCTCCGCATTCCTCCTGATCTTCGGGACACTCCTACTCTGGCTCAGCGCAACGACCATCATCTACGGATAGGCGCACATCAGTCCGGGGGTCCGGCCCCTGCCTTCTTGGCCAGGGCCTCGAGCCAGAGGTAGTGATAGTAGCTCACGTTGGATGGCCTGAGCAGGCTGTTCAGCCTCGCAAGCCACCCGTTCTGGTTCTCCTCGGTGAGGACGCGGCACCCTTCCGGTCCCTTCTCTATCAGCCACGCGTGATAGGCGTCGACGCCCTCGTATCGTGCGCTCCAGGCTAGCCTCTCGTAGGGCACGAACTCCTCCACCTTTGAGGAAAACGTCACGCCGAAGATTCTCCATGTGAAGCTCGCTCCCGACGACAGGTCACCTGCTCCTCCTTCGATGGCGACCTGCTTGATCGGCGTGTACCACTCCGGCCACCGGGCCGCCCGCACCAGCCACGACCAGATAATTTCAGGCGTCGAATTGATCTTGATTTCGTTGCTGACGTGGATCCGCGTGTTCGCGGGGCTGTATTTTTCCGGCCAGATTATCTCCATCCGCTCAGACCGCCTGGTTGACGACCTGGATGCGGTTCACTGGGGCAAGGGACCTCGCGCTCCTGTAGAAAGCGTAACCTATCAGGATGAACACAATTCCGTAGGGGAGCGCGTAGTAAGAATAGTAGAACTGGTATGTGGTGGGGGTCAGGTTGGGAATGACACCCGTCGTCTCGATGGTGAACACCGCGAACAGGGCTATGGCGAGGAGCATGCCGATGCCCAGCCACTTCAGGCTAGACCCGAGCACCATGTCTCTTGACCTTCTCACCTCGATCAGGACGGCGAGCCCAGACAGTCCAAAAACGAGCACGGCAGCGACAAGCCACCCGAGCTCCGTCATGACGAAACCTACGATACCAGTCGAGAGCGACGGGAAGAGGCCCGGAAGGACATTGAAGGCTGCAAGGACAGCCACGTCGGCCCAGAGGAAGTACCTGAGCTTGTCCCAGTGCAGGACGGGGCGAAGGAGTGGGTCGGACCTGCGGGCAACGGGTATCACTGAGTCGAGGAATGCGAAGAGAACGACGAGGAGCACGTCGAAGTAGAAGTTGAACGCGTCTGTGATTATCGCGTTGGTGCTGTATGTGAGGAAGGTCTGGACTGCCAGAGCTGAAGCCAGTACGCCCGACCACAGCGACTGGTTGCGGTAGATCCTGGAGATGAGGGCCCGCCTGATGGTGAAAGCCCAGTAGGCCCCGTAGAGGAAGACCGCCGCTGGCATTATCTCCGCGGTGATGACTGCCAGCGCGAAGCCGAGGTCAATGGACATGGGCTGCGATCTCCATTCCGTTCCTTGTGAGCGAGAAGTCGAAGTAGCCGGGCTGGGGCGGAAGCCCGCGCATCTTCCGGATCCTGAGAAGCGGGACTACCTTCAGACCCTCCTCGTACAGCCGCATCTCGACGACCCCGTCGAAGAGCTGCTGCATCGCGGCGAGTACCTGGGGCTGGTGCATCCCTTCCTCGAGGGTCGCCATCAGCACGACGTCGTACTGCTTGATGTCGGCGAAGAGCTGCGTCAGAAAGCGGTAGACGGTCTCGGGCGGGTTCAGCATGAGGAGGGGGGAGACCACGTCCATCACGACCCTGACCTTCCTCCCGGCGTTCTGTTTGAGGACCTCCTTGACCTTGAACGAGAGGCCGGCGAGGTCGTTCACGTCGTACTTGATCTGGCCGCCCTCAGAGGCGAACCAGAGAGGGACCTTCTCGCTGGTGTCGATACCGAACCCCTTCTCGTCCTGCAAGACCTCCTTCACAGACAGCCTTGTGACATACAGGCAAAAGTCTCCTTGTGCGAGCCCGGAGCCGGTGAACCAGTACCCCAGGGCCTCCTTCCCTATCCCCGGAGGGCCTATGACCAGCACGGTGGACCTGTCCGGGTAGCCGTCGGCACCCAGAATCCTGTCGAGGGCTGGCAACCCGGTGGAAGCCACGACGTCCCGAAGCGGGAGCGTGAGATAAACGTATGGCGGAGGGGCGCAAGCTTCGGGATAGCGGTGAGTCCCTACCTACTGACAGATGCCAAGGGGGCGGAGTCACCCAGTTCCTGGTAGAACCTACCGGCGATGCTGAGCGGCCTCATCAGAGACGTCTTCTTGAGCTGGTGCTCCTGCATCCGCCTCAGAATGTTGTCCAGCGCTCGAAGCGCTTCCACCATGTGAGGCCCCTTGTTCAGCATGACGCACTCAGACCTCCCTCCCATGGCCGCGTCCGTGACCTCGGCTCTGGACGGGAGCCCGCTCTTCGTCAGGCCTTCGAGGACCTGGGTGGCCCATATTGCGGGAAGGTGTGCAGCCTCGCACATCCAGAGTATCTCCTCCTGGACCTCCGCGAGCCTCTCGTAGCCGCACTCGACCGCCAGGTCACCCCTCGCTATCATCACCCCCGAGACGGGGGCGCGCAGGGCCTCTAGGAGCAGGCTCGGGAGTTCGTCGAAGGCCTTCCTCGTCTCAATCTTGAGCACCATGCCCATTCCTCCCCTGCGCAGCCTCTTCAGCTCCGAGCGGAGGAGCCTGACATCCTCCGGCGTCCTGACGAACGAATAGCCCACGATATCGGCGTGCTTGACTATGAACCTCAGGTCCTCCCTGTCCTTCGCTGTGAGCGACGGCAGTCCCAGTTCGCTGTCCGGCAGGTTGATGCCCTTGTCGGCCAACAGCTCCGCCCCCTCCGACCCCGCCTGGGTGATCTCAACGCGCAGCTCTTGAGCAGAGGCCTGGCGGACGATCCCGCCGATCTTCCCATCATCGAACCAGATGGCGTCCCCGACTTTGACGTATGCGAGGGCTTCCGGAAGAGTGCAGGAGATGCGCGCAGCTTGGCCCCTGACCGCAGGCCTCCCCGCGCTCCGGTCGGCAGTGACGACCAAGTGGTCCCCCCTCTTCAGCGGGATAGGCTGCTCCTTGTGCGGGATGTTCCCGACCTTCGTCCAGTGGGTCTTCCCCCCTAGCTTGAATGAGAGCCGCGTCCTATTGTCGAGATAGATGGTCTTGCGGGACTCCACGATGGCCGAGTCCTGACGCCTGGCAACGACAACCATCGTTCGCTTCGCTCCGCGAGCGTCCTTCAGTTTGACTTGCCGCCCCTCTTCCACCATCGAGAGCCACGCGTCATCGACCTGGATGACCGCTTGCCCATCCTCGGGCGAAGAGTTACCCTTGCTGCCCTTCAGTACCGCCCTCGCCGGTGAGACGACACGCCCGTAGGAGTCACGCCGCGGCCTCAAGCGAAGCACCTGCGGTCCTGGCGAGAGTTCGCCGGTCCGGATTTTCGGTCCTCCGATGTCCATCAACACACTGCACCTCCTCCCGACCTCCCCCTCCGCGGTCCGAAGGTTCCGTATCATCGAGGACCACGCTTCCCTGTCGTCGTGTGCGCAGTTTATCCTCATGCAGCCCATTCCGGCGGCCATCAGGTCTCTCACGAGCGAATAGTCGGCGGCGGCTGCCGTAGGCATCGTGACCATGATCCTCACAGCCCGTCCGTCCTTTTCCCTGCCAAAGAGAGAATCAGCATTCTTCTCAATCAGCCTCTCTCCCTCGGCCGGAGTGACTCCGCTTGCTCCCGGAGGCAGCGCGGGAGTCCCGTTGAGGGAGTGTAGTATGGAGATGACGGCGTCAAGGTTGTAGAGGACGTGGCTTTCAGACCTACCGAGGGATGAGATTCCCATCCCCGCCAACTCCTCCTGTATCCTGCGGATGTCCAACCGGCGAAGGGCGACGTAGTGCAACAGATTCCTTGCGCTCAGCCGGCGGTCTCCGATTTCCTCCAGCTCCACTCGTGCCTCGAGACCTACCATGTCCTTCCTGATCTTCTCGAGCTCTGCCAGCAGCCGCGGGATATCCCTTCGAGCCCTGACATTTTCGCTTACCCGGGCTCTGGTCTTCGCTTCTCTCCCCTCTTGCGCCTCTCCGGAACGGGCACTAATTCAACGATGACCATATGTATCCAGTATGCAATGTAGTGACCCGCTCATCCGCCGGGAGGAGCTCACTTTCAGAGACCCCTACTCGGATAGGGTAATCAATGCCGCAAGAATTTTAGCGGACCCAGTCGGTGCCTCCAGCGAAGCGCAATGGCAGGGGAGAGGAGGCTAGCGGCGATAATGTTCACCGATATCGTGGGTTACACCCACCTTTCCCAGAGCAACGAGTCCCTCGCCCTTGAGATGCTAGAGGAGCACCAGAGCCTCCTGCGCCCGACCTTCCTAGCGCACAGCGGGACCGAGGTGAAGACCATCGGCGATGCCTTTCTCGTCGAGTTCAAGAGCGCGCTGGACGCGGTGACCTGTGCTGTCGAGTTGCAGAAGGTCATGTCGAAGCGCAACACGGAGACATCCGCTTCGCGGAAGATGGAGCTAAGAATAGGAATCCACGTCGGGGATGTGGTGCACGGGTCCGGAGACATACTCGGGGACGCGGTCAACGTCGCCTCCAGGATAGAGCCCCTAGCCGACCCTGGAGGTATCTGCATCTCCCAGCAGGTCTACGACCAGATACGCAACAAGACCTCGCTCGATATCGAGAAGCTCGGGGACGTGAAGCTAAAGAACGTGGACCTTCCAATGAAGGTCTACAGGATCAAAATGGCGTCGAACGGAAGGATGACCACAGAGCCCTCCAGACAGAGGGAGCGACTGGGGGTACTCCCTTTTGTCAACATCAGCCCAGACCCGAATGACGAATATTTCGCTGACGGCCTGACAGAGGAGCTGATCTCGAAGCTCTCAGAGATCAGGGGGTTGAAGGTGATAGCGAGGACCTCAGTGATGAGCTACAAGCATACCTCCAAGAAGATCTCAGAGATCGCGGACGAGCTGGATGTCGGCTCGGTGATCGAGGGGAGCGTCCGTAAGGCGGGGGACAAGGTCAGGATCTCCGTCCAGCTTGTGGACGCTGTGACGGAAGAGCACCTGTGGGCGGCGAACTACGACAGCAAGCTGGACGATATCTTTACGATTCAGAGCGACGTCGCCTCCAAAGTTGCGGGAGCGCTCTCGACGGGTTTCTTCGCTCGCGCGCCGCGCAAGGACACCGATAACGTCGAGGCGTACACCCTATACCTCAAGGCCGTGCAGCTCTCGTATCAGGGCGAGTCTGCGGGTAGACAGGTGATCGCACTCCTCGAGCGGGCCATATCACTCGACCCCAATTTCGCCCGTGCCTACGCCGCGCTCGCCGACAACTGGCATGGAGCGGCCGTGATGGGGTACGAGGAATTCGATGTCATGGCCAAGAAGGCAGAGACCTACGCGAAGAAGGCACTCGCACTCGACCCAGAACTCGCCGAGGCTCATTCGGCGATGGCTGGAGTCCACTCGCTGCTGGACAGGTTCGACGCCGCCCTCAGGGAGACTGAGACTGCCGTCAGGCTCAACCCCAACCTCTCTGAAGCGTACCTGAGTCTCGGAATCCTCGATAGCATCATGCGGACAACTGGAGAGGCACTACAGATGTTCAAGAGAGCCTACGAGCTCGACCCACTTTCGCCTTTCGCCGCGGGTACGCTCGCCAATTTTGCACAGTGGATGGGCGACGATGCCCTTGCACTCGAGGTGATGACGCGGATGAGGGACCTAAACGCAGAGAGCCCGATGATCTATCTCGGCCACGCCGACTACTATATGGAAAGAAATAACTTTGGCGAGGCCCAAAGGTTGATAGATGCGGCACGCCGGGTAGCCCCGGGTAACCCCTCAGTCGCAGTCTCTGAGGGGATACTCTTCGCGATGATGGGAAAGAGGACGGAGGCCGAGGAGAAGGTGAAGGAGATTCTCGCCGGCAAGAGCGATTCCTTCAAGCTAACCGCTGAGTTCCAGGTCCAGGTCGCGCTGGGGAACTTTGACAGAGCTTTCGAGCTCCTCATGCGCGAGGCTGAGATGCACTCATGGCCGTTCCAGATAAAGTGCGACCCGTTCTATGCGGAGATGCGCAGGGACCCGCGCTTCCTCGCATTCTGCAAGAAGGTCGGCATCCCGCCCTGAGGCTCCAAAGATTGCGAGCACCCTTCAACCCTCAGATAGCCATTTAAGCCGCCGAATGACACAATGGTCGTGACCTCGGTCGCTTCCCGGGTCGCGGTATTCTTTATACTCGCGCTGCTTTCATCTTCGGGCGTCTCCCTGATCCTTCCTCTCCAAAGCGCTGCCGCCGTGACACCCGCTCCGTCTCAGCTGGTCATCAGGTCGACCCCTCCTCCGCTCCCCGACGTCGAAGGCTGCTACACGAATGTGAAACTCGCCTCCACTGGCCAGTATGGGGGCTGGAAGAGCGTCCCCTGTGCGACGCCTCAGCAACTCGCCAAGCTGCAGCATCCAGAGGAGGGGAACGCAAGCAGCCCCGGAATCGATGGAATCCAATCCGAGCCGAAGCTCGTGCTGCCGCACGTCACCATCACCCCACAGCTGCAGAGCGGGTTCGTGGCGGTCTGGGAGCTCCCGAACTTCGTGAGCGAGACCGACACCAAGCAAGGCTCGGGCTTCTATAGCATCCAGCTCAACACCAACGCGTTCGCGGGCAGCAACGGTCACACGGACGATGTGCAGTTCACCATACAGACGATTCCCGGCTATGATACCTTCGTCTGCGTCTGGAACAACTACCCAGGCGGAAACTCCTACCTGAAGACCTGCGTGACAGCTTCGTGGACGGGCGCGTCGTGGCCACTGGGAGACTGCGGGTCATGCGCTGCCACAATCTATGGCACCATCGTGCCGGGCACGTCGAACAGGCAGGGCTTCCGGCCGACCGTGCTCCAGGCTCAGGCGGAGATACCTTGGGTCGGCAGTACGTTGTACGGAGTCGTCGCAGGCGATTACTATGGGCTGCAGAAGAACTGGCTGGCAGGGAGTGGGACGATCCTGGGACAGGGTGGCTCCGCAGGAGCAATCTTCTCTGCCACGGACCTGAGCGACCCCGTGACCATCACCCAGGTCACCACCTCCACTTGCCCGCAGAAGACGTTCTGGAACTGCAGCATCATCCTCGCCCAGCACGGCGGGCTTATCGATTCAGGGGTTACCCTCGAGGTACAACAACCTAGATCCAGTTGGCGTATTTGGCCCGAACGGGAGTACGCAGCCCATAGCGACCGTGTGCTTCGAGGACGGGTGCTACCTCCAGTTTGCCTCGGTCATACTGCCCCCCGTCTCATCGGGGATTCACGGCGACGTAGCCAACCTGCCCTAATCCCGACGGTAAAAAAATCCCTCAGGCTTATATGAGGCGGCATACCGGTATTGTTGACCTTGAAGAAGCCGACAAAGCGAGACGCGGAGTTACTCCTCCAGATGTCAGAGACGTTCAACACGCCCGAGATGCGCGACGCGATGACGTGGTTCATGAAGGACTTTTCGGCGAAGGACTACAAGGAGTTCAAGTCGAAGTACCCTGACGGCAGCCCCGGAGACCAAAACCTCGGCATGATGCTCGGCCAGTTTGAGACGGCGGGGGTGCTCGTATCCCACGGGCTGCTGAACGAGAACCTCTACTTCGACGTCTCCGGGATAGGGTTCGTGTGGCCGAAGGTCGAAAAGATAGTTCAGGGGATGCAGAAGGAGATGGGACCGGCGCTCTGGGAGAACGCCGTTTGGTTAGCCCAGAGACAAAAGTGGTGGGCGAAGAACGTCTGGAAGCCCAACCAAAAGTGGAAGAAGGCCTAGAGCGGGTCGGCCCTTTCAGCTAGCTCCTGGCTATCGCGTCGATATGGGCTGCCAGCTCTCGAGGGCTCGAGAGCATCGGCCAGTGGCAGATGGGCAGAGACCGGTAGGTCCAGTCCGGATGCCCAGCCAAGAATTCAGCTTTCCCGGAGGCAGCTGATGCCTCATTCTCGTCGCAGGATATTGCATGGTTCTTGGGATATCGTCCTGCCTCGTAGGGCCCGGAGAGCGATTCCTCGAAGGTGAAAGCAGGTTGCGGCGTCCCGCGCTTTCGGAGCAGCTGTAGGTCGTCGGCGGTGAGACCCTCGACGGGCGCCTGATCGCCCAGACGCTCTGGCATCGGCCACACGCGGGTCCCATCCCATGTCACGACCGCGTCCTCGAACTTCGACCTCCCCGTCGGCGAGAATACGCCCAGGAGGGCCTTGCCTTCGTCGATGGGCAGGGTGTCAATATAGACTTGCGCTTTGAGCCGGCTGGGGATACGCCGGGCTACCCCTCCCACCACCGCCCCCGCGTAACTGTGACCGAGGATTATCCCTCTCTTCATGTCGATCCGGTCACAAAAGCCAACCAAGTCGTTCACGTGGCTCATCAGCCCGACCTTTGGCGAGAGCTCCCCAAGGCGGTCGGCGAGGCCGGGAAGGGTGACCGGGTAGACCGTGTGGCCAGCTCCTTCGAGCTCCGGCGTGACGCGCTCCCAAGCCCATTTTCCGAGCCATGCTCCGGGCGCAAGGACGATGGTTGCCATGGGACGTTTCAAAGAAGCGCCGATAGATAGGTCTTGATTCTACGCGGCGCGGTCCGACGATGAAAACCTTAGAAGGATAGAGGGGCCTCGGTGGCCGAATCGCAATGACCGACAGTGATTTTCGCGGAGCACTGGACTCGGCCGAAGAGATGGAGATAACGTTCGTCGGAAGGAAGACGAGAAAGAAGCTCTCGACCCCAGTCTGGTTCGTGAACGAAGGGGAAAACGTGTACCTGCTCCCGCTAAACAGCGCCAGCAACTGGTACAGGAACGTCCTGGAGACCCCGACCCTTTTGCTCAAGGTAACAAACAAGAGGACCACGGCGGAGGCCCTACCGATAAAGGACAAGAAGCGAGTGGAGGAGATAGTCGAAAAGTTCCGGGCCAAATACGGAGCCGGGGAAGTGAAAAAGTACTATCCACGACCCGACGTAGCCGTGCGGCTCTCAATCTGACACCGCCGAACTCACTAGAAGCCGTATTGCACGTGCGCGCTCACATCGATCTATTCGTTGGAGGGGTCTGCGATGGGGCCAAGGACGTGACCGTAAAGCCGGCCGTATTCAAGGCGACCGCCTTCCAGCATTCTTTTTATCATGCGAGCCTCTGTATTTCCCACATGGCCGCTGTCTTCGTGCGGTACAAGCGCTGCTCAGTGAAGAATTCAGGGTGCGATACTGTCGACGATATCCATGTCTACGACGAAACCGAACGCTGGTACGGGTGCGTCAAGCCAAAGGAAGAAGGCAAGGCAGCATGTCCCAATGACGAGACTTGCAAGTGCTTTGTGGTTGCCACCCGCGAGAAGCTGAAGATAACAAACAAGAAGACCGGGAAGGAGGCAACCATGGACGATACGAGGGATAAGGAGAAGGACTTCAACTTCGAAAACATTCAGGACGCCGATGAACAGGCATTCACCCCGTTCTCAAAGTCGAACATGGAGAGAAAAGGGAGGTTATCGAAGGGGGAGGGGGAAAAGAGCTTCAAAGTCTCCGATGGCTGGGAGATTAGATGCCGGTGTCTCGCAATCGACAAAGACGGGAATCCGGTGAAGGAATACGTCGACCAGGACGGAAAGGCCGTCGAGAAAGACGGTACCCCGAAGAAATAGACGGGCTGGGTCCCGCTCGGTCAGGGAGCAAAGCGAGCGAACCTCTTGCGTTGGAAGTTGAAGAGGATGAGGAACGGCCTATCCTTTATCTCGACAATGCTCAGCGATGCAGGGTCGGGATGCAGCACATAATACCTCTTCTTCCCTATGCTCCTTTCGACCACACGTTCGAGCATCGCCGTTATCACGTCGCCGTGTGAAACCATTATCACGTTCCCATTGGCCTTCCTCCGGACTATCTCGATCGCCTTGACCGTCCTCTCGACGAGCTCGTCGTTGGTCTCTGAGAACGCCTCAGGGGTGATCAGTATATGGTGCCTTCCCTTCTTGCCGACGAACTCAGGCTTGAGTTTCGCCTCGGTAAGCTCCTCCAGGGTCTTCACCTTCAACCCGTGCGGGCGCGCCAGAATCTTCGCGGTCTCGACCGCGCGAAAGACCGGACTGCTGTAGACTGAATCGATCTCCAACTTAGAAAGGGTCTTGGCTATGAACGAGGCTTCTTTCACGCCCCTCCTAGTCAGGGGAAAATCCAGCGGACCCGCGTCTATCCCCCTTACGTTGGCCTCCGTCTCTCCGTGCCTCACTATGAAGAGGTAATCGGCGCCCATTGCTCTTCGTCCCCTTGTGAGGAGCCTGATTAATTAAACTCCTGCAAGGCAACGCGGCGAAGGAAACGGCCGCCTGGCGGCCCTTCGCTTGGCAGGCGTTGACCCCAAAGTCGATGAACTCTGATGGTTGTGCTGAAATCGGACCCAGGGAGGGTGGCTATCCCGACCGGAAACCGTCTTGATAGAATGACGAACTATAGAGCCCAATCTACAAGAGATTAAATAGGATTGGCAAGGCCATTTTCACAAATGCCCGATAGTCATTATGCATTCGCTGTCCCAATCCTTCCGGGTAAACTGGGAGCTTGGAAGAAGATGGTCGACGAAGTGAAGGGGCCGAGAAGGAAGGCCTACCAAGCCTCTCGAAAGAAGGCAGGAATAAAGCACGAACACACGTGGCTTCAACACATGCCTCAAGGAGATTTCGTCGTGGTGTCAGTCGTGGGGCGGGCACCTTCGAAAATGCTCGAAAGGTTCGCGGCCTCCAGAATGCCATTCGACAGATGGTTCCTCGCCCAGATAGCTGATATCCACGGTATCCAGCGGGGTACCAAACTGCCTACCAACAAGTCCTACATGGACGAGTTGTGAGAGCGGCCCAAAGGCACGCTAGAGATACTTACAATGATGGCCCTGAAGGACTTTAGGCCATCGCCGTGTTATGGAGCAGAAACTCATACTTACTTGTAAAAGTCTGTTTCTTCGGAAGTCTCTCACCGCCATCCCCGACCGTGTCCAGCAGATATTCCAGGTTCGACCTGCTAGGGCCGCCTTCTTTCCGTCGGTTGGCTCAGTGACGGCCTCATAGAGCCGCTCAACACGAGAAATAGCGCCGTATTGACCGCGACTATGCCGATGTAGCCCCACGAGATTGACGAAGAGCTGCCGGGACTGCTCGATGTAGTGCTGACGGTGCTCGATGAAGGAGTGCTGACGGTGGAGGTGGTACCAGACGCGGAGGAGGTGTCCCCTATCACCGAGACGGTGCTATCGATTCCGTTGAAATAATTCGCCACGAACAGCTCGCTCTTCGCGGAGTCGTATGCGACCCCGATGGGCTCATTTCCCTCGCTAAGAGTCGCTACGACCTTGTTGGTCACGTCGGAGATGACTGATATGTCGTTGGTGCCGCTAACAGAGTTGGTCACGAATACCTCGCCAGTACCTGTGTCGGTACGCGAGGCCGAATGGATAAACCCCGACCGGCACGGTCGCGACGACTTCGTCGCTTGCGTCGGAGATGACTGATACGCTGTCGCCAGCATAATTCGTCACATAGACCTCCCCCGAAGCGGAGTCGTAGACCGCACCTACGGGATCGCCCCCCACGCCCACGGTCGCGACGACCGCGTCGCTTGCGTCTGATATCACGGCGACGCTCTCGTTGTAACTCTTGGTCACGAACACCTCGCCCTTGGCGGAGTCGTAGGCCACGCCCTCGGGACCATATGGCACGGTCACGGTCGCGACGACCGCGTCGGTCGCATCCGAAACGATGGAGACGGTGTCGTTGTCATTGTTGGCCACAAAGAGCTCCCCCTTGGCAGTGTCGTAGGCGATTCCGTAAGGAGCTGCCCCCACAGGCACAGTCGCCACCACCTTGTCTGTCGCGTCGGAGATGACGAAGACTTCGTCGCCATGAACACTGGTCACGAAAACTTCGGCCTTGCCCGGGTCGTACGCGACGCCATAGGGGTCTTTCGCCACGCTGACGTTCGCTACGACCTTATTGGTGCTGTCAGAGATGACCGAGACGATGTAGTCGGTAGTAGAGTTGGCCGTTAGGTAGCCCGCAGAATTCGCCACGAAGACCTCTCCTTTGGCAGCGTCGTAGGCGATGCCATAGGCACCATTTCCGACGGGTACGGTCGCGATGAGGGCGTTGTTCAGACCATGGGCGACGGGGTAACTAGCAAATGCGAGGACCATTATTGCAAGCAGGATGATAGCTATTGCAGCATGGCGAGTGGGCCCAGCGCCCCTAAATCTAACCTTCCCCGACTTGGCGCCGCCGATTTGTCGTCTCTGGCTCACAGAGTGTCGCAAGTGGACGATTATCCGATTTAAGGCTTGGGATTCGAGAGATCCGCCGACCCGTCAGCGGAGAACCCGCCCGACCGCACCGGTCACCCTTTGTCTATGAGCTCGGCTGGGCTCGGCCGTGGGGGATTTCTTCTTACCTCAATCAGGCCATTATCCGGTATGTAGGATTGCAAGTCTCAAGGGCTTCTCAGATTTCACTTCAATCCACGCTTCACCCAAACCTTTAATCACGAACACCCCCACCATCTACAAATGTCATCAGAGCAGGGGAAGGAAATCGTACGCCGGCAGTTTGAGCTAATCAATTCGGGAGACTCCGAAGGCGCAGCAGCCCTATGGGCGCCCGAGTCATACAACCACGGCAAGAGGGTCGATAAAGCGGGCCTGACGAGACTCTACGAGAGTTTGTATTCTCTCCGCGAAAAGCACGTCATCCACGAGGTGATTGCCGAGGGCGATTGGGTCGCCGTCCGCACGACGTGCACAGGAGTGCACGCCGCCGAGCCGAGCATTCCCGTGAATGGGGGAATTTTTGTGGGCATCCAACCGACCGGCCGGACGTATACCGTCCAGCACACTCACTTCTTCAAGGTCACTGATGGGTTAATCACTGAACACTGGGCAAACCGGGATGATCTTGGGGCTGCGAGGCAGATCGGGCTCGAGCTCAGGCCTCCCAAGGGCGCCTAGGTCTTCATAGACGGAGCGGAGAAGCGGGCCATCGCCTCAAGGTGGACCTGGATGGCTTCCCTTAGGTTCTTCCTGGCTTCATCCCTGTCTTGCCTTGTGTCGTGATGCCGGGTTCAGGGACCCGAGGGAGATGGAGCTTCTCTCCCTCTGAAATCTTCGCGCTGAACCCAAACGACATACTTGAACCGAGTACCACCTGATTCTGTTTCAGGGGAATCAGTCAAAACGAGGAGAGGCGTGAGCCAGCCACCGTCCTTTTCCAGATCACTCTTTGTCCACGAACTCCGCTGGGTTCGGCGGCTCCGGTGGGAGGCCGTTCCCTAGAGCTTCCCTATGGCCTCAAGAAAGGCAATGTCCTCTTCTATAATCTCCAAAATGCGAGCTTTGAATCGTCCTTCGTGTCGCTCGACCGATAAACCCCTATTAGGTTCCACATATCCACAGATGGCTGCGTACTCTTTGAAACTTTTGCATCGAAAATCGATGATGACGACCTTCGTTGCCTTTGCTGCGGTCCTGATGCTTGGCTTCCTGCCGCACGCCTTCTCGTTCTCCACCGGCCAGGCGGCTACCCTTGTGATAGGCCAGTCGAGCTTCACCACTAACGGCTTCGCAACAACCGCAAGCGGGGTGCACGAACCTTACGCTGCTGCCTTCGACTCGTCGGGGAACCTGTGGGTTGCCGATTCGGGCAATAACAGAGTCCTGGAGTACCTCGTGGGGTCTGGATTCACCAACGGCATGAGCGCTTCGGTTGTGATCGGCCAGTCAAGCTTCACCACGGCCGCGTGCGCAAGCCCGCCGACTGTGAGCTCGTTGTGCGACCCATACGGTCTTGCCTTCGACTCGTCTGGGAACCTTTGGGTCACCGATGCGGGCGATAACAGAGTCCTGGAGTTTCTAAAGGAATCCGGATTCACTAGCGGGGAGAGCGCATCGCTCGTGATCGGCCAATCGAGTTTCATCACGGCCGCGTATGGAAGCCCGCCCAGTGCGACAGGCCTGTTTACTCCGTATGACTTGGCGTTCGACTCCTCCGGGAACCTGTGGGTGACCGACCAGGGTAACTCTAGGGTCCTGGAGTACCTGAAGGGGTCTGGATTCACCAACGGCATGAGCGCATCGCTGGTTATCGGCCAGTCGTCCTTCGTTACAGATGCCGAGTCTGCCACTGCGAGTGGAATGGACAATCCGTACGGCTTGGCGTTCGACCTATCCGGGAACCTGTGGGTTAGCGATCCGTACAACGCCAGGGTCCTGGAGTACCTGAAGGGCTCGGGATTCACTAGCGGCGAGAGCGCTTCGGTTGTGATCGGCCAGTCAAGCTTCACCGGAGACACGTCCGCAACCACCGCGAACGGGCTAGACGAACCGTTCTACCTGGCCTTCGACTCGTCGGGGAACCTCTGGATCGCTGATGATTCCAACAGCAGGGTCCTCGAGTACGACTCTCCGTTCTCCACAGGCATGAGCGCATCATTGGTGATAGGCCAGTCCTCCTTTACAACATCCACGTGGGCAGATACCGCGACCACGCTAAAGTATCCGTACGATATAGCCTTCGACTCATCCGGGAACCTGTGGGTGGTCGATAACTCCAACAACAGGGTACTCGAGTACAGCGGTGCTGCCACTACCACTTCGGCCTCATCAGCTCCTCCTACGTGTCCGAGCACGGCCGGCGGTTCACTCATGCCAGTCGGAGCCACGTTCACGGACCAATTTGGAAACACATGGGTGGTTCCTGGCGGCAGTGTGGACGGGGAAACATTGACCAGCTACTTCTTCGCTGGGCCACAGTCCTTCGTCCCGCCCCCGATGGTGGACGGTTGGGGCGGAGAATACGGAACGTACGACGGGCAGCAGGGCTGGATAATTACGTTCTACTGCTAGTCGCAAGGGACGATTTCGTAGGATCGAATCTTGACAGCGCTGGGAACGCTGCTCATGGCGCACCTTTGATAGCCTCGCCTTGACGATAAAATCTGCTGGGTTCGGCGGCTCGCGTGACTTGGCTATCCGGTCTTGCCGGTTACTTTGGGGTCGGCGGTCAATACCTGGAACCACCTCATGCTGTTGCCGTCGGGGTCTTTGACGTCGAAGTAGCTGATTATGTTAGGCACGCCCTTGATTTCTGTCGCGTCGATTTTCGCGTCTCGTAGCCTTTGCCTCTCCGATGAAAGGTCTCGCACTTCGATTTGCAGATTCCAGCTCGAAGGCTGAGGCTTTCCAGACACGATTTGGACCCAAGCGCCTCCGATCTTGAACTCAACATTCCCCTTGAACGGCTCCAGGTCCGGTCCCTTTCCAAAGAGGCGAGAATACCATTCGCGAGACTTCTGAAGGTCGCTCACCTGGATTTCAACGATTGTGTCCTTGGCGTCAACCGCGACCATCCTCGTATCACTAGCCGCACCCCTCGCGGCCCTAAAAAATCTTCACCCTCCATCTTCCTGCTCACGCCAAACCGGAAATCCTTTTGGAGTGTCCTCCGATGAAGCCTCTCGTTTCCGAATATGCCGCTGACCTCGAAACCGCTGACCTCGGACACCTGGCCAGCGTTTGCCCGACTGGTGGAGAAACACAATGGGATTTTCGGCGGCTGCTGGTGCATCTCATTTCATCTCGAAACAGGGGAAACCAGGCGCGGCGCCAAGGCGTATAGAGAGATGAAGGAAGAGCGCGTCAAGGAAGGTCGAGCTCATGCCGCCCTCGTCTTCGATGGTCCGGACGCAGTAGGGTGGTGCCAGTTCGGCTCTACCGCCGAGCTCCCCAACATCAGGAGCAAGAAAGCCTACGAAGAGGGATTGGGGGAACTACCAGATTGGCGCGTCACTTGCTTCTTCGTCGACCGGGAGCGACGAGGAGAAGGGATTGCGAGCTTTGCCCTCGACGAGGCGCTGCGCGAGATTGCCCGGCTCGGGGGCGGGGTCGTCGAGGCCTATCCTGAGGATTACACGGGCAAGAAGGTCTCAAGCTCGTTTCTGTGCAGTGGGACTCTGAGGATGTTCGAAAAGGCGGGATTCAAGAGGGCACGAAAGATAGCGATGCACCGGTGGGTTGTGACCCGGCGACTCCCCACTAAGCGGGCGAGTTAGACGAAGAGCTGAACCCTCCGGCCCGACTCCTACTCCCTGTCGATGAACTCGGCTGTGTTCAGCGTCCCAACCGAGCGTCATCCGCTACTTTTTCTCCAATAGAGACTTCAAAAGTCTCAAGTCTTTCTGATTCGCCCGGCCCATGGAAAAAGACATGAACGGCGCGGACAATTTTGAAAAGCCAGCTGGATTACCCCTGTTGCGGAGCGTCATGCGAGTTGTCTTCTCATCGACCGCATCCCAAAGATAGGTTGTCTCCATGGGAAACGGCCCGTCGGCCGTCCGCATCACTAGCTTCTGCCCTGGAACCAGTTCGACGACCTCGTAAACGTAGGCGAGCTCTCGTCCAAGAAACTGCGCCTTGAATGCGATCTGAGAACCCAGTTTCAACGGTTTCGGTGTCTTCCATTCTATACTTTTGATGTTCGCATACCACAGGGGCGCGTTATCTGGGTCGGATGCGAATTCCGCCACACTCTCTCGCGGACAAGTGATGAGAATCTCCTTCGTTACGTCAACCATCGCGGGCTCATGGAGGCAGGATACTGTTAAGCCTAGCGGGGAGGGGTTCATCTGAAGGCGTCTTTCGAGGATGACCGAGACGCAGGATTCCCGTGGAGAGACGGGAACGTGATGGGGATTCGTATCTCCCCAAGATCTCAGCCTACTCCTTGTCGACGAACTCTTGACAGTGATTCCTGAGTGTCTCGTCGATGTCGTTCAACGCCACAATTTCTTCACCGAAGGTTTCGGGGCTACGCTCCCACGCAATCAAAACGTGCCGGACGAGTTGCTCTCGCTGGTCACGAAGGAGGGCGCACAGAGCTTGTTCGTTTTCTCCTAGTGTCGAGGCCAATTCTTGACGGCCTTGTCGAGGCGGGCCGCTACGTATTCCTTCAGCCTCTGCGGATCCTTTACGACTTCTCGCACCTTTCTCAGAGCTTCCTCGTCCGATTCGGACATCGACCTCTTCAAGCTAGTGTCAACAATTTAAGTTCGCCGATGATAAAAGCACCCATCCGGTTGCGGCTCGACGGACGGACCGTCGACCCTTCGTGCTTTTCCAGGGAACGGTATCGTCTTCCCTTCCTTGTGCTCCTTGAGAGCCTCTTCGCGAGCCTTCTCGTCATCCTCAGACATCTCCTCTGCCAGCGCATCCTGAATGGAGTCGAGCCGTTGACGAATCAACCTAAGCTCCCTTTCCAGACTCGTTTCCATCACCAGTCAAACATAGGGTTGAGATAATTAAACGCAACCGCGTATGCTCGCTCAGCCCGTTCCGGAAGGCCGAAGGCCCGCCGCGGGGCCGGCCATAAAAGCGGGAGGAGATTGGTTCCTCGCCAGGCGGCCGCTCTATCTCGGCCAACCTTGCCGCGAGTCTACTCCTTGTCGACGAACTCTGCCGGGTTCGGCGGCTCCGGCGAGAGGCCCTTCCTCTTCCTCGTGTCGAGTGACGACCTGCAGCAGCATGTTCGTGGGGACCGACTGCCACGTCTTGAACGATGGTGTTCCACGTGGCCTTGCCCGCGGTCGCGCCCCTCATGACCTGCGAGAGGTCGAAGGTCTCGGACGCCGGGATCTCGCCCTGGATTATCGTGACCACCTCTCTCTGCTCGACGTTGACCAGCTTGCCCCGCTTGGAGCTGATGACCCCCGTGATCGCCCCGATTAGGTCGCCCGGCCCCTTCACCTCTATGGCGAGTATGGGCTCGAGCAGCGTCGGGTTGGCCATCAGCATCGCGCCCAGCACAGCCCTCCTCGTGGCCGGCATCAGCTGCGCATACGTGCGGTGCGCCGGGTCCTCGTGGGGGACGTAGTGCGTCAGCGTCGCCTTGACACCCCTGCACAGCTCGTAGGCGAGGGGGCCGTTCTCCATGATGTCCTCGAAGCCAGCCCTGATGGAGTCCATCGACTCCTGCAGGTACTGGACTCCCTTTGGTCTCCTCGGTGAGCATGTTGCCCCTCGGGTCGATGGCGACGACGCGACTTGGCCATGTCCGAGCGTCCAGCCGTTGTCCCTCAGCGTCTTCTGGATGCCCTTCTTGTCGGTCATCTCGTTGAGGGTGCCGTTGCGGATGAGCTCGACGATGTGCGGGTCGAGCGGCTCGACCTGGATGAATATCTTGTTGTGGCGGTTCGGCGAGCGCGACATTATCGGGCCCGCTGAGCCCCTGACCGCCTCCCTGTAGTTGATGATGGGCGGCGAGGTGATGATCTCGAGCCCCTGCTGCTGGAGCATCGTCGTCGCTATCTCGAGGTGGAGCACGCCCATGCCGGCCATCAGCGTCTCGCCCGACTCCTGGTTGATGGTTATGATGAGGTTGGGGTCCTCGATGTTCAGGCGGCGCATCGCCTCCACGAGCTTCGGGAGGTCCCTCGGGTGCTTGGCCTCGACCGCGGTGGTCACGACAGGCTCGCTGACGTAGTGGATAGACTCGAACGGCACCACGTCCTTCTGGGTGGTGATCGTCTCGCCGGAGCGGATGTCGAGCCCCAGGATTGCCGGGATGTTGCCCGCCGGGAGCGAGTCGACGATCTCGCGCTGGAAGCCCATGAATATCTGGACCGACTGTATCTTGCCCTCCTTCTTCGAGTTGAGCAGGTAGACCTCGTCGCCGTTGCTTATGGTGCCCGAGAAGATCCTGCCCGTGCCCACGAGCCCCGCTGCGGGGTCGACGACGACGTTGGTCACCATCATGACCATCGGGCCGTTCTCGTCGCAGTTGAGGATGGACTGGCCCAGCGGGCTGTTGAGGTCGCCCTGCCAGATCTTGGGGATGCGGTACATCTGGGCCTCCTGCGGGTTGGGGTGGTGCTTGACGACCATGCCCAGGAGCGCCTCGTGGAGCGGGAGCTTCTTGCCCAGCTCCTCCGGCGTCGAGTTCTGGTAGGCATCGATGATATCCTTGAACGACATCCCCGCCGCCTTTAGCATGCCGAAGTTGAAACCCCACTTGTCCTTGGTGCTGCCGAAAGCGACCTGGGAGTTCTGGACCGTCACGCAGCCACTTTTCCTTGTACTCGGGCTCTGCATAGGTCGTGACTAGCCTGTTAAAGTCCTTGACGAGGTTGAAAAGCCACTCCTGCATCTTATCGGGCGGTAATCGGAGCTCTTTGATTAAACGGTCGATTTTATTGATGTATAAGACCGGACGGACCCGTTCTTCGAGTGCTTGACGTGTGACTGTTTCGGTCTGGGTCATCACACCCTCAACGCTGTCTACTACGACGATTGCGCCGTCAACGGCCCTCAAACTCCGCGTTACTTTTCCAGTGAAGTCGATGTGGCCCGGCGTATCGATTAAATTGATTACATAGGGCTTCCCTTCCGATTCGTAGTATAAAGTGACGTTCGCTGCCTTAATCGTCATCTGCCTCTGCTGCTCCAGCTCCATATAGTCCAAAGCTAACGCTTGGCCCGCAACGGAGGGCGAAAGCATCCCCGTTGCCGCAAGTAGGGAGTCGGACGTCGTCGTTCTCGGCAGGGAAAACCTGTGCGGTTAGTCCCTATTACCGTGGTCGACGTGCGCGATGATCCCAAGGTTGCGAATCTGATCTCGGTTGTGCACGATTTTGAGTGCTTCCGTCGTTGACTTGAATTTCGGCATAACTTATTCCGCTTTCAAAACCCTTCCAACTCGTGATGGTTATAACGTTTTTCGAATTATTGGCTCAGGTTGATGTAGCTTGGCGGCGCGCAATTCTCGGAGGTTACAATCGGTTCTTGCGCAACCATTAGCGTAGCGTTGGACGATTGTACCCCCATCTCCCTTTATTCCTGCCGTTTGCAACATGCCAAAGAGGTTGGTACTTTTGTCATGTCTTGCACAATCATCGGTTTCTTGACTAGTCATTCTTCTTCGTGCGCAGTGCTTTCCTCATTCATAGATTGTGACGGGTCTCCTTCCCTTAGTACACCCAGAGTTTTTTTGATTTCTCTTGATTCGTCGTCGGTGATTCCATATAGAATTGCAACTGCACCTTCGATTTCTGCTTCAATCCCGGTCAATTCCATTCCTGCTTGAATATTCTCCTCTTGATAGTACTTCTTGGCGGCCGTGTGAGCTCTTAGAGCAAGGGTCGCTAGAGCTACATGAGAGTTGTTCGCCGAATCAAATTTGGGGATTTTCACATGGCGGAGAACGTGAGTTGAGATTGAGGTCTCAAGTGTGTAGCTCATTACTATTAGCTGTGCAACTGAAGAATTCAGAATGGATGAAACGTAGTACGCTTCCTCTCTCAAATCAAAAGGTACAATCATCACTCGTTCGTTTGGAATCGGAATCCTACTCCCTAGATTAGGATCTTCTACTGCCTCCACCACCGCCGCTGAGAATTCGCCCTTTCCAGAAATCTTCCCAGAGATGTACGGCCACATGACTCTATACGGCTTGAACGTATACTTGCCTATGTCGTAGAGCGAGTAAAACGGGTTGCCTTTCCCCCATAACTTGTGGATTGCCCTCGTCTCCAATACTCTCTTGTTTGCAAGAAAATAACCCAACGCCTTCGGAAATTCTGTCTTCATCATGTCCTCATCGAAGGGTTTCCCTGTGTCGTTACCGTGTGGGACAATAATGTAATGAGCATCAGGATGGCCATACCATCTCTTCACATTCCGACCTTGCATCAAGGGAAAAATGATTGACTCTTCTATCAGCCCCCTAAAGTGATCAACCTTCTTCTTTCCTACATCAGAAAGGTTCTCAAAAAGAGCGCCCGATGGGTACTTCCCAACAAAATCCATCCAGAAGACCCCGTTTAATCCGCTGTAGACCCCTGCATAGGCCCTATAGTCCGATTGGCCCAATGCTTTCTGTACGGCATCGTATCCCTTAGGAGATGTTATCATCCATGCGCTATCGGCGTGCCCCATCTCGATTGGCGCCATTATCATTTCATACTGCGCAGTTGATTTCCTCACCTCGGCCAAATCTGCTTCCATATCGATTCCTTTGCTCCCTGTGTTCTGCCACATGTGGCAACCTATGGGAAATTTTGTTCGTCCCTCTGAGAGAACGATTAGCGATGTTCTATTTGTTGCTCCCTCAAAGGGGTAAAGCTCAACCAAGTCGTCAATTCGCTGGACGCTGCACCTGTTTGCCAACCAATCTCTGAAACCTGCTCCTGCTTGCGTCTTGTAGGTGGTAAAGGGGATCAGAAAAGCCAGCTTACCGTGTGGGGCCACGTATTCCCCGAAGCACCGCGCTACAAAAAGCATCGATATGTCCTTCTTTACTTTCCCGAGACCTCCCCCCTTTGTGTTCCCAAGCAATCCGTAATCCTCCCAAAGTCCTTTGGTCAGATCCCGGTAGAACTCGGGAAGATTCTCCCAGTTTATCCAAGGAGGGTTACCCACGACAAAATCAAATTTTCCTATGAGCATTGGAGAAAACGAATTCTTGAGCAGACTTGTCCAAATTCTATCCTTCCCATCACGCTCAAGATTCAGAATCTTTTGGTAAAGCCTCACAAAAGACTTGATTGATTCGGGACTCACTGGGAGATTTCGGCTTATGGAGGTTTCAAATTGCTCCTTCGTCAGCCCGAGCTTGATATCCTCGGAGACAATTGAAAGCAGGGGGTCCAACAACTCCTTGTCGATTATTTCCTTAGCCACCCAAAAACGCCCTTCATTGGTATAGAGTTCAAATTCGTCTCTCGTAAGGTCGGCATGTCTAACCACGGAAATCGAATCAGCTAAGTAAATTGGTAACTCAATTCCTTGGCTTGGTCGATACCTTATCAAGTCCGACAGAGCAATAAGATAATTCGCCTTTGAAGCCAGTACCGCGAGAGGGTTCAGGTCGATACCCTGAACGTTGCGCACAATCTTCTCGAGAAGTTCTCTTCTATCCTGAAAGTGCTCATCCCCGTATTCTCGTACGCGCTTAATCGCAAGAGCGAGAAAAGTGCCTGAACCACAAGCAGGATCCAGAATTCTGGAGTCGGGATTTCCATTGTATTCAATTTCATCGAACAGGAGTTCTGCAAGCCAATCTGGAGTGAAATATTCACCTATGCTATGCCTGATGTCTCGTGGAACGAGATTCTGATAGAGTCTCTTAAAGAGGTCCTTCACCCTTTCGGGATTCAGTTCGACAGTTGCAGGCTCATAGTCGAGAAGCTTCGTGGTTATTTCAAAGAATGCCCTAGCTATTGCATCATTCCATTCATCCAAGTACCACGCAAAATAATCCGCTTCCAAGAAGTTTCTGATTCCGACTGATGCAAAAATGCCTCCTTCCTCCAAGTCCGTGAGCTCGTGACGCATGTTGTCGGATCCGCGATAGTAGGCGTCCTCCACCCGCTGCAAATAAGAACCCAGTAGACTATCTGCGAAAAGAGTTACAATCTCAGAGGTAAGCAGCTTCATGAGAATCGTATAGTAGGTGTGTATCGAAAAGAGAAGCCTCTCGACATCGACATCCTTCTCTATTTCATAGTAGTTCACTAGGCCCGCGAATTTTTCTTTTGAATAAGAGCAAACCTGCGAGAAGACCCTCTTCCAATCATTGAACAACATTTCCGTCCGAGGCGCATTTTTGTCTGTAAGAGACTCGTACAAGGCCAAGATAGCTTTCTTGCTCGTTTCGCTCTTAGGTCCGAAGTCTATGAGCAAGAATTGTGCGTCCAGCGGCTTGCGCTTGAGACCCCTTATCGCCTCAAGTAGCCGAAGTATGGTTTGTCCGTTGACTGGTAGCGGCTTATCTTGTTCGTCCCATTTTCCTTTACGATATCTAACAAACGAGATTTGGTTTCCATCTAGGACTACTCCAAAGTACCTGCCGCGTGATTCTTCGTCACGGGCTTCCTGAACGATATACTCTGCAACCTGCCGTTTGGCCTTGGCGAACTCACTCTTTCTTGATAATCTACCTGGCACCTTGTACTCGATTATCACTTTACCATAGAGTGCATCCTCCCTCCCAGAGATTTCTAGCCTGCGTTCGTGGGAAGCGCCTTTTATTCCCCACTGAGCGAGAATTGGAGTGAGGGTCGATTCGATTCTTATCTCAAGATCCGCCTCAGTTTTCGATTGGGCTGCATGATTGAGAATCTCTTGTGCGAGGGATTTTGTGTCCAGTTGATCTAAGCTAATCCCGCGTTGTTCTCGCACGATGACTATCACGGTTCAAATCCGTATATATGGAGAATGCCACCTGAGCGGGACCATGAGAGGCATGGTGGGATTTGTTCTTGCTAATCTCCGCTGCTATCGTTGCCCATCTGACGTTCGAATGACTGCCGCACTAGCCCCATTACATACGGCAATTCCTCGCTGCCGGATAGCCTGACCTCAACGTCGCCATTGCCCCACATTCCGAGGTTTGTAACGTCCTTGCAAAGGCCTTTTGGATCAATGATTTCGGGGAATGGCATGTTTAATGAAAGACGCAGTTGTTTCGCCAGCGGGATCACGTCTACAAAATTGGTCTCGGCCTTATAGGCAACATAGAGCTTTAGGAATTCCTCTGTAACACACGGGTCAAGAGCCAACACTTCTGTACGAAGTTCCATGAATAGTTCGCGCATAGCACCTGAGCTCAGGTGACGATGGTCGGCGATTGTGTATGTCGACACTCCCGTTTTTGGTTTGTAGTTCTCTAGGATGCCTTGTTGCAAGGTTGGCATGATCCATACTTCCTTTGCTTTGGAAGCCAGTTGTTCGCCCCTCTCAACGATGGTCTGTTCATTCCAATGGTCAAGCGTATTCAGCGTCTGGTTCAGACGCAACGGGCTTTCGGCGAATCCGCCTTTCATGTTCCGCTTCTCGACGAAGGGCTTATCGCTATACTCGGAATTATATCCGGTCAACGTCAAGTTCCCGAGAGTATGCAAATATGTCTGCCAAACTCTCTTCCAATCCGAGCCTAATTCGCTTTGCCATTGGGCTGAAACCTTCTCATTTTGCGGCATTATGTGTTCAATGGTGTATTCCGCTATTGATACGGGCTCTTTTCTTTCGTAGTTCTCAAGTTTGCGAAGCCAGTATGTTCTGCTGCGGAAGTGATAAAGGTCTTTGAGCGCGATTTTCTGCATGAACTCTGTGTCGGAGGGGAATCTACGGTATGATGGCAGCAACAGAAAGGCGGCCTGAATGCTTTCGAGGTAGCGATCCTTCTTTGTACTTTTGGCAAACGTGGCGAAAGTCTTGTTCATCGAATTTGTCGGAATTCCGCACACTGCCCGCCGGAACACGTAACTCTCTACGAGCCGAGTTACTTCGAGCAGTTCCTCTTTTCCGAGCTTATTATGTGCATAGTCGTCGTATAGCTCCAACAGGAATGGGAACGCGACGTCAACTCTCAGCTCCCGAATGTCTTGGAATGCGTGTGCGAGCTCGGCGTCCTTCTCAGTTCCTAGAGCCAAGGCACAATAATAGCTCGCGAAAGTCCTGATGTCTCCCACCAGTGTTTCCACTTTCGCGGGTATGAAGGGGCGCGCATGGCGTTTGAATTCATTATAGACCTCTCCCACATTTGGGATGACCCCTGTCTTGACCGTCAGGTAGTCGCGCATGAAGCTGTCAAAATAATCGACGTAACCTTCCTGGCCGAACTCGACTTCCATCGGCCTCCAATCCTGTTCGTAAAGCCTGGTCTGCAAGTTGGGCTCCAGTCCCATTAGAATGAAATTCCTCACCAAGTCAGCCTGACTAAGTTCGCGACCCGTGGAATTGAGGCTCTCGAATATCAGTTGTGGGTTGTCCTGTTCGCGATCAAGAGAAATATCAACAATTGCGAGCTTGGCTAGTCCATTGCATAGGGAGAGCAGATTCCCTTGTAATGTAGCAATCCAATCTGCGAAGAGTTCAAAGTTCTCCTTGATTCGGATGGAGTGATTGTTGGGCCAAGGCTGCTGGTTGACAACACTCTGAAGTGATATCTTGTCTGTTTGCGACAGGATTAGTTTGTAATTCCGTTCGCCTGCCTCAAGTGGGTTGAGCAAGTAATAATTCCTTAGCTTCTTGGCAGAAAAGCCGTCAACCGGTTCACTTTCACCTAGTGCCCTGGACAACGCCTCAATCATCAGGGTGATGGTGGTCAGGCGCTGTTGCCCATCTATAACCAACAACGGTGATTGTGTGGAAACCTGATACAATCCCTTTTCGACGTAGACTATTGAGCCAACAAAGTGAGCGTGAACGTTTTCATTGCTCCCAGTTCTAATAACATCATTCCATAGTTGAACGCACTCGCGTTCAGTCCAACTATAGCTGCGTTGGTAGATTGGGATTACGAATTGAGGCGATTTCTTGAGAAAGTCCAAGAGCTTGGCTTCGGTTGCCTTCATTCGCTGTTAGGCACCTTCCTGTTCAACCTAGTCTGGCTAGAAGAAGGAGTGCGTCTTTAATCATTTTCCTAGCCCGTTCGGCTGCTTCACGCAAACAGGCCGGGGATGTTCGTCTGAACGAGCGAACATGTGACCAAGGAAACACCAGGTACGCTCAGAGCGATTTCCAGGGGCAACCCAATGTTCATGTCGACGTCCATAGCCATCGCCGTTCCCTTTCCATCATCACTCCCATCATAGTAGATGGTGACGGGGACACCCGTTCCTTTGATTGTGTAGGTCGTCGAAACGCTGGGCATGGAGTTGTCACCCATGAGGGCGATAGGAGGCGCTCCCGGCTGGATGGAGATCCAGCTTGTCTTCTCCGGTCCTGATGGTCGGACACCGGGGGCGGTGATGTTGTACTCTGCAAAGACGAGCGCTCTCGTGCCGTCGACCTTGAGTATTTTCCAGAGGAACGTCGAGTTGTAGGAGATTCCACCAACGGCGCCGGTCCCGCTGTAGTAGGCGTATGCCCCGGGCTTGACCCAGGAATAAGATGGCAAACCGCCAGCAAGAGGGTCCTGCTTGCCCACCGACGCCCAGAGAACCGCGACCACCGAGAAGGCCGCCGCGAAGCAAAGAATCAACGCAACTTTTCGCCTCCCTTGCGGCCGAGGTTTCGCCAGTTTCAGATTCATCAGATAACAGTCGAAAGTTGCTTTTAACGACCAACGCTCTTGCGCGTCTCGTTCGAATCAGTCTGTGTATTTTTCAGGATGCTTTCGGGCGTCAAGAGCGGTTCCGTATCTCGACCCGTAGCCGAGGAGCAACCCCCCAATCGTAAATACCATCGAGAGCAGGACCGAGGTCGATTCCAACGAGCCGTTGAAGATGACTGCGCCGAACCCGGTTCCGATGAGCATCCCGAACATCCCTAGAAGAACAGTCAGGTTCTCACTGACCTGGTCGCCCGTCAGCTTAGCGAGCTGGGACACGGCAATCATCACTATTGAACCCACACACCATCCCATGCCTATCGCAAACGAGCCGTACCACAACCAGCTAGCGATATCTATCATGAAAGAACAGGCAAACGACTCTTTTAACGACCAACACTGGGCGGATTCTCGCTTCTAGAGCTCATGACCTTCTGCAAGCGCCTCGTTCCGGACATCAATCAAACCCGCTTCGGAGTGCATTCGACCTCGTCCGGCTCGACTAGGATGGCTGCCCGTTGTCCATTGCAACGACTTCCTGAAGCAATGAGGCCTTCGGAATGAGGACTGCGCATCCTTCATGAACCGTTCTTCAATTCACAACAGGACCAGATTCGCCTTTGCTCCCGCCTTACACAAGTGAAGATCCATGTGTCCCAGCAATTGGCTCAGAGGGACGAACGGATCTGAGACACCTTCCTTAGGCCCTCTTCACCATCGCTGACGCCAGTGTAGTAGGGCAGCTCATGCTTCTGGATGTAGTCCATCATCGCGCGGACCGGCACGCCTGCCGTCTTGGCCGCGTATCCCAACGAGCACCGCCCCCGATAGTACCGTTCTAGACCATCCAGTACCTCCAGTCTCCTTCTTGGAGGCCATCTTCGCATACCTTTGCATTTTCCCTAGGGCCAATTCCTCGCCTCTGTGAGCAGTTCTCGCATGTAGCTCGTGGCTAATATGTTTTGATTGACCATGGCGTCCACTAGAGAGAGCACCTCGTCCTTCTCGATTACCTTGAATCTGTATGCTCGTCTGATGACGTCGCCTAGGGTGATGACCTTGACCCTGCTGGCTGCGGCCCTCAGAGCCGCGTATCGGTCGCTTGTGAGGAGAGCGTGCGCGTGCGCCTCCCTGCACAGCACAATCGCCTCTGCTTCACCATCATCGAGCTTCTGTTCGCGCAGTCGGGCTACCTCCTTCTTATCTCCGACCGCTCTCACCGACAACCACTTTCCCGCCGCCTTTGCAATATCGATGGCGTCAGGCAGTTCAGGGTATCGCTGAGTCTCCTCAAAGACCTTCTCGGGAACGATCACGTCGTACAGCCGCGGAAGCAGATTGAGGTGGCGCGCGAGGGAGAGCTGAATCAGCGGCGCTGCATCGCTTACGACGACCTGCTTAATGGGACTCATTCAATGAGAATCAACCCAGTCAGCTCACGCCGTCAGCACTTCGAACCTCTCTCGGTCCTTTTCCTTGAGGAAGTGGACTTCCTCGGGCTCTACCCAATAATCATATTTGTCATTCAAGTATTTTGCAACTAGTTTCTTCACGTCCAGTTCTTTTTCTTCACCCGAGGTTCGAATGACGTCTAGTGCAGCGCTCTTTTTTCGCGGAATGTTACCGAAGAGGAGCAAGTAAAGCCCTTTGACATATATTGTCTTCTCCGCCGGAACGTTCTCAATCGAAATGAAAACTTGGAACCCTCCTCGTTTAGATTTTTCAACTAGTTCCTTTGCCTCGTTTGTCGAAATGAGTTCTACGTCCTTCTCTGTAACATGACTAACCCCATAGCTGTTCACGCGGAAAGCAACGGCCACCCTCGCCGCTTTCTTTGAAATTCGTCCGCCATATTCCCCCATTGTAACTCCGCCGACGTCTGCGACCAGACGACCCTTTCGATCGAACACGAGGGCGTATGACGCTTTTACTCTTCGCTCTGGCGGAGCGATAAAGTACACTGATGCATACACAGTGTAGGGTTGGTCGGAACGCAACTCAATATCATAATGCGACGGCAAATTTAAGCAGCTCGGGAGAAAAAAAGAGGAAGGGGAAGACGATCTTGGGAGTTGTTGTTAGCTCAGTGATTCTGCGAGTTCTTGACGTTTTGTGGTGGAATCGAAACTTATGACTTCTGAGAATCTTCGGATCTCATCGTCATCCGTAAACTCGATAGCCCACTCGATTGTTGGCTCGTTCCGGCTGTCGATGTATGCCATGAACGGTCGGAGACCTACGTCTACACCAAGTGCGTTGTGTAATAGTACGGACGAGGTCAACAACATGGATGGTCTCGCACGAACGATCTCCTTAGCTTCCTCCGGTAGCTCGTTGAAGGTTGTTCTATGGTCTTCATTGTGCCTCGTTATTGGGTTGTTGGCGAAGGGCGCTAGTTCGAAAACGGCCTTTGATTGAGTTAGTCGCATCGCTCTGACGTTCCCTTCAGCTGACCACAGTGCTCGAAGATACGCTGAGATGATGTTCTTCGGTGCTGTGAACAACCAGAGGGGTGCCGGATTGTCTGCGACTTTCTGACGTGGTCCGGTGTCGATGCCTGCGATGGTGACCAGAGTCCTCAAAAAGAGACTCCAGTAGGTCTCGCTGACATCGGGATAGGTGGTCGTCTTGCTCTCGATGTGACCAACGACCCGCTCCACTGCTCGCTTCATGAAGTCGTGCAATTCAGGGTCCTTGTTCGTGAAAGTGCACGTCGCATGCTTCGAGTCGGTGTAGTAGGCCATGATCGCAGCTCCGTCCTCGTTCAAGAAATCGAACGGGAGCTTGTTCGGGTTGGACGTCCTTCGGCCAGTTGTTCTTGTGTGACTTGATGTTGGTCACGTATGGTTCGAGGGTGTCCACGGACCACTCTTCGATAGGGACACGACGCAGGGTGTTCAGGGTGATGTGGCTATAGTATCTCCGGATTGCGTAACCGTAGATACCATCGAGCCCCATTGCCCTGATTTCCTTCGCTCATGTACCTGATCTGTAGTGAGGTCCAGAGGTCTCGTAGCTTCTGCACGCCCGTCTCTGTCACCCGGATGGCGTTCTTGGCCGGAAGGTCGCTCAGATGAATCGGGTCTTGCCCGGATGTCGTCTGTGGCGCTCTTCCAAGCTGCTCAAGCCATTCGAGTCGATATGGGTGCAGCCGTCTGGATTGGAGCTGTGCTTGTGCTTGGCCAAGGGACTTTACTGTGGCTATGGCCGCTTCGATGTCGTAGTTCTGTTGACCCGCCTTCCCCGCTTGACCTGTTTGCAGTCCGTTTGCATCCGACATTTTCTGTTCCTGTTCTGTTCTCTGCCACAGATTCGATGCCGCCAGCCGTCGCGAAGGTTTATCCGACTGGCACGCTCAAAACACAAGGCTGGGCCCGGAGCACCAAAAGGGCACCATTCTGATGCCCGTCTGTCGCTCCCTTCGGGCCCGGTGATGATTCAATCGTGAGGCTCGGTCTCGGCGATTCCGTGGCAGGGTTCGCTTGTTTGTCCGCTTTCGGCAGACGGTCGCTGGTCGCTATTCCGCGGAGGAGTAGCTGTGGCTCGAACTCAAAGAATGGATGTCTTTCCTCTTGCTCTTACCCGTCGTCTGGCCTTCCGCGGACGACCTCGACGCTCCGACCGCGTTTTTCCAGCCCAGGTATTGCCTGTGAATCATCTCTCCGGCGGGGAGAGACTCATCTCTTGCGTCGCAGGTGCTCAAACACCCCGAAACCGCATTTAAGCGCCACACAGTAGAACACACCATTCCACCATCGGCGCTTATGAATTCCGTAGGGGTTGTGTTACATGGAAACTCGGAAAGGCCGCGATAACGATACGCCTCTTCTCCCGCCCGACCACGACCCCGAGGTCGCATCGATACCGACCTGGGCGAGGCAGGTGGCGGTGACCATGCACCGCTCCGGAGGCGCGGTCTTCTTCCTGAACCTCTCCAAGCAAGGCCTGTCCCGCAGGCGCATAAAGAAGATGCTCCACGGCCCGCACCCTATCCTCAAGCAGGATGGGCTGTTCGTCCGGTTGACTCCTCTTGGAGAGCGTGTGGCGAAGACTCAGGGCAGGGCCTGAGCACGGCGAGCCGAGCATGGGAGCCAGGTGAAGCTCTTGGGCTACTTCGAGGCCATCTCTCTATTCTCGCTGCTAAAGTGGTTCCTCGTGTGGAACGCGATTGGGGCCGCAAGCATGACCTTCGACAAGCACGTCGCAGAACGCGGCTTCGAGCGGATCAGTGAGAGGACGCTCTTCGGGATTTCGTTGTTGGGAGGCTTCGTGGGCGTAATCGCTTCGGGTCGATGTCTCAGACACAAGACCTCGAAGGGACGGTTCTGGGTCCCCGTCGTGCTGTCCATGATACTGTGGATGGCTTTTCTGTACCTGCGCTTTAGCTAGCGACGATGCAGCTCATTTACCAGGGACACAAATCGTGTATCGGGGAGAAGGAGTTACAGCGCCTTTGCGCCGGCTTCTGCGACTGCATGGTCGTTCTCGACAGAACTGCCGCTAACCCCTATCGCGCCCAATATCTCGCCCTGCTTACTCTTTAGAACTATCCCCCCCGGGAAAGAGATTAGCCCGCCGTTGGAGTGCTCAATTCCATAAAGCGGGCCACTGGGCTGTGAGAGCTTTCCGATCTCCCCCGTGTTCATGTCGAAGAACCTGGCCGTCCTGGCTTTCTTGATAGAGATGTCTATGCTTCCCAACCACGCGCCGTCCATGCGGAGAAACGCCTTCAGGTTTGCACCTGCGTCTACTATCGCGATGTCCATCTTGGTGTGGAGTTCAGCCGCCTTCTTCGCAGCGTGCTGCAGGACAAGTTGCGCCTGATCAACAGTGATATCGGCCATCAGAATCGAACCTCATATCGAGTTTGGCTAATCCGATATTTAAGTTGAGTTGGTTCCTTCGCTCATAGGCCAGGGACTCACGGAAGGAGAACTACCTTGACAATCCCGCCCTCCCTCTTGTCGAATTGCTCGTAGAGTTTTGGCGCCCTGTCGAGAGGCTCTCGGTGGGTGACGATGATCGATGGGTCGACCCTGCCATCGTCTATCACCTGCATCAGGTACCTGTTGTAGTTCTTGACGTTGCACTGGCCCATGCGGAATCCGAGTTCCTTGGTGAACGCGTAACCCAGCGGGAAGCTCACGCGTCCCTCCGGGTCTCGTGGGGTCGGTGCGAACAACCCCGGCATCCCAATTATGGCGCCCTTTTTCGCCGTCTTCATCAGGGTCTCCAGCACGACGAGGGGCTTTAGCGGCACGTCCGTACCGGGAGCAATTATGCCCTTGCCTGTCGCCTCGTACCCCACCGCCTCTACGCAAGCATCCGCGCCCGAACCGTTCGTATCATCCATCACGCGGTTCACAGGGTCCTCACGATCCACGTTCACAGGGATGGCCCCTATCTTCCTGGAGAGCTCGAGCCGCTCGGGTATTCTGTCGAGAGCGTAGACGCGCGCCGCGCCCTTCAACAGCGCGCTCATCTGCGCCATCAGGCCGACCGGACCTGAGCCTCCAACTACGACGACGTGTCCTGGCTTTACGCCGGCGATGTCGCAGCCGTAGAAGCCGGTTGGGAAGATGTCGGCCAGGAGCACGGCCTGGTCGTCGCGGACTTTCTCAGGAATTTTTAGGCACATCGTATCTGCGAACGGGACCCGCAGGTACTCCGCCTGGCCTCCATCGTAGCCGCCGAGCAGCTTCGCGTAACCGAAAGCGGCGCCCGGCCCCTTCGGGTTGTACGGGTTGGCGTTGTCACACATGGACCAGAGCCCATTCTGGCAGAACTCGCAGGCACCGCAGCTAATGTTGAAAGGCACGACAACTCGATCTCCCTTCTTGACGAAACTAACTGACGAGCCGACCTCGTCGACTATCCCTACGTTTTCGTGCCCTAGCGTTTGTCCTGGGAGGTCGGGGCTTATCAGTCCATGGTAGAGGTGGAGGTCGGAACCGCAGATACAGGTGGCTGTGATTTTGAGGACGACGTCACTCTGCTTCTCGATCTTTGGCTTCGGTTTATCTTCGATCTTCAGCGAGTACGGACCTCGGTACACGTTGGCTTTCATTCGACCTCGAAGCCATTACGATTGAATCGATATTTAGGATTTGAGCTTCGGTGTCAGATCACCGCGTCACTGACAGACTTGAGGGGTCAAGCACATCCGGAATAGGGTGCCTGCGAGAGGCGAAACGCGAATCGCCCCCCGGGTAGGGTTGCGCTACCTCTAGTTCGAGGAAATGATCGCCATCAACAAGGGCGTCGTCTGATTGACCGAGGAGGTCCTGTCTTTGTCATGATACTGCATACAAGACCGACGCCTACGGCCTATCGAATCTAGCCGGGTCGGCCGTTCAGTCTATTTTAGGGAAAGGCTCTTAATCACCGAAGGACGAATGGCGAGAGTAAAGGTGGACGAAGAGTAGCCGCCGATTTTCAGGTTCGGCCGTCTTTTTGCGCCCGCTGGTCGAGCCGGTCCAGGTGGCCGAGAGCGACTCCGCCCGAGCGGTCGCGGCAGGGGTGCCAGACTGGGCGGTTGAGGTGCCAAGTCTCATCGGCCGTTCCGGCGGGGCCGTGTCGAGGAGGCACCTGGAGGAGAAGGGCTACTCGAACAGGCAGCTCAAGCAGATGGTCCACGGACGACATCCGCTACTCGAGATCAGGGGGGACGACCTCGTTCTGACCAAGCTTGGTGGGAAGGTCGTTGCGCTCGCCCTAACTGCCGGAATGACCGGGTGATTCACGAAACCGTTAAATCAAGCGCCGGCCTTCTGATGCGCGTTGCCTGGGGGCAAGGGCATCACGAGCATGAAGACATGGATGCTGCTCCTGTTTTGCCTCTCTCCGATTCTCGCCACCATAACCCTTTCTCCTATGTTGGATTCGGCGAGCGCGCAGACCCCCGCTTGTCTCAACGTGGGCTGCGGCGAGACACACTTTGCCGCCGACGCATCGGGACCATATACCAATGAGACCTACACCTGGACGAACAGCAACAGCTGCGGGTCGTTTGGGCCGCTCCCCTCATTCCCCGCTCAAGCATTCTGGAATTACACCTTTGGGACTAGTGGCGTCGGCAACGACCTTTACTGCAACAGTCTTCAGGGCACCATATCGGTGACGATATCCCTCACCTACTCGGCCGGCAGCTTCGTCGTCATGTGCACCGACCCGAACGGTGCAAACGGAGCCGACTTCTCCTCGGCGGGACCGAACGGAACGACGTCATGCATCTACCCGAACGGGACATCGACCTCTCCGCGCGGCGCCCCGTTCACGATTGGCGACTTCTACGGGCAGCAGTCGTTGGGCCAGATAGCTTCAGGGTCATCGACGACCTCGTCCCCCACGACGACCACCGCCCAGTCATCCTCGACGGGCGTTCCAGTCACCCCTGGTCCTCTATTGACGACTTCTGAACTGACGCTCCTCGTAGTTGGTGGCATCGGTATCGCGGCTGTGATCTCAATAGCCTATTTCTTCCGCGGGCGTCTCGGGCTTTCCAACGGCGGTGGTCCGGGTAAGACCCAGGAGAAGCCCCCGGGAGGGACCAATGCACCCAAACCCATTCCGGAGGACGACGGACACACCGGCGGGACTCCCCCCGGCCAGAACGCGCCGAATCAGCTCGAGAGGCTGGGGATATCCATAACTAAATGCTCGAAATACTGGTCGCCTGAGGGCGTAAATTCCACAGACTTCGTTGCCAAGATCTACAAGTGCGTCGGCGGCCAGGGATGGGTAGATTGCGACGTATCCGCGGTCATAACCTTCAAGCTTCACTATGTCTCGAATCTGGCCGGTTACTGCACGAACGGGGGTGCGGTTGACGGCTTCAATCCCGACCTGTGGTTCTCGAAGGAGGAGAACGGAGAGGAGGAGTGGATGTACCCACTCAACGACAATACCGACCCTGCGAAACACTTCGAACCCTGTGAGTCGCCGTTGCTCGGCCAGGACAACGAAGACGGGCACTGGCATTACCAGTGGATCAAGACAAAGGGCCCGAAGAACGAGGCAAAGGTGACTGTCCGTTCGGAGGATTACGGTGCATGGGGGTGGATAGAGGCGACAGCCGAGGCCGGTAAGGCCACTGTGATCGAGCACTTGCCGCCGCGTGAGGACGAGGATTCGCCTGTTCCCTGCCCTGCGGAGGGCAACAAATGCTGCGTTGCGGTTGGGCCCGTTCCAGACCAAATGGCGTGGGTGCGCCCCGATAAACCTCCCGGTGAAGCGAAGAAGTGGAAGCCGTTGCGGAACGCGATAATGTCATGGTGGGTCAAGATCCCGAGAGACGAGAACAACAACAACATCCCCGACTACATGGAAAAGTGGGACCAAGGCAACGCTAACGAAGAGGGCGCCCAAAGGGACGACGACGACCATCCGGGTGGTATGGGGAACGGAGACGGCATGACTGTCTTCGAGGAGTACAGGGGTTTCGTGAAGGAAGATGGGACCAAGTACTGGCACCACGTCAGGACCGACCCCGCGAAGAAGACGGTCTTCGTCTTCATCCCGCAGGACGACACGTATTACAAGCAGCTCAAAGAGTTAGTCGACAATCCTCTCGCCACTTTCGTACAGACCGGTCTTGAGATCTACAAGATCACCGAACGATATGGTGGGGCGACCCCGAGCGTCACAAAGTTCGTCAAGATCCAGAACAAGAACAGCAACGTCGAGCTGAACTTCAACCGGGACTGGGGGCGCGGAATGGAGGACGTCAAAGCCTGCTCCCAGTCAGCGATCTGGCTCAAGGGCCGTCCCGACATGCCGAATAACATCCTCGGATTCGCCTGCAGCGCTGGGGCGGACTCGCTCTCCATGACGAAGGCCGGGAGAGAACTCCAAGGAGACATGTGGGACCCGCCACCTCCAAACGAGGGGATACCCGGGACGCCCGGAGCGAAGACTCACTGCTGCATCAATGTGCCTCTCTGCGGTAAAGACAAGGCGCACCCCAACCGTCTCAACGAGATTGTCGCCCACGAGCTCGGCCACACGGTCAGCTTGCAGCACCACGGAGAAGGCGGCGTGCACCCCCACCCGGATATCTATATCAAAAACAAGAACATCTATTCGGGATGCTGGCAGGGACTGCTAACCAGCGGGGACGAGTCGTGCGTAATGCACTACGACACAGTGGCAACGACCATCAAGTGGTGGTGCGAGCCGGATCCAAATTCGATGCCCGACGTGAAAAAGGACAAGCAGACGGTGACATACCCCAACGCGCAGACAGTGTTTGGAACGGCAGTACCGGTCAAGGACTGGAGCCAGTTCAAGCACGCGAACCCGACCGATACAAGGGCGCAAGCCCCCTGGAAGGGACTTCTCAACTCCATGCACGTCTACTCGAACGACGGCCCCGGAGTCACCTACTGCAGTAGCCGGGCCGGGACCGGCAACAACAACGAAGACGGAAAGAACAATGGAGCTACCCTCGGCAACTGCAAAGGATTCCTGAAGGTGAAGGACTGGCCCTGACCGTTCATCAAACCCTCGGGCTTAGAATCCCGACGAAATGGGGTTCATGGCATAGTGCGTGGAGGAGCTGACGGAACAAGGTCTAGGACGTCCGCGATTCAGGTCCGCAAGCCAGTGCTCTGAATTCCTATCCGGGTACCAGCTCCATGGTCGTCATGTCGCTGTCGTAGATCAGGTACTCGGTCCTCTTTGGGTCGGCGAAGGGAAGGTGGAGATTGGTATGCGAGATTTGATGGAAACTCAGCTTCTGTCCAACCTCAAGGCTGACCATCCTGTCCATCTGTGCCCGCGCCGCTATCAGGTACATCCTGCCCGTCTCGTCTCCCACTTCCATGATTGCGATTCTGTCGTAAGGGCGCAGCGTCTCAGGGCGCTGATTCGTTGGAGGCATTTCGTGAATGGCGGCCTTCGACAAGACTACGACAGCGATGTTCACTTGATAGGGAGAGTAGGCCACGTCCTTGACTCGGCGAGGTCTGGCTGCCCGGTTGTTGACCCACGCCTGGAACTTGTCCGGTTTCTTCGCAATCAGGTAGCCGACCATGACGAACGCGACCTTGACCGTGCCCGGTCCAACGAAGAGGATCCAGCCGAATAGGAGAATGACGGAAATGCCAACGTAAAGGGCGTTTGTCCATGAAGGTGAGCGAGATCCCAGGTATGATGCGTAGGCGAGCGCGACTACAAAGATAGCAATCAAGACCAGGGTGAAGATTGCGTTCGGCAAGTCTATGATGGCTTCACCTCCGAGCGGGCGTCGCATCCTGCTTCCGTCCGGATTAGGTTGGCGGGCACAGTTAAAATGTTAGGTCAGCGCAATTGCTCGAGGGGACCCGTCTCAGGATGGTTCTTACCTTGCTGGCGTGATCCCCACTGGCAATACGCTGGGACGCATTAGCGAGTCTGAAAGGGCGACCTGGTCGAATAGCCCCAGGAACTCTTGACGGCACCACTGAGACCCTGGAAGACTTCGCAACCATGGCGGGCCGTCGCGAGCGGCCGAGTACGGGGAGCGCCGGCGGCCTGGCCACGGAGAAAGCGGCACGGAAATCGAATCGTTAAATATCGAGACCTGATTTCGTTGGTACCCGTGCGCGATGACCGAAGATAAACCGAGCCGGCGTTCTCGCAGGCACCTAATCGTGCGTGCATCTTCGGTCGCAGTGGTCCTATTCTTGCTGGTGGGGACATCGGCTCTGGGACCAGCCAGGGCAGCAAGCAGTCAGGCGCTATCATATTCTAATGGAATGCAGGCATCGCTCGTCCTTGGCCAGCCGAACTTCACAACGAACACGAGCGCAAACGGTCGGAGCGGTCTCTCTTCTCCCTACGGGATCACCTTTGACTCCTCCGGAGACCTCTGGGTGACCGACTCCAGCAACAGCAGGATCCTCGAGTTCACGCCCCCGTTTTCGAGCGGAATGAACGCCACCTTGGTGATCGGTCACCCCGACCTCACTGGGGGCCCACCGGGTGTCAACGCGAGCGCGCTCGCCTTTCCATCCGACCTGGTCTTCGACTCATCCGGCGACCTGTGGGTCTGCGACAGCTCCAACAACAGGGTCCTGGAGTTCAAGCCTCCGTTCACGAGCGGGATGAACGCATCGCTCGTCATCGGTCAATCTGGGTACAACGAGGCTTCACCGGAGGCGAGCCAATCCGGACTGAGCGGTCCGAGCCAAATCGCATTCGACTCATCCGGCGACCTGTGGGTCGCAGAGTACGGCAACAACAGGGTGACAGAATTCACGCCGCCCTTCACGAGCGGCATGGACGCCTCCCTCGTCCTGGGCCAGGAGGACTTCACTTCTAACGTGCCCGGCAACGGCTCGGCGGGGTTGTGGGGTCCCAACGCTCTGGGTTTCGACCCCTCGGGGAATTTGTGGGTCGGCGACTGGTTCAACGGTAGGATCCTTGGGTTCAGCCCACCATTTGCGACCGACATGAACGCCTCCCTGGTGATAGGCCAGCCCGACCTAACGACCACCGGTCGGAGCCTCTCCACCCAGAACGGGTTCTATGGCATATACAGCATCGCCTTCGACGCGTCTGGGAACCTCTGGATGGCCGACGGTCAGGACAATAAGAGCATCGGGAACAACCGGGTTCTCGAGTTCATCGCCCCTCTATCGGACGGGATTGACGCTTCGGTGGTCATCGGGCAGCCTGATTTCGCAAGCGATTCCACAGCAACGACCCAGGCCGGCCTAGACAGCCCCGAGGGCGTGGCGTTCGACCCCTCGGGGAATCTCTGGGTCGCCGATAGCTACAACAACAGGGTCCTGGAGTTCAACGGGACCGCTCCCGTAACCACAACCTCAACGACCACTTCTACGACCGCAACCCCACCACCTACGCCCCAGACGGTGACCGTCACCACAACCTCGACCTCGATTCGAAATGTCACCGAACTGTTCCAGAGCACATCCTCGAGTCCGGCGAGCGGCGGTTCAGCATCGACGAACCTCCTAAGTTGGGCGGTGATAGCCGTCGTGGTGCTCGTCAACGTCGCAGCCATTGGGATGCAGCTGGTGCGAAGGTCCAGGAGCAAGGCATGAGACCGCGACTAGGCCGGACCGTCGCCAGCATTCTGGTCTCCATCGTGGTCGCTGCGATTCCCGCGCTCTTCGCCGGCTCTCCTTCGCCGCTGGGCAGCTCGCTGCCGAACGTCTTTGGGGCTCGGGGATTCCTTGACTTGGCACTGGGGGCCAGCGGGTATGGTTTGGTGGTCTTGGAGGTCCTGACTGCGTTTACTGCGTTCAACGTGTTCCGGGCCCTAAGTCATTCTCGAAGGCCCTCACCGTCCGTGAGCATCGAGACGAACGACGAGCGTCCCCCCGAGGTCATACACCCGCTGGTCAGACCGAGCATGGCGCACGGGAAGAGGCCTGCGGTCCGGCCAGGCCCTGCCATCAATGTCCTGATACTGACCGCTGCGATCTTCGGACTGTTGCTGGTGGCCGCCTCCCTCTCCCCCGCCGCAGGGGCGGTCACGAACTCTGGCAATTTCGCTCCGTTCCAGTTCACCGTGACGTTCGGGGACCCATCCATCCTTCAGCCCCACGGAACGTGCGGAATAGTCGGCTGCGACGGCTGGTTGAGCGGCCAGGTCTGCCTCGCCGCCAATTTCACCTCGGGCACCACGCTGAACCTCTGGGTCTACGAAACCCGGTCGGTGCAGAACGTGTCCCCTCCCCCTTCTGTGAATTACGTGACCTGGCAGATTGAGACGAGCGACTTTGGAAACCAGACTGTGACGGCTATCAGCCCCAACGTCATCGGCGTAACGGCTGTGTTCGGCTCTTCCACTGAGCCGCTCGCTAGAAATGGCAGCGGCTGGAGCGGACCTCCGGCAGGCTCGCTCACGGGGATCCAGATCGACTGGTCGGGGCTGAACGGGGAGAGAAACTACCACCTGGTCCTCGGCCCGCCCACCACGAGCCAGGGGACGCCGACGGGCCCGGGGGGCCCATGCGCCGCGGCGGTGCCCACCGACAATACTCCCCTGATTGCCGTCCTCGTGACCGCTGCGGGCGTACCGACCGCGAGCTACCTCTTCCAGGAGGGGGAAGACACCGGCCAGCAGGACTGGCTCGTGATCTCGCTGCTCGACGAGGACGGGAAGCCGTGCCCAGGCGAGGAGTTCAAGGTGACCCTGCCCTCGGTGACTCTGGCCGGGGGAGGGACGATTTCTCCCATATTTGGTAAGCTCGGCACCGACGGTTACGCCCGCCTGGACCTGAAGGGCATACCTCACGGCGACTGCCAGGTATCGTTCCCGAACCTCGACCCAAGCGACTGGGGCCCATACACCGGACAGGTAGACTCTACCAGCGGCGGGGGCCAGCAGACGCCGACGTCCCCTCCCGGAGACGTCTCGCCATAGAAGGAGAGCACGATCGTTTGCCCGAGTCGTACACGATCAAAGATGGGGACTGGCTATCGAAGGTAGCGAGGGTCGAGCACAACAAGGACACCGCGCTCACCGACGATGTCGATGCCATTCTCGACGAGAGCGTCAATCCCGGTCTCAGGACCATTCTGGCCGACAACCCCAACGTCCTTCCAGTCGGAATGGTCATTCAGATTCCCGACTTCAAGCCAAAGACCGAGGTGGCCCATATGGGGCAGGTCAATCGATTCCAACTCAACTACAAGAAGAATCACCTGAGGGTCGCCCTGCAGTGGCCCCAGTGGGCCATAAGGGACGTTCACGGGTGGGGGAGCAACGGCCCACAGGGGAGGAGACCGGACGTCTTCGTGACCTACAGGTTCAGCATGCTGGGGAAGGCCCCGATAACAAGATCGCTGAAATTCGGGGGAGGCGACAGCATCTTGGTGCTGACCGGAGAAGGAGACCCTGACAAGAGCCCGCCACTCGGGCAGGACATCCCCGACGGGTTTGATGCGGAACTGACCACGGTCTTCTCCTTTGATGAAATACCGGAGAGCAGCATCGACCAGGTCTTCAAAGACTATGGGCAGAGTACAACTCTGCACATAGGAGGCCTCGCTCCCCTGGTGTCCGTCAAGAGACCGAACGACCTGCAAGAGCGAAAGAAGGCGGTCCAGAAGATTCTGGCCAACATGGGTCTCTACGAGATGTCTGTCGATGGCAATTTCGGCAAGGATACGCGAGAGTCGATAATGCAGTTCCAGCAGTTCGACAACGACGACCTGACCGGCTTCGCTGACGAATCCACCAGCGAGCGGCTGTGGGCGCTCGTCTCGAACAGGATGGCGACGCCCACCGCGATCGAGGGTCCTCCGACGAACGTCTCCGAGAGGGACAGAAAGAGGTGCCAGATCCTGTTCGATCAGTCGAAGGTGAATGACGCCGCGGTAAACAGCAAGGACGTGAGCCGTAGCGACTACTTCTTTGAACCCACCGAGACCGCCCATCCACCCACAAACAGCAAGATCTGCGGGGATGAGGACCCGGGGTTCAGGCTCGCTCCCATCAAGTTGCCCTCGGACGCGTACGTGGCGCCCTCGTGGGAGCCTACAGGGCAGTTCTCGATGAATCCGAACGCCCTGGGATTGATCGTGGACAAACCGGAGTTCATCTATCTCGACGTCGGTTCGTGGATGAACAACTCAAAGAGCGGGGACTACGACCAGCACTACGATCCCAACTACTCTCGCGGCTATCTTCCTCGCGACTTCGGTCTCATCTGGGGAAGTCACGTCTACCTTTGCGTGTACCTTCCCGGGGCGCGGGGGAAGGACGAGAAATCATCGCCTCCCAGGCCTCCCGATTACTTCCCGGCCGAAGATGGCGACTACCTGCGAGAGGGACTTGACAGCGACTTCTTCAAGGCCGTCCAAAGGGGGCAGCGTGGCAAGGTGAGGGTCCTGTGGCAGGCCAACATGACCTGGGCCCCGAGCACCGATTTCGACTGGACGAAGCTGTATCTCGTCCTCGGAGACCTTCACACCATGGCTGGCTATGTCGCGACCATTTGGAAGGACTCTGGTTATCTGCTGGATGCCGAGGTGGATTTCTTCGATTTCGCCAGGACAATCGCAAGCGCGAGCGAGCTTCGCGGCAAGTTGGTGACGGTACAGACAGGCGACCTGTACGACCTGTGGGTCAGCTACGGACTGGGGGTATCCGAGCCTCCGCCACCCTCTCCGGACCTGGGGATGCCTCTCTTCGAGGCGAACGAAGACCTTGAGGTCAAGCTCGCAAAGGCGAGATACAGAGAAATCCTCGGCATCTGGGTCCACGAGATTGAGGGCACGCGGGAGCACGACCCGCAGCCGGTGCAACCCGCTGGGGGAGCTCTCGAGAGGAACTGGGTCTCGAGGGTCTTGCACAAGAGAACCGGAGATAACAGGAACTGGACCACCGATCTGGCACCCTCCTGCCTTCCCACGGGCGCAGATGAGGACAGCTATCAGTGGTATTACGACAAGACCACAGAGGTCCTGATCAATCCAGTGGTCGGTGGACTGCGGATGCTGCAATCCACGCCCGGGATCGAAATGGTCTACGTCTACGGGAATCACGACAACTATCTCGCCCTCGGCCCTCCTCCCGGGACGGACCTGCGCCCGAGAGAGCTGTGCTACGAAGAGTGGCCCTTGATAATGGAACACGGCCATCGACTGGAATATCCCAACGACAACGGGAACCCCGTCATGAATGCGGTCGAGTCCTCCTGGGGAGGCGTCAAGCCTCTTCTGTCTTTGCTGCTTATCCAGGAGACCGGGATGCCTACAAACTACGACGGGTCAGCGTCAGGGTTCCGGGTTACTAACGCGGCATATCAGGCAATCAAGGCGAACAGTCCCAATGTCGAAAGGCTCATCTATGGAACAGGTGTGGACGTTTGGTTCACCAACCGGTTCCAGCGCGAAGACTGGATAACTGAATACGCCCGAACCTGGATGGGCCGCGCGTTCTCGACCCTGATGATGAAGAACGGGTGGGAGCCCGGGAGGCTGTACCCGCCACACTTTTTCATCATGGGTCACACGCACATTCGCAGGATCTTCTACGTTCCAATAGGGCAAACCTAGGAGAGCACCAAGGATCATACGCCTCTGGGGACGAGGGGCCAGACTCAGAAGGCCCTGTCGATCGAGCAACTCGTGAGGAAACACAGATTTCGTCATGAACAAAATTCGGATTGCCTCGGCCGAGATACGGGGCCCGGGACTCATTCGGAGGGGCTACCTCCTGATCACTCCAGATTCTGGAAAGTCGACCAAATTCCAGTTCCTCGGATCGCAAGAGTTCGACCAAATCAGGGCACTGATGACCTCGCTCGTCCCTGAGAAACTCGCGACACTCGGACCCATAGATGAGCCAGGTTATGAGGCCACGCTGCCCATCTCCTAGGTCCCTTACCTTCAGACGTAATTTCGTCGGTGAAAAGTATCCATATTTATGGCGGCCATCGTGCGAAACCTAGGCCGCCCCTGTTCAGGTTCAGCCGCTGTTTTGCGCCCGCTGCGCGAGCTTGGACAGCTTTTCCTCGACCGACAGGGTCGCGTCGACCGTTAGCTCTGCGATGAGGCGCAGCTCAGCCTCCTCCCTCTCGCTCAGCTTCGTGCTTGTCATCCCAGCTGCTTCACGACCGACAGCCGGCTCGAGCTCTCCCTGAGTATGGTCTTGGCCGCTTCAGGCAAGCTGCGCATGTCCTTCCGGCTCAGCCTGCGGAGAGAGATTATCTCGAACCCGATGGTCCTTCCAGCCTGGTCGAGCTTTGCGACCACGTTCTCCGTCACTGGTGAGGAGGAAGCCTCAGACGTCGGATCGTCCATCCAGACGTCGAGGGTATCGGCGTCCGGGTTGTAGTAAAGCGACCTCACGCGTTCTGTTTCCATTCTATCTCTCCAACCGTTCTCTTGGTCAGGTAAGCAGTGATGATGAAACCGTCGCCATTTAAGAACCTGACGACGGTACAACAGAGGAGGCCCAGATCATGCTCGCCATAGAAGAGCCGGACAGCCGGATCGCTCTTGCTCCTTCTGATTTCGATTGGGTTCTCCAAGGTCCTCCTGACGAGATGTTCGAGCCCTCGCATCGATGGGTGCTTCACGTCGACCAGATTCTCCCAGTACGACCTGCTCATCCTGATCCTGCGTCCATCCTTGGACTCCACCTCGAAGAATGGCTATGAAGACGTACCAAATCCGCTTCTTGTGAATAAGAGAGTGTCGTGCACCTATAACCGCCCACCCCGAAAACTCGCAACTCGAACCTCCGGGCCCGGGCATCCTCGCGATACTCTTCTGGCTGATCCTAGTCTTCGGCGTCTTCCCGCGACTCTACTCTTGGTAAGAAGGCGCCGGGCCCGGAGCACCAAAAGGCCGCCATTCCGTGATTAAGCAATTGAACTCCCAACTGCAGGTTATCTTATGTGACGACAGGTTGAGTGGCGCTTACATGCCCAGAACGCATTTCCCTTGATGAACGAAGTCTCCCTAACGTCCCTGGTCTCCGCGCCTCGCGACCAGCCCACCAATCTTATTACCCGCGGTTCAGGACTTGTAAGATGATGAAGATTAAGGTCGTTCTCGAGCCCCAGGACGAGGGCGGATTCACCGTCTACGTCCCCTCACTCCCAGGGTGCATAAGCGAGGGCGACGACAGGGACGACGCTCTCCGCAACATAAAGGAAGCCATCGAGCTGTACCTGGAGACAGACGCATCGGACGTCAGGCGCTCGAAGGGCGAGAAGCTCGTCGAAGTGACGATCTAATGCTTGAGCTCAAGGCTGCCTATCGTCTCGGGCAGAGATACCGTCAAGGCCTTGACCCGGGCTGGCTTCAGGGTTGTTCGGCAGAGGGGCAGCCACATAAGGCTTGAGAAGGTCCAAGGCGGGAAGACGATCAAGCTCACGGTCCCCATGCATGAGACCCTGAAGAAGGGCACGCTCAGGCAAATAATAACCGATGCCGAGATGCGGGTCGAGGACTTTCTGGCTCTCCTTTAATCTCAGCGGCGCCAGGAAATGCGCAATCCTAAAGCAAGCTTAAAAGATGTGGGGGCGATTGAGAATGCTGATCAAGAATGAGCGATGAAGAGCGACTGGCGCGATTGCAAATGATCGATGCAATCATAGAGAAGAACAGGGAATTCTTGGTCTATGTCGGGTCCGAGAAGCGTCGGCAACCCTCCGAACCTTAAAGCTCCGTCTTGAGCGTCTCCGCAGGGAGGGCGATTGGCGGTTTTCGGTGAGTCATCCGAACGAGCGGGTAGCTTAAATCCCGATTGTGACTTCTATGCCATGGGATTGACCTTCGCGGATCTTACCCTTACGGGCCCCGCGGGCAACAGGAGCCTGAGACTCTTGGTTGACACAGGGTCTCTGCTGACGTGGTTCGCCCGGCCGTCGCTCGAGGCGATTGGAGTGAGACCGAGCGCGTCAAGGAGATTCAAGACGATCGAAGGCAGAGAGCTCGTGAGACAGACCGGGGAGGCTCTCCTGGAGGTCATGGGGGAGAGGGCCACGAGGATTGTCGTCTTTGGAGAAGAGACCGACGCTGAGGTGTTGGGTGCCGATGCGCTTGAAGGGCTGGGGCTTGAGATCGATCCCGCAAACAAGTCGCTCAGGAAGACTGAGGTCTTCGTCGCCTACGCGGTGCTCTGAGTACGCGACGGGAGGAGACGGCACAATCTTGTGCTCGGAGAACCAGAGCATCAATGCAAGGAAGGCCGTCGAGGGAAGTAGGACGGCTAAGGCTTGCTGCAGGAGGTCTTCGTGCGGAGTGATGCTCAACCGATGGTCGCGGACCATGAGGCACCCAAGCGCCCCGGGCGGTTGGCGGTTAAATCGCCTCTGACTCTCTTTATCCGGTTTGGTCCGCGGTTTCTGTTTCAAGTGCCACAGGGAGGTCGGAGGTTTCAGGAAACCGGTCTGGCAGTGCCCGAGCTGTCACAAGCTGTACTGCGAAAGGTGCCCGAGGAGGGCCGTCGGACGCTTCCTCAAGAAGCTCGTGTGCCCAGAATGTCTCGTCGAAATGCACTACGGCGGAATCACCGCTCCGAAGGTCAACAGGTAGCGCCGAGAAACCGTGCTCGAGTTCTCATCCATCTTCCCCCTCGCTTCCCTGATTGAGTACATCACTGCCTGGACCGCGCTGGGCTTCGGGGCGATGGTCTGGGCTAGGTTCGCCTTGAGCGGTGGAATCGAAGGGATAGGCGAACGCCGCCTGGCCGTTCTCGCCGTCCTCGGCGGGTTCGTCGGGATATTCGCCGGCGGACTCTTCCTGCGCCACAGGACGCCAAAGGCCGAGTTCTGTGCCCCCGTCGCCTTCGCCGCGTTCCTCTGGGTCATGTTCCTGATAGCCTACTTCAATCCCTGGATTCTGCCGTTCTGAGGTGGTGCCGGGCTTGAACCTGGAATCCAGCCGCGACATCGGCGCTTAATACGTCAGCGGAAGTAAGATTCCGATGGAATTCGATATAAGTTCCACTGTGTCGTCCGCAACGAACTCGACCTCCTCTGCGACCTCATCCACGACCTCCTCGACGGCGTCGGCCGCCTCATTTCCTAACTACGGCTCGACCATCGGAGGCTACTTCCAGGCGTTCGCCGGCCAACTCCACCTCGTTGCCTCCGGGGTCGACGGCGCCGCGATATTGATCGCCTTCTACGCAGGGCTGATACTGATTCCCATCGGGGCCATCCTCTACTGGGGTCACGTCTCGAGGCACACGGGCTGGGGGATGCTCGTGGGCGGTATCATACTGATAGTGCTCTCGTACACCGTCTTCCCGTATCTCAGCACAATCACGCCGCCGTAGAAGTCCTCGATGAGAAGGTCGCCGCGGTTCGATCTCGCGGAACGTCCCGGTCAGTGGCTGAATCTTCGTGAACCCTTCGGGGTAATAATTCATTATTCCATATTCGAATACGACTTTTCGCATCAGCGGAATTATTATAGTATTCATATCGCCAAGGATCTCATGTCTCAGGAAGCAGCACCGATAAACGGAATCAACGTACCCGAGCTGGTGAAGGTCATCAACGGCGTCGCAAAGGATGCCGACAAGGGCAAGACAAAATGGAGAGCGAAGGTCAGATGGCAGGGAGGGACCAAATCGGACGTATACATCAGGGGCTTCCCAGCTATCAGGATGGATGAGCCACCGGGGCTGACCGGCTCGGACACGGCGCCCAACATGGTCGAGTTCACGATAGGCGCGCTGGGCGCTTGCTGGATCACCGGATTTGCTGCCAACGCCTCTGCCAGGGGGATCAAGATAAACGACCTCGAGGTCGAGCTTCAGGGTGACATAGACCTGAGGGGTTTCTTCGGACTGTCTGACCAGGTCAATCCAGGCTATGACGCCATCAAGGCAAAGGTCCGTATCAATGCTGACGCTACCAAGGAGAAGCTTCAGGAGCTCTATCAGGACGTTCTGAGGACCTCTCCGGTGGGCCACACCATCTCGAGGCCTGTCAGAATTGAATCCGAGCTCGTAACCCAATAGCGCAGTGTAATCCTCGCTGGTCGAAGCCTATCCCTGAAAATCTTCGACCGAACGGGTTCCGACCGATTGTTGCGAGTCCTTCAGGTCGTCTTCTTTTCTGCTTCGTGAACGACTTGGCCGAGCCAGGTTCGCCCATTGACTAAACAAGCGGGTCCCGTCTGGCCAGCCCCATTTTCTTTTTGTCGAGTATATATATGAACACAGAGTTCTCACTTGCGATAGGAGTGCGCCAAAGTAGCATCAGGCCGCCGGTCCTGGTGGCTGGTTTACTCCTCGCGGCCGTTCTGGTCCTCACCCCTATTGTTCTGCTCGCCCCACGCGAAGCCTCCGCCGCACCTACGAACATGACCCTCGTCTGCGCGCCTCTGACGGTGACAGCAGGTTCACAAGCCGAATGCACTGCTACCGTGACGGGACAGTCCCCCACGGGGAACGTCATCTGGTATACCGGCCTAGGCTCTAACAACCAGGCCGGTTTTTCTTCCGCGACATGCGCTCTCTCTGGAGGGGGTTGCTCAGTCACCTACACGGTGCCATCCTGCATATGCAGCAGCATTGTCGTCTATGGGGACTATCAGGGGGATGACAACAATAACGCGAACAGCGGCTCTTTCACCTTGTCCGTGAGCTCATCAACCTCTACTGGGACCGCTCCAGCTCCAACTAACCTCTCGGTCTCGGTCGCCCCGCAGACCATCAACTCGGGACAGGTGGCCACCTTGACAGCGGTGGTGACCGGAGTATCTGCAACGTACACACTACAGTGGTACGCGAATAGCGGCTGCACGGGGACACCGGTGCTATCCAGCACATCGAACTCATTCACGACGCCTCCCCTGACGTCGACCGCCACCTACTGTGTGATCGTCTCCTCGGCTGGTGGCACCGCCTTAACCACCGTCGAGGTCATGGTCAACCAGACCACCACTCCTTCCACGACGCCGGCGTTCCCGGTGGTGACAGCGGCAATTGGGGTAGTGATCGTCGTGGCTGTGGGCCTGATTGGGTATTGGATCATTAGCCGTCGTAAGAAGCCGGGGGATTCGGTCGTCCAGCCTCCGCCGGTGGTACCCGCGCAACCGCAGAATATTGCAAGCGACGACGGCGGCCCCTGCGCCGACGCGAACAAGGCATACCGCGATGCCCTGAACGAGTATCACAGACTCCATACGGCCGACGCTGATTATGCGGAGCGCGCAGCGAGAGCGAAGTACATCGAGTGCCTAAAGGCCAACCATCCCGATTGGGACTTTTCAGATCCTGGGTTTTCCATCCCGCCCCTGCCTCCTCGGCCGATTCCAGGACCGACCCCACCGACCGTGACTCCCCCCTCGACCCAGGGGCCCCCAGAGGCTCCGCCGCCGGTGGGCGCGACCCCACCGCCGGTCACTCCACCCCCGACGACAGTGAAGCCCATTCCCCCACCGGCTACGCCAGTTCCGCCCCCGCCCCCGCCACCGACCGCACCACCACCGACGGTGCCTCCCCCCTCGGCACAGAAGCCGCCATGCCCGGATGGATGGGTGCCGCAGACTGAAGAGCTCTGCTGGGGCATCGTCACCTTAGTCGTCTTCGCCGAACCTTCGGTCGAGGTTGAAGGCGCGTATCAGGCCAGCGAAGAAGACGTCGAGAAGGCCATCAAGGGGCTTGAGAATTACCTCTCTACCGTCCACGTAGTCACCACCACAGGTGGGGCGATTACCGACCCGGCCGGCACGGTAGGCGGGATACTGCTACCAAGCGCCGACGATGCCACTGACAGCGCAGCAGAAGCCGCCGTCAGGGAACTCAAGGATCTTGCCCAGAAACGGAAGAAGCTGAATGAAGTCGGCTGGGCACGCGTGATCTACCCGAGGGAGATGTTCCGCTTCAATTGCACCGCTATCAAGGTCTGCCAGGATGGCGATTGGGTCGTGTCAGAACGCCGATTTGTCTTTGAGGACCTCGGACAGCGAGGAACGCCACCGGAAGCGGTATTCCAAGTCCCGGAGGAGGTCGTGAATCTCGAAAAGGAGCTGCCGCACATACTCGGACAAGCACGTAGCTGGGCGATTCAACAGAACGCAACCCCGTATGCCAAGGTCAAGGCATGCAGGGACGCCTGCCAAGCCTGAGCTCACTTGTACGACGGACCATGGTGTTTGCGCATCCTTCAGGTCGTCTTCTTCTCTACGTCGTGAACGACTTGGCCGAGCCACGTTCGCCCGATGACTCCGGATATCAGCATCTCAATCCCGATGAAAAGGAGCCCAACGCCCAAGAGGAATGCCAACGTCAGCAAGGCCACGCCAGGGAGTGCCAGGACCGCCACTGACAAGATGATGTCGAGGACGCCGACGACCACGATGAGGGCCCTCATGCCCGAAGACGTCGCCTTGAGCGACATCGCTAGCGAGAAGCGGCCGATACCGTAGATCAGCAGCCCGATGGCGAATAACTCAATCAGAGTCAGAAGCGCAAGCCCCGGGAATAACGCTACGATGATCCCGAAAATTATGGCAAGCACGCCCCAGACGGCGCTGAGGGTGCGGTGATTTCTGGCCATCCCTCCATAACCCCAGAGGGAGAGCGACCTGATGCCGGCGAGGATAAGACCGACAGAGAGGATGACGACGAGCGTAGCGACACCAAGGCCCGGGTCGGCCAGCACCAAAACCGCAGAAACCAGAGCGAAGAGACCTGTGGCGACCTCGAGTCCACGCAGCCAGCCTGGCTGCCTCAATGGAATCAAGCAGCTACACGCGGCTTCGGCGTCACTTAAATGCATTACCGTGCCATTCACGGTGAATTCGTGCCAGGGCGACACGACTGACTCTTTCAACAAACGAGAGGCGTAAGGAGCCCCGCAGGGATTCGCCGTTCTATTCTTCGATGTCCTCAATGGGAACCTTCCCGAATATCCCGCGCAGCCTCTTCAACAGTCCTGGATGACTCTCTTTAGCGAAGAACGACTCCACCCTTCGCGAGGCGCTTTGATGCATAGCTCAACTTGGCGGCGGAACAGTCCGAGGCAGGTCACAAAGCTGATGATGTGGCAACTGAGCGAGTGTCAGCCGGTACCCCTCAACAAGTCGTCTGCTGATTCGAAGCGCAATCGGTTCGACTCGAATCGTCCGGTGAGTACCCCGTACCGCGCCGCGAGGTCACCCACTCCAATCTCCATAATGGCCGCGACCTCGACTTCCCCGGTATGCAGAGCGTTGAGCCCGCCTAGTTCCCAGGTCCCATCCCGAAGGTCCAGCCTCAGCGGGTAGTGTTGATGTGCCTTGATTTCCTCCGTCGCCAGGATGTTGACCGTCCAGACCGTCGGCTTTCTCCTTATCTCGCCGGTTCTCCCATGAGAGGATAATAGAAAGTGTACCGAGTCGTAGCCCATCGAGCACGACTCGCTCCAAATCCGTATTGACGCAGCTCCCTTGTTGACCACCCTCAGCTCAAAGACACCCTCCGAACGACTCAGCTCGAGCCTCAGGTGTCCCAGACCGGTCACCAGTTGATCGTTATCGTGTCGATGCCGCCGATTCTCTTCCCGTTGCATGTATCGACCACTGATATCCTGAACTGCCACTGCCCGGCCAGAGTGGATGGTCCGCTGGGATTGTCGTTGGCTTCGAACCTCCTGCCGTTCGCTTGGTCGGCAGCGCCTCCAGCGGCGTTCACGAACCTGTTCCCGGGTATACCGGGCGAGAAGGCCGACCTGTGCCCGTAGCGAAGCGTGTTCGTGCCGTTTCTGTCCTCGATGAACGTGTCCACAGCCGCGCCCGCGGGAAACCCTACGTGAGGGATGCCCGGATGGGCCGCATCGATTGCCGTGAAACTCGCCGCTGCCGCAGCGTCCCATTTCATCTCCTGACGGACCTCACAACAAGAGGCAAAGATGCCGTTGTCCGCATCCTGGTCGAACTCTGCCGAGAGGTCGAAGTGAGCGCTCTTGGTCCCTCCGGCGACGGTTGCAGCGATCACCCCATGGGGCGTGTAGGTCGGTCCTGCCTTGACGCGCCCCTTCCGGATCAGGTTCGCGAGCTGATGGGCCTCGGCAGGAAGGTGCTCCGCTCTCAACTCCTTGAAGAGCGGTGCAACGCTGTCTGGACCGAGTTTACCATCCTGGTGCACCTTGTTCACCGCCTGCCAGCGCACGACGGCGTTCACAAAGTCCTCGTCGACATCGGGAGGGTCCTTGGCTATACCCAGAACGTCCCTGAGCTTCCCTATCAGGGCCGCATTGTTTCCCAACTTTGCCTTGTTGAACTTTATCGCTTCCTTGATCTGGTCAGGCGTCATGTGCACCGCCTCGGCACCGGGCGCAGGCGGCTCGATTGCGAGGTCTCTTTGGATGTCTGGGGCCTCCTGCTCAAGCGTCACGATCTTTCCCCGTTCCCTGCCGTCGGGATTGACTGTCGAGCGAAGGACACTCGGCCTCGTCTGCGCCCCTCCTCCCTGCTGCACCACGTGAGCGAGCTCGTGCGCCAGCAACCGCCTCCCCTCCGTGGAGTGGGGCGCGTACTTGCCCGCGGCGAAGACGACATCCTCCCCCATGGCGTAGGCGTTCGCACGTACGCTCTTCGCAGAGCTCGCCGCGTTCTCGTTCGCATGGACTCGCACGCCCCCGAAGTGGTGGCCGAAGCGAGATTCCATGAAGTCGCGAGTCGCGGCGTCCAGTGGAACTCCCGGACCTACGTCTCGAGCGAAATCTTCGGGGGGCGTCGCGTAATCATTGCGGGTCGAATCGGCCGAGCGCCCGACAGCCGCCGTGATACCGAGGTAAGACCCAGGCTCCGTTCTTTCTTCGCATCCTTCGCACGGGTGAGTAGACACGACTCGATCGGCCACCCTGTCTGCTTCCAGCTCGAGCGAGTCCCCGGGTTTGCTCAAGGACAGCTTGAACTGAGGGCGACCCGCTCTGGCTGCGCTGAGCCCGAACGATGGACCGTCGGAAAATCGTGAGTGCTCACTCGTTGGGGAAGTCTGATTGTCCTCATCCGTCCGACTCCGGAAGGCCATCTCGCTCCGGTCATTTTTCTTCTCCCTGGAGACCTGGATGGCCCTCACGGCGAGGTGAAGAGAACGATGAACAGTATTAAGCGTTGTCAAGAATTGCAGTCTCGCCCGAGACCAAGTGTTTTTTGGACGCCTGCTCCCTCCGCTCCAGTGGGCCGTTGGGCGTCACCTCGCCTGTCTTTGTAAGGTGAGACAAGAACGTGACTCTAGAGTGCGTTGGCGCAGGTCGCACTCGAAACTGACAGGGCGACGCCGCCCTAAAGCGCTGGAAGAGAAGGTTGCAGCGATAGGAGTCGGCGGACGAACGAGCTGAAGCCTTGAACGATGTTGACGTCGGGCTGGAGTCACTCTACGCTGGTCAGCCTGACGACTTCTTGCCAGCGGCGCTGGTCCGAAGGACGGAGAAGATCGAATCCGGCGTCGCGGGCGCAATGTTGAGCTCCATTCCGGGTCCGATCTGGGAGAGAGCATCGTTCACTGCGTTCATGACCGCCGCGTAACCGGCGTTCGTGCCGCTCTCTCCCACACCCTTCACTCCATCGAGGGTGAACGTGGATGGCGTCACCAGATGGAAAACCTGGACGTCGGGGCTGTCTGGTGCTTCGGGGATGTTGTAGTCCATGAAGGTCGTGGTAAGTAGGTTCCCCTCAGCATCGTAGGCCAGTCTCTCGAACAGGGCCCCCCCTACGCCATGCACTACTCCTCCGTGCAACTGTCCTTCGACGATCATCTTGTTGATCATGGTCCCGCAGTCCTCGACCACCACAAACTTTGTGATTCTGACCTTTCCGAGCTCGACGTCCAATGTCAGCGCGCAAAGCTGCACCCCGCTGGAGTAGCTCGACCCGCTCAATGTGAACACGGAGCTAGCCGATATCTCGTCAGCCCGCAGCTTCTCCAGCAGGCCGCTCAGAGTAGAAAGTACGGTATTCGGGTTTGAACCATTCACTACCGCTCCGTTGAGGATCTCCAGGGACTTGGCGTCCAGCCCGAAGGTTTCAGACGCACTCGCCAGAAGCTGGGCCTTGAGCTTGCGCGAAGCGTCCACGACGGCGCTGCCTCCCGTCGCTGCGGACCTGCTCCCGTACGTTCCCACTCCCTTTGGAATCAGGAATGTGTCACCCCAAACCACGGTTATGTCCTCTAGCGGAACTCCGAGCTCTTCCGACGCGAGCTGGGCAAAGGTCGTTTCCTCTCCCTGTCCGTGTGGGGACGATCCTGTATAGACCGCGAGCTTGCCATCCTTGGTCAGCGTTATGCGCGCACTCTCGCTCATGAAACCCAAGCTCTCTCCTGCTCCGGGCCAGCTGCTCCCAGAAGATGTCTGCCCAGCGTTCTGCAAGGGGCCGGTCCTCGCCGGCTCACCCTGCTTGCCTCCCTGTTGACCTTGCTTCTGTGGTCCCGGAGAGGTTCCTAGCGCGCCCCCGCCCGAGCCCCCACCAGCCTGCCACGACCCCTGACCGCCTCCTGCTCCTCCGCCCCCGGTCCAATCCTCTTCCTCCTCTTCCTCGGAATCGTCGGACCCGATGATCGACACGCCCAGGCCCGCTATTAGACTGGAATGCGAGGGTCCCTGTTCCCTAAACTTCGAGGCAAACTCACCTCTCCAACGCAGAAGCTCTGCATAATCGGATGACTGGACCAGATGGTCGAGCAGGTTCGCATAATTCTCCCCCTTGGACGCGCCGGTCGCTCCCTCCGACGTGCGCCCCCTGGAACGTTCCTCCGCCTGAACTGAATCGGGTCCATACCGACCTTCTTTGCCAGCATGTCGACTGCGCGTTCGATGAAGTAGCATCCCTCGGGTAATCCCCGTGCCCCTCAACGGTCCGATCGGCGTCTTGTTCGTGATGTAAGCGGCGACTTTCAGGTCCCGGTTAGGTATCCCGTACGGCCCAACCATAGTCTCTATCGTCATCGAGGGCATGTGGGCCTGCGTGCCGGTCACGCCGGAATCGCATTCCACGTCCGCCTTGAGAGCTACCATCCTGCCATCCTTGTCGCACGCCAGGGTAACCTCGCAGTATTCGTCCCTGCCTGCTGAGGCTTGGTAAAACTCCTCGGACCTTGTGGCGGTCCACTTCACCGGCATCCCAGTCTTTTTTGAGAATATACAGGCGAGCGGTGCCTCTGGATAGGATTGCGCCCCCTTGCTCCCGAATCCTCCACCGACGTCCATTACCTGCACGTGGAGCTTCTCCTTGGGAATTCTGAGTTCGGAGGACAGCTTGTCCCTGGTCCCATGGACGGTCTGGGTGGTCACCCACACGTCATACACGCCCTTTCCGCCGTCATAGCTGGCGAGCACCGCATGCGGCTCGATGGGGGCGGCAGTCTGCCTTCGTATCCCCTCCTTTGCATGGATCACGTAGTCTGCAGAAGCGATAGCCATGTCCGCATCCCCCTTTTTTTCCTCGCTCGTGAGTGAGAGATTGTCTCCGAGCTCCTCGTAGACCAGGGTCTTTCCCTTCTTCGATTGCTCTATCGTGGTGACGGCTGGCAAAGGTTCGTAGTCGACCTCGACCCGCTCGAGCAGGTCTTCGAGAGAATTCTTTGTTTTGACAAGGATCGCGGCGACGGGTTCGCCCGCAAACCTCGCCTTTCCTACCGCAAGGTGGTATCTCTTGACCTTCTTCTGACGGGGCCATGAGTTCTGCGTGACCGGCAGCACTTCCTCCTTGAGCAGGTCATCTCCTATCAGAGAAGCGATGAACTCAGGCGAGGAGCGCACACTGGAGAAGTCGATGCTCTTGATCCTTGCGTGGGCATAGCGGCTCCTTACCAATCCCATGTACGCCTGACCTTCGAGCTTGAGGTCGTCGACAAATCTTCCCTTGCCGGTCAGGAGCCTCCTGTCTTCGACCCTTCCTTCAGGCGCGTTCCCCGAGAGGCCCGAGGTCATGTTCAGGTGCTGCCCCCTTCAGCGCCCCGCATGGTCTTTGCTGCGGCGAGAATGGACTTTACCACGTTGACGTATCCGGTGCAGCGACACAGGTTCCCCTCAATAGCCCTGCGGACCTCGTCTTCCGTCGGGTCAGGGTTCCTCTGGAGGAGATAGAGGCCAGAAAGAAGCAGTCCGGGCGTACAGAAGCCGCACTGTAGGCCATGGTTCTTCGAGAAAGCTTCCTGTATCGGGTGGAGCTTGTCATCCTGGGCGAGGCCCTCGACCGTGAGGATGTCCGCACCTTGGGCTTGGACGGCGAGCACCATGCAAGACTTGACCGTCTTACCGTTCATCATGATGGTGCATGCACCGCAGTGCCCTGTGTCGCAACCGACGTGGGTGCCCGTGAGGTCGAGGTCGTCCCTGATGAAATCGACCAGTAGAGTCCTGGGCTCGACCGCCCCGCCAGCCTCCTTGCCGTTGATCTTCATGGCGACACTGACCTTCCCGGGATTCGCCTGCATCATGCTTCACCGCCTCACTTTACCCTGCTGAGGGCGAGCCTCAGCGACCTCCTAGTCAGTACCTTGGCCACCTCAATCCTATACTCCCTGCTGCCGTGCACATCCGATGGCGGGTCAATGCCCTCGACCGCCCTTTCGGATGCTTCCGCGATAGCGCTCTCATCTGCCGTCCTCCCCTTCAGGTACTGCTCTGCCGGGCCTGCCCGAAGAGGGGTCGGTCCAGCGGCCCCAATCGCGATTCTGACGTCTCCGCAGGCGTTCTCGCTACCCATAGTCAGCGTGACCGCAGCGATACCAATGGCGAAGTCAGCTTCCCTCGGGCTGTGCTTTATGCACGCGGAAGAGGATCTGAGGGGCAGGTAGGGGAGCCGGATTTCCGTTAGTATCTCATCGTGTCTCACAGCGGTTACGAAGACGTCCACGAAGAAATCCTTGGCTGAGACGACTCTTTGGCCCGTCTGCCCCTCGATGACAAATCTAGCATCAGCGGCGAGTAATGCCGTGGGGAGGTCCGCTGCAGGGTCTGCGTGGCACGCGCTGCCGCCGCCGATGGTACCCAGGTTCCTGATCTGCTGATCCCCCACCCTCGCTACGGCGTCGTTGACCAGCGAAAATTTCTCTTGGACGGTTCTGTCCCACGCTATGGTGTCGTGGCTGGTGAGCGCCCCGATGGCCAGGTGATCCCCCGAGTCTGGTACGTATCGCAGGCCAGATAGCTTTGAGATGTCGACCAGGATAGAGGGAGCGGCCACCCTGAGCTTCATCAGTGGAAGCAGACTCTGACCGCCCGCGAGCACCCTGGCCTCGTCGTTCTGGCGGAGCAAGAGCAATGCCTCGTCGACGCTTCCGGGCGCAATGTACTCGAAGCTCTTAGGAATCATCTTGGCTCACGAAATTCTGAGGAACCTGTTCCCTTCTGACAGGACGTCATCCTCCCCTCTTCCTCGGGAATGTCTTGGGCCCTCACGTTCTGGATGATCGATGCGTGTCTCCTCCCTTCGAGGGTTCGAGCTTATTCTCACTATTTATGCCCCCCGGGCGATTCTCCCACTTGAGAATCGCTCGATTAGGCAGCTATGGTGAATTGTCATGAAACCTTGCCGGACGCTTTATTCCTCGATGTCCTCGATGGGAACCTTCGCAAATATCCCGCGCAGCCTCTTCAACAGTCCTGGAGGACTCTCTTTAGCGAAAAACAGGTCCGCCCTTCTCAGCACCACCCCTTCCTCGGTGGCGTACACTATCATCCTGGTCCCGGGCTGCAGACCAAGCCTCTCCCTTACCTCGAGCGGGAGCTGGACCTGACCCTTCCCCGAGACCTTGGAGACCTTCACCAGCACGTCGTCGGGCATCTGCGTCGCTCGCGCCCTCTCTTCGAGCCTTTAACCTGTTGGGGTTCCGTCCCGTCTTTGGCTCAAGTGACCCGCTCCTCACCCACGCTGATGGAGGGGAGCGAAAGAGTCAGTAGACCATGAGGTGCTTTTCTTCGAGCATGACGTGCAGGTTGTTCACGGACCTGTAGACGTCGCTCTCCCTCTTAGCCCCAGTGCATACGAGCTTCCCGGAGGCGAAGAGGAGTATCACTGTCTTGGGGTCGGGCATCCTGTGGATCAGGCCGGGGAACTGCTCAGGCTCGTACATCGATTTTGGTAGCTGTCTCGCCGCCTCTTCAAGGTGAACCTTACCTCCGAGGTTCGCCGATGCTACCATGTTCTGTATCGTTATCTCCGCCTTGTGCTCGATGGGGATGCCGCCCGCCTTCAACCGCCTAACAACCTCGTTGACGGCCTTTCTCGACTGCTCCTCCGACTTTCCACCCGTGCATACCATCTTCCCCGAGCTGAAGATCAGCGTAGCTGTCTTTGGGCTCTTCAGCCTGAATACCAACCCTGGAAACTGGTCGGGGTGGTACTCGACGTCGACAAATTTCTTTGTTATCAGGTTCAAGTCGACCCTCTGATTTATCGAGGCAGAGGCGACCACGTTCTCTATGCTTACTATGGCCTTAGTTTGAGGCATTACTATAAGCTGAAAATCCTCGTACTATATATAGTATATAAATGAAAAACCGGGCGAGGCAATTCACCGGTCGCTGGCGTGCAATTAGGCGATGAGGGAATCCGACTTGCCAGTTGACCGACCGACCCTGTATACGCCGACTGAGGGCTGGATGTTCTTGAACTGTTGGACGCCGAGATAGTCGAACCCGCAGTCGAGCTTGTCCCGGACCTGATTGTAGACGCGCTCGGATACGCAGGTCTCTCCCGCCCGTGCAACCTCTTCAATTCGTGAGGCCATGTTGACCGTGTCTCCCAGAAGGTCCCCATCTTTGTAAACCACCTCGCCTTCATTGATTCCGATCCTGAGACCGAACCTCCTCTCAGGTGCCGACTTGGAGTTGCTCTCCTCGGTCGCTCTCTGGATAGCGATGGAACAGGCCACCGCGAGCACCGCGTTCTGAAACTCCACGAGCATTCCATCCCCAAGACTCTTGACCTCGCGGCCCTTGAATTGGGGGAGGATCTTCCGAATCAGCCGCTGTTCTTCGTCCAGCGTCGCAAGCGCGGCTCTCTCGTCCTTTTGGACCATGGCGCTGAATCCGACGAGGTCGGCGAACATGATCGCTCCGCTCCCCCGACCTACCGCAACCCCTCTCGACGTCGGTGCGCCGTCCTGGGATTCAGGGAGTCTCGTGCATTCAGAGGCGAGAAGGGCTTCTTCCCTCTCGCTGAGGCTTCGCGGCTCCACGGGAATGATGAGGATCCCGCGCGTCTCAGCCACCACGTCGTTGATGCGCTGCACGAACGTCAGTGCCGGCGCGTAGCCGTTGTTGGTGACCAGGTACTCCAGCCCTTGCAGGATTACCACGGGACTCGACCCTTTCTGGAGGAACGCCTTGACGGTGAGCGACAACCCGACGAGGTCGGTAGGTGCGATGGCGTCGCTGCTCGCCGATTGAGCCAGCCAGCGGACCGGGGTAGACCTGAGGTCGTATTCCTGCTTCACGTTGTCAGGGTGGACCCTGGAGACGCAGAGACCAGGGTGGCCGTGGGTGATGAGGTCGGTGAACGTCTCGAACGCGCCCCTGCCTTGATGTTCGACCGCAAGATACGAATGGCCCACGGGTATGGAGTATCTCGGGGGAGCGGAAGACTGGACCTCCTCGGCAGCGGTGACGAACGCGAAGCCGTGCTTCCGGAATCCGACGACCATCACCGCTATTCCGATGGGGGCCAGAAACCAGTCCAACGGCGGGATGGGAAAGTCCCTCGAAAGTATGAGTGTGGCCTCTCCGCTGAAGGTGATGACCGCCCCCGTGAAAAGGAAAGCTGTCTGGCGCTTGACGACGTTCCGAGGTAGCCGAGCGTAGAAGCGGACCAGAAGGACGGTTGACGCGGCGAACACAGCGAAATAGTACACCAGAACCAGGGGCTCGAGCGGGCCTGGTGAGTCAGCGTACAACCCGAGTGGAGTCTTGACCGCTCCGGGGATTAGCACTGATTGATCGACGATCAGGGCTCCCCAGAAGAGGAGCATCACGCCGTAGGAGGCGAAGACCGAGTAACGCAGGGCTCGGCCGGGTGTGACGTGGGTGTAAGCGACAAACAGGTGGTAGACGAGTGCGAGCTCCAGAGGAACCAGGTAAAGCGCTAGAACCGAGAGAGGGTGGTATGCGGCCGGGGTGTTGGCGTTCGCGGCTACCGCACGATTGACAGAAAAGGCGCAGAGCGTACAAGTCAGGAAGGCCAGAATGTTGTGGTAGGTCCTTCTGAAAGGAATCCTGAGGACCTCTATCAGGAGTACGAGAGTGACCACCGCCCCTGCGGAGTACGGGACCGCCCACCAACTGAAGGAGTAGTCGGGCAGCACCGTCAATCCAAAGAGAATGAGGCTATGCTTCTATGTAAAGGCCTTTGCGATGCTTGAGCGGCGGCCACTTCAGAACGTACGCCGAGGAGCCGGGCAAGACACAGGAATGACGGAGACGGGTATACGGACGGGGCCGAAGACGCTTCTCGAACACTTTTCTGTAGCGATGTCCGGTTTTCCCCGGAGCCTTCAACCAGCCAACTAAAACAACGGGACCACAAATTCTAGTGGTATACAACCGGAAGTTGTCTAATAACGTAAATACTGGGGCATCCCGTTGGTCGCTATGGCAGACTCGACTGGGGGTACTGCAAGTGCAGATAGCGCCGCAGGGCGAAGAACATTTCTGAAGGTCGGAGCAGGAGTCGTGGGCGGACTTGTGGTGGGAGCCGGCATAGGATACTTGGCAAAGGGCTCCAGTACGACCACATCTACATCCACTTCCACTGAGACGATGAGCGGTTCCAACACCACGGAGACCATGAGCACCACGGTCACATCGACAACGACCGGACCCGAGAGCACAATCACATCCACACAGACCGGACCTGGTAGCACAATCACATCGACTGCGACATCGACATCTACGGTGAGCGGGCCGGAGAGCACAATCACCTCGACATCGACCACAACGACGACCTGCTCGGAGGCCACCAGCATCCTTGCACAACTTACTGGCTACAACAACCTGAACCCAAAGGAAGCGGCGATGGTCGTAGCCCTCGCAGAGGCGATAATCCCGTCGGACAGCAACGGCCCTGGCGCCACGGAAGCCGGGGTGAGCTACTTCATCGACGGACAGCTCAATAGCGAGTACGGAAACAACGGGAGGATGTACATGCAAGCGCCCTTCGCCTTGCCCAATCAGAAGGGCCCCGTGACGATGGACTGCACGACCTATCCATGCGGCACTCCTACATTTGCGTATTGCAGCGGGTTCGGCTATCAGTACGGGTTGACGCTGGCAGACTTCTGGAAGCTCGGACTAGCCTCGCTCGAGGTCTATTCGAATTCAGCCTATGGCGCTGACTTTGAGACGCTCTCGTCCGCCAACCAGATAAAAGTGCTCCAAGATCTCGCCGCGGGCAAGCCGACGAACTTCACCGATGGTCCATCGGCATCGGACTTCTTCAAGGAGGCGTACATGATGGCCTGGGCGGGGTTCCTGACCGACCCGATCTATAGCGGGAACAGGAACATGGTGGGCTGGAGTCTGATCGGGTACAATGGCCTCAACCAGGGCAACTTCTTCAACTGCGGCTACACCACGCAACAGCTCATGGTGATGTCCACGCCCGTGCCGCTAAAGCCGGTGAGCAAGGCCATGTTGCAGGCGCTTTGCACTGAGTCGAGCACATCGACTACGACAGTGACCACGTCTAGTCCCAGTTCTTACTGTGAGGGAGGCGCATAGAGATGTCAGGCGTAATCCAAGAGCCCCCGACAGACGTAGTCGTCGTGGGGATGGGGGTAGCGGGCGGGATAGTCGCGACCGAACTGGCCGTGAACGGCGTCAAGGTCGTTGGAATCGACAAGGGGTTCTACTACGACTACGCGACCGACTGGGCGCTCGACAAGAAGGGAGACGAGTGGTACACGCTCTTCCACCCGACGGACCATTCCCTGTCGCTCTGGTCTCCGGCGGTGCTGAGGCACAACTCCAACCAGCTCGCGCTCCCCCTGAGGAAGTACGTCTCGGGCGTGAACTGGGTGATGGGCAACGGGGTCGGGGGCGCAGCGGTCCACTATGGTGCCGGTTTTGGTCGGTTCGGACCATGGCCTTTCCAGGTGGTCTCCGAGACCGCGAGCAAGTACGGTCCTTCTTTCATCACGAACATTCAGGGCAACGCAGACGTGGAGGACTGGCCCATCACCTACACAGACGCAACCCCGTACTACAATTCGTTTGAGAAGGCTTGGGGTGTAACTGGGACCAATCAGGATCCGTTCACACCCAACGCCACCTATCCTGTCCCGCCGCACCCATTCACCCCCACCGCGAATGCATTCATGACCGCCGCCGAAGCCTTGGGGTATCATCCCCATGCTGGGGTCACGGCGATCCTATCCAAGCCATACGTGAACCAATACGGACTGGCGGGCAACGCGTGCGTTTACGACGGATTCTGCTCAGGCGGAGAGGGTTGCACTTACAACTGCGAGACGGGCGCCAAGAGGAGCACCCACGTCTCCCACGTCCCCGCGGCGGTGGCTAGCGGCAACCTGACCTTGACGCTGAACAGCACAGTTTCAAGGATCAACACCAACTCCGCCGGCATGGCGACCGGCGTCACGTACCAGGACCCCACAGGGAAGATGCACTTCCAGCCCGCGAACGTCGTTTACTCCGCGGCGTACCTGGTAAATAACCTGCGCCTGTTCTACCTCTCGGGCACCGGGCAGAACTACAACCATACGGCCGTGACCGGGAGCCTCGGTCGGAACTTCGTCGAGGCGTCTCCGGGCGGAACGACGAGCGTCTCCGGGACCTTCGCCGTCGGTGGCAACGCCTACTCGGCCGGGAACGGCGCGGGCGGCAGCTACACCATGGAAGACTTCTCGGACGATAACTTCGACCACACGGGACAGAACTTCATCGGCGGCACGAACCATAGCTTCGGTGGCTACATGGGAGCTGCTCCGCACACCTTCACGGGGATCTCTCCTAACGCGAACAACATGGGCAGCGCGTACAAGGCTTCGCTGAAGAACCTGAAGCTGCCCACAAAGCAGACGCTCGCCGTGGGCGGGGCAGGGCCGAACATTCCCACCACCGAAACCTACACGGACCTGGACCCACACTTCACCGACATCTTCGGGGACCCGCTTCTCAGGGTGACCAGCGATTATGGCATCAACGGCTGGAATGCAGCGAACTACATCGCGCCTCTGGTGGGACCGGGACTGTTGACGAAGATGGGATGCACCAACATCACGACCAACAAGGGCACTTCCTTCAGCGCCCACCCGCACGGCACCAACATCCATTGGAGGGGCGGGATGCGCATGGGGTCGGACCCGTCTTGGTCGGTGACAAACAAGTGGCTGCAGTCCTGGAACATACCAAATCTCTTCTCGTGCTCTGAGAGCTCTGATACCTTCGGGGACACCACAACCGCAGGGACGCACATCATAGGTATGATGTCGTACATAGCGGCCGACGGCATCCAGGACTACCTCAAGAGCCCCGGGCCCCTAGTTTAGAGGACACCCGTCTCAACTGAGGACGCCTGCAAGGGTCGGCCATATTCTTCCCCGCCCTTCCCGGGAAGGGCCATGCTAGGTTAGGAGGAGTCCCCAGCCTTGATCTGGGCCCGCTTGAAAGCCTCCGAGATCAGGGTTGCTCTTTCAAGCCAGCCCAGAGTGATGTAAATCTCGGACTTCAGCCTCAGCGGCATTAGGGGCACATCGAGTCCGAGAAGGATGACGGAGTCGGTCTCGAAGATCAGTGGGTCGCCCCAATCCCACTCTCCGACCTTCAATTGATAATCCCCATGGACTCTCACCCTTGCTCCCTTGGATGTGAACTCGGTAAGAGAACTTCGCTCGAAGATTGGATACTTCTTGAAGTCGAGCTCCGCTTCCCGATCGAGTTTCCGCTCTGTTACGACGACCGGCGTCGCATCGTAGCTCGAAAGAGCTGTCGAGATCTTAGTCAGCCCTGCCCCGTCAGTCAGGATCTCAATCTGCGTGGGACTGACTTGGACGCCCAGCAGGTTCTCGGCTAGGTCGCCGCCCAGCGCCCACCAAACTCCAGCCTCCATGATCTTTGGAGCAATCTCGCGAAGGCAACTGAGCAACAGAGGTGGGATCGGATAGATGTCCTGGGGCTTTGGACCCTTTCTCTTCGTATTTTCGGCCGGTTCGTGTGCGTCGTCAAGATAAGTGTGAATCTTGACGCCCGAGTTCACCCACGCATCGACCAGCTAAATCGAGAAAATTCGTCGATACATAAGATTATCCAAATTAACGGGAGGCCGAAAGTGAGTCCTATCCGGCAGAGTATGACGTGACAGTGGTGGTGACGGTCGTCGTGACAGTCTGAGTAACGGTCTGCGTGATCGTGGAAGCTATGTACTCTGTCAAGGTCTCCGTGGAGGTCAGCGAGGTGGTCGAGAAGAGCGTGGCCGTCTCGGTCGAGGTTGAAGTCTGAGTCGAGGTCACGGTCTGGAGCTGGACCTGGGTCTGCACCACGCTTGTGGTCACCGTGCTCGTTTGAGGCGGCGCGCTCGGCCCTGTGATTGTGGCGGTCGAAGTTACGGTGTTCGTCAGCGTAAAAAGTTGGGCGATCGTCGTGGGGACCAATACCGTCGATGTCGACCCCGGCGGCCCGCTCGCCCCGAGGGTCGAGGTCGTGGTCGAGACCACCGTAACCGTCGGCGCGGCCAGTTGGGTCGAGAGGCCGACTCCCAGCGTGGCCAGAACAACCAGCAATATGGCTATGACGGGGACCGTCGCGACGGCCGCCGACCGGCCGCTATTTCTTTCTCTCACGCCTCTCACTTAGTTTCACGTACGCAAGTTGGACCACAAAGAATACCGTGAGTATCGCCGACGCGGACAGGGCTGAAAGGCTGTCGGAAATGTGCCCCAGCACCGAGAGACCATAGACGAACGCGGCGGCGACGGCGGCGAACGCGACGAAGTATGTGTTCTCGGTATCGAGCAGGAAGAGACCGCTCTCGGAGTTCGTCCGTATTCTCTTACTCGAGACAAGGAGGGAGTAGGCCGATTGGATGATCGACAACGTCAACAGAATCAGGACCGCAGTTCTGGATTCCGCAAACAGGCTGTCACCCTGCGCTTCCACACCAAATCCGAGGTAGGATACGACGAACACAAGCCCTGCGGCGCAAAACGAGAAGAGCGCGACAGTGCTGTTCCCCCAGGCGATGTTCTTCCTCGCCTCCCAGAGCTCAGAATTCCCCTCCACAGGGCGCAATATGCAAGTTGGGGATTTAACCCTTGAAACGAACAAGCTCGCGACGGCATCCACATCGCAGAAATCAGGATGGCGGGCGCGCCGCCGCTACGATTTCCGCTCCTTGTGCGCGAGGAATGCATATAGCCGAAGCCATCCAGGCGATTCCTCGACACGCCTTGGCGACCGTCTCTAACTGCCGGCTGATTGTGGCTCGGTTGGGATGGGGGAGTAGGGATGTCGCATAACGGCTTCGAGAGGGTTTCCGGTCCCACCGAGATACCTCCAGGCACCATCAAGGTGGTCAAAGCCGCCGGACAGGAAGTCTCGATAACGAACGTCGAGGGAAAGTACTACGCCTTTCCGAACAAGTGCACGCACTTGGGTGGGCCAGTGGGAAGGGGCGAACTGACGGGCTTCGACGTTCAGTGCCCGTGGCACGGTTCCAAGTTCGATGTCAGGACAGGCGCCGTCGTCACCCCTCCAGCCCAGATTCCGTTGAAGACCTTCGCCGTCAAGGTCGACGCAGATGGCGTCTGGGTCAAGAAGCCGACCTAGTCACCAGCCATTCCCGGGGTTCGATTCCGACGCTCGGCTTTGCCACACGTCGAGCCGGGGCACGGTTGGCGCAACCCAGGCGACCGCTAGCACCATTCAACCGATTTATTACGATGGCCGCGACCGTTCGAACCGTGAGACTCACCCTCGCTTCGCGTTTCAGCATCGAGCCCATCCCACCGTTCAGCTTCCAGCTGACCGTCAAAAAGCCCGCCGGCTGGGACCTCTTCACTCCCGACGAGGTCTACGAGGATGGGAAGTTGTGGACCGCGGTCCGCCTGCGCAGCGGGCCGGTCGGACTCAAGATCGTCTCAACGGGTACAATGGAGCGCCCCATCCTGCAAGTGAATGCCTACGCAAAGAGCGAGCTGTCAAAGGCTGAGAAAGAGGAACTCCGGGAGACCATCGCCGTCTGCCTAGGCGCTGACCAGGACCTGAGGGAGTTCTACGCTTTCGCAGAAAAGGACCCCATCCTGAAGCACGTCGTCGAGACCCTCTACGGGATGCACGATACCGAGTCGGCCTCTCTATTCAACTCCGTCATCCTCGCCATATGTCTCCAGATGGCCAGGCTCGCGAGGTCCAACGACATGATGAAGGCCATCAACAGCAAGTACGGTGACCCGATAGAGTTCGACCGAAGGCGCCTCCTGCTACATCCACCAGGCGAGAGGATTGCAAAGTTGAACCCCGTTCTCTTTGCGAAGGAGTGCAAGCTGGGCTACAGGGCAAAGTACCTGGTGGCCTCGGCGAAGATGATAGTCGAGGGGTTCCCAGACATGAAAGCGATAATGGCCATGCCTCCGGTTGAGGCCAAGGAGAAACTGATGGAGCTCCCGGGCATCGGAGACTACGCTGCGGACATCATAGACCCGCACGGCGGCTTCCCCATCGACGCGTGGTCGGTGGACGTCTTCGGTCTGCTCTTCTTCGGGAAGGAGCCGGAGAACAGGAGGGAAGCCATCGAGGAGGTCAAGGAGGAAGGCATCAGGCGGTGGGGCAAGTGGAGCTGGATGGGCTTCTTCTACGTCGCCCAGGACCTGAAGAACTTGTCGAAAGCTCTGGGCGTGGAATTGCGCCTCGAATGAGTCCAGGGTTTGAGCGCGCCGGTGCGGTCCGCAGGATGCTGACTGCTTGCCCTATCGGTCTAGTACACAAAATATCTCACGTTCCTCACGCGTTTAAATAATAATATTGACAAATCGCCTTGTTGCGGGGAACCTCCCAGAAACCGGTCATCGTCGCGGTCCTTCTTGTCCTGCTCCTCACAACCTTCAAGATATCACTCGCCCCCAGGCCGGTCACGGCTCAGCCCCAGGTGACCGGTGTCGGCCCCTGGACCGAACAGAACAACTACGGGTCGCCGACGACCCAGCCAGGCGAGATAAGCAATACAGGTATCGCGATTCTGGGAGTCTCCTGCGTCACCAACGCCGCCTACGTCTATTGCATCGGCGGCCAGAACGGAACCGGTACCGACATCAGCGATGTCTTCTATGCCCAGCTCTCTCCATCGGGTTCGGTCGGGGCATGGACCGAGACCACCGACTACGGTGCGATGTCAGGGACATCCGGATCTGCGGGCATCGGCACTGAGTGGCCATCGTGCGTAGAGTACAGTGCCTCCGTCTACTGTGTGGGTGGGGCAACCAATTCCGGCATCGTCAGCAAGGCCTTCTACGCTCAGCTCTCCTCGTCTGGCGTCGGCCCCTGGACTGAGACGACGGACTATGGCGCAGCGTCTGGCACATCTGGCAATGGCGGAGTCGCCACGTTCCAGCTAGCATGCGTGACGGAGAACGGCTACATCTATTGCACGGGAGGAGATAGCTCCAAGGTCTTCTACGCGCAGCTCTCCTCGTCTGGCGTCGGCCCATGGACCGAGACTACCGATTACGGAGCGGCATCGGGAAGTTCGGGATCTGGGGGAGTGACGATCGACTCCAACGCCTGCGTGGCCGATTCTGGCTACATCTATTGCATCGGGGGGACGGCTTCGTTCAAAGCTGTGAGCGACGTCTTCTACGCGCCCCTCAGTTCGTCCGGCGTGGGAGCCTGGACCCAGTCTACCGACTACGGTGCGACCTCGGGGTCCACGGGTAGCGGAGGCATCCCGATTTATGGAACCGCTTGCGTCTTGTACTCGCCGTACGTGATTTGCATCAACGGCGATACCACGAACAATGCCGGCACCGCCGGCGTCTACTACGGCCAAGACGAGGAAATAGCATCGTGGTACGTTGCCTCGAACTCCTTCGGTCCTGGATACTGGCTGAACTGCGTCGAGCTCTACGGGTACATCTACTGTTGGGGGGCGGGAACCCCCTACGGTGAATCGGCCCCGATCCAACCGACGGCTGAAACCACCACCACCGTTACAACGACCACGACGACGTCTACTCCCACGGGCTCATCGACGAGCGAGTCTACCTCGACAACCACCGAGCCGAGCACCTCGATCACTGTGTCAAGCTCCACGACCATCGAGTCCACCGCAACCACGACAGAATCCACGCCCACGAGCACTACGCCCACGCTCTCTACGACGACGTCGGTCACGACCTCCACGTCCACGCTTGTCTCCACGCCTACAAGCGAGACGGCGACCACCACCTCCGGCTCCACGACCGCGTCCTCAGGCTCGTCCGACCTTCTCATCGGCGGTATAGTCGTACTTTTGATAATCATCGGCGGGGTGGGATATCTTCTTTGGAGCAGGTCGAAGTCCGGAGGGAAGCCCGAGAAACCTCCCCCAGGCGAGCCCAAGACAACCGGTCCGGAGGGCACCGTGGAGTTCACCCCCTCTGCGTATGCCCCTGAGCTGGGGACCGAACCCCCGCCGCCTCCACCGCCGGAAGCGCCGGTCACTTTCACGCCCTCCACCTACGCCCCCGAGCTCGGGCCGCCCACCACGCCACCACCGAGGACCATCGAGAGGCCACCCACCACCCCTCCGCCCCCGCCGTCTCCCGTCGGCACCACTCCGGTCGTCCCGCCGATAACGACCCACGATGAGGGGGGCTGCGGCTGCGTGCAGCACGAGCGCGACACGGACCAGGCCGTTCACGTCGACGTCTCGAACGATTGGCTGTCCAAGGAGAACGCTGGAAGAGATGGCACGCCGGGGCCGGACGGGGTCTGGAGAAGCCAGATGGAGCTCGCCATGGAAGACTATGTGAAGCAGAACGAAGCGTGGGACCCCGAATGGCTGGGGTCGGCCGTCGCGCTCTCGCATGGAGCCGTGGTCGGCGGGAGCGTCGATGCAGGCGCAAAGGTGTGGGTGAATCCGAAGCTCTGGCTCGAAGAAGGCGAGCAACGCAGGCTCGACGCGACGAGCCCGGTCGACGCTGACGCTACAGGGACGACGACGATCGATATCACGATTGAAGCACCGGCCGGCTCCACCGGTACGATAAGCGCTGCGGCCCTGACCGCGTTGCGGGCGCACGCGTCGGTATTGGAAGTCCCGGAGGACCTGTGGGAGTCCCTGGAACAGATAGACATCCTTGAGAAATTCGTCGACATCTTCCTGAACCTTCGCCCCGACAACATCCCTGTGTTTTGGGGTAAGAACTGGAAGATATTCGTGGACAGTCTGAAAAAGATCAAGGAGGCAATAGTTGCGTACCGCAAGGCGATCAATTCCAATGACCTGAAGAAGGCCGCCGAGCTTCTCAAGGACATCGAGAAGGGCAGGGAAGTCATCAAAGAATTCTACGCTGAATTCGGGCCGATGATCATCGCCCTCATAATCGAGAAGGGCGGGAAGTGGCTGTGGGTCAACGCCAACGTTGAGGTCGAAGCGCACGGCCGTTACAGGTTGACGATGGGCTCGTGCCCGATGCCAGAGGATGGTATCACGAGGGCAAACGCGTCCCGGGAACTCGTAGTGGACAGCGGCGAACTGAAGGAACCCCCGAAAATGCCTGCTGGGGTCGAGCGGGAATTCACGAAGGTGAGCACGAGGTACCTGACGGGCTCCTGCACCGCTGCAACCTCCCTCCGGATAACGATCGAGGGTGAGGTGAAGGTCGAAGGCAAGGCCAAGGAGGGAGGTGAAGGCAACGCCTCCCTCGAGTCGCTCTGGGCCGCGGCCTGGGTTTGCTGCTGCTCCTCTCCGGACGAAGGGAGCGAGCAGGTCCCCGATTTCGGCTATGCTTTCAGGTCCATCTTCACCGTCCCGTCCAAAGTAGCGGCACAGCACAGTGATGACGAGCCAGGCGTGTTGAGAAAGATGATCATATCCTGGATGGACACTCGGCTTCAAGAGATGCTGACCGGGGCCCAGTTATCATGCCCCTCGCCGGAAACCGAGGAGAGACTAAAGGAGATACTGAGCGACTGGTACAAGGAGACGAAGGAAAAATGGGGGATTTTTGCTGGTAAGGATGCCGAATAGTAGCTGCTGCCCACCTCCATAGTGCCGCGGGCGTTTCTGTTCAAATAGCCCATCTGGCCGTTACTGTTCCGTTGCATTCGATCAAGGACTTTGGATTGCAGTTCGAGCCCCAGGGAGGGATGAGCGCTCGCGAGCTGGTCGACTGGTGCCGCTACGCTGAGAAGAACGGTTACGGCTACGCCTTCCGCTCAGACCATCTTCTTCCCATCCCCGACGGGGCAGCCGACTCCGGCGAATGTTGGACTTCGCTGGGAGCCATCGCGGTCAGCACGAAGACCCTGAAGTTCGGGCCCATGGTCACCCCTGTCAGCTACAGGAACCCAGCGATACTGGCAAAGATGGCCCGGACCGTGAACCTCCTGTCCAAGGGGCGTTTGATGTTCGGCTTGGGCGCGGGCTGGTACAAGAGGGAGTACCTCGCATACGGCTATCAGTTCCCGCCCTTCTCTGTGCGCCTGGACCAGTTTGAGGAGGCGCTCAAGATCATAGTGCCGATGACGACAGGGGAAAAGGTCCACTTCAAGGGCAAGTACTTCAGCGCGGACGTGGAAGCGCTCCCGAAGACCAAGACACACTTCATCATAGGCGGAAGACATCCGAGGGTCATCGAGGCGACGGCAAGGTATGCAGACGAATGGAACATCTACGCCAGTCCGACAGAGACATTCCTAGAAGCGAAGACGATGCTGGAGTCGGCTGCCGGCGGAAGGCCCGTCTTGGTGTCTCAGTCTGGACCGGTGAAAATCGCCGAAAACAGGCGGGGCGTGATCCAGGTCATCAAAAAGTCCATGAAAAGAGCGGGGAGGACGGGAGACCCAGAGGTGGACCTCGTGAGGCAGAGGAAGCAGGGCGCCATCTGCGGGACTCCAGATGAGGTGGTGGCTCAGATAAACGAAGGGAAGGAGCTCGGCGTCCAGCGTTTCTACCTGGAGGTGGTCGACCTGGAGACGAAGGACATGGCCGACATCCTTACGCAAACCCTCAAACAGCTGTAGAGACGGCCCAAGCCGACGCTGTATCATACCGGGCGATGATTTATTAGGGGTGTCGCTTCTCGAACACCGCGTAGCATGATTCCAGATGTCGCGATTCTTCCAGTCATCTTCTCTGTAGTGGCCCTGGTCGCAAGGTTTGGCCTAGTGCTCCAGTCCTTGATGGCTCGCATTCTCGGGAAGGACCTTGTCGCCTCGCTTCGCTATGCGCGCAGGAACACCCACCGACCACAGGCGCTCCCCAGCTCCGAGTAGCTAAACACGGCAGACATCTTCCCCGCTAGCCCTACAGAGACATGGCAGGTTTCGGGGTGTCGCGACCCGGAGAATTTGGCAAGGAGTTAGGTGGGGACTACTCACCCTCTGCACCTAGGCGCATCCACAAAGTGCACCACGAACCATAATCTTCGAAATCCCATCGTCATAGTACAACTTACCTCTTAATCTCATCATCATAGTACCACGACGTGCACGTCTCTTGCTTCTGCATAATTCTTCCTTGAAAAGCTCGTTTTATTTCTGACTCTAACCGGGATTTGTCAAATCCGTCCCAAGACCGCAGCGGTCGCGACTTGCAAAATCTTGTAATCATAGTACATCTTTTCTGTGAAAACCCAACATCATAGTACCACAATGTGCACATCCTCGATATATCCAAAACCGCCCGGACGGGTCTTCATGGTCAATGTGGTGGACCTCAGCGTCGGATTTGGCTTTGGAGTGCTCGGTTCGGTGGGTATCGTAGCCGTGATGGGGGTTCTCAATATGTTCAAGGGCGATGTCATGGAACAACTCTTCAAGTTCATGGTCGCTGGATTCGTGCTCATCACCGCCGTCGGTTACGGAGATGCCATCCTGCTGATAGCCGGGGAGGCTGTCCCTTCTGGCATCTTCGGTGCGGTCCTGATGGTCTCATTCGCCCTGCTCCTCATAGGGCTCATCCGACTGATCCTGTGGAACGAAAAGTCCACGATAGCTAGCATGGCCTGACACTGGCCAACCTCGCATCTCGCGGACTTAGGAAACTCGGGCCGCGTCGGGTCATTTCAAGTGTAGGTAGGTGCGAGCCGAATCGAGTGGCAGCAAAGACTCTCCGGTCTCGCAGTGTAGTCAGCTGGGTCCGATACCACTCGAAGCGGAGCGGCGGTTTCTCTGTTCGCAAGCATATATATCGCCCGGCTTCCCCTGCGTAAAAGCTAGATTTTGGAACCGTCTCCCGACGGCGGTCGGGCGCAGAAGAAAATCAAAACCGTCCTCCGGACAGTCAGGATGCCCGAAGAGCTGGAGGCGAAGCTGGAAGAGTTGGCCGCCAACAAGGGTATCGCTCTGAACGCCCTGGTCTCCTCCGTTCTGAACAAGTATGTGCTATGGGACAGCCTTACCGAACGGTTCGGTTTCGTCACCATCCCCAAGACGCTCTTCCGCGACATGATCGACGCGGTCGACCCGGAGAGGCTCCAGGAGCTCGCCAGGGCGGACTCGCACCAACTCATGAAGGACATGATGATGTTCTGGTTCCAGGATACTAGGGTGGACAACTTCCTGGAGTTTCTCACAAGAAGGGGCCGCTATGGGCTCGACATCAAGGTAGAGCTCAAGCGGGAAGGAAACAATGTCACGCTTATTGTTACGCACGATTTTGGTCAAAATTACACTTCCTACCTGAAGACCGCCCTGGACACAGAATTCCGAACCCTGTTCAAGATCATCCCCTCAATCGACGCAACAGCATCGTCGGTCATGGTCAAGGCCAACCTGGGCGCATGAGTCGTCCTTAGTTGCCTCGTCGAGATCTCAATATCGTTCGAGCCCCCAATACGACCGGGGACGCCTCCGAGGCCTGACAACACCACCGCAGCCGGGAGATGTCCCATCGTCATGCGCTCGATAGCACCCCTCGTGCGCCGCTGCTCATCGCCCGTGTAGGAAGAGGTGGCCTGTGCCGGGACCTCACCGGCACAGGAATGGCTCTTGCCACGCTCTTCAGGTGTGGGGGTACAAACCTGCCGAACGTCAATTCATCTGCGTAGAGTATCACTTCGCATGTGGCGCACTCGTAAGCATCGAGTCCGACGATGCCTTCATCCAAGAAAGACAGCCTCGCCATCCCTGCGTCCCTTTGGCGCAACCGCTTCACTTTGCCACCGCACATTTCGCACATGATGTCCTCGAGAGGCTTGTGCAATCCCAGGCCCTGAGTCTTCATGCTTTCATCACTTGTCAGGCATTAGACCACTCCGAGGGTAGATAACGAGGTGGTTCACATAGGCGCCGTAACTGTGAAAATCGGGTCTCTAGTAGTACAAAGTACTAGAAAATGGTCTCTCATCGCATCTAAGAAGGACCTAGATTGGCCCTTTTCTGTCTGGGAGAGGTCGTTTTGGACGCCGAAAAATTCGCGGCTATAGTAATGAGACGCTCAGGGGAGACTAGCCCCAAATCCGCCTTGGAATAAATCAGGAATAAATCAGGAAAAAGGGATAAAATCGGGCGAGGATTATTGTGGGCCCATGCCTCAGAAGAGAGGAGAGCTGGTGGAGAAGGCTGAGGAGGGGCTCCCAGACATCAACGAAGAACGTAGAGAGGATGCGGAGGAGGATAAGCTGGACAAGACAGAGGATGCTCACGAAAAAGCCAAGCTTCGCAAGAAGTCCAGGGGGCACGCCTGATAATCCCTATTTGGGTCCACCCAATGAGGCTATCTCGGCCCGGGAATTCTTAGCGGACGACTCGCCACAAAAAACACGGCCAAGGTGACGTACCAAATGTCAATCCTCAGGTAACCGCCGACGGGGGCTGATATCCAGAAGATGGGGATTGCGGAGGCGAGAAATATCGCACCGACGACGGTCTCGAACTTCATCACTCGTCTGAACCTCCCCACGCGCTCCATGGCCAGGTCCTTTGCATCCCTTCTCTTGCCCCCACGCAAGCCAATGAACGACATGCCAGCCAGCAGAAGCATCATCGCGCCCACGTCCACTCCGTAGACAGATGAGGCAAAGCCCTGCAGGGTGGAATTACTCTCCTCCAAGACGTAGAACAGGTAGGGTTCGATAGCCACGCAGAAGAGAAGGACTACGTTCAGGAAGAACGTCCCCGTGACCTCAAAGGGAATCACATCCGTCACCCTGCTATAGCCGGACCAAATCCAGACCACTATCAGGAAGCTCGCGCCGAACTGCACGATATAGCTGACAAGGTCACCGGATGTCTGAGGAAGGTGCGAGATCAGGATTATGGAGCCGATGGACAGTGCCAGCCCGAAGACCAGGTCTGAGAGATTCTCTATTCTTAGTCTGAACTTCGACGCACTTGCAGCGGTCTCTGCCATTCCCCAGAGGCGACCGTAGAGAGGTCACCCTAATTAATTCGGTCCGAGGCCCCGAAAACCATATATGTCAATCTTCTTGACGGTCAAGACTCTTGACTACTCTCTACACGGGGCGAGGCCGACCGCTTTGAACTCCGTCCAGAGCACGCTGGCAACGAGCATCCCTACTAGCCAAGAGAGCGGTTTCATCGTCTGGAACCCCTATTCCGGGGAGACTACGCTACTGCTCGCACTCGTCCTGTTCCTGGTCGGATTGACCGTTGTCTTTCTGGGCAGCCGCCTCAAGACCAGCCGCCAGCTTCCGAGGCCAAGGCCATGGCTGAGGGCCGTGATAGTGGTCGTCTGGGTCCTCCAGATTCTCGATTTGCTTCGCGTGTTCAAGCACATCATCGACGTCGACCCGAACGCGGGCGTGACCGGGCCTGTGCTACCCATCACCCTGGTCTCTGCCGCCTGCACGTTCGCCTACGTGGCCTACCTTCTGCGACGGGATGGAGCCTCTTCCGCCCTCGGAGGCGCGTCCGCGGCGGCGGTCGCGGGGCCGATGGTCTTCGAACTCCCGTTCATCCTCATCGTGGGTCCGGTGGGCCACACACCGACGGACCCCGGAGCTACTCTCACGATACCGTTCTTCATCGCGATGTTCACGACGCTGGCTTTTCTCACGTTCCCGAGCAGGGCGGCGATCACGAGGTATTCGCTCTACTGCCTGGGGGCGATGTTCCTCACGTTCGCAGTCTGGGCCCTCTTCGGCTTCTCTTATCCCTCGGGCGGCGCTCCCTTCCTCCTCAACGCCGTCTCCAAGGTCCTGGGGTTTGCGACGACGGCCTTCATGTTTACGAAGGAAGGCTCGCCGCCTATCCTGCCGCCATCTCAGGACTAGATCGTGAAGCCGAACGAGGCCACGAGGGCCGCTGTCTCCCTCACCTGACTCGCAAAGTCGAGGCCTCTTGTGGTGAGGGTGTAGAGCTTTTCCAACCCGTTCCGGTCCTCCTTCAGAAGCCCCAATGAGACCAGTTCCTCGAGATACCTCACGAACCTCACGTGAGAGAGCTTCGTCCTGCGGTTTATCCTGGTCAGCCTGCTGGGCCCCTCCTCCTTAACCGCTTCAAGTATCTCCAGGCGTATCCGGAGCGCGCTCCTGGGCCGTTCATCCGCGGGTCCGTCTTCGAAGGAAGAAGACAAGGGCCTGGAATCGGGAACGCGCTTTCCGTCATGTGAGCTCTTCGATCCGTCCGCCACTTGTGAGGTCAGGGAGCTTCGGAAGTAGCCGCCGGAGCGATTCCTTGACATGGGATCGTGTACAGCGACAACGTATTTAGCAGAATTCCGAGAACTCTCCCAAATCGTTACTGAATTGAGTCCAAGTGGCACGTTCCTAGTCCTTAAGGGCGGCCAGACATAATAACAGGGGACGAATCGGCTCCTTACGAACGAGATAGTCATCGAGAACCTCACAAAGTTCTACGGGAAGGTGCAAGCGCTCAGCGGCGTCTCACTCAGCGTCGGCTCAGGAGAGATCGTAGGGCTCCTAGGCCCGAACGGCGCGGGCAAGAGCACGCTGATGAAGATCGTCGTGGGCATCCTGCGACCGACGAGCGGGAACGTCTCCATCTCGGGAAAGGACGTCGCCAAGGACCCGGACGCAGCAAAGCGGGTGGTCGGCTACCTCCCGGAAAATCCCTCTCTGTACACAGGGTTGACCGTGAGGGAGTTCCTGAGCTTCGTAGGTAAGATAAGGGGAGTTGAGGACCAACCGCTCCGCTCACGCATTTCGGAGGCACTGAAGACGTTCTCGCTCGAGGAAAAGTCCAACGCGTTGCTCGGCACCCTCTCCAAGGGGATGAAGCAGAAGGTCGCCCTGATAGCGGCCACACTGCACGAGCCTGCGGTGCTGGTGCTCGACGAGCCTCTTACCGCTCTGGACCCCCGTACACAGGCGTTCGTCAACGGCTGGATCAGCTCCCAGAGGGAGAAGGGCACAACGGTCCTGCTCTCCACCCACAACCTGGACATAGCCCAGGACCACGCCACCCAGATAGCGATAATGGACAGAGGCAGCATCATCGCGCTCGGAAGTCTTGAGAGCCTTCGCAAGAAGGCCGGGACCGGGAGCAACTCGCGGTTGGACGAGGTCTTCTTGAAGCTCACCACGGCTGGCACGGAGGAGTGAGAGGCTGAACTCCACGGAGACGGTCTACACGCTCATGCGGTACTGGATGAAGGGGCGTTTCACCAAGGCGACCGCGGCCTGGATGATCATCGGGGAGTCGTTCGCCGTCGGCGTGGTCCTACTCGTCGGAGGGACCTTCCTTTCCTTTTCGTCGAGGTTCAACATCGGTTCCGGCCTGTCCTATGTGGGGCTGAGCCTGCTCTTCGCGTTCTTCCTGGTGGGGCTCGTCCAGAGCGGGTTCAACGGGAGTGGGCTGCCGGTGAGCACCGCCGACGTGGATTATGTCTTCACCTCCCCGGTGAACACGAGGGACATCTTCATCGCGAAGGTCTCGATGAACTCGTTCACCACGGTCCTGCTCTCGTTCCCCCCGATCCTCACACTGTACCTGCGCTTCGGGGCGACCTACGGCACCTCGCCTCTTGCAGCGCTGGCCGCAGGTGTTGCGACCCTCGCGTTCTTCGTCCTGGCGCTCTTCTTCAGCGCGGACATCACGCTTTCGCTTAATTCCAGGGTCGGAGGCAGGGTCAGGCTCGTCCGCAACGCGACGCTGGCGGCGATCGCGGGGATTAGCCTGCTCCCTCTCACCCTGCTCATCCCCAAAGCTCCGCCCCAGCTGGCCCAGGCGGCAGCCGTCCTGCCCAGCGGCCTCGCGGCCCAGGTCAGCTACTCCCTGGTCAGCGGAGCAGCCTGGGGGCCAGGGGACTACCTCGACGTCCTACTTCTCGCCGCTTGGTTCCTCGCGCTCTTTGCGGTAGGTCTGCGCCTCTCCAGGAAGAACTTCCTCGAGGTGCTCCAGATCAACGACCCGAACTCCGACGGCGACGGTAGTCTGAAGGACACAAAGGTCAGGTCGAGCCTGAAGACCGAGGGACGCTCCCTGGGGGCTGTGGTTAGGGGAAAGGAGAGGATCATAATGACCAGGACGAAGGAGATGCGCAGCCTCTTCGTGAACGCCCTCTTCCTCTCGGGGTTCATGGTCATCTATTCGCTCTCCGGGGTCTTCCAGTCATCTCCCACGTCGTTCCTCTTCCTCCTCTTCATCATCGGCTCCTTCGGCTCTGGCAACGCCTCCAGGTGGCTCGAGAAAGAGAGGCTCTGGCTCATCAAGACCTCGGCCATAGACCTGAAGCGCTACGTGAGCGAGGTCTACCAAGCGAGGGTGACACCCCTGCTGCTCGTACTGGCCCCGGTGGCGGCCGCGGTCGGCGCACCCCTGCTCCTGGAGACAGCTTCCGCGTCAGGCTCCGCCCTCGAGAATCGGGCTGTCGCTCCCGGAATCGCTCGAGGTCGCCGCCCTGATGATGGCTGGAGGCATGTACTTCGCCGCAAGGTACGGGCAGAGCTCCGTGGATGACACGCTTGCGACCCAGGGGCAGGACCTCGCCGACGTCAAGAGGTTCGTGTACCAGACGCTGATCAATCTCGGCCTGGTCGCTCCGCTCATGGGGTTCGTCCTAGGCGCCGGTCCCCTGCTCGGACTCATCGGAGACTCTCATTTGCTCCTTCTGGCGGCTGCCATCGGCATGGCCGGCCTCGCCTATACGACGCTGGTTCTCCGATTCATACTGAGAAGCGCCGGGGAGTCACTAGAAAGGAGAGAGGACCTCTAGAACGGGGTATATAGTGAGAATAAACATAAATTGTAATAATATTTATTAGGTGTTGGCTAGCATTTTTCCCAGATTGCCGTATACGAGCAACTCAGACATCTACGCTGCGGTACAAGACGCCGGAACAAACAGGGTCGTGAAGCACGTCATGTTGCAGCGGCCCTCACTCTTCAACTACGGGACCGCCCTCGTGGCCCAGGACACGGACCTCCTCTGCAGCCCCATCGAGGCGGCCCCCGCGGTCTTCGCAGCCAACAACCCGCTTGTCACGGTCATCGACCCGCTCCCCGTGGTGGGCACTTCCTACGCCATGAACTACGCCGTCCAGCTAACAAACGGGCAGATTGACTTCTACCCCGGCAACATAATCACCCTCCCGCCAAACCCGAGTCCTCTTCCCAGTCAGGAGCTGGCGGTACACTTCGGACTGTGCGCGGGCCTCGGTTGCCCCTCCGACAGCCTCAGGCTTCCGATCCCTCCCGGAAGGCTCCTCGGGAACGGCACAGTCCCCGCCATGACCCGAAGGGCGAAGGCACTCTCAACGCACTCCTCCTCAGCGCTGCGCCCTCCGGGGACCGGCGTCGTCAACCCCATCGGTCCCATAGTCCCCATACAGCCCCAACCCGGGCCAATCGTGCTGCCGACGCAGGAGCTGGATTGCGTCTGTCTCGACCTCTACGCGACTGCGGGGTGCAGCATCATCGGTCCCGTGGGCAACCAGAGCATCAGGCCGCAGGTCGACGGCATCGACATTCCGGAGCTCGCGCCGGTGGGGCTCGACAAGGCCCTGGAGTGCTACGCGCTCGTGGCGCTCAACGACGGCATCCTCCCGACGCTCGGGGACTCCATCTCTACGATGGCCTTCGGCCTCATCAACCTGCCGGCTGGAATCGGCGACATCCAGGTCTCGGCGTCCACGTCCGTGCCCAACAACCCTGCCATCCAGGACGACCAGCTCGAGCTCTTCATCGATGTCGACCAGATAGACATCAACCTCACCCTGGGCGGGAGCGGCGGAGGAGGAAGTGGCGGGGGCGGGGGCGGCGGGGGCACGATAACGCGCACGACGCGCGGCCGGACCAGGACCGGGACCTTCGACCTGACCGCCGCGGTCTCGGGGAGCACGCTCGAGAAGGTCTTCGCCGCCTTCGTGCAGGGGTTCAAATTCGTCAAGTCGGGGAACGGCACCTACGGCCCCGTCTCGGTCGACTGGTCAGTGGCCGCGCACCTGGAGAGCGGCTCCGTCCAGCTGACCAGCACCGGCGGCATAGAGGTGAAGGACGTGGTCGTCAGGTGGGACACGCTCGCGCTCACGCTTGGCTTCGACATCCCCAAGATCTGCACACCGGAGTTCTGTCTCATCCCCATACCGTTCGACGGGTGCCTCGTGGACGTCCCGGCGGAGTGCCTCTTCGGGGGCGACCCTGACCTCTCCTTCTCCATAGACCTCGGAGGGTTCATAGACTCCAAGGTCACATTCACAGGAATCCCGAGGGTGTTCTACGGCGTCGGGACGGGCGAGCCAAATCAGTGGCAGATAGCCGTCGAGCCGACCCTGCCGATACTCCTCGACATCGTCGACATCGCGGACACGGCCGCGGACCTCTTCACGACGCTCATAACGAACTCCATCGACTCCCTGATCTCTGGCCTCCCAAGCTGGGCACAGGACCTCGTGAACGCGGTCCTCGGAGGCGTGGACGACATAATCCAGACCGTCCTCGGCATCCCGGACGACATTGCAGAGTGGCTCGAGGACCTCATCAGCAACATGGGGATATTCCAGGACCTTATCGACGCGCTCGCCCAGTACATCTCCATCACCCTCTTCGAACTCGACGACCCGTTCACGATCCTCCCTGCGGAGGGCTCGCTCATACCAGTGCAGATCCCGATACAGTACATCGGGATCACAGTGAACACCAGCGAGCTTGTGGTCCAGGGGGACATTGGAGATTGACGGCATGAACACGAGAATCAACCGCAACTTCATCACACAAACCGCCAGCGACAACTCATCACTGACGTCGATGACCACCGTGGTGCACCAGTTCCGCGAGCCTGGCGACTACCGGGGCGTGCTACACTTCAAGGGGAGTCCGGTCCGTTCCTTCAGGATAGGCGTGGCAAAGGCGGCCTCTGCGGCGGGCGACAACCCCAGGCTGACGAAGGTCGAGGTCAACCTCAGGGCGTTGCACCTCGCCAGGGGGAGTGCCGTTGAAGAGAGCCGCTACGAGCTCGAGGCTGGTGGCTACGCGGTCTTTCGCGTCCCAGCCAGCACAGGTGGTGGCTACGCCGTCGAGGTCCACAGGTCGGAGTCGGGCGAGGGCCCGAAGGTCTTCGACAGTCGCGAGCTCGGCGTCGACGACATGCTCGCAGTGGTGATGATTCGCCCCGGGACGTACTCCATCGAATCCACGACCGAGGGCAACAAGTCGAAAGCCGAATTGACGGTCACCTATCCGGAGAAATATCTCAAGCCCCTCGACCCGGTGAAGCTGAGCTGCGGCAAGGAGCGGGTCTCGCCGGACAAGGTCAAGGCCCAGCCAATGCAGGGGCTGGTCTTCAGCTTCGAGGGGCCGACCAAGCTAAGGGTCGAGCTGACGGCTCCCGACGACCGGCCCAGGACTCCCGCCAAGTCCGTCGTGGCACACAAAAGACGAAAGGAGACCCGCAGGCTGGCCATGGTCCCCCGCCGGACCGTCCCCACGGCGAACTGACAAGGCTTTTCTAAGAGCCCACCAAGCGAGGGCCGTGGTTCTAGGACAGGGCGACTACACTTACCGGGTACAGACGGACTGGGCGAAGCTGCCCCTCTGGTGGAGTTTCAGCGGGGTGACCGACATAGCCATCGACTCCCAGGACAGGGTCTTCGTCTTCGACAGGATGGGAGACCACCCGGTCGTCGTCTTCGACAAGAACGGCCGTTTCGTCTCCTCCTGGGGGGAGGGGAAGTTCAGGGTGGCGCACCAGATCTACGTCGACAGTCACGATTTCGTCTGGACGGCGGACTGCGGGGCCCACGTCGTGGTGAAGCACAGCCAGGGAGGGAAGCCGATAATGGAGCTGGGACAGCGCGACATCGCAGGGGCGGCTTACTATGGAGAGCCGTTCAACATGCCCACGGGGATGGCGGTCTCCTCCACAGGCGAGGTCTTCGTCTCCGACGGCTACGGGAACCACAAGATACAGAAGTTCTCGCCGAACGGGAAGCATCTGGGCAGCTGGGGCAGTCTGGGCAAGGGTCCCGGGGAGTTCGCTCTCCCACACAGCGTGAACTTGGACGAGAAGGACCAGGTCTACGTCTGCGACCGCGAGAACGGACGCATCCAGATTTTTGACAAGGACGGCAAGTACATCACCGAATGGGGTGGGATGAACCTCCCGGAGAGCATAGACTTCGACAGCAAGGCCGCCTACGTCTGCGAGCAGTCCTGGGGGGACAAGCCCGACAAGGTGTTCGTCTTCTCACGGGACGGGAAGGTCGTCTCGAGCTGGTCGACGGATGACCCAGAGGCGAAAGGTACGATGAAGGTCGCCCACGGGATCGCCGTGGATTCGCGAGGGGACGTCTACGTGGCCGACAACCCCGGCTACTATGCCAGGCGGGACATTCCCGGAGAGCCCCCTGCAAGGGTCGTCAAGTTCGTGCGTCAGTAGATGTGGGTCTTCGCTTATGACGGTCCAGCCCACCGATTCCGGCAAATGTTATTATTCCGCACGAGACTAGCTTTGGGTGTTTCGCTGTGAACCTGTTGAAAGTCAGGTCGAAGTGGATAGCCCTCGCCCTTCCCTTTCTCACTTTTCTTCTGGCGTTCACACCGCATGCGTTCGCGCTCTCCAACGACGCAATCGCGAACGTCGTGATAGGCCAGCCTGATCTCACGACGTTCAGCCCCAGCGCCACGGTCGCAGGGCTCGTCGGACCATACGACATCGCCTTCGACCACTCGGGAAACCTCTGGGTCGCCGACGCGGGCGGGAGCCGTGTCCTCGAATACAAAGAGCCCTTCTCCGACGGTGAGTCGGCCAGCATCGTGATAGGCCAGACTAGCTTCAACTCGATGATCCCTGCGAACACGTCGGCCACGAGCCTCACTGCGCCTAACGGAATCACTTTCGATTCCAGCGGCGACATGTGGGTCTCTGACACTGGCAACAACAGGGTCCTCGAGTTCAAGGTACCCTTCTCGACGGGCGAAGCGGCCAGCGTCGTCCTGGGGCAGACGAGCTTCACCAACGACTTCTTTTCCGTGACCAACTCGACGTCCCTTAACTCGCCCTACGGCCTCGCCTTCGATTCCTCAGGAAACCTTTGGGTGGCGGACCTTCTCAACGGCCGGGTCGTAGAATACACCGCGCCCTTCACCACGGGCAAACCCGCCACGCTGGTGATAGGCGAGCCGAACCTCAACGCCAGCAACGACGAGGTCAGCAAGAAGGGCCTGAACGCTCCCAACTCAGTAGCCTTCGATTCGGCTGGCGACCTCTGGGTGGTCGACGGGCACCGGGTCTTGGAATATGCGGCTCCGCTCATCACCTACGAGGCTGCGAGCCTGGTGATCGGGGAGAACGATTTCACCAACAGCAGCACGGCGACCACGGCTAACGTCATGAACGAACCCGACGGCATAGCGTTCGACCCCAGCGGGAATCTTTGGGTCTCTGACCATCTGAACAACCGGGTGCTGGAGTTCAGCAAGCCGTTCACCACCTTTGAATCGGCCAGCCTCGTGCTGGGCCAGCCCAACCTCACTGCCATGGGCCAGAGCTACCCGATAACACCCACAATGACCAGTCTCGACCAGCCTGCAGGCCTAGCGTTCGACTCGAGCGGCAACCTCTGGGTGGCTGACTTCGTCGACGACAGGGTACTGGGGTATGGTACAGGTCTGGCGGCCGCGGCGACTTCCACCAGCACGACCTCTAGTCCCACCACCACCGCCGCGACGTCAACGCCCACGGCAGTGTCCACCACATCTTCGACGACTTCCAGCTCTAGTTCCAGTTCCGGGGGTGGAGGGGTCCCCGTCTTCCCATACCAGTTTGCTGTGGCGGCAGCCTTCACCGTCGTTCTTGCCGCTTCCTACCTTCTGATCCGGCGGCGCACCATCGTCGGGGTCGGCAGCCACGGGCCGCCGAACGCTTGAGCCTTCGTCCCTCGGATGAACCATGATCAAAACAGACAGGGGGCACGCAAGGCTGGCGCTGTGGCTCGGCTCGACCTTCCTCCTCCTCGTGACCCTCTACTCGAGCCAGCTGATCTTGCTGGCGACGGGTCTGGACACCCTGCTCACCTCCACGCTTGGGACGGTCTTCCCAGCCTACCCGTTCCTCGCGCTACTGGTGCTACTCACAGGGCTCCGCTGGAAGGACTTTCACAGGATTCTGCTCACCGAGCGAGGACTGACCACTATGCTCACGGTCAGGCTGGCGGGGCTCGCGCTCATCGCAGTTCCCGCGGCTCTGTGGGTCGTGTTCTTCGCAGGGGCGAGCCAGTCCGACTACCTCGCGCTGGAGGCGGCGGCATCGTCGCTGGTCCTGGTCGCATACGGGACCCTTCTCCTGACCAATCCCGGGATGTGGAGGATAATGCTCCCCTATGCCTCCCTCTACGCGGCGGGGCTCGTCGCACCCTTGTTCTTGATAGAGACTCTCGGCGCACCACTGGCGCTCTTCTCCAGCGACATCGCAGCGGCGATGACGCAAGCCCTGGGACTTCACGTGGCCTGGCAAGGGGTATCCTTCGCGTTCGTCTCTTCCCTGGGCGAACCGATCAGTTCGGTGGTGACGCCCGTGTGCTCCGCAGTGTATTCCATCAGCATCTACCTCGCGCTCCTCGGATTGATGTACCTCGACATGCCCTCGAGTGTCGGAAACGCCCTGAAGTTTGCGGTGGTGGGCGTGGCCCTGATACCCTTGCTCGACTCGGCGCGGATCGCAATCATGATCTGGTTCGGCTATGTGGGAGGCTCCACGGCCTTCTGGGGAGTCCACGATTGGCTTGGCTACGGCATCTTCCTCGCATTCTACGTCGGGGTGTTGCTCGCTTATTCCAGGACCGTCAGGCGCGGCGCCGTCACCAGCTTCCCGTCGCTCGCAGTCCCGACATAGCCCTTAAGCTTAAGTTCCTACGCGAGCTGCGCGCAGAGACCTTGGAAGGAGCGAGCACGGGGAAGCCCATCGTGGTCATCGGTGCAGGTTCGACCGGCTCCAGCACGGCATACCACCTCGCCAAAGCGGGTCAGCGTGTCGTGCTGGTCGACCGCGGTCAGATCGCAAGTGGGACGACTAGCAAATCCTCTGCGGTCGTAAGGACCCACTACAGCAACGAAATCGTGGCCAGGATGGCACTCTATTCCCGCGACATCCTCAGGGATTTCTCCTCCGTAGGCGAGTCCGGTTTCACGAGGGCGGGGATGCTGATGCTGGCGCCGCCCGAAATTCGCGAGACCGTACTTGCCAACATCGCCATGCTCAACGGGATCGGAGCCAGAAACGAATTCATGGAAAAATCCGACGCGATGAAAGCGTTCCCGGAGTTTGCCTACGACGACATCGGCTTCGCGGTCCTCGAGCCGGAGAGCGGATATGCAGACCCAGTGGCGGTGGCGAATTCCTACGCGCGGTCTGCGGAGAGGCTCGGCGCCCAGCTTCTCTTGGGGAGAGAGGTCTCGCGCCTGGAGGCGCCACGCGGCAGGGTGGAGTCAGTCGAGCTCTCTAATGGCTCCCGGATTGAGTGCTCCAAGGTCATGCTCTGCACCAACGTATGGACGAACCAGCTGCTCGCCAGTAGCTGCGCGGCCCCCATTCGTTCTCTGCCCATCTGGGCGGTCGGCCACCCGATGATCGCGTTCGACCGTCCTGCCTCCTATCAAGGCAACAGGCCCGTGGTCTGGGACTACCCCCAGAAGACCTACTACAAACCCGAAGGCAGGTATCTCGTCTTCGTCGGGACCATCGACTCCGGGCTCGACCAGAGACACGGCGACCCGGCCGAGGTCCCCCAGGACGTCAGCTCGGAGACCCTCGAATCGTTCACAGGGGCGCTCGTGACAAGGATGCCCCTCATGGCCGAAGGCGTGTTGCACTCCTCCTACGTGGGGATGTACGACGTCACTCCGGACCAGCACCCGATAATCGACGAGCTCTCCGAACTCGGTCTCTCGGGAGCGTACTGCTGCGCTGGCCTCAGCGGGCACGGGTTCAAGCTCTCCCCCGCGCTCGGGCTCATGAACGCCGAGATGGTCATGGGCGAGACGGGCCTCTTCGGACGTACATTCGACAGGTCGATCTTCGCGTTTTCCAGGTTCAAAGAGGGGAAGGAGATGAGGGCGAAGTATCCAGGAATGGCCGCGGTGGCGTGAGGCCCGACGGAGATGGTCAGGCTTTGCCCTCGGCTTCTTGCGGCAGGTCCCGGTAGATCTCAAGGTTGTGATTGATGACCTCGCTGTACCCCTTCCCGTTTTCACCCTGGTAGGTAACGCTCACTGGAAACTTGGTCGGCTGCTTGGTCGAGAAATACGCAGCGGCGGCCCCGAGGAGGACGCGGAACTGCTTTCCGGGGGGAAAGAAAGCGACCCCGCGGAAGAGGCCGATGCCATTTATCTCCTTCTTCCCGTCGGGTCCGAGGATCCTGGGCCCGAACTTGGTCACGACGTTGACCGCGGGCTCGCTCCCTATGTTCCTCAGGAGCAGGAAGAAGAGTCCCCTCTCATGGTGCACGTCGAGGATTACCCTCGGCCTCCCCTGAGTCGTGACACTATTTCCCGGGGGTCTTTCGACCGTTTTCATTCACTTCTATGTGCCTTCGACCGCCTTGTTCGCCACGGTCACACCGTCCACCGAGACCACCAGCGTCTCGATGGCTATCGAGCTGGTCCGGGCGTTGAGAACGGGCGATTCGTATTTCACGGGCCAGCAGTCCGCGAAAGTCCAACTGATAGCCGGTAGGCTCTTGGCGTCCATCAGGGACACCGTGATGTCATGCCGTACGCCTTTCCCTTGGATAAAGCTGTTGAACCAATCCCAGATCGCGGTAACGCTCGCAGAATTGGCAAGACCACGCTTGAGCGTGAGGTCGCCGAACTTCACCAGCCCGGGAACGTCGTGGGTATTGTTTGCGGACTCGAAGCCCTCCCTGTATTCGAGTACATCTATGCTCACAGAAGGGAGCGTACATTCTGCGAAGCTCACCACGGGGATGCCCTCGATTGCCACGAGGAAGTTGAAGCCCTCATAGGGGCTCGTAGGGGTTGTTGACATCGGTTACACTCGCGGCGAGGTAGACCCTTGAGGTCTTAAATCCTCGTCCACTTCCTAGGTTTGCCTCGTTGCGCTTCGTAGAGGCCATCCGACTACGAAACTTCGACATGCAGCGAAGCTATAATCGGCATTAGTCTAGCTAAGCCAATATATGCCTTTGTAGTGAAGAACTAGACGCGTGAAGGGGGAGAAAGAAGCAGGATGATTTTCCAGAAGACTCCATCCAGTTGCGCATGCTCCGCATGCGGCGCCGGATGCCTTTGTGGCGATTGTTCGTCGTGCACCAACGTGATTTCCGAACGCGCTTTCCTGCGAGGCGTGAAGAGGACCGCGTACCTGGCGTGCATCTTCCTCATGATCGGCGGCTTCATGTTCTTCGCTCCCGTCGTCAACCTCCGGACAGCGGCTCCCGTCACCACGGGCGTGATCTCGATCAAGATCGACTCGAACGAGACCACCACGGGCTCGCTGTGCTCGATAGCCTTCTGCTATGGTCACGTAGGGGCTGTCTACGAGGGCGGCGTGTACTACCCGGTCACCAGGCCTGAGGTGAACGGCATCCACGGCCAGAGGACGGTCTTGATCAAGCAGCCGGACTTGTCGTTCTGGAATCGCCCGGATATCCATACCTAGTTCTGTCGCTGTAGTCCCCCAGGGAAATCTTTCGAGCTTTTGCCGGCCGACTCTGCTCAAGCCTTTGATTGAGTCCCTCGCCGCCAGAGTAGATACAATGCGAGGACGAGGACCAGGGCGACCAGGACCTCGACGAGGGTGAAGTACGTCTGGAGCGAGGAGACGATGGAGGAGTAGTTGCTGCCGGCGAGGAACCCCACGTACACCAATACTGCGTCCCAGGCCACTATTCCGATTATCGAGAAACCGACGAACCTGGGGAGGCTCATCTCCGCGACCCCGGCGGGGAACGCGACAAGGGTGCGGAAGAGCGGGACAAAGCGGGCGAGGAGCACCACGACGTCCCCGCGTCTCTGGAACCAGCTCTCAACCCTGGCGAGGCGGGCTTCGCTGACGTGGAGCGGCCGGCCGTACCTCAAGATGGCAGCCCTCCCCAGGGAGTAGCCGACCGCGTAGTCGACCAGTGTCCCTACGAGAGAACCCAGAGAGGCTACGGCGACCACGGCCCAGAAATCAAAACCGTTCTGGAAGACCAGATAGTAGCCCGCGAGCGGCAGGATCACCTCGCTCGGGACGGGGAGTGTCGCGCTCTCCATGGCCATCAGCAGGAACAGCCCAGCGTAGCCGGAGTTTACCAGCAGGCTGACGACGAAGTTATAGATCGAGGCAGAGATCGAGGTCACGAACAGCACCCCACGCCCTTGCGGCGCGCCCTTAGTGCTTTGTGGCGCGGACGTCTATGTGATCTGGCTGACCAGCCTAGAAGGGATAGAACTTCGGTATTCCGACTCCGAAGATGCTTATGAGGAAAAAGTCGAGCAGCACCAGCACGGCCCAGCCCACGAGGGCAATCGCGGCTCCGCCCCACCAGCTGACATCGAAGGACGCGGCGTACACCGCGACCCACACGACAAGGGCCAGCACGAAGGAGAGGATGAGCGCCGTCCCGACGGGCAGGATAACGCTGAGCAGCAGCGTCCCGCCCCAAAGTACGATCACGTAGCCTAGCGCGCCACCGAGCGTCGCGCCCATGGCATCGCCAAAATCTCCCTTGCCGGTCGTGACGAGCGAGCCAGCGATGTAGACCGGAATCGAGACTACAATCCAGAGGATGATGAGGGCCGCCGCAAGGACTAAAAGTCCAGCCAGGGTGTCCGGCAGTGCAAATGGAGGCACCGTTGACATCGTCTATCGTTGGCTCAGGCCTCTGGAAGGTTATCTAGCGCGCACATGATTTCTAGATTGTTTTGTGCCAGAAGATTATACCATGGAGGTTTCTCTCCTCGACACGCTGTTGCGCGCTCGGGTGGAGGGGACCTTCCTAACATTCATCTAGGACAGGGATGCGATTTCTGCTGGAATGGACCTAGCCTCGCTCTATCTTCGGGGGTTTCTCGGGGCTAAGCCCTTCATCTCCCAGGAGATGGATTCTCTCGCCGGCCGGATGTCGGTGGTACAACGCCTTAGCGCGGACAATGAAGACCGATATTTCCTGACTGGAGCCAAGGGCGTGACCGCGGTCACGCTGGGCAACAAGGTCGTCTTCGGCCGCAAGGACTACGAGAAACTGTCAGCGCAAGAGAGGCTCGCCGCAGGGGCCCACGAATTCGCGCACGTCCTCGACCAGGACAACAAGAAGCTGAGGATCACCGCCTCCAACATGGCAGTCTCTTTTGCGCTGACGCTCGCAACCCTGGTCGCTTTTCACAACATTCTCCTGACCGAGTCGGTCTTTTGCATCCTGTTCCTGGCATCAATGTGGGTCTCTTCGTCCAGGGACGCGGAAAGGAGCAGGGTCCAGGAGCTCAGATGCGACGGCATCGCTGCCTCGTTCGTCGGTCGTGAAGCCCTGCTGAATTCGATTCGCCTGGCCGAGTCGATGCTCATGCGAAAGGCAAGAACCGCAGCCAGTGCGAGGCTAGAGGAAAGGATCAGCGCCCTGACCGCCGTAGGCATCCACGGCTAGCCCGTGCCCATCTTTCGAGTGCCTGCGGACGCGTAATGAATCTTGCATACTTATATGAATGGCCGGCTCCCTCACGCGCATGCCCAAAGCCGTGGACAAGATGAAGATAGTCGTATCCAAGGACGGGTCCTACATCGTCTCGGGCGGAGTTCCCCTGAAAATGCAGATCATCACCCCCAACAAGGATGGCCTTTCGTGGGATTGGAAGGAAGCCAAGTCCTACGAGACCCAGGAGGAGTACAGCCTCTGCAGATGTGGACAGTCCAAGAACAAGCCCTTCTGCGACAACAGCCACCTCAAGGCAAAGTTCGACGGGACGGAGACCGCGTCCAGGAAGCCATACGTGAGGGCGGCGGAGATATTCGATGGTCCGCACATGATTCTGCGAGACGAGGAGGAGCTCTGCGCATTTGCACGCTTCTGCGACCCCGGAGGGAAGATCTGGGGTCTGATGCCAGAGACCGAAGACCCGGAAGCGAGAAAATTGGTCATACGTGAGGCGGACCACTGCCCATCTGGAAGGCTGGTGCTCTATGACAAGAAGACAGACGTGTCCCTGGAGGAGACTGAGAAACCCTCCATCGGGATTGTCGAGGACCCGGCACTCGGTTGCAGCGGCCCGCTCTGGGTGAGGGGAGGTATCAGGATAGAGTCTGCAGACGGCACCCCCTACGAGGTCAGGAACAAGGTCACCCTGTGCCGATGCGGCGCGTCCGTGAACAAACCATTCTGCAACGGGAGCCACGCGAGCATCCAGTTCAGGGACGGGCTCGTGGAATTCGTCAAGCTCAAGAAGTGACCGGAGGCCGGAAGACCGAGATACTGGTGGCGGCTGGTTGCAAGCGGACCGCGCAGCCGATACGATACTGATCAACGGCAAAATCGCCACCCAGGACTCGCGGCGCGCCTTCGCAAACGCGGTCGCGATAAAGGGCGACTTCTTCGTCGAGGTCGGCTCGGACCGCGAGGCTCTGGACTTCAAGGGCCCCAAGACGAATGTGATCGACCTCGGGGGTCGTACGGTCGTCCCGGGCCTGAGCGACTCCCACACCCACTTCATCCGCGAGGGCCTGAGCTACAACATGGAACTGCGCTGGGATGGCGTCGGGTCGCTGTCGCATGCCCTCGCCATGCTGCGCGACCAGGCGCTGCGAACTCCGGTGCCCCAGTGGGTCAGGGTCATCGGGAGTTGGACGGAATTCCAATTCAAGGAGAGGCGGCCACCGACTCCCGAGGAGTTGGACCAGGCTGCACCCACGACGCCCGCATTCGTGACCCACTACTATCACGACGCCATCCTCAACCACTCGGCGCTAGCGGCGTTGGGCATCGACAGGGAGACCCCGGACCCTCCGGGGGGCGAGATCCTGAGAGACAAGAACGGACATCCGACCGGGTCGCTGGTGGCGCGGTCGAACGCGGCGATAATCTATTCGAACCTCGCCAGGGCGCCGAGGCTAACACGAGAGGACCAGGTGAACTCCACCCTCCAGTACATGCGGGAGCTGAACCGGCTCGGCATGACCAGCGTCATCGACGGAGGCGGAGGCGGGTTCTCCTACCCAGAGGATTACTCGGTCATCGGCGAGCTAGCCGCGAATCGGCAGCTGACGGTTCGCTCGGCCTACTTCCTCTATGCGGGGAGGGCGAAGCATGAGCTGGAGGACTATGAGCTCTGGAGCAGGATGACCCGTCCCGGAGACGGCGACGATTTCTACAGGGTGGGTGGCGCGGGCGAGAACCTTGTGGCCTCTGCCGCAGATTTTGAGAACTTCATGGAGCCGAGGCCCAATCTCCCCTCCAGCATGGAGAAGGACCTGGGAGCCGTCGTCTCCTTCCTCGTCACGAAGAGGTGGCCCTTCCATCTCCACGCCACCTACGACCAGTCCATCGAGCGCTTCCTGAACGTCTTCGAGGAAGTGAACGACAAGACCCCGTTCTCCGGGCTGAGGTGGTTCTTCGTCCACGCCGAGACCATCTCCAACAAGAACATCGAGAGGGTGCGGAAGCTCGGAGGGGGGATCAGCGTCCAGAACAGGATGGCGTTCCAGGGTGAGCACTTCATCGACAGATACGGCGAACAGATGGCTGAGAGAGCTCCTCCAATCGTCCAGATGATCAACGCTGGGATACCCGTTGGCGCAGGCAGCGACGCCCCACGGGTGTCCAGGTACAACCCCTGGTGCGTGGTCCAGTGGCTCGTCTCCGGCAAGACCGTAGGCGGCACCCAGCTCTACCCGCCCGGGAACCGGTTGTCCAGGGTAGAGGCCCTAGCGCTCGTGACGGCGAACAACGCGTGGTTCTCGGGCGAGGAGAACAAGAAAGGCACCATAGAGGTCGGGAGACTCGCCGACCTCGCCGTCCTGTCCCAGGATTACTTCACCGTCCCCGAGGAGAAGATAGCAGACCTCGAATCGATGCTCACCATCGTGGGAGACAAAGCCGTCTATGGCTCCGGCGAATTCACGAGGCTCGCTCCTCCGGCTCTGCCCGTGAGCCCGAAGTGGTCTCCCGTCGTGCCTCGCTGAATCGGCAGCATAAATTAGGTCGATGGGCAATGCCAAGTGGAGCTTAGTGTCGAGAGAAGGTTCTGCTACGCATCCGGACATCCAGACCACCCTCGAGGGGCTCGTAGTGGACCAGGACTGGACCTTCTCAAAGGCCGACACCTCCTACCTCACCCATGGTCTTCATGACTACCCGGCAAGGATGATACCACAGATAGCCAGGCGGCTCATCGAAAGGTACAGCCCGAAAGGGGGCCGCGTTCTCGACCCGTTCTGCGGCAGCGGGACCACGCTCGTCGAGGCCAGGCTCATGGGAAGAGATTCCGTGGGCTCAGACGTCAACCCGTTCGCTCTCCTGCTCGCCAAGGTCAAGTCCACCCCCATCGATTTCAGGCGCTCGAAGTTCGCTGCCGCCGCCTTTCTGAGGAAGGTCGACGGAGACCATCGAAGGAGGGAAAAGGCAAAGGCGCTGCCCGCGACCCCCTCTCGATCCACCCAAACCTCATCCACTGGTTCAAGGGTGACGTTTGCAGGGACCTTGAGTTCCTCTACGAGGAGATCCTCAAAGTGGAGGACAGCGATGTGAGGGACCTGCTCTTGGTCGTGCTGTCAGACACGGCTTTCAGGTCTTCGAACATCGACAGGAGGTCAAGCCGCTTCCTCAGGGTCCTCCCACCTGAAAAGCTCGTAGAGCACGCGCCCGACACCCTGGGACACTTCCGCAGGAAGCTCTTCGACTCAGTCGAGAGGGTAGCCTCGTTCACCGACGCCGTTCCCGAGCGATCCTCGACTGCCGTCGGGTTCGGCGATGCGCGGGAGTTGGCGCTCGACTCCAACAGCGTCGACGCTGTGGTCACCTCCCCACCCTATGGCGAGGAGAAGAACACGGTCGGCTATGCGCGATGGTCGAAACTCTCGATAGCGTGGCTGAGGCTCCGGGAACTGAAGAAGCCTGAACGCCTCGCCCTGGGCTTTCTGCCCGGCGACGCGGGTCGAAGAGACGGTGAAGCAGTTGCCCTCCGAGACCGCCAGGAGCCTCCTCTCGGACCTCGTCGAGAGGGACCCCGAGCGTGTCCGCGACGCGCTTACCTTCTTCTTCGACTATCTCGCCTCTCTCCGGCAGATGTTCCGGGTGCTAAAGTCCGACTCCTTCTGCTGCGTCGTGGTCGGGGACAGGTCCATCCGACAGAGGCCCCTCGACATGGACAGGGTAACGGTGGAGCTCGCCCGGGAAGCGGGATTCGTCCACTTGGAGTCGTTCCACCGAAACATACCTGTCAAGCTGATACCGTGGAACACCCCCACGGGCCGGACGATTTCGAGGGAGAGTGTGGTCATCCTCAGCACGGGTTGAACCCCTGCTAGCCAGTCATCCTCGAGTATGTGAGCCCCTCCACCCTCAGCGCGTAGCCCTCGATTTTCCTGATCCTGTTCGCGACGTTGGGCTGGGCCCAGAGCTGTACCGGGTCCATGTAGTCGAGGTCGAACTCCACGATGTTCCCGCACTTGCACCTGATCGACCTGAGCTTCTCGCCGATTATCCTCAGCTTCATGGTCGAGACCATGAACATATTCAAGCACCTGGGGCACTCGAGGACCACGTTGTTCATTCGTTCTTCACCCGTTTCCATTTCATCCGCGGAAGGAAGTGGGTAACGCCCACGGCGTCGATGTAGGTCTCGTAGTCCTCGGGCTTTGGCGGGCTCCTCTCGGGGCGGGAGGGATTCTTTCTTGGCATGCAATAATACGTCCCCAGCGCCTATAAGGCGAGCTGGCGATTTCACGGCCGTATGTCGTCCATCACAGGCGAATTCTGGGAATCGGACGCGAGCGCTAGCTCGTTATCTTCTTCATCAGCTCGGCCTCCGCAGCCCTGATCTCCCTGACATGCTTTCCGAGCCTCGACGCGAAGAGATAGTTCAAGACCCCAGGAGAACGTGGCCGTTAAATCCCTCACACCAATCTCAGGGGTGGTTCGGTCCGCGGCTTCTGCTTCCGCTGTCACCGCGAGGTCGGGGGCTTCCTCAGGCCTACGGCGTGGAAGTGCCCCTCGTGCAAGAGGCTCTACTGCGAGAACTGTCCCAAGCGAAAGGTCGGGAGATACTTCAAGAAGCTAGCCTGCCCTGAGTGCCCATGTGGAGATGTCAGAGGGCGGACTGTCACGGCCTAGGGAGACTTGAAACGCCTACGTTCCTTCCTTCAACTACACCTTCTACAATAATGACCTATTGGGTCGCTGGCGTCTCACTGATCGCGTTCGTTCTGATGCTGGCGGACAAGCTCGCCGCAAAGATGGGGGCGAGCCGCGTAGCGGAGGTGACCTTCTTCACGTTCTCCCTCTTGGGAGGTTTCCCGGGGGTAATCCTCGGAGGGCTCGCTTTTCACCACAAGACCTCGAAGGGCGAGTTCTGGGTCCGGACCCTCGTCGCGGCGATACCCTCGGCAATCATCCTGGTGCTCTTCTTCTCCCCCTCCAGCCTGACCTTCTGACTAGGCTACCAGTTCCCTGACCGCATAGACGGCGGTGAGCACACTGTGAATCTCCTCCGCCCTCTTCTTTCCCACCCCATCCACCTCCATCAGCTGCTCCACGGACGCGTTCATCACCCCGCGGACCGACCCAAAGTGGCTCAGAAGATTGCCTGCCGTCTTCAAGCCGATTCCCGGGAGGCTCGAGACCACGTACACGAGCAGCTCCTCGGGCTTCCAGGACCTCTTCTGCATCACGGGGACGCGCTCGAAGCTCCCTTCCTTCACCTTCTCGTCGAGGTACTTTAGGAACAGGACGAACTCGCCCTCGCTCTCGAGGTTGACCGTTACCACCTGACCGTTCTTCCCGTCGGGGGCGCGCTTTAGCGAGGAGCCTACCAGAGAGGAGACATAGGCGTTCACGGTGACCCTCGTCCCCCGGAGTGCCCGCAAGGGACTACCAACGGTCACGACGTACGAGAGAGGGAAGCCGTGGGACATGGCGTAGAGCTGCTCCTCCCGCCTCCCGTCGTTCATCGAGCGGATATAGTCGCCTATCTCCTTCCTCTCCACGGGAACCCCCACGTAAGCACCATCAGCTGAAATCTCGCCGCAGAAGTAATCCCCCACCTTCAGCTCCCTTCGCTCGTTCGGAACCTCACCTTCAACAAGGAGTTCCGGTATCCCGCTTCTGATTTCGTTGGATGTATAGAAGACCGTCAACTGTTTGTCGCGCCCACCCATCATGCAATCTAGCTGTATAAGCCGCACTGAGGCCGGCTAGTGAAGAGCAATGATTATGGCGCCAATCGGGACCAGCCCCAGAATCAGACAGTAGAGGGATTCTTCGAGATAGAAGAACTTCTTCTCTTGGATCAAGGCCAGCGTGTAGATGTTGTTCAGATAGTCATCGAGAATCTGCTGGGGCGTGGAGGAGAATGATTTCTTGTAGTCTTCCTTCGACTGGGCAAGGATCGCCTTGTAAAACAGCTTCGTTTTTTCGGTACCTCCGCGAATCCTGGGCTTGATAATCAAGAAGCCGAGGATGGCCGAGATTCCTATCAGCAAGAGCGCCGCCCCTGCCGCAAGCTGCTCCAATCCGGAACTGATGGATGCTGAAGTGCTCGCGAGTATCGCCAATATCGCGCCGTCGACGGCGAGGATGACTCCAGCCTTCGTGTCGGCGAAGTTGACCAAACCCTGATTATGTATGAGAATCGACTTCGCAAAATCAATCTCTTCGCTTATGGATGATTGCCCGGACATTCGGTTTGGCTGTCACCTCTTGGGGGTAAAAAAGTCCAACCCTCTACCGCAGGCGCTCCATGCAGCGGAAGAGGTCCCCCGCGGTCACCGGGAGTGGTTCGCCAAGCGGTCCAGAACCGTCGCGAGGGTTCCAGGACAAGACAACATAGGCCAGTGACCGGACTTGATCGTGCTCACGTCCATCCCCTGTTTCTTCAGGGTCTCCGGGTCGAACGGGTTTCCCTCCCATTGGCACTTGATGAACGAGCGGGGGACCGCCCTATACCTGCCCGTCAGATGCAGGCGCTCGCTGTAGGTCTTGGCAGGCTGGGGCCTCCCCAGCTCCATGATCATCTTCATGTCGGCCTTCGATATATCGAAACCTGGAGGGCCGACCTCCTCGACGACCGGGAAGAACCATCCCTCCCCCTTGGTCCTGACCGACTCCTTTGACTCCCTCCTGTCCTTCTCCGAGAAGTCCCCCCACAATGAGGAGTTGCTCGTCTTGGGGATGTTCGCGTCCAGATAGACCAGCCGCGCAAGGGACTCCGGGTTCCTGTCTGCGACTCCAGTCCCCACGAAGCCGGCGTAGCTGTGGCAGACCAGGACCACCCTCCCGCGGGCGAAGAGGATCGTGTTCGCAACGTCTGCTATGTGCGTGCTCAGTGTGACCTTTGGGGAAGCAAGGTGTGAGCGGTCCCCCATGCCCGTGAGTGTCTGTTCGTACACGGTGTGTCCATTCCCCCTCAGCAACCGCGTGACCCTGGTCCACGCCCATGCGCCGGCGCAGGACCCTGGCACGAGGACGAACGTCGCCATCGTGGAGAATTTGGAATCGCCTCAAGAAAAACATTCTGACCAACCGTTACCGGCGGAAAGGTATATTCACGAGGAGCCCCTCCTCATGGATGGTTCTGAGATCTTGGGAGAGTCTGACTGGATCGATGGGAAGGTTTGCTTGATCACGGGGGGCAACTCCGGGATAGGCAAATTCACTGCGATAGGCCTGGCCAAGTTGGGCGCAACAGTGGTCATGGTGAGCCGCGACCAAGCTAGGGGCGAGGCTGCGAGGGACGAGATAATCAAGTCGAGCGGAACCAAGAGCGAGAACGTCGAGCTCATGGTTGCCGACCTGGCTTCGCTCGACTCCGTGCGGCGCTTAGCCTCCGATTTCCTGCAATCGCATTCCAGCCTCCACGTCCTCGTGAACAATGCAGGGTTGATCCTCGCCAAGAGAGCGGTGACGAAGGACGGACTTGAGACGACCTTCGAGACCAACTACCTTTCGCACTTCCTGCTCACCAACCTGCTCCTCGAGACCCTGAAGTCGAGCGCTCCCTCAAGGATAATCAATGTCACCTCCGACGCTCACCTGAGCGGCCACATCGACTTCGAAGACCTGCAACTGTCGAGTGGCTACAGCGCCATGAAATCCTATTCCCAGTCTAAGCTCGCGCAGGTCCTCTTCACTTACGCACTGGCAAAGATGCTCAAGGGGACGGGGGTCACGGCCACCTGCGTCCATCCGGGGGTCGTCGCGACGAACTGGGGGAGGAAGTCGGCGGGTTTCCTGAGCCTCGCTCTGAAATTCGCGGGCCCGTTCTCCATAAGCCCTGAGAAGGGCGCTGACACCTCAGTCTATCTCGCCTCCTCCCCGGACGTGGCGGAAGTCACGGGGGCGTACTTCACGAAACGGAAGCAGGTCAAGTCATCGAAGGAGTCCTACGACGAGGGCGAGGCCCAGAGGCTCTGGCAGGTGAGCATGAAACTTGCTGGCCTCAGCGGCAGCTAGAAACGGAGCCTACTCCTCAGAATCTTCTTCTTCTTTATCGTCCTGAGAGTACTTCCGCTGCCGCTTCAGCTCGGCGAGCTTTTCCTTGTATTCCTTCTTCTTCTTCCTGTTTCCCTGTGCACGCGCCTGGTCGTACAGCTTCCTTAGTCTTCTCCTCTTCCTGCGCGTCATTGGGCATCTGCGGAGCATCGACCTCACAATGCGATAGATATCTTTCTTTCTCGATTGGGTCACAAGGTGTCACCGGCACCTCCGTCACCGCGGTGACAGGCTCCCCGCGGACGTCCCGCATAAAGACCTCGGCAACCCATTCGTCCGTATGTCACAATTCGCAAGCAATTGGGAAAAATCCAACAACGGTGGGCTCGGTCAGAGAGTAGCGCGGTTCTGTTCAGAACCCAGGTCCCCTAAAGCCGAGGCTGGACATGGCGGTCCGCCAGATCCAGGTGCAGGTCGCAAAGCTCGACAGCACCTGCTGCGAAGCTCAGGGAGCGCGACTCCTCGATCTTCAACAAGGTCGTCTCCTCGATGCAGAAGCACGACTCGCAGCACGCGGCGGTCTACGCCAACGAGCTGGCCGAGGTAAGGAAGATGAGCCGCATGGTCACACAGGCCAAGCTGGCTCTCGAGCAGATAACCCTCAGACTCAACACAGTGACCGAGCTGGGCGACATCGTGGTCACCCTGACACCTGCGATGGCAGTCATCCGCAGCGTGAGACAGGGCCTCGTGAGCGTCCTGCCGGAAGCAGAGGGCGAGATCGGCGAAATCTCCGGCCTGCTGAGCAGCGTCCTGGTGGACGCGGGCACGGTGGGTGGATACTCGCTGAACTTCGAGGCAGCCAACGAAGACGCAGAGAAGGTCCTCGCAGAGGCTGCAGTCGTGGCCGAGTCCAGGATGAAGGAGAAATTCCCAGAGATTCCCTCTGGTCTCCCAACCATGGACGCTGGCGCAGAAAGCACGGCATAGGTACGACGCGGCGCGAGGGGACGGTTCGGAACCGCCCCTCCCCAATCTGTTTTTACGGCATTTTTTCTACTTCGGCGGTGCGAACCCCGCATACAGCGCGGAGGTGCCCCCGTCGGCTACCACCACCTGCCCTGTGATGTAGTCCGCATCGGCTGAGGCAAGGAACGCAATGAGCTTCGCCTGGTCCGAGGGGTACGCCAACCTGCCCAGCGGGACCCTCGCGGCCCTGTCCGCGTAGGCTGCGGGGTCGCTCTTGAAGTACTTCTCGGCTCTCCCAGTCAACGTTGACCCGGGCGACGCAGCGTTCACGTTGATCCCAAACCTTCCCCATTCCACGGCCAGGGCCTTGGTCAGTCCTACGACGCCGTGCTTCACAGCAGTGTAAGCCGTGGCGCTCGGGAGACCGAGGAACCCGGCAGTGGATGCGAGGTTTATGATCTTCCCGGACTTGCGCTTTATCATCTCCCGGCCGACGAGCTGCGAACAGATGAAAACGCCCGTCAAGGAGACTGCAACCAACCTGTTCCACTCCTCCAGCCTCAGGTCCTCAGGGTGCCCTTCGTTGATGTCAACGTAGCCAGCGTTGTTGACCAGGATGTCGATCTTCCCGAAGACCTTGATCGCCTCATTGACGATGGAGTGCACCAGCTCGTAATCTGAGACGTCGCCTGGCGACGGGTGCGCCTTCCTGCCAAGCTTCCTGACCTCCTCGCAGGTCCGCTCGACAGCAGCGGGGTCAATGTCGTTGACCACGATGTCAGCGCCTTCCCTCGCCAGCGTAAGGGAGACCTCCCTCCCTATTCCGGCGCCCGCTCCGGTGACCATTGCCACCTTATTCTCGAAACGCATGGCGCCTGGAAGGATGGGTGCACGATTAAGATTAACCCCTGACCCTAATTATTAGGTATTACATGAACCCACCATGCAAGAATTATGTATTCTCTTAAATAATACCGGGTCCCAGGCGTGGACGACAATAACATCATGAAGATGACAAGGTTCAGAATTCAGAACTACAAGAAACTCCGCGACACCGGATGGGTGTCCTGCGAGGACATGACCGTCTTCGTCGGCAAGAACGAATCTGGAAAGTCCTCGGTTTTCAGATGCCTCTCCAAGCTTAACCCCTCTGACGGTGAGAAGTTCGACGGGCTCAAGGAGTTTCCGAGGAGCCGTTACACGAGCGAGTTCAAGATGGAAGACTGGCCGGTGGTCAGCGCCGAGTTCGCCCTCTCAGATGAGGACAGGGCCGCCGTGACGGGTTTCTCCCGCGCTCTGACTCAGGTGACGACCGTCGCGTGCACCCGGCACTACTCCGGCTCCCTCGAGGTCGAGTTCTCTCCTGCCATCGACTTCCCCGAGATGTCCAACGCTGCGTTCCTCGCAAGGGCAGAGGTGTGGCGCAAGAGCATAGGGGATGCCGTTGCTCCCGAAGGACGTGGTGACTCCCTGGCGAGGCTGAAGTCTACCCTTCTCACCGCGCTCTCCCAGAAGGTGGAAGAGCTCAAGGCAACGAATCCGGGGGATGTCGCGAGCGAATCTGCTGTAAAGGACCTCCATGCTCTGGTCGTCTCCCAGCTCAACGAGCAGTGGCAGAAGACCCTGCTGGACCCCATCGCCCAGGATATCGGCCGTTTCGTGGACGCCCTGGTCCTCCTCCCGCAACTTAACCAAGCGGGTGCATGGGTAGAGGCCAACATGCCGAAGTTCGTCTTCTTCGACTCGTACGACGTCCTTGACAGCTCAATCCACATCCCGACCTACGTCAGCCAACTCACACTGAACCCGAACGGGCCCCGGCTTAGGGCGACCAAGGCTCTTTTCCAGCACGTGGGCCTCGACATCAACGCTCTGCAAGGGCTGGACCCGACGCAACCGGGAAGAGCCCAGGACGACCTCAAGAGGTTCGCCGACGAGAGACACATACAGATGTCCTCGGCCTCAGCGGAGATGACCGAGAAGTTCTCAAAATGGTGGGACCAGAGGAAGCACTCCTTCCGATACTCCATCGATGGCCCGTTCTTCAGGGTCTGGGTCTCCGATGACCTCGACCCCAGCGAGATAGAGCTCGACCAGAGGTCAGGGGGGATGCAGTACTTCTTCTCCTTCTACCTCGTCTTCCTCGAGGAAGCCAAGGGCGCCTACAACAACTCGATCCTCCTCCTCGACGAGGCAGGGATCCAGCTGCACGGGGCCGCGCAGCAGAAGATCGTGACGCTGCTCGAGAGGCTCTCCAAGGACAACCAGCTCTTCTATTCCACCCATTCCCCGTTCATGATCGACGGCAACCACCTGGAGAGGGTGAGGGTGGTCTATGAGGACCCGCTCGACGGCTCATCCAAGGTCTCGGTCAACGGGTGGCCCAAGGACAGGGACTCGGTCTTCCCTCTCAGAGCCGCTCTCGGATACGCCGTAACCCAGTCGCTCTTCGCCTCCGGCAAACAGCTCATCGTGGACGACGTCATCGACTACCTGATTCTCAACGCAATGAGCGAGCTCCTCATCAAGAAGGGAAAGCAGGGACTGCGTAATGACATCGTAGTGGTCCCCTCTGGCGGAGCCAGCGACCTGGTCCCATTGGCGACCACGATGGCCGCCAACTCGGTGAGCTACAAGGCCCTACTCGACGGAAGCGCCTCCAGCCTCACAAAGGGGGAGACCTCGCATGCGGAACTCCTCGAGGGGTCGCTCCTGGTCAGCAAGTACACCAAAGACGGCGGGACCGGACTGGAGGACATGCTCCCAGAGCTCTACCTCAAGGCGGTCAGCAAGGCCTACCCGAAGGCATCCCTTCAGTTCAACGAGTCCGAGGCAAAAATTACCGGCGTCACGAGAAGGGTTGATGCCATCTTCGCTAGGACCGGAGCAGGAAAGTTCGAGAGGTGGCGGGCTGGAAGGCTCGTCGCCGAGTGGATATTCAACAAGTCGGGCGACGTCCCCGAGTACTCCAGGCAGGCCTTCGAGAGGATGTTCAGCGACATCAACAAGGCCTTCTAGTCGTCCACCGGATTGGGGCGGAGCTTGCCCGGACGGCAATCCGTATTAGGTTCGTGGGTCCGCTTCACCAATCGATGCCCGTCTGCCCCAAGTGCCACAAGCTCATCAGCGACAGCCACTACCAGAGGCATCTCCGACGCTGCGGGACCTCTCACCACCACCAGCCGCAGTCCCTGTACGTCCCCTCGGGCACCGCGCAGATAGAGAGCCCCAATCGGGGGATCACCTACGGCCCCCCCAGCTCGCCCTTTCTCGGGAAAAAGAAGAAGCGGAATTGGTGGTTCCTGGGCGGGGTGGCGACGGCCCTGTTCATCCTCTTCCTCGTAGTGTTCGACTTGTTCTTGCGGTGACCGGTCGAGGGCTGCTTCGACCTATTGTCCCCAAGCGGTAAAGAGTTGGTCGATCCCGTCCTGGAATCTATCCGCGAATTTCTCAACCGCCTTCTCCGCGGCCTTGACCTTGGCGTCGTCCTTTACCCAGTCGCTGAGGTCGTCCACCATTTTTCCAAGGGGGCGGTTCTTCTCCACGTCCCTTTTGAACGCGTAATAGAGGTACATGACATGGGTAGGGTCACCAGGCTCACTGCCATTCTTCGTCGGGCTCGAAGGTTTTGTCGCTGACAGGTTCTTGTCCTCTGCAGTCGTATCATCTGACTCACCTCCATTCTTCGACTGGCTCGAAAGTTGGGGCCCTGGCACGACCTTGCCCCCCGCCGGCGAGTTGTTCTCCGAAGCGCCTTGGGTGGGGTCAACCGGACCGTTCTCACTCTTCGGCGAGCTCGAAGGCTCCTTCCCGGACAGATCGTTCTTCACCGCAGGCAGGTTCTTGATTGAAGCGCCGTTCGTCAGGAAAAGGTCCTGTAACATGGACACACTCTCTTGGGTGAGCGTGGCGTCCTTCCAGTTGAGCGCCGTCTCGACGGCCCGGTAATCATCTAGGACCTGTTTCTGCACTGCAGTGGTCGTCAGGAGTATGGTGCCGCCCGCCTCCTGGATGAACTTCATCCTATAGCCGTAGAAGACCATGTATCCGTAGAGGAGGTGCGTTACGTCGTCCCGTTGGACTGTTGCTGACTTTTCGTGCATTGCCCTGATCTTACCAAAATCTGCCGCGAGAGCGTTCGCAGAATTGATCCATGGGTTGTAGTATTTCTCGACGAGCGGTGTGATCATCGTCACCTTCTTGTCGACGTTGCTATCAGTCTGCTGGAAATATGACGACGCCTCCTTGTATATGGCGCTCGACACGGTCCCGATACCAGTGATGATACCTCCGGCGACCGCTGCCTGTGTCGCTGCGGGCGTCGCGGCCGTTATGGTGTATGCAGCGCGTATATGGCAATCACGGGAGGGACGACTCCGAGGAAGACAAGGACCACGAGTCTGCCCCGTCGCGTGAGCTTTGTGCCCCAGATCCTGCGCAGAAACTTGCGCAGATAGGTGTACGCGGACTCCCGTGGTTTCGACGTCAATCTTGCGCAGCCGTAGAGCGGGGTTTCTTTGTTTTAAGGATGCGAATCGACGCTCAATGCCGAGCTTGCGTCTGGTCCCCGTGCTGCACTCTCTGCCCGACGACCTCCTCTACCCTCGGGTCGGCGGGCGGCTTCCACGCGGCTCTCAGTCCGTCCACCAGTAGCTTGACCCTCTCAGGTTCTGTCACCTCCCTGAAGACCATGATGGACTCTCCGCCGACCATGAAGCGGAGGTCCCCGACCTGCACCTTCGCCCCGATGATGAGCTCTCCCTCGGTCTTCGGTGGCTCCCCCGGGCTTGGCGGCAGGGGCACGAAGCGCCCGCCACGCTTGGACTTCAGCCCCTCCCTCAGGTTGAACGTCGCCACCTCGCACCTGTCGATTGGGACGCTCGCCTTCACCTCGTCGGTCTCCGCGTCCCACACGAAGCAGCGGTAGTTGGTTATCAGATATCCCCTTATGAGTCGCCTCGTGATGATGCCTTTGACGTCGGCCATCTTCCACAGAAGTCGCTCGCCCATCACCAGGTCCGTGGGGGGCTTGGGGGCCATCGATGGCTTTTCCTTCGGCTTCGGATTCAAGAGACGCGCCCTCTCCCAGACAGTGGGAAATCAGCCCTTAATATTAGGCGAGGAAGGGCAACCGAAGGCATGTCGACGAACGCACCGAGGCCCGCTCCCCGCAACTGGAGGCAGAGGATGGGAACGGCGGTCCTCTTCCTCGTCGCCCTGGACGCACTGATACTCATCGGACCATACGGACCCCTGAGAGAGACGGTAGCGATTGTGGTCTCGGTGGCCGTGCTAATCGCGATTGCGATGATCTGGAGACGCAACACGATCCGCGAGAATCTCTCCCGGCGAAAATGACGGGAACCGTCGGCTTTGGGGACCTAGCCCGCGGCCGCTTTGGCCGGAGGGGACCTCGAACCCATCCAGACGGCCAGCCCAGCGATGGCAACGCCCAGCACCGCTATCACCGACCCGGCGTAGAGCCAGAAGGGGTTGTTGCTCATCCCAGACCCACCGAGCACGCCGTCTCCCTGCAGGGCGAATACGCTTCCGAGCAGAACAAAGATTATCCCAACGGCGAGACCGATGATCGCGGACCGTTTCATGCGGTTACTTGTTCCTCCGGAAAGGGTTCATTTTCTTCTGGTGCCCCTTGTATTTCTCGTTCCGGGGGCAGTATGGGCCACACTTTTGGCTCGCCGGATGATTGTGGCCCCGCTTCTCCGCCGCCTCCTGGGAGTGCCTTCGGGGGTCGGTCATTCCGTGGAGCTCCTCGCCAGGGAAATCAACCTTCCGAATTCCTCCGGTTTCGTTATTAAGGCTTGGTGTCCTTCGTTGCAGCCAGGATCACGGCCACCTGCTCGACGGTCGGGAGGGAACAGTAAAAGTTGTATCTCTCAGAATCTGTGACGAAGCGGTCCAATCCCCACCCTCGCGCCCTCGCGTTCATCAACCAGTGATGGACCGTGCACCTCTCCAGCGCGTGGCTCCTGTATTTCTCCACCTCGACCTCGAAGGTGAGCTTTTGGCATTCGGGACAGAGCTCCTGCATGTCAGTGGTGGGGCCGATCCTTCCTTGATAACCCTTACCCGTCGCAGCGATCAGGCGTAGGCCGGCACTTCCTTTCCGCTCGTGGCGGCGACGGACTTTGATTTTCTCTTTCGGATGTTCGCCATCGCTTCCTCGGCGACATGCTTGAACTCGGCCTTCGAGAGCGTCCGGGCCGCGTCGTCGCACTCCTTCCCGGTTATCCTCTCGACCTCTTCATCCAGCTCATGCTGGACCTTGCCCTTCCGCGCTTCGACGAAGAGCGCGATTAGTTCCCTCGCCATCCTGTCAAAGAAGAGATCGCTCATGTATGGTAACCGTAGCGGTGGTAGGGCGGGGTCAGAGATGAAGCTTTTGGCCCCGAAATACCTACGGCAAGCCGTTATCCAACGCTTATCTGCGGGTGGGTCCCTCGCCTCTCCCATGAGCACGACGCTGAAGGTCGCAGAGACGACCTCGCGATTGGTCGGTCACAATGTCGCGATAGTCGACCCGAAGGTCATGGTGGAACTGGACCTGTCGGCCGGAGACGCCATCGAGATGGCCAGCAAGAAGCGCAAGAGCTACGCTCTCCTGTGGTCTGCCTACGACGACGACTACGGTCTGGGTCTCATCCGTGTGGACGGTTACACCCGCAACAACATCGGGGTGGGGCTCGACGACACCGTCACAATATCCAAGGCGAAGGCTCGCCGGGCGCAGGAGATAGTCCTCGCACCCACAGAGGAGGTCGCCATCAGCGGCCTCGAGGAGTACCTGCCCGAGCTGCTGGCGGGCCGGGTCATCACCCGGGGTGACACGCTCGCTCTGAACATCATGGGTAAGAAGACGGATTTCCTGGTGGAACGCGTCCAGCCCACCGATGGCGCCGCGGTCATCGACGCCCAGACCGCCTTCCAGCTGGCCCCTGTGAGGAAGCCGAAGAACACCGGCGTCCCCAGGGTGACCTACGAGGACATCGGGGGTCTCAGGAACGAGGTCCAGAAGATTCGTGAGATGATCGAGCTTCCGCTGCGGCACCCGGAGATCTTCGAGCGCATCGGCATAGAGGCCCCGAAGGGAGTGCTGCTCTACGGCCCTCCGGGCACCGGGAAGACGTTGCTCGCCAAGGCCGTAGCGAACGAGACCAACGCGAACTTCTACTCCATAGGCGGTCCTGAGATAATGAGCAAGTACTACGGCGAGAGCGAGGAGAAGCTCAGGTCCATCTTCAAGGAAGCCCAGGACAACGCGCCGAGCATCATATTCATCGACGAGATTGACTCAATCGCGCCAAAGCGGGAGGAGGTCTCCGGAGAGCTCGAGAAGAGGATAGTCTCCCAGCTGCTCTCGATAATGGACGGGATAGAGGCCAGGGGCAAGATCGTGGTCATCGGAGCCACGAACAGGCCTGACTCCATCGACCCTGCCCTCAGGAGGCCGGGGAGGTTCGACCGGGAGATCGAGATAGGCATCCCCGACGAAAAGAGCCGCCTCGAGATACTCCAGATTCACACCCGCGGGGTCCCGCTCGAGCCCGACGTCAAGCTGCTGGAGATAGCCAGGGTCACCAACGGCTTCGTGGGAGCCGACCTCCAGGAACTCGTCAAGGAGGCGGCGCTGGGCGCGGTAAGGAGAATCTTGCCCGAGATCAACCTCGAGAAGGCCAAGATACCGGCCAAGACCCTCAACAAGATCAGGGTGACGATGCAGGACTTTCTGGGGGCGCTGAAGGACGTCCAACCCTCCGCGCTCAGGGAGGTGCTGGTGCAAGTCCCGAACGTAAAGTGGGATGATATCGGCGGGCTGGGCACCGTCAAGGAGGAGCTCACCGAGGCTATAGAGTGGCCCCTGAAGTACAGCAAGCTCTTCGCCAAAGGCGACGTCACCCCTCCCAAGGGGATACTCCTCTACGGACCACCGGGGACCGGCAAGACCCTGATAGCGAAGGCCGTCGCCAACGAGAGCGAGGCCAACTTCATCAGCATCAAGGGCCCGGAGCTGATCTCGAAGTGGGTCGGCGAGTCCGAGAAGGGCGTGAGGGAGGTCTTCCGGAAGGCTCGGGCGGCTGCGCCATGCGTCATCTTCTTCGACGAGATAGACGCCATTGCCCCGAGGAGGACCGCGGGCGAGGGGGAGAACCAGGTGACCGAGAGGGTCGTGAGTCAACTGCTGACCGAGATGGACGGCCTCGAGGAGTTGAGCGGTGTCGTGGTCCTGGGCGCCACCAACCGCGTCGACATCATCGACGAAGCGCTGCTCCGCCCCGGGAGGTTCGACAGGATACTCGCGGTTCCAGCACCCGACGAGGAAGGCAGGGAGCAGATACTGCGCATACACACCAAGAAGAAGCCGCTCGCCAAGGACGTCGATATCCCGAAGCTCGCTGCGGACACCGAGTCGTTCACCGGCGCCGAGCTCGCGGCGGTCGCCAACCTGGCCTCGGTCGCGTCGATCAAGCGTCTCCTGAAGGAGCACGGCAAGGAAGCGGAGGACCAGTCGGCCAGCCTGACCGTCTCCATGCGAGACTTCCAGGCCGCAATCGAGGACGTCAAGAAGCGGAGAGCTACCGCCGCCGTGCAATAGCAGAGGCTAAAAACCCGAGAAAGTCCAGGGGCAGGGTTCCGCATTGCCTGCCATAACCATCGACGGGAGGGGTCTCACACCGACTGAAGCAGTAGCCGACCTTCAAAGAAGGGCGGAGCCCCTGAGACTCAAGGGGTATCATCCGATCACAGAGGTCGAGATAGTGGAGACCAAGACGAAGAAGGTGGTCGAACACTACCCGTTCCCAGAGGGCGAGCGGGTCGTCGAACACGCTCCGGCACCACGGCTGGTAAAAGAGAAGGAGAAGGAGCACAAGCCGCCCACCTCTCACGAGTACCCGTACGTCGCCCGCCTGACCCTCGAGTACTAGACCAGGCCCGCTCAAACATCCTTAAATTTCCGGCCCGTACCCAATCTTCGTTTGGCTGACACGCAGCTGCAGACCGAGGACTGGGTTCTGTTCCTCAGCACCATCCTCGGCTCCGTGGGGATGATGGCCACCAACGACCCGATGTACTACCTCTACGGCCTCACCGTTGGCGCCGCGAGCAAGGCCCTCCTCTCGCTCGGACCCGATTGGAAGAACCTGGAGGACTGGCTCCTGTTCTCGGGTGCGTTCCTTGGGGCGCTCGGCACCTCCCTCACGAGCGACCAGAACTACATGCTCTACGGGCTGGTGATGGGTGCCGTCGGCAAGGCTGTCCCCTCACTTGTAAAGTACGGTCCCAGCCTCGAGGACATCCTGCTCTTCGTCCTCCCCCTGACCACCGGACTCGCATCGGCCCTATCATCCCAGCCGAAGTACGCCATGCTGGGACTTTTCTTCGGAATGATCGGGAAATCGCTTGCCAGCGTGGACCCGAACGCGTCAGACGGCTCAGGCACGCAGACGCCTCCTCCCTCTTCGTCCCCCACCCCACCGCCTTCGTCGGGGCTCTCTGGCAACCGCAACTACATCCTCTGGGACAACTGCGTCCCCCTGGTCAACCCGTCGGTGACCTTCACCGCGGGCTCTGACATCCACGCGAGCGGGAACTGGGACCTCCAGGTCAACGCGTACGCCCCCTCGGGAGCGGACGCCTACATGCAGTTCGTGGTGGCCGTCACCTCCGCGGGCGAGGTCCAGTGGTCGATAGAGAACTGGCCTCTAGCGGGGGCCAACCTCTTCAACACCTGCGACCAGCCCCTCTACAAGCTCCCATCGAGCTTCCTTCCCCAAGGCTACTCCATAAGCGTGAAGATGAACACCGACCCGAGCTCCATGAACGTGACCTCGGTCGAGTTCAGCGTAGGAAAAGCGGGCGGGGTCAAGGCCACCAGCAAGACGGTCCCCCTCAACTCTGCCCTCCCCGTCTGCAGCGGCTCCTGGCAGGACTCGTACCTGTCAAAGGTCGTAGGCTTCGAGCCGAACGTCGTGGGCTACAACGGCGGCGTCGCCGTGGCGTTCGCGTCGGGTGCGAGCGGGAGCCTGTCCTGCTCGGCCGACTCGATCTCTGCGAGCAGCTCGATCCCCTCCTGTGCGGAGACGAAGGCTGGGACCGTTGAGGACTCTAACATGCAATACTCGACCGCAGTCCAGTCCTCGACGGGACTGGTCACCATCGCCACCTTCGCGCCCTGACCTACGCCGAGAGCCGCGTCGAATTTATTATCGCCCTGGGGCGGCACCCCTCGACCAGACTTGGCCGAAGCCCGAGACGTCCTGCCCCTAATCGGGTACATGGACGAGCAGATGGCCAGGGACTTTCTGACCAAGGACTGCGTCTGGGCCAAGTCACCTGAAGAGCTGACCGCCCTCATCAAGGGCTGCAGGGCCGCGGTGCTCCGAAAGCCGGTCCCGGACCTGGAAGCGAAGACGAGAGCCCTACCACAAGCGGTCGACACCATTCTTGGTGGGGTCGAAGCTGACCCAAGGTTCCCGAAGACCGTGAAAGCGTGGAAGTGGTCCTTCAGGGAAGTGGAGATAGACAAGCTCGTCTGCATGCAAAGGTACGTCGACCTCCCCTACGCTTCGCAGATCTCGGGAAAACTGGACCTAGCCACCCCCGAGGGCCGAGTCAAGTTCTGTCTCACCGACGAGTTCAGGGTCAGGGACTCGGACATCGTCGAGCTGCCCAATGAGCACCACTACGCCGTGACCGCCGACGGCTACGACATCAGGGTTATGCGCTCAGGCGCCACTCTGGACCAGAGGAGCGGGGACCGGACCGTGAGCTTCACCATCGGGTGGGGGCATCCCTTCGTGCAGGTCTCGATCCTCAAGGGAAGGTACGTCCTGAAGAACGGGTACCACCGAGCCTTTGTTCTCCGAAAGATGGCGGTCGACTACCTGCCCTGCATCCTGCTCGAGGCCTCGAGCTACGACGACCTCGAGAGCACAGGCCCCCCGACTTACTTCGGCGAGAGGACGATCATGGGCGCTCATCCTCCGCTCTTCTCATCCTTCTTCGAGCCCGAGATAGCACCTCCTGCCAAGCTGATCACGCTGTCGAAGGTCATAGTCCTGCGCCCCGACGTCACCATCCTCGACGAGGAGGGAATGAAGGGCTACCTGAGCAACCAGCTGGCGGAGGCTCCTGCAGCCCATCCCGGAGGCCTGGAGTACATAGACGTCCGACCCGTGCACGAGGACTGGAACGTCTACAGGCTGTCGGACGGCACCACCCTGAAGCTCAGGGCCGTACTCACCAGGGTGAAGCGCCTCGACCTGAGCGAGAAGCGGGGCGGCGCGGACATATCGAACATCATGCTCGTCTGCAACCCCCCCAGGGGCAAGAAGGGCCCGCCCTCGCTCGCCCGGATAAGCCCCGAGGAACTCACAGCGGCCATCGTGGACCGCAACATGAAGTTCAGGGCCGTGAGCGAGCCCATGAACGAGTACGTGACCGAGGACGGGAAGAAGATGCTCCTGAAATTGAAGCTCTACAACCTTGCGAAGACCAGCAAGTACGACCCGGCCGGCGACCCAATCTACCTTTTCAACGCAAAGCCGGAACTCGTCATGGTCGACCAATAGGGCCGCTCCGGCCCTTGGTTGGTAGGAATTGGCCTAGAACTTAAACGAAAATCACCCTTTCGTTAATATCGACTTCGGGGCACGATACATCCAATCAGTGATTATAGTTGACAATGACGACACTTGAGCGGGTCCCAAAGGGGAGAACGGGCGCAGAGTCTCAGAGCCAGGCCTCCACCAGGGTCATAGCGATCGCCAACCAAAAGGGAGGGGTGGGCAAGACGGACCTTACGGTCAACCTGTCCTGCAACCTCGCATCAGCGGGGAAGAAGGTCCTGCTCATCGACATGGACCCCCAGGCGAACGCCACCGACTACCTGGTCAAACGTGAGACCCCCATTGTCAAGACGACCGCCGACCTCCTCCTCGACGATTCGATCACGCTCAAGGACGTGATAATACGTAGGTGCAGGAAGAACCTGGACCTGGCCCCGGCTGAAGGGGCGTTGAGCGCTTGCCAGATCAGGCTCGCCAACGACATCAACATGCAGTTCAAGCTGAAGCGGAAGCTCAAGGACGCCAAGGAGGGGCACGACTACGACTACATCATCGTCGACACGCCGCCCTCCCTGGGCATCCTGACCGTCAACACCCTTACCGCTTCCACCGACGTCCTGATACCCGTCCAGACCCAATACTTCGCCATGGAGGGAGTGGTGCAACTCCTCGACACGGTCCACAAGATCCGGGAGGAGATCAATCCGACGCTCTCCGTCATGGGTGCGGTCCTGACGCTCTACGACACAAGGACCCTGCTCTCCCGCGAGGTCGGGAGCAAGGTCAGGAGCGGATTCTCAGAGGGGAAGGTCTTCAACACCGTCATCCCGGTCAACGTAAGGCTCGCTGAAGCGCCCAGCTACCACCAGTCGATTTCCGAATACGACTCCAAGTGCAACGGCGCCAGGGCGTACGGAGAACTCACAAAGGAGATTCTGAATTGCCAAGAGGCCTAGGCGAAGACCCGCTCTCGAGGAAGAGAAAGTCCCGAGCATCCAGGACTGGCTCGACCGCCTCCGGCCCTGTTCCACGCTCGGCAGTACCCGACGGAGCGCCCGCGCCTTCCGTCCTGCCTACTGCGCAGGCGCCATTCCATGGAAGTGCCGCACTATCCTACAACGAGGTCTTCTTCCACCGGAGAGAGGACGAAGGCGAAAGCCCGCCGATTCCCAGTCCTCCAACCGACACGGCCAGCGACGCCGTGGAGTCCTTGGCCCCCCAGGATCCCGCCATCGTCACGGCGGCACCGGATCACCCGCAGACCGCACTTTCCGAACTTGGTAACATCACTCCTAGCGTTGCGACGTTCGAGTCGCCAGCTCTATCTTTGCCCGTCGAGGCGCCGCCTCTCGCAGTTGAATCCGAGCACCAGGTCGAGGCTAACGCGACGCCCGACCAGCCCAGCGCCCAGCCGGCTCCGGAGAAGCGCGGGTTCCTTAGCCGGTTCTTCGGCAAGCTCCGCAAGTAAGAGATTCCACAACCTCGCGTTGAGATTTCGCGGGGAAGATTTACAAACAGAACGGGGAAAGCGCCGATGCTTTGAAGTGCTACCTGCACCCGAACGTCGACGCAGTTGGCGTCTGCTCCGAGTGCGGAAGGGGCGTGTGTGGCTCCTGCGCAACCAGTGTCAAGGGCAAACTCTACTGCAGGAACCATGTCGGGACGGTGCGCCTGAGAAATGAACTGAGAGCAAAGGCGGCTGCGAAGCGCCCGGCCACATTGACCCTCGCCTCAGTCCTCTTCGTGTTCTACGGAGTAGGGGAGCTCGCTCTCGCGATACTGCTCATGTACACGGGCGTCGTCCCGAGCGCGGCGAAAGGCCCGCTCGATTTCTTCGGGACCGGGTCCTCTGTCGGCCTCATCGACAGCTCGATCTCTGTAGCCCCGTTGATAGCAGGCGGGGTGGTGTTCGTCGGCTCGGCAGCGGGCATGCTCACAGGCGACTGGCTATGGGGGAGGAAAAAAATCGGCGTCGCGCTGGGTTCATTCCAGATAGTCCTCGGCCTAATCATCACGGGGACGCTCTACTCCTACAGCCACGTCTCGATCGCCTCGGACGTCGCCTTTGGAGTTATTGCGTTGAACGTCATGCTCGCGGCCCTAATCGCGGCCGGCTATCGGTCTCTCAGGTGAACCCAGAAAAGGCAGCGCGCGGGTGGCTCGAGCCTAGTCCTGGGGGACTTCTTCGATTCGAACCAGGCTGTACCTGAGACGACCCGAGCTCCTCCCGGATCTTGTCTGCGTTCTCCATAATCGCTCTGGCCTTTTTGGTCGTGATGGAGAGCTCTTTCTCGCCCTCGGACTCGGTGAAGTCTCGGTATATCACGCACTCCAGGTTCTGCGCTTCCTCTCCCGAACGGAAGGTGACCTTGTAGCGCACGTCATCAGTTTACGATGCCTTCGCTTAAGAACCATTCTCCCAAGTTTTTCATATTCGCGAAATTTTCCGCGTCCAACGCGCGATGATATACCCCGGAGAAATCTGGTACAAGATTTGTCCCAAAGCGTATAAGCCTGCGCGAGTAAATCCTTCGATTGGCCATGAAGCTGCTGATACTTGAGGCCGTGATATCGGCCGTCTATGTCTTCGATGCCTCCACGTCCCCAATCCTTCACATCTCCCTCCTGTATCTGACGATCCTGTACCTGGTTTCACTGCTCGAGATAACCGGTGTTTTCAAATTCCTCACCTACCTTGTCCGAAGGTCAAGGAGTTCCAGTGTTAGCTCGGACCACACGGGGACGGCAACGGCTTTCTGGGGAACCTACTAGTCGCTGCCACCTGCGGGCGGAGGCTTGACAATTCTCCCAGGAGGGGCCGCTTAGGATGCTCCGTAAAGGAGCCCTGACTTGGTACACTATGAGATACTAACTTAGTAGTGCTCGACTACTAGCTATATATTAGAGACCGGCGCCAACGGCCTGAACAACAATGAGCAGTCAATCTTTGCAGGGCCTCGTAACGGGTCTTCACCACATCACGCTGGTCACCTCCAACGAGGCGACGAACCACCGTTTCTACACCGAAGTGCTCGGCCTCCGAAGGGTCAAGCTCAGCGTGAACCAGGACGACGTCTTCCACAGACACCTGTTCTACGCAGACGACAAAGGAACGACCGGGAGCGCCATCACCTTCTTCGAGTGGCCCGACCTTCCACCCGGCGCCGTGGGCCTCGGCTCGCCCCATCATCTCTCCTACGGGGTGCGAAGGGCCGACGCGCTCCCAAGCTGGGTCTCCTGGCTGGGGTCGAAGGGAGTGAAGGTAAGCCAGCCCATCGAGCGCGGCGACCGCATCTCCGTGTACCTCAGGGACCCTGACGGTGTCACCATCGAGTTAACAGCCCAGAACGAACAATCCTTGTCGGCGGATTATCTCGCGGCCGAGGCGAGGAAGGCCTCCCCGCCACAGAGCATCCTGCCGGAGATGCGCCTGCTGGGTTTCGACCATGCGAGCCCGATCACCTCGGACGGCGCTCTCACGAAGAAGTTCTTCGAGAGGTTCCTCGGGTTGAAAGGCAAATCTACCCTCCCCAACCCCGACCAGAAGGGCGGCCAAGTCACCGCCATCGGGAACGCAGAACGTCCGGAGTTTCTGCGCTACTTGGGCTCGCAGGTTACTCCAGAGGGTTTCGTGGGGGAGGGAAGCACCCACCACATAGCCATGGCGGTCGAGGAGGATGCCGACCAGCTCAGGCTCATGCGTCACCTCGACGAGACCGGGATTGGCAACTCGGGGATCATCGACAGGTTCTGGTTCAAGTCTCTGTATTTCCGCGACCCCGACGGCAACCTACTCGAGGTGGCGACCAAGAAGCCGGGCTACACCGCCGACGAGGGCATGAGCGAGCTAGGGACGAGCCTCGTCCTCCCGAAGTGGCTGGAGCCGCGCCGGAGCGAGATCGAGACAAGACTGAAGCAGACCGACGAGGGCAACGCCGCCCACTCAAAGTGGCCGCCCGTCTACAGGGCGCCGCCATCGCCACCAGAAGGTATACCCACGACGCCGCCGCGAACAGGAGGCCTAGACAGCTGAGCTCAGACCCGCCGAAGCTCGGCTTCGTCCACAGGTTCGTACCCTCTTCCGGCAGCTCCGACGACGCTCCTTCTTCTGCACGGCACGGGAGGCAACGAGGAGGACCTCATCCCGCTTGGACAGAGACTCCTGCCTGGAGCGGCGATACTGAGCCCCAGGGGCAAGGTGCTCGAGAACGGCATGCCGAGGTTCTTTCGCCGTCTGGCCGAGGGAGTCTTTGACACCAACGACCTTGTTAACCGCACGAACGAACTTGCGGAGTTTCGTCGGAAAGGCATCCAGGGCCTACGGCTTCGACCCCGCAAAAGTAGTGGCGGTGGGTTACTCCAACGGCGCGAACATCGCCGCATCCCTGCTCCTCCTCCATCCCAAGGTCCTCGCCGGTGCGGTGCTCCTCAGGCCCATGGTCCCGTTCAGGTTGCAGGGCCTGCCCGACCTGTCGCGCACGAAGATACTCATCGAGTCGGGCACCGACGACGCTCTCATCCCGAGGGAACTCCCAGAGGAGCTCGCCAGAATCCTCGGGAAGGCCGGCGCTCAGGTGAAGCCTGCGCTGGCAGGAAGGGGGAGGGCACACCCTAACCCAGAGCGACATCGAGGCGGCCACCGGCTGGCTCTCTGACAGCTTTGGGTAATCCCGTTCGAGACCTGCCAATCATTATTAACCCTCAGCAAGGCATCATTGAGCCATGTTCTGCAGGAAGTGCGGAACTCTGATCCCTGACGACTCGCTCTTCTGTACCAAGTGCGGCACCCCGATCCAGCCCTCCCAGTCGGAGGCGGGAAACGTGACCCTCCGCCGGGGGAGTACATCGAGGTCTTCCAGAAGCGTTCAGGCGAAGGACACGTTCGACCTCTACGTAACGAGCACCAGATTCGTGATGCTGAAGGTCGAGTCCGCCGGGAGCGGCGTGGGAAGCATGCTCGGCCCTGTCGGAACCTTGGTCGAGATCGGGGGTGAGCAAGGCAAAAAAGAAGAAGTACGACGACGACCTCACCCTGGACCAGAAGATTCGGAGGGACAAGGCCAACTTCGCGATTGAATTTACCTCCGTCGACGGGGTGAAGCTAGGCAAAGGAAAGCTCGGCGGGAGGATACTCCAGGTGCGCTTCAAGAACCTGAAGGGCACCCCTAAGAAAATCGACATCACCGTGAACGAAGAACAGTTCGATAAGCTGGGCAGGCTCCTCCCCACGCTCCCAGCGGTCGGGTCGAAGTTCGAGCTCAAGGCCTGAGCAATCTAACGCAGCAGGATGCCCTTCCCCCAGCTGGGCAGGGTCACCTTCCCTCTCTTCGTCATGGGGGAGAAGAGCTTGGGGAACTCTGTGTGCACCGGGATGACAGCCCTGCTCCCTATCCCGTTGACAAGCGAGGCGACTTTTTCGTTCGGCGCGTGCCCCGAAGCGTGGAGCTGGTGGTAGGAGAAGCCGAAGTACCTGACCCAGTTGCGGATGACCGCCTCGTCCCGCTCTCCCTCTTCGTTGAAGGCTTCGGTGCTCGCGTGGATGTAGGAGCCGCCTTTTGCCGGCTTGATGTCGATGAGCTCCGGGAAGGCCCACTGGTCCAGGTGCAGGAAGAGAGAATCCTGCTCCTTCCTGACACCCTCCGCGGTGAGCCCCTCGTTCAGGAACGCCCTTTCCCACTTGTAGTAGTCGCCGTCATCGTAGGTCCCTCCCTTCTTCCGCCTGATGTAGACCAAGACGTCCTTCCCGACCCGTGGCACGCGTAGAGGCTCGTCCTTCGAGAGTTCCGAGAGCAGGCTCGCTATCTTCATCGAGACCACGAGCCTCCTCCCCGTCTTTTGGCACGCTCGGTAGAACGACAGGATCCTGTCGACGTCGTTTCCCCTGAATGAGGAGAATATCAATCCCCGGCTCTTTGCGAGTATCGCCTCGGTCTCGCTCTCCACTTCGGCCTCGCTGACCTCTTTCTTGTGGACCCGGTTCGACACCCTGGTCCCCTCGGTGACGAGGGCGATGGGCCTTGCGGCGGCGGCACCTCTGACAAAGTCTTCGGTCATGGAACCCTTCGGGCCGTGGAACCGAAAGTCCCCCGTGTAGGCTATCGGGCCCTCCGATGTGTGGAGGATGAATCCATAGGCTCCAGGGATGGAGTGGTCGACGTGTATGGGCTCGACGTCAAGGCCTCCCACCTGAAAACGGTCGCCTGTGCGGAAGGTCCTCAGCTCGCGTCCATCGAGGGGCGAACCGCCAGATTCTCTGGCGGCCTTGTGCAGCAGCTCGGTGGTGGCCCCGCAGTACACTGGGATGCCCGGATCGAGGAGGTCGATCCTTCCCATGTGGTCGTAGTGGTAGTGGCTCAGGATGACGGCGTCGAACTCCGGGGCGGCATGCTTGATGGTGACGTTCCTAAGAGAGGCCTCGGAGTACAACCCGTTCAGGGCGGGGAGGATCCCGAACTCCAGGTAATCCCCGACTCCGTTCACCTGCCTGGGCTCGATGCCAGATGAGAAATAGTCCGTCCCCTCGGAGAACCCCGCCCCAAAGTCCAGGAAGACGCGGGTCCCCCGGTCCTCGACGAGTATCTTGTTGCCGCCTATCTCGCCCACCCCGCCGTAGCAGGTTATCGTTACGGCCATGTGGGTACTTCGACGCCCTGTGTCTATAAGAACCTAGAAAACCGGTGGGGCCGATAGGTCAGGCTGGCCAGGTCTCCAGCCGTCGACCCTCGCCGCGAGGTTCGCCTTGACCTCTGGCCACTCGTCCTTCGTGATGGAGTACATCATCGTGTCCCGGAGCGTTCCGTCCCGCCTGATGCGATGGTTCCTGAGTCTCCCTTCGAACTTGGCGCCCAGCTTGACGATGGCCCGCTGGGACCTTAGGTTGTTGTTGTCGGTCTTGATCTGCACCCGGACGGCACCCCAGTCCTCAAAGGCGTGGCTCAGGAGCAGGTACTTGCACTCGGGGTTGACCGCGGTCCCCTGGACGCCGAGGGAGTACCACGTCCCTCCAATCTCGACCCCCTTGTGGGAAGCCTGGATGTCCATGTAGCGGGTACTCCCTACTATGCTCCCAGCCCCGCCATTTGCGGCCATCGGCGAACCCGGCCTGAGCTTCACGACGAAGACGAACTCCTCCCGCTTCTCCCATGCCCTCTGAGAAGCGGCGAACCAGTTCTCCGCCTCCATCCTGTTCGTTATGGGGGCCGCCATCCAGGTCCAATCTACTCCTCTACCCGCCTGGATGACCTGGTCGAGGTGTTCCCAAGCCAGCGGTTCGAGTCCGACGTACCTCCCAGCGAGAACGCAGGGCGCGAGCTCCTTCATCGCCGGCCGCGTCCGGCCCCTCCTTATTTCAGCGTATCATGGAGTCCGCGCATAGGTCCTGACAAACTCTATCTTGCACACCGGCAAAGGCGGGGCTGTGAAGGCCAAGGAATCGTCGGCGAAGCGAGAGGCATCGACAGTCCTGAAGTCGATACGTCAGCGGATCAAGGATGGCACGAAACCTCCCATCGCCAAGCTAGTGGGCTTCACGCTGACGCGGGTCGGCCCTGGCTGGGCCTGGGTCGAGATTGAGGCGGGGCCCGAGCACGCGAACCCCATGGGCACTCTCCACGGGGGCATCATCTGCGACATCGCAGATGCAGCGATGGGCATGTCCTTCGCCAGCCTGCTGGAACCCGAGGACTCGTTCACGACCATCGAGATCAAGGTGAACTTCCTCCGCCCGTTCTGGTCGGGACACCTGACCGCCAAGGGGAAGATGCTGAGGAAGGGGCGCTCCCTCGGGCTAGCTGAGTGCAGGGTCGTGGACGAGCGTGGGCGGCTAGTAGCATACGCCACCTCCACAAGCCTGACCGTCCCTGCCGTCAAGGGGAGCGAGATGAAGCGCGAACGCCTGGACCGACCCGGTCACTGACCCAGGTCCATCTTCGCCTTGTCCAGCTTCGGATATTGCATCTTGAGGTCCTCGAGCAGCCTGACGATGACAGTCGAGATGACCAGGTCCCTGAACCACGGGTGGTTCGAAGGGACCACGTACCAGGGCGCCCAGGGGGTGCTGGTCCTCTCGAGCGCGTCCTCGTAGGCCACCATGTATTGGTCCCAGAATTTCCTCTCACGTATGTCGAACATGCTGAACTTCCAGTGCTTCGTTGGGTCGTCGAGCCTGTCCTGGAGCCGCTTCAGCTGCTCCTTCTTGGAGATGTGAAGGTAGAACTTCACGACCTTCGTCCCCTCCTCCGTCAGCTCCCGTTCGAAATCGTTGATCTCCCCGTAACGGGCCTTCCAGACGTCCTTCGGCACCAGCCCGTGGACCCTCTCCACGAGCACGCTCTCGTAGTGGCTCCTGTTGAAGATGACCATCTCCCCCTTCTCCGGAGTGCGTGAGTGGACCCTCCATAGGAAGTCATGGCCGGACTCATCGGGAGTCGGGACTCCGAATCGATCGACCTTCACTCCTTCAGGGTTGACACCCTCGAAGACCCTCCTGATAGTCCCGTCCTTCCCTCCGGTGTCCATAGCCTGAAGGACGACCAGAACGCTGTGCTTGTGCTCGGCGTACAGCAGCTCCTGTAAAGGGTCGAGCCTCTTTATCAGCCCGCGGACGCCCTCCAGTCCGTCGCTCTTCGAACCGTCGAACTCCGACGTGTCCGCCGGGTCCACGTCCTCCAGCCTCACCTTCGCCCCGGGACCGACCCGAAAGCTCTTGGTCTTGACCTCCGGGCTCACGGGCCGCGAGAGAGAATCCCGGCCTTTAGCCCTTGCGCGCCCGTCCAAGGATTTACATACGTTCAGGAGAAAAGCTGGCCATGCCTGGGGCGAGAGTCAGGAGCAGCGGCCTGTCTTCCATCGCGATAGTGCTGATGGTCGTCCTGGGGGTCTTCACCCTTCTCGAAGTGAGTTTCACCATTGGTGCGGCGATCATCATCCTTGGCGCCGCGATGTACGCGTTCAACTGGTGGATGCGGGCTAGGTTCGCCCGCGCCGTAAGGTAGCGTCCCTAGTCTGTCTTCCTGGCGTTCATCAGCAGCTTGGCCCGCTGCTGGCACTGGGTGGCACGGTCAGCGTAGGCCTTCCAGACGGTGTAGTTCTCTTGGCCCTTGGCCAAGAGCAGAAGTATGTCAGAGGCCTTCAAGTAACCCAAAATGGCCTCCTCTGTGCTTCCGGACTTTTCCTTGGCCACTGCCTCCGTTATCAATTGGCCCGCATACCATTCTATCTTCTTGAGCTTCGAGACCCCCGCGTTCTGCTGCGGCGCAGTGGCGGTCGTAGTCTTCGTGGTCGACATTCGCCTCTAGGCAGGCCATAGACTGAAAAGGCTGCTGTGTCATTATTAGTGAACAAAGACGCGAATTCGGCGTAAACCTCGGCTGCTGGCCTCCACGTGGAATGGACCGCAAGGACGAAATACCATGAGCAATCCTGCCGCCATGTCGTTGAAGACAGAACAGCCGGAGCCGCGCGGGTTCAGGATAAGCGGGAAGGTCCTGATCTTGATCATCGTGGTGGCGACCATCGCAGGCATCGCGCTGACGGCCGCCTCCTTTTACCTGAACGCGGCTCCGACCAAGACCACCTCCATGCTGGGCACCCTGACGGTGAACAGCGGCGGAAAACTCGGTGCACCGGCAAGCTACACGGCCACGTACAACGTTTCCCTCAACTCATACGAGGGCAACGGGACCCTGAACTTCACGCTCATCAGCAAGGGGAGCGATGCCCTCACGATGCACAACTTCACCGTTACCAACGTGGTGGCCAACGCATACAACCTCAACATGACGGTCTCCGGAACGGCGGTCGAACTCTCCTGGATCAACAACAGCACCGTCTGGAAACAGAACAACGAGAGTTACTTCGCGTCCTGGGGTCCCGCAGCTCCCGCGGATGAACTGGTGGGGACGATCTCGCCCGCCGACTTCCCCGGCCTCCAGCCATCATACTACGTGGTCCTGATACTCACGGTCCCGGCCCAACCCGCTGACACGATCCCGTTTGAGATCGGAACGGGGCCAACCTAGCCGACGCTCGCAGTTAATAATCGGTCAGAGGAATGTGGAGCTCACGACCGAAACATCTTCTGGGTTCGGGGACTATCACGAGTCGCTCCTCGGCGGCAGTAGCACGTGCGAGGAAACGGTGCGAATCGAGATATCGTCCATCGAGAAGTATGGGAAGAGGTACAACGCCTTCACCAGGGTCTTTTCGGGGCGCGACGGGCTCGCCCTCTCCCGGGCCCGCCAGCTCGACGCAAGGGTCCGCGGTCGCGGCAGGTTCAGACCGGGTCCCCTGTTCGGCCTCCCGGTCACCCTCAAGGACAACATCTTCTTGGGAGGGTTCCCCGCGACCAACGGCTCCGAGTTCTTCTCTGAGTTCGTCCCTCCGGTCAACGCAGATATCGTCGACATCTTGCTCGCCGAAGGAGCCATCCCCCTTGGGAAGACGAACCTTCACGAGCTGGCGCTGGGGGTGACCGGGACGAGCGGCTACGGAGGCCCAATTGGGAATCCCGTTGACCCCGCCCGCATCTCTGGCGGCTCGAGCGGGGGGTCCGCTGTCTCAGTCAGGTTGGCAAAGGGACCAATCGCTAGCATTGGGAGCGACACGGGAGGCTCCGTGAGGTTGCCGGCCGCGCTCTGCGGCGTCTGCGGGTTCAAGCCTTCGCAGTGGTTGCTCAGCACGAACGGGGTATTCCCACTGGCGCCCTCGCTCGACCACCTTGGACTCTTCACCGGCACGATGCCCGACATGTCCACCCTCTTCCATGCCATCGTACGTTATGACCCCCCGGCGAAACCGGTGCGGCCAGCGAAGCTCATCCGGATCGGCGTCCCGTCGAGCTACTTCACGGACGACATGGACAAACGGGTGGCCGGGGATTTTGCGAGGGCGCTCGAAAGGCTGGGCAAGCAGGAGGCACTACGGCTCTCCCGGGTCAAGGTCGAGCAAGACTTCAGCCTCTTCTCAAGGGCCCGCGGTAGGATCACCTGCAGGGAAGGTTCATGGTTCTATGAGGAGCTCCTGAGGTCGTCCGGGGCCAGGAGGAAGATGCACAAAGACGTCCTCTCCCTCATGGACAGGGGCCTCAAGACCGGTACCATCGAGTACACACGAGCGATGAACGTGCGCGCGCTGTCGATAGACGTGGTCTCTCGCCTCCTCCCGGGTGGGCTCGATGTGCTAGCAATGCCAACCTCCCTGGTGGTCGCCCCCAGGATCGACGACGTGGTCGGGAAGGAGACAGGGCCGATACGGTCACTGCTCACGCGCAACACGGAGCTCTTCAACTTGTGCGGCTTCCCGGCTCTGAGCGTCCCCATGAGCGTGGGCGGCGCGGGAAACCTGCCCACTGCCCTCCAACTCGTGGGCAGGTTCGGGGAGGACGAGCGGGTCATCGCGGTTGGGGAATTCATCTGGAACGTCCTCCACGGCGGCCCGCGCAATCAGTAAAATACACCCTCCCCGGCGGCTTCGAGACGGAGCATTAGAAGGCCCAATTTTTGCAGTACAAGTATGTGGTCCTGACCAACACGACGATAGGCGGGTTCATGTCCCTGCTAGACGCGAACATCGTCCTCGTATCCCTCCCCAGGATCATCCTGACGCTCCCGGGCACCTCGCCCCTCGATGGCATCTGGATAATACTCTCCTACACCCTGGTCACTGCGGTCCTGCTCCTGTCGATGGGCCGGCTCGCGGACCTCTTCGGTAGAGTGCGGCTCTACAACCTAGGCTTCGTAATCTTCACGATCGGGTCGGGCCTCTGCAGCATCGCGCCCAACGGGATCACGCTCATCGGATTTCGCTTGGTCCAGGGCGTAGGCGCGGCCCTGATATGGTCGAACAACGCCGCCATGATCACCGATGTCTTCCCCGCCACGGAACGTGGCAGGGCACTCGGCATAAACCAGGTAGCAGGAATCTCCGGTTCCATAGTCGGCCTGGTGCTCGGCGGTGTCCTCACGCAGGAGCTTGGCTGGCGGTCGATATTCTGGATCAACCTTCCCATAGGCGTCTTCGCCACGGCGTGGGCCTACCTGAAACTCAGAGACGTCAATCCGCCGATAAAAGGCGAGGGCGTGGACATCATCGGCAACTCTGTCTTTGCGGCTGGCCTTTCCCTGCTCCTGGTCGGGCTGACCCTCGGTGCGATCAACGGGTGGGGGAGCACCGAGCTTGCCGAGATAGTGCTGGGGTTCGGGCTCCTCGGGGTCTTCGGTTTCGTCGAGACGCGGGTCAAGAACCCCATGATGGACATGGCGCTCTTCAGGATCAAGCCCTTCCTGGCCGGGGTCAGCGCCAACCTTCTGAATTCGATCTCCCGCGGCTCGATTTCTCTCATCCTAGTCTTCTACTTCCAGGGGGTGCTCCTGTACGACGTCCTGAAGACCGGCATACTATTGATCCCGTTCTCTCTGGCTTTCATCGTCTGCGGCCCGGTGAGCGGTTACCTCTCTGACAAGTACGGCCCGAGGCGTTTCGCGGTCACCGGGACCATAATCTCTGGGGTCGCCCTCTTGCTCTTCTCCCTCCTACCCTACGACGTGCCGTACTCGACTCTGGTCGTCCCCATGGTCCTCGCCGGAGCGGGCGGAGGGATATTCATCGCGCCGAACGTGGCAGCCCTCATGGGAGCCGTCCCCGCGCCGCGCCGTGGGATCGCGGCTGGGGTCTCCTCAACCCTGTTCAGCGTGGGGTCCCTGCTGAGTCTGGGGCTCGTCTTCGCCGTCTTCGCGGCCAGCGTCCCCACCCAAGCCCTGCAAGCGATTTTCGCTGGACAGGTGCCGCCTGCGGGTTCCCTTGACGTCTCCAGCTTCGTCGACGCCATGCACCATCTCTACTTGATCATGGCCGCGGTATGCTTCCTCACGTTGATCCCTGCTTCGCAGACCGGGACCCGGAAGCCCAAACCGACGGTGGTCTACGAGAAGCAGGTCTCCCCGCAAATGGAACCGGCCTGAGAAGGACTATATGCCGTTACGCGGGTTGGGGAGCCCGTTGTCCCAGAAGGCGAGCGGACCCTCACCGCCTCACAAGCACTGCAGGGTGTGCGGCATCTCCATATCGCCCAACAAGGACTACTGCTCGACCGAATGCAAGGACCTTGACGAAGGCACGGCGAAGCGGATGAGGAACTATCGGCGCTTGACCCTATCCCTGATGGTAGCGGCCATGGTGGCCCTGGTGGTGTTGAGCGTCTATCTGCGGGTCCGCTGAGCTTTCCTCTCGAAGGGCCGAAAGAGGGCGTCATCTCTGACGCTTCCAGTCCCACAGTTCGTCGACTGGAGGCTCACGGATGCGCTCCCTTCCTCCGGCCCTCTTGACCAGAAACCTTCCGCTCCTCCGGGGGAGGAAGCTGCCCACAACGGTCGCCCGGGATCCTACCTTCCTGACCGCGTCTGCGACCTCTCCTTCCGCCCCCTCCTCGACCGAGAGCATGAGCGTGCCAGAGCTGATGAGCCGCAGAGGGTCCAGTCGCAGTCCGGCGCAGACCGCCGCCGTCTCCTTCGATACCGGGACGCTCCTCTCCAGGAGCTCGAACCCGACCTTGGAGGCGTAGGACATCTCAAAGGCCGCTCCGAGGACCCCTCCCTCGGTGCAGTCGTGCATGGCGTGGACGCGTCCCGTCTCGAAGGCGGCGACCGCTTCGTCGACCACGCTCAGCTTCCTGAAGTATCCCCGGGCTCTTCTGCGAGTGGTATCGTCGAGCCCCGGCGCCTCTGAAGCGAGGATGGCCGTCCCCTCCACGGCTGCGGACTTGGTCAGCATCAACGAATCCCCAGCCTGCGCCCCGGCCGCGGTCACGTAGGTCTCGGCGAAGGTGAACACCGTGGTCATGACGATCGGTCTCGTGAGCCCGGGGGTGAGCTCCGTGTGTCCCCCCACGATGGTGATACCGAGCTTCTTCGCCGCCCTCCTCATCTCCGAAGAGATCCGGCCCACCAGGCGCTCGTCGGCGTCCTCAGGGAGCAGTATCACCGACTGGAGGAATCTGGGCCTGTTTCCGCTAGTTGCCACGTCGTTCGCGCTGACGTTCACGGCGTAGTGCCCGATCAGGTCCTCGACCCCCGTGACCGGGTCCGAGGAGACGATGACCACGTTTCGAGCTCCCCCTTGACCCTGACCACCCCGAAATCGACCCCGATCGAGGGTGGCGACGAGCAGGTCATCCGACGTCTCCCCGACCATGCCGAGCAGGTACCTCTTCAGAATCTGCGGAGGGAGCTTACCGACTTTCAGTTCCGCTTCGCTTCACCGCCAGTCATGGTGGCGACCAAGCCACCATCATTTCTGTTCCTTCAGCCACTTCGCCGCGCCGGTGAAGACCGGGTTGTCGGAAACGTTCATCACCGGGATCGTGATGCTCGTCTCCTTGAACGTGAGGCTCGGTCTTGTACTCCGGCATCTCGGCAAAGGCGAGCCAGAGCCAGTGTATCCTCCCTTCAAGGTTCTCCTTCGTCATCTCCTCGTTCTGCGGGAACGCCTCCTTCCACATCACGAGCCCATCGGTCCACTGGAAGTTCGGTGCTATGCTGCCCACCTGCATCCCGATGGACCTCAGCTTGACCATGTCATCGAGGATCGAACTTCTGGTACTCGTGGATGACGAGCTCCTCGTAGGGCTTGAAGGTTACCTTGATCAATTCTGTTGCAGGTCGGAGTAGTCTATTCCGAGCTTATAACCTTCGAGCGACTACGGCTGCGTGATCCTCGGTTCTCTCCGACTGCAAGAGAGCGAACTCTGCAGCATTATCGGAGCGTCGTAGAAGAGCGCCATCGCTATGCCGTCCGAGGCCCTGTATCCCCGAAGGAGCAGGTCCTTCCCCTTCCCCATGAACTGCATGTCCGCCCTGAGCGCCTCGCCCGCCGGGTAGACCTCGACGCCCTGCCAGGTGCAGCCCCTCCCTCTCGGCGAGCTCCTCGACGATGTTGAAGACGGACGGTATCGACGAGCGGTCGCCGTCCGATGAACCTCTTCATGTGCATGGCCACCTCGCCCAGAGAAGGCGCGCATGGCGAACATCCTCATGTCCTCCGACTTCATCCAGATGAGACCCTCCGCGCCGTCCTCGTCGGCGAAGCCGACCTGTGTCACCTCAACGTTGACGAAGCCACTGTCGTGATGCTGCCTCAACGGGTATGAAAAAGTCGCGTCTCGCTATAAATTGTTTTGCGGCGTGAGGCGTTGGGCCATCCCGCGACGACCTGCCTCGAGGATTCATCCATTGCGTCCCGGGCTTTTGACGCGTCGCCCCCTTTAGGCTGACCGTGATCCCATTCACCTTCGCCTGGAGCTCCACGAGGTTCTGCCTTCATCCCCTCGTGTTCCGACAGCGGCTCTGCCGATCTCGTTGTTGAGCGTGAATATCAGCCTGGCAAGACCTCGCCATCTTCACCAAGCCTGCAGCCGCTCGTCCATGGGAGCAGTGTCGCTTCGAACTCCTTCAGGCGAGCTGCCTGCATCGCAGGGAGCGCCGACCTGGGCGTGCTCGGGTTGCCCTTTACGGCGCAGGCTGCGCCGCTGGTGCCGCCGCGGGCTTGTTGACCTGCCTGTTGACGGCGTCGGCGAGGTAGTGGCCGCTCACGACGACCTTGACGTCCTTTGACCCCCTTGACCTGCTGCACGCTGCTCTTCATGTCCTGGGATATCTTCAACGCGAAGATCGGTGGACAGTACGGGGTCGTGGCGTGATACTGGATGTCGACGTTACCGTCCTTGATGTCCAGCTTGTCGATGAGGTTCATCTCCATGATCGGGACGCCAATCTCCGGGTCGATGACCTTGGAGAGCTGGCGCTGGACCTCCTTCATGTCCACCTCTTCTGTAGACATGGAAAAAAACCGGCTTCTCGCTCTATTTAATCGAGTGCGGCTCAACCGTACACGCCGGTGCGCGCCCGTGGTGGGAGGTCGACCGCTTGCTCTGTCTCTAGGTTGGCCGCCAGCTCCTTCGCCGCCGTCTCTAGGTCCGTGGTATCGACCTGCAACTTTACCATCTTTGATAGGACTCGAAGAAGCTCAGCCACGGACCTGGGATGCGGCGAGGGCTCGCCGTGGTCGACCGATAGCTTGTAGCCCCTTATGCCGTGCGCCGCCGCGAGGGCGACGACCAGGGAAGCGAAGAACGGGGCCGGCTCGTCCTTGATTATGGTCACGCCGTACCCTTCAAGCTCATCGACTCCTTTCTTGTCAGTGGCGAAGCCGAGCACACTGGCCTTGAAGTCGTGCTGCGCCGCGGGCTCGGTCCACCTGGTACCTATCGAGATGAGCTCCGAGACACCTAGCTCCTTGGCGAAGTCGAGCACCGCGTCGCAGAACTCGTACTGGTCGTCGGTGGGGGAGGTGTCCCCAGCGAGCAGGACCACGTCCCGTTCCCCCGAGTGGTGGTAGAACCGTGCGGAGACGAACCGGGCGGTCCCCTCTTCGGAAATGACCGTCGCAGGAGGAAGCGCAGACGCGTAGAGGGTCGCGAGCTTGGCGAAATCCATCTTCTTCAGCAGATACTTTCCCACCTCTCTGGCCTGGGAATATAGTGCCCTGTACTGTGGATTGCTCGTCGAGAGCGCCACGACCAAGACGGGGTCCTTCAGGCGCGGCCTGCCGCCTTCCTCTACTACTTTCTCCCACATCGTCAATCGGGATTCCTCCCTTGCCAGGATTAAAGGGCATTGGTGCGCTTGGGCCGGGCTCCGCCCCCGCCCAAGATGGCGTAGTATCTCCCGCCGAACCTCCTGAGCCTGACATCCAGCCCAAAGCAGCGACTGAGGTTCGCGCTGGTCAACGTCTTGTCTATGGCTCCGGCTGCCAACACCATCCCCTCCTTGAGGAGGAGCGCGTGGGAGAACCCTGCCGGGATCTCGTCCATCCGGTGGGTCACGTACACCAGGGCTCTCTTCCTTTGGCAAGCCACCCTGCTCAGGCCGTCGAGGAAGCTCTCCCTCGCTCCCAGGTCAAGCCCTTCGCATGGCTCATCCAACACCAGGAGCTTGGCCTCGGACATGAGGGCCCTCGCGATTAGGACCCTCTGTCGCTCGCCCTGGGACAGTTGAGAGACGGTCTTGTCGAGCTGCTCCTCGCACCCCAAGAGCCGCAGGTGCGACCTTGCCTCTCCTCTCTCCTCTCTGGTGAGGGCCCTCCAGACTCGCGTCGCTCCAAACTTGCCGCTGACGACCAGGTCCACGACCTTCTCGCTGGGATGTATCCAGTCCTCGAGGTAGGCGCTGACGAGCCCGATATGGGTCCTGAGCTCCCTGAGGTCTGCCTCTCCGAACCTCCTGCCCAGGACCTCGACGCTCCCCGTCGTCGGCCACCTGTAACCGTTGATGATGCTGATGAGGCTGGTCTTCCCCGCGCCGTTGGCGCCGACCATGGCCCAGCTCTCCCCCTCCCTGACCCTCCAGCTTACCTCCGTTAGCGCTCGCTTCCCCTCGAACTCCAGTGAGACTCGTTCCAGGCGTACGACGGGCGGTCTGGCCAATCTCTCGACGCGTTGGTTCCCCTCGCTTTAACCTTCATCTCCGTGCGATGGGCGCGTCCTACGAAGGCGCCACAAAACACCGTTTAATAACGAAAGGAGGCCGCCTGAGGTGGACATGGACACGGTAGAACTGACCAAATCTCTGATATCTTTCAACACCACGACCCCACCCGGTAACGAAGAAGACTGTGCGCGCTTTCTCGCGGACCAGGTCCAGGACCTGCACATCGACGGGGCTGAGATAGAGGTGCAGCGGTTCCAGGAGGGACGGGCGAACCTGATCGCAAGCTTCGACGGGGACGCACCAGGGCTCCTGCTCGCCGGCCACATCGACGTGGTTCCGGCCAAGGACGTCGAGAACTGGAGCTCACCTCCGTTCGAGGCGAGCGTCAGGGCAGGCAAGCTCTACGGGCGCGGAGCGGCGGACATGAAGGGTGCGGTCGCTGCCATGGTCACCGCGATCGCCTCCGTCAAGAAGAGCCGGCGCAAGCGGAGCCTGGTCCTCATCGGGACGGCCGGGGAGGAGGTAGGCTTCGATGGTCTTTACGCGATGATCAAGGCTGGGAAGTTCAAGCAGGTCAAGGCCCGCGCTCGGTGCGGAGTGGCGGGGGAACCTACGGAGATGAACGTCGTCAGAGCCCACAAGGGTGGGGTCTCCTGCAAGGTGATATTCGAGGGCAGGAGCGCGCACGCAAGCGACCCAAAGCTGGGAGTAAACTCCATCGAGAACTGCATCCTCTTCATCAACGAGCTGAAGGGCTACAGGCGCGAACTGGGCAGAACCAAGGACGAGGACTTGGGCCGCACCCTCATCACCCCTACGGTCATCTCCGGTGGATCCAAGAGCAACGTCATCCCCGGCCGCTGCGAACTGACCCTAGACGGCAGGCTCATCCCTGAACACACCTCCAAGAGCGTCCTCGACCGCCTTGAAACGATAATCGGCGCTCTCAGCCAACGCCACGAGAATTTTAGTGCCAGGATCGAGGTCCTCTATCGAACCCCGCCGCTCGTCACTGCCAGAGGCGACCCCTTCGTGAAGACGTGCGAGGCGCTCACAAAGTCGACCTCAACCATCGCGCTCTACGGCACGGAGGCTGGAGTCTACGCGGAGAACGGCATACCCAGCGTAGTGCTCGGGCCCGGCAACATCAAGCAGGCGCACATCATCGACGAATTCATCACCCTGAAGCAGCTGCGGAGCGCGGAGACGGTCTACACCAGACTGATCAAGGAAATCTGCCTCTGAGTCCGAGCCCAACCGATAAATCCTCGGCGATGCTGCTCGCGCCGATTGGCATGGACGCTTTCAAGTGCATCGAAACGAAGCTGGACATCAGGGAGTTCAGCGAGGCGACGGTCCCGGGCGAGGTTCGGATGAGGGTCCTCGAAGCTGCGAGGCTCACCGGAAGCGCCCACAACGGGCAGGCCTGGCACTTCATCCTTGTGACCGGGAAGGCGGGGCTTGCCAGCCTCGCGGAGAGCTGCCCACAGGGACCTTGGGTGGCCGGCGCCGACTTTGCGGTCATAGTACCTGACGTCGCCCAGATTGACCATACACATGCTCGACGCAGGCAGGGCACTCCAGGACATGCAGCTAGCGGCATGGAACTCCGGGGTCGTCTCGGCGCCTACGACATCCTTCTCCGAAGAGGGGATGCGCATACAGTTCAACATCCCGCGGGAGTTCTCGATCTCCGCGGTCCTCGGGTTCGGCTATCCAAGGAGGATGGTGCTGGGGAAGAAGAACAGAAAGCCTCTCTCCGAGCTGGCCTCGCAGGAGAGGTACGGCTCTCCCCTTGAAAGAGCTCGTCCCTAGACGAACGTGATGAAGTGGCCGATGGCGTAGAGGATGGTCGCAGCGACACCCCCGATGACGGCATACTCGAGGCCGGCCTTCAGGTCGACCTCTCTGAGGGTGGTGAACTTGGTCCCTCCTAAGATGAAGAGCATGGTGAGGGCGATCACCAAGGAAGCGAGCAGCGCCGCGTCATGCGTGATTGGGAACGCGTAGGGGACGATGGGGAGGGAGGCCGCGATGAAGAAGAGGACTCCGGCCGGGCCTGCTCCCTTCAGGGGATTCACCTCCAGGTTAGCAACGTCTTGATGAAGCTCGAGGCGTATCTGGAGCCTTAGCCATAGGTCCTTGTCGCCGATGACGCGTTTCACGATCGTCTCGATTTCCGGCGCGCCATATCCTTCCTCCTTGAGAAGCGCCTCTAGTTCCGCCTTCTCTTCCTCCGGCTCAGTCTCTATCTCCAGCTTCTCCCTAGCTATGTCCTTCCGAAGGGCCTCTTGCTCCGCCCTACCCGAGATGTAACTGCTGAAGAACATGGAAAAAGCTCCGGCGAACGCGAACGCTACTCCGGCCAGCCTGATGGCCGAAAAAGCAATGCCGGCACCGTTCAGACCGGCAGTTATGGCAATGCTCTCTATGACGCCGTCGGTCCCACCCAGGACAATCCTGTTGATGATGTCTCTCGCCCGGATGTGTGGGTGTTTCTCGTCGCGCTCCCTTGCCAAGATCGCGAACAAACTTCCTCGAGCGCACTATTTAGGTTGGAGCGTGAGTCGTCCAGCCTCACGGGGCTGATTCGCTTATAACCAGGCCCTCCGCCTCCTGAAAATCGTGTCCCTACTCGACAGAAGGAGTGAGTACTCCTGGGGAAAGACCTCGCTCGCGGACCTCAAGGTGATTCCAGAAGCGCGGGAATACAAGTTGGATGAGACCGTCCGGCTGAAGCTAGGGTTCCGGGTGGTCGGGGGCCTCAGAGAGTCGTTCATCCCGGATGTCTGGACAGTGTCCTGGGAAGACAACGACAAGATGGTCAGGCTGACCATGGAGTCCTCCATAAGGCGAGGCGGGAAGAAGCTCGCCTCCACGGGCAAGGAGGTCCGGAGGGGCAAGTTCTACTGGAGCCGGGACCCAGACCTTCCCTACCGTATCTGGGCCGCGATAATCCACGAGGACGGGAGCGCACCCATCATCCCGGTCAGTGTGGAGGACGCAAAGTCGAAGCTCCTCGACGTCGTGAAATCATTCGAGATTCCAGCCGCGTCCCTCGGGCGGGGTACGCACAAGCTCACGGGCTCCACCGATGTAAAGTGGGGCAGAAGGACCTACATCGAGAAGGGCTCGGCCTCCGGCAAGTCCGGGGCGGTTGAGCTGAAGATTGTCTAGCGGCGACCCACAGGGCATGCGCGCCGAGGTCAACTGGGTCGAGGGTTACAATTTCACCGGGAGCGATGACTCGGGCCACACCGTGGCCTTCGACTCCGCGTCGGGAAGCGCCCCGGGGAACGGGATGAGCCCCATGAGGGTATTGCTCACCGCCGTGGGTGCATGCTCCGGGATGGACGTCGTGGCAATCCTCGGGAAGCGCAAGCAGACGCTCACCTCCCTCAAGGTCGAGCTGGTCGGGCTCAGGGAACAGTTCGGCCACCCCAGACCATTTACGGAGATATCCCTGAAGTTCACCGTGACCGGCAAGGGGCTGCAGGAGCGCTTCGTGAAGGAAGCCATCACGGGGAGCATAGAAAAGTACTGCAATGTTGTCGCGACGGTGGACGGCAGGGCCAAGGTCAAGTACAGCTACGAGATCCTAGAAGGCTGAGACCTAGACCGTCAGGACGAGCTTGCCGAAGTGCTCTCCCTTCTCCATCCTCTCCTGGGCCTCCGCGGCCTTCGAGAGAGGGAAGGTCCTGTCGACCACCGGGCGCAGCCTGCGCTGCTTGAAGAGCTCGAGGACGCGCAGTAGCTCGCCCCCGCTTCCCATGAAGGACCCCAGAACGCTGATCTCCTTGCTGTAGAGGTATCGCAGGTCGGTCACCGCGTCGTAGCCAGTGGTGGCCCCACAGGTCACAATCCTGCCTCCCCGCGCCGCCGACTTGAGGCTCCTTTCCCAGGTCGCCTTGCCGGGATGCTCGAAGACCACGTCGGCCCCTTTGCCCGCGGTGTACTTCTTCGTCTCCTGGATGACGTCCTGGGTGTTGTGGTTTATGGTAAAGTCTGCGCCGAGCTCGACGGTCTTCTTCAGCTTCGCATCGTTCCCGGCCGTGGCGATCACGTTCGCCCCGAACGCCTTTGCTATCTGAATCCCGGCGGTGCCCACGCCCGACCCACCGCCAAGGACGAGTACCGTCTCCCCCGCCTGGATTACCGCCCGGGTGACCAACATGTGATAGGCGGTGAGGAAGACCAGGGGCACCGAGGCCGCCTGGGCGAAGTCCATCCTCTCCGGCTTTGGGAGCACGCTCTTGGCGGGCACGCTCACGAGCTCGGCGTAACCTCCGTCAACCTGCTCCCCGAGCTTCACGTATTTCCTGCAACGGTTTTCCCTCCCGCTGAGGCACTCCTCGCAACGCCCGCAGCCCGACCCTGGGTTGATCATGACCTCCATTCCCTTCTTGACCTCGCTCTCCGAGTCCGAGACCTCCTCCACGACGCCTGCGACGTCAGAGCCGGAGATATGAGGCAGGTCTACCTTAACGAGCGGCGGTCCGATGCGCTCCCATATGTCCAGGCGGTTCAGGGCGCAGGCCTTCACGCGGACGAGGACCTCGTCCCCCTTCCTGACGGGGTCCGGAGCGTCCTCGTACTGCAGCACCTCCGGGCCCCCGTATCTGTGGAAGCGGACTGCCTTCATGCTTTTCCGGTTCGGCGGGGCCGGCTATATGGTATTTTCCGTCGGGAACACTTTCAGTCTACCCTCCCGGTCCCCAAATCGTCAAGAAGATAATCATGGTTATATACGGAAAAACGCGGAAATCATCGACTTTGAATGAGCGCCCGCCACTCGGTCTTCAGAAATGAGACGCGTGCTCGTTCCAGAGTTCATACCCTCTGACACGCCGCACAGGGACGAGCAGGCGAAGGCTCTGGAGATGTACTTTCAGGGAGTCGTCGAACACTCTGAGCGCATGAGTCAGAACGTCCTCCTCTCCGGCCCCATCGGTTGCCATAGGAAAGGGCAGCTCGTTTTGATGTTTGACGGGTCGCTCAAGCGCGTCGAAGACGTGACCCAGGGAGATCTGTTGATGGGTCCAGATAGTGGGCCAAGGAAAGTACTTGAGACGGTACAGGGTTTTGGAAAGATGGTCGAAGTCCAGCCGATAAAGGGGAGTGCCGTTTGTAGTCTCCGAAGACCATATTCTGACAGTAATACAAACTCGAATGAAGAAACACCCACGGAAGCCATCTGAAGATACCGAAGGAATAATCAAAGACATTAGAGTAAGCGAGCTGTTAAAGTCTCCAAGATGGCTTGTTGGTCCCAGGGCGCTCTACAAGTTAATGAAAACGGGCGTCGATTTCCCTCAGATACCTGCTGGGCCTATTGATCCATACTTTCTCGGCGTATACTTGGGGGACGGAAGTAGTGCCCCCCGCGGCTGTCTCACAATCACCTCGGCGGACACAGAAATAGCAACTGCCGTACATAGATCAATCTGAAAAGTACCTCTTGAAAATACACCAATACCCAGCAGGTCAAGCCCAAGTGTATTATCTGACTCCGGGAAGGACAGGAGGACAAACGTCACAGAATGGGTTGGCTACGGGCCTCATAGAATTAGGACTTTACAAGAGAACATCTGAATCGAAGTTCATCCCATCGCAGTATAAATTTGGGTCGAGAGGGGTTCGACTAGAAGTTCTAGCCGGTTTGTTAGACACGGATGGTAGTCTGAGTCAGGGTTGCTTTGATTTCATCACCAAGTCGAAACAGCTCGCTGATGATGTAGCATTTGTGGCTAGAAGCCTTGGATTCTACGCTCTTGTTAGGGAGAAATCTTGTCATGACCAATTTGGTCATGAAGGTTTGTATCACAGAGTGGGAATCTCAGGGGACCTTTCCAAAATCCCAACAAGGATTAGTAGAAAACAGGCACCAACAAGAGGACAGAAGAAGAGCGTCCTAAGGACAGGCTTCACGCTGAAGCCTCTAGCGGAAGAAGAGTATTTCGGTTTCAGAGTTGATTCTGACCAACGCTATCTCTTAGATGATTTCACTGTAACTCACAATTCCGGCAAGACCATGCTGGCGAAGAAGCTCGGCTCGTACGCTCGAGAAGAAGGCGATGCTCTACGGCAACCGCGTAAAGTTCTTCCACGTCAACTGCCGCATAGACCGGTCGCTGCAGGCCATATTCACCAAGGGCCTCCACTTCCTGGGGCACGGCTACCCGTCGAGGGGTTTCAGCTTCGAGGAGCTACTCCAGTCCTTCTTCGAGGCGCTGACCGGTGACCGCATCCACCTCGTGATCGCCTTCGACGAGGTCGACTCGCTCGTCGCATCCGACGCTGCGTCGCTCTACACCATAACCAGGCTCCGGGAGGTCTCCCAGGACTCCCAGGTGCTCTCGTCGCTGCTGATATCGAAGACCCTGGACTACCTGAAGATGGTCGACCTCAGCACCCTGAGCTCCCTGCAGTGGAACTCCATCTCGCTCGACCCCTACTCCATCCAGCAGCTCTACGACATCCTCGCCTCCAGGAGCCAGGTGGCCTTCAACGAGGGCTGCATCGACGACGACTCGCTCGAGCTGGCCGCCGAGATCGCCAGCGTCTACGGCGACGCGCGCTACGCGCTGGACCTCCTGTACCGGGCCGGGCAGGATGGCCGACATGGCCGAGTCACCCAGGGTGGCGCCTGAGTTTGTGAGGCGGGCGAAGGCCTCGCTCCCTCCTTCGTTCAGGAAGGACGAGCTGGCCTACCTCGGAAGACACCAGCGGCTGATACTCGTAGCGATATCGAACCTCCTGAAGAAGGGCGAATCCGCCTACGTCACCATAGGCGAGGTGGAGAAGAGCTACGATGCCCTCTGCGAGAGCATGGGCGTCCCTCCGAACCACCACACGCAGCTCTGGAACGACGTCAACGAGCTCTCCAGGAAGGGCATCATCGAGACCCAGATCTCCGGCAAGGGCTTGCGGGGACGGACCACCATGATAGGGCTCTCCATGGTCTCCGCGGAACAGCTGATCGACGAGCTGCGGGGCATGGTCGCCGATGTTAGAAGTTGAGGAGGCTCTTCTCCTCCAGCGGACGGGTGCGGGTGATGGGCGTCGTGCTGGAGAGCAACGAGCTGAACATCTCCGAGATAACGCGTAGGTCGGGTATATCCCACTCCTCCGTCTCTGCCCACCTCGACTTCCTGGTGAGGGCGGGGCTGCTCACGCGAGAAGCGGTTCAACAGGATAAGGATCTTCAGGGTCAACCACTCCAACCCCTACACCGAGATGCTGCAGCGCTTCATGAGCAGACTGGAAGTCTCTCGATGCGCCCCAGGTTCAAGGGGTAGGGTTCAACTAGCGACCGGCGCTGTCGGCGTAAGGTCTTCTGGTAGAGCTCGTACACGTCCTTCTCCGGAGAGTGCTTCTCGCAGAGGCAGAGCGAGGAGACCCTGCTCCTGTCGCAGATCTCGATGTAGGGGCAGCCGGGGCACGCCTCCGTCCCGCAGAGGAAGCACCTCACCGTCAGCTCGACCTCCTCACCGAGCGCTGCGCTGATGGTCCTCACGGCCAGCTCGATGTCGGTTGCGGGGTCGAGCTTGAAGCCGAGCTTCTTGTCGTAGACGACGCCCTGCTTCATCATGGCCGAGAAGACATCGGTCCCCAGCCTCGGAAGCGTGAACCAGCCCCGATGAGGATCTTCATCGTGCCTACCGCTCCGATCTCCTTCTGCAGGAACTTGTCGAAGGTCTCGTCGAGGTCGAGGGTCTTCTCCAGCCGCTCCCTGAAGCTCCTCTCGGAGCAGAGAGAGAAGACGTAGGGGAGGTCCTGGCGTCCGCGCGCTCGCCGCTCCGGTGTGGCCCACCAGCCGCGTACCTCCGGGAGATCTCCTTTACCTTCTTCGAGTCGTTCCAGATCCTCAGCAGGGTCGGGAAAGGCAGGTCCCCCGTGCTGATGAACCTGACCCCCGACCCCTCAGGAGAGGCTGAAGCTCCTGGGCGAGCGTCGTATCCAGGTACCTCAGCAGCCTCCACTGCTGACTCTTCATTATCTTTCCCATGAGGAGGTCGGCCCGCGAGAGGGTCTCCAGCGCCTTCGAGAGGACCTCCGGTGGCAAGTTCGCCTTCAACACCGACTTCTCGAATCTCCCTCACCTTCTCGATTGGCTGGAGAGAGATCTGTCGCAGAGCCTCAAGCGCCGAAGCGCTGTCCTCCGCCTCGAAGAACGCGTTGAGGCCCTGGTCCCACGCCAAGCGAGACGTCCTTGTAGCGACTTGCCGACCTCTTCTTGCCCTGGCTCTGCAGGGAGTTGATCGCCTGCCTGATGTCCCCTTCAGCGGTCGTCACGCACAGCCGCAGAGCCTCGTCGTTGACCTCGAGCTCTTCCTCTTTCGGCTATCATCCTCAGGTAGAGCTCGACCTCCCGCGGAGGGGGAGGCCTGAACCTCACCGTGATGCACGCGGCGCCCAGCTTCTTGATCTCGTCGGCGTCCGGGTCGTTGGCCGCCATGATGATGGGGTTCATGCTCTCCTTCACGCGTCTCTTTGATGAACTCCACGCCCCCGTAGTCTGAACGGCCCAGCAGCCCGTCCACCTCGTCGAGGAATATCAGGGACCTCCCTCCGAAGAGGCTCACCGTCTTCGTCGCCTCCCCTATCCTGCGGCCGAGCTTGTCCTTGGTCCGGACGTCGCTCGCGTTCAGCGCCACCATCTTCATCCCGGACTCCTCGGCGAGGAGGGTGGCCAGGGTCGTCTTCCCCGTACCCGGAGGGCCTACCATGAGCATGGCTTTGGCGTGGGGTTTCCACTTTTGGAGCCACGCGGAAACGACGAGCCTGGCTTCCTCGTTCCCGACCATGTCCGTGGTCCTTCGGGGCCTGTACTTCTCCACCCACAAGCTAGAACGCCCCGCCGATGAAGACAAGGAGGCCCGTGAGCATGCCGAGCAGCGCCCTCTTCTTCACCCTGAGCGCCCTCTCCGCGGTGGGCTTGCGCGTTATCTCATAGGCGAGATAGATGAATATCGCGTCTGGGACGACGACCCCCACCTTGTAGAACAGGCTCACCGACGTCAGGAGTGCGAGAGGGAGCAGGCTGGTGACGACCGCTAGGAGAAAGAAGACCGCCCCGACCTTCGCTGCGCTCCTCAGCCCGTGGACGATAGCGAAGGACCTGATGCCTCTCTTTGCGTCCCCTACGGTGTCGGCCATGGCCTTCACCACCTCTCTTCCCACTCCTGAGAGGAACGACGTGAACGCCATGAAGAGCAGGAGCGAGCTCGTCACGCTCCCGCCGGTCGCAACGCCTCCGTAGATGAAAGGTATGGCGAGCGACGAAGCCACGATGAGGTTGCCGTAGACCCCGTATTTCTTCGCCGGAGTAATTGTAAAGCCAAGAGAGAAGGGCATAGAGGGCGGCGATGCCGAGCGCCGCCAGGTTCAGCAGCAGGCCTGCTGCGAGGATACCCGCACAGAGCAGTATGACCGCAAGCGCCAGACGCGCCCTTGGGGCTGACTCGACCGCTGGGCAGCGGCCTCTCGGGCTGGTTGACCCTGTCGACCTCGATGTCGTAGTAGTCGTTGAGCACCATGGAGTAGGCGCAGATGGCGAAACCGGTGAGGAATCCGAGGATGAGGGACCCGGCTTCCACGCTGGGTGGCTTGGAGACGAAGGCGCCCACAATGACCGCGAACCCTATCATCACCGAGTTGATCGGCCTGATGATGGAGACGTATCCGCTTAGGCTCAAAGCGCGCACCAGCTACTTTCTGAAGTTGGCCCTGCTTACCTTGTAGTAGATGACCTCTCCCCTCCTCTCGATCACGGCCACGATGGCCTCCTTTCCCATCTTGATGATCTGGCGTACCGATTCGTTTAGCTCTCCCACCTCCTTCTCGGTCCCTTCGTCCAGCCCAAAGACCACGAACTTGGCGGCCTTCTGGGGGAAATCTCCCCTTTCGTATACCCGCAGGTCGGTCCCGAACCCAAACCCATCCTTCACGATGTACCCTCTAGCACCTCAGGTCCCGGTAGATGATGAACTTGGTCCAGGAGTCCTTCGCGGCGTCCTGGGCCCTCTCCGCCAGCGAGTTGAAGCTCACATCGGCTGCCGTCCTCGTCCTTCAGCTTCAGCCTCCCGCTGAAGAGCAGGTAGAGCGTCTCGTAGTCCTTGAGGACGAGCCTCTTGCCCTCCCTCTCGCCGTAACCGGCCTGCTCGAGGGCACCGAACGCTGCGGGGTCGTCCAGGTGCGCGCTCCCCGCCCTTCAAGCGCGGCCTCGACCGGCGGTTCTTCGCTCTTCTCCGTGCTCAAGTCTTCTGGCCGCGGGCGCCAACTTCGATATTAAGGGTTTCACGACCAAAGTCTTTTAGAGGCAACTCTAGCGTTGCGATTCCAGTTGAAGGAGAATTTCTTCACTCTCCGCACCGTGATGTGGGGGAAGGACGATAGGGTCAAGATGATCGACCAGACGGTCCTCCCGACGAGGTTGGTCTACAAGAGCTACGATTCTTGGGAGGGAGTCGCCGACGCGATCAGCAGGATGGTGGTTCGCGGAGCGCCAGCCATCGGTGTTGCAGCTGCGATGGGCGTCGCGCTTGCGGCCCAACGCTCCACCGCAGGCGGGAGGGCGCAGTTCCTGAAGGACCTGGAAAAGTCGGCCGCCGGCCTTCGGAAGACTAGGCCCACGGCGGTCAACCTGTTCTGGGGGATAGACCGCGTCCTGGCAAAGGCGCGCTCGGTCGAGGGGAACCCCCGGGCCGTAAAGGAGGCGCTCAAGGAAGAGGTGCTGCTGATGGCCGAAGAGGACGTAAAGGCCAACATGAAGATGGGAAGGATAGGAGCCTCGCTCCTCGAGGACGGGGATGTCGTGATGACGCAGTGCAACGCTGGGGCGCTAGCCACAGTCGGCTATGGGACCGCGCTAGGGGTGGTCCGGGCGGCCAGGGGGATGGGCAAGTGCATCCGAGTCATAATCCCCGAGACCAGACCTGCCCTGCAAGGGGCCCGCCTCACAGCCTTCGAGCTCTCCCACGACGGCTTCGACTGCACGCTGATAGCTGACACGGCGGTAGGCTCGGTCATGGCCTCGGGAAGGGTGGACAAGGTGGTCGTCGGCGCGGATAGGATCACCAAGGACGGGAGCGTCTTCAACAAGATAGGGACATATCAGATTGCCGTCCTGGCACGCCGCCACGGGGTGCCCTTCTACCCCGCAGCGCCCCGCTCCACGTTTGACATGACCCGGACCTACGACCAGGTGACCATCGAGGAACGCTCTCCCGATGAGGTCGTCAGGATAAGAGGCAGGAGGATAGCTCCCAAGGGAGTCCCGGTCTACAACCCCGCCTTTGACCGGACGCCCCCTGAGTTGGTCTCGGCGATAATCTCGGACGAGGGCATCGTCAAGAGCCCCGTCGACGAGAACCTTGCTTCGGTAATCCATTGAGAGCCGAGGTCCGCAGCGTTCTTAACCTCCGAACCACTCCTCGACATAGATGCCGTTCTGCCCGAATTGCGGCAAGGAGCTCATGCCGACCGATGCCTTCTGCCTGAACTGCGGGTTCCCTGTCGCCGCGCGCTTGCGACAGGGCCAAGGAGCGATGCCGCCCACGCTGGCCGTCCAGCAAGCCGTCCCGTCCAAAGACGGTTGGCGCGCCATCGTGCTCTCGTTCTTTCTGGCAGGCCTGGGTTTGCTCTACCTCGGCAAGAGGAACAGAGGGCGAATCTTCCTCGGGATTTCGGTGGTCCTGCTAGCACTCTCCTTCATCAATGCATACCTCCTGATTCCTTACATCCTCTTTTGGGTGTACGACATGGTCGACACTTTCGTCACCGCCCGAAGGTTCTCTCAGCAGCCGTTCGCCCGAGCAGCCGCTAGCGCCTAGTTCCCTCCCACTTGTTTTAAGCGAGTCAAACTCGGGTGGAGCGGGCCCGTAAGTTAGTATGGATAGACTGCCGGCCTTCGGCCCGTCTGGGAAGAAAGCCGGATGTCGTGGGTTCAAATCCTGCCGGGCCCGCCAACCTTTCACGCCCAATGCAGCCCAAGCGAACACGTCAGACGGCGGGATTTGCTTGAATCACCACGCGAACGCCTAGGACCAAGATTGGGGACCTGTCGGGGTAGCCGTTGTCCAGTGTCTGATCCATAATCGCCATCCCACTTGAGACCACCCTTCCCTGTCTGGTGACGACGCGTTTCCTCTATTGGGCCTTCCCTTACGGACCTCCACAATCGGAGGATTCATAGCGCCCGCGATGCGTCGATGAGGTGAAGTTGAAAGTTGAGAACGTGTTCAAGATAGCCGTGAGCGGTGCCAAGGTTCGCGAGTTCCTGACAAGGACCGGTTGGGAGTCCGTAGGGGTGGACAAACAGATGGAGATGGATTCGTTCCGACATGAGAGGACGGGAAAACGGCTGTGCATCGAGGACATCTCCGACGACTTTCCGGTGACATTCCTCATGGGCGAGCTGAGCCAAGAAGAGTTCAGTGGGATTGCACGTGACCTGACCCCAGGACTAAAACCCATGGAAGTCGACAGTAGTTGGGAGGGCGAGCCGACGACCATAGTGGTGGCGATGACGGAGGAGCAAGTCAGGAACATGTTCGGAAAGAGGGCAAAGATGCGCCTGGTCCATTTTAGCTAGTCCCTAGGTCGTGCCGGCGGTCCTGGACTTAAAAAATCGACAGCAGGCCCAGATTTCGCCAAACTTATATTGTGACTCGCTGTTTTCCAGGTGAATTGCAAGCCCAATCCATAAATCTGGAGCCTGAAGTCACCAGCTACCTCTCTTCCGATCACATTCAGATGTTCGTGGGAGGTAAATGGACTGACTCAGATAGTGGAGAAATGCTGGATGTCATCGACCCTGGATACGGACGGCGCATCGCGAGGGTGTCAGCCGGCGGAGCGAGCGACATCGGGCGCGCGGTAGACGCCGCCCAGGATGCCTTCCGAAGGGGCACTTGGGCGAAGATGCCCGCGAACGATCGCGCCGTCATCATTCATCGGTTGGCCGACCTTGTGGACAAGCATCGGAGAGTCCTTGCCCAGATCGAGTCGATGGACGTGGGCAAGCCGATTTCGCAGTCCTACAACTACGATATCCCGAAGGTTTCCGAGTCGTTGAGGTTCTACGCGGACCTATCCGTCCACACTCGCAGGCGCGAGCCGATCGCGGTTTCGGGATACGAATCCTACACCAACAAGCAGCCCTATGGGGTCTGCGGGTTCATCTTCCCCTGGAACTTCCCCCTGCAGTTGCTCGGGATAGGTATCGCCCCGGCCCTTGCCGCTGGGAACACTGTGGTGGTCAAACCGGCCGAGGATACGCCCCTCACGAGCCTCTACTTCGGCAAGTTGGTGCAGCAGGCGGGAGTCCCGGACGGAGTCATCAACGTGGTGCCCGGCCTCGGCCGCACCGCGGGGGCGGCGCTCGCGTCCAGCAAGGGAATCCGACGTATGTCCTTCACCGGGTCACCGGAGACGGGGCGCTCTGTCGCAGAGGCCTGTGGCCGAAACCTCGTCCCGGTCAAGCTGGAGCTGGGCGGGAAGGGTGCTGCGGTGGTCTTCGACGACGTAGACCTCGGGAGCGCAGCCAAGGGCCTCTCGAACGCTCTCACTCTCAACGCTGGACAGGTCTGTTGCACGGCGACGCGCTGGCTCATCCAGGAGGACATCCTGGACAAGTTCGTCGACCAGGCGATTGGCAACCTACAGATGGTCAAGATCGGTCACGGCCTGGAATCGGGCACGGAGATGGGCCCCCTCGTGAGCCAGAAGCAGAAGGACAGGGTCCTCGGGTATCTCAAGAAGGGGGAGGACGAGGGCGCCAAGACACTGCTTAGCGGGGGCGCGGTGAGCATCAAGGGACACGAAAGCGGGTTCTACGTCACCCCTGCGGTGCTGGCGGGATCACCGGACAACGTCTGCGCGAGGGAGGAGATATTCGGCCCTGTAGCGTACGTGATGCCGTTCAGGAATGAGGACGATGCCATCGAACTGGTCAACCGCTCTGACTACGGGCTCGCGAACAGCGTGTGGACTAAGGACATCGACAAGGCGAACAGAGTCGCAGAATCGCTCGTGGTTGGGATAAACTACGTCAACACCCACAACGACATCCCGATGGGAGTTCCATTCAACGGCTGGAACCGGAGCGGCTTCGGGGGCGGGGTGCTTGGAGCGGATACCCTGCTGGACTATTTCCGGAACCAGTCGGTCACTCGGCCGAGGACCTAGCCAGGGAACGTCTTCCTACAGGGACCGGTCGCTCGTCCGCACCAGACCCTCGAGGAACGCCCTGGCTGCTGCGAGCTCGCTCCTTCCCTGTGCCGTGATCACATAGTACTTCCTCCTTTCCTTCATCTCGCTCCTGACCATCCCGGCGCTCTCGAGGCTGTAGAGCACCCGGTAGGCGGTCACATTCCCGCTCCAGAATCCGAACTGGCTGTTCACCAGCCTCCTGAGCTCGTAGCCGTATCTGGACTCGGTCGAGAGGAGCAGCAAGATGAAGAACCAGAGGTTCTCCTTCTGGACCTTTTCCTTCAGTCTCTCAACGAACTGCGTTCCCTTCGCTTCCGGTGGCGCCGCTGGGCCAGTTGGAGACATCTCGACTACCTGAAACGTTTATACGGATATATTTTACAGCTATAAAACATGTCTGGTGTAAGGGTCGGCATCGTCGGAGTCGGAAACTGCGCCTCCGGAATCATCCAGGGCGTCCACATGCGGAGGTCCGGGCACAAGGAAGCCCAGAATCGTACGGCAACGAGAAGATTGGCGACTACAGGATTGAGGACATACGGTTCGTCAGTGCCTTCGACGTCGGAGCCAACAAGATAGGCAAGCCCCTCGGCAAGGCGATCTACGCGCCCCCGAACGTCGTCGACTGGGTGCCCTCGGTCCCCGGGCTCGACGTCACGGTCATGGAGTCGCCGGTCCTCGACGGTGTTGGCATCTACGTCGGCAACAAGATCAAGCCCGTGAAGAACAGCAAGCCGATCTCGAGCGCTCCGCGACGCATGCGGTCGACGAGCTGAAGCGGACAAGGACCGAGGTCATCGTGAACTACCTGCCCGTAGGGAGCCAGAAGGCGACCGAGTTCTGGGCCGACGTCGCCCTCGAGGCGGGATGCGGGATGGTGAACTGCATGCCCGTCTTCATCGCCTCGAACGAGGCATGGGCGGAAGCGCTTCACGTCCGAAGAACATCCCCATAGTCGGAGACGACGTCAAGGGCGTCGTGGGCGCGACCATCGTCCACCGGACGCTGGCGCAGCTCTGCGCCGACAGGGGGGTCGAGGTAACCAAGACCTACCAGATCAACGTCGGTGGGAACACCGACTTCCTCAACATGAAGGAGCAGTCGAGGCTCGAATCCAAGAAGATCTCCAAGACCGAGGCGGTGCAGACCGTGCTCTCCGAGCGCCTGCCCGCCGGAGAGGATCTACGTCGGGCCCAGCGACTTCATCCCGTACCTCGGCAACACGAAGATCGCTTTCATCAGGATCGAAGGCAAGATGTTCCCTGGCATCCCGTTCAACATGGAGATGAGGCTCGAGGTCGACGACAAGGCGAACTCAGCCGGGATAGTGGTCGACGCAGTCAGATACTGCAAGATCGCGCTCGACAGGAAGGTCGGCGGGCCCCTCAACGACGTCAGCGGATGGCTCATGAAGCACCCGCCGGTCCCCATGAACGACGACGTGGCCCAGGCCAAGGTCAAGGTCTGGCTCGAGGCGGCCTAGCGCTCGCAAGTCCAAGAAGGGCCTGAGCGTGACCGAGCCCGCTCTGGACCACGGCGGTTCAAACACTATTTATATCTAGAATAATCGAGAAAATCTCGGAATAACGGCACTTGGTTGATTGAAAATATGTCGCAAGATAATCCAGACATACGGCAGCAGGTGGACGACAACAGAGGTCCTCAGAAGAAGCTCGAGCTGCTCATCCCGGGCCTGCAGAGGCTACAGGACGCTCGAGGACCTCCGCGTCTCCGACTACCTCCTCCGGAACCAGGTGGCCGACAAGCTCGACCTGACCAAGGCCAACCTCGAGGCACTGCGCAAGCAGATGGCCACGGCCGGCGACTTCACCAACCTGACATCGGTCGGGTCGCTGATCTCCCAGGTCCAGCAGGCTCAGCGGAGAGGTGAGGCACGCCCAGCAGGGATACTCGGGCTTCGTCGCCACCATCAGCATCAACCAGGACAAGCTCAACAAGCTCTACGAGTACGACTACGACGTTCGTGAGCTCCGCGGTCCAGCTCCAGTCGCTGACCACGGCGCCCAGCCTCGTCTACGACACGACCGCCCCGAACTCCGATTCAGACCGGGCTCTCGCACGGTGAGCGCCGCCATCGCCGACTTCAAGCAGAAGTGGTCGGTGCGGATGGAAGCGATAGAGAATATATTGGTCCAGTAGTGGTGAATAAAGCATGTTGGTCTATTCTCCAAGAAGAGTCAACAGCAGCATCCCGCCGACGGGCGGCAGCGTCCTCGGCTCGATCACGATAAACTGGGAGGACCAGGACAAGCAGAACAACGTGATGTGGAAGGTCCCCCGGAACATCAGGCTGAACGACAACATCGTCGTCAGGGAGGACGAGATAGCGGTCTTCTACAGGGACGGAAAGGTGCTCACCTACTTCGACCAGCCGAACAGGTACGCGCTCACCGACTTCAACGCCCCGATAGTCGGGAACCTGCTGAAGTTCTTCACCGGCGTCCAGCAGCAGGCCGAGGTCTACTACCTCCAGAAGAGGTACCTGGACGGCAAGTTCGGGAGCACTCAGCCCTACCAGTTCACCGACCCCACCTTCGGCCTTGTCAACCTCCGGGTCTTCGGCGAGTACAGGTGGAAGGTCGCCCAACCGGAGAACTTCATCAACCAGTTCGTCGGCACCTTCAACGCCGAGACCTCTGACGACGTGGAGTCGCGGCTGAAGGAGCAGATGGTCATACTCGTCTACAACGCTCTGGGGAAGATGAAGAGTCCAGGGCCTGAAGGTGACCGACCTGGCGGCCAACCTCACGAACATCGAACAGGCGGTCCTAGCGCTCGCGCCGGACAACTTCGGCCAGTACGGCGTCGAGATAAACAAGATTTCCGGTCTCACGATAAGCCTGCCCGACGAGGTGCAGAAGGCAATCGACACGAGGTCGCAGATACAGGTCCTCGGCGTCAACTACATGCAGTACCAGGCGGGACAGGCCATGGTCGATGCCGCCCAGAACCAGTCCGGCACTGCCGGAATAGGCGCCGGTCTCGGTGTCGGCATAGGCGCGGGAGCGGGCATGGGCTACGCCTTCGGCGGTCAGATGGCCCAGGGAATGATGGGAGGCGGTCAGCCGACCAAGTCCTGTCCGAACTGCGGGTCAATAATACCCGCGGCCAACACCTTCTGTCCGAACTGCGGAGCTGCACAGGCCCAACAGGCGCCCCCGGCGCAGCAAGCTCCCCAACAGGCTCCTCAGCAAGCCGCCGCGCAACAGGCGCCTCAGCAGGCAGGCAAGTTCTGCTCCCAGTGCGGGTCTCCGCTCCAGGCTGGCATGAAGTTCTGTGCCAACTGTGGCGCGCCGGTGGGCGCAAAAGTCCTGACGCATCGCGAGCTAGTGAAACCGATTGTATCTGTCCAAGCTGCGGCACCCAAAACCCTGACGGCGCGGCCTTCTGCATGAAGTGCGGGGCCAAACTGGGCGCCCCAGGGCCAAAGCCAATCATCTGCGCCAGCAGCTCCACGCGCTCCGATACTAGCTCCCATGGGAGTCACATCACTGAAGTGCCCTAACTGCGGCGCTCCGATATCCCCCAAGTTCGGCGAGATGGTGATAACCTGCGAATACTGCGGGAGCGCGGTCACGCTCAGCAACGACGGGTGGAGCAGCGTCCAGAAGCAGACGATGCTGCCGATTAAGTTCGCCGACAAGGACCAGATGACCAAGAAGATTCACGACCTGATGGACCAGGGCTTCATGCACCGGCACCTCCAGGAGAACTCGACGCTGCAGGACCTCAACCTCTCGTACGTCCCATACTGGATAATCCCCGTCTCGGCAAGAACGCAGGTCGTCGCCTCTAACGAAACGGTGAACCTGGCGAACACGGCCGCGACCGCGGCTCTCTTCGGGGTGGTGCTTGGGGGACTCGGCGGGGGCTTCGGCGGAGGAGGCGGCGGCGGTTATCGCGGGGGCGCAGGTGGAGGACGAAGGGTCTTCTCCAGGCCCTTCAGCAGGCCCTTCGGTCTGAAGCTCAACATCGCTGGCACTCTGGGGGCGGCGAAACTTGGTATGTTCATGGGCGGCGGGCATGGGCAGGGGGCATGAGGAAGACGCATCGAGATAGACAACAACTACAACTTCCCCGTCGTCGCCCTAAAGGCACTCACCCAATACCAGCCCAAGAACTATACGTTCAGCCTGACCGACAGGACCCTCTTCGACGCGACAAAGGTCCCCAAGGGTATCCCCGTCCTCAATGGCGACATCGGGGAGGAGGACGCCAAGAACCAGGCGAAGACCTACGTCTCTCAGGTGCAGTCCGACAAGGCACACGCTCAGTATCACATGATTCAGTCGCTCCACACCGACGTCGACGTCTCCGAAGGAGAGCTCCTTCACGCGCCAATCTGGTTCGCAAAGTACGAACACAAGGGCAATCTCATCGTGCTCGTGATCGATGCCAACACGGGGTTCCCAATGAGTACCATGGGTCTGGAAGAGAAGCTCAAGCTTTGAGCTCAGTCGCGCCTCGATAATTCAAAGACGAGCAGCGTCTCGTAGAACAGCCTCTTCCTGCGCCTCTCCTTCGCAGAGAGACCAAGTCTGGTGGCGTGGGCGAGGAATCTCTGTACATCCCCGCTGTCCGAGAGAAGGGCGATGATCTTGCCGTCGTTCCTCAGGACCCTCAGCGCGTCGACCAGGAAAAGCATGGGCACCTCGACCCCTCCAGCCCCGCCGTCCACTGTCCTGTCGTCGATTCCCTCCGAGGGCAAGTAAGGCGGATTGAATGCGACCAGGTCGAAGACGCGGTCTCGGAAACAGCTTGCGCGGTCCGCGAGGAAGAGGACCTTCGCGTCCGTCGTCCCCAGAGGCGCTGCCAGGTCGGTCGCCACGGCGACCGAGAATCTTCCCGCGAGGGACGAGATGACCGCCCCAGAACCGAAGCCTATCTCAAGGAAGGTCTCCCCTCTGTAGTCTCTCAGCGCGTCTATGAGCAGGGCGGAGTCATCGGAGGGAATGTACGTCTTGGGTGCGCCGTCGCGGGACAACATCAGAGCCCTGGCCACTGGAGTGGTATCTGTCTTCGGGTCTCGGCTCACGAGACGAGCTTTCCTATGCCTGAGCTGTATTGTGCTGCCTTCTTCGGCGCATTCACGAGCTCCTCGGGGAGCCCCAATAGGGCGGCCGCCGCCCTGAGGACCGCCTTTCGTTGCTCAGCAGATATCTTGTACGAGAGAGGCATCCCCTTTGCCAGGCTGACCACCGCCTCGTCGGCGAAGGGCAACCTCGGTTCGACGAATCTCGAGCACGCTGCCTCATCCCTGACGAACGCCCGCTCGGCGCTGTCCGCGATGTCGGCTTCCATCATCGACTCCGCAAGCCCCTCATCCTTCCTCGCCGCGATAGAATATTTCATGTAGCCACCGAAGAGCTCGTCAGCCAGTTGGCCTAGCAGCATGAGCCCCGCGCCCTGCGCTGCCGCTGACCTGGCCGTCGTGGAGTAGAGGGCCCACAGGGCCTTGTCCATCGGGGTGGCCTCGAAGGGAAGGCTCATGCTTCTGAGCTCTTCGTTCACCGCGGACGCACTAACTTCTACGCCGACTTCGTCCAGGTCTAGCAGGGCCGCGGCCCTCGATACGGCACTGTGGTCTCTCGATGAAGCGACGAACGCACTGCAGAGGACTACCTGGCAGTGCCTCGATGCCAGCAGCGCGACCAGGGAGCTGTCCAGCCCACCGGAGAAAGAGACGGCCACCTTTTTGCACGACTCTACCCTTCTCGAGACGGCCTCATCAAGAGCCTTCGCCAATCTCGAGGCGGACTCCTCAAAGGTTCCCGCTTCTACTGCTCCGATCGTTCGCACGGACGCGGTTTTCATCGACCCGACATGCAAGGAGGCTCCGCGGGCCAAGAGAACCGGTCGGTCGCCAGGAGGAAAATACCGGTGGTCGCTAGCAACGATCGAGCCGCCCCCGTTCGAGTAAAGGGGTCTGGTCCCGAGGGCGTCCCGCCCTGCCACGAACGATTCGCCGCTCCTAGCGAGGAAGGCGAACTCGCCGCTATGCGGCTCCCCGTCTCGGAAGGAACCGCCCGAGACGAACCCCTGTACCACCGGAAGAGAGTTCTCCCCGCCCAAGCGGCTGGCCGTGACCACGGCCCGACTATCAACGTCGTGCACTTGCTGGAGCAACTCTCTGCTCCCGAACCTCTGGACCCTCGCCGCCCCCTCCTCAGCGAGGCGGGACGAGTGGGGTCCCCTGAAGAGGGCGAAGCCGTTCGCTCTGAGCATCTCAGGTTTGGTCCTTGATCTTGTTTGCGATGGAGGGCCCTATCTTATCCACCCTCGCCAGGCTCTCCACGCTGGCCTCCTTGAGAGACCTTAGTGTCTTGAACCCGGCGTTGTATAGGGAGCGGGCCCTCACCCGCCCCACTCCGTCCAACGTGGTCAGCGGGACCAGCTCTGCCTTGATGCCGCTCCTGACCCTCTTTCGGAGGAACTCTATGCCCCTTATCATCTCGGGTCGGCCGAATAGCCTCGCGAGCTCCGCCATGCAGTAGAGAAGCCACTCGGCGCTCTCGACGGCGCGGTGCAGGTCGCCGGGTTCCACTCCCAGCTTGTCGAGGATCGCATCCTCCCTCTGCTCCTCGATCCAGGAGTTGAGCACCATGACCGTCCGCATGTCTGCGAGGATCTCGTCGTATTCCAGAAACGACCCGGGGTCCGCTTTAGAGACAAGGGAGGTCCTGTGGGTCTCGAGGAACTCGTAGGCCGCGTCGCTCTGCTTCTCCTTGACCGGGAACTTGGGCTCGAAGTCTGGGCTCCTCGCGGCCAGGTAGAGGAGGGCTATGGTCTCATCCTCCGCCGAACCCACCATGCCCAGGTTCTTCTTGAAGAGGACCCCTGTCAGGGGGTCGATGTAGAGGGTGGAGATCCTCTTACCCAGACCCGTCGCCTGGAACAGTCCCACCTTCTGGACTATGAGCTGCTCCGCAAGGAGGAACCCCAAGGCAGAGTCGATGTGCCTCCCCAACCTCTCCTTCCCTAGCTGGGCGGCAAGCAGGGTCTTTGAGAACAGCGCATCGATGTCGAGCCTCGAAGCGCCGAAGCTCCCGGCCACGGCCGCCAGGACGTGGACCCGCATCCCCTTCTCCCCGCCGAGCATCGACTCGATGGGCTCGGGCGGCGTGTTCACAAAGTGCTCCAGTATCTCCTCGGGCCTATAGGTCGAGGGAGGCACGATGACCGGTCTCGCCCTTCTCGTCGTACTGCGGCCTTCCCGCCCTGCCTGCCATCTGCCTGTATTCCAGTATGGAGATCATCGCGTTCATCCCCGACTGGACGTCGTACCTGCTCAGGTCGGCGATCACCACTCTCCTCGCGGGCAGGTTGACCCCAGCGGCGAGCGTGGGAGTGCTCGAAAGCAGCTTTATCGCTCTCAGGCGGTAGTAGTCCTCGACTATCCTGCGGTGCTCATAGGAGAGCCCGGCGTGGTGGAACGCCGCTCCCCTCTCCACGTTCTCGGCGAGCAGCTTGCTAAGCCCCGTCTCCTCGCCGTTGTCCCGAATCTTCGAGGCCGCCTCCCTGCAAAGCTCGCGCTCCCGCTCCCCGAGGAGCCTGGTCGTGACCTCGGAACCCTTGGTCGCGAGGCTGACCGCCCTCCTCCTGGTGCCGGCGAAGATCAGCGCCTGCCCTCCCGACCTTATGGAGTCGATGGCGACGTCCACGGGGGCACCGTAGGCTCGAACGGACGATAGACAGTTCCTCGTTCTGGGTAGAATATGACCCTCCCATAGTCGTACACCCCTTCCTTGAGGGGGACCGGTCTCCAGTCGACCGAGACCAGGTCGGATTTCAGCCACGTCGCCAGCTGCCCCGCGTTGCTGATGGTCGCTGAGAGCGAGATGAGCTGGGCGTCGAGTCCCAGATGAATCACCTTTGTGAGTATCATCTCCAGGGTGGGTCCCCTGTCGCCGCTCCCTGCCAGGTGCACCTCGTCGGAGACGAAGAGGCCGACGGCAGGGAGCCAGCTCACTCCGTGCCTCAGGATCGAGTCGAACTTCTCGTTGGTCAGCACCAGTAGGTCGAACTTCCCCAGCACCTCCCCGCTGGCGTCGAAGTCCCCCGTCCCGATGGCGCACCTCATCCCGAAGCGCTCGAGCTGCTTGAACTCGACGTACTTCTCCGATGCCAGCGCGCGGAGAGGGGTAAGGTAGACGACCTTGCGCCCCGCCTTGATTTTCTTGTAGGCCGCCATCATGGCGATCAGGGTCTTCCCCGATGCCGTGGGAGATGAGATCACCAGACTCCTCCCCTCCAGGACCCCTGCCTTCACCGCCGCCTCCTGGGGAGGGTAGAGCTCCTCCACGCCGGTCTCCCTGAGGTAGGCGATGAAGTCGCGGGGAGGGGCAGCTCTTCGACCTTCATCGTGCTCGACCAGTTCTTATGAGTCTACGCCTGCACCCTTCTGTAGAAGCCCGGCCTGTTCTCCCAGATTATCCCTTCCTTGATGAGCTTCTGTATCATCTTGTCTATCTCGTCGTCGTTCTTGAAGCGCCCGCTCTTGTTCAGCTCCTCCTTGAAGATCTTCAGCTCGACCGGTTTCTTCTCGGCACCTTCCAGCGTCCTGAAGATCTCCATCGAGGTGGACAGCTTCCCTCTCTCGCCCGCGGGCTGGCCGAGCAGGACCCCGAAGTCGCCCTTGGTCTTGGTCTCGGTGTCCGTGAGGACGTCCTCGACCATCCTGTTCATGAGCGAGATCGCCGCCGAGCGCGTCCTCCTCGGTCACCTGGTCTCTGCAGCAAGAGCCTCGCCCTGGCGCTCGCGAGCCTGATGAGAGACTCCAGGGTCCTGGGGGTCGCTCCGATCTGGCCCTCCTTGACGCTCCTCCTGAGGTCCAGGTAGTACTCCTTCAGCCTGGTCTGCGCCTCCATGGTCAGGACCGGGGAGATCTTCTTGGCGTAGGTCGAGGTACTTCTTCAGCAGGTCGAACTGCACAGGAGGCAGGTCGGTGTAGCCCCTCTTCCTGTGGACGTCGAGGATGTGGGTCGCGAGCTTCTCGTCCTGGGCCGCGGTCGGCGTGTCCCTAATGATGAAGATGAGGTCGAACCTGGTGAGGAGCGGGATCGGGAGCGTGATGTTCTCCGTCAGGTTCTTGTACGGGTCGTACTTGCCGAGGATCGGGTTGGCCGCGGCGAGGATGGCCGTCCGTGCGTTCAGCGTGGCGTAGATCCCTCCCTTGGCGATCGTGACCGTCTGCTGCTCCATCTGCTCGTGGAGGGCGCTCCTGTCCTCGTCCTTCATCTTGTCGAACTCATCTATGCAGGCAACTCCCTGATCGGCTAAAACCACCACCCCGGCCTCGAGCATGAACGTGTTCTTCTCCCGGATGACCGCCGCCGAGAGCCCGCGGCTGTGGACCCCTTCCCGGACGCGAACATGCCCCTCGGCGCGACCTGCGCCGCGAACTTCAGCATCTCCGACTTGGCGACGCCCGGGTCTCCGACGAGGAAGACGTTGATGTCGCCCCTGAGCTTCGTCCCGTCCGGGCAGCATGGTCTGCGGGCCGCCGACGAGGAGCAGCAGTATCGCCTCCTTCACCGCATCGTGTCCCAGGATCGCCGGTGCCATCGACTTGATCAGCCTCTGGTAGGCGTCCGGGTGCGTTGCGATGTTCTTGATGAGGAACTCGTCCTCCTTGGTGATCTGGATCTGGCCCGGGTCCTTGCCCGAGACCTGGATGCAGTTGCTGTCGATCTTCGACCTGAAGACCCTGGTCCTCGCCTGTCCGGGGGTGATGTCCTGCTCCGCCCTGACTATCCCGCTGAGCACGATCCTGTCCCCGGGCCTTGCCGTGTTCACGATGTCTCCCGATCACGTCGACGTCGAAGAACCGGGGCAGCTGGCCCGGAGGCAGCTCCTCGGGGAGCTCCTGCACCCTCAGGATCTGGCTGTCGATGAACGCGCTCCTCTTCTCGTCGAGCTCGAGGTTCCTGCGTCTCCTCGCACCCCTCGCACTTCAGCGGCCGCTTTATCGTCGACTCCCTCCTGGATCACCTTGGTCACGTGCCCGTTGCGGACAGACGAAGGCCCCGTCCATCAGGAGCGGCCTCAGCTCGGAGCTGCGGACGACCATCCCCGCGACCGCGATCATCTTGTCGAGGTGGGATGTGTCGACCTTGCGCAGCGGGATCATGTCGGTGATCCCCCTTATCCTGCACGTTGAGCGAGTTCCTGATCTGGCCGGCGTAGGAGGCGTTCTCGGTGCTCAGGACCTCGAACGCCGCCATCCTGAACTCCTTGAGCGACTCGTCGGGCTGCGAGAGCAGCCTCTCGCCGAGGTCGGTGTTGAACTGGATGATGTCCTCGTAGTCGACCACGACCGACTTGTCGCCGGTCGCCGCGAGCTGGGCGATCCTCTCCCGGTACTTGTGACGCCCCGCTCTTGTCCTGCTACGTCCTGAGGAACTCCTCGAAGAGCTCCGAGAGCTTGCGGGTTATTACCGCCATCTAGGACTCCCCCAGCAGTGAGCTCTTCCACTCGTCCGAGAACGACCTCGACGTCGTGAAGAAGACCTTCTCCTCCGGCGTTATCTTGTCGCCCGATGGTCTGCAGGCTGGCCGAGGAGCTCATCGAGAGCAGCTTGCTGAGCCGTCGCCCGATGAGGTCGTAGCAGGTGCGCCTTGAGCTTCTCGTAGTCCTCCCTCCTGTACTTCCCCGTCTCCGAGCCCTCCTTTATCGCCGCGAGCCTTCTCCGCATCTTGAGGTAGAAGTTGGCCTGGAGCGGCGAGAGCTGGGGCGACCCGAGCATCTTCTCCCTCGTCAGGGCCTTGAATATCTCCCCCTCGAACGGCTTCCTCCTGGATCTCGGCGATGTCGAGCTCGGCCAGCTCCTCGGCCACCCACCTCGGGAGCTCCACCGTCTCTCCCTGCTTCATCTTGGCAGATCTCCACGTCCCCCACCTCGATCTCCTCGAAGGAGACCTTGACCATCACCCTGACCGGGGAGAGCAGGAACTCCCGCTCACGCTGCTCGAAAAGCTCGGTGATGACCTTTCCCGCCGTCTCCAACTACGATCAACTCAATCTTCCCGAGTATGGGACTGGTCAGACGTTCCAGTCGGGATTAATTAAGTCTATTCTAAAGTTCCGACCCACCGCCCGACCCCGGAGCTCGAGGGCGCGGGCGTAGACCATCCATCCGACGGCGTTGTCCTCGAAGGCCAGCCCGACCGCCTTGAAGATCGTGATCTCCGAGTCGCTCGACCTCCCCTTCACCTTCCCGGAGACGAGGCTGGCGAGGTCCCCCTTGACGCCCTCCTTCGTGATCGCGCCCTCCCTGATCGGTATCAGGACGTCCCCCGCCTCCTCCATGGCCGCGTCGAGGGAGTCGACGTAGAGCGACGCCTTGGAGACGAGGTCTGAGCCCAGCTCCCTCGCTCTCCGGGGTGTAGGCTCCTATGGCGACGACGTGGGTGCCCGGGCGCGACATGCGTCCGGCATCGAGCACGGGGGTCTTGGAGGTCGTCGCCGTGACGATGACGTCGGCCCCCGCCGTCGGCGTCCCTGACGGTCTCGCTGCGCCTCGGCCTCAAGGTGCAGCTCCTTCTCGCACCGTCTCGACCAGCTTCTTCTGCCTCCCCCTGTCGACGTCGAAGACCGAGACCCGTCTGGATGCCGAGCTGGGACGCGACGCCGCTGATCTGGAAGAATCCCTGTCCTCCGGCGCCGATCATCGCGAGGTCTGCGCGAGTCCTTCCTCGCGAGGTACCTGCAGGAGAGACCCGGAGACCGCCCCCGTCCTGACGCCCGTCAGGCTGGTGCCTCCCATCATGCACTTTAGCTCCCGTCCTTCCCGTCCACCAGCAGGACGACCGCCCTGGTCGACGGCACGTCCGGTCCCAGGTCCGGGTAGACGCTGACCAGCTTGAGGCTCACCATGTTCGCCTTGTCGCGGATCAGGGAGGGCATGAGCAGGATGTTCCTGACATCGGTCATCCGGAACCGGGTCCTGACGGGCGACTCGACCTCTCCCTGCGCCAGCAGGGCGAAGGCGCCTCGCAGCTCGTCCACCGAAGCCCGCATGTCGGCGAGCGCAAGCACCTGCTCGTTCGTCAGGGTGAGGATTCTCAATCGAGAGCGGGGTCCTGGCTTCGCCTATCTAAGCGTGAGGCAGGTCGCTCCCGGCCCTCCGCCAGCCCGTGGAAAGGAGGCGCCGCTTCTTCTCGAGAAATTTCCTGACAACATAATATATACCGTGGAGGGGCCGTGAGGGCACATGCTCCTGGCCAGGTCTGGTGTTCCTCTCTGCCCCTAGAGGACATCATGTGGGTCGAGAAGTATCGACCGCACAAACTCGAGGACGTGATGAACCAGACCGAGGTGAAGGAGAGGCTGAGGCCGCTCCTGGAGAAGAAGGACGAGATGCCCCATCTGCTCTTCGCCGGCCCCCCAGGAACCGGGAAGACGACCATAGCCACCATAGTCGCCGAGCAGCTGTTGGGAACGCTAAAGCCCGACTACACGCTGTCACTGAACGCAAGCGACGAGCGGGGGATAGACATAGTCAGGGAGAGGGTCAAGGTATTTGCCAGCTACTCCGACAGAAGGGAGGGTGTCCCGTTCAGGCTCGTCATCCTCGACGAAGCCGACGAGATGTGCCTTGATCCTGGTACGAGAGTCATCGCGGGCAAGCTGGATGACCTTAGGGAAGTAACGCTGCAGGAGCTTCACGAAACACACGGAGAAGGTTCCTTCGATCTGCCTTCGTTCGGCTCAAGGGCCATGCGACTTGAAAATGACAGAGGACATATCGTTGAATCTGGCGTCGCCAGACTGTACAGAATCACATTCGGAGACGGAAGGAGCATCCTGGCCTCAGCCGAGCACCCATTCTTTGTCATAGAGGGACGCAGCGTTAGTATTGTCCGGACGCGCGATCTGATCCCGGGCTCCAAACTTGCCGACTTCTCGAACAAGGTCTTGCAATGTTATGGCTGCAGCAGACCTTTCTATAGACCGTATCAATACGGGAAGTACCTGCAACACTTCTGCTCCCTTTCCTGCAGGAACTCCTACTTCGGATCCCTCTCGCATCGAAGAACGCTAGCGGAGAGGCAATCAATCTCCGTGAAGGGAGCGGCCGCGCTAGCAAAACGGGGCACTCTCCAGTCGGACGAATACAGGAGAAGGCGATCTGAAATCGCGCTCGAAGTTGATAGAAGCTGGGCGCATTCCAGACCCGAGGACTTGGACCAAATACAAGAAGGGAGAAGGCGCTTGGCTCGGGAAGAATCTCTCGGAGGAGCACAGGATGGCAATCGGGAAGGGCGGAGCACGTTTCTTCGCAGAGCACCCTGAGATGAGGACGCAGATTGCGGCTAAAGTAAAGAAGTCACTGAGAGATCCCAAGGGGAAATACCAGAAACTCGTGAAAACGGGTTTCTTCAAGGAAGCAAGCAGGCAGGCGTACTTGGCTTCGGTGCAATACTGGAAGGATAACGGATTCAGAAGCAAGTCAGAGCTAAAGATGGCCCAGCTTCTTGAAGAGTGGAAGATTCCCTATCAAAGGGAACGCATCATCGTCACGAGTCCAAAAGGAAGGAAGTACCCGTTCGCCGTCGATTTCATTCTCAAAAATAAGATTGCCTTGTTGGTCAACGGATGCTGGTGGCACGTCTGTCCGACTTGCGGGGTAGAAGCAAAGTACGAGAAACAAAAGAGAAATTTGGAGAAGGACTATCGTTATGCGGAGGAGCTTGAATCGCTTGGCTACAGGGTCGTGGTGGTCTGGGAGCACGAGCTAGACAATCCGAAACTCATCAACGATGAAGTGCTGCCTAGGATATTCCATACTGTAGGGATTTCGGGAGGACCGTCCCAGAAATTCTTGCACTCAGCAGTTCGGACGGTGGTCGCCGAGGGAAATGCGAGGGTGCTGAACATAGCGGTGGCCAAAAATCAGAATTTCCTATTGGCCAATGGTATCCTTACCCACAACACTCGCGATGCGCAGACAGCCCTCAGGCGGATAATGGAGGAGAGTTCGAGGTTCACCAGGTTCATACTGATCTGCAACTACTCTTCCGGCATCATCGAGCCCATCCAGAGCCGGTGCGCGATCTTCAGGTTCCAGCGGGTGGTCGGTGAAGATGTGGTCGGCCAGCTCAAGAAGATAGCCAAGGCGGAAGGTGTGAAGGCGACCGAGAAGGTCCTCGAGGCGATCTACGAGGCGACCAGCGGTGACCTGAGGCAGGCGATAAACCTGCTCCAGGCTGCCTCGGCTGGGGCCGGAGAGGTCACAATCGAGAGGGTCAACGCCGTGACCGGCTCTGCGGTCAAGCACAGGGCGGCTGAGATAATCGGCCTGGCCCTGGACGGCGACTTCGAGGCTTCCAGGGTCAAGCTGGTCGAGCTCACCAGGGTCTACGGGGTGCCGGAATCCGACTTCCTCAGGTACGCCAACGAAGCGATCACCAGCTCGAACACGGAGACCATGGCAGATGCGATCAAGATAATCGCGGAGTACGACTATCGTCTGCTCATGGGGGCGAGCCCTGAGATACAGCTCACGGCGATGCTGGCCGAGCTTGCGTCCCTCAAGAAGCCGAAGAGAAAGGAGTGAATCTGGGACGCCGATAGACCTCTCGCTGCCGCGAGGCATTCGGGACGTCGAGCCTGATGAGCACGACCTCCACCAGAGGATTCGCTCCGTGTTCTTTGACGTTGCCCGCGCCTACAACTTCAGGACCATGGAACCCGCCCCGGTGGAGACCCTGTCGGTCCTACGCGCAAAGAGCGGGAGCCAGGTGGACGAGCAGATCTACCACTTCAAGGACAAGGCGGAGCGGGACATCGGCCTCAGGTTCGACCTCACCGTCGGCATGACGAGGTACGTTGCGGGAAAGAAGGGGCTGAAACCCCCCATCAAGCTCGCGTCCTACGGCGGGGTCTGGAGGTACGACGAGCCGCAGCACGCTCGCTATCGATGGTTCTACCAGTGGGACGTCGAGATATTCGGCGACCCGACCATCGACGCTGATGCCGAGGTCATGGACCTCACCTACAACCTCTTCAAGAAGCTCGGGCCTGGAGAAGGTCACGCGTCGAGGTAGGGGACAGGAGGGTGGTGGAGGAGTACATCAGACGCAAGCTCGAACGTCTCCTCCGAGGAGAAGCTCATGGAGATGATGCGGGCGCTCGACAAGGTCTCCAAGAAGACCGAGCGACGAACTGATAGCGGAATACGAGGACAAGGGGGTCCCCGGCGCAGAGATGGAGCAGCTCCTCGCCTTCGGAAAGACCAAGGGGACGCCGGACGAGGTCCTCGCAAGGCTCTCGGAAGAGCACCTGGACTCCACTTGCCGGGCTCGACCGAGCTGAGAGACTCCCTGAAGGTCAGGGGAGTAGAGAACGTCGAGTACAACCTCAGCATCGTCCGCGGCATCGACTACTACACAGGGGTCGTCTTCGAGGTGGTCGATGGGGCGCGTCCTGACCTCGGTTCGCTCTGCGGCGGAGGAAGCTACGACGTGCTGCCGAACATCTTCGGCAGGCCGGACCTGGCTGCGACCGGAGCCGCAGGAGGCGTGGAACGGATAGCCCTCTCACTCTCGCAGTCGGACGCCCACAACCGAGACTTCCGTCTTCGTCGCCTTCACCGAGGCGTGCGCTGATGCCGGAGGCGGTCAAGGTACTGGTCATCTCTCAGGAACGCCGGGGTGAGGAGCGAGCTCGGTACCCGGGGAAAGGGCCTGAGCAAGCAACTCGAGGAGGCCGGCTCGGGGAGGTTCACACACGCGGTCATAGTCGGGAAGAGAGGAGTTGGAATCGGGAACCCTCACCCTGAGGGACCTGAAAGAGCGGAAGGAGAAGAAGGTCCCGGCCGCCGCCCTCCTCACAGAGCTGCGACCTAGCTGAGGCTCTTCAGCGGCGATTGGACGCACAGCAATACCGCCTCCCCTTGCTCCAGGGTCGTCAGGAACGGCACCTGCAGCTCCACGGCCTTCCTCCTGACCTTGTAGAGGTCCTTCCTCATCCTGCTCATGTTGGTGTTGAGCGATATCACGAAGGAGACCTTCCCCTTCATCACCGCCTCGACCATGTCGTCAATCGTGGAGACCTTCGACGTTTCGTCGGTCCAGAGCAGCGGCCACCGACTGAGTCGTGACGAAGTTCATGCCGACCTCTCCGAACCTATCGACGAGATCTCTTATTCGTCCGAGCTCAGCCTTTTCGTCGGCGAGGATGATGCCCGTCTCCCCGGGTCTGTGGGATCCTCATCCCTGCGGCTATGAGCGCCCTGCTCATCGCCTCGGCCAGGGTCGTCGCCGAAGCAGGCGACCTCGCCCGTCGACCGCATCTCCACGCCGACGGTGGGCTCGGCGCCCTCGATCTGCATGAACGAGAACTGGGGCGCCTTTACGGCATACCCCTTGGGCTCTGGTACGTCCTCGGTCGATGCGAGCTTGCCGCCCAGTATGGCAGGGGCGACCAGCTCTATCAGGTTGACCCCCGTCGCCTTGCACACGAACGGGAGTGACCTCGACGCCCTAAGGTTGCACTCGATGACCTGGACGTCGTCCCCCACCACCAGAAACTGGACGTTGAAAGGGCCCTTCACCGCGAGCTCCCGGGCGATCGCCCTGCTGTATTCCCTTATCTTCTCCTTTGCAGTCTGGGTGATTGTTATCGTCGGGATGGTCATGATGGCGTCCCCAGAGTGGACGCCTGCGTTCTCGATGTGCTCCATGATGGCCCCGATCACCACGGCCTCACCGTCGGAGATCCCGTCCACCTCCACCTCCCGGGCGTCCTCGATGAACTTGCTGACGGTCACGGGATAGTTCGGGTTGACCTCCGAGGCCTTCGCCAGGAAGGTCTCCAGGTCGCGGCTCCCCCAGATCACCCGCATCGCCGAGCCGCTCAAGACGTGGGAGGGTCTCACAATGACCGGATATCCCAACTTCTCGCAGAACTCCCTCGCCATCTTGGTCGACCTGAAGCTCCCCCAAGCGGGCTGCGGGATGCCGAGCTTGTCAAGAAGGAAGCTGAACCTCTCCCTGTCCTCGGCCCTCTCGATGGACTCGGCGCTCGTCCCCAGTATGCTCGCCCCGTTCTCGTTGAGCTCGAGTGCGAGGTCGTTGGGAATCTGTCCCCCGACGCAGAGCACGAAGCCGAGCGGCTTCTCCCTCTCGTAGATCGATAGGAGCCTCTCGACGGTGAGCTCCTCGAAGTAGAGCCTGTCGCTCATGTCGAAGTCGGTGGAGACTGTCTCCGGGTTGCAGTTGACCACCACCACCTCGTCCATGCCGCTCGACTTCAAGGCCCAGGCCATGTTCATCGTGCCCCAGTCGAACTCCACGGAGCTCCCTATCCTGTAGGGGCCGGCCCCGAGGACGATCACCTTGTTCTTGGTCCGGGTCGCTTTGGCCTCGTCCACCGAGGCGTTGTAGGTCATGTACAGATAGTTGGTCTTCGCAGGCCACTCCGCCGCGAGCGTATCGATCACCTTGGTTAGGGGACGCACGCCCATCCTCTCCCTCACCGCCCTGGCCTGCTCCTCCTCGATCCCGACCGCCGCGGCGACCTGTTTGTCAGAGAACCCGAGCTTCTTGGCCTCGTTGACCATCCCCGGGTCCCTCTCGATCCCCTCGCGACCGGCGTCGGATATGCGCCGGTGCATGTCGACGATGTTCTTCAGCTTCGAGACGAACCACGGGTCGATGATGCTGAGCCGGCTCACCTCGTCCTCGGGGATGCCCGCCATGAGCGCTTCGACCACGTCGAAGATTATCTGGTCCGTCGGGTTCCTCAGGCGTTCCTTGATGACCTCTATCTCGTCCGTCTCGATGGACCGCCTTATCACACCGTCATAGCGGATGTTCAGCATGCGGGTCGCCTTCTGGACGGTCTCCTCGAAGGACCTCCCGATGGCCATCACCTCGCCCACGGACTTCATGGACGTACCTATGCTCCGCGACGCTCCCTCGAACTTCTTGGTGTCCCAGCGTGGCATCTTCAACACCACATAGTCGAGCGACGGCTCGAAGAGCGCCGTGGTCACTCCGGTCACCTTGTTCTTGAGCTCGGTGAGAGAGTATCCGAGGCAGATCTTGGAGGCGATGTAGGCTATGGGGTACCCCGTGGCCTTGGAGGCGAGAGCGGAGGACCTCGAGAGCCTAGCGTTGATCTCGATGGCGTTGTAGCGCTCCGATACCGTATCTAGGGCGAACTGCATGTTGCATTCGCCCACGATGCCGCACCTCCTCGCTGCCTTGAGAGCGAGGGACCTCAGGGTGTGGTACTCTCTGTTCGTGATTGTCTGGGACGGTGCGACCACGATGTTGTCCCCGGTGTGGACCCGCATGCTCAGGACGTTCTCCATGTTGCAGACGACCTGGCCGTTGTCCTCCCTGTCCCTCATCACCTCATACTCTATCTGCTTCCAGCCTCCGATGTACTCCTCAATCAGTACCTGGTGGGCCATGCTAAGGTTCAGACCCCTCGTGACTATCTCGTCGAGCTCCTTCTCGTTCCTGGCGACACCCCCTCCCCTGCCGCCGAGTGTGTAGGCTACCCGCATTATCACTGGAAAACCGATTTCCTCGGATATCCTCCTCGCGTCCTCCAGCGAGTACGCCGGCTCGCTGCGCGGGCACGAGATGCCGATCTCCGTCATCGTCTCCTTGAAGAGCTCCCTGTCCTCGGTGATCTCGATGCCGTGTATCGGCGTCCCGAGCACCTTGACCCCGTATTTTTCGAGTACCCCTTTCTTCGAAAGGCCCACACCGCAATTCAGGGCGGTCTGTCCCCCGAACCCGAGGAGTATGGCGTCGGGTCGTTCCTTCTCGATGACGTCGGAGACGAAGTCCACGTTGACCGGCAGGAAGAATATCTTGTCCGCCATGCGCTTGTCCGTCTGGATGGTGGCGATGTTCGGGTTGACCAGGAGGGACCTTACGCCTTCCTCACTCAGGGCCTTGAGGCACTGGCTGCCGGAGTAGTCGAATTGGCGGCTGCTTATCCGCAGCTCTCGCCGGCTTCTCCGATCTTGATTGCCCCGCTCCCCAGGACTAGGGCGCTCTTCACGTTCTCATGTTTCGAACTCTCTCACCTACCGGTGGCGTGGCGGTCTTGGCCGGTTCTCCTTCGGCGACCAGGGCCACGAAGCTGTCGAAGACGAACTCAGTATCGTATGGTCCCGGCGTCGCCTCCGGATGGAACTGGATGGCGATGCACGGCTTGGTCTCGTGGACCACCCCCTCCACACTCCCATCGTCAGCGTTGATGAACCAGGTCTTGAGCTCGGTGCCCTTCAGCGTCCTCTCGTCTATTGAGTAACCGTGGTTCTGGCTCGTGACGAACCCTCTCCCGGAAATTACGTCGACGACCGGTTTGTTCTGACCGCGATGACCGTACTTCAGCTTGTAGGTCGAGGCACCACGAGCAAGGCCCACCAGCTGCTCGCCCAGGCAGATGCCCAGCAGAGGTACCTCCCGAGTCGATGAGCCTCGAGGTCGTCTTGACGGTCTCCACGCAGAGCTGCGGGTCCCCGGGTCCGTTGCTTATCACGACCCCCGCGGGGTCCTGCTTCATCACGCTGGCGTAGCTCGAGTCAAATGGCACCTTCACCACAGAGTATCCCCTCGAGAGCAGGTTTCTCACGATGCCGAGCTTGGCGCCGCAGTCGATGAGCACCACCTTCTTCTCCGAGGAGCCGAAGACCTCCTCCTTCTTTGGGGAGACCCTCTTCACAAAGTCTATGGAGTCGTAGCGTTTCGCGGTCTGCAGCATCTGGGCCAGTTCGGGCTTCGTCGAGAGTTCCGGTCCGTTCGCCAGGACCCCCATCATCACCCCGCTCTCCCTGAGCTTGGTCACTAGCGCTCTCGTGTCCACCCCGGCGATTCCAGGTATCCCCTCGTTCTCCATCCATCCGGAGAGAGTCCCCGTCGAGGCCCAGTGGCTGGGCTCCTCACAGACCTCCTGCACGATTATGCCGCTCGTCTTCACCGATTCGGATTCAAAGTACTTCGGGATGCCGTAGACGTCCCTCTCCTGATAGCTCGGGACGCCATAGTTGCCGATCAGAGGATAGGTAAAGCACAACAGCTGTCCAGCGAAGGACGGGTCTGTCATGGAGTCCGGATATCCCACCATCCCCGTCGTGAAAACGACCTCACCCACGATGGTGGTCTCGGCGCCGAAACCCGTCCCAGGGAAGAGCGATCCGTCTTCAAGGAGAAGAAGGGCGGGTTTGCTCCCCACTGTTTTTTCCATTGGGTCTCTAAAGAAGAATGGCTGTCGAAGGTCCATTTTTAAACACTTTGACCCAAATGCGCGTTTTTGGTGACGCCAGCGCGCGGAGCCCCGCGCGCTATCCGGGTCTACTTTACTTCTAGGCGCTTCCTCTCTTCGGAGATCAGGTCAGTGAGGGCGGTGAACGCCTTGCCCACTTCCTTCATCTTCACGACGATTATAGTGTCCGTATGGCAACTGACGGTGTCCTCGATGTTGACGTGCCTCCTCGCTATCTGGTTGTAGAAGTTGATGAGGCATCCGGGCGTGTTCCTGATCTTTATGGGGCTCTGCACGATGATCGCTGCGTAATCGTCCCCCTCCTCCAGGATGACAGAGTCCGGCAGCTTGTCCCTGATGCGCCTGTGCAGCTTCTGGTCGAAGATGAGCGTGATGGACGAGATGGACTCGGAGACGTGGAGAAAGTCGTGCTGGTGGCTGGCCAGCATGGCGCTCACGGCTTCCAGGGTCTTTCTCGTCTTCTCCACAGAGATCTTCGAGACGTTCGTCCTCACGTTGACGACGCTCTCTGCGATGACCGTCCTGATCTCTGTGGAACCGGGGGTGTAGGCCCCACGCAGCCGCTTCAGCGATGTGGTGACGCTCTCGGAGTTGACCTTGATGCCGAGCCTCTCTTCGATCCTAGGCTGTATCATCCTCGTGACCGCGCTGATGTTCGCATAATCCCTTGCGAGGGCGTCCTGGAGCGAGAGGTCGTAGTCAATCTCCTCCCGGACGGCTGCGATTATGGCACCAGGTGTGACCGATTTCATGACAAGAGCACCTACTTTTGGGTCGTTGCTGGCCAAAATCTATAAAAACACTTCGTTTAGGGTCAAGTTTCCTTGAAAGAGAAGATAGTTCTCGCCTACTCCGGCGGGCTCGACACTTCCGTGTGCGTGAAGTGGCTAGAGGAGAAGTACGACGCAGAGGTTATCACGCTTACGCTCGACCTCGGTCAGAGGGACGACTTCAAGGAGATAGCGCAGAGGTCCAAGGCCACCGGCGCGGCAAAGCACTACCAGGTCGATGCCAAGGAGGAGTTCATCTCCAACTATGTTCAGCCCTCGATAAGAGCCAATGGGATGTATGAAGGGAAGTATCCTCTGGCGACGGCCCTGGGCCGACCCCTCATCGCCGAGAAGCTCGTAGAGGTGGCAGAGAAAGAGGGCGCGACCGCGGTCGCCCACGGTTGCACCGGCAAGGGGAACGACCAGGTCAGGATGGACGTGACCGTGCGCTCGATGAACCCGTCCCTCAAGGTGATCGCTCCCGTCCGCGAGTGGAGCATGTCCCGGGACCAGGAACTGGTCTACGCCAAGGAGCACGGTATCAAGATCAACCCTTCAAACTCGATCTTCAGCATCGACCAGAACCTCTGGGGCCGGTCAATAGAGAGCGGCCCCCTGGAAGACCCGTGGACCGAACCTCTCAACAGCGCCTTCGAGTGGGTCACCCCTCCCGAGGACGCCCCAGACACCCCTGGGTACCTTGAGCTGGGGTTCGTGGAGGGGATCCCGAGGACCGTCAACGGGGTAGAGAAGAAGGACCTTGAGCTCATACAGCACGTGAACGAGTTCGTCGGAAAGCACGGAGTCGGGATCATCGACCACATCGAAGACCGCCTCGTGGGGATAAAGTCGAGGGAGGTCTACGAGGCCCCTGCCGGCCTGGCGATAACGGAGGCGCACAGGGACCTAGAGCAGCTGGTTCTAACGAGACACGAGCTCACCTTCAAGGCCGGTGTGGAGCGAGAATGGGCCTGGCTCGTCTACTCGGGCCTCTGGATGGAGCCGCTCCGCTTCGCGCTGGACAGCTTCATCAGGACGACCCAGAGGAGGGCCACGGGCAGCGTCAAGCTCAAGCTGTACAAGGGAGGGATGAGGGTTGTCGGCCGGAAGTCCCCCAACTCACTCTACAACGTCAAGCTTTCGACCTTCCAGAGCGGTTCTACCTTCGACCAGTCCTCGGCTGTGGGGTTCATCGAACTCTGGGGACTGCAATCCAGGATCGCCGCCAAGAAGGCCGAAGAGGTCCAGACAGGCACAAATGCCCAAGAACATCCTAAGAGGAAGCCGAGTCAAGCGCTCAAGCAAAAGAGCAAATGACTTCATCTCCTCGATTGGCTTCGACGCCCCCATAGCGAAGCACGTCGTGTCGATCAACATGGCTCACATGCTCTCTCTTCTCCGCTCCAAGGAGGTGGAAGAAGAGGTCGCCTCCGCGAACCTGAGGTTCCTTGCAGGCCTACCGGAGGTGATGCGCCTCGACCCGAACACCGAGGACGTCCATCACATGATCGAGCAGGACGCCATCAAGGCCATCGGCATGGACACCGCGGGATACCTGAACCTGGGGAAGAGCCGTAATGACCAGGTTGCCACAGCGCTTCGCATGGAGACTCGTTCGAGACTAATATCGCTCGCGGAGGCCCTCGTCGAGGTCCAAAAATCGCTGATCTCGCTCACACGAAAATACGGGAAGCTGCTGATGCCCGGGTACACCCACCTTCAGCATGCCCAGCCTGTCACCGTCGCTCACCATCTCCAGGGCTACTTCGAGGCGCTCCAACGGGACATCGACAGAATCTCCGACGCGTACAAGCGGGTCAACCTCTCCCCCATGGGCTCCGCGGCGCTGGCCGGTACGGGCGTCCGCGTGGACCGGGAGTACGTGGCTTCCCTGTTGGGTTTCGACGGGCTCGCCAGGAACGCCATGGACGCTGTCTCCTCACGAGATTTTGCGCTCGAGAGCCTCTCGACCGCGGCCATGGCGATGGTGAATCTCAGCAGGATTGCAGAGGAGCTGGTCCTCTGGAGCTCACTGGAGTTCGGCTTTGTGGAAATCGCGGACGAGTATGCTGCCACGAGCAGCATCATGCCGCAAAAGAAGAACCCGGTGGTCGCGGAGACCGTCCGCGCCAAGTGCGGTTCGGTCCTCGGCGAGCTCACTGCCGCCTTTGCGATAACCAAAGCCCTGCCCAACTCCTACAACCTGGACCTCCAGGAAGTGACTCCGCATCTGTGGAGAGGGCTCGCCGACGCCACGGATTCAGCCACGCTAACGGCGGGCATGCTCTCGTCTATGAGGTTCAACAAGGACCGGCTTGGCGTGTCGCTCCATGAGGACAAGTCGACCGCCACCGAGCTCGCGAACCGCCTGACCAGAGCTCACGGCGTGCCCTTCCGCCAGTCCCACGCAATCGTCGGAGAACTCGTGCGAACCTCCATCGAACGCGGCGTGTCGTTGGAAGATGTCGCGGCCCAGGAACTCGCCAGGATTTCTGAGCGGGTGACCGGACATTCCGTAAAGATTGATAAACACGAGTTGCACAGCGCGCTTGATGCACTCAAAACCCTGGAATTGACCGATAGTGCAGGCGGGGCGAACCCGCTTCTAGTGTCCAGTCTGGTGCTCGAGGACTCCGATTCTGTGAAACGCAACGCGTCCTGGATCAATCAGACGAAGACTTCCCTAAACAAAGCGGAGGCGCGGCTGCGAGCAGACGCGCGAAGGACCTCAATAGGGGTGAAAACAAGAAGATGACAATCACAGCCAAGTGTGAGGAATGCGGCGCGGACATAGCCATCCCCGACGACGCCATCGTGGGCGAAATAGTGCAGTGCAAGGAATGCAGCTCAGAGTTCGAGGTAAGCTCCATTGCCAAGGGCAAGGTCGAACTGAAGCCCGCCGAGGTCGCCGAGGAAGACTGGGGAGAGTGAAAATCGGATGAAACTCTCGATTACATTCGACCGCCTACGGCAGGAGGAGAAGTGGCTCGTCCTGGAAGCGAAGAAGCTCGGCTACACCACGGAACTGGTCGACGTCAAGAACCTCTACTTCGACGTGACAGGAAAGAAGCCTGAAGAACGGCTTCGGAGACGTGGTGCTGCAGCGCTGCATCAGCTACTACCGCTCGCTCTTCCTCACGAGGATCCTGGAGAACTTCGGAGTGCGGGTGGTCAACTCATCCAAGGTATCGGAGGTCTGCGGGAACAAGCTAATCACGTCGATGATGCTGGCCAAGGCTGGGATACTGACGCCCAAGACCTACGTCTCGCTCTCCTCAGAGTCCGTCAGCGAGGCCGCCGAGGCCCTTGGTTATCCGGTGGTCATGAAGCCGTTCGTGGGGAGCTGGGGTCGGATGATCAGCCTAGCGAAGGACCCACAGACGCTCGCGACCATAGTGGAGCTCAGGGAATCGCTCGCGAACCCCATAGAGCACATGTACTATCTCCAGGAGTTCGTTGACCGTCCGCCAAGGGACATCCGCGCCATCGTGGTGGGAGGGGAGATTGTGGCCTCCGTCTACAGGAACGCAGGAGGGGACGAGTGGAGGACGAACGTCGCCCGCGGCGCCACCACTTCCGCTTTCAAGCCTGACAAGGAGCTCACGGAGATCGTCCTGAAGGCTGCAGAGCTGGTCGGAGGAGGAATCCTCGGGGTCGACGCCATGGAGTCGAAGGAAGGCTACATGGTGCACGAGGTTAACAACACCGTCGAGTTCAAGGGCGCCCAGGCGGCCTCCAAGGACAAGATTGCGAAGAAGATCGTCGAGTACGTAATCCGGAGCGCGAAGCAGTAGTTGGTGCGAGTAGGCGTAATGGGGGCTTCCGGGTACGCCGGCGGCGAGCTCATCCGCCTGCTGCTGAAGCACGGCGGCGTGGACCTGGCCTTCGCCACCTCCCGGAAGAGCGCAGGGGAGTACATCTTCAGGGTACACCCGAACCTCAGAGGGATGACGGACCTGAAGTTCTCCCCCAACGACCTCTCAAGGGTCACCGAGATGGCTGACCTCATCTTCACGGCGCTGCCCCACGGGGAGTCGGTGAAGTTCATGCCCCAGCTGGTCTCTTCGGGAGTAAAGATAGTCGACCTCAGTGCAGACTTTCGCCTCAAGAATCCAGCTGACTATGAGACGTGGTATGGGTACACCCATCCCTCCCCCGAACTCCTCGAGAAGTTCGTCTACGCGGTCCCTGAGCTGAACAGGGACGAGATCGCGAAGACCAGCCTCGCTTCCTCGCCCGGTTGTATGGCGATAACGTCCATACTCGCTCTCGCCCCTATCTTCAAGCAGAAGGACGTCGTGGTGGACAGGGAGCACGTGGTGGTCGACACCAAGATAGCCTCGTCGGGCTCGGGCGGAAAGCCCTCGCTCTCCACACACTTCTCGGAGAGATACGGGGTGGTCCGACCCTACAAGCCCGCTGGGCATCGGCACACCGGCGAGATTGAGCAGCAGCTCTCGTGGCTCTCGGGCCAGAAGGTCACCGTCTCCATGTCTGCGCACGCCATCAACATGGTGCGGGGGATTCTGAGCACCTGCCAGGTATTCTACGAGGGAGACATCCAGAACTCCGACGTCTGGAAGATGTACCGCTCAGTCTACACCGGTCAGCCGTTCATCCGCATGGTCAAGGACAAGACGGGACCCTTCCGGCTGCCGGACCCGAAGGTGGTCATCGGCTCCAACTTCTGCGACGTGGGATTCGAGCTCGACGAGAGGGGGCACAGGATCGTGGCCATCGGGGCAGTCGACAACCTCCTCAAGGGGGCGGCCGGTAACGCGGTGCAGGTGATGAACATCATGCTCGGCCTGGATGAAAAACGGGGCATCTACGACGCGCCCCTGCACCCGGTGTAGTCCCATGAGGGTCGTCATCAAGCTGGGCGGGGACATTGTCAAAGGAGAGTTTCCGCCCAACCTGCTCTCAGACATGAAGGAACTCGGCGCCACGAACCAGCTCATCCTCGTCCACGGAGGAGGGGACGTCGTCACCGAGATAGCGACGAAGCTGGGAAAGGAGCAGAAATTCGTGGTCTCGCCAGACGGGATCCGAAGCCGCTACACCGACCGGGAGACGATGGACATCTTCATGATGGTGATGTGCGGGCTCATAGCGAAGAAACTGGTCGAAGTATTGCGCCGCAACGGGATACCAGCCGTATCCCTGTCCGGGCTGGACGGGGGCGTCCTAAAGGCCTCGAGAAAGAAAAAACTGCTCACCGTGGACGAGAGGGGGAGAAAGGTGATGATAGACGGCGGTTACACCGGAAAGATGGTCTCAGGAGGGGGCGTCGTCATTGACGCGCTTCTGGAGGAGGGCGTCGTCCCGGTGATATCGCCGGTCGCGGTCGGCGAGGACTCTGAACCGCTGAACGTCGACTCAGACCGCGCCGCCGCCTACATGGCGATGGGCTCCCACGCCGACGCCGTCCTCTTCCTCACGGACGTCAACGGGCTGAAGTTGGACGGGAGGGTGGTAGAGAGGCTGAGCGTCGAGGAGGCCAGGAAGGCACTCCCTGAGATCGGGTTCGGAATGCAGAAGAAGATACTTGCGGGGATAGAGTCCATAGAGGGCGGGGTGCGAGAGGTCATAGTCGCCTCGGGCTTCGGGGAGACACCCCTGGCGCGAGCCATGTCCCACGAAGGTTGCACGGTGATCAGTTCATGATGAACGTCGTCGAGATCGAGGACGAGCACGGGCCGCAGAGCTACCAGAAGTTCCCCGTGACCATAGTCAGGGGTGCCGGAGCGGAGGTGTGGGACGATTCCGGCCAGAAGTACATCGACTGCATGGGCGGTTACGGGGTCGCCATAGTGGGGCATTGCAACCCTGACGTGGTGGCGGCCATCAAGGCCCAATCCGAGAAGCTCATCACCTGCCACAGTTCCTTCTACAACGACGCACGAGCCGAATTCCTGGAGAAGCTCACCACGCGCGCGCCCAAGGGCCTGGACGCGGCCTTCCTCTCGAACAGCGGGGCGGAGGCGAACGAGGTCGCCATCAAGCTGGCAAAGAAGTTCACCGGCAAGAAGAAGATAATCGCGATGAAGGGGGGGTTCCATGGGAAGACCGCAGCAGCCCTATCCGCCACTTGGAACAAGAAATACAAGGAACCCTTCGAGCCTCTCGTTCCGGGCTTCAAGCACGTGGAGTTCGGGAGCTTGGCAGAACTCGAGGCTGCGGTCGATGAAGACACCTCAGCGGTGCTGCTCGAGCCCATACAGGGCGAGGGCGGGATAATCATACCACCGGAAGGGTACCTGAAGGGAGTCCGGGAGCTTTGCGACCGAAAGGGGATCCTGCTCATGGCCGATGAGATTCAGACCGGACTGGGACGGACCGGGAAGCTATGGGCTTTGGAGAACTGGGGGGTCGTCCCGGACGTCATGACCCTGGCCAAGGGGCTCGCGGGCGGCGTACCCATAGGAGCGACGGTGGCCCGCAAGGAGGTCCTTCACTCCCTCAAGAAGGGAGAGCAGAGCAGCACCTTCGGGGGCAACCCCCTGGCGTGCGCCGCGGGCACGGCCACCCTCGACTACATCTCGAAGCAAGACCTTCCGTGCCAAGCAGCCTCGAAGGGACGGTCCTTCCAGGAGAAGCTCAAGGCCCTCATCGCCTGAGCACCGTTCCGGAAGGGAGGTGAGAGGTATGGGTCTGATGCTCGCGTTGGAGATGAGGGTGGACATCCACGATATCCTCCTGAACTCCATAAAGGAACGGGTCCTCTTCACCTACTCAGGAAGGACCGTGGTCCGTCTGCTTCCGCCGCTCGTGATCACCGAAGCCCAGATGGATACGGTCGTCCAGGTGCTCGACAAGGTCCTGTCCGAGCAGGAGCTGAAGCAAGCTGGATAAGACCGACGAGCAAATCATCTCGATCCTGCGTGAAGACGCGCGCCTCTCCTACGTCGACATCGCGAGCAAGGTAGGGCTCTCCGAGGCAGCTGTGAGGCGCAGGGTCTCCAACCTAGTCACGGACGGTATCATCAAGCGCTTCACGGTGGAGGTGAACGAGCCGCAGGTTACCAGCGCCATCACCTATGTCTCCGTGAGTCCGTCGCACCCCACCTCCGAGATAAGCAAGAAGATTGTCAACGTGGCCGGAGTGGAGACGATCTTCGAGACGACCGGGTCCTTCGACATCGCCACGATAATCAAGGGTTCGAATATCGCAGAGGTGAACAAATCCGTAGAGGAGATTCGTAGGATTGCTGGCGTTCTCAAGACGGACACCTCCATAATCCTCAGGACGATTCGCTAAACCGAAACGAATATCGTTATATATCGTGAGGGCTCGACCAGCGAAAATCTGGATGGAGGTGACTCGATGAACTGTCTGGAATGTGATGCGGTACTGAGCATACCCTCGGATGCCATTCAGGGCGAGATCGTCAGTTGCAAGGACTGCGGAGCCTCCTACGAGCTGACAAAGGACAACGCCACCGGCCTGCTCACCATCCGTCCCGCCGAACTAGAAGAAGAGGACTGGGGAGAGTAACGACTTCCTTCACCCTGCTCTACGACATGGTGCGGTGGGAGGAGAAGTCGATCGTCGACGCCGCGAATAAGCGGACCGGTCACGTCGAGGTAAACATGGTAGACGCCAAGGACACCCCTCTCGAGATAACCGGCGAAGTCGAGCGGACTCCCCGAGGGCGTGGTCCTCCAGAGGTGCGTGAGCCACTATCGCAACCTGCACACGACGGCGGCGCTAGAGGGGTTCGGCCACCGCGTGGTGAACAACTTCCGAAGCGCATCGATCTCCAGCGACAAGGTGTTTTGCAGCATCGCCCTGGCGCGGGCGGGCATTCCAACCCCCAGGACCTTCCTCGCGACCACCGAGGAGTCGGCCCTGAGCGCCCTGGAACGCTTGGGGTACCCGGCCGTGGTGAAGCCCGTGGTGGGAAGCTGGGGTCGGCTCTCGGCGCTCCTGAAGGACCAGGACTTCGCCCGCGCGATAATCGAGGACAGGGAGTGACATGTATCCCATGTACCAGGTCTACTACCTGCAGGAGTTCGTCAAGCGCCCCCCGAGGGACATACGGTCTTTCGTCGTGGGCGACAAGACCGTCGCGGCGATCTATCGCATATCCGCCTCGGACTGGCGCACCAACACTGCCAGAGGCGGGAAAGCAGAGAAGTGCCCCATAACCCGGAAATAGACGAGCTCTCCCTAAAGTCGGCCAGGGCGGTCGGAGGGGAGGTCGTCGGAGTGGACCTCATGGAGTCCTCGACGGAAGGGCTCGTCGTCCACGAAGTGAACAACACCACCGAGTTCAAGAACACCGTCCCCGCGACCGGAGTTGACATTCCGGGCCTAATTGTCGATTATCTCGTCTCGCTGGAGAAGAGATGAGTGCACAGGTGGACGAAGCCCTAAAACTCCTGACAGACACCCTCCAAGTCTACTCCCCCTCGACCATGGAAGCGGAGCTGTCTCTGCTCTTGCAGAGCCGCATGCGTCGTCTCGGCTTCAGAGATGTGAGGAAGGACGAAGCTGGGAACGCCATAGGCGTCGTAGGGGCAGAAGCGGGGAAGGAGGTCCCTCATCTTCTCCTCTGCGGGCACATGGACACCATCCCCGGCAGGCTCGAGGTCAGGAAGGAGGAGGGGCGAATCTATGGTCGGGGAGCAGTGGACGCAAAGTCTGCAATGTGCGCCATGGTCATGGCCGCTTCCAGCTTCAAGAGAGACGACCTCCGAATCACCCTCGCCTGCGTCACCCGCGAGGAGGGCGACAGCCTGGGGGTGCAAACGCTGATCAAGGACGGCGGCGACTACGATTCTGCTGTCTTCGGAGAGCCCGGAGGAGCGAGGAAGATCGCCGTGGGGTACCGGGGCCGCGTAGAGGGCAAACTGATGGTGAGGACCCCTGGTGGGCACGCGGCATCACCGTGGGTCCGGCCCAGCGCGGTCGAGGAGACGCTGCGAGTATCTGGCCCGCCTAAAGGCCTACGAAGGGAGCCACACCATAGATGGGGACCACTACCGTTCGCTGAACATCTCGATCACAATAATCCGCGGGGGCCACTACTCGAACGTCATCCCCCCCGAGTGCGAGACCACTCTCGACATCAGGATCCCTCCGGGACTCTCTTCAAAGACCGTAGAATCGGACCTGCTCACCATCGTAGAGGAGTCGAAGGGAAAGAGCCCCGAGACCGAGCTGACCCTGACCTTCGCAGAGGCGACGGAGCCATACGACGCTCCCACCAACTCGTTGCTCATGCGCGCCTTCCAGAGGTCGATAATCAAGACGCTCTCCGCGAAGCCCGTCCTGACGCACAAGACGGGGACGGGCGATATGAACACCATGGCCCACATTATGGGCATACCGTGCGTCACATATGGACCTGGCGACTCTACGCTCGAGCACACGGACGGGGAGTTCGTGGAGGTTCTCGACTATCTGAACTCCATCAAGGTGCTAGAGGGCGTCTTCGAAGAGTTAAGGACCCTCTGACCGCGACGGAAGAACGGGAAAATTCAGGCCGAGATGGAGAAAAGGAATTAGGCACTAGCAAAGGAGGGGTTGTCCCAAGGGCCAACCCGGTCTTGATACCTTGAGCGACACCAACTCCACCAAGCCGAAAGGAAGTTGGGTCTTGTCCGTCCTTCCCATCAACGCCGGGGCGCAGGCGTTCAGCACGATGGCCCCGCTCTACATCCTACACCTAGGCGGGTCCGTACTCGACATCGGTCTCATCGCCACCCTGTACAATTTCATCCTCATACCTGCCTCGATGTTCTGGGGCTCGATGGCCGACAGGCTCGCGAGGCGACGCTTCTTCTTCGTCGTTGCGAGCACGGGCACGGCCGTCATCTTCCTCACGATGTACCTGCTCCCGAGCATCGCGGCCTTCGCCGCGCTATACGGTCTGCTCGCCCTGGTCATCGGCGCCAATTCGACCGCATCCAACCTTCTCGTGATGGAGACCTCCGAGAAGAAGAACTGGATCGCCGCCTACGGGCGCCTCGCGCTCTACGCCAACATCGGCTCCACCCTCGGACTGGCCGTGGGGTTCGTTTGGTCAGCGACCCTGCCCTTCGACGCTCTACTCCTCTTCGCTGCCGGCTCCACAGCCTTCTCGGTCGTGCTCGCGTTCCTTCTCGTGCCTGAGCCTGAGCTAACGCTCGAGAGTTCTCAGCTCGCCTTCCACCCCCTCGGCTATGCCTCCAGGGTCTATCATGGAATGGCCTCGGCGGTGCAGCACCTGGTGCTGGCCCCTCCCTCACCAAAGGAGGTGATCCAAGCGTTTCGAGCCACGCGGGCGGGGGCGATGACGGGGAAGGCCTTGCTCTTCATCTCGACCTTCTTCTTCACCATTGCAAGCTCGCTCATGAACACCGCTTACACGCCCTTCCTCTCGGAAGGTCGGGGTGACGGACTCTCAGGTCTTCGCCCTATCGCTCATCAACGTCACGACGCAGACGCTCGCCTATCGGGGGGTCGGCAGCCTCATCAAGCGCTTCGGCGGGGTGAAGGCCGGTTCTTACTCGATCATCATCCGGGCTGCCTTTTACATGCTCATGGCCTTCGCGGCGCTCGCCTTCCGCGGGTTCGGCCTCTTCGTCGTCGCCACCATTCTCTTCGTCGTGATCGGCGTCATGTACGCGATCTGGAACGCGTCGACGTCCGTGATGCTGTTCTCGAACCTCGGGCAATCTAGGCAGGGAAATCTGTTGGGTGGATACGCCGCGCTGAGCAACTTGGGGACCGTGGTCGGAGCGTTCCTGACCGGATACATCTCCTACTACGAAGGGTACGCGACCAACTTCGCCATCGCCGCCACCGTGATGCTCGTCTCCTTCTTCGTGCTCGAATCGTGCCTAAGGAGGTGGGGCTACGTGAAGAGGCTGAGCGAGCCTTCTCCAAAGGCGCAACAGATGGACACGAAGGGCGACCAGCTCAGTCTGCCGCCGGGCGCTTGAAGGGGTCTCCCAGGTTCCACGCTGGGTCTGCGTATCGAGGGAGTAGCCTCGCCAGGGTGGCTAGCTCGGAGCCTCTCGATCCGCGCCTCTCCAAGGGTGCTCCTGCCTCCCTTGAGACCACGGACGAGAGCGCTGTCACGAACCTCTCGCCTTCTATCCCTGTGTTCGCCACCTGCATGGGGTTGCTCCGGACGTACTTGCGCTCGAGGTCGGTCGGGGCCGGGTCCGTGAGCCTGCTGGCCTCTATCAGGTCTGCGTGTAGCAGGAGCGTCCCGTGACAGAACATCGCCTCCTTCGAGAGGTATGCCGCCATCCCGCTCACCTTGCCCGCTGCTGAAACTATCCTGTTTCTCGCAGCCTCGAACTTCACGTCCACTCCGCAAAGACCGACCGCCTCCGTCACGAGCGCCGCGGCGACCCCAAAAACCTGCCTTACGTCCCAGACGTACTTGATGTTCCCTCCGCCGAAATCCTTTCCGACGACCATGGACCAGTTCAGGTTCCCGGGCCCATGATATACCGCGCCACCACCCGTGAACCTTCGCACGATGGGGATTCCGTTCGCCGTGCAGTAGTCCACGTCGGTCTCAAAGTTTGCCAACTGGGCTCGACCTATCACGATCGCCTTTTGGTTGGTCCAGACCCTTAGGGCCATGTCCTCGGGGGGGCAATTCATGAACATCGCCTCCTCGAACGCGACGTTGGTGTAGGCGTCCTTCCAACCTTCGAGCAGCAAGGTGCACCTAGGAATGACCCGATCCCCTGAATTCTTGGCGCCCCGGACCGGCAAAAAAGAGTATTGAAAGGCGACTCTGAGCCTTCACCCTTAAAGAGAGACCAGCGGACCCCTCTTTGTTGACCGCGGCTCGATTCAGGTTCCTCCCAGACATCGCGCTGGCCGACATCGCGTTCGCCGCGAGCGCGGACTCGCTGGGCGAACTGTTCGAGTCTTGCGCAGCCGCTCTCACCACGACCATGGTAGACCGGAGGACTCTGAGGGCCAGGGTGACCAAGGAGCTCGAGATGGAGGCGGAGGATTCCGACGGCCTACTCTACGACTTCCTTACGCGGCTCATCATCCTAAAGGACGTCGACTCTCTCCTCTTCAAGAGGTTCACCATAGAGGTGAGCAGGGACGGGAAGAGCCTCAGGTGCAAGATGACCGGGGAGCCGATCGACAGGGAGAGCCAATCCCTCCGCAACGACGTAAAGGCGGTCACGATGCACATGTTCGGAATTAAGCGGGGCGCTCTGGCTCCTGGGAAGCCACGGTCGTCCTCGACATATGAGAATCCGAACAGATAGACCGCTCCGCAACCGTCTGGCGCTGTAAAGACTTAAAATCTCACGTGGAAGCGAGCGCCCGACCGTAAAGGCCAGATTTCGATATGCCCGTTCCTCCCCAAACCAAGCAGGTATCAGACGTCGTTTGGGAGATACCAACGAGCTACAAGGAAGGCATGAACGTCCCCGCGAGAATCTACGCCACCAAGAAGCTTCTTGATGGGATGGATCAGGGAGTGATAGAACAGGTCACCAATGTCGCCTCCCTACCCGGGATAGTGAAGTACTCTTACGCCATGGCGGACGCTCACTGGGGCTACGGGTTCCCCATCGGAGGAGTTGCCGCCTTCGACCCTGAGAAAGGGGTCATTTCGCCTGGCGGGATCGGTTTCGATGTGAACTGCGGTATGCGCCTGATACGGACCAACCTTCGTTTTCAGGACGTGAAACCGAAGGTGAAGGAGCTCGTCGACCTGCTCTTCAAGCTCGTCCCCGCCGGGGTCGGCGTCAAGGGTTCGGTGCGGCTCAACCAGGGCCAGTTCGAGGAGGTTATGCGGCACGGGCGTGAAGTGGTGCGCCGAGAACGGCTACGGTTGGGCGGACGACGCGTCGATGGTGGAGGAAGGGGGTTTCATCAAGGGTGCCAACCCTTCCAAGGTGAGTGCTCAGGCCTCGAGCAGGGGGATAAGCCAGATGGGCACCCTGGGGTCGGGCAACCACTACCTCGAGATTCAGGTCGTGGACCCGGCGCGATTCTTCGACCCAAAGATGGGGAAGCACTTCGGGATAGTCCACGACGACCAGGTCGTGATCATGGTCCACTGCGGGAGCCGCGGGTTCGGGCATCAGATAGGTTCTGACTACCTCAGGATCTTCGACGGAGCCATGAAGCGCTACGACATCGCGGTCAGGGACAGAGAGCTCGCCTGCGCGCCGTTCTCCTCGAAGGAGGGGGAGGACTACTACGGAGCCATGGTCTGCGCCGCGAACATGGCCTTCGCGAACAGGCAGGTCATAGTCCACCGGATCAGGGATGCGTTCCAGACGGTCTTCCACCGTGACCCGGAGGCCCTGGACATGCACATCATCTACGACGTCTGCCACAACATAGCCAAGGTGGAGGAGCACGACGGTCGACGGTTCGACCAGGAAGCTAGTGGTGCACAGGAAGGGAGCTACAAGAAGCTTCGGGCCGGGTCAGAGCGGACGTCCCACGCCGTACCGGAGCATCGGCCAGCCGGTCATCATCGGCGGGTCGATGGAGACCGGCTCCTACCTGCTCCTCGGGACCAAGAAGGCGATGACCGAGACCTTCGGCTCCACGGCCCACGGCTCTGGAAGGACGATGTCCAGGACAGCCGCGAAGAGGCAGGTCAACGGTGAGGAGCTCCAGAGGAGCATGGAGAAGCGGGGGATATACGTCAAGGCGGCGACCTACGACGGTCTGGCCGAGGAGGCCGGCATGGCCTACAAGGACATCTCAGAAGTCGTCGAGACGATGGACATCGCCGGCATCTCGCGGAAGGTCGCGGCCCTGCGGCCCATAGGGAACATCAAGGGCTAGCCCGCTGACGAACGGAGCAGGATCGAGTTCAGCCGATGTATCCCGGTTGACGGTTCGACCCACTTTGGCCGGAAGGCCGCTCGCCCCGTCCACCCCTCTCGCCGGCCGGCGCCATCCTCTGGATCTGCCCCATGAGTCCTTGGCCTCGACCGCCCTTTCCGCTAAGCGTGGTCAGGTCGATCTCCACGTCAGAATCCGCGCACAACGCTTCTAGCACCCGCTGCGACGCTGAGGGGTCGACCATGTATCCCGAAGTCTCTCCCAGCAGGCAGAATACCGTCCATCCCGTTCGAGGCTGGCCATCCCGAGCACCAATCCGTTCATTCCAGTTATGGCGCCCTCCTTCATCACCTTGACCCCGTTCTCGGAGAGCCTGGAACCTCATCTCCCTGGAGCTGCAAGCGCCGAACACCTTCTGCTCCTCTGACGAAGCTCGCCCGTAATGTAAGCAGCGAGAGATATCACCATGCTGGCCCCAAGGCGCTTTCCGTCCTTGAGCACGACGTCGGACAGCTCATACTCTCCCCTCGAAGTGTTCGAGGCTGCGCGTCAGCGGTGAAGATGAGCAGGTCGTTCCCCTGACCCGTCTCCGCGTAGTAGAACTCCCCCCTGGCCTGGTGGACTAGTACCGTCGTCTCCCGACGTTGCCTGGGGAGGGAAGCTCGGAGAGTGAAACTCCTTGAACCGCTTGGCGTTGAAGACGCTCATCAACTGCTCGACGGCTACCTTCCCGACATAGCCGCTGCCGGGAGACCGCAGATGACCACCGGGTTCTTGGGCTCGGGTGTGAAGATGTCGGTTGCCGTGATTACACCGTCCTTCTTCATCAGGCTCTCCCTCTTCCGTCCTGCTTGTCAGCTTGAACTTGTCCTTGAGGTCGATGAACTTCCCTCTTTCCTGCACCTTTATCGTGGTCTTGAGCGGGAACCTTATGCCTACCCGTCTGAAGATCGAGTACAGCTCGCCCCCGCGTATCTTCTCCGTCGTAGGATTCTTCCTGAGATAGCCTGCCAGCTGGTCCACTACTATCTCGGTCTGACTCGGGTAATAGGCGTAGGCCGTCTCCAGGACCTCGTCCCCTCTGTCATAGAGGAACTCGGAGAGGACCTCCCTGCCGGTCTTCTCCGCTGGCTGGGACTTTGCGAGCTCGGCAGCCGCCGTCGCTATCTCCACCCTCTTCTTGAGCGCGGCCATCTTCTTGGCGGTTATCTGGCTGAGCTCTTGGTCGTCTTCCAAGATAAGCGTCGCGGCCTGTGAGCGGTTAAAATCCCTTTCTCACGGTGGTTCTGGGTAATCTTCGGCTTCTAACGTTCGTCCGCTCTCCTGTGCAACCTCGGATGCTGAATGACGCGGCGAGTCAGAGACCTGGGGTGCAGTTGCCTCCGGATATCCCACACCTGACTAATTCTAGGTAGAAGAGACCCAGGAGGACAGCGACGATAATGATGACGACGAGGAATTTCGAGAATCTGGGGTGGTTAAAGAGCCAACGAATGATGCGGCTCCTCGTCCAGAGGTCAATATCAGAGTCAGCCATCTGTCCGGCCGTCAACCTTGATTGCTGCTATATGGGGGTGCATCTCCGTTTAACCTTTCATGTGAACGACCGAAGACTACCCAGAACCGTGGGCTCCAGTTCCGCAGGTTCAACTCGGATTCCCCAGAATGGGGCGGACGAACGTGGCGTTTAAATTCGATTTCGACCTTATCTGCGAACTTGTCTGGGGGACAGACCGCAGACGCAATCACAACCGACCAAGAAGAGGACAAGCTGGTCATCGAACTGCTGCGCACGCCGGGCCTGAGCATCAAATACCTCGACGAACCGACAAAGGAGAGGATACGGCGGTTCATCCAGCGCACACACATCGAGAAGGGTGTCTCGCTCTGCGATGTTGCCAAGATGATTGGTAACAAAACCAGCGGGTACACCTCCTGGCTGACAGCACAACTAGAGATTCAGGCGAGGCCGTTCGAGGAAGCGAGGCTCAAAGCGATCAAGGAGAAGCGTAGGAAGTACGAGCGAAGACCGTTCGACGGGACGAAGGAAGACAGGGCGTACTTACTGGGACTCCGGCACGGCGACGTCTCTGTGACGAAACCGTGGCCGAACGCAGTGGAAGCAATCCGAGTGTCGACGAGCACGACGCATCCAGCGATGGCCGAACTGTTCAGGAACCTCTTCAGCCCATACGGACACATCTCCAAGCATCCCAGATACAAGAAGGACACACAAAGCTACGAATGGAACCTCAACGCGGTCCTCGACGGCAGTTTCAAGTTTCTAGATGAGGGACGAGAAGCAGCCCGGAAGTGGATCGCAGAGGACCAAAGGACAAGCCTGGCTTACATCGCAGGGGTCTTCGATGCGGAGGGATATGTATCTCTGTGGGATGCCAGAGGCAGCACATGCATAGGCGTGGGTTTCAATAACACAAACACCGAGCTCCTGGCTTTCATCAGACAAAAGCTTCGAGAACTGGGATACATACCAGGCAACATGTACATCAACAAGCGCGAGGGAACAGTCACATCAAAATACCAAATCCCGAACAGAAAGAACTATTGGCAACTCACTTTGCAGAGATTCGCTGACTGCCAGTCTCTTCTACGGGTGATGCCCATCAGACACCGCGAGAAAGTCCAGAAAGCTGAACTCGCAACATCTCTGGCCTTCAGACAAACCTGGTCCGAGGTGCAGCCGAAGTATGGAGCGATACGCGACAAAATCCGCAATGAGAGAGACTCATTCGTCGCCGAGGCAGAAAGAACCTACAAATTAACACATCCACAAACCCAATACTGAAAAATCCCCTCCGCTCTTCTTTCCCTCTCCGAAGGGGGATAAAATTATTTCAAGGTTGAGTGATTTTTATGCTGATTGTCGGACAACTGGTTTCGCAAGCCATGCAGAAGATGCAGTCGGCCTCTCGAACGGGGTCGGACTTGTCGGTCCTGTACTTGTCCCATTCTGGGGTGCCCTTTTCCACTATCTTCTCCTTGCCGGTCCCCGACTGTCCAGGGTTGAGCAGCCACTCGAAGACGAATACCGGGCAGACGTCCATGCAGACTCCGTCCGCTATGCAGGCCTCGAAGTCCACGGCTACTGCGGTGCCGTGAATCCCGTTCTCTGTCGGGTAGGGCTTGCCGTCGCCGTCCATCCTGGTCTCTGCCCATCCCCCTCACCTTGTGGGCGGTGTGCTCCCCGGTGACCGGAAACTCCTCGGGCTTCTGGAAGAACGCTGGGTCTATGGCCTTGGTCTTGTAGTCGACTTCGTGCACCATTTGTGTTGCCGAGTCGAGTCCGCGTCGTCCCTGTTATAAATTTGTCCTAGCCGTTCATCGCTTTCTCAGGACCGGAAGCACCCGTCGTCCTCCAGCTCGAACACCTCGAGCGGGCGGACTGCTGAAGATGCCCACCTCGACGACTCCCGGGATGCATCTTGACCTCCCTCTCGAGCGTCGGCCGGCCTCTTCATCGGCTCGAAGAGCGTGTCGAGGATCACATTCCCATTCTCCGTGTAGAATGGGAACCCTCGCTGGTCTAGCCGGAGGATCGGCTCGCCTCCGAGTTCCTCATCAGCCTCCGGGTCAACGGGGACCGAGCGAAGGGCGACGCCTCAACCGGCACCCTGACGCCGTTCTCGCAGAGCCTCTCGGCGAACTTCCTCTCGTCCGCCACGATGATCGACCTCTTCGAGTTGCTCAGCAGCACCTTCTCCTTCAGCAGCGCCCCTCCCCCTCCCTTGATCAGGTTCAGGTCGGTCGTCCACCTGGTCGGCCCCGTCCACCACGAGGTCGACCCTCGCACGGACCAGGGGCAGCGAGTCTCGAGCCCCAGTCTCTGTGCCTCGAATTGTATCTGCATCGATGTCGGGACCCAGCGTCGCCCTCGGACCCTGTTCCGTTTCAGCTCCCGGGCGATGTATCGGCAGAAGAGCTCGCCACCGTGCTTCCGCTCCCGAGTCCGAGCAGCGCGCCCGTCCTTCACGTGCTCCGCTATGACCTCTCCAACCCTCTGCAGAGTCTCCGCCCTTCGGCTGCTCAAGCCGCCTCGTTCTCTTTGCTTGTGTCTATCTGCTCGAGCTTCGCCAGACGCATCCATGACTCTCATCGCGGAGCGCCTTGACCCTCCTCTCGCCCTCGGTCTCGTCCTTCTTGGTGGTAGCCTTCCTCTCCACGACCCTTTCGAGGTCGTCGGTGAAGGAAGCGGACGCAGGCGGGAACGGAGCGCCTGCGGCGATGGCTGGCCCGGTGCGCGCCATCGGCCTGACCGGCTCTGCCCTGACCTCCTGCCTCATCGGCTGGAGCCTCTCCTTCGCCTGGTCCAGTCTGGACTCTATGTTCTGAATCTTGTCCTTGAACAGCGACATGAGGTCGTCCCTCAGCGTCTCAAGCTCTCCGACCTCCACGATGAGCTCCTTGTCCCTGAAGGTTCGCTTCGAACTCCCTGATCTGGGCGCTGTACCTTCGGGCTATCATCTCCCTCTCCTCGCGGGTTATCTTTCCGTCGGTCTCCGCCTCATAGATCTTGGTGAGCGTGGCCGAGAGGAGGTCCCGCTCCAGCAACAGTGTCCTCATCTCCCGCCTGGAGTTTTCCAGCTCCTCCACCGTCACGGTCTTCCTCCTCATCTCTCCCGTGGTCGGGTCTCTGCGCAGGGTCTGGACCTTGTTCCCTCCGGGCCGCCTGTAAAACACGAGATAGGAGACGAGCAGCCCTCCTCCGACGCCGGCCGCCACACCGACGGCGAGGGTGATCAGGTCCATGACGCGTTACTCTCGGTTTCCGTTCCATTCAGGAGAAGCGTAAATGGCAAACACTCGCGGCGTCAACATCGCTGCCGGGGATAATAAGCTTGGGCGGTCAGGCCGGAGGCGGCGAAATCATGATTATGTTGTCGCCCCTCACGATGAGAGTGCCCAGGGTGGTCGGGGTCCCGTCGTCGGCGACCTCCTCGGCGTTCTCGAGCGAGAGGTTCATGTGCTGGTCGAACCCCTGGAGCGAGCCGCGGATGATCTTGCTGCCCTTCAGCTTGATGAGGACGATCTTCCCGAGGCTCTGATCGAGAACCTTGATGGACATGTCGACGGACGTTCTGAATCACCGGTTATTTCCGGGGAGTTGGGTGGCTTTATTAAAGTGATGGGTGGCGTCGACCTCGATTGAAAAGACACGTCGCATCGAAACACGACTCGCGCGACTACGTCGAGAGAATCCAGTCCTCTTGCTACTGTCCAGCTGGATGTCCCCCGCTCCGCCCAGGTCGAGATAATCGAGCCAGAGGAGGGCGTGAAGTTCGTGGTCGTGGATGGGAAGGTACACCTTCGTGGAGCAGGACTCCGGTTCGACCTCCGGGTCCTTCATCCCGTTCGTAGGTTCGCAGGCCGTCCTCGAGCTGTTCCCCTCCGCCGCGGATCGACGACGGCGCGATAAAGTACATCACTGAAGGGTGCAGACGTGATGAGGCCCGGCATCGTGAAATACGACGAGTGGGGCGGCAAGGACAGGCTCGTGGTGGTGAGGGACGACGCAAAGGGGCGAGGGCTGGCCATGGGAAGGACGATGGTCGAGAGCAAGGAGATGGCCGGTCTTGACCAAGGGGAACTGCATCAAGAACCTCCACCACGCCGGGGACCGATTCTGGGACTCCTACAAGAAAATCTGAGCGATCTCCATTTACGTTTAAAAGGGAGTCCTCACTAGTTAGACGAGTAACAATCTAGATGGAATCGAGCGTGAACAGTGAGGATGCAGGCGCCCAGCAGGAGCAGGGGAGCGAGATCCTCCTGAAGGCTCTCCAGCTGAAGAGCGTGGACGAAATACCGAAGATCCAGGAAGACGTCGCGAAACGGGTCATAGTGATACTGCAGGGTAACGCCCCTCGCCCAGAAGAACGTCGAAGAGCTCAAGGGCGCCGTGGAGCAGCTCTACGAGTTCGCCACATCGATCGGAGGGGACATCGCCAGGCTCGGTGAGGAGCGGATCGTGATCACGCCGCCGGGGGTCCGAATCTGGAGGGGCTCCCTGACTTCCTAGTAGAGCCTTATCGCTTCCTGAACGGCCGGCCTCAGCGTCGGGACCCGGTATATCCTCTGTATCACGTAGGCAAGGTTCTCGAGCTTCCTCTTGTCTCCGTGGTTGACGATGACCTGCTGCAGCTTCGGCCTCATCTTCCCGATGAACCGGATTATCTGGTTGTAGTCGCTGTGCCCGCTGAAGCCCTCCACCCTCTGCACCTGGCAGTTCACGTCCACTATCTTGATCTTGCCGTTCTCCCCCAGCAGGCTCGCCTGGTGCGACCCGTCCAGGATCCTCCTCCCGAGCGTCCCCTGGACCTGGTAGGAGACGAAGAGTATCTTGTTCCTGTCCGACGGGGCGACGCTCTCGAAGTACTGGAGGACGGGACCGCCCTCGAGCATCCCCGAGGTCGCCATGATGACCGCGGGGCCCTCCCGCAGCGCCTCTTCCCTGTTCGACGGGTGCTCGATCGACGTGAAGTACTCCGAGACGAACGGGTTTATGCCCTGCTCGAGCATCTTGACCCTGCAGCTCCCTCGCCAGGTAGTCCGCGTAGGAGACGTGGATCGCCGTCGCCTCGGAGATCATCCCCTCCAGGAAGACCGGCGCCTCGGTCAGGACCTTGTTCCGCATGTAGTGGTCGAGCACGAGGATGATCTCCTGGGCCCTGCCCACGGCCGGGATCGGGATCAGCACCTTGCCGCCCTCGGACGAGGGTCTTGTTGATGGCGTTGACGAAGTTCATCTCCACCTCCTCTCGCGGTGGCATGATGTCCTCCTTGGCCCCGTAGGTGCCCTCGGTGATGAGCGTCTCGACCCTCGGGTAGTTCCACGTCGCCGAGTCGAAGAGCTGGGTCCTTCCGTACTTGTAGTCGCCCGTGTAGACGATGTTGTGGACCCCCTCGCCGATGTGCAGGTGGACGGTGGCTGAGCCCAGTATGTGCCCGGCGTTGTTGAAGACGAGCTTGATGTCTGGAGAGACGTCGGTGACCGTCCCGTACTGCAGAGGTGATGGAGTGCTGGATCATGTCCCTGATGTCCTTCTGGTCGTAGAGTATCCTGCCTCCCTCGATCTGGGCGATCTTGATGAAATCCGTCTGTAGCAGCGTCATCAGGGGCAGCGTTGGCTCGGTGCAGTAGACGGGACCCTCGTAGCCGAACTTGTAGAGCGCGGGGAGGAAGCCCATGTGGTCGAGGTGGGCGTGGCTGATTATGACCGCGTCGAGCTCGTTGAGCTGCACGTCGGCCCAGTCGAGCCTGGGATAGGCGTCCCACGCTGTTCCTCGCACCGGGATGGATGCCCGCGTCCAGGAGCACCTTGCTCTCGGAGGTCTCGACCATCAGGCACGACCTCCCGACCTCCTGGGCAGCGCCCAGCATCTTGATGGTGACCTGCTCGCTCGTCGTGTAGCGGGGCCTGAATATGGTCTCACCAAGGTCCCTGTAGAACTTCTCCCGCTCGTCCGCCCCGGTCTTCAGGGCGTAGTAGATGCTCTGGATCGCCGAGGACGCGATGTGAGGTGCCTTCCTCACCTTGATCTTCCATCCCGTCTGCTCCATGAGCGCTGGCGACGTCGAAGCCCGCCTCCGTCGTCAGCAGCCTGGGGATGTTCGCCTCGACAGTTATCTCGCCTATGGCGTCGTCGAAGAAGTAGTTGCTCGACGCCGGCCTCCATGGGCAGGGTCTTGTCGAGGATGGCTCTCACCTCCTGCTCGGGCTTCCTGATCGACTTCTCGGTCCTGGTGACGACCCGCTTCTTCACCGTATTGACTATCTCAGAGATGATGTAGTTGTTCTGGTGGAGGTATTTCGGGTTCTTGGTGTAGAGCGCTATCCTCGGACCCTCATACTCTATGCGTGTGATCTGAGCCTCCGCTGGGATACTGTTGAGTATCGTGCTCATGAGGCCGACCTGATTTGCCTTCTGCTGTGCCAAGCGTTAACTGCGACCCGGGAACTGAGCCAGGAGCTTGTCCTTCTCCTGCTCGGAGACTTCTCTGAACCCGGACTTGTCGATTATGGCGATGTCGAAGTGGTCCCCAGTCGCCACGTTCCTGTGCGTCGCTGCAATTATAGCGTTCGCTGCCAATGGGAGGGCCTTTGCGATGCTCATTCCTTCCTCATAGCCCTCCTCGAGTACGCCGAGGGCCACCGGCGAGCCGCTGCCCGTGGAGGTGACGTTCTCCTTGAGGATCGGAGCCGAAGAAGTCCACGTTGTAGACGGACCCTCCTGTGCTGTCGACTCCTCCAACGAGTGACGATAGCGATGTAGGGATAGTAGCGGGACGAATACAGGATGTTGGAGGTGATCCTCGCCGCGGACTTTATCGGGAGCAGGATGCCCTTCTCTACCTTGTACATCCTTGCATAGTACCTGAGGCTGTCGACGACGTTCTGAGCGTCTGCGACGCCTCCCGAGATGGTCACCGCCATGTTCTCGTCGACCTGAAGAAGCTTCTTTCCACGCTTGTGCGCGATGATATCCACCCGCCGTTACCCTGGTGTCAGTTGCCAGTATGACGCCGTCTGAGCAGACCAGTCCTACGGTCGTCGTGCCGTGGTACGTTGCGTTGGCGGCCGCTGTTTTCTGGCTCAATTTGTGTTCGTCTCGTTCGTCCCCATAATCCGGCTGTAGCAAAGGGACAAATTTCACTCTTGGCGGTCAGTTAATTAACTTTTGGGTAACATTAGGTCGGTCCAACCGCCGGGGCGCGTGCAAGGGCAAACCGGTGAAGGCCGCCTACGTCGGCTTTGCCTGTCCATTCTGGGGAACGAAGCTTATATCGCCATGGCGCCACGTCACTCTATGGTAACTCGCTCCCACCTGATGGAGCTACCAAAGAAGATACTGATTGGGGAGGACGTCCTCAAGGAGATCGGGAACTTCATAGAGGTACCGAAGGCCGCGCGGGTTACCGTCGCCTCCGGGACCAACGTCCAGGAGAAGGTGCGCGAGGTCGTGGCCTCATCCCTGCATGGGAGCGTGGTGTGGGTGGACGTGGAGCGCTCCGACAGCAAGAACGTCCGTAGCGTGATGAAGGCCTCCAGCCGGGCTCACTGCATAATCGGGTTGGGAGGAGGCAAGAGCGTTGACGTGGGGAAGCTCGCGGCCTCGAAGCTGGGAGTCCCATTCTATTCTGTACCCACGAGCGCTTCGCACGACGGGATAGCCAGCCCTTTTGCGTCCGTGAACGATTCCAAGAGGCACTACTCGATCAAGGCCAAGCCTCCGGTAGGCATACTGGCGGACGTCGATGTCATCGCAGCTGCGCCCAGCCGCCTCTTCGCCGCCGGGTGCGGGGACCTCGTGTCGAAGCTGACAGCGGTCCGGGACTGGCAGCTGGGGCACGACACCAAGGGCGAGTACTACGGGGGCTACGCCGCCAGCCTCGCCCTCATGAGCGCGAGCGTGGTTCTGGATAACCCAGCGAAGATGGGGAAACGCGGACGTGCCAGCGGTGAGGGACCTCGTCGAGGCGCTGATCAGCGCTGGGGTGGCAGCGGGCATCGCTGGGAGCAGCAGGCCTTGCAGCGGTTCGGAGCACATGTTCAGTCACGCGCTGGACGTAGTTGCTCCCGGAAAGGGACTTCACGGGGAGCAGTGCGGAATTGGGACGATAATGATGGCGAAGCTGCAGGGTCTCGAGTGGAGAGAGGTCAGGACCGCCCTCAAGCGGGTCGGTGCCCCCACCAAAGCCTCAGAGCTATCCCTGACAGAGGAAGATGTGGTCGGCGGGCTCGTCGGGGCGGAGGCCATAAGGCCAGACAGGTACACGATTCTTTCCAAGGTCAAGTTGGACAAGGCTCGCGCCCGAGCGCTTGCCGAAGAGACCGGCGTTATCTAGGCGGAAGGCTGCGGGGCTTCGGCCGCTGAAGATTCCGCTGGTAGCGGGGTTGCTTCGCTGGCCGGGGCGGTTGCCGCCGCCGGTTTTGGTGCTTCCCGCTTGGCGTAGACCTCCTCGAACCTCACCGCGGTAGCCGTGGGGATGAAGTGCACGATGTCGTTGGCGATGCCGCGCTTGATGACCTGAAGACCCTCTACCATGAATGCCGCTTCCGGGACCATCTATCTTGACATCTCCGCCCTCGTTGGCGAACTCCATCTTCTCGCCGACCTCCCCCGGGAACCTGCGTCTTGATGAGAGCCCGAATCTTGTCCTGGTCGCCGTCGACCTTGCTCACGATCTCGACGTCGTACACCAGCGTCTTTCCGGCCAGCCTGTGGTCGAAGTCGACCTGTGCCCGTCCCGAGCCAATGAACCTGACCACGCCGAGGCGATTGTCGACCTCCACCGGGTCCCCGACCCTGAGGTCGTCGGCCCTCTCGCCGAACTTCCTGAGGGGGATCATCCGGAGCAGGGTCGGGTCCCGGTTGCCCCAGCCCCTCTCCGGCGCGAGCTCCACTGTCTTCCTCTCCGCCGCGTCCATCTTCCCTATCTCCTCGTCCAGCCCCTTCAGGACCCAGTCCTCGCCCACCGACACGAGCCTCGGAGCGTAGGTCCTCTCGGAATCGTAAATGTTGAGCTTCTTGGCCTCGTCCGCCACGGTGCTCTCGATAGCCTCACCCGTATCCTTCACCTTGGCCGTATAATTCACATAGATCAGGGTACCTTTCTCGAATGGCATTTGTTTTGAAGCATCATCGTCCTTTTGTCTATCTTTAAATCCTTTAAGCGGCCTGTTCGAGCACGGTCGAGACCTTTCCGAGGTCCACGACATAGCCGAACTTCTTGAAGGTCAGAGCCATCGCAGCCGTGGTCCTGTGGACGTGGGCCGTGCTCACCTCGCCCATGTTCCCGATTCTGAACATCCTGGACTTCAGAGCGCCGAAACCCGCGCCCAGGATGATGTCGTGCTCCTCGTTCATCCTCTTCCTGAACTGCTTCTCGTCGATGCCCTCCGGATAGAGCCCTGAAATGACGGTGTTAGACCTGACCTTGGGGTCGGCGAACCCCTTGAGACCCATCGCGTCCAGGACCGAGTAGAAGGTCCTCGCATGCTTGGCGTGCCTCTCGACCCTCTTCTCGAGCCCCTCCTCGACCAGCATGGCCAGAGCCTCGTCGAGGGCCCAGTAGAGCGGTATGGCAGGGGTGAACGGCGTCTCGCCATGGGCCAGAAAATCGAGCTGCCGCGCGAGGTCGAAGTACCTGACCTTCGGGGGGTTCTTCCTCACGTACTCCTCCGTCCGCTTGCTCATGGAGAGCAGCGACAGACCAGGAGGCGCAGCGAGGCACTTTTGGCTCCCAGTTATGCAGATGTCGACTCCCCACTTGTCGACCGGGATTGCGTACCCGCCGAGGCTCGAGATGGCGTCCACGACGTAGAACGCGCCCTTGTCCCGGACCGTTCCCGCCAGCTGCTCGACGTAGGGGACGGCACAACCGGTGCTCGTCTCGTTGTGGACGATGAACACCGCCTTCAGGTTGCTTGCCTTGTTGACCGCGTCCTCGACAGCTTCCCGTGGGGGCACGGTCCCGAATTCAGATGTGACCCTTATCGCCTCTCCTCCGGCCAGCTCGACAGCCTCTGCCAGCCTAGTGCTGAACTCACCGAAGACCGGGACCACTACCTTGTCCCCCGGGCGCACCAGGTTCCACACGGCAGCCTCGACCGCTCCAGTGCCGGAGGCGGTGAGCACGACAGGGTCAAGACTCGTCTGGAAGAGGTGCCTCGACTTCTCGGTAACGCTCTTCAAGAGAGAGGTGAAAGTCTCGCCCCGGTGGCTGATCATCGGCCTTATCATGGCGTCCATGACCCGGTCGGGCACGTTCGTTGGCCCGGGGAGCATGATGAGCTTCCGCTTCGGGTAGTCCATGTTCTACGAACGCCTCCGTATCCTTGTTTATCATGCTTCGCACACGCTCGACCCCGTCTAGCTCTTTCACCATCCGAGCCACTGCCGGCGGGACGAGCTTCTCCCAATCCTTCCTCTCAAGGATCCTGTTTCTCACGTTGGTCGCAGAGTAGATCCCCCTGTCCAGGTACGGGATCGGCACCACGTCGATACCCTCCTCCTTGAGGAGCCTGATGGTCAGCGTGTCGTTCGAGAAGACCTTGTGGAACCTTGGGACCGTGGACTTTAGCGTCGCGGTCCAGACCGAGTGGGATATGGCGTCCTGGACGGGGATGAGCATCCACCTGGCCGGGTCTACCCCCGCCTCGTTGAGAGCGGCCTTTATCATCATAATCCTCTCCCCTGCCGTGAACGGGTTGAGTCGCTCGTGGCTCCGCTGGGCGCTTCCGACGACTATGTAGAGATAATCGACCTTCTTCAGGGCATACTTCACAGCAGCGAGATGGCCGTTGTGGAACGGCTGAAACCTTCCGACGAGTAGCCCTACCCTCTGTGCCACGAATTTCTCTGCGTTTGCCGTTGACTATTTAAGCGGTTTTCGCAACGCTCGCCAGACGGCGAAACCGGCGTAGACACCACTTGGTAACGTTCCTTGAGATAGACGGCTCGTTCGGCGAAGGCGGTGGGCAGACCATCCGCACGGCCACGGCATTCTCCATCATACTGAATCGACCAATCCACGTGACCAACGTCAGAGGAGGGCGAAAGGTCCCGGGGCTCAGACCACAACACGCGGCGACGCTCAGGATCCTCCGGGACGTCTGCGGCGCGACCCTCGAGGGAGGCGAGGTCGGCTCCACGGAGTTCACCTTCGTCCCCGGGTTCGTCGAGAACATCTCGCCCGTGTCCCTCGACCTTGGCACCGCAGGGAGCATTACGCTCGTGCTCCAGGCGCTGGTCCCCGCAGTCTCGCTCTCGAAGGGTCTCCCTCGAGCTCGAGCTCACGGGCGGCACCGACGTCCCCTGGAGCCCTACCTCGACTACATCGGCGCGGTGTTGGGCCCATGCCTTCGCCGAGTGGGCATCCCGCTTCAGGCTCGAGGTCTCCCGCCGCGGGTACTACCCGAAAGGAGGAGGGAAGGTGAGTGTCGACATCGAGGCCTGCGACGAGCTCACGCCCTCTGGTCCTGACCTCGAGGGCAAGCGGACCGAACTCCGCCGATATCGGTCGTGAGCAGGGCCGGGATGCTCCCTAGGCACGTAGCGGAGAGGCAGGTCTCGTCTGCCATCTCGACCCTGGCAAGGAACGGTCTCGACGCGAAGACCACGTCCGTCTACTCCGAGGAATCTTCTTCTCCGGGGAGCTCCATCATGATAAGCTCCGTGACCGATTCCTCGTTACATCGGTTCGGACGCAATCGGCGCAGAGGAACAAGCCCGCAGAGAGGGTCGGCGCCGAGGCCGCCGCCGAACTTCGCGAGGACATTCGATACCTCGGCCTGCGTCGACCCGAACCTGGCGGACATGGTGGCGCCGCTCCTCTGCCTGGCCCGCGGGCCTTCCAAGCTGCTGACCTCCTCGAGCGACCGACCATCTCAAGACGAGCCTCAAGTGGCCAAGCAGTTCGTCGAGGCGGACGTAGCACCGATCACCACGCTGCGAGGCGGGAGGAGCGCTTGTCTCGATTACACCCGGCAGCAAAATAGCTAATAAGGTGTCGGGGGCGGCTGGCTTAGGTAACTTATTTTGTCATTCGATGCTTACATCCCCGGTGCGACCGCTGTGGGTATCACCTACAAGGACGGGGTCATCATGGCCGCGGAGAGGAGGATAACCCTGGCAAACTACGTGCTCAGCAAGAGCGGGAAGAAGGTCTTCGTCGTCACGGACAGCGTGGGGGCCGTCTGCGCGGGGATGATCTCGGACATGCAGAACCTCGTTCGCGAGGTCGGCGTCTACACCAAGCTGAAGGAGCTCGAGGTGAAGAGGACGCTGAAGCCGGGCGCCGTGGCGAAGCTAATGTCCGTGCTGATGTTCGAAAGGCGCTTCGCGCCGTTCATCACCCAGGTCATACTCGGTGGGATAGACGACAAGCCGAAGGTCTACGTCCTCGACCCGCTCGGTAGCGTCATCACCGACGACTACGCCGCGGTCGGGACTGGCGCGGAGATGGCGGTCGGTGTCATCGAGGCGGGCTACACCCCGTCCATGTCGCTACAAGGACGCCAAGGAGCTCCTGCTCTCTTCGATGAGGGCGGCGATCGCCAGGGACTCGATGAGCGGCAACGGCATCGACATCCTCACGGTAGACAAGTCAGGAATAAGGGAAGACGAAGTAGAAGCCTAGGTGCGATGCGACTTGATGTGGTCCTTCGGAAACGTCAAGGTCCACTGGCTCGGCCACGACTCGTTCGCGCTCGTAGGGTTCTAGGACGGTCGTCATCGACCCCTTCCAGGCGAACGGGAACTACAAGGCCGACGTCCTGCTCATCTCCCACGAGCACGGCGACCACCTGAGCCCGGACGACATCAAGAAGTTCGGCACACCCTCCACGCAAGGTACATCGCGGCGAAGGTCTGCCAACCGGAGCTCTCGAAACTGAAGCTCAACGTGACCTATCTCTCCCCCAACTCCAAGACCATGCTGGACGGTGTGACGGTCGAGACCGTGCCCGCCTACAACCTCACCAAGTTCAGGGAGCCGGGGAAGGTCTTCCATCCAAAGGAGGACGGAAGGCTGGGATTCATCGTGACGCTAGACGGTGTCCGTTTCTACCACGCCGGAGACACGGACGCAATACCGGAGATGAAGTCCGATAGACGTCGACGTCGCCCTCCTTCCCGTCTCGGGTACCTACGTCATGACCGCGGACGAGGCCGCCGAGGCCGCGGGATGGATGAAGTGCCAAGGTCGTCGTTCCGATGCACATCGGGTCGATCGTGGGTACCAAGGCCGACGCCGAGAAGTTCAAGAACCTGATAGGCAAGAAGGCCGAAGTCGTCATCCTGGAGAAAGAAGCGCTAGGCCTACTCGGGGACGCTCTCGGAGACGACCTTCCCGTTCTTCAGAGAGACGAACAGAAACCTGTTGTCCTCGAAGACGAGCGTCAGTTCGTTCTCCTTCTCTGTGACCGTGAGCAGCTTCTTCTCAACGATGCTGTCGAACTTGGCCATCTGAACCCACCGCTCACTGATTCGTATTTCTGTCTTGCGTCGCTCATTCGATGAAGGTGGTCAGCCGGGTGTTCTTCTTCTGGAGACGACGAACTGCTCGACGCTCCTCCCCGTGGCCCGCCTTACCAGGTCCCGGATCACCTCATCCATGCTCTTGCTCCTCCTCTGCTCCTTGAGCTGCTTGAGCACGCGGTGAGTGTCCTCGTGCACCTTCACTCCCTTGATTATCTGCATGCGTCGCGTTCGGGGTCCTTCGCGGCCAGGCCCCTTGAAAACTTTCTCGGGTAGTGTGTATTTGACTCAGCATCGTCGCGAGTTCATCATCTTCCCCGGAGCTATCTGGGGATCTGTCTGGGACGGCGTACACCTCATCGTCAAGCTCCATCGCCCTCTTCTTTCTTTTTAGGCTTTGTGCGGCAGACGTTTCGCGGTCGCCTAGGTCATCTTTACAAAGCCCTCCAGCCAAAAACCGCCCGATAGAAGCTTGAACGCGGATGAGATTCGCTCTGTCGGGGTGCTCGGGGCCGGGACCATGGGGCACGGGATAGCCGAGGTGGCTGCCTTGGCGGGGCTGGATGTCTGGGTCTACGACGTTCAGAAGTCCTTCCTCGACGGCGGCCTGGAGAAACTGAGATGGAGCGTCGCAAAGCTTGCCGAGAAGGGGATGATCTCCCCCGAGAAGGCCAAGGCCGCGCTCGAGAGGGTGCACGGGACGCTCGACCTCGAGCAGCTCTCCGAGGTCGACGCCGTCATCGAGGCGGTCCCCGAGGACCTGAAGGTCAAGTCAGAGGTCTTCAGCTCGCTCGTCCGCTACAATCATCGCGGCCTCCTGGCGTCCAACACCAGTACCATTCCGATAACCGAGATAGCTGCCTCGACCGGAAGGCCGGAGATCCTTCGTGGGCTTGCACTTCTTCAACCCGCCGGTGCTGATGCCTCTCGTCGAGGTGATCCGAGGCGAGAAGACCGATGACAAAACGCTTGACCTCGGGGTCGCGCTCGCCAAGAGGCTCGGAAAGGAGGTCGTCATCTGCCGCAAAGACGTGCCCGGGTTCATCGTGAACAGGATACTTGGCCCCCTGCTCAACGAAGCCGCTTGGACCGTGGGCCGCGGCGAAGCGACCGTCGAGCAAGTCGACTCCGCCGCAGTCTACAAGGTGGGGCTCCCGATGGGGCTCTTCGAACTCGCCGACTACACCGGAATCGACGTGATCTACAAGGCGGCCGAGGCGGTGAAGTCCAGAGAACCCTCTGCCATACTCGGTGCGCCCTTGTTCCGAGGAGAAGTTCGAACAGGGAAAGCTCGGGAAAAAGACCGGGCGAGGGGTTCTACACCTACAAGCGACAAGCAGTCTCGGCCGGCGATAAGCAAGGAGACAGGGAGAAGGTCTCGACCCGCTGCTCTTCTTCTCGGTAGCCGTGAACTCGGCAGCCTGGCTGATCAGAAACGGGGTCTGCACCAGGGAGGACCTCGACCTGCGGTGCGGCTGGGGCTCGGCTTCCCGGACGGTATCCTCCAGTCTGGCCGACAGGTGGGGCATCGACCGAGTCGTCTCAGTGCTGAAGGCGAAGCAGAGCGGCCTACGGGAGGACTACGCCCCGGACCCGCTCCTCGAGGAGATGGCGAGAAGGGAGAGCTGGGCTCCTCGGGCAAGGGGTTCTATGACTACTCGACGACCTGAGAAGAGGCTCGAGGAGCGTCATACTTGACCAAGACTCCGCCCCTGGCCTGGATCACCCTCAACAGGCCGCATCGCCTGAACACCATCACGCCGCGTCTTATAGACGAGCTCGAGACGGTCGCCAAGAGATGTCGCTCATCAGACGGCTCGATCAGGGTGGTCGTCCTCAGAGGGGAGGGCGGAAGGGCCTTCAGCGCCGGGGCCGACCTTACGGCCTTCGGATTCAGCTCGCCGGACAAGGGCGTTCGAGGCCGCACGGAGGCTGTTCGAGGTCTTCAGCGTCTTCGAGAGGATGCCGAAGCCCGTGATCGCAGCGATAAACGGTTACGCCTTCGGCGGAGGTTGCGAACTCGCCCTGGCGTGCGACTTTCGGCTCGCCTCAGAGTCGAGTCAGATCGGTCTGACAGAGACGAACCTCGGGATAATCCCCGGCGCGGGAGGAACGCAGCGGCTCGTCAAGCTTGTCGGGCCAGCGAAGGCAAAGGAGATGATCTTCTTCGGCATCGAGGCTTCACCGCCAGCGAGGCGCTGAAGGCCGGGCCTCGTGGACCGGGTCTATGCAAACGACCAGTTTCAAAAAGGCGTGGAGGAGTTTGCGAGGAGCCTGGCGAAGCGGGCGCCCGCTCTCCCTCAGGTTCGCAAAGCTGGCGCTGAACATGGCCTCCCAGGTCCCAACGACCTCGGCCAGTACTTCGAGGCGGCAGCCTTCGGGCTCCTCATGGGAACGCAGGACGCGAACGAGGGGATCACTTCGTTCCTGTCCAAAAGGGAGCCTGAATTCAAGGGCGAATGAATAGATAAATAGAGCTCTCCAGACGGGCTTCCGCGACCGTCTTGACGTCACTGGCAGATTCTCCCTGAAGCCCGAGCACGAGGAACTGCAGGAAGTGGGCTCGGGATTTCGCCAACAGGGAGATAGCACCGCTCGCCGAGAAGATGGACCGGGACGATTAGTACCCCAGGGAGCTTTTCAGAAAGATGGGGGAGTTTGGGCTTCTCGGGATCAACGTCCCGACAGGAGTATGGCGGCCTCGGGCTTGACATGATTAGCTCCGTGGTGGTGGGAGAGGAGATCGCCAAGGTGAGCCTCTCTGCTGGGCTGCTCATCGGCGTGCAGAACGGTCTCGTCGGCTACCCGCTCGGCGCACTTTGGGACCAAGGATCAGAAGGACAAGTACCTGCCCAGGCTGGTGAAGGGCGAGCTGATCGGCTCCTACGGGCTCACAGAGCCCGGAGCCGGCTCTGACGCCGCCAACATCCAGACAAGGGCCGAGAAGGACGGTGACTCCTACAAGATCAACGGCTCAAAGATCTGGATATCGCAGGGGATGTACGCCGACGTGGTGGTCCTCTTCACCCGCACCGGCACCAAGGAGGATGGCGCGGCGGGCATGACCAGCCTTCCTCGTAGAGAAGGGGATTAAGGGCTTCGACGTCGGGGGGAAGCTCGAGGTCATGGGTGCGAGGGGGACGGGGACAGCGGAGCTCGTCTTCAACGATTGCGTCGTTCCCGCCTGCGAACATGCTCGGGTCGACTGGGCGACGGTTTCCTGATCGCGATGGCTGTGCTGAACCAGGGCCGGGTGGGCGCCGCAGCCGGCGCGGTGGGGGTAGCCGAGGCCGCGCTCGACGCCTCGATCTCCTACGCCAAGAAGAGAGTCCTCTTCGACAGGCCCCTCGCCAAGCTCGAGGCGATCCGCTTCCTGATCGCGGACATGGCGACCAGGATAGACGCCGCAAGGCTGCTGACCTACCGGCGGCGGCCACCCGCGGGACGAGGGCGACGATTTCATCAAGGAGGCCTCCATGGCCAAGCTATTCGCGACGGAGACCGCGGTGTGGGTGGCAGAGCGCGCGATCCAGATACACGGGGGTATCGGGCTGAGCAAGCAGCTTCCCCTGGAGAGGTACCTGCGGGACGCGAAGGTGCTCGACATCGTCGAGGGCGCCTCCGAGGTCCAGCGGTGGATACTGTCAAGGGAGCTCTTGGACTAGGTGAGACGATGAGAGGTGTAGCCGATAGTCGGGATTGGACACTCGAAGTTCGGTAGGCGGACACGACGTGAGCCTCGCCGAGCTCGCCTTCGAGTCGATTCACGGTGCGGTCGAGGACGCAGGCATCGACAAGAAGCAGATACAGAACGTCACCGTCGGGAGCGTGGGAGGCTGGTACGAGGAGAACGTCCCCGCGGTGGTGGTGAACGAGTACGCAGGCTTCGAGCACGTGGGCACATGAGGGTGGAGGCTGCCTGCGCGAGCGGAAGCGCGGCCGTCAGGAACGCCTACCTCAGCGTAGCGAGCGGCGAATCCGACATCGCCATGGCCGTCGGGCTGGAGAAGATGACCGAGGTCGACACGCTGACAGCGATCGAGCTGATGGGCAGAGGCGGCTCCTACCTCTGGGAGTTCGAGAACTTCGGCATGACGTTCGCCTCGTACTACGCGATGTACGCCGTGGCCCACATGAACCGCTTCGGGACCACCGAGGAGGACCTGGCGAGGGTCGCCGTCAAGGCGCACCACTACGGCGCCATGAACCCCCTGGCACAGTTCCAGAAGGAGATCACGATTGAGAAGGCCCTCTCCTCACAGGTCGTCTCGTGGCCGCTCAAGCTGTACGACGCCTCGCCCGATCTCCGACGGCTCGGCTGCCGTGGTCCTTGCGAGCGAGGACACGGCGAGGAAGCTCACCGACACGCCGATCTGGATAAAGGCTATCGGAGCCTCGTCTGACTCCGCCAACATGAGCAGGAGGGACGGCTATGTGGGGCTGGGCGCCGCGGTGGACGCCTCCCGCAAGGCCTACTCTGCGGCCAAGATAGGACCGGAGATGGTCGACGTGGCCAACGTGCCACGACTGCTTCACGATCGCCGAGATAATGGCCTATGAGGACCTTGGCTTCTGCGCAAAGGGAGAAGGTGCGAAGCTCCTGCAGCGACGGCCAGACGATGATAGGCGGGAAGATACCCGTGAACCTCGACGGCGGCCTGAAGGCCAAGGGCCACCCCATCGGGGCGAGCGGCGCTTCGATGATGGTCGAGATCACAAAGCAGCTTCGGGGAGAGGCGGGCAAGAGACAGGCCCCGATAAAGAACGGCATAGGGCTGGTCCACAACGTCGGCGGGACGGGCCACTACTGCTACGTGACGGTGCTGTCGAGGAGCAGGTGACGAGACCCTTGGAATCTGAACCCCCGACACTGCATTCTCGAAGGACGCTGAACCTCCGCTACAACGTCCCGATCTCGAAGACGCATCAGTTCTGGGACTCGCTCAAAGAAGGAAAGTTCGTGACGACAAGGTGCAAGGATTGCGGCGAGGTCAGCTTCCCCCCACAGGCCGACTGCCCCAAGTGCATGAGCGGCAACGTCGAGTGGGTCGAACTGGGCACCGAGGCCGAGCTGCGTCACCTTCACCTACGTCCAGGTCACCCCGACCAGTTTCGTCGACAGCGACCCCTACAACGTGGCCGTCTGCAGGCTCCCCGGGGGCCCGAAGGTGCTTGCTTGGACCGAGGGGCTCACCAGGGAGCAGCTCAAGGTGGGCATGAAGCTCACGCTGGAGGCTCGCAAGAGCCGCGACGGAAGCCCGTACTACGTTTTCGTGCTACCCAAGTAGCCGAAGGATTCTAGAACTCTGTCGGGACGGACTTTATGACGTCCGTTATCCTCGTGAACCTGTCCTTGTAGAAGAGTATCTTCGTAATCGAGCCCCTGAACTTCAGCAGGCCCTTCAGCACGGCGGACTGGAAATCGATCTCCCCCTTGGCGACCCGGGTCCAGACCTCGTAGGGGCCCTCGAAGGAGAACTCGGCGGTGGTACCCGGCTCCGTCCTCGATATGGTCGTGTTCCCATCCTCGACCTTTAGGAGGAACAGGAGGTTGCGGTCGACCGCGTTGAGGAGGATCGTGGTCTTCACTCCCTTGGTGTCCTGCTGCCACTTCGGGTCCGCGACCAGTCCCTGCTCGATCTCCTTGAAGTACTCCTCCCTGAAGTACGCCGCCATGTTACCTTACCGTCCCCGATGCCATCCTTTTGAGCTTGCTGATTGAGCCGGACGTCAGCTTGGAGACCATCTCGGTCCCCCCGAACTTCACGCGGTCTCCCGTCCTCATCTCAATGAGGTGCTCCGAGTCGGTTCGCACGATGAGTCCTCGTTCCACCCAGACCATCTTCTTCTTGTCTATGCTGGGGTGCTTCTCCAGGACGAGCCTCGTCAGCTCCTTCCTGACCTCTGCATCGGTGGGGTTGCTTGTCTCAAGGAAGACATAGCGCTTCCTCTTTCGTCCGACGACCATCAACCTCCCCCCTTCAGAAGACCCCCATAGAAGTCTTGGATATCGCCCCTGATCATGAAGCTGCGTGGCTTCACCCTCACCCTCACCGGGTCCGAGTCCGCGATCTCGCCGCGCCCGGTCATCAGGGCTTGCTTGTTCAGACGCACATACAGGGCTCGGTGCTCGTCGATGTGCTCAGATAGGTCTTTGAGCACCTCCTCCCTTCCCTCCTTTCCAAGCAGGGAGACAAGGGCGCCGAAGCACCTCCAGCCTTCGTCTCCCGTCAGGTGCCACCTGACGCGAAGGATCCTATTCCCGAAGTGCCCCTCCAGAGCCTCCTCTTCAGGCGCTTGGTCTATCCCGAGGTACGTGCAGATGTTCCCGGTAACCCTGCCTTCGTCTTCCGTTGCCTGGATGAAGCATGAGACCTCCACCGACTGGACTTCCCTTTGCGCCACGAATGCTCCTCTTTCGGCAGACCGGGGGCTCCATTGATAACCTTAGCCCCGTTTCCCTGCAAACTTTATCAGCGGTTCGGAGCCCAACCGAAAACAGAACACTCGTGAAGGGAGACCTCTGCATCCTGGGCATTGAGAGCACGGCGCACACCTTCTCAGTGTCCCTGGTGAGCGAGAAGCGTGGCCTCCTCTCCGACGTCCGAGACGTCTACGTCCCGCCGGAGGGACAGGGCATCCATCCCACCGAGGCTTCGAACCATCATGCGGCCGTCGCCTCGAGGGTTATCGCAGAAGCGACCGCCTCGGCTGGAGTGAGCCTCCGTGAGGTCGACGGCGTCGCCTACGCCATGGGCCCTGGCCTGGGCCCGTGTCTCCGCGTGGGTGCCGTCTCTGCGCGCACGCTCTCCCTTGCCCTCTCCAAACCGCTGGTCCCGGTCAATCACGCCATCGGACACATTGAACTCGGTTGCATGCTCACCGGCGCAAAGACCCCGCTCGTCCTGCTGATATCTGGCGGTCATACTATGGTCATTTCCTGCTCGTCGGGCATGTGGAGGGTCCTCGGAGAGACCCTGGACCTCACCCTCGGGCAGCTCCTCGACCAGCTTGGAAGGCACTTCGGGTTCGCTTCCCCGTGCGGTCGGAGGATAGAGGAGGCGGCCGCCAAGTCGAGCCGCTACCTCCCCCTCCCTTACACCGTAAAGGGCAACGACGTCTCGTTCTCCGGCCTGCTCACGGCTTCCAAGCGGCTCGTCGACGCCGGCGAACCCTTCGAGGACGTCAGCTTCTCCGTCCAGGAGACCGCGTTCGCGACCACCGTCGAGGTCACGGAGCGCGCCCTCGCATTTACTGGCAACAAGGAGGTGATGGTGGTGGGAGGGGTCGCCGCGAACAAGCGTCTCGCCCAGATGCTGGGGATAATGGCCCAGAGGCATTCAGCAGAGTTCCACGTCGTACCGCTGAGGTACAGCGGTGACTGCGGCGCCCAGATCGCCTGGACCGGTCTGCTGGAGTACAAGGCCGGTCACACCATCGCCGTGGAAGACGCCGGGATCCGGCAATCCTGGAGGCTCGATACGGTAACTCTCCCCTGGAGGTCCGGCGCGTGAAGCTCGTCTACCAGGGCGCGGAGGCCGACGTCTATTCCGGCGACTGGTCCGGCCAGAAGGCGGTCTTCAAGTTCAGGAAGGCCCTGCCATACAGGCTCCCCGAGCTGGACCGGGCGATCAGGAGCCAGCGGACTGCCCACGAGGCGGAGCTACTGCACGAGTCCAAGAGAGCGGGCATAAGGAATCCAACTCTCTATTACGTGTCGGCGCCCGAGTCCCTCATAGTGATGGAGGAGATCATCGGCCCGAGGTTGAAGACCGTGCTGGAGTCCCGCGACGCGAAGACTAGGGCCGTCTCGGAAGCGTTCGGTGCCGCCGTGGGGAGGCTCCACGCGTACGGAATAATGCACGGAGACCTGACCACCTCGAACGTCATAGTGAACGACGAAGGTGTGAACCTAATTGACTTCGGGCTGGCGGTACGCTCGACCAAGCTGGAAGACCATGCGGTCGACCTGAGGCTTATCAAAGAAACGCTAATCGGGGCGCACTCGAACGTGGCATCGGCCGTGATGAAGGCTTTCCTGGAGGGCTACGCGGGTGTGGTCGGGGAGGCCAGAGCGAAGCAGGTCACCAAGAAGCTCGCAGAGGTCGAGAGGAGAGGGAGATATGCCCGGGTCGAGTAGGTCGGTCCGATTCGCCACGGGCAACAGCGGCAAGATGGAGGAGGCGCGAATCATACTCTCCCCGTTCGGGATACGTCCGGTGGCTCTCAACGGTAAGGGCGTGGAGATCCAGGCGGACACCGTCTCGGAGGTCGCATCGTACTCGGCACGTGTAGCCTCCCGGAAGTACAAGAAGGCGCTCATCGTAGAGGACGCCGGACTCTTCGTGGACTCTCTCGCGGGTTTCCCGGGTCCGTTCTCTTCCTACGCCTTCAAGACCATCGGAATCGATGGACTGCTGAAGCTGCTCAAGGGAGTAGCTTCGAGGCGCGCGCATTTCGCAAGCGCCGTGGCGTACTGCACGCCAACCTCGGAGCCCAAGGTCTTCGAGGGCGTGGTAAACGGGAGGATACTCGACGCGGAAGTGGGCTCCGGAGGGTTCGGATTCGACCCTGTATTCTTGCCCGACCGCTCGGCCAAGAGCATGGCCCAGATGACGCTGGAGGAGAAGTGCGCGGTGTCGCACCGGGGGCAGGCCATGAGGAAGTTCGGGTCATGGTTCAGCGCCGCCGAACCCTAGCGAATGGTTTTAAACAGGTCAAGGTCGGAGTCATCTTCGTTTCAAGATTGGCTAGGATTCATTCTCATCGCCACGGAAAGAGCCATTCCACGAGGCCGACGAGCAAGAGGGCCCCGAGCTGGCTGACGTACAGCCCCGAAGAGGTCGTCGCGCTAACAATAAAACTTGGAAAGGAAGGCCTGACCCCGAGCCAGATAGGTGTCCGGCTCAGGGATGACTACTCTATCCCTCTTGTCAAGCCGATAACGGGCAAGTCGATAGCCGAGCTCCTGAGAGAAAACAAGCTGGCGCCTGCCATACCCGAGGACCTACAGAACCTTCTGGAGAGGGCGAAGCGAGTTCAGTCTCACCTCGAGGCCTACAAGTCCGACAGAAGGAACGTCCGCTCCCTTGAGCTGATCGAGGCTAAGATTTACCGCCTGTCGAAGCACTACAAGAAGATCGGACTGCTCCCGAGCACGTTCAAGTACGCCGCGGTAGTCGCACAGCTGACCTAGGCGGGGGCGCGCTCTCGATGGGAGAGGCCGACCGGAACGCCCTGGGGGCCAGAGCGGAGGGAGCATCCAAGCTCCTCACGAAGCTCTCGCGCGAGCACAAACGCATCCTGGTCGTCACGCACATCGATGCGGACGGGCTCTCTTCAGGCTCGATAGCCTTCCAGGCCCTGGCGAGAAAGGGCGCTATCGCTTCTGTAAGGACGCTCCCAGACCTTGACCCCAGAGGGATTGACCTCCTCAAGAACGACAAATTCGACTTCTACCTATTCACCGACCTCGGTTCGGGCCTGATAGAGCAGTTGACCGCCGCGTTCGGCGAGCGCTTCATGGTCGTCGACCACCATCAGCTCTCTCCCGGATACGCGGATAGACCCGAAATCCTGAACGCGTGGAACTCCGGTTACGACGGGGGCACTGATGTCTGCTCCGCGACGATGGCCTATCTGCTCGCAAAGACACTAGACGAGCGCAACAGGGACCTCTCAGCCCAGGCGGTCGTTGGTGCGCTCGGTGACAGGCAGGACGGGGGCCCCGGAAGGTCTCTTACGGGGCTCAACAGGGAGGCGCTCGACGACTCCGTCGAGCTGGGACTGGTGACCGTCGCCAAGGACTTTCTCTTTCACGGGAGAGAGACGAGGCCCATCCATGAGGCGATGGCCATGACCTACGCCCCGTACATCCCTGGCCTGTCTGGTGCCAAGGACGCGAGCCTGGCGGCACTCTCTAATTCGGGACTAGTGCTAAAGGAGCGGGGAAGGTGGAGGAGCATCTCCGAGCTCTCGACCGAGGAGAAACAGAAGCTCATGGAGGTCTTGACCAGCTTCGCAGGGTCCAGCGGCGACGGGTCAGCCCTCGTTTCAGGCCTGATCGGGGAGGTCTACACGCTCCAGCTCGAGGATGCGCTCACCCCGCTGCGCGATGCCCGGGAATACGGGACCCTGCTCAACGCCTGCGGTAGGATGGACGCCGCAGACATCGGCATCTCCATCTGCCTTGGGGACAGGTACACGGCGCTCTCGGAGGCACTGAGGCTCATGGGCGAATACCGCTCGAAGCTCAACAAGGCCATCCAGGTCCTCCAGATGGGAGGCGATAAGGTCTCGACGCACGGCGACGTGACCGTTGTGATGGGAGAGGAATTCATAGAGGAGAGGATGACCGGCTCCATATCCTCGCTCCTCGCGTCTTCCGAGAAGTTCAAGGACAAGATGGTCCTGGTGAGGGCCCGCTCGGGCGAGTCCGAGCTGAAGTTCTCCTCCCGATTGGGCGACTTATTCCCGAAGGAAGTGAACCTGGGGCTCATAATGAAGGAGGCCGCCGAACAGGTGGGCGGGGTCGGCGGAGGCCACAGCATGGCGGCGGGAGCCAAGATCCCAATCTCGAAGCGCGATGAGTTCACGAGGGTGGTGCTGGAGAAGGTCGCGGCTTGAGAATGAGAGCGGAGGTCGTCTTCGAGTGCGCAGGAGCGCGGGAGGCTCGCTCGCTGGCGACGACCCTTCACGCGGACAACAGGACCATCCCCAAGGACCAGAGCCTGAAGGTCGAGCGTGAGAGGCGGAGGCTGACCTTCGTGATCGAGTCCCCCGGGCCCGCTTGCATCGCCTCGGCGCTCAGCCTGCTGTCCGATGCCAGCCTTTTCCAAGAGGTCTGGGCTCTCGCGTCATGATTATCTCCCAGCCGTCCAGGGGGTAGTCTGAGCCCAGCATGCTCGACGTCAAGCTCCTCAGGGAGAGCCCGGATACCATCAGAAAGGACCTCGTGAAGAGAGGCATGAACCCCAGGGTCCAGGAGGTTGACGAGGCCGTCGGGTTGGACAGGGAGTGGAGGTCGCTGAAGAAACAGGTAGACGACCTACGCCACCGCCAAAACCTCCTGAACGAAGAGGTGGCTGCCCTCAAGAGGTCGGGCGCCGACATCACCACCAAGCTCGCAGAGGTGAAGGGGATTCCCCTTCAGATCAAGGAGACCGACGCCCGTGCAGAGGCCGCCCAGGCGCGCCTCAGGCAGATACTGATGGGGCTGCCCAACGTCCTGCACGAGTCCGTGCCGGTCGGCCCCGATGACAGCGGCAACGTGACCATTCGGACTTTTGGTGCGCCCCTCTCACATGATTTCAGACCCCAGGATCACGTCGACCTGCTCACCAGGATGGGCTTCCTCGACATGGAAAGGGCGGCCAAGATTTCGGGTGCAAGATTCTACTTCCTGAAGGGAGACGCCATGCTGCTGGAACAATCCATCATGCGCTACTCGCTCGACTTCCTAGCTGCTCGGGGCTTCACTGCAGTGAGTCCGCCGATAATGATGAACAGGAAGGCCTACGAGGGCGTGGTGGACCTCAACGACTTCGGGCCGGTAATCTACAAGGTCGAAGGGGACGACCTGTACCTCATCGCGACGTCGGAGCACCCGATGGTGGCCCAGCACATGGACGAGATAATCGATGGCCCGTCGCTCCCGCTGAAATATTGCGGCTACAGCCCCTGCTTCAGGGTCGAGGCCGGTGCCCACGGCAAGGACACCAAGGGCATCTTCAGGACCCACCAGTTCTACAAGGTAGAGCAGGTGGTCTTCGCCCGTCCCGAGGAGAGCTGGGCGCTCCACGAGGAGCTGATCGGGAACGCTGAAGGGATATTCCAGAGCCTGGGATTGCACTACAGGGTGGTGAACGTGTGCACCGGGGACATGGGTACGGTTGCGGCGAAGAAGTACGACCTGGAGGCCTGGATGCCCGTGCAGGGAAAGTTCCGGGAGATGGTATCCTGCAGCAACGTCACTGACTACCAGGCGAGGAGGCTCATGACCCGCTACAGGGAGAAGCAGGGGACCGAACCCAGGGTTGTCCACACGCTGAACTCCACCGCGGTGACCACCAGGGCCCTCGTCGCCATAGTCGAGAACTTCCAACAGCCCGATGGGTCCGTCCTGATACCCAAGCCCCTGATCCCCTACATGGGCGGAAAGGACCGGTTGCAGGCCAAGTAACCCGAGCGTAGTTTTTAAGGCGGCAAAAACGGGGGGCCGAACCAGATTGGTAAAGAAGGGACCGGCCAAGGTCAAGGACAAATGGAAGGCAAAGCAGTGGGTCACAGTCCTTGCTTCGCCCTCCTTCGGAAACGCGCCCATAGGTAGGGTCCCCCTAACCGACGTTGAGAAGCCCGGCGGAAGGGTCGTCGAGACGACGCTCTACGACATATTGAAGCAGGACCCCCAGCACTACAGCTTCAAGCTCTACTTCCAGATAGACCGGGTCGACGGAGACACTGCCTACACCGTCCTGAAGGGTCACGAATACTCCAGAGAGTATCTCAGGAGCCTGATACGACGGGGCTCTTCCATGTCCGATTTCATAAGAGACTACACGACCAAGGACGGTTACATCGTCAGGGTCTACTGCATCGCGCTCTCTCAGGGCCGCATGAACTCATCGAAGAAGCACGAGATTCGCAACCTGATGGACCGTGTCATCCGGGACAGAGCCACCTCACTGACGTACGACCAGTTCGTGCAGGAGACTGTACTCCAGAAGGTCGCGTCCGACGTCTACAACGAGGCGAAGAACGTGACGAGGTTGAGGCACGTCGGCGTCAGGAAGACCAAGCTCATCAAGAAGCCTGCCGCGGGCCCCATAGACGAAGGCACACCAGCGGAAGCTCCCGGTTCTCCGGAAGCGCCTGAGCCCAAAGTAGAGGCCGAAGTCCTAGCCGCGCCTGCCGCTTGAGACGATCTTCAGGATGTCTCTGTCCTTCAAAACGTAGTCCTCCCCGAGTCGCATCCCGGTCCTAGCGTCGACCGCATACAGGAAACCGGCAGCGAGGTCACTGTGGATCTTTTTTGCCAGGTCGAGCGCGGTCGAGCCTCCGCTCATGACGTAAGCGTCCGGGAGCACTTCGCCATCCTTGTTCGATAGCTTGGTCTCGTCCTCCACCGGATAGACCACGATGGCCTTCAGGAGACCGAAGTAGCTCTGGTCTATGGCCTGTTGGACTCCCGTCGACCCGTAAACATCGAGCACCCGCTCCTTCACGAGCTCCAGTGCTCTGGCCTGCTGGGGTGTGAGGTCCTTCTTCACCACGACGAAGCTGCTCGCACCAGGGGTGTAGCTGATGACGTTCGCTTCGGCCGCTCTACGCAGGAGAAGCTCCGCTTCTGCCGCACACGGGATAACGATGCGCTTCCCACCCTCGCCGAGGGAGTTCAACCTCTCGCCGGTTCCCTGGAGGTCCACCTTGTTCGCGGCGATGAGGCTGGGCTTCGTCTTCTCGCGCAGGCTCTTCACCAGAGCCTCAAGGTCTGACTCCTTCCACTCCACGGGTTTGTCGGGCTTGAGATGGAGGTGCAGCAAGACCTCCTCGATGCTCCCCTCGTCTATGCCCAGGCCGCTTAGTCTCTGCGCCAGGTGAGCGACGATGCTGGAACCAGTCTGCTCTGCCAGGCGGGCGGACTTCTCCCAGTCTCTCTTGATTATCCCCAGTATCCACTGGTCGAGCTCGTTCTCGACCATGGTTATGTCGGCCGCCGGGTCGTGACTCCCCACCTCCACCTTCCTCCCCTCGATATCCGTAGAGCCTGACACGTCTACCACCTGGACCAGGGCGTCAGCCTGGCGGAGCTCGTCCAGGAACTGATTTCCCAATCCCCTGTTGGCCGAGGCGCCCTCGACCAGCCCCGCCACGTCTACGAGCTTGACGGGTATCAGCCTCACCCCGTCCTTGCACACGGAGTTCTTCGGGCTGTCCTTGACCCCCATCTCCTCATGGACGCACTTTGTCCTCACGTAGGCCACCCCTACGTTGGGCTTGATGGTGGTGAACGGGTAGTCAGCTATGGGGACAGACTTCAGGGTGGCTGCGCTGAAGAAGGTCGATTTCCCGACGTTCGGTTTCCCCACGATTCCGACGAGCAACTGCGTCCCGGACGGGGGAGGGTGTTATAATCCTGTGTTCGGCCTGAGGGACCGCATGACCCGGGTCATCGTGGTCGGCGGAGGTGCCTGCCGGGGCGGAGGCCGCGAAGGAGGCATCTCGCTGCGGCGCCACAGTCTCCCTCTTCGAGGCCTCGGGCACGCTAGGAGTGGACCAGTGCCTCTTCCCTTACCTGCTTTCGGGACGCCCAGCACAACAGCGCGCACTCCACCACGGGAGGGGAACTATCGGACAAGTTCGGGGTGGAGGTCGAATTCGGCCGCCGGGTCAAGCGGGTCGACTTCGCCGCCAACACGATCCACGGGGATTGGGGCAATGACGGGCCCGCCAGCCGAAGTTACGACTCGATCGTGGTCGCCACCGGTACCTCGTCCGTTCCTGACGAGATCAAGGGCTCGTCGAAGCCCGGGGTCTGGACATTGAGGACAGAGGCTGATTTTCGCTCCCTGGCTCTTGCCCTGCCAGATTCTATCCCGGGTTTCCATCGTGGGCTCGTCGGCCCTCCTCTCCCTCGCCGTCGCCCAGGAGGTGTCCCACAAGGCGAGGTCTAGCCTCTTCGTATCTGGCGGAGGGCTGGGCGCTCTCTCTCCGGGGATCCGAAGCCGAGTTGTCGCCGACGCCGCCACCCAGGGGGTCCCGGTGGTCGATGCCGGGGTCCAAGCGGTCGTGGGAATGAAGAGGGTGGAGGCGGTGGTCGCTCTCGATGTCGTGCACCCGTGCGACGGAGTGGTGCTCCTGCCCAGGAGCTCACCCGCGATGCCCCAGTTGGATTGCGAGAAAGGACCATCAGGCGGTCTGTTGGTCGACGGGACCATGAGGGCCTCGCGAGGCGGGGTGTTCGCAGCCGGTGACTGTGCGGAAGTTAGGGTTGGAGCAGGTTCGGTCCCATTCAAGTCTCATTCATCGGCTGTGACGATGGGAAGGATCGCCGGGAGCAACGCCGCGAGCGGAGGCGTCGCACAGGCAACGGTAGCAGGTACCATGACGCTCGACCTCTTCGGGACCCAGCTCTGCACCGCCGGACTCCATGTCGCACAGGGACGGGCCATCGGACTGAACCTGGTGGAGATGGAAGAAGGGAGCGAACCGGAGACGGCACGGAAAGGGTCGGGGTTTCAGACATCGGTCATCTTTCTGCGAGACTCCCACCGTATCTACGGCCTGCAAGCGCTGGGAGAGGGGGCAGCCCTGCTGTCCGGTCACATATCGACGATCGTTTCGGCTCATTCAAGCCTGGAGGAGGTCGCGGGTCAGGATTCCCCGGACCTACTCCCCTCCGGCTCTGAGGTTTCGCCAATATGCTTAACAGCCCGGAAATTGGTCTCAAGACTCAGAGGATAGCAAGATGCCGCACAAGGTCCTCGTCTGTGACACGGTCGATGTCCCCTCCCTCGGCCTCCCTGCCGACTTCGAGGTCGACTACCTTCCCAAGATCACTCCCGAGGAACTCCTGGAGCGGGTACAGAACTATGACGTGGTCGTCGTCAGGAGCAGGACCAAGATCACCGCTGAGGTCATCGCTCGAGCCACCAAGCTGAAGCTGATCGCTAGGCCCGGGACCGGGCTCGATAACGTTGACCTCCGGGCGGCCAATTCCCGCGGGATAGAGGTCGTCAACAGCCCCGAAGCGCTGGTGGAGGCCGTCGCGGAGCACGTGCTCGGCCTCATGCTTGCCATGGCCCGGAGCATCCCTGCCGCAGACTCCTCCACGAGGTCGGGCGAGTGGCAGAAGGACCGGTTCGTCGGGGTCGAACTGAGAGGCAAGACTCTGGGAATCGCCGGCCTGGGCAGGATCGGGAGAAGGGTTGGTGAACTGGCGAAGGCCTTCGGGATGCCGGTCCTTGGGTACGACGTCGTCGAGATCGGCAAGGATGTCCTCGCTTCCATCGGCTGCACGATGGTCGACCTGGACACCCTCTTTGCGTCCTCCGACTTTGTCACGCTACACGTGCCGCTCTCTCCAGAAACGACCCACCTTGTCGACTCGAGGCGTCTGGCCTCCATGAGAAAGTCAGCCTACCTGGTGAACGCATCTAGGGGCGAGGTCATCGACGAGACTGCGCTGATCGCGGCGTTGAAGGACGGGACCATCGCCGGGGCGGGGCTGGACGTCTTCGAAAAGGAGCCCCCAAGCCAGGAGCTGCTCGCCGCGCCCAACCTGATCGCCACCCCGCACATAGCTGGCCAGACCAAGGACGCTCAGAAGATGGCGATCACGATTACGGGGAAGAAGATAGCGGATTTCTTCAAGCCCAAATAGCTGAGGACCGAAAGAGGGCCGGAACTGCAAGGATAGATTTATCTGCACCTCTCGGAACGGGCACGCGTTTAGTTTGTCCTATTCGGAGATAGGGAAGACCTGGCAGAAGGTCTTTCACGAGAAGGCGGGCGACATCTCTCAGAGGGCGGTCCTGCTGAGGCGCGGCCCGACCATCGAGACCCTCGAGAAGCCCTCGCGATTCGATAGGGCGCGGATCGATCGGTTACAAGGCGAAGCAGGGGGTAGTCGTTGTGAGGATAAAGCTCTCCAGGCACGGCATGAGGAGGAAGAGACCGACGTCTGGCAGGCGTTCGAAGCACATGGGTGTGCTAAGGATGAAGTCCGACGAACCGGTGCAGCACGTCGCCGAGAGGCGTGTGCTGGAAAAGTACCCTAACCTGAAGCTGCTCGGGTCCTACATCTTCTGGCAAGACGGGAAGCACTCGTGGTATGAGTGCGTGCTGATCGACCCGCTCAACCCTTCGGTAAGGAACGATTACAACTACAGGCGTACTCTCGGCATCAACTAGTCGCGCCTCGAGACGAACCCATCAACCGGGGACTTTCATTTCGCTGCTGTGGCCAGGGAATATCCTAGCCTTCGGGTCGATGTGATTCTTCGCCACGTTGACGGCCACCGCCGCCTGCGCGAACCCCGTGACAATGAGGTTCATCTTGACCGTGCCCTCTGGGGACGCGATGTCCCCCGCGACGAAGACCCCTGGTATGTTCGTCTCCATCTTTCCGCTCGCCCTGAGCTCCCGGCCGGATATCTCGATCCCCCAGTCCTTTATTGGCCCCAGGTCGGCCCGGAAGCCGATGTTGACCAGTATGGCGTCGATCTCCAGCTTGGTCTCCACCTTGGTCCTGTTGTCATAGATCACTGCCCCGGTAATCCTGTCCCCCTCACAGGTGACTTCTTTGAGCTCATGGAACAGCCTAACGTCCACCCCGCAGCGCATCAATTCGGAGACGCTCCCCTCGTGGGCGCGGAAGATGTCCCGTCTGTGGACGAGCGTGATGCTCTTTGCCCAGTTGTTGAGGTTCAGCGCCCAGTCAACCGCTGAGTCGCCGCCTCCGACAATCAACAACCTCTTGTCCTTCATCAGGTTCTTGTCCTTGAGGAAGTAGTAGACCCCCCTTCCTTCGAAGGGAGCTGCGCCCGAAGCCTCGAGCCTGTTGGGGGAGAACGCGCCCACGCCCGCTGCTACGAGGACCGTCCTCGAGTAGTGGATGTTGCCCTTGGCTGACTCCAAGCGCGATTACCCCGTCGTCCATCGTCTTGACCGAGACGATTCTCTCGCCCAGGACCACCGTCGGGTTCAACCGAAGGGCCTGCTCGACCATTCCCTTGACCAGTTCCTTGCCGGTTATCTTGGGAAAGCCGCCCACGTCGTATACGTATTTTTCGGGGTAGAGGACCTCGACCTGGCCCCCGAGCTCCTCCAGCGCGTCGATGAGCTTCGTCTTCATCTGCCGCAGCCCTGCGTAGAACGTTGCGAACAGTCCAGTAGGGCCGCCCCCGACAATCGTGATGTCGTACACGTCCCTCTCTGTTGACAACCTTGGGTCTGTTTTTTTGGGCGATTCCGAGACCTATAAAACGCTTGACCCTCGCTTTCAGAATCCTGCGGCTAATGGGTCCTCCGGTTTGAGCACTTCGCGGAGCAGCGTGGTCGCATACTCCCCCTTTCCGAGGGTGAAGCTCAGCAGAGGCTTGGCTCCCTGCCGCCGCGTATTCGCAGTCCTTCGCTAATAACGGAGCCTGCCTGAAGCCGCCTTCGTTGCTGATCTCTTCGGCTTCCTTCAGGTAGAAGCTCGAGGGCTCCACGCCCTCTTCTCTGAGTATCGGGACTATCAGCCTGTCGAAGCGCGAGCCGTAGTCGCGGAACGCGTAGCCGACGAGCTGGACAAGGAGGACGGAATCGGCGGCCGAGCGGGGTTCTTTCACCCCGTGGATGCTCCCTACGCCAAGTCCGGATGGAGAGACCTCGGCCCAGTTGTCGCCCGCCTCCACCCTACCGATGTCCAGGCCTGCTTCCAACCCCGCGCTCGAGCGTCCGGTTGTACAGGAACGACTGGTAGGCCTGGACGAACAGCCTTCTCGGCGTCATGGGAACCCTGCGCAACGCTCCCTGGAAGTCCCCCGGCTTGGTCGTCAGATGGATCGCGACCCTCCTCTCAATGTCCTGCCTCGGTGTGAACGTCGTTGCAGCCTCGGGATATCGGCCCTCCCTTGCGAGGGTCCTGGCGTTCGAAGCAGGGCCCTTCTCCCCCTCCCGGGGTTCCCCGAGCAGTAGGTCGATGGCTGCCTTGAAGTCCCGCCTCAGTATCGCCTTGCCCACTCGGTGGTTCACCATTCCTCTGAGGCCAAAACGCTGGTATCCGAAGAAATTGGGCACCTGCCTCCTCGCACAGGCTTCGAAGGCCTCTGAAGTCGATTCTGCCAGGTCTTCCTCCGTGGACACGGCGATCCTGAACTTGTTCCCTGCCATCATCCCCCGTGTCACCGGCCTTCGCAGATAGCCGGCACGTTCCGCCCCAAACCTCTCGCCCTTCACCTGGGCCGGGTCAGAGGCTCTCCGACTCCTGGCGCTCACATACTGGGTGGTGACCGCCTTGCTGTCCTTCATCCCCGCGAAGTTCACGTTGCTCTTGAGGGCCTCTGAAAGTGCAGCCACGGCGTGCGGCGTGTCGGTCCCCCTCTTGCTCAGCTTGTAGACGGGAATGGAGAACTCTTCGGTCCTCACCGCCGAGACCTCGGCCATATCCAGCACTTCGTCGACCTGGAAGTCCTCCGGTGTCTCCCTTAGTCTGGCCGGTCTGCGTCGGGGCCCGCCAGTGGCGTAGACCAGCATCCCGCATGCAACGTCCATCGGCGGTGGCAGCAGTCGAACTGACAAGGGACAACGCCACTAGAGCAACTTCAGGTCGCCCGTGACCTTGTCCACAAGGGAAGAAGGCGCCGGACCTATGCCGAGACACGTGGTCGTCCCCTCCTCGAGTTGCGTGAGGCCCGCGTCCTGAATCAACGAGTTGGGCAGACCCAGGGTCTTGGCCTTCTTCTGAAGCTCCCTCAGATGCTCCTCCCCAGTCGCCTTGACCACGACCTTTGCCTGGCCTTGGTGTTTCCAGTCCTCGTACCAGTCCGGGTTGCGGCGCCGGCACTCCTCCGCCGAGCCGAGCGAGGCGTGGGCGACCTGGGCCGCGAGCTTCCCCTTGCCCATCCCAAGGTCGGTGCGCGCGACAATGACCTGTTTGAAATCCGTCAAGCCCCACATTTCCTCGGTATGACCTAAGGGTTAATACAGAACTGGTTAAGGGTTTATCCTTCTAAATTTGTCATATCGTCGCTACGACGCGGTGGTGGGAGGGGGGAGCGTCGGTGGGCTGAGCTTCGCCATGGAAGCCGCATCACGTGGGCTCAAGGTCCTGGTCCTCGAGGAGGACCAAGAGGTGGGTGAGCCAGAGAAGTGCGACGGGCTGGTCTCAAGGCGGGCCCTGGCGAAATATATCGCTCCCTCGGAGCGGTGCATACAGAGCACCGTAAAGACCGGGACTGTCAATTCACCCTCCGGGAGGTCCGTCACCCTCGGAGCTTCACGTCTCGATGTGGTGGTCATCGACCGCAGCGCCTACGAGGAACAGCTGGCCGAGTCGGCCGTCTCGAAGGGGGCGGAGCTCAAGACAGGAGCTAGGGTGAACGGGGTCGCGCCGGGGTCCGCCAATGACCTCGTTGTAACGGCAGGCACGTCCACCCCAGGGTCTTCCGAACACTATCTCTGTTCATACTACGTGGACGCGACAGGACCTTCGAGCCTCGTCGGACGGAAGCGACCCGGTCTCATTCCCGCCGCCAAGTACGAGGTCGAGGGAGACTGGTTCGAGGACGGCCGTGTCGAGGTCTTCCTGAACCAGGAAAAGTACCCTGGGTTCTTCGCGTGGGTGATACCGCGGGGGAACGGGCTCGCCAAGGTGGGGGCGGCGGGCATTGGCGTCAACAGTTTCAAGACCCTGGATTCTTTCCTCTCGGCTAGGAAGGTCAAGATTCGCACCCGGGTGGCCGCGCCGATCTACCTCGGCGGCCCCATCGACGAGTTCATCGTAGGCCGGACGGTCTTCGTGGGCGAGTCGGCAGGACAGGTCAAGCCCACTACCGCCGGGGGGATACTCGCATCAGTGGCAGGAGGGCTGATGGCTGGGAGGTGGATGTCCGAGTCCCTGGCCGCAGAGGACCCCAGGCTTATGTCAAACTACCAGAGGGAATGGGAGAGGGTCTTCGGAAAAGAGTTCAAGCTGATGAAGAGGTTGCGCACCCTCTATCAGCACCTCTCCAACGATGACGTCGAGAAGATGGTGGCCGCTCTCTCCTCCCCGGGGATAGCATCCAAGCTCTCGTCCACGGACTTCGACTTCCATGCTTCTGCACTTCTTTCAACCCTGGGCGCAAGGACGACGCTACAGCTTGCGAGCGTACTGATCTCTGTCGAGGCCAAGAACGCGCTGACATCCCTCGTGGAATGACCTGATTTCGCTCGTGGTTCAGGGTTCTGTCCAGTCTTCGTCTGGGAAGACACGCGGACTTGCCTGCATCGACTTTCAGGATTGGTGGCTCCTCTTAGAGGGAGCATCTTTCCTCCCGCACGTTCCTGTACAATTGCTTCACCTGCAGGCCATTGTTTTGAATGAACGGTCGAACCTCAACCGCCCATTTTTCCCATGATCAGACGGATTCACACCTGACCCGTCCTCACGCGATATCATATGCTCAAAGTCTGCTTAAGCGCCCATCCCACAAAATGAAAATTAGACAGTTACGGGTTCAGCAAGGTATATGTGATAGTGCCTGAGAGGGCGGGCGGAATTACCGTGTCGCAGAAGAGCGTCTCCCTCCCGACCTGTACCTCGTGTAACAGGCCGATAATGCCTGCCGAGAAGGCCTCAAAGTTCTACTGCCCCAACTGTCACCAGGTCTTCATCTGGAGGTGCGAGAAGTGCAGGAAGTTTTCGCGCAGGTACAAATGCATCAACTGCTCGTTTGAAGGGCCATAGGGGTCGAACGTCTTGGGCTCCTACGTCATCCGCATCAAAGTCCTCCCGACCGGTCCGGAGGTCCCCGTGCACACCCTCGTTGACTCGATCAAGGGGAGCCTCAAGGCGGATATGGTCCTCCGCTCGTCCAGAGAGGAACCGATCGCGTTCGGTCTGTATGCCCTCTTCGTCGACATAGCCACCCCTGAAGAGGAGGGGATGGTCGACAAGGTGGAGGACGCCGTATCTCACGCACCGAACGTAGCCCAATCCGACCTGCAGGGCGTGAGCAGGATGTCCAGCCAGCTCAAGAACGTCTGACCCTTCGCCCCCGACCCACGGTCGGAAGCTTTTATACGGGCCCGCACGCACGCTCGTTTGAAGTTTTTCGGGACTTTGCATTTCAATGAACCCACCTCTTAGATTCAGAGTTTACGAGTTCGTCAAGGAGAAGAAGGCGACCACCGATGGAGAAATCCTTGAGGTCCTGAACAAATCCGACAGCTGCTCCATGAACGAGCTGAACAAGTGCCTGTTGGACCTGGAGATCCTCGGGCTCCATAAGCGTCCGCTGGGTCGCCAAGGAGAAGAGGAGGATCGAGTTCGTCGAGACCCCGCTCGAGGGCGTCAAGTACGGCGAAGGTTAATTATCGTTCCATTGTTTGAGTGTCCGGTTGCTCCATCATGGGCATAGACCTCGGCGACGTCATCCCCAGGAGGAAGGTCGAGCTCGTGAGCCTCTCGAACAAGAAGCTCGCCGTCGACGCCTACAACACCCTCTACCAGTTCCTGGCGATCATCAGAGGCGTGGGTGGGGAGCCCCTTCGTGATTCACAGGGCCGTGTCACGAGCCACCTCAGCGGCCTATTCTACAGGAACATCAACCTCATGGAGCTGGGCATCAAGCTCGTCTTCGTCTTCGATGGCGCCCCGCCGGAATTGAAGGCCGAAGAGATAAGCAGGAGGAGGAAGGTCAAGGAGGAGGCACGGAAGCACTACACCGAGGCGGTGGCGGTGGGTGACATGCCGAGCGCTCGCAAGTACGCGGAGATGTCCACCTCGATAAGGAGCGACATGATCGGCGAATCGAAGCAGCTCCTGGACGCCATGGGCATCCCGTGGTACGACGCTCCGTCCGAGGGCGAGGCACAGGCCTCGGTCATGGCGCAAGAGGGGACCGTCGACGGTGTGGCGTCCCAAGACCACGACTCGCTGCTCTTCGGTGCCCCGCTCCTGGTCAGGAACCTCACGATATCCGGGAAGAGGAGGCTCCCGAGCAAGAACATAATGATAGACATCGAGCCGGAGACCATCAGCCTCTCAGAGACTCTGGAGTCGCTCAATTTCACGAGGGCGCAGCTCATAGACCTCGGGATTCTGCTCGGGACGGACTTCAACCCGGACGGCTTCAGGGGGATCGGCCCGGTCAAGGCCCTGAAGCTGCTCCGGACATACGGGTCCCTCGAGAAGGTCGAGCCGCTCAAGGACGAGCTCGCCGCGATAAACTATCCCGCCATACGAAAAATCTTCGAGTCGCCCCCCGCAAATCCTGGGGTCAAGCCCGTCTGGAAGGAGTTCAATGCCGACCGGGTCCGTTCCTTCCTGGTGGACGAGCACTCGTTCTCCCCCGAGAGGGTCGATGGTGCGACCAAACGGATCCTGGACCTGGAGAGCTCCCGCTCCGACACGCTCGAGAAATGGTTCGGCTGACGGACGGCCTAGCCTACGCCGGTGAACTCTCTCAGGGTCTTCGCGAGCAGGGTGGGGTTGGTCTTCCTCTCCTCCCCGAGGCGCCTGTGTGTGACCTCGCCGTAGTCGTGCCCCGGGTAGACCATCGTGTCGCCAGGCAAAGAAAGGATGATGTCTTGTAGGCTGTGAAAGAGCTTCTCGGGCGACCCTCCGGGAAGGTCTGTCCTCCCGCAGTTTCCGATGAAGAGCGTATCCCCCGTGAACAGGTTCTTCCCTTCGAGGAGGCAGATGCTGTCCTCGGTATGGCCCGGTGTGTAGATGACCCTCACCCGCGCTCCTCCCACCTCCAGGACCTGCCCGTCCTTGACGCGGACGTCCGCGGTCACCTCGGAGCGCTCATGGGCCACAACCTTCGCGCCCAGGCCTTCTGCTAGCTCATGGATCGTTTTGACGTGGTCGAAGTGGCGGTGGGTGGCGACGGCGTACTTCACCTTCACGTTCCCCCGCTTGGCCGCCTCGACTATGGGCTCGACCTCCCAGCCGGAGTCTATCACGATCCCTTCCCCGGTGCCTTCGTCGCACAGGAGATAGGAGAAGTTCTGCATCGGCCCGACCGGTATCTGTTCGACCCGCATCCTGTGCTCCTCCCGCTCACTCTTCCGATAACCCTATCGGTACGGAGACCACCTCGCCCGTGTAAGTCTCCTTCCCCTTCAGGCCCGTCTTCGGCGCGTGAAGCGCCACCGTCAGGTCAGCCTTCACCGCTCCGCCCTCCGGGACGTTCCCCGTCGCCGGGTCCAGACCTGAAGGGATGTCGATGGCCACCTTGATACCCTTGGCCGCGTTGACCATCCCGATGGCAGTCCGCATAGGCTCCCTGACCTCTCCTTTCACGCCCGTTCCGAAGATGGCGTCGACTATTATCGTCGCGTCCCCGAACCAGCTCCCGTGACTCGCAAGGGTCTCTGCGTCAGCGACGGCGAGCTCGACAGGTTCCGTCGAGAGGCGCTCAAAGTTCTCCCTCGCTTCTTTTGTCTTTATCATCGAGGGGCTCGAGGCAAGAAGCAGCACTCGGACTGCCCAATTCCCTGAGAGGTACCTCGCAGCCACAAAGCCGTCTCCTCCGTTGTTCCCGGTGCCGCAGACGACAAGGATGGTGCGGCCCGGGCCGCGACGGGTCCCATAGAGTTCCATGATGGTTCGAGCCACCGAACTTCCCGCATTCTCCATCAGGACATCGACCCCGAGACCCCTTCGGGTCGCGCGGAGCTCCAGCTCACGCACCTCATTGGGAGTCAGGAAATCCATGCCACCGTCCGTTGGACGAATCACCTTTATCAGTCTCGATGCCCGCGACGCCTCGAATGGCAAAGAGGCGGAACGGCGCGGGAAGGAGGGTCGCCGAGTCCGAGACGGTGACTCAGCGCATAATGATGCCGACGGACGCCAACATCCTCGGAAACGTCTTCGGGGGCTCGATCCTGAGGTACATGGACGAGGCCGCCGCCATCACCGCGTTCAAACACGCAAGGAAGAACGTCGTCACGGCTTCAATCGACCGGATGGACTTCATCAACCCCGTGTATGTTGGGGACCTGCTGGTCCTGAAGGCCAAGGTGAACTATGTGGGACGCACGTCGATGGAAATAGGCGTGAGGATCGAAGCGGAGAACCTGACGACGGGCAAGGTTACCCACTCTGGCACCGGGATACTGACCTTCGTCGCGTTGGACGACGACAAGCGCCCGACGCCGATCGAGCCGTTGATCCTGGTGACCCCAGAGGAGCAGAGGAGGAACAAGGAAGCTAAGCAGAGGAGAGAGCTCCGGAGGGCCGCAATCGAGGCTATTGCAAAGGCAGAAACCTGAATCCGCTCCGTTGATTAGCGGCTCAACAATTCTTAAGCTAATCTGTATTAACTGCTTTAGAGATGCTACCCACGTGGTAAGCGTATCAGAAGCTTTCGACCTTGCCCGAGCGGGGAACCGGGAGCTCGCGGTCAAGATCCTCAAGCAGGAGTTCCAGAAGCTCCAATCGCCCGACCAGAAGGTCGAGCTCTGCCAGTGGATAGCCGGATGCTTCGAGAACCTCCACGACTATGGGCAGGCGGCGCGAATGGTACGAGATGGCTGGAGCTCTCTCGCTCTCGCGCACGGGTTCGCCCTTAATCAACGCGCTCATGGCCGCAGCCGAGTACGAGAAGGCGATCGACTGCTACGACCACGGGCTGAGCGACGGGGACGAGGACGCAGAAGAATCCATTCAGAAATGCCTCGAGATAATCCACGACCTCAACCGCGAGTACTCCGCATCCTGACGGGCCTGAAGACGACTAGCCCTGGCCCTTCAGGGCCTGGCGCCGGTTCACGGTCTTGGTGAAGCACTCAGCGCAGACCAGCTCTTCCTTCATCCCCACCTTGAACGGCTTTGCGTTCTTGTCGAGGGGCTCGTCACAGAGATAACACCTCAACTCCAAATCGTCCTCAACCCCGAGCCATTGAGACTCGCCGTTTCCTCAGGTCTCCCTTCCCCTTGAAATGCCAAACCTCAGCGTCCGCATCGAAAGCCTCTGCCCATTTAACTAGTTCCCTTAGCTCCTCTGCTGCTATCCTCGCGCTCCCGTTCTTGACCTGGACCAACAACACCTTCCCCTCCCTCGCCGCGAAGACGTCGACGGGGCTGTGGGAACCGGCGCTCCTCCCTACGACCCATCCCTCCTTCCTGAGCATCTCCATTACCAGGTACTCTCTGGCTCGACCCCGATTGTAAGCCCGATTGACTATCGCGCCGTCCCTCCTTCCCGTTCCCGCATGCACCACCCCGGCCGTCCTCTCCCGAATTATAGTTACCCGCCGTTCAGTAAGCTTATGTCTCTGAAGCGTCGGGGCGCGAGTGCACACATGAAGAACCTCGAGGAGGCGAGCTCCTCTCTGAAGGCCATCGAGAAAGAGCTGCAATCGGTCCTTGAAAGGAGGGAGCGGATACTGAAGAGCACGAGAGATGCTATCCTGGCGTGTTCCCGGGCCATAGTCGCTGCCCATGCTGGAAAGCTCAAGGAGGCAGAGCAAGAGATTGAGGTCGCTCGGAAGGTCCTTGTGGGCATCAGGAAGGATGCCGGGGGCAGCCTCGGACGGTATCTTACCTCGCCGGAGGCTGAGTTTGTGGAGGCCTCGGCCGTCTTTGCCCTCGTGAGAGGGAAGGCCGTCCCCGATTCGGGTACCCTGCACGTTTCATCCGAAGCGTACCTGCTCGGGCTGCTCGACACCGTCGGTGAGCTGAAGAGACTCCTCCTCGTCGCGCTGACGAAAGGTAAGGTCAAGGACGCTGAAAGGTACTTTGGGCAGATGGAGGAGCTCTATTCGGTCCTCTCGCCGTTCGCGGTCTTTGATAACGTGGTAGGAGGCGTCAGAAGGAAGATCGACGTTGCGAGGATGATCACGGAGGACACCAGGGGCGTGCTGGCCGAGGAGGCCAGGAGGGAGAGCCTCCTCTCGTCTATGGAGAGCCTCAGGAAGCGAATTCGAGATGGAGCGAAGAGTTAGCTGCATATATACGCGGGGGAAGTGTCGCCGTCCAACCGGAGCGACGAAGTTAGGGGCGAAGCACATATGACAAAGATAAGCGCTGTCTTGATGGCCGAGCTCTCGGAGCTCGTGAAGCTGAAGGCCCATCTTGGGTTCGTTCCCATCTCCACCGAAGAGCTCGCCGAGAGGATGGGGCAGAGCCAGCAGGCCGCCTCCCAGCACCTCCAACAGCTCGAGAGGATGGGGCTCGTGGAGAGGAGGAGGATGGGCGTCAAGTTCGCCGCAAGGGTCACGCCGGCTGGCTATGAGCTGGTGAACTCGCACTACTCGCAGCTGAAGGCCGCCGTCGAGGGGCAGAAGAGGGACATGACATTCGAAGGGAGGGTGTTCCAGGGGCTGGGAGAGGGCGCCTACTACATCGGCCTCGAAGGTTACCGCAAGCAGTTCTCAAAGCTCCTCGGCTTCGACGCCTTCCCAGGGACGCTCAACGTCAAGCTCGAAGACCCGATCCAGATAGAGCAGAAGAGGCAGATGCGGTCGTTCGAAGGGCTGAAGGTCGAGGGCTTCGCAAACGGGAAGAGGACCTACGGGGGTGCGAGGTGCTACAGGGCCATGGTTAACGGTAGGTTCCCGGCGGCCGTCCTTGTCATCGACCGGACGCACTACGACGACAGCGTGATGGAGATAATCTCGCCTGTGAATTTCAGGAACGAGCTCGGCCTGAAGAACGGGGACAAGGTCACGATAGCCGTCTTCCTCTAGTCCTCTGCTACCGGCCCTACATCGTACTGATTATCTTTGAAGTCTTGACTCCGGGCACCGGGGAGTCGAGCCTGACCACCTTCACGGTGATTCCTCGCTTCTTTGCTTCGTTCTCGATCTCGACCGGGTTGTGGAGCTGGTCGTAGCCCAAGGCGACGACGTCGGGCTTGACCCTCTCGAGCGTGTCGTAGATGCTCCCCTGGCCTCCGGCGAGGCCAACGTCCACCAGCCTCACCGAACCGACCAGCTTCACCCGCCAATCCTGGGGGGTGACCGGGTCGCGCCCCTTGTTCTTGAGCACCGACTTGTCAGTGGCCACGACCGCCACTAGGACGTTGCCCAGCTTCTTCGCCTCGGTCATGGTATGGAGGTGGCCGGGGTGGATTATCTCGAAGGCTCCGCCCACCATGACCACCTTCAGCTGGGACCTGCCGCGTGGTGTGAGCCTCACCTCCCCGGATGGCTCAGCTTGCAACAGGCCAAGGTCGGACGTGCGCTTTATCTCCTCCGCGATGGCGTCGGCCGACTCCCCGGTCTCGGCTTCCAGGTCCTTGACTGTTGACCTTCCCTGGCGGAGCGTGGTCGCATAGACGGCACGAAGCAGGTCGAATTCTCTCATTTCCTCTACCACCCTAGCTTGATCTTGCCCGTGAAGGTGAGCGAGTCGATGAGACCCTCTGCGTAGCCGACGCTGAGCATCGCCAGTTCGTCCTCCCCGTTCGCAAGGAAGTTCTCAGCGTCCTTGATGTAGAGCTCAGTGTTCTCGAAAAGGTCGTCATATTCGTCCCCCTCCAGGCTATCTCTGGCGATCTTCAGCACCTTCTTAGCCTTTTCAACATACTTCGGAACAAGCACCTGCGCCGTCCGCCGTACTCGTGCGGCGTTGTCCCCGACCCTGTCCTCGGTCAGACCGCAGATCGCCGCCACCGCCTCCTTCTCCGTGAAGTGCATGCTCCCGGGGACGATCACAGCGTGAGGTGGTGCTCCGAACTCTACCCCCATCATCGCGGCGAGCTCTCCTGCCACGACCTTCTCCCCAGCGGTCCCTATCCGGCTGAGTACGATGAGGAATGTCTTGTCGTCCACGACCTCTCGTTTGAAATTCCTCTCGGCCTCGAGCAGCCCTTTCATCAAGGCAATCGGGTCAGCCCCGCTCCCGGATTCCGTGTCGAATTCGAGCAGGAGGAGCGTGTGCGACCCGTCGATCAGGTTCCTGTGCACCCTTCGGTAGACCTGCTGGTGGTAGTCCACGCTCTTCCTCGTGAAGGTCACAGTCGCCCCGAACTTGTAGTAGTGCAGGCCGCTCGCGCTGGCCGCCGCCACTGCTATGGTCGACCCGTGGATCACAGCGGTAGTGATCCCTTCGAGTATCGCCCTCGATCTGAGGTCGTTGTGAGTGGTAGCCACCATGGGGTCTCCTTGGACGGCGAGCACTACAGACTTCTCCTTGGCCTCTCGAAGTATGGTCCTCCCCTCTTCCACGAAGGTCCGGTCCACTATGGTCAGGGTCCTGCCTGAGGCGGCCTCCAGCTCGCTCAAGAGCCGGGGCGCGTGGGGCGAGGTGTAGTATTCCAGATAGGCTATCTCGGCATCCTTGATGGCATCGATCCCCGCGAGGCTGACGCCCTTGTCCCCCAGTCCCAACCCCACGAACGTCAGCTTTCCCAAGGTAGACTTCCGGGCTACGCTCCTGGCGCTTATAATCAATCGCGTCCACTGGAAAGTAAATATGCACCAGGTTGACGGGATTGGAACAGCGGGCCCGTGGCTCAGTCAGGTCAGAGAGAAATTCGACTAGAGCGGCTGGCTCTTAGCTAGCTGATGGGAGCGACCAGCATGTCGTGGGAGGCGCAAAAGCGCCCACGAATTCAAATCCCACCGGGCCCGCTTCATTATTCCTGACCGTGGACCCGATGGATTCGCTTTGAATGCTGAGCGACGAACAACGGTTTATCTTGAACGTCTACAATTGATTGAGAGGTAGACTTGCCCCAGGGCGAAAGGAGACTCGCGGCGATAATGTTCACGGACATGGTCGGTTACACAGCTCTGGGTCAAAGGAACGAGTCCTTGTCCCTGGCACTGGTCGAAGAGCAGAGAAAGATTATTCGACCCATCCTTGCGAGACACAACGGCAAGGAAATCAAGACCATGGGGGATGCCTTTCTGGTGGTACTCCCCAACGCCCTCGATGCCGTAAGGTGTGCGTACGACATCCAGAGGGCGGTTAGAGAGTTTAATATCTCCCTTCCTGAAGACCGGAGAATACGCTTCAGAATAGGAGTGCATCTCGGCGATATCGTAGAATCAGGGGGTGATATCTCTGGCGACGCGGTAAACGTGGCGTCCAGAATTGAGCCTTTGGCCGAAGAAGGAGGTGTTACTTTGACGCGTCAAGTCTATGATCAGGTAGCTAACAAGTTTGAGTTGACTTTGGAGAACGAAGGACAGCGGACTCTAAAGAATGTTACCAATCCGGTGGAGATTTACAAGATAGTGATGCCGTGGGAGAAGGCCGCTACATCGGAGATTGCTCCTGCGAACCGAATAGCCATTCTCCCCTTCAGGAATATGAGCCCAGATCCGAACGACGAATACTTCGCGGAAGGAATGACGGAAGAGATCATCTCGACTGTTTCGGGCATAAGTGGTCTCAGCGTAATCTCGAGGACATCAGTGATGAGGTATAAGCAGACAACCAAGAGCGTGACAGAAATTGGACACGAACTGAAGGCAGGCAAGCTTCTGGAAGGGAGCGTCAGGAAGTCGGGAAACAAGATCAGGATAACCGTACAGCTCATCGATGCTGAGAGCGACGCCCATCTATGGGCGCAGAGCTACGACAGGAACATGGAGGACATCTTCGAGACTCAATCCGACATCGCTCGTAAGATCGCGGACGCGCTGAAACTGCCATCACCTCCCTTCGGTGGTCACCAGGAAAACATGAATTCCTATACCCTCTGCCTGAGGGCCCGTTCCTTATTTAACAGGGGTAGCCGGGAAGCGAACGAGCAGGCGATGCTCATGTTCGAGGAGGCTTTGAAAATCGATTCCGAATCGGCACGGGCGATTGCAGGCATAGCGGATTGCTACACCAAGGCGGGCGACTCGGGGTGGATGGACAAGAGGGAAGCATACCCCAAAGCCGGGCAATTCGCGAAACGGGCCCTCGAACTGGACGACACGTTGCCAGAGGCACATGTCGCAAAGGGCTATGTGGCCGTGACGGTGGAACAAGACTACTATGGAGCGGAGATAGAACTCAAGAAAGCAATCTCTCTGAACCCCAACTATGCCGACGCCCATCAGTGGTACGGCTGGGTCTTGCGAGGCATGGGTCGACTGACAGAGGCACTAGATGAAGCCAAGAAGGCCTACGAACTGGACCCATTTCCACCCGGTAGAACCTGGCTCCTCGTGGTTTCATACTACTTCGTAGGGCGCAACGAAGATTCGCTCGACATATGCACCAAGCTCATACAGACTGAACCCGAGTACCGAAGCGGGGTACCTTGGTAGGGCGGTTCTCACCTCAACCAACGGAGAAAGGGAGGAAGCCTATCGGGCCCTGCAGACCTACCGCAGGCTGACTAGCGAAATTGAATACAAGAGCCTTCAAGCACGCATTGAGGCCCACTTGGGAAACCGAGAAGAGTCTTCGAGACTCATCAACGAGACGCTATCACAAATCGATAAGGAGCGGTCCCCCGAGACGCAGCTTTCATTTTCCTCTGGATACCAGCTTTCGTATGCCTGCGCGCTGATTGGCGATAAAGAGCGATTCTTCCAGATAGCCGAATACCTAGTCGACCACCAGATTATGGGGCCGGGAGAACTAAATGACCCCTCATATGAGAAAATGCGCGAAGATCCGCGGTTCGCGGAACTGTTCAAGAAGCTCCGTAAATCGTATGGGCTCATCGACACGGGATTCGCTTAGAAGATTAAGCGACTGCCTCGGGGCCCGCTTCTTTCGCTACTGACTTCTCTAGGTATACCAGAGCGCCTTCGATTCGTCAACGTGCATGGAAAGCCGGTTCAGTCTAGAGGAGTGGTTTCTTCGGCGGAGGCAGATCTCCCAGGTTCATCCTCCGGAGCAGGTCGAGGTACCTCGGGTCCTGTCTGTACTTTGCGAATTCGGGGTCGAACCTCCAGAAACCTAAGCTGGAGTCGTGGTCTTCGTAGGTTCGCTCAAGCCATTCGAACATTCGTGCGTCGTCTCCGAGGACGAAGTAGTAGTTTGCGACGAACTCCGGAGGCACGTATTGTTTCTTTGAGCGCTCCAGCAGTTCGCTGAAGAACTTCTCTGCCTTCTTGAGATCGCCGGACAGTGCGTAGAGGTAACCTAGGTCGACCCTGTAGACCCAGTTATCGGTTCGCATAGCTGATGCGGTCTCGACCTCCTGGATCGCCTCCGCGTACATCTTCTTCCCAGCGTAGCTCCAGGCGAGCCTCGAATGCACAACATCGGAATTCTGCTCTACCTTCAGCCACTTCCTCCCTTGCTCGATCGCCTTGTCGTATTGACCAGCGTGGTTGTAGATGAGGGGAACTGCGGATGAGTTGATTGCCATAGAGAGAGGGTCCAACTCCTGAGCGCGATGTATCTCCTGAATGGCCTCGTCGAACCTACCGAGGAGGTCCAGGAGCAACGCGTACCATTGATGTGCGCTCGCATAGCTTGGGTTGATTTCAATCGCTCTCCTGAACTCTCTCTCCGACCCCGCCCAATCCCAGTCATGCAGCTCGAGCGCCCTGGCGAAAGAGGCATGCGCCTCCGCGAGACCGTCGTCAAATTCCAGCGCCTTCATGGAGAACTCCTTTGCCTTCGGGAACCCTGATGTTTTAGGGACGTGACCCCACTCTGCAAGAATTGCGTAGGAATCCGATAGACCCGAGTAGGCCAGGGCGTAGCGAGGGTCTATCTCGACGGCTTTTTGGAAGAATTCGATCGCGGCCCTCAGCCCCTCCTCGGTCCGCTTGTTCCACTGGTACCTCCCCTTCAGATAAAGCGCGTACGCCTCAATGTCCTCCGTCGGCTTCTTCTCGATTCGTCTCTCTTCGACAGGCAGGATGCGTATTCTCAATGCCTTCGCCACCCGCTTGGCAATGTCGGTCTGGACCGAGAAGATGTCGTCCAGCTCCCTGTCGTAGCTCTGAGCCCATAGATGCGCCTGACTCTGCACGTCTATGAGCTGAACGGTGACACGTAGTCTGTTGCCGGCCTTGCGGACGCTACCCTCCATGACAGTTCCCGCGCTCAGCTCTCTCCCGATCTCTTCGACCTTCTTGGTTGTCCCCTTGTAACCCATCACTGACGTGCGGGCGACCAGAGTCAAGCCGGTGATCGACGACGTGGTCGAGATGAGCTCTTCGGTCATCCCGTCGGCGAAGTATTCGTCGTTCGGGTCCGCACTGATGTTGGTCATGGGCAGAATCGCGACCCTGCGTCTGTCTAGATGCACAGGCGGTTCCGGTTCGATCTCCTTTCCGTCCCAGGGCATTACGACCCTATAGATGTCGACCGGTCCTTTGACGTCCCTCAGTTCCCTGACTTCGAGCTTGACGAGGGGATACGGAATCTTGTTCTTGACATGATCCTGCACCTGCTCCGAGATGCAGATCCCGCCGGGTTCAGCGATAGGCTCAATCCTAGACGCGACATTCACCGCGTCGCCCAGCACGTCGTCTCCATGATGCATGACATCCCCTACATGTATTCCGATCCTTACCTTCAGCTTCCAATCCCGCTCGAGGTTCAGACTGTGAACACTGTTCTGGACGTCGATTGCACAGAGCGTGGCCTCGAGGGCGCTCCCGAACTCGACCAGGAAGCCGTCGCCGATAGCGTTCACCTCCCGCCCTCTATGCTTGGAGAAGATCGGACGAAGGAGTTCCCTCTGTCGTTCGAGGGTTTCCAGGGCGAGGGGTTCGCTCTCCTGCCCCAGCGCTGTGTACCCTACCATGTCCGTGAACATTATTGCCACGAGTCTTCGCTCGCCTTCGTCCATTGAATCCTCTCAATCCAACGCAGATGTGCATAATAAAGCCGTTAGATAACAAGGTCGCTCGTGATGACGACATCGTGGATTTGGTCGTTAGTCGGGAACAAGATTTTGATTCATGTCTCGTAGACTGGAACGCGGCGCGAGGATTCTCGCAGGATCGATTTCGTGAAGAACCCCGGAAGGGCGTTCTTGAATTCGCTTAGAACGTTAAGCGACTCCCACCGGGCCGACTTATATCGCTCTCAAGATCTCTTGTCTCTGGATCTGTGCAGAGGCACAAGGGACTTTGCTTCGATAAAAAAAGTGTCCGGCCGCAGCCGTTTCAAACGTGGCCAGCAAGGCTGGAGAATCAGCTTCTACTGCAGATTATTAGTACGGCTTCACCCAGGTCTCCGATAGGGCCAGGCATGCAGAGCTGCTGGTCTTGTCGTCTATCTTCTGGGTGATGACCCTTCCCGCCGCCCGCTTTCCGTTCAGGGTGACGTCCGCCGACCTTGCGGGCACGAAGAGGCTGTAGACGCCGTGGACGATGCCCGGCCTCTCGCCGGCGCCCGAACGGAAAACAAACGGTTCGATCAGGTCGCGCCAAGTCAGGACCACGATTTCCTCCTTCGAGGTCACCATCTCCTTCCACGCGGAGGTCGTGTCTCCCACGCGGGTGAAGTGGGCTGGGATCACGGGGTCGCTCTCGCCTGAGCCGACTTGTTTCGTTTCCTTCTGTAGCCACCGAGCGAGCTTCTCGTTGTCCGCATAGACCTTCGCTTTGTCCCCCGTAAGGTTCCCTCTCAGGAAGAGAGCGTGACCAGAGCCGGCGAGCGAGTACAGAATCCTCCAGTGACTCGCCTTGAAGGTAGCTGCGCTGCTCTCGCTGTCATCGGCGTGCAAAGTGATGAAGGAGTTCTCGCCGGTGAGGCGAACCTGGTTCGGGTCTGTAACTCGGGTGGACATGCCCTCCGTGACGACCGCCAGCCTTCTTATGTCTTATCAGGCCTTTGAACAGGTAGCTTCAGGCACCGGCAGACTTCCACTTCTTCAGGAACTTCTTCTCGTCACTGGTGACCTTCGCGCCGACCGTGTTCAGGGTCACCGCCTTCCTGAGAAAGTCCCTGTAGGAGTTGACCGCCGACCTTTCCTCCTCGGTGATCACCCCCCGCTCAGCCGCCTCGTCGAACCTGTTCGCCAGCTCCTCACCTGCCCCGGTCGTCTCCCCCGCTGGGAACTCCTCGTCAGCAGCCTTGAGAAGCGTCGCGAAGGCCTCCATCTTCTCGTCATCGGAGGCTTGGGCCAACGAGTCCTGTTTCTTCGCCTTCTTTCCCGAATATCGCCCATACTTGTATCCTACCCAGAACAGAATCTTCGAAGGTTCAATGCGGATGAACCTGTACTTGTAGAGCTTGCGCTCGTCCGGGAGGTACTTTCCTCTCGCGTAGAACGTGAACTGGTCGGGATATTTTTTCGCGTACCTTGCCATGTTGGGACCTAGCGAGAGGATGGACTTCACAGTGTTCACGATGCTGTAGACCTTCGCCTTGCCTTGAACCATGGCGCCAACGGCGCCTAGGGTCAGTCCCTTGTTGTCGACGATGAAGGAGACGTCCGGGTTGGCCCTGATGAACTTCAGTTTTGCCGCGCTTATGGGCGTCATCGTGTAGACATTCATCCCCGAAAAGAGGAAGGCTACCGGGTACGAGTACATGTCCCCCTTCTCGGACCTGACGGAGAGGTACCCTATGGTCGAGGTCTTGAGGACGTCCAGTACTTCGGGAGGAATCTCGTTTTTCTCGGGTGCCGACAAGACCATCGCCAGAGAGTCAGTATACCTCTTCGGTGGCGTAGATTTCCAGTCCGTTTCCCTTTATCGAGTAGGGGCGGGGAGAGGTGTCCACGTCGGACCCTCGCATCTTCAAGACCTGAATCGCCCTCCCTCCCTTCCTGAGGGTGCGCAGGAGCAAGACTCCCTCGGAAAGATACTCCTCAGGCTGCAGCGACCTTTCATCTCCGGTCGAGAGCAGCTCGCTGGTCATGAGCGTCGTGGCTCCGGACGACTGGATGGCCTCTACGAGGTCGAGTATGACCGGTCTCCTGTCCTCGATAAGTGGAAATCGGAAGATGAGGTCGGAGATCGAGTCGAGCACTATCCTCTTCGGCTTCACCTTCTCTATCGACTCTTGAATCATGTCGATGAGGTTGACCACACCGAGTTCCCTGCCTCCGACCTGGATTCTTCCGACCCTCGCCTGGTCAGGGATCCGCCGAACCTCGGTCGCGTCCACGTAGGAAAAGCCGCCCGCCTTTTCTAACTGGGCGAAGTCCATCCCGAGGTCGAGCATCTCGCTCATGAACCTCTCCTTCGGCTCGTTCATGCCGACGAGGACCGCCCGGTCGCCGCCTTTGACCCCCTGGTAGAGGTACTGGGCACATAGGATGGTCTTGCCCGTCCCCGGTTCCCCAAGGACTAGAATCGCCCTGCCTTCGGGGAAGCCGCCCTTCAGCATGGAGTCCAGACCGCTGATCCCGCTCGATACTTTGGAACCCAAGAACTAACGGGAGAGCAGTCTCGGCGCTCGATATATCGGTTTCGCGCTCCTGTCAAGGTGCGGGAAGCTAGGTCGGGTCTACCTTGGGGAGACCGCGGACCCTCTCCAGCAGGAACCGGGAAACGCAGGCGCCATACCTGAGCTTCAGGCCCCGGTCCAGGTAGCGGTAGCTCCTGACGACCCTCCGGCATGAAAAGGAACCGCACCTGCATTCCATCGCAAACCCGTCCCAGCCTACGTTCGTGGAATAGTCGATGGTCACCTCGTCTCCTGCCTCGATCTTATTCAGGGCGACCACCTTCGTCCTTCCCAGGATGACGCAGTTCGGTTCGCAGGAATGGTTGAGGTACCAGCCGGGAGAATCCCGCTCCGGAAGGATGTACCTGTCGTAGTCGACTTGGAAGGTGTACTGCCACAATTCCTCCGGGATTTCCCATATCCACTGCTCCTTCCCCTCGTAGTCCACGACAAGGTCTCCAGGCTGGATGGTCACCTGAGCAAATACGCCCTTGCCCTTGGCACCGGCCTCCTTTATCACGAGCTGCAAGCGAGACTCGAACCTCCGCGCCTCACACGTATGTAACGTTTAAGAGCTGTCTGGATTAGCCAGCCAGCTATGGCGAGCACTAAGGTGCTGTATACTGTAGTCGTAGTCCTTTTGGCGGGGCTGCTGATTTCGTCGACCTTCGCCGGATATTATCTGCTACAATACGACAGGGCACAGGGCAACGCAAACACGTACCTCGCCGAACTCAAGACCGTGCAACCGACCCAATCTACCAACATCCTGCTCGAGCTTGGGAACGGCACAAGTCATTGGTACAACCAGACTCAAGGTACAGACAGGGTCGAACCTATACAACGCGACGGTCTTCGTCTCTCACGACAACATCAACGCGACGTGGTACCCGGGGTATGATCGAGCACCTGGTGACCGGCATCGACGGCATCCAGAACTCTGCGACGCAATCCTGGTTCCTGTGGACGTACACGGCCTCGTCCGGCTGGGCAGTCGCCTCCGTCGGTGCGGACCTATTGATCGCCGTTCAACGGCTCAGTCTTCGCCTGGACCTACTGCAACTTCAACTCCACCACCTACGCCCCTGACTGTTCCCCATAGCGGGAGTCCTGTTGATGGTCGCTACAACCGCGGCAAAAGGAGAAATATCGCATGGGTACCCATCCCCGAAAGATGGTCCTGCAGAGTCTCAGCGAAGTCGTTGCTGCTGACTACAGGGGGCCCAGGGCCGTCTTCACCGAAGTTGATGTCCTCAAGGCGCTCTGCTCGCCATCGGAGAGTCGGGAAGCCTGGGCAGGGGCAGGCTGGGGGTGCTGACCGGGCTTGGCCAGGGCGAGGTCAGGACGCTCATCAAGAGACTGAAGGACAACCAGCTGATCCTGATCGAGACCAACGGTTGCAGGCTGAGCAAGAGGGGAGAGAAGGAGTACGAGAAGGTGCAGGTCGCATGCTCTCCTGGTCGTCTAAGGTGAGCGCAGCCCGCCTTGGCCTCGGTGAGCACTGCTGGGCCGTAATAGTCACCGCGGCGGCAGCAAAGGCGTTCGCTACGGCATCGAGCAAAGGGACGCGGCCATCAAGGCAGGCGCCAACGGTGCGTTCACCGCCAACTTCCTTTCGTCAAGGTTCACCGTACCGGGCGAAGGGACCGACTGTGAGAAGGAGGGGCCTGCCGAACCGTGGATTACCATGCGGAAGGCCTCGTCCCAAGGATGGGGACACGATCATAGTCACGGGCGCCGTCGCGAGAGGCAGAAGCCGAGAACGGCGCACTTGCGGCGTTCCTCACGCTTGCGTGAACGTTCAACCTTCGGGTTGAAGACCATCCCCGACGTTAGGTCGCGACGAGGCGCCTCGCTCCCTAGAGGGAGGTTAGGTTATATCCGCCATGGGTTTGCCCGAGAAGCGTGTACACAAGCGAGGTCGTCGGAGACGAGGAGCACTCCCTCGAGATGATGAAACGAATGGAGGAGGAGTACCAGAAGAACAACGAACACTTCTTCATCGACGTCATAAAGAATGAGCCCAGTCTGGTCCTCCGGGTTCACGCTGTCACGATCCTGGCCGGAGATAGGCGGCGAGGCCGCGGTGCCTGCTCTATCTGACGTGGTGATGCACGACCCGGACCCCCTCGTGAAGCACGAAGCTGCCTTCACGCTGGGCCAGATGGGTCTCGCTTCAGGTATCCCGGCTCTGGAAGAAGCGGTGAAGCACGACCCGGAGCCCATCGTTCGCCACGAGTCTGCCGCTGCGCTAGGTTCCATCGGCAACCAGGCCGCCCTTAAGACCCTCGAGGGGGCCCTCAACGACCGCGACGAGCTCGTAAGAAACTCCGCTGCGGCCTCGCTCTTCAACCTCAAGTTCCTGAGGACCTACTCGGTCGGTGGCACCGCGAAGGACAGAGCGCCCAGACCGTAGGCCTCGGACTACCGCACCTGGCTAGCAGGGCCGGGTCAGCCGACGCGGCCTGGTATAGCCCTCCCTTGGCCTCCAGCTTTGTGAGCGCAGCGTCGACGTAGTCGTCCTCGGCCACGATTCCCTTCTCGACTGACCTCTTCCCAGAGCTCCGATGTAGATCTCCAGAGCCTTCCTTGACCTGCTCGGGCTTCTCCTTCCTGGTCTCCCGGAGCTCCTTGAGATATTCCCTCACCGGTCATTTCGCTCTTCGGGCAAGATCCCGCTTCAACCTACTCGGCTCGTTCCTCTATTAAGCCTAGACCTTGCCTCGCTTTACCCTCGCTTCCCGGCCGACCGTCGAGGTGAGCGTGCGATAGCCCATCGTCGGAGATGGCCCTGCTTGACCTTCCTCTCGTCCTCCTCGGTGGTGTTGATGAAGACCGAGGGACCCGGTCTGCATCGAGAAGTAGGCCTCGACGCTGTTCGAGCGGAGCTCCCTGACCTTCGTGATCACGCTGATGGTGTCGGGGCTCATCACGATCATGCTGTTCTTCCCTGTCATCGTCACCCCGTGGAGCTCGAGCGTGTCCTGCTCGACGAGCTCGCCGAGCGTTCTTCAGGTCGCCCTCCCAGGATCGCCTTCTCCACCTTGTCGCACCGCTTGGCCGCCGACTCGATTCGAGCCTTGAAGAACGGGGAGCTCTCGACTTCCTCGTGGGCCATCTCCGTCCTCACGGTCGACGGGAGCGGGACGATGACCGTCCTGAGGGCAGGTCGCGTCTGTCCGCGAATCTTCTCCGAGTAGGTGTCCTCGTCGTCCCTTCCCCGCATGGAGCCTCGAGAACCCTCCCACCATCGTCCTCGATGCAGACGCTGCGAAGAGCCTCGAGACCCTCGAGAGCTCCCGCAGGTCCGGTTTGTCCTCCGTCGATTCAGAGCGTGATTCGAGCGCGAACGTGACCGCGGCTCCGGCCGACGACGAGAAACCCAGTCCCTTACCCTCGACCCCGGCCGTGTTCTTCGAGTCCAGCCTGAGACCAAGCTCCTCGAACCTCTTCCCTGCCAGCCTCTTCGAGACCGTCTGGATCCTCCTGAGCGCGTCCTCGTTCCGTTCGCCGGCAACCCACAGGGTCCCCTCTTCGCCCCCCGACCCCGAGACCCGAACCTCCGAGTACAGACAGGTGGTGTTGACCGATATGCTGTCGTGATAGGGTATCCTCAGCTTCCAGTCCTTGAGCCCGTGGTACTTGACGAGCGCCTGCATCGTGTTTGCGACGACGGTGAAGGATTTCAAATCTGAACCTCTATCCTGAGCAGGCCTTTGGTCTCCGGGCTCCTAAGCGTTTGCACGATTGACCTCGGGATGTCCTTTGCGGCGACCCCCGCCCGCACCGCCAGGGTCCTCCCGCAGATGTATTCGCTCTTCCTGATTACCATCTCGTGGGTGCTCTCCAGGGGTAGAGCCGAAGCTCCGTAGGCGATGAACTCGAAGCCCTGTCCTGCCACCTCGATCACGAACCTGACGGAACTACCCTCGACCCGGAGGGCGTCCCTCACCTCGCCCGACAGGTCTGAGATACCCTTGTCGGCACGGACTCCGATTATGCAGTCCCCGTTTATGGTGAGCCTGGGGTCCTTCGTTACCTCTATCGTGGTCGGATGGGCCGACCTTACCATCGGATGTCCGAAGAACTCCACGACCTCCTTGTATGCGGGCACGGCTCAGGGCCCGCTTCGGGTTGGCTTTAACGACAGCGGAGCGCGCCCACCGGAGATGGCTTTATACGAGCCGGGACATTCGCCCATCGATGTCCCTGATGGCGACCGAGTACGAGGAGCTTCTTCGAGACCTTATAGACGAGAGGAGGGCCAAGCTCGACGACCTTCTGAACAAGCAGAACAAGACCGAGAAGGACAAGCAGGTGAAGGACGTGGTGGCGGAGCTACGCTTCATCGAGGTGGAGCTGGAACGGTTCAGGGAGGGCCTCGTGCTCTTCCGCACCAAGAACATCCCCAAGGTAGGGAGGTGGGGAAAGCCTGAGGTCGAAGAGGGTCGCCAAGCCGCGGGCACAACATGACCGTCTCCGACCTGTCATCGTTTTAAAGCGTCTCAGACACGGTGAAGGCCGCAAGAAATGTCCAGACCGCTATCCAGCGCCCTCGTGGCAGAGGCCTATGGCACCTTCCTTCTGACTTTGATGGGTTCGACCGCGATTACCGTAGTCACCGATGGAACCCTCTTCCCGGTACGTCGCTGGGTCTCGGCTTCATCGGGTTGGCGCACGGCATCGCGTTGCTCGTAGGGATTGCGACCGTGGCCGCGGTCTCCGGGGCGCATTTCAATCCCGCGGTTACGATAGGTCTCACAGCCGCCGGAAAGTTCCCGAAGAGCCGGGTAGTGCCATACATCTCAGCCCAGCTCGTGGGAGCGGTCATAGCAGCCATTGTTGAACTGGGGGTGGTTGGGTGGTCAGCAGCCAAGCTATCAAATCTGGGGACCCCTTGCCGAACACGAGCTTGCCTTACCCTGTCTTCGCAGCTCTGCTCGCGGAGATAGTAGGGACGATGATACTCGTCATGACGGTGCTGGGGACGACTGACCCGACCTCGAACCAACCTTGGGCGACCTCGGCGATAGGTCTCTCCCTCACCGCCGTGATTTGGAGCTTTGGTGCCATCTCCGGAGCTTAGCTCAACCCCGCGAGGAGCTTCGGTCCCGCGGCGGTCTCGTTGCTCTTCAGCACGAACGCCATCTCATGGTACCCTCTCTATGTGATCGGCCCCATACTGGGTGGGCTGCTCGCCGCAGTGCTCTACGGGATCATCTTCAGGAAGCCGGCCATGCCCACCACACCCTAAGACCCGAATGCCACGAGGGGGCGCCGCAAGACCTTTCAAGAGGCACAAAAGGAGCGGCGATTGAATGAAGTCTGACGCGAGGATGGATCGGTGAGACCGCGAAAGAGCTACTGGCCCGTATCGACTCGGCCAGCGCGGGGTCATCAGCTGCAGAGCTGAGAAAGAAGGTGGTCAAGCTGCTGAATGAGTTCCCCACCTACAACTGGGTCGGCATCTATCTGGTGAAAGGGGCCAACCTCCATCTCGACGCGTGGTCCGGTCCGGCGCCGACCGTGCACACCGAGATCCCCGTGGGCAAGGGTATCTGCGGCTGGGCAGCCAAGTCGGGCAGGACCGAGATAGTCTCCGACGTCACCAAGGACTCTCGGTATCTCCAGTGTTTCACGAACACCAAATCAGAGATTGTCGTCCCGATTCATAACGGAGGCAAGGTGGTGGGGGAGATCGACATAGACGGAGACAAGCTGAACGCGTTCTCCTCCATGGACAGGGAGTTCCTAGAGGCAGTGGCAGCGAAGATTTCGGGAAGCTCTACCGCGTAGTCGGCTCTAGTTCGGAAGCTTGTCCACGAGTTTGACCATTTCCGAGTAATGGTGCCGGATGATGTCGGCACCTGCGGGGCCCATCATCGACTCTGCGTTCGCCTTGCAAGTGTCGATCGCCGTCTGAATGCCGGCCTTGGTTGGATTGTCGAAGCTGACTCCACAGTTCTTGAATACGCCCGTCACGAACTGATTCACCTGGGTCTTGATTGCCTCGTCAGTTGCCGGCTGGTGAAGGACCTCCATGAACTCCTTGTTTGCACTCTCGAAGCACTTCAAGAGCTCGTCTCGTACCAGGACCGGAGTGACCTTCGAAGCGGGGATGTCGGGGGCCTTGTAACCTGCCATGCATCGCCGCTCTGGTCCTGCCTATTTAATTCCGATTGACTATATTATTCGTTACATATTATTCCTATGTTTATTTTTACCGATTTTATAACCTAGGTTATGTTTAAATATTCAAAAACCTCCCGAGGTCGAGTTTCCCGCAATGGCTAGGCTAGAGATACGAGACCTGCACGCCTCCGTCGAGGGACGAGAGATACTCAACGGCGTGAACCTCACTGTCAACCAGGGCGAGATACACGCCCTCATGGGTCCCAACGGCTCGGGCAAGAGCACACTCGCCAACACTCTGCTCGGGCACCCGAAGTACAAGGTCACAGGCGGCGACATCCTCGTGGACGGGGAGAGCATCATCGGCCTGACACCGGACAAACGCGCCAAGAAGGGCCTGTTCCTCGCGTTCCAGTATCCGGTCTCCGTTCCGGGCGTAACGATGTTCTCCTTCCTGCGAGCCGCCTACAACGCGGTACACACGGACGAGAAGAACCAGGCGCCGACGCTCTTCGAGTTCAGGGAGGAGATGAACGAGAAGATGAAACTGCTCGGCGTGGACGAGTCCTTCATGCATCGCTACCTGAACGAGGGGTTCTCCGGTGGGGAGAAGAAGAGGGCCGAGATACTGCAACTGGCCCTTCTCAAGCCGAAGTTCGCCGTCCTGGACGAGACTGATTCGGGGCTCGACATCGACGCCCTGAGAGTGGTCGCGGAAGGCGTGAGCAAGATAGCCGGGAGCGACCTTGGGGTGCTCGTCATCACCCACTACCAGACGGATCCTAAAGTACATCAAACCCACCTTCGTCCACGTGCTCTACGAAGGCAGGATTACTGCCTCCGGCGGTGAGGAACTCTCGCTGAAGCTCGAGGAGAAAGGATACGGGTGGCTGAAGGAGCAGGCCGGCGTAGTCTCATAAGCCTTTTATACATAACATAAGTAATAACTCAAGAAGGTTAGACTATGACCGCCGCGTCAGAGATTGTAACGGACGACTACAAGACGAAATACGGGTTCGCAGATTCCACCGGCTATCTAGATCACCGAAGGCGAGGACTGAGCGAGGACGTTGTGTAAGCGTTTCGCATCGCCGATGTCACGCAGGCGTTTCTTCGGGTCCTTTTCCAGACAACGCTCCAACAGCCGCCGCGCCTTCCGGGACTCGTTCCCGATCCGGCTCATCCCTAATCACCGCCACCAGCGTTTCGGAAACATCGTCGCCTTTGAACGGCCGCTGCCAGTCAGCAGCTCGTACAACACCACGCCGAACGCCCAGATATCGGCGCGCTTGTCCACCTCTTTCCCTTGGCCTGCTCGGGAGCCATGTACGCGGCTGTGCCCAGAATCACGCCGACCTCGGTCGCACCGATCGTCAGCGTGGGCGAGTTCTTCGCGACCTCGCCGATGCCTCCTTCTGATTCGAGAACGCCTTCGCCAACCCGAAATCGAGCAGCTTGACGGTGCCGTCTGGCGTGACTTTGATGTTGGCCGGCTTGAGGTCCCGGTGAATGATTCCCTTGTCGTGCGCATACTCCAACGCGGCGGCGATCTGCGACGCGATCTTCCAGGCGTCATCGAACGGCATCGGCCCCTTGGGTGCTTCGCCTTCGACCAGTTCCATCGCCAGCGCGCGCTCTTCCACGCCGTAGATCTGCGCGATGTTGGTGTGGTTCAGCGACGCCAGTACCTCGGCCTCGCGCTGGAAGCGGGCCATGCGCTCGGGATCGCGAGCAAAAGCCTCGGGCAAGACCTTGAGCGCGACGTCGCGCTTCAGCTTGGTATCGCGTGCCCGATAGACCTCGCCCATCCCGCCTTGGCCGAGCAAGGAGAGCACCTCGTAGTGACCGATCTTGTCGCCGGCGAGACAGCGGCATATGAGTATGAACAAGTCTACCGCCGTGGATCAGAAAATGGGCCAGATCCTGGATCACGGGCTACCCGTACACTAGTTTTTCAAATTCGGGGTTTGGCGAGCAATACGTGGA
>CAVVLY010000007.1:0-95942 GCA_963749225.1 uncultured Nitrososphaerota archaeon | reverse complement strand
AATATTCAACTGGTAAGATTCCAACTGCACGGAATTTGTACCTGAACGGCAGGGGAGCGAACGTAGACGGTTTCGAGGTCTTCTTCTGCAACGGGAAACAGAGGTTCGACCTCGAGTCGAACCTGAACCACAACTCTCCGGACACCACCGCGGCGATCCACGCGCAGAGGTGTCCTCAAGGACGAATCCCAGTCCATCTTCAAGGGCATGATCAAGATCAACCACGTCGCAAAGAACTCGAACTCCTATCTCGCCCACCACGCGATGCTCCTCGACAAGAGGGCCCGCTCCGACGGCATCCCCGGCCTCGACATCGACACCAACGAGGTCAAGGCCACCCACTCGGCCTCCGTCGCCCAAGTCGACGAGGAGCAGGTCTTCTATCTGGAGGCAAGGGGGCTCCCCGAGGACGAGGCGAAGAAGATGATAATCGTAGGCTTCTTCGAGCCGGTCATCTCGCAGGGTACCGGTGGAGATGGCGCGGGAGGGAGCCAAGTTCATAATCGAGGGGAAGTGGAAGGGCGAGAGAAGAAGGCTCATGGACAGGGACACGCTGATGGCCATAACGGGCGAGGCTCCGGTCGACGTGAGACAGTCGTCGGACGTCTTCGAGAGGCACTACAAGTACAGAGCGTGAGCGTCGGCACGCCGTTCGTTCGCGCAATCCCACTCTCCGACGTCCCCCCCGACAAACTTGTCAGCGTCGACGTCCAGGGGACGAGGGTGCTCTTCTCCAATCTCGGAGGGGAGATACACGCCGTCTCGGCCATCTGCACTCACGAGGAGTTCGACCTGGCCCAGGGGTTCATCCTTGACAACGCCGTGGTCTGTGCGCTCCACCTCTCCCAGTTCGACCTGAGGACGGGGGAGGTCTACAACCCGCCAGCCACCGAGCCGCTCAGGGTCTTTAACGTTAAAATAGAAGAGAATGTGATTTTCGTAGAGGTCTAGCGGTTGGGTGTTCGCTTTTGTTGAGGTCGGAATCGCTCCAGGTCGACGAGATACGCAAGGACTTCCCCATCCTTCAGAGGAAGGTCCACGGCAAGAGGCTCGTCTACCTTGACAACGCTGCCACGACCCAGAGACCGAAGTCCGTCATAGACGCAACGGTCGAGTACTACTCGCAGCACAACGCCAACCCCCATCGGGGGCGTCCACCAGCTCAGCCTCGAGGCCACCGAGGCCTTCGAGGGGCGCGCGCAGCAAGGTGGCTTCGTTCATCAACGCCTCCACCGAGGAGACCATCTTCACCAGAGGTGCCACCGAGAGCCTGAACCTAGTTAGATACGGCTGGGGCAACTCCCACATCAAGACGGGCGACCTCATCGTCCTCACGATGATGGAGCACCACAGCAACATCGTCCCCTGGCAGCTCCTCGCGAAGCAGAGCGGGGCAAGGATAGAGTTCGTCGGGTTGACGGAAGACGGCAAGCTAGACAAGGATCACTTCGAGAGGCTGATGGGCCAGTCTCCTTCCCTGGTCGCATTCACTCACTGTTCCAACGTCCTGGGGACCATCAACGACGCGGCAAGGCTCTCGGCTCTGGCCAAGCGGGCGGGCGCGACCACCGTGGTCGACGGGGCGCAGTCCGACACCTCACATGCCAACCGACGTGCGGGCGATGGGCTGTGATTTTCTCGCTTTCTCAGGGCACAAGATGCTCGGCCCCACGGGCATCGGGATCCTCTACGGAAGGAAGGCTATCCTCGAGGAGACCGAGCCCTTCCAGGTCAGGTGGAGACATGATCAAGCAGGTCCACACGACCGGAGCGACCTGGAACGACCTGCCCTACAAGTTCGAGGCGGGTACCCAGGACAGCGCTGGCGCCGTAGGGTCTGGGCGCGGCGATGGACTATCTGAACGCCATCGGCATGAAACGGGTGAGGGACCACGAGATAGCGCTCACCGCCTATGCACTGGAACAGATGAGCAGGTTCCCCGGGATAACGGTGTACGGCCCGATGAACGCCAAGGACAAGGGCGGCGTGGTCTCATTCAACATGGGAGACATCCACCCGCACGACATGGCCTCGCTCCTAGATGAAGAGGGCGTGGCGATTCGGTCGGGGCACCACTGTGCCCAACCCCTCATGGAACTCCTGGACGTCCCAGCGATGAGCCGGGCCAGCTTCTACATCTACAATTCCTTCGACGACATCGACGCATTGATGCAAGCGCTCTCAAAGGCGAGGAACGTGTTCTGTCTATGAGCAGTAGCGACATCTACCGGGAGCTGATCCTCGACTACTATCGCAACCCGAGGAACTTCGGCAAGCTCGACCCCCATGACATCGATGCCAAAGACTCCAACCCGCTGTGCGGGGACGAAGTCGAGATCCAGATACAGGTCTCCAAGGACGGCAAGATGGAGGACATACGCTTCCTGGGCAAAGGGTGCGCAATCAGCCAGGCGTCCGCGTCCATGCTCACCGAGCTCGCAAAGGGCAAGCCCCTGGAGTGGACAAAGGACCTCTCGAAGGAGGACATCCTGAAGATGCTCGGGACCTCGGACCTCGGCCCGGCCAGGATAAAGTGCGCCCTGCTCTCGATGAAGGTGCTCAAGAGCGGCGTGTACACCTACCTGGGCGCGAAACCTGAGGAAGAGACGGGCTCCCAGGACATCGACCACTAAGGACGGGCCCCTTCAGCAGGGCTCACTTTTTTCCTTCTGTCGCCTTCTTCCAGCTGAACCAGTCTGTGATGGGCGGTTCGATGTCGTCCTGCCAGAGCAGCGCGTTGAGCTCTCCGCGGTGCTGGAGCTCCTCCTCTACCATGTGCCAGAGCGTCTCTCCTAGATTGAAAGTCAATAGCCTCCCGTCCCCTGTGGTGAGCTGGAATGATTTGTCCAGGTCTTGGGGTTTCAATTTCCGCATGAAGCTTTCGATGTACTGGTCGACCTCTTTCTCGAACCTCCTTAGCTGAGCCACCGAAAGCCCCTCCGGCGCAGGTAGGTCCTCACCCGTCTCAAAGGCGTGCAACCAGGAGCGGTCGACGTCGAGGATGTGGGTCCAGATGTCGAGCAGCGAGGGGTGAGAAGCTCCCCTGTCCTTCGTGAGGGTCGCTACCGGAAGTTTGGACATCGTGGCGGCGTACTTCCTCCTGACAAACGAGTTGTAGGCGAAAAAGTCCCGCAACGAAACGAGCTCGCCCCGTCTTTCGGAGGATGACTTCGAGGTCAAGGCTCGAACCGAGGAAGGGTGGAGAGATTTATGCGCATCCATCGAAAGGACTCCATCGCCTCACCCGAACGTTGGACGGAACCGTTGCGGGGCTCTCGGGAACTCTTAATTACAGAACATTTGGTTCCGCGGTCCCGAGAGCATCAGGGCGCCATGAGCAAGAAGTACCTCTTTCCCTACGAGCTCATCGAGCTGAACTGGCGCTTCTATTCGTTCCTCGGGCTGCTGGCGCTCGGAGGTATCGCCGCGCTCAGCTTCCCCGTCCCGGAGTTCTCTGGTTACATCGACCCGCTCTACAGTCCCACCGTCTTGATACTCCCGATTCCGACGCTCTTCCGACTGAGCTGCTACGCCTATAGGAAGGACTACTATCGTCACCTCTTCGACCACCCTCTTGGGTGCAAGAGGTCTGACCGGCATGAGACCCACAGCGAGCCCTATACAGGAGAGAGGAACGCCGTCTTTCAATTCTGGAACCTGCATCGTTACTTCCTCTACGCCGGAATCGCGCTTCTGCCGTTCTTCTACTACGATTTCTACTACTCGCTGACCTATTCTGGAGTCTGGGAGCTCAGGCTCGGCAGCCTTGTGATCCTTGCGAACGCCCTCGCTCTCACGGCGTGGGCTCTCTCGTGCCACGCCTTCCGACACCTTATCGGAGGGAACATCGACTGCTACTCTTGCGTGCAAGGTGGTGGAGCTAGGAGGTCGCTGTGGAGCTTCCAGAGCTGGTGGAACAGCCATCACGAGGCGTTCGCCTGGATCAGCCTCCTGGTCTTCGTCTTCACCGACCTCTACCTACGTGGGCTCAACGCGGGGCTCCCGATCGACTTCAAATTCTAGAGAGTGAGAGAGTGGAACACGAACCAAAGCACCGGATTCGACCAGTATGGCGATACCCACTCTATCTGATTGGCCTGGTTGTGCTCGTTGTAGGCGAGCTCATAGCAAATGCATCCCATACTAGCTTAGACGCCGAGGCCGTCATAGCCGCGGTCGGCTTCGCGTTCCTGGCCCTCTCGGTCGCTCTCAGATAGCCGCTGGATCACTTGCTGCCGCGTAGCTTTCGATAGGCCCACACCAACGGGTCGTAGTGCCTGTCGACAACTCTCTCTTTCTCCGGGATAATGGCATCGTCGGTGATGATGATGTGCTCGGGGCATATCTCCTGGCAGCACTTTGTGATGTTGCAGTAGCCCAGCCCCGCCTGATCCTTCAGGAAGTCGGAACGGTTGATTCCGTCCACCGGGTGCATGTCGAGGGAGGCTGCCTTGACCACCCATCTCGGTCCGATGTAGTCTGCCTTGTGCTCCCTGACGACGTGGCACACGTCCTGGCACAGGAAGCACTCGATGCACTTCCTCATCTCTCTGGAACGCTCCACGTCCTCCTGCTTTATGGTCCAGGGTTCCTTCAGGCCCACCTTTGGGGTGAAGGGGGGTATGGACATCCCCACGGCCCAGTTGTCCGAGACGTCAGTGGCAAGGTCCCTGACGAGCGGGAAGGCCCTCATCGGCTCGACCGTAATCTCCCCTTCGAACTTGTCGACGGGTGTCTTGCACATCAGGCGGGGAACATCGTTGATCTCCGCGGAGCAGGAGCCGCACCTCCCGGCCTTGCAGTTCCACCTGGCTGAGAGCGACGAATCGAAGTGGGATTGTATGTAGTGAATCGCGTTCAGGACGACCATCCCGTCCTCGTGGGGCACAGTGAAGGTGTCGTAGCGGTAGCTTGAGGGGTCGTTGCCCATGCCCCTGAAGACCCGCAGCGTTACTTCCTTCTTGGGTTCCTGGGCCATCTCAGCCATCACTCCTTGATGAGGGCCGCCACTTCCGGAGGGGGCTTCTTGCACCGGGACGACTTCATGAACCATCTGCCCGCCATCGTCTCTGGTAATTATGTTTGCGAGCCAGTGCGCGTCATCCTTTGCGGGGTAGTCCGAGCGTGTGTGGGCGCCCCTGCTTTCCGTCCTTTCCAGGGCCGAGGTGATGATGGCTCTGCACTCGAGCACCATGTTCCAGACCTGGATCGATGCGACCCAGGACTCGTTGTAGGCTCTCGGGCCCTTCGCTTCCACCCGTTTGGCTTCCTCCCCTATGGCGTCGATATCAGCAAGGCCTGCCCTGAGGTCCTTCTCGTTCCGCACTATCCCGACATGCTTCCACATCGTCGAGGCAATGCGTTCCTTGAGCGCGAAGGGGTTGGTGCCGTTTGGTGAGTCGAACGGCGCAAGAATCCGCTTGACCTCACCGTCGACGTCTTTGCCGGCTGCCTGCCCCATACCGTTCTCCTTTGCGAATTTTGCTGCTGCAATTCCGGCTCTCCTCCCGAAGACCAGGATATCGCCCAGAGAGTTCCCTCCGAGCCGGTTGGCGCCATGAAGACCGCACGCCACCTCTCCCGCGGCGTAGAGCCCGGGGACGTTGGTCCCCGCAGTCTCGGGGTCGGCCCGGATACCCCCCATGTGATAGTGGACCGTGGGAGCCACCTCCATCTTCTGCTTGGTGATATCGACCCCCGCAAACTCCAGAAACTGGGAGTACATGCTCGGGAGCTTCTTCTTGATGTAATCGGGCCCCCGTGCCGTGATGTCGAGGTAGACGGCGCCGTTCGCTGTCCCCCTTCCTTGGATGATCTCTGTGTAGATCGACCTTGCCACAATGTCCCGTGCTGAAAGCTCCTTCCGCTTAGGGTCGTACCTCTCCATGAAGCGTTCTCCCTTCACGTTAGTGAGGATTCCACCCTCCCCTCTCACAGCCTCTGTCACCAGCAAGCCGCGCACGCCGGCAGGATAGATCATGCCCGTCGGGTGGAACTGCATCATCTCCATGTCCATCAGGTCGGCCCCTGCCCGATAAGCTAGAGAGAGCCCGTCCCCGGTCCTCTCGTAGGAATTAGAGGTGACCTCGTAGACCTTGCCGCAGCCCCCGGTCGCGATTATGACTGCCTTGAACTGGATGAGCAGGAGCTCGCCGGTCCTGTTCTTTATCGCTAGCCCGGCGCAAGCCCTACCCGTCGCATCCTTGAACAGCGCCGTAATCTCGACCTCGTCCATGAACGGGATTTTCCTCTTGAGCACCTGGTCTTCCAGGGTCCGGATGAGCTCCAGGCCGGTCCTGTCCCCGATGTAACAGAGCCTTCGGTAGGTATGGGCGCCGAACGGTCGCTGCATTATCTTGCCATCATCGGTCCTATCGAAGAGCGCGCCATACTGCTCGAGCTCGTACACCCTGTCAACAACCTCCTTGGCGTAGATGTACGCCGTCTTCCAGTTGGAGATGCTCTGTCCCTCGACTATCGTGTCAGAGAAGTGCACCTCCCAGCTGTCCTGTGGGTCGATGTTGCCCAGCGACGCTGCTATGCCTCCCTCGGCCATCACGGTGTGCGCCTTCCCCAGGAGCGTCTTGCAGACGATCAGCGTGTCAGCACCGCCGTCGAAGGCGGCGATGGCTCCCCTCATCCCCGCGCCGCCGGCTCCAACTATCAGCACGTCGCATGTGATGGTCTCATAGGACGCGTCGTCCTTGAGGATGTTCTTGACCGGAGATTCCTTTGACCACAATTGCTGTTCGTTCAGCCCTTGAATGAGCGCCGCTCTGTATCCGTTATAAGTCTAGTGCGGCGCAGGTTTCTCTGAAAACACCACGTTTCCTCGTTTAAATAGATAGACAGGCTCTGTATGGACGTGCGGTTTCACCCCGGAAGGGTGCTGGGGATAATTGTCGGTTTGGCGATACTGGTCACCGTCTTCCTGCTCCCGATATCAGGCTCGCAGACCCTGTACGGGAAGGCCGAACCTCTTCTCTCCAATCTTTCGAGCATGCAGTCAGGTTCGGACACGACAATCGCATCCAACTATGTGACGGTCATCGTCTTCATCCTGCTGGTCATCGCTGGGTTGGTTGGGGTCTTCCCCCTTGGAACTGGCGTCTTGGGTGTGGTCGGAATGGCGATTCTGACGGTCGGTCCGTACCTCATCTATCCTGGAAGCGGGCAGCCCGCCTATGCCGTTGCCTTTTACGCACTGTGGGTAGAGTCCATTGTGGCGCTCGGTGCATCCTTCTGGCACGGCAAGAAGAAGCCTGATGTCATCGTGGTCCAACAGACTACACCACCCTCGGCTTCCGCCCCTAGCTGACTAGAGGCTCGGAACGGTCCAGAGGAATGGAGACCGGTCCGAATTTCTCACGCTTCGCGCCTCGCAAAGTATTTATGCTCTTCAGAAATCGCTCGTGGGTTACGGCACTAGCAATTTGCCTCAGTTTGCGTACAGTTTCAAGGCATTCGACCCAGCGATTCATGTAAGAGCTAGTGGAAGGGAGGTCAACGTCTCGCCAAAGGCGACGAGAGAGATCTGCAACACCATCAGGTGGATGACCCTTTCAAAAGCGATAGTGCTACTGGAGAGTGTGGAGAAGATGGAAACTCCCATAGCCATGAGGAGACACAAGCTCAAGGTCGGCCACCGGAGCGAGCTCGTGGGGTTCCCTTCAGGCTCCTACCCGGTGAAGGCGGCGAAGTCGGTCCTTAGCGTTTTAAGAAACCTTCAGGCGAACTGTGAGTTCAAGGGCCTCGACCCCGAAAGGGTGGAGATGATTCATTCTGCCGCGCTCGCCGGAAGAGCGATCAAGGACTTTGTCCCCCGTGCCCACGGGAGCAGCAGTCCCAACCTTCACCAGCTTGTTCATTTGGAGTTTGTCGGGAGAGAGATCTGATGTCGGATTCTGAGAAGAGCGCTGTAAAATCCCTGTTATTGATGCACCGCACCTACGCTGAGCTCGACGAGTACCTGCAGTCGCAGCTCAAGGAGGCGGGCTACGCTGGCGTCGAGGTTCAGAAGAACCCCGTCGGGACACGACTCACGGTCTATGTCACCCGCCCCGGACTCGCGATCGGGCGCCGTGGCACCGGAATCAAGGACCTGACGGAGAGGGTCGCAACGAAATTCAAGATGGTGAACCCTCAGATTGCGGTCTCGGAGGTCGAGTCTCCCGAGCTCGACCCTCGCATCATGGCTGTTAGGATTTCTCAAATCGTGTCCCGCGGAACGGCATTCAGGAGTGCTGCCACCTGGACCATGAACTCCATCATGGCCGCTGGAGCAGCGGGAGTAGAGATCAGCGTGGCCGGCAAGCTCCGAAGCGACAGGTCTCACTCGGAAAAGTACCGCATGGGCGTGGTACCCAAGAGTGGCGAATCCGCGACGAGGATTGTCAGGCAAGCCACCACTGATGTCCTGATGAAGCTTGGCCTCTACGGTATCCAGGTCAAGATAGCCATCAAGGACGCGATTCCTCCTGCATTCGAGTTCATAGAGGAGCAACCGAAGGAAGGGGCGCCTAGCGCCGCCCCTGGCACCGCGCCTCCAGGGGCTCCGGCTTCCGCTGCCGTAGCGCCAAAGCAGCCTGCCGCCCCAACCGTTGCACCAGCAGCGGCCCCAGCGGCTGAGACCCACGCTCCGGCGATCGCGGTCCCTGCAGGACATGCCGCTGAGGCACCAACCCCCGTTCCGGCCAAGGCGCCAAGGAAGCAGGCGAAGGAGCGCAAGCCGAGGGCCTCGAAGAAGGCCAAGGAAGCAAAGGTCGAAGCAGCCGCGAGCCCAGAAGCTGCGCCAGCAGCAGAGAGTACGCCAGGCCCCAGAGACCGCTGCTCCGGCCGCGGATGGGGCAGTAGAGGAACCGAAAGAGGTAGAGGTAGAACAAGTTGCCAAGAGTGAAAACCAAAACGCTTAGAGAACAGGATACGGAGCAACTCAAGGACCGGCTCTTCGAGCTGCGGGGCGAGCTCCAGAAGCTACAAGGTTTGAACGCCAGGGGAATGATTCAGAAGCAGTCCGGCAAGATAGGGCGGATTAAGCAGGACATCGCAAGGGTCTTGACCGTGATGACGGAGAAGGGGGTAACAGAGTAGTGATTCGGATTCTGGGCAGCGAAGTCACCATCATAAAGTGCGCTGGCGCCCCTCAGATTGTGGGCCTCCAGGGGACGGTCTCGCTGGAGACGGCGCACATGTTGACGATAACCTCAGCGGGTCAGAGGACGCTCACCGTACCGAAGAAGGGCACAGCACTGCAGCTGAGGGGAAGCAACGAACTTGTGATAGCGGACGAGATGAAGGGTAGGCTCGAGGAGCGCCTTGCAAGGGGGATGAAGGTATGAGTTCAGCCGGGCTTCTTATTGCGCCCCCCAAGCGGACCTGCGATGACGCGCGATGCCCGTTCCACGGCCACGTCAAGGTCAGAGGCAAGATCCTCACCGGTCAGATAGTCTCCATCTCAGACAAACAGACGGTGGTCATCCAGAGGGAGTTCCTGTTCAGAGTGCCGAAGTACAACCGCTATGAAAGAAGGAGGGGCAAGGTCCACGCCCACCTTCCGCCCTGCGTCGAGGCGAAGGAGGGAGACACGGCGACCATCGCCGAGTGTAGGCCCCTCGCCAAGACGATCTCCTTCGTCGTCGTCCAGTCCAGGAGCAGCGATTAGGCCAGATGTCGACGAAATCAAGAGCGGTCTCTGCAAAGGGAGTAGAGGAGTTCAAGACCTACATCACCCGTGCAATCCCGCTCAACGCGGTCATCAACTGCGCCGACAACACGGGCGCCAAGACGCTCAGGGTCGTCATGGTGACGAGGGCGAAACCGAGGCTCTCCAGATATCCGGCAGCGTCCGTCGGCGACCACATCACGTGCGTGGTCAAGAGGGGCCCGCCGGACCTCAGAAAGCAGACCTTCGGCGCGGTCATAGTCAGACAAAAGTACGCGGTGAGGAGGGTCAGCGGCCAGCGCGTATGCTTCGAGGATAACGCGGCGGTATTGATTACTCCAGAGGGAGAGATGAAAGGTACCGATATAAAGGGACCCGTGGCCAGCGAGGCGGCTGAGAAGTGGCCCAGACTGGCTAATCTTGCTTCAATCGTGGTGTAGTGGTGTACAGATGAAATTCGGCTCCCGGCTCTCGGACGACATGCGCAGCAAGTACGGAAAGAGGACACTCAGACCCAGGAAGGGGGATTCCGTCAAGATAGTCCGAGGCGGGTACAAGGGAATCGAGGGCAAGGTCTCGAGGGTCGACGGGCAAAAGGGCAAGGTCTACGTGGAAGGGGTCAACCGCGAGAAGATCGCGGGTGGCACGGCCCTCGCTGCGATAGACGCTTCCAAGGTCATTCTCACCAACATATTGCTCGACGACAAGCTGAGGAAGAGGAAGCTTGAGGCCCAGACGGGAGAGGCGTAGAAGATGGGTAAGAAGAGCGGCAGCAACAGGTTGAAGCGAATCAGCGCCCCGAAGTCCTGGGACATCCCGCGAAAGGCCCACAGGTTCGCAACGAAGCCCTCACCCGGCCCCTATTCCATCTACGACAGCTACTCGCTCGGCGTCGCCCTGAGGGACCTCATGAAGCTGGTGCTCAACGCCAGGGAGGCCGAGAAGGTCCTCTACGACTCCCAGATATTGGTAGACGGCGTGGCCCGGAAGGACCCCTCTTTCCCCGTGGGGCTCTTCAACGTGATAGAGGTGCCGAAGGAGGGAACGGCGTTCCGACTGATCCCATCCCGGGACGGCTTGGATGTCCGCAAGGTCTCCAAGGACCAGGCGAAGCTCAAGCTTTGCATGATAAAGTCCAAGTCGAAGATCGACGGAGGGCATATCCAGTACGGGTTCCACGACGGAAGGTCGATGCGCAACGACACCCTGGCCCTCTCGCCCGGAGACTCCGTGGTGATCAAGGTCCCCGAGCAGGCGGTCGTCTCGAGCATCAAGCTCGGCAAGGGCTCGCTCGGGATGATAATCTCGGGTGAAAAGGCGGGCCAGATGGGCAAGATCACAGACGTCAAGAAGGGAACCGCGTCCAAGGAGAAGATGGTGGCGATATCACTCCCGGGCGGAGACACCGAGCTTCCGGCCAGGATGGTCTTCCCCGTCGGTGCCTCCGACGCTCCGGCCATAGAGGTGCAGGCCCAGTGAGTCGCACAACACAGACAGCCGCTCCGGACGTGTCGGCGGACGAGTCCCCACAGGGACCCGCGATGCGCAAAGTCTCCGTGACCAAGGTCGTGCTGAACATAGGCGTCGGCAAGTCGGGTGAGGCGGTCGAGAGAGCCTCCAAGGTGCTTCAGCAGCTCACAGGGCAGAAGCCCAGCCAGAGGAAGGCGAAGGAGTCCATAAGGGACTTTGGGGTGCACAAGGGAGAGCCCATAGGCCTGAAGGTCACCATTAGGGGCGGCGGGACGAAGGAACTCATCACCCGCCTCCTTGCGGCCAGGGAGAAGAAGATGAACAGCTCGAGCTTCGACGACCGGGGGAGCGTCTCCTTCGGGCTGAAGGAGCACATCGAGATTCCCGGGACCAGGTACGACCCAGAGATCGGCATCTGGGGCATGAACGTCTCTGTCCTTCTCGAGAGGCCCGGAGGAAGGGTCTCAAGAAGGCTGCACAAACCGGCGAAGGTGGGCAGGAAACACGTGGTGGGCAAGGAGGAGGCAATGAGTTATTTCCGGGAAGAATTTGGGGTGGCGATAGAGTGAAGGAAAGACATCCTAAGGTGAGGAAGTACGGCAAGTCGACCCGCTACTGCCGCCGATGCGGCCAGTACGGTGCGGTGATAAGGAGCTACGACCTCCTGTTCTGCAGGCAGTGCTTCAGGGAAGTCGCGGAGAAGCTGGGCTTCAGGAAGTATGACTAGAGGATGCCAGTAAACAACATACTAGCGAACCTCTTCGCCTCCCTTCAGAACGCGGAGATGAGGCGGAAGAAGGAGTGCATGGTGATACCCGCCTCCAACCTCGCCAGCGAGGTAATGCGCGTCCTCCAGAAGAAGAGGTACATCGGCGAGTTCGAGTTCATCGACGACGGCGTCTCGGGCAAGCTCAGGGTCCAGCTGCTCGGCAGGATCAACAGGTGTGGTGCGATAACGCCGCGCTTTCCCGATAAAGACCAGGGAGTACACAAAGTGGGAGAGCCGATACCTTCCCGCGGTCGGCGTCGGCATGCTGATTGTCTCGACGCTCGGACGGCGTGCTCTCGCACTCCGAGGCTCAGGAGAAGAACATTGGAGGTAGACTCTTAGGCTATGTCTACTGACCAAGAGATAGTCCACTCCCAGCCGCTGCCAGAGGGAGTCACCGCCTCCGTCTCCGGAAGGGTGCTCACCGTGAAGGGGCCGCTCGGCACGGTGAAGAAGAACTTCGACCGCATCAACGTCAACATCGAGGTGAAGGACGGGAAGATACTGGTCACACCGTACACCGACAAGAAGAAGGACGTCGTCTCCTCGAACACGGTCTCGCTCGCTGGTCAGGAACATCGTCACGGGCGTGACCAAGGGTTACACCTACAAGCTGAAGGTGGTCTTCGCCCACTTCCCGGTCACGGTCAAGGTCAAGGGCGACGAACGTCAACGTCGAGAACTTCATGGGCGAGAGGTCGGCGAGGGTCACCGAGATACTCGGAGACTGCAAGGTCTCGGTCGAGGGCGACGATATTATTATTAAGGGAGTCTCGCTCGAGGACGTTGGACAGACTGCCGCTAATCTGGAGCAGGCCACCAAGATAAAGCGCAAGGACCAGCGCATCTTCTTGGACGGGATCTACGTCTACGAGAAGATCGAAGGGTTGGTAGACGAAAGTGGCCAAGAAATCAGCGAAACAACCGAAAAGGAACGCCGTGAGACGGAGACCAAGGTGGACGAGGAGGCTTCCAGGCTCGCGAGACTGCTGGAGCTGAGGAGGTCCGTAGCGGAGAGCAGGCCTGCGTTCGTCAGACCCGAGAGCTGGCGGTACGTCCGACTCCACCCGGAGTGGCGGAAGCCGAAGGGGCTCGACAACAAGGTAAGGAAGTCGATAAAGGGCTGGCCGAGGCGTGTCAAGGTCGGCTACAGGGGCCCGCTCCGAGGTCAGGAACTATCATCCGAGCGGCCATCCGGAGGTCCTGGTGCACAACACCGACGAGCTGTCGAAGGTCGTCCCGGGAAAGGAGGTGGTCCGGATAGGAGGCGCTGTGGGCGCCAGGAAGAGCGCGGCAGATAATGAAGAGGGCCGTCCGAGCTCGGTCTCAGGATACTGAATCCGCAAGGGTTGAGAGTAATTGAATCTAAGAAGTAAGAGAAGGCTGGCCGCCGACGTCCTCGGCGTGGGCAAGGACAGGATAATACATCAACCCCGAGGCCCAGGACCTCATCCAGGACGCCATCACCAGGAGCACCATCCGAGGGCTCAGGGGGATGGGAGGCATCAAGGTCACCCCCGTCAAGGGAGTCTCGCGGGGCAGGGCGAAGAAGAAGCACGTGAAGGGCAAGTCGCAGGAGTCACGGTTCGCTGCGGGGCACGAAGGGTTCGCGGCGTCCGAGGAAGGGCGTCTGGGTCGCCAAGGTCCGCGCCCTCAGGTGGAGGCTCCAGGTGGCCCGTGAAAGGAACGAGATCACCAAGGACCTCTACAAGACACTCTACAGGCAGGTGAAGGGCGGACAGGTCAGCGACGTCAAGCATCTGTTCGAACTGATGAAGGAGGGACGGCGGTAGACATGGGCAACTACGTACCGCTTTACCGGCGAAGAAGGAGCGGCGCGACCGACTACAGGGCAAGAAAGAAGGCCATAACTGTCGAAGGGCACCCTGCTCGCGGTCCGGGTCTCCGGGAAGAACGTCAGCAGCACAGTTCCTGAAGCCGACCGTCACCGGCGACCTCGTCCTCGTCATCTGCTCACTCCCACGCGCTGAGGAAGGTCGGATGGAAGGGTTCGCTGAAGTCCCTGCCCGCGTGCTATCTCCTCGGCCTCTGGGCGGGGAAGAAGGCCAAGCAGCAGGGGATAGAGAGCGCGATCCTCTACAACGGTCCCGCGCCGTTCGTGAAGGGGTCGAGGATATCGGCCTTCATCAAGGGCGTCATCGACTCAGGAGTCCACGTCCCGTTCTCCGAGGAAGCACTCCCCTCTGAGGAGCAGGCTCAAGGGAGAGAACATCGCCAAGTATGCCGCAGGCCTAGCCAGCGAGGACAAGGCCCTCTACGACAAGCGCTTCTCAGCGCTCATCAAGGCTCGGCTTCAAGCCCGAGGACTACGCTCAGAATTATACCCACACCAAGGACGCGATAATGGGGGCCAGCAACTAGATGTCCCAGCAACGCGGCCGAGAACGAAGGCGGCGCGAGGAGACGCGAGGAGCCACCGTGGGTCCCGAGGACCAAACTAGGCAAGATGGTCCAGGAGGGGAAGATAACCTCCCTCGACGAGATATTCCAGATGGGCCTCAAGTTGAGGGAGCCCGAGATAGTCAAGACGCTCATCCCCGACCTAAAGTCTGAGGTAGTGAGCGTGGGCATAGTGCAAAAGCAGACCGACGCCGGGGAGCTCACGAGGTTCAGGGCCGTGGTCGCGGTCGGGAACGGGAACGGCTTCTTCGGCGTGGGCAAGGGCAAGGCCGCCCAGATGAAGGCCTCCATAGACAAGGCCACCAACGATGCTCTACTCAACGTCATCCCGGTGCAGCTGGGATGCGGCAGCTGGGAGTGCAGGTGCGGAACCGAGGCACTCGGTCCCATACAGGATCGTCGGCAAGGCCGGCAGCGTCAGCGTCGAGCTGCTCCCGGGCCCGAGGTCGCTGGGCACGGTGGCCGGCCCCGCTCTCACCAATCTGCTCGCTCTGGCGGGGGTGAAGGACGTCTGGGTCAGGACCTTCGGCTCCACCGATACGCTGGCCTCCCTGGCGAACGCCGTCTACGACGCCTTCTCAAAGTCGCGAGGCTTGAATGTCTAGGAGAGCATGGTAATCGATGACTAGCCTTATCGTCGTAAACCTTCACGGTCTCATAAACACCCCCAGCGGCACACGAAAGACGTTCGATCGAGCTCGGGATCGGGAAGCGGTTCGCGGCCACGGTGGTCTCGGACGACGAATCGACCATGGGCGCGTTACACCTCTGCAAGGAGTACGTCGCCTGGACGCCCATCGACGCGGAGCTTCTCACGACCGCTTCTCAAGGTCAGGGGCAAGGTCAGCAACGCAAAGCCGCTCGACGCCGATGAGCTCTGAAGGCCCTCGGCGTGAAGGACCACTCGGAGCTCGCGTCAAAGATGATCAAGGAGGGTTGGAGGCTCTCCTCACTGAAGGGTGTCAAGCCCTTCTTCGGGCTCTCTCCTCCGAGGGGCGGTTTCAAGCGCTCTTCCAGGCGCCAGTTTGGGCAGGGCGGTATTCTGGGAGAAAACCCAAAGCTGGCCGACATAGTGAAGAGGATGCTCTAGCCATGCCCACGAGAACAAGAAAGGTCAGGAGGCTGAGAGGTTCGAGGACCCACGGTTATGGTCAGGTTGGGCAGCACAGGCACTCCGGCAAGCAGGGCGGACACGGTGCCGCCGGCCTCCACAAGCACAAGTGGTCCTGGATGCTCATCAACGAGCCGGACCACTACGGCCGAGACCCGCTTCAGGTCCCCGACGCGAGGAAGACTGCGAAGCTCTTCAAGTGGCTCAATGTCGGCGACCTCGAGGCCATCGCCGCCCAGGGCAAGGCGCCCGCAGGACCGGTCTCGATCGACCTCTCCGCGCTCGGGCGTGCAGAAGCTACTCGGCTCGGGTAGCGTGACGCGAGCATTCAACGTGAAGGTCGTATCATTCACCGAGCAAGGCAAAGATCAAACTCGAAGAAGCCGGTGGTAAGATAATAAGCTAGTCTCGGAGAGGTAGATAGCAAGCATGGCTTCTCTCAGAGACTTCGTCAAGAGCGCAGCGACGATTCTACCCGAGGTCCCGAAGCCAAAGCAGAAGCCGAACCTCTCCGAGAAGTTCGTCTGGACCGGCCTGGCCATGATCTGTCTACCTGGTCATGGGTATCACGCCGCTCTTCCTATACGGTAACAAGGGCGACACCCTCTCCGCGCTCAGGATAATCTTCGCCTCCCAGCCAGGGGACCCTCATGACCCTGGGCATCGGCCCCATCGTCACCGCCGGACTCATCCTGCAGCTACTCCAGGGCAGCGATATCCTGAAGCTGGACCTGGGCAACCCCGAGGACAGGGCCCTCTTCGGTTCCGCGACGAAGATTCTGACCTTCATAGTGATAGCTGTGGAGTCCGGGGCCTACCTGCTCGGAGGGGCGCTGCCCAACGTCACCCCCGGGACCCAGACCATCGTGATATTCTTCCAGCTCGTGGGAGCGAGCATCATCGTCCTGCTGCTCGACGAACTGATCCAGAAGGGCTGGGGCATCGGCAGCGGTATCAGCCTCTTCATCCTTGCCGGCGTGGCGCAGACCTTCATGTGGTATACATTCTCCCCGCAGACGGTCAGCCTGACCGCCTCCCAGACCGGTCCCACCGGATTCTTCGGTTTCGTCCCGGCCTTCATCGACGCGGCGGTCACCAACTCGTTGTCCAGCATCATTACCCGTCCTGACAATTATCCTGATCTTGGTTACGTTCGTCCTCAGCTGTGCGGTAATACTCTTCATCATCTACATCGAGGGGATGAGGGTCGAGGTCCCCATCACATCCGTGAAGTACAAGGGGTTCCAGGGAGTCTACCCGATCAAGCTCCTCTACGTCTCGAACATCCCGGTCATCCTCGTCTCCGCGCTCACAGCCAACCTGACGTTCGTGGCACGTATCCTGAACGACCAGTTCACCGGTGCCTCCTGGATACACTACTTCGTGTCCGGGTTCGACACCAACGGGAACCCCACGGGGGGTTTGGTTTACTATCTGTCACCGCCCCAGGGGCTTTCCTCGACCGCCGCTGACCCCGTCCGGGCGGTGATCTACGTCGCGTTCCTCACTACCATGGCGGTCCTCTTCGCCAGAATCTGGGTGGAGATAGGCGGCCTCTCCTCGAAGGCCGTCGCCAAGAACCTCATGAACGCCGACGTTCAGGTCCCCGGATTCAGGAGGTCTGGGCTCTCGCTGGAGCAGGTGCTGAACAGGTACATCCCGCCCATCACCGTGATTGGGGGTTTGATCATCGGCTTCGTCGCCTCCGTCTCCGACCTGCTGGGAGTCTTCGGCACCGGCATCGGCCTCCTGCTGATGTGCGACATCATACTACAGTACTACCAGATGCTCGTCAAGGAGCAGCTCGAGGAGTTCTCGCCTCAGCTCGCGGGTATACTGGGACAGAGCTGATGACGGAGCGATGGGCCTGAGAATCGTCATAGTCGGCGTACCTGGAGTTGGGAAGAGCACGGTAGTGCAAAAAGCCGTCCAGTCGATCCCTGGCTCCAGCGTGACCGTCTTCGGGACCGAGATGTTCGACGCCGCACGCAAACTGGGCTGGGTCTCGAATAGGGACGAGATGAGGAAGCTTCGCGTAGAAAGACAGCGGCGGCTCCAGACGATCGCCGCAGCCAAGATTACCAAGACCACCGGAAGGAAGGTCATCTTCGTGGACACGCACCTCTTCATCAGGACCCCTGAGGGGTTCTGGCCCGGACTGCCTCTGGCCGTGATCCAGGCGCTCAAGCCGACGCACCTGCTGCTGATCGAGGCGGACGCGCCCGAGGTGCTAAGACGCCGCAAGGGGGACACCACCAGGTACAGGGACGAGGTCACGGAGGAGGAGGTCCTGGCCGAGCTCTCGCTCGCACGGACGTTCCTGGGAGCAGCCTCTCTTGTGAGCGGCGCCCCGATAATGTTCATCCGCAACGGCGAGGGCAAAGCAGATGAAGCAGCCCAAAAGATACAAGCCCTCGTGAAGAGTGCGACCGCATGAGGATAGGCATCCCTGAGGCGACGCTAATTGTCACGCTGACAGCCCTCGGGCTCCAGATCCTCTCAAACATAGTGATTCGCACCCTCGTAGACCTGAAGAGGGAGAAGAGGCTCAGGAACGAGGTCGCTGCGTTCGACAAGGAGCTCAGAGAGGCCATATCAAAGAAGGACAAAGACAAGGAGGAGAAGCTGAAGAAGAAGAAGCCGCAGGTGGACAAGATGAGGCTTCAGGCTTCTACCGGACGGCTCGAAGGCTACTTTCATAACCTACATCCCGTTCATCGTCGTCTACTACCTGATGGGGGACTTTGTGAGCGGTTGCAATTTTCCAAGCATCTGCATCTCTTCCACGGTCGCCTACTCGCCTGTTCCGATCCCAGTCATCGTGGGGACCGGCGGGACCGTTGCCCTCTTCTGGTGGTACTCCCTTTCATCCTTCTCTCTCACCTTCGTGCTTCAGAAGGTCCTCGGCACGTCGATGTCGCTCTGATGTGAACAGCGTATGGAAGCGATCATAATGTGCGGCATGCCGGCGGTGGGAAAGACGACGGTGGCGAAGGCGATCGCAAAGAGCCTCGGCCTGAAGGTGGTCGGGGGTGGCGACATACTCAAGGAAATCGCCATCGAGCAGGGCTACAACGCCGTTGGAGACGACTGGTGGGACACCGCTGAGGGGATGCGTTTCCTCAAGAAGAGGGAGGGCTCCTCAAAGTTCGACAAAGAGGTCGACGAACGCTTGCTGAAGAAGGTCGAGAGGGGAAACGTGGTCATAACCAGTTACACGCTGCCGTGGCTTTCAGAGAAGGGAATCAAGGTGTGGCTCTCGGGCACCCCGCAGAAGCGGGCGGAGAGGATGGCGAAGAGGGACGGGACCACTCCCGAAGCCTGCATGGATGTGATCGTCCAGAGGGACAGGGAGAACTTCAAGCTCTACAAGAAGCTCTACAAGATTGAGTTCGGGAAGGACCTTTCCCCGTTCCACCTGGTCGTCGGGTACCGACGACATCAAAGCGCCCCGCGTGGCCCGCGAAGTCCTCGACTACGTCACCGCGTTGAGCTCTTGACCTCCGAGGAAATGGTTTCGATAGCAGAAGAGGCCACCGACTCGGGCCACGGCTCGGAGCCGTCCCATAGGCCGATTGATTCCTACATCAACTACGGGCTCATCCCGCTCGACAAGACCCGAGGCCCGACTAGCCACGAGGTCGTCGCCTGGGTGCGGAAGCTCATGGGGGTCGAGAGGGCTGGGCACAGCGGCACCCTGGACCCGGGCGTCTCGGGGGTCCTTCCGATCGGCCTCGGGAAGGCGACCAAGGCTCTCTCCCTGCTGCTCATCCCCCCGAAGGAGTACATCGCGGTCATGCGCATCCACTCTTCGGTCCCCCGGGAGCAGGTCGACCGCGTCGTCAGGGAGTTCGTGGGGGAGATATTCCAGAAGCCTCCCCAGCGCTCTTCCGTAAAGAGGGAGGTACGCAGCGGACCATCTACGAGCTCGAGGTCCTCGAGCAGGCAGGGAACCTCTTCCTCATCAGGGTCCTGTGCCAGTCGGGGACATACATCCGGAAACTGATCTACGACATCGGCGAGATCCTCGTGGTCGGCGCGACCATGGTCGAGCTACGGCGGACCAGGGTGGGTCCGATCACGGAGTGGCCCTCGCGGGAGGGGGATGTCGGCCCCCTGGTCACGCTACACGACCTGAACGACGCCGTTCACAGGTGGAAGCACGAGGGCGACGAGTCGAGGATCAGGGCACTGGTGAGGCCGATCGAGAGTTGCATGACCGGGATAAAGCGGGTGATCATAAAGGACGCCGCGGTCGACGCGGTCTGCCACGGGGCGATGCTTGCGGTCCCCGGGGTCCTTTCGCTCTCGCCGGGAATCAAGAAGGGCGAGACGGTCGTGCTCCTGTCTGGGAAAGGCGAACTGGTGGCCATCGCAGAGGCCGGGATGACCACAGACGAGATCAGTGGGAAGCAAGAAGGGCATCGCGTTCCCGGTGAAGCGGGTGATTATGGAGGCAGGCACCTACCCAAAGCTCTGGAAGACCCAGAAGCACGCCCCCGTCGAGGACGAAGAGGGCCCGGGAGAGATCGAAGTGGACGAACAAGATTGAGCCCTCAGGATGTGGGGAGATCACGCGATAGCGCCACACGGGTCAAGCGGCGAAATGCTGACGCGAGCCCAGCAATCTGATATATGCAACCGTTTCAAGCCCGATTTCGGGCCGGCGTATGGCTAATCTGGTAAGCCAGCAGCCTGGAAAGCTGCCCTCCGAAAGGAGTTGCGAGTTCAAATCTCGTCGCCGGCGCCTCACATTTGATTTTGCAGCGTTATTATGTAAAATTTTCTGGAATTCCACTTCCTGGAAGCTCCCGAATAAATCGGTACCCCGCCTATCCATCTGCGAAGAAAAATGAAATTCCCGACAGCCAAAACGCAGATCATAGCGGCGGCCGCAGTGCTGCTGCTACTCGGCGGCTTTACCGCCGCCCTCGCGTACGATGGAAACGGGGCCACACCCTTTGGGACCCCGAGCACGAGCACTCAGCAATCCGGCTCGGCCACCCCCACAGCAATCACCTCAACCGCTTCCACAACTAGCACGACAAGCACCACCACGACGACCTCGACCGTAACAGTCTGTCCTCTCGACACCTCCGCTGGCAATCCCTGTTGCCCTCCCAACGCCTCAACAGCCACTCCGTGCTGTCCTCCCAATGCATCCAACGCCTCCACCGCCACCCTGTGCTGCCCTCCAGAGACCTCCTCAGACTTCCAGTGTATTCACCACCCAGAGATCTTCAACCTCCTTCTCTCCCCACCCCAGATCGTAGTCACAGCTTCAGCGACTTCTCAGGCTACCATCAACCCACTCCCGTCCGGCCATGCCCACATCTCAGTCCAGGGTAACACCCTCTATGTGACCGTAGAAGTGGTCCACCTGACCCCTCTCACCCAGTACAGCGTCAACCTCGAGATCGACGGCACATCCACCCAGCTGGCGACTTTGGTCACCAACAATGCCGGCAACGGCTACATCGTAGCTCAGTTGCTCCTGGCCAGTGGCACCCACAGTGTCTCGGTGCAGGTGATAGGCGCCTCGGGCACCAGCACAACAACCATCGCACTTGTGAGCGACTCCGTCACCATCGTGACCCCCGCGCCAGGTCCGGGCCCGGTCGCAGTGACCGTGGGCGCGAACGCGAACCTAGGCGACGACAAGTAGGAAACCGAAGGGCATGGTCGGAAGACCATACCCTCGTTCCCCCTTTTTTACAGACGGATTAGGACTATTTCGGACAAAAGGGTCCTTGATATCAGTCGGTGAGTTGAATGTGGACGAAAGAGCGTGATTTGGTGACTCTGAGCGAAGATCCAGCTCCGTTCATATCCCCGTTTTTGTTTGCGGAGAGATTTGGGGCCGATTTGGGTGTAAAGTTGGCCTAACTATAAAGACTGTAAAACGAGATTTCTGACTAATGTCAATTAGTCTATCTAGAAGAGACGCAGTGAAGGGACTAATGGCCGCCGGCGCCGCAATCGCCGCGATGCCATTACTTGCCAACCTGTCGGGGTCGGTTGCAAGCTCAGCTCAGGCCACCCCGATGACCGCAGCACCGTCGAGCGCGGGCCGAAGCGCCACGAGCGCGACATCGACGATTGCGAACGACGGAGAGACGCTGGTCCTCGTTATCCGCAACGACGTGGTCAGCGGCTTCAAGGGGCTGCAAAAGGTGAAGCTACAGGACGCTGGTCTTGCGTCCAGCTTCAAGAATGCCTTTGTCGGGAGGTTCGAGTAATCAGATGACCTCCCACAGAGAAGCACCCGGAATCTCCGCTGACCCCGCAGCAGACAACACCGACGTCTATGCGTTCGTCAGTCCGGACAAGCCTTCGACCGTCACCCTGATCTCCAACTTCATCCCTCTGCAGGCAGCACAGGCCGGCCCGAACTTCTACCGATTCGACCCCAACGTTCTCTACGAGATCAAGATAGACAACAACGGCGACGGCGTTGAGGAAATCACCTACCAGTTCCGCTTCCAGACGAACGTCGGCTCGGGAGCGACCTTCCTGTACAACACCGGCCCCGTGTCCTACAACTCGAGCACGAAGAGCTTCACCAACCTCAACGTCTAGCAGACCTACACCGTCACAAAGGTCCTCGGTCCCAGCCACGCCACCGGCCTCACGCCGTCTAACTATATCACGCTCGGAAGTAATCTGATCGCGGCGCCCCCTAACATCGGGCCCCGCTCGACGCCCAACTACGACACCGACATATTCCCGAACACCGTCTACACGCTCGCAACCGGCGAGACGGTCTTCGCCGGCCCACGCGGCAGACGGCTTCTACGTGGACATCGGGTCGATCTTCGACCTCGGGACTCTGAGGCCCTTCGCTAGCGACCATCTGATACCTACTCCTCCCACGACCACGGGTGTAGACGGAACGGCCGGGTTCAACGTCCACTCCATAGCGATTCAGGTTCCCATCACGGAGCTGACCAGCACGGGCAAGCTCCCGACCGGCGTGAACGACCCTACGGCGACCATAGGCGTCTGGAGCACGGCGAGCCGCCAGTCGGTCAGAGTTCTAGAGGAGAACCCAGTACGACGTCCCCATCGCAGAGCTCGCAGGACCCTGGTACCAGGTCTCCCGCCTCGGCAACCCCCTCATCAACGAAGTGGTGATCCCGCTGGTCCAGAAGGACTACTGGAACATGCAGTCCCCCGCCGGTGACTCTCAGTTCCTCGCCAACTACAACAACCCGCAGCTCGCAGGGACTTCTCCCAGTCCTCTACCCGGGCGTCTTCCCCAACCTCGCTGCATACGCCACACCAACCTCGACGAGGCCGGACCTCGTCGCGATCCTCCTCACGGGGATTCCCACAGGGCATCATCGCAGGGTTCCAGAACAACACGGGCGCCGTCCAGGCCGACGAGCTTCGCCTGAACGTGGCGATTCCGCCGGCGATAACGCACGACCAACCCCGCAGCCAACGCCACCAACAGGCTCGGGCTACTGGGTGGTGACGCCTCAGGATTCCCAAACGGCAGGAGAGTCTTCGACAACGTGACCGCCATCGAGCTCCAGGCCATCGCCGGAGCCACGATACCCTTGGTCAACTCCAAGTACACAGCCGACGGGGCAGCGAGCCTGCTCACCGACGGAACCACCAACGCGGTCCAGTACCTGACCAACTTCCCGTACCTGGGCCACCCGTACCAGGGCTATCTGGGCGACACACCGCAAGCACTGCAAAACCAGAAGCTGAAGGCAAGGACTCGGGCTCCTCTGCTCCTCTGGCCTCTGCTGGGCGCAATAGCGAGTTGGATTAGCCGTGGCCGGCACGTCGTCAGTGGGGCTGTCGAGGGGCGAGAAGGTTAAGGTCGCAGCCCTCTTCGGTGCCATAATCGCCGTCACGGTCTTCGGCTTCTTCGCCTCGTTCGTGATCGGCAGGATAGCCATAGTCCTGGCAGGGCTGGGGCTCGTCTCCTACGTCCTCGGGCTCCGCCACGGTGTCGACGCAGACCACATCGCGGCCATAGACAACACGACGAGAAAGCTCCTCCAGGAGAACAAGCGGCCGCTCACCGTCGGGACCTGGTTCTCCCTGGGTCACTCCACCATAGTCGTCGGACTGATCGTCGCGTTCGTGTTCGCGGCGCGAGCCGTAGCTTCCAGCGTCCCAACGCTGCAGGCGGAAGGCAAGCATCGTCGGTACGCTGGTCTCCGGAGGCTTCCTCTGGATAATCGGGCTCGTCAACGTCGTGATCGTCCTGGGTGTCTACCAGGTCTTCAAGAAGATGAGGGACGGAAAGCTCGACCAGAACGCAGCTCGACAACCTGATGGAGAAACGGGGCTTCATGAACCGCTTCTTCCACCGCCTCTTCAAGGTCGTGAACGAAGCCCTGGCAGATCTATCCAATCGGGGTCCTCTTCGGGCTGGGGTTCGACACTGCCACGGAGGTCGCGCTGATAGCGATAAGCGTGGGCGTCGGGGTCTCGGCCAACGTCCCGCTCTACTACATACTCGTCCTGCCGCTGATGTTCACCTGCGGCATGGTCCTCGATCGACACCACCGACGGAGTCGTGATGAGGATGGCGTACGGATGGGCCTTCCTCAACCCGCTGAGGAAGGTCTACTACAACCTCACCGTCACAATAATCTCGGTGATGGTCGCATGGCTCATAGGGTCGATCGAGCTGCTTCAGGTGCTCTCCACGGAGCTGAACCTTGGGGGCGGCTTCTGGGTGCTGGCTCAACGGGCTGGACTTCGAGACCATCGGCTACGGCATCGTTGCGATCTTCGTGGTCTCCTGGGTCATATCAATGGCCTACTGGAAGCTGAACAGGTTCGAACAGCGCTACGCCAGCGTAATCGGTGCCGCACAAACCCAATAGGAAGCGAAAGGATGCCGGTAACGAGCGAGATGGGGCGGCGAGTCCATGGGTAAGAACGGAGTCACCGGAGTGATTGTTCCCCTGGGGAGCGAGATCACCAACAGGATATTCCACCATCACGAAGTCTACGCGATGGCCGTGCCGAGCCCCTCTACCGACCTGGCTGTGGGCGACCGGATATTCTTTTGGGACACCGCCGGAAAGGGGCTGGAGGGCGAGGCGCTCATCGAGAAGATCACCTTCGAGCCCGCGGGGGACCTGCGCCGCTACGGACTCGACCTCTATCTCTTCGGGGAGGAACTCGCGGTCTACCTCACAGAACGTGGGCTGAAGGAGGACGCGACGATGCTCGTCCTCAAGGTCAACGAGCCGACGAAGTATTCCAAGCCGCTCAGATGCAGCCTAAAGGTGGGAAGGGACGGAGTCTACGTGGACACGGAGGTCATGGCGCAGATAATGCGCGAGAACCTCTAGCCGCCCGAGAAGGTCTTCAGGTCACCGCGCAAGGACCGCTTCGTCGGAGCCAGGACCGATTGCGGATGCTCGTGGTAGTTCCTCATCCCCTCGACCAGCTTTCCAAAGAAGACATAGACCTCTTCGCCCGCTTTTCGGTTCACCCCATCGATGAAGGGCTTCATCAGCTTCCAAAGCGGCTCCGGGACGAACATGTCGTCGATGGTCTGGAGACTCACGAACCCTCTGTCGACGAGCACGCCTATGGACTCGAAGAGCGCCGCCATCTGATAAAAGGCGACCTTCTCAGTCTTCGAGAGCCGCTCGAAATCCTCGAAGGACTTCAGGTTGGAGTCGATGACCGTAAGGTAGGAAGACTGGACCTCAACGGTGTTTGCGAACTCGTAGATGCGCATGATCATCTCCATGTCGGCAAGCTCGTTGTTCTGTCTCAGCTGGTCGGTGGAGAGCTTTGCCTGGATGACGGCTGCCTTTGCCTGCTCGGTGGAAGCCAGTATGAGCTTCCTGTTGTCCCTTATCTGCAGTACGACGAAGACCGCGCCCAGCGCGATGGCAATCGAACTGGCGAAGGCGACGTCAGAGCTGACCTGGGAGAAGTCTATCGCCAGAGCAAGCAAACTCTGTGACCAGTCTCAGGCTACGTTTTAAGGCCTCGCTCACGCTGCGGCTACGAGCTTCACCGTGCTCGGCCTGAGCTTCTGAAAGACGGTGAACCCGCAGTTTGCGCACCTCGGCGATGGCAGGATGTCCAACGCGGCCTTCGAGATCTTGGTCCTGCACCGGACGCATTCGTAGCCGACGTCAGGAAAAATCTCGGTTATCGTAGACTCGTCCTCCTCGCCAACCGACTCGGTGGCGTCATCCTTGCTTCCTTCTAATGCTTGCAATCTAATTTCACCGACGAGAATAAGGCTCAGGAGAAATATAAAGCAAGTAGTTATTTCTAACTAAGTTAGTATTCCCAACCGAACTGGGCAATCGCCAGTATCGTCCGCATTACCAGATAAGGTTAGCCTTACCTACTTGGTAGCAGACGACTACTTGCTATATAACCAACCGAACCCTCTGCCCTGAACGGCGCACGACTTGGACCAGGAATACGGCCATAGACACGAAGACACCATTCGCTTCAGCGAAACTGAACTAGTTTACCTATCGCAGCAGCAGCTCGGCCGGGTTGCCACCTCATCGGCCGACGGGCAGCCTCACGTCGTGCCCATAGTCTATGAGTTCGATGGCAAATACGCCTACTTCAGCGGTTGGAACCTACGGAAGAGTCTCAAGTTCAAGAACATCCTGAGCAACCCCAGGGTCGCGATAGTCGTCGACGACCTTGAGACCGTCTCCCCATGGAGACCCAGGGGAATCGAGCTGAGGGGTAGAGCCGAGATCCTCACGGAGCGCGGTTCGTACTGCATACGTATGACCATCGAGTCGAAACGAAGTTGGGGTCTGCACTAGGTCTCGAATCCCATTCATCTCGCGGACCTCTCCACTCGTCGGTTCCTCTTCCCGTGACGCGTTTGACAGCGATACGGCAAATTCTATCGAATAGAGTTAAATGCGGAACCAACGAAGTCGCGTTATGTGCGCAACCTCTGCATCGTAGGTCTCCAGTGGGGAGACGAGGGAAAGGGCAAGATTGTCGATTTTTACGCAGATAGCTTCGAAGGCGTCGTAAGGTACAACGGCGGGAGCAACGCCGGACACACGATTGTTGTCGGGGGGAAAAGGTTCGTCTTCCACCAACTGCCTTCCGGTTGCTTGAAGAGGAAGAAACTGTTCATTGGACCGGGAGTGGCGGTCGACCCGACTATACTCGACGAGGAGCTCCAGATGATCAGGGCCGAAAGAGGCGAGCCTGACCTGCTCATAGACGAGAGATGCACGGTCGTCACTCCCCTCGAGAAGCAGATGGATGCCTTCATCGAGACCCTCCGAGGAGACAAGGCAATCGGTACGACCAAACACGGCATAGGTCCGGCCTATGCGATGCGGGCCCTCAGGCTCACGCCGCGCGTGGGCGACCTCATCTCGGGGACTTTCGACATGGCGACGGCGATCTCCTTCTATGGCAAATTCATGAAGGATCTTCCAGACATCGATGCCTGGAAGGCCGAGTCAAGAAGAGTCCTGGAGGGTAGGGTGGGCGCGGTCGGGGAGAAGATCATGGAGCTCAATGAAGCCGGTTCAGCCGTCATCTTCGAGGGGGCCCAGGCCGTATTGCTAGACCTAGTCTACGGCACGTATCCATACGTCACGGGAACCCACACGATAGCGAACTACGTTCCTGCCGGACTCGGAATCCCGAACAGCTCTGTCGGCGACATAATGGGAGTGGCGAAAGCCTACACCACTCGCGTTGGGGGAGGACCCTTCCCGACGGAAATCTTGGGAGATACGGGCGAGAAGATCCGGTACGGAGGGCAAGGAGTACGGAGCGACCACGGGGAGACCACGACGCGTGGGATGGCTCGACCTTGTAGGTCTGAAGTACGCAGTCCGGCTCAACGGCGTATCCGAGCTCGCGTTAACTAAGCTAGACATCCTCACGAAGGTGAAAGAGATGAAGGTCTGCGTCGCCTACTCCATCGACGGCGAGGAGACCTCGAACTTCTCGAGGGCCCTTCCGAAGCTTGCTGCAGCCCGACCTGTCTACCTTGACATGCCCTCGTTCTTTGGCGTCGAGCTCGGAGAGCACAAGCTTCCTGGCCCGGCACAGGGCCTGGTCGAGTTCCTGGAGAACGAGCTCAAAGTGAAGGTCACGCTCGTATCGATGGGAGAGGAGAGGTCTGCGACGATGAAACGGCACGCCTAGTCGAAACCGCTCGTACGTCTGAGTCTGTTACTTTCTGCCATGCGTTTAGGAAAGAAAGTTTCATAACGTGGGGAATCGCGGCAAATGCAGATGGCTTCTCGACAGCAGGTATCCGTTCAGAAGCACGAGCCCCTGGTCGGACAGAGGCTCAAGCGATTGGAAGATTACAAGTTCATCACGGGCTCGGGAAGTACCTCGACGACATCAAGTTCCCGGACGGCCTGGTGGCGTATTTCGTCCGCAGTCCGCATGCCCACGCAAAGATCATCAAGGTGGACCTCACGGCAGCGCTGAGCCTCCCGGGTGTGGTGGGTGCCCTCGACGGCAGGGCCCTGGATGGAAAGGTCGCCAACATGCCAACTCTTGGTACTCTCGGGGTGGGCGGCGAGAGCGGCGGCGCAGGGGTCGAGGGCGGAGGGAGCGTAAAGCGCGCCACGCTGCGCAAAGCTCTCCCCATCGACGAGGTCCAGTACCAGGGGGAGGCTGTGGCCGTCGTCTTCGCCAAGGACATCTATACCGCGGAGGACGCGGCTGAGTCTAGTCGAGGTGGAGTACGAACCGCTCGATAGTGTCACCGACCCCGTCGCGGCCATGAAGCCCGATGCGCCCCGGTTGCACAAGCAGTTCCCAGACAACATAGCGTTCTCGACGGTCTACACCTCCGGAGACGTGGTCGGTGCCTTCAAGAAGGCGGACGAGATTGTGAAAGTCTCGGTGCTCAATCAGCGCGTACACCAGGTCTGCCTCGAGCCCAGAGGCATCGCCGTGAACTACGACGAGGGCAGTGATTCGTACACCATCTGGCTCTCTACCCAGGACCCGCACGGGATGCGGGACCTCCTGGCCGACCTCATCCTCTCGACCCCACCCAAGGTCAGGGTCATAGCTCCCGACACGGGAGGGGGGTTCGGGGGCAAGGCAGCCGCCTATCCAGAGGACCTCGTGATCTGCTATGCTGCCAAACACTACCGCCGCCCGGTGAAGTGGGAGGAGTCGAGGCGGGAACACATGCTCACCATGACCCATGGGAGGGGGCAGACTCAGTGGGCGGAGCTGGCGGTCAGAAGGGACGGCAAGATTCTCGGTTACAAGATCAAGGTCATAGTCGACGGCGGGGGCTACTCGACCGGCGACGCCGCCGACCTGCCTGGACTCACTATCGGCATGGGGACTGGAGTCTATGACATCCCGGCGTACCGGGCCGAGGCCTACACGGTCTTCACAAGCAAGGTACCGCACGGGTGCCTACAGGGGCGCGGGGAGGCCCGAGGCGGCGTTCCTGCTCGAGCGGGCTGTCACCGTCATGGCGGCGAAGTTGAGACTGGACCCCGTGAAGGTAAGGAGGCTCAACTACATCCCAAAGGCAAAGTTCCCGTTCAAGACGCCCGGCGGATACACCTACGACAGCGCTGACTACGAAAGAAATCTCGACAAGGCGCTCGAGGTGTCCAGCTACCAGAGGCTGAGGGCGGAGCAGAGGCAAGCCAGGGCGGCGGGCCGCCTCATCGGGGTCGGCATAGTCACTTGGACCGAGATATGCGGCTTCGGTCCCGGCATGGGCCAGACCGCTAGTCTCATGATTGACAAGCGCGGCAAGGCGCTCCTCACCATCGGGGGGCACCCGCATGGGCAGGGTCACGCGGTGACCATGGCCCAGATTGTGGGTGACGAACTCGGCATAGCGATCGACCGCTTTACGGTGAGACACGGCGACACGGAGATGCTCCCATGGAGCACGGTCACCGCCGGAAGCAGGTCGGGCCCTCTCACCGGCGCGGCCACACTCGTCTGCGCGAAGAAGGTGAGGGAGAAAATGCGCAGAATCGCCGCGCACACCCTAAAAATTCCGTCCGACAGCGAGATGGTCTTCCAGGACGGCAAAATCTACCAGGAGGGCAACCAGGGGCGCTCGCTCACGTTCGAAGAAGTCGCCGCCACCGCGTACGACTCCAACGCCATCCCTGCTGATATGGAGCCGACCATCTTCGAGTACAGCGTCTTCTCCCCGCCAAACTACACCTTCCCATTCGGCAATCACATCGCCCAGGTCGAGGTGGACAAGGAGACCGGCGCGGTGAAGATACTCAAGTACTTCGCCGTAGACGACTGCGGGAAGCTTCTGAACCCCATGGTCGTAGAAGGCCAGGTGCACGGGGGAGTGGTCCAGGGGGTCGGCCAGGCGATGATCGAGGACCTCATCTTCGACGACAACGGCCAGCTCATCACCTCCACGCTGGCCGACTACAGGATACCCTCCATCGAGCTCATGCCTGAGATCGTGATCGCCAGGACTGAGACACCCACTCCTTCCAACCCTCTCGGTGTCAAGGGGATCGGGGAGGCGGGATGCATCGCCGCGACCCCCGTCATCGTCAACGCCGTAGAGGACGCGCTTGCAGAGTATGGGACCGTGGTCGAGAAGATGCCGCTACGTTCGGACTACATACTCTCGCTGATCCAGGCAGGAAAAGCGAAGCGAAAGAAGAGCTAGGAGAGCTTCTTCTCGAGCGACCCGATTATTTGTTTTACGTACTTGTCAGCCTGAGAGTCGATGAGGCGCGAGCCTATGCTCGCCATAATCCCGCTGATCTTCGCGTCCGCCGACCAAGTCACGTGGGTCCCACCCTTCGGTCCGTCCTCCATGGTGAAGAGGCTGTCGAGGTCCACCGAGCTGTTCAGACCGTTTCCCCTCGCCTTCATCCTCGCGCTCGTGGGTTTCTTCTTCTCAGCCACCGACCCTTTCACGTCCATCGTCCCACGGATGAAAGACATGCCGACTTTGGCCTTTAGCGTAAAGTTGTCAGCGTCGAGTACCTTGACCGCCGAGACGTCAGGAAATATGGTCGTGATCTTCTTGGGGTCGGTGATGAAGTCATAGACCTTCTCCTTCGGAGCTTTGACGTCGAAGCTCCCATCGTAGTGCATTGAACAAGAACGCTCCCTGGCGCATATTTAGCTTTTGGAGGCGGGGTTCGGCTTGCCGCGGTACGAGTCCTTGTTGAGCAGATTGGGCGGCACTTCCCCTTGCAGCGCCGCTACGAGGTTCCTCGCCGCGAGGACCGCCATCGCCGTCCTGCTCTCTATGCTCCCGCTGGCGAGGTGCGGAGCGAGGACGACGTTGTCCATCTTCAGGAGGGGGTTGTCCATCTCGATGGGCTCCTTCTCGAAGACGTCGAGGCCTGCGCCCGCTATGGTGCCCGCCCGGAGCGCCTCTATCAGCGCCTTCTCGTCGACCACGCCCCCGCGGGCGGTGTTGATCAGGAAGGCGGTCTTCTTCATCATGGAGAGCTCCTTGGCCCCGACGCTGTTCCTGGTCTCGGGCAGGAGGGGTACGTGCACCGAGAAGAAGTCGCTTTCCTTGAGGACTTCTTCCTTTGACTTGAACTCGATACCATGCTTCTTTTCGAGCTCCTGGTTCCTGAACACGTCGTAGTAGATTACCTTCATGTTGAACCCCCTGGCTCGGTTGGCCACGGCCACGCCGATCCTCCCCAGGCCGTAGATGCCGAGCGTCTTGCCGTAGACGTCCCTGCCGACCATGAGCATCGGTGTCCACTTTATCTTCCACTTGCCCGCCCTGACGTACTTGTCCGCTTCCGTGATTCTCCTCGAGACGTCGAGCATGAGCGCCAGCGTCTCGTCGGCCACTGCCTCCGTCAGGACCCCGGGCGTGTTGGTGGTCATGATGCCCCTCGCGGTAGCCGCAGCCTGGTCGATGTGGTCGAACCCCACGGACATGCTCGCCACGACCTTGAGCTTCTTCCCAGAGTCCATGAGCTGGGCGTCTATCTTCTCGTTGATGTTGCAGAACAGACCGTCGATGTCCGCCACCTCCCTCAGCAGCGCTTCCCTGGATGGGGTGCCATCGTTGTCGTTTACCTTGACCTCGGCCACCCGTCTCATGATGTCCAGTGCCTCCCGAGGTACCTCGTTGCTCGTGACGTAGACGCGGAATGCCATGCCGTTTCCTCTCGACCTTTAGCCGTCCGCTATTTTAATTGCCTTGCCCGTGCGGAGTATCGGGAGCTTAACCACTATCACGCCGTTCTTGTACTTTGCCGTGGCTTTCTCGGGCACCACTCGGACGGGGAGCCTGACCTTCTTCGAGTAGCGCTCGAACCTGGTGGCCCTCGCGCCAGCACCGGAGACCCTGAGAGCCACGGGCTTCTTCATCTCGGCCTCCAGGCTGACGAGCTCTTCGGTGCACGTGACCGTGATGTCCTCCTTCCGCACTCCGGGGAGGTCCATGGCGACCACCACGAACTCTTCGTTCACCTCCACCCTGAACAACGGGCGAAGGCTCCTCGATTGGACGTCGAAGAGGGGGTCTTCGGACTCGGCAAAGACCCTCGAAAAGAACCGGTTCATGCTCGTCTCAGGGTACTCGTCTTCGTCGTCTTCCCACATGTCAATCACCTGTATGCCGACGGGCTCCCGACCGGCGGCTGCTGCGCCGCCTGGGTCTGGCTCATCAGTTCCCTTGTCTTCATCCTGACCTCCTCGGACTCCTTGAGCAAAGGCTTGGTGTCCACCTTGACGCCGACCATGGCGCTCAGCACGCCGATGACCGCCGCTGCGGCCCCAGGGTCCGGGAACTGGAGCATGGACTCTCCCAACAGGGTCACGTTTGCCTGGTCGTTGACCATGCAATACTTCATGAGGCTCGCGTAGAAACCGGTCAATCCCCCCTGTTCAAGCGGGAGCGCTCCGATGGCCTTCAGGCCCTTTAGCATCGCTTGGTCGTTGGAGACCCCGGTCACCGTTGGGACGCCATCGCCATGGGCCTCTTCTCGCTTCCTCGAGGGTGCACCGCTTACACCGACCACCACTCTCGCATCTCTCTCCTTAGCCCACCGCGCGATTTCCTTGGCGAGCTCGAGGGAGAACTTGGGAGAGAGCGGCACTCCAGAAAGTACAATCAATATCTTGTCCTTCCCGAATATCTGGATCGGGTACGTCGGGACCGAGTCATGCACAAGCATCACCTGAGGCGCGAGGTCGGAGTCGATGTGGCCCCTTGGCTCGAGTTTGAGCTGCTCCACGATATAGGAGCACGCGATGGTCCCGACGAGCCCGACGTCCGGGACCGCTACGACGATAGTGGGTTTCGTTATCCTGCTGCCGTACTCCTTGATTTCCACTCGCGGGGGAGTCTGAGGCAAGTGAATCCGCGCTGTGGTTCGCGAGCTTGGATTAATCCTTTCCCTGTCCCTTGAAGACCCAGCTGAGGTCGGGTGCTTCCTTCCTCTTCTTGGCCTTCTCGCCCATGGCGTGGGATATCAGAGGCAGAGCGATGGTCGCATCGCAGTAGACCACGCTTCTCGTGGAGTCCGACGCTATCTTCCCCCAGCTGATGGCCTCCTCCAGGGTGCACCCCGAGAGCCCCCCCCACTGCGGGCTGTCCGTGGTGATCTGGATGGCGTAGTTGTGCGGAGTAGCCTCCTCGCCGCCCTCAGACAGCGACTTGATTATGGTGGCGAGCTGGATGGTATCCTTGGGGACCCCACCTCCCACGAAGACGACCGCCGTCCTCGTCTTGTCCGCTATCTGCCCGAGTTCCTCCATGTCCTGGGTCTGGTCGAGCTGTATCTTCTTCCCCTCCTCCCTCATCAAGAGAGAGAGGGCGACGCCGTATCCGCTGTCTATCAGCCCCGGCGAATATATCGGCACGTTGTGCTTCCAGGCAGTCGCCGTGATGCTCTTGATCCCCTTCTTCCACTGGTACTCGCCGAACCGGTTCAGGAACTCCCTCGTGGAGTACGCCCTCTTCGGGCTCAGCGTGCTGGCGAACTTCCGGATGAGGCCTTCGAGCTCTCTGTAATCGTACTCATCGGCGTAGATGTCGTAGAACCGGTCTATCTTGTTCTCGAGCAGGTCCTCGTCGTTCGCGAGCCAGCTCCCCTGGTAGTACTTGTACCCCATGGCCTCGAGTATGTCCTCCGAGATGTTCGCCCCGGTGCTGACGAGCACGTCGATGTATCTGTTCTCTATGAGCCATCGCACTATCTTCCACTGGCCGGTCGTGCTCAGGGAGCCCGAGTATCCCATGAAGATGGTCAGGTTCTTCTGTTCGACCATCTCGCACCAGATTCTGGCTGCCTCTCCCAGTCGCTTACCCTGGAAGCCCGTCGCTGCCATGGCGTCGAGCAGGGCCGAGACGCTCTTGGGTCCGACCTCTATCGTCTTCTCAGGACTACTCAGGTACTTCTTCCTGTCTTGCACAACTCCACATCCAATTTCAGGATATTAATCCCTTGGGATGACTGGCCCATTAAAAGGGGGGAGAGGCCGTCCACCCGGGACGACCACTTGATTCATTTGTGTTCGCACTACGTGTTGCCGCAATCGTAGACTGCAGTGTAGGTCTGTCCCTGGCCCGAGGCGGTGAAGGTTGCTATGGTGTCGCCTGCGGCGCTACCCTGCCAGTTGACGAATGTGCAGGACCCGAAGCTCTCGGCCTGGATGGCGTACGCCTGGTTGGTGAAGACGGTGATGGTCGTCGGCGTGAAAGATGCTGCGTAGATGTTGCCGTTCTGGGAGAGGGTCACGAAGTATCCCGAGATCGGGTTGCCGAGCTGGTCAACGGCCTGGATGGTCACCGTCGTGGTGAGGCAGTTGTAGATGGCCACCATTTGCATTGGGCCGCCTGTCGGATAGATGGTGGCGCCGTTGGGTTGACCGTTCTCGAATCCCTGGAATGTGCAGGACCCGAAGTTGTCCATCGTGAGAGTGTACGTCTGGGTCGGCGTGAGGGAGAATAGGGTTGGTGTGAACGCAGTTTGCATCGGGGCGTTACTAGTTCCCAGGAGTGTGTAGTAGCCGTTCAGATTCTGGCCCGTGGTGTTTATGGAAAGGACGCTGAGGTTCGACGGGGCCGAGACCTGGGTGTCTGCGCGGATGTACGGGATGGCGAACATCGCCGTTATCAGGACTGTCGCGACGATGAGTATGGCTGCCCTTGATGCTGTGGGGTGCTGATGGATGCGTGCGGTTGAAATTTCCATGGTCTTAGGCAGGCCCGCTTCGTTAGAAGGATTGAGGAAGATTCGAAGAGGTCCCTTATTGGACGGGCCGCTACTGTCGAAAGACCTCGAAGAATCTATCTTAGAACTTATGCTGGAATCTGGTCACTCGCGGGAGTGCGGGCTCATCTCACCGTCACCGACTTTGCCAGATTTCTCGGGTAGTCAGGGTCGTTCGACCTGGAGACGGCCATGTGGTAGGCTAAGAGCTGGAGGGGGATCGACTTCGAGGACGGGGCTGACGCTCTCGTTGGACGTGGGGATAGGGACACGGTAACTGAAGACCGGGTGCTCCACGTCGGAGACTCCGATTATCTCCGCTCCCCTCGCCTTGAGCTCGGTCGCATTCGATATGATAGCGTCGAGACCCTCCCCGCTCCGCGCTATGACGACCACCGGGGTACCCTTCTCGATGAGCGCCAGTGTCCCGTGCTTCAGCTCGCTCGCTGGGATCCCCTCAGCGTGGATGTAAGAGAGTTCCTTGAGCTTCAGGGCGCCTTCCTGGGCGACTGGATAGTGTGGGCCCCTTGCGATGAAGTAGAAATCGGGCCTATCTCGGAAGCGGAGCGCCAAATCCTTGATGGTCGACTCTGACTCGAGGGCCTCCTCGACCTGCCCGGCCAGCTTCTTCGGGTCCCCCACGGTCCTCCGCCCCAGGACGGCATCTGCGATCATGTTTCCCACCATGACCTGAGCTGTGAAGCTCTTCGTCGCAGCTACGCCCACCTCAGGGCCGCAGTTCAGGAGCAGGACCGCGTCGCTCTCCCGGGCGAGCGTGGAACCGACGGCGTTCACGACGGAGAGGATCTTCGCCCCCGCCTCTCGTCCTCGCTTCACCGCTTCGAGAAGGTCCGCAGTCTCACCGCTCTGGCTGAATGCGATCATCACCGTGTCCTTATCGACGAAGTGCGTCTGATGGTCAAACTCGCCAGCAAGGACTGCGTCACACCGCACCTTCGCCTCCCTGTTCAGCCTGCCCTTCAGGAGCAGGGCCGCGTGGAAGCTCGAACCTGACGCTGTCAGCAGTACGGTCCCAGCGTTCTTGATGCTGGCCGCGAAGGCTTCGAGCTTCAGTGGGTCCTGGAGCATCGCTCGCTGAACGGTCTCCGGCTGCTCGTGTATCTCCTTCAGCGTGTAGTGTGCGAAGTCCTGCTTGGAGACGTCCGCGAGCTCCCAGGCGAGCTGGGTGACCTTCCTCTTCACCTCCTTCCCTTGCATGTTGTAGACCTTCAGCCCTCTGGGCGAGATGCACGCGACGTCCATGTTCTCGAGGAAGACCGCTCTGTCCGTCCTGGAGATGAAGGCCAGGACATCGCTCGCCAGGAAGAACTCCCTCTTGCCCAGCCCGACCACGAGCGGGGCGTCGTTCCTCGCCCCGATCAGGAGGTTAGGATGGTGTGCGAACATGACGACCACGGCGTATTGGCCCTTGACCTTCCTGAGCGCTTTCAGCGTCGCCTGGAGAGGGTCGCGCTCCCTCTTGGAAGCCTGCTCTATCAGGTGGGCGATGACCTCCGTGTCAGTCTCGCTCCTGAACACGTGCCCGCGCTTTACCAGGGTGCTTTTGAGCTCTAGGTAGTTCTCGATGATCCCATTGTGCACCACTGCGATCGATTCGTCGCAAGACAGGTGGGGGTGTGCGTTCGCTGTGGTCACGCCGCCGTGGGTCGCCCATCTGGTGTGGGCGATTCCCACATGCCCAGGCATCGTGGATACGGCGTACTTTGCCTCGAGGGCCTCAACTCGGCCAACGTCTTTTTTCAACAGAATCCTGCCGTCACTTACTGTGGCGACACCGACCGAGTCATATCCCCTGTACTCAACCCTCTTGAGACCCTCGAGCAGGATGGGCGCTATGGGATCGGATATCCCCGCGATTATTCCACACATCTGGGGCTCTCCGGCTTGGCTCGCTCTATAAGCTCCCTTGCATCGAGTTGGAAACGGTGCAAATTCCAATTTGCATGGTCTTGTCCCTTTTGTGCTGGACCGCTCAACTCGGAAGGCGGGTGACCATGCATAATTGTTTAATAACGGTCAGGCCGTCAACTCCACCGTGACCAGTGACAAGCTCCTCCTGAGCCCTGGGAAGAGCACTCTAGCCAAGCGGGTCCTGAGCTCGGGAGACCCCTCCGCGTTTTTCCCAGCGGCGACCGGCGTCGGGGCGAGGATCCTTGGGTTGCTTGCGAAGGGACCGAACTATCCTTCGCAGATTGCCAGGGAGCTCGGGGTCTACCATCAGACGGTGTACTATCACATGAGGAATCTGGAGGCCGCGGGCCTCGTAATGAAGGAGGGGACGCGGATGGTCCGAGGAGGGCTCGCGGAATTCTACGCTCTCGCTTGGGACGGCTACGCCGTAGAGTTCGCGGTGAAGGGAGAACGGTTCGAAGGACCGTCCCCCGCTGCGCGCTCAAAGGGGCTCGGTAGGTTCCTCGAGGACTTCATACGAGGAGGGGAGCTCGACGGCTGGATAGTCGTGGGTTCGCCCGAGGTGCACGGCCCCAACAAGACGCAAGGACGGGACGGTCACTATGCCATCCAGCTCGGGTTTGCTCTGGGCCAGTTCGTGAGGTTGCCTGAAAGGTTCCCTGTGAAACTCGACGTGGACCTCAAGAACGAAAATCGGGAAAAGGCCAACCTGCTCATCGTCGGAGGCCCAAGGACGAACATCGTTTCATCGGAGGTCAATCAACGGCTGCCGGTGCGGTTCTCAGAAGATTCGTTCTGGGGGGCGATCATAGACGAGAAGGGCACCGAGTACCTTTCCGAGACCGAGGGCATAGTAGCCAAGATAGCCAACCCGTGGGACGAGGAAAGATGGTGCGTCGTGGCGGCAGGCCTTAGCGGAGCAGGGACCAAGGCTGCGATAATGGCGATGACCAACTTTGCAGACCGAACCTTCGACGGCTATCGCAACGGAGCCTATGCTGCGGTCATACGGGGCGTCGACCTGGACGGGGACGGAAAGGTGGACAACGTAGAGATTCTGCACAAAACCGGCGGGAAATAGGGACCCCGAGGGTAATTCTTATAATGTTAGTCTTGGGGGCGTGCATTCGTTAGTTTGTCACAGTCGTCGGACTTCAGGTACCTGGTCAGGATCAAGGGTAAGGACCTTGATGGACGGAAGAAGCTGATCCCGGCACTTTCCGACATAAAGGGAGTGGGCGATAATTTTGCCCAGTCCGTGGTGAGCAGCCTCGGCCTCGACCCAAGAGCGAGGCTGGGCACGCTCGGTGAAGCTCAGCTCCGCGAACTGGAAAAGGCACTGTTGGATGGGTCTTCTCTGAAGGTCCCCCAGTGGGCCTTCAACAGAAGGAAGGACCCCGAGACCGGCGAGACGAAGCAACTGATCGCCTCCGACCTCGACATGGCCAACAAGAGCGACATAGACCGTGAGAAGAACGTGCAGAGCTGGAAGGGCATAAGGCACGGGCTCGGCTTGAAGGTGCGCGGCCAGAGGACGAGGACAACGGGACGCCACGGCAGGACGGTGGGGGTCCGCAAGTCCGCCCTCCAGGCAGCGGCCGCGGCGAAGAGCGCCGGTGACGAGGAGAAGAAGAAGTAATGATTACCCACACGATAAGGTCGGTCAGTTAGAGATTGGGAGACCCAAGAAGCCCCCGAAGGACATACTCAAAGCCCAAGAGTCCGTGGCGCAGCGATCAGCTCGCCCAGGAACTGTACCTGCTCGGTACCTTCGGCCTGCGAAACAAGCGCGAACTCTGGAAGGCACAATCAGAACTCAGCTCGATCCGAAAACAGGCGAGGAGCCTGCTCGCCGCTTCCGAGGTCGTGCGGAACAGAGAAGAGAAGAAGCTCCTTGACAGCCTCAGGAACAGGGGTCTCGTGGCCGAGGGAGTGTCCCTCGACGGCGTACTGGACCTCAGTGTGGAGGATGTCCTAGGACGTAGGCTCCAGACGATAATCTACAAGAAGGGCAGTGCGGTCTCGCCACTCCAAGCCCGGCAGCTCATCGTGCACAAGCACGTCAAGATTGGAGATCGGATCGTGAACATTCCCGGTTACCATGTGCGGGCGGACGAGGAAAACAGGATACAGCTCACGGGCGGGATAGGGACGCCGAAGCCTCCTGCACCGGCCGCGCAAGCCGCGCCGGAAGAACCTCACGCAGAGCCAGTGCCTGAACCGCAAGCGCAGTGAAAAGCCAAGACCTAGCCTCGTGTTCAATGGCTTTCCAATTATGCTCGGCCCGACAGAGACTTCTTCGGGGCAATAATTGGGGGCTCATCTGAAAGGACACTTGACGCAATTATGGCCACTTTGACTATTCAAGTGAGTGGGTTCCAATTGCATTACGAGCCTTACCCAAGGAATAAGCGTATCTTAGTCTCTCGCCTTCTGACCGCGTGAAGGGAAGACTCGAGGTCTTAATCTTCCCCAGCTTGTTTCCGATCTCGGTTTCATTATTTACTATCCCAATAAGTTGGTCACCTGTAATCCTGTCCTCCAAATAGTCCAGGACCCCTTTCAATTCCGTTCTTTTCTTGTAGACGTACGGTAGCATGGATTCTCGACATTTCCAAAATCCCTGTCAAGTTGGTGACCCGTAGCTGCCATGCTGATATGGAACCCCCCCACGTGTCCTTCGTAAGCTCTCCGGCGGTGACGCCGTTTCTATTCAAAAACGCCCGAACCGCAAGCAGCTGCTTGTCCCAATTATCTTTGAAGCCAATTTTGATTATGACTACGAATCGACCCACGACCTCTTCGACGTTTCCGTCACCATCAAAGTAGCCCGCCACAGCCGCCCAGTTCGGGTAGCCCTCTATGGAATCACGACCCCGTTCCAGCAGCCTGCGAGCAATGTCCTCTCTGTTTGGCCTGCCTAACTTGACCATGCTATACTAAATCCTCAATGTATATTTGCAGCATCCTAGACTAAATCCATGCGAATGAAACATTCACAAGTGGATGACCACGACAATAGGAGATTTCTTAAAGGGGTATTTTGCGGCGTGTGGATAGACGATTTTGGCCTTAGATGAGGATAGTCTTAAAGAGCGTTGGGCAGTCGTTCACATCTATTCATCCTACAACAACACCATCGTCCACATAACCGACCTCACGGGAGCGGAGACGATATCGTTCTCATCGGGAGGCAGGCACGTGAAGGCCGACAGGTTCGAGGCGTCGCCCTACGCGGCGATGCGGTCGGCATCGGCAGCCTCCGACGTCGCCAAGGGCAAGGGCATCAACGCAGTACACATCAAGGTCAGAGCGGTCGGCGGTACAGGCCCAAGGACCCCCGGTCCGGGCGCCCAGGCCGCGATTAGGGCCATCGCCCGTTCTGGGTTCAGGATTGGCAGGATAGAGGACGCCACTCCGATTCCACACGACACCACAAGGAAGAAGGGTGGACGCAGAGGAAGAAGAGCGTAATCATCGGTCGCCCCCGTTTCAGGAACCTAGAGCCACTCTACGCCTTGACTTTCGGAGCGAACGCGCTCAAGCTTCCCATCAGCTTCCCGAACGCATCGTAGTCGTTCCTGTTCATGAAGATTCTAGTGTTGACCGGCTTCCCCTCAGCGTTCTTAGTGTCCAGGCTGACTTGGTACTGCCCCAGGCCGTGGCCCATCTTCAGACCTAGGATGGAATCGCTCGGAATCTTGAAGCTCCCCTTTGCAGCCGCCAGTTTCTGTTCGAGGGTCAAGTCATCCCCATAGGACTTTCTGGTGAGGCGACCGTATAACGCCGCGCCCAGGAGAGCGGACCACAGCGCCCCCGTGCCGCTGGCACCCTGCTGGGTCTTGATGAACGCCAGGGAATCGTCGGTGACGTACAGGTCGTAGTGAGCGAGGGAATCGTCCCTCACCCGGAACTTTTGGATGTAGTCCTTGGCCGGCTGGCTCGCAGACATGCCCTGATTCGACTCTCGGGCCTATTTAGGCCTGGTGCGCGCCTTCGTACCCGACCGAGATCACGGCCGGCGCGTCGCGGTACAGGAGGGGCTGCAACCGCTGGAACACGAACGAGAAGCGTGAATGCTTTTAAACCCCACGCCATCCCGCCTGAAACCTAAGTCCGCCAGAGTGATGATTGGGTTTGGTTTTACCAAAGGTAAAGGTTATCGCGGAGAGCGATGAGGAAGTATCCCTACAGATGGATGGGATCGACCGGAGCTATGCCAACGCCATCAGGCGCTTTTGCATAGCCGAAGTACCTTCAATGGCCATTGACGACATCGTAATCCTGGAGAACTCCTCGGTACTCTACGACGAAATCCTCGCCCATCGGCTGGGCATGGTCCCGCTCAGGACCGACCTGGAGCGATACGTGCTCCCTGAGAAGTGCGACTGCGGCAGCCCGCTGGGTTGCCAAAAGTGCAGGGTCCTCCTCGTGTTGGACGCGGTGGCCCAGGACAAGCCGCGAACCGTGATGTCAGGCGACCTGGTATCAGAGGACAGGGAGATCAAGCCTGTCAGCCCGAACATCCCGCTCGTGAAGCTCGCCGCTGGTCAGGCCGTGAAGCTCGAGGCCTACGCCCGCCTCGGACGAGGAAAAGAGCACGCAAAGTGGCAGCCGGCGACGGTAGCTGCCCTCACTGAGGGAAAGGGCGAAGGCGTCTTCAACCTGAAGGTCGAGAGCTCGGGGTCCCTGCCCGCGAAGGAGATAGTGACGAGGGCCATCGAGAAGCTCGAAGAGAAGCTGGCCGAACTCCACAAAGACGTTAGTGATAAAGTAAATGACGAAAAATAGCAGCCGCACAACCACGACGCGGTCCGAACAGGGTCCTGAGGACGCAGGTGATTGCACTTGAGAGGAAGGGAAGAAAGGAGAAGATCGACATCTGGAAGGACGTTGCCAGGTACCTCGCCGCTCCTCATTCGACGGAGACAGCGTCAACGTGGGTCACCTCTCTAGGTTGAGCGAAGGGCCGATGGTGGTACCCGGGAAGGTTCTGGGGACGGGCGCCATCGACAAGAAGCTGGTCGTCGGCGCGTTCTCGTTCTCTTCGTCTGCGCGGCGCAAGATTCTGGACGCCGGTGGCGAGGCTCTCTCCATAGAGGAGCTCGTGAAGAGGTATCCCGCAGGGGAGTGGAGTGACGATTGTCAGATAAGCCAGCGCCGGCCGCTGCTCACGAAGAGTCGACTCTCTATGTGGACGCGTCGGGCCTGATTGCGGGTCGGCTCTGTTCGAAGGTCGCAAAGGAGTTGCTCTCAGGAAAGAAGGTAATCGTCCTCAACGCAGAGAAGGCCGTGGTCTCGGGAAGGAAGTCCACCATATTCCGTCTGTGGCAGGTCCAACTCGAGATCAACAGCAGGGTCAACCCCATCTATGGACCCATCCATCCGCGGAGACCAGACAACATCATCAGAAGGATGGTCCGCGGGATGGTGCCCAAGACCAAGAGCAAGGGCGACCTTGCGATGCACCGACTCAGGGTCTACATGGGGGTGCCGGAGAAGTACGCAGGTCAGCCAAGACGAGCCAGTTCAAGGACGCGGTCCCGCCGAGGCCGCTCTCACTTTACACCACCATTGCCGAGGTCTCGAAGAACATCGGATGGAGCGGTTGAAGTTAGAAATGGTATCACCGAAGCAACACACGAAACCGAAGCTCTATCCTGGCGCCAGGAAGACTTCGCGGGCCTCGGCGGCTCTGACCTCCGGAGGTCAGGGACGGATCAGGGTCAACGGCGTCCCCCTCGAGATCTGGGAACCTGAGATTGCGAGGCTGCACATGCTCTCTCCCGTACTGATCGTCGGCGACATTCGAGAAAAGTACGACATCGACGTCATCGTCTCCGGCGGCGGCTTCATGAGCCAGGCCGACGCCGTGGCGATGTCCCTTGCCAGGGCCTACGTCGACCAGGTGAAGGGCGCCGACCTGAGGGAGAAGATGGTCGCCTTCAACAAGTACCTCCTGTCCGGCGACCCACGGCAGACCGAGCCGAAGAAGTTCGGCGGACCCGGCGCGAGACGGAAACGACAGAAGAGTTACCGGTGATAGTGGATGCTACTACCCATACGCTGTTTCACGTGCGGCAAGCTCGTCGGGGACAAGTTCTCCGAGTTCGACGCCAAGGTCAAGGCGGGCGAGGACCCCGGGAAGGCACTCGATGGTCTGGGAATCAAGCGCTACTGCTGCAGGCGCATGATGATAACCTCCGTCGACCTGATCGACCAGGTCCTGCCATACTACGCGCAGAAGACCCCCAACGGGCCCTAGGCCATGCAGATAGAGGAGGTCCTGGTCCGGGTCTGCTATAACGGCAGGGGCGACCCTGGAATCGAGGCCGAGGTCACCGTGGGAGGAAAGGTCGGCCGGGCCCTTTCTCCATCGGGAGCGAGCCGAGGCGCCAACGAGGCGCTCCCCTTCGCCAAGGACAACCCGGAGATGACGCTCGAGACGCTTCAAGTCTTTCAAGAGAGACCTCATCGGTTTCGACGCTGCGGACACCCAGGGGTTCTCGAAGCTCCTCAGGTCCATCGACACAACGAAGAACTATTCCAACATAGGAGGCTCCATGGCCTACGCCCTGAGCGTGGCAGCCGCCGAGGCAGAAGCGGCCGCGAGGGGCGTGCCGCTGTGCAGAGCCATCGACCCCGCATCTTCCACACTGCCTTATCCCATAGGCAACGTGATCGGGGGTGGAAAGCACGCGAGCGAAAGGTCGCCGAGCCTGCAGGAGATCATGGTCTGCCCCGTGGGCGCCGTCACCGTGAAGGAGGCCATCACTCTCAACCTAGAGGTGCACAAGCGCGTCGGGCGAAAACTCTCCAAGACGCTAAACTACCCGCTCGGTCGTGGCGACGAGGGAGGGTGGGCGCCGGGAATTACGGACGAAGAGGCCATCAGAGCCGTCTCGGAGACGGCCGCAGAGGTCCAGGATGAAAAGGGGAAGAGGATTCGGGTTGGGGTGGACGTCGCTGCGGACAGCCTCTACGACAAGAAGAAGGGCGCGTACTACTACCGGGCCACCCAAAAGACACTCCAGAGGGACGGTCGCAGATCTCGTTCATCGGCGAGCTCCGCGACAAGTTCGACCTTCTGTACATCGAGGACCCGCTCTACGAAGATGATTTCGAAGGCTATGCGCGCATCCACGCCTCCCTGGGCGGGACCTACATCGTCGGCGATGACCTCTACACGACCGACCCCGAACGCCTCAAGCGCGGGATCTCGCTCGATAGCACCAACGGCGTCATAGTGAAGGTGAACCAGATAGGCACCCTGGGCGAGGCCCAGACCTTCTCCAAGCTAGCGCGGGAGAACTCGCAGCTGCTGGCTGCTTCCCACCGCTCGGGCGACAACGAAGACGGACACCTGGCCCACTTTGCGGTCGGGTTCGGGTGCGCCCTGATCAAGTGCGGCATCGTCGGGGGCGAGCGGATGTCCAAGCTGAACGAGCTGCTCCGCATCTCCGAGAGGCTAGAGGGGGCCAAGATGTACTCCTGGAGGGCCATCTAGCTCCTCAGCCTCGACGTGCTCGACACGCTTAAAAGAAGTCATTCGGGCAGGTGGGAGGCTCAGAGCAAAAGCGAATTGGTGAGTTTGGAATAAGTAGCAACCGGATGTCGGAACACGAGGAAGACGAGGCTGGTTCGGATGAGAAGATGTGGCGCTAAAAGGGATGGTTAATATTCTTCAGACGAGAGGAACGGACCTGGACGGTCAAAAATACTCCAACTGGGCGCAACTTGCAGGCTACTTTGACGGTGACGGAACGGTGGGATTGGACGTTCAACTATTTACTCTCGGGCTATACCTGGAGTTCACAGATAACTGGGAGGAACAACTTCGAGTCGTCGAGGAATTCTTGAGTTCCCATGATGTCACGACTTACCGGCCCGGTTCGAGAAGTGCGGGAGGAGCATGGACACTGAAAGTATTGACTGTTTCTAGCGTGGTTAAGGCTGCCAAAGAGATGCTCCCGTTCGTCGCAAAGAAGCAAACTGAACTAAACGCCATAGTTGCCTACTACGAAGATAGAAGCACCGCTCAAGACGTAGTGGAAATCTTCAATCAGGATGTAATTGGCAGGAAGCGAGTAGGTAAAATACGGCGAGTATCATTGCCATATCTCTATTCGGAGGGTAGACATCTAGCCATGGAAATGACGAGAAGGATGGCGAGCCAAGCTAACTCATTACGAATATCGGATGTCACCAAACGAGCGATAGTTGAGGATCGGCTCGAAAGAGGTATGAGTCAGAATCAGCTTGCTGTTAGGTACGGTGTTTCAAGAACAGTGATAAGAAGGGTCCTTGGGGCGATGTAGGCGTTGGGCATGCAGGATGAAGAGGTGGACCAGGGCTCTGACGAGAAGCAAATTCTCCCGCAGCTCTCCGAGAAGGCACTCCTCGCCACCGGCATCAGGATCGGCACCCAGGTCCGAACCAAGACCATGGAGCGGTTCACCACAAGGCCCAGGCCCGACGGACTCCACATTATCGATTACTCCAAGACACTCCAGCGCATCGACGTGGCCGGCAAGTTCATCGCATTCGTTGGCGCCGCCGAACGTCGTGGTCTACGCCAGCAAGGACTACGGCAAGGTCCCGGTCGAGAAGTTCTGCGAACTCACCGGAGCGATGGAGGTGACCGGAAGGTTCATGCCCGGTACTTTCACCAATCCGCTCTATCCGGGCCACCTGGACGCGGAGCTCGTGGTGGTGGCAGACCCTGCCGCAGACACCCAGGCGATAATCGAGGCCGGCAAGATGGGCATCCCCGTCATCGCCATAGCCGACACCGACAACGTCACCGACGACGTCGACCTCGTGATCCCCGGGAACAACCGTGGAAGGAAGGCGCTCGCGGCGATATTCTGGCTGCTTGCGAGGACGGTCTTGACCTATTCGTCGGTCTTGGGAGCGGACCAGCAGATGAAGTACACCATAGACGACTTCGAGACCAAGCTCCTCGAGTCGGACCTCGAAGAAGAAGAGGAATAGGCGAGCGGTATCTCCGGTCCGGAAGAGACCCTTTCACGAACATCTTAAATCGAACGGGAGATACCTCGCTTCCATGATTGTCAGGAGGCCGGCCGTGGCCGGGAGTTTTTACCCCGCCGACCCCCAGGAGTTGAAGCAGGCGATCGCAGAGTCCTACCTCCACAGGTTGGGCCCCGGTGCGCTTCCTCCCTCTGCTGAGGAGTCGACCGGCGTCGCTGCCTGCGTCTGCCCGCACGCAGGGTACGCATATTCAGGCCCCGTCGCGGCCCACAGCTACCTCTGGCTCTCCTCCCTCAGGAAGCCCGGGCTCGTCGTGATAGTCGGCCCGAACCACTACGGTATAGGCGGCGGGGTCTCCACGTTCAGCGAGGGTGTCTGGGAGACTCCTCTGGGGAGGGTCACCGTAGACTCGGCCTCGGCAAAGATGCTGGTCGAGCTGACCGGGATTGTCGATTACGACCCCGAGGCCCAGAAGAGAGAGCACTCCATAGAGGTCCAGCTCCCCTTCCTACAGGAGATCTACGGGACGTTCCGGTTTCTGCCCGTATGCCTCACGCTCCAGGACATCGACACGGCGATGGAGATAGGTTCGGGGATCGCCGAGGTGTTGCAGGACCGCAACGCCATCCTGATAGCCTCATCGGACCTCACGCACTACGAGCCAGCGGCTACGGCCATGGAGAAGGACACCGAGCTTCTCGAGCACGTGCAGAAGCTCGACGTCGAAGGGTTCTACGAGACGCTGGAGAGGAAGCACGTGACCGCGTGCGGCTTCGGGGCCATCGCGACGGTCATGGAGGCGAGCAAGCGCCTCGGTTTCAAGGAGGGCGTGTTGCACAAATACGCGACCAGCTGGCGACACCACCGGAGATAATGCATGCCGTCGTGGGGTATCCTTCCGTCACCTTCAGGTGATTCCTCCTGAAAGCCATCGCCGAAGCTCCAGGAAAAGTAATCATCTCCGGGGAGCACTTTGTGGTCCACGGCGGGATGGCCCTCGCTGCGGCGATCAACTTGACGACGAGGGCCGAAGCTTCTTTCTCGAACAGGCTCCAGGTCGAGACGACACTCGAGCGAAGGGGTCCCGCTTCCCGCCACTCTCAGCCTCTCCCTCTGGAAAGGCTCGTCCGAGAGATGTACCGCGAAAGGTCCAGGGAGCCTCGGGTGAGGCTGAGGATACGCTCACAGCTCCCTTCGGGCGCGGGGCTCGGGTCCTCTGCGGCGACCATGGTCTCGGCGGTCGCGGCCGTAAGTCGCCTGGAGGGGTGGAACTTCGACGCGACCTCGATTATCGAGACTGCGATGGCCGGGGAGAGGCTCGATCCACGGTATGCCCTCAGGCATAGACGCGACGGTCTCCGCCCTCGGGGGCGTGATACAGTTCACCCTCGGCCAGGAACCGAGGAGGGTGGACCTTCCGACAAAGACGAGGTTTCTCGTGGCTTATTCAGGCAGGAGAAGGAACTCCGGAAAGCTCATCCACAAGGTCTCGTCGATGAAGACCGTCCACCCCAACCTCTTCAAGCGCCTCTGCGAGAACGCGACCAGGGTCTCTGAGGAGGCGACGGAGATGCTGACCTCGGGGAAGCTGGAAGAACTCGGGGGCCTGATGACCTGGAACCATGCCGTGCTCGGGATGGTCGGAGCATCGAACCCCGTGCTCGACTCTCTCGTCGACCTGTGCCTTTCTTGCGGGTGCTACGGTGCCAAGCTCACAGGGGCCGGAGGGGGAGGGAGCGTACTGGCGCTTCCTCCCAGGGCGATGAGACCGCCGTGGCCTGCGTGGGCAAACGAGGCTTCCCCGCGTTCATGACTGAGATCCCTGCGGAGGCGTGAGGGTATGGACGAACGAGGGAGCCTGAGCGTGACTTCGAGCAAGTCCCAGCTGGCCCCAGGAAAGACGGTGGTCAAGTTTGGGGGTTCCATAATCAGCAGCGACAAGAGCGTCGAGTTCTCGTTCAGGAAGGATGTGGTGGCCGAGCTGAGCGGGGCGCTAGCCTCCTCGGGGGTCCCCGTCGCGCTCGTCCACGGAGGCGGGGCGTTCGGCCACCCGCTCGCGAAGCGATATCACCTCTCCTCCTCGAAGCCGAACTCCTCCAGCAGAGGCGTGACCGAGACTCGGGACGCGATGTTCGAGCTGAACCGGCGCATATGCTCAGCGCTCACTTCGGCGGGGCTCGCTCCGTACACCTTCTCCCCTTTCCCTCTCCTGAGCGCGGCTGGGAAGAAGGGTGCAGCCTGGCTGAAGGGCCTTCTGGATGCCGGGATGACCCCGGTCACTTTCGGTGATGTCGTCCACGAACCCGACGGCTTCAGAATCATCTCGGGAGACACGATCGTGAAGGAGCTGTCCAAGACCCTTGGGGCGACAAGATGCATCTTTGTGATGGACAAAGACGGGATCCTGGATCCCGGTGGCAAGACGATCCAGTTCATGGACATCTCTCAGGCACGGCGATTCCTGGCCTCGGGCCCCTCGGACGCCACGGGAGGGATAGGAGCAAAGGTCGCAGAGGCTGCGAAGATAGCCTCCGCGGGGACGGAGGTCGCGTTCGTCTCAGGCTTCCGGCCCGACGAATTTGCCAAAGCCTTAAAGCGCCAGCGCTTTCACGGTACTCTACTAAGGGTTCCTTCCCGTGATTAGCAACACCGATGACGCGAGTGCTCGGGACTGCTGGGACCGCGACGACGCCATGAGGCCGGTGTCACCATGAAGGTAGATTTTACCCCGATGCTCGGGGACATGGCCAGGGTCAAGAAGCGGGTAGACGAAGCTCATCCTGGACGAGCTCCTTCCCAAGTCTCACACCGTCCCGGCCATCGACCTGCTATACACGATGATGAGGGACTACCCGGCCCGCCCCGGGAAGGGCATGCGCCCGTATCTGTGCGTCACGAGCTGCGAGGCCTTCGGGGGGAACGAAGACAGACTGCCTTCTGACCGCCGCCGCCATAGAGCTCTTCCAGAACTGGATTCTGATCCACGACGACATCGAAGACGGCTCGGAGATGAGACGAGGCTCTCCGGCGCTCCACAAGAAATACGACTGGGTCCTCGCCCTGAACACGGGCGACGCGCTGCACGCAAGGATGTGGGAGTCCCTCCTGAGGAACCGGGCTTCCCTGGGCGAGGCGACGAGCTTTCGACATCATGGCAGAGTTCGCACGGATGATCGACGAGACCACGGAAGGGCAACAGATGGAGCTTAGGTGGGTGGTGGAGAACGACTGGGGGATGAGCGAAGCCGACTACTACCTTATGTGCACGAAGAAGACCTCATGGTACACCGTGATAAGCCCCATGAGGCTGGGCGGCTTTGTCGCCGGGGCGCCTCCGAGCTCGGTGGAATCCCTCGTGGAACCCGGCAAGAAACTCGGGGTGGGCTTCCAGATTCACGACGACGTTCTCAACCTCTCGGCCGGCTCAAAGTACGGTAAGGAGACCGCTGACGACCTGCTCGAAGGCAAGCGGACCCTGATCCTCATCAAGCTTCTCTCCGCAGCCAACCCCCAGGACAAGGCGCGCATCGTGGAGATTTTCTCCATGAGCCGCGATGGCGAGGCGGCCGTACATGGGCGAGATACTGGACCTGATTCACAAGTACGACGCCCTGGGCTACGCCTCCGCAAGGTCGACGGAGCTGGTAAACGACGCCCTGGCCATGCTGAAGAATGTGCCTTGGACGGGCGGCGGAGCGCGGCCAGGCGCATCGAAGAGATAGCGCGCTTCGCAGTCGAGCGGGACTGGTAGGGCGGGTCCTCCATGAGCCTCTCCGAGAGCGACCGTTCCTCGATGGAAAAGTACGCGCTGCAGAACGCGGTCCGGCACGGGGGCAGGGCCGAGGTGGGCGCAGTCGTCAGCAAGGTACTCGGCGAGAACCCATCGCTGAAGGCGATCGCCAAGGAGGTAGCCCGGGCCGCGGCCGAGGTCGTCAAGGCGGTGAACGGGATGACCCCTGCAGCGCAGGAGAAGACCCTCGCGGACAAGTACCCCGAAGCACTGGCCGCTCCGGAGAAGAAGGAGGGCAGGGTCGGGTTGCCACCCCTGGAAGACGCCGTGAAGGGGCCAGTTCGTCGTTAGGCTCCCTCCCGAACCCTCCGGGTTCATGCACATCGGGCACGCCATGGCCGGGACCATCAACGCGGTCTACAGGGACACCTACGAAGGCAAGCTCTGGCTGAGGTTCGAGGACACCAATCCACGGAAGGTCCAGAAGAGGTACTACGAGAGCTTCAGGAAGGGCTATACCTGGATGGGGATAAAGTGGGACTACGAGAAGAACGTCTCCAGCGACGTCGAGCTCCTCTACCAGTATGTCCAGACGCTCCTCGAGGCGGGGGACGCTTACGCCTGCGCCTGCGCCCCCGAGGTGGCGAAGAAGCTGAGATTCGAGGGCACTCCGTGCGAGCACAGGGCGCAGGGCGTCGAGAAGAACCTGGCCATATGGGATGAGATGCTCGCGAAGAAGCACAAGGAAGGCACCTACGTCATCAGGCTCAAGGGGGACCTGGCGAGCCTGGACTACTCGCTGAGGGACCCGAACATCGCGAGGATAATCGACTACCCGCACCCGCTCACGGGTGAGAAGTTCGTCGTCTGGCCCACCTATGACTTCGAGGTCGTGGTCGAGGACCAGGTGTGCAGCGTCACCCACATCCTGAGGAGCTCAGAGTTCCATGTCGGTCTCCAAGAGATGGTCCGGAAGATGCTCGGCTTCCCGGAGATCAACGTCAAGCAGTTCTCGAGGTTCAACTTCAAGGGGACCCCGGTCGCCAAACGGCTCCTCCGCCCGTTGGTCGAGGAGAAGCTCGTCTCAGGGTGGGACGACCCACGAATGCCCACGATAGAGGGAGTGATCCGGAGGGGCATACTCCCGGAGGCGATCAAGCAGTTCACCATCCAGGTGGGTTACACGGCGTCGGAGCACACCTTCGACTGGTCCCTCCTCTTCTCGGTAAACAGGAAGCTCCTCGACCCGGTCACAAAGAGGTTCTACTTCGTACCCGACCCGGTCGCTCTCAGGGTCGAAGGCGCGCCCGACAAACTCGCGACCATACCCTTCCACCCTACGCAGAGCCTGGGGGAGAGGAGCATCAAGACTTCCGGCGTCTTCTCCGTCCCCTCAGCCGACATCCAGGCGATGAGGGAGGGGCAGCTCTTCAGGCTGATCGAGCTCTACAACGCGAAACTCGTTTCGCTAGGCCCCGACGGGGCGGTTGCGGCATTCGCCGGTGAGGACCTGGTGGCGGATACGAGGAAGCTGCAGTGGGTCACACCCGAAGGTTCGGAGGGCCTCGAGGTGCTCGAGCCATCGGGGCTTTTCAGAGATGACGGCACCTTCAACGCGGAGAGCCTAAAGACGAAGCTAGGCCTTGTCGAGCAAGCTTTCTCGTCCCTGAAGGTCGGCGAGATAATCCAGTTCCAGCGCTACGGCTTTGTCAGGGTCGACGGGCCTGGCAGGGCAGTATTGTCGCACGGCTGACCCGGGTGTGTCCGAGCACCCCGCCCTGAACGCGTGTCAGCGAACGCCGCCGTCCACCAACCTGCTTATATGCACCCCAAAAAAAGCGGGTGTGGGCGAGTTTTCAATGACCCCTAAGCCTGTACTTTGTAAAGTTCGAGACCCCGAAGGAGGTCTCCGAAGCAGCATATGAAGTCCTGAGACAGGCGTCCAGGACTGGAAAGGTCAGGAAGGGCACCAACGAGACCACAAAGGCGGTCGAGCGGGGCACTGCCAAGCTTGTCGTGGTGGCCGAGGACGTCCAGCCCCCAGAGGTCGTAGCCCATCTTCCGATTTTATGCGACGAGAGGAAGATTCCTATCGTCTTCGTTCCTTCCAAGGACCAGATCGGTCCTGCCATAGGCATCAACGTGTCCACTGCAGCCGCTGCCGTGATGGAGGCCGGCGAGGGACAGCAGATTCTCGACCAGGTCACCCAAGAACTGGCAAGGATTAGAGGACAGAAGTAGCGATGAGCAGCGGTGGCGGCGGGAGCAAGCAAGCCGCGGAAGCTATCACTCCTGCGGAAGTGGTCCAGATTGTGGGGAGGACTGGCGTCGCAGGCGAGATCACCCAGGTGAGAGTCAAGATCCTGGAGGGTAAGGAAAAGGGGCGCATTTTGACCCGCAATGTCAAGGGACCCATCAGATTGAGCGATATTCTGCTATTAAGGGACACGGAGCGAGAGGCGAGAAAAATCAAGGCCATTTGGCCCCTTCTACTCCCATTGGGGGCAGTTTTCGCCTCTTTGCTTGCTGTCGGCTTGATTCACTAAGCTTCTGATTCTGTCCGGCGAGCCTTTCGGGCCCAACGTTGAACAGCCTGGAAGGATAGCAGAAGCCTTCTGGCCCTAGCGATTTGCTCGACAATCTGTGGAACCGATAGACCCTGAACCGACAGTGCCATGATCTCTTGTCTCACTTCTTCCGGAATCCTTTCTTCCCTTCGCAGTGTTCTGGCGGTGGCCATCACCTCGTGACGTTGATACCTGACTGTCCGTAAGTTGGGACAGAAAATCGGAACCTGGAACGATCTGATTGCATGGGTTTTCGAGATAGACAGCGCCTGTCTATTGTTGAATGCGCGGAGTCCCTCCATCTCTAGTAATCGCCTTAGCAGGTCCCTATGAGGGTCAACCCAGAACTCTATTTCTTGGCTCGCAATAGCGACTGACCCATCAGACTCGGCGATGCCGTTAATCAACCCGACTCGAAATTCCCGCGGGGCTGATAGCATCCACTCGGCTCGAACAGAGTCGTACGTTGTGAGTTCCTCATCCCTTAGACCAAGAGCAACATTGTAGAGCCAGTCAATTACAGCAGATGCCTGTGAGACCCATTGAAAGAAGCCATTCGGTTTTCCGGCCGGCTTCGCCAAATCTGCGATCCTGTGGATTCTTAGTCCGACGCCTTTGGCGCACTGGGCAGCGAAACCTCCAATCAGGACATTTGTCTCGTACTTCTTGCTAAGGACGAGCCCGATGTGCCTATGGCTAGCGCCTTCGTTCGACTTGCTCTTCGCAGCATCCCCCATCATTATCCCGAGAAGAAACCCCAGTTGGTAATCCCTCGATTGTGGGATAGGAGCTTCATTCAAGTCTCGAAATTGATACAAGACTTCTGCCATTTGATCCCAAGAGTCAATTCTGAGTGGAACACAGAGGAATTCTCCGACGGGTATTCCATATCCGTGGGAGCACTCGGTCGTCAGCCACTTGCGACCCGACGGAGGATTGCTTAGGATTAGGTGGGCCTTCAGATAATGGGCAAGTTTCGGGAGGCGAACCAGGTTTTTCCAGGTGGAAATCGTGCCAGTCGAAGCGCCGACATCTGTCGCTATCTCTACGTTGGTGACTCCTTTGTCCAGCAGCTTTAGAGCTGATGTGAACTTGTGATACTGAATCACATCCGTTTCCGTAGGTTCGCATCCCTTCCAAAAATGCAGGGTAAAGTCCAGGCTGTCACCGTGTTCGAAGACGTAGGCGACCAGAGCCTCCTTCCAGGCCTCCATGCCTCATGAGTGGGTTTCCTCTATTAACCACCACTCTTCCTCCGGCGTTCCGTTTATATGCCAATGAATTCAGGCTTGCAAGAATCCCCAAGAGTGATACCTTGAGTTGTATACTCCCAAGAAATGTGCTTTCTGCGGCAAGGACGTGCACCTCGGTTCCGGCATAATGCTGATAATGAACGACGGCTCATCGAAGAGCTACTGCTCGTCAAAGTGCAAATTGAACGACCGTAAGCTCAAGAGAGACCCACGCAAGTTCAAGTGGGCAAGGTCGCGGAGGACTGTGTAGCGTGTCGGTGCCCTCAGTGGAGAGGACCCTGATAGTCGTCAAACCTGACGCGACCGCACGGGGCCTCGTCGGAGAGATAATCGGGCGATTCGAGCGCCGAGGAATGAAGATTGTAGACATCCGCATGCAGACGGTGACCAGGGCCAAGGCTGAGCAGTTCTACAAGGTGCACAAGGAGAAGCCGTTCTTCGGCGACCTAGTCTCCTTCATCAGCAGTGGGCCGAGCGTCGGTGTGGTGCTGGAAGGAAGGGACGCGGTCGCGCTCGTGAGGAGGGTGATCGGAGCGACCAGAAGCTGGGAGGCTGTCCCAGGAACCGTTAGGGGAGACCTTGCGACGGGCCTGTTGGACAACGCAATCCATGCTTCCGACGCGAAGGAATCATTCGAGTGGGAGAGCAGGACCTACTTCTCAATCTGAGACTCTTGCATCTTTCCTGCCAGAGTCTTAGTTTCAGCTCTTGTCAGACGGGCAACCTGAGGAACCTACCAATCCTTCCCTAAGCTAATAAGGGCCTGAAAGGAAAGAGATTCCATGCCTGTCGGGAGGTTCCAGGTCATGGCGGTTCTTCAAGCGGCGCGGGCGCACGCCCTGGGCCTGCCCCTCGAGTCCGCTCAATCATGGGGCCTGAACCGCGCCATCTTCTACGCGGCCGCGAAGAGAGGATTCAAGGGCCATGGCGCGGGCTCGCCCACAAAGGTCGGGAAGCGTCCATCCGGCGCCCAGAGGTCCCTGGGAACCGACGAATACTACCTTGGAGATGAACTGGCCCACAAGAGTGTGAGCAGCAGTCAGAACAAGCCCATATTCGAGATCGGTGGGAAAACCCAGACGGGAAGTGACTTTGAGCGGCAAATAAAGACCAGATTCGGCGATTCCTTCGACGAAGCCTGGAGAGACGCCCTAGATTACGTTGGGCACTTCGATAAAGGAGTTCTTGAGTCGCAGAGCGGGTTCTTCTCGGACGTCTACCGCCCAAAGCGGGACGAGTTTGCAGCCAAGTGGAGCGAGAGCGCCGCGCCATCAGCTGGAACCGAACCCAAGGCGCGGAGTGTTAAGGGACATCGTAGTGCATAGAACAATCCTCAATCAATCTTAAGATTTTCGGGAGGGCCCAACTCTCATGGCAACGATGACAACGGAGAAGAGGAACGATTTGAAGAGTTCGGACTTCGCCTGTCCGCTCGATCGAAAGCTCCCTATCAACGATGCCACCCACGTGCGTAACGCGATGGCCCGGTTCGACCAGGTGGAATCGACATTCTGCCACCCCGCCACAGCGAGGAGGCGGATTCTCGCCGCAGCAAAACGATTCGGCGTCGATGTTACGGAGTTTCAAAAAGTCAAGCGATTCAAGAGCACGACCAAGGAGGGTTAGCCGCGCCCTCCAGAACGCTCGGAGAGGTTCGATTCTGACATGATGACGCCGCAGCCGGCGTTCAGGTGCCTCGGATGCGGGGAGAAATGCTGGTTCGAACTGGGGTGCAAAGGCTGCGGCAGGTGCCCGGATTGTTGCCTCTGCCAAGATGGAAGATTCCACCAGATTATAGCTACGTAACACACCTATCTGTTTCAATGATGGTCTGCTCATGCAGGGGATGGGCCAAGTCAACCGGCGCAACACGGCCATCTACGCTGCCGCAATCGCCCTCGCCGCCCTGATCCTTGTCTCCGCATTGCTCGCAAGGGGTTCAGACTATTCGCACCCCTCGAGGACGACAACGATCCCGGGAACCGGCTCGTCCACGTCGGTCTCTAGCTTGACGTCAGTTTCTTATTCTTCCACAAGCTCCAGCTTGACGAGCTCGCCGCAATCTACCTCGTCCAGCGGCTCATCCAGTTCGATCATCTCTACGTCTACCACAAGCACATCGACTGATTCTACCTCGGTAACATCCACGATGACCTCATCGATGACCACGAGCTCTTCGAACACTTCGATTTCGACCTCATCTACCTCGTCTACCTCCACGTCGAGCAGCTCGACCCAGTCAACGACTACGCAATCCTCGGGCGACTATTGGCTGACCTACCACGGGAACAACACTCGAGACGGTTTCGCCGGGTCTGGGGGGAATGTCACCTCCCTCTCCGTGGGTTGGAAAGCTTCGGTCGACGGCCAAGTTTACGCGGAACCCCTCTCCTTCAAGGGCTCGGTCTTCGTGGCTACTGAAAACGATACCCTCTACTCCCTCTCGGCGTCGACCGGCGCGATTCAGTGGACCTTGCATCTCGGGACCCCTGCGAACTCCACAGCGCCACCATACGTTTGCGACGGAGCAGGTCCGGATATCGCGCCTTCCGTCGGGATAACCGGCACCCCGGTGATCGACCCTACGTCTGGTAACCTCTACCTGACCGCCCTGACGGGCGGCCAGGGATACGCGCTGTACGCGATCGACCTCCAGACCGGCCACCTGCAATGGGCGCTTCCCATATCCCCTTCCGGCTTCAACTACCTCGCCCAAGAGCAGCGGGGTGCCCTCACCCTCGCCAACGGCCTCGTCTATGTGCCGTTCGGGGGCTTTTCCTGGGACTGCTCCACGCCCTATGGGTGGTTGGTAGCCCTCTCGGCCAACGGCAACGGGACCGAGTACAGCTTCCAGACCACGACCACCAACGAAGCCGACATCTGGGCCCCTGAAGGCGCCTCCGTAGACAGCTCCGGATTTGTGTACGTGGTCACGGGAAATAGTTACTACAACTCCACCTACAACTACGCGGACTCCGTCCTCAAGCTGACACCACACCTGTCGCTCGTTAGCTATTTCGCGCCGTCGAACTGGGCTTACCTTGGTCCTAACGACCTCGACCAGGACACGACGGGGGCCACCCTCCTGCCGGGGAACTTGATCTTTTCCATAGGCAAGTCAGGGGTCGGTTACCTCTTGAACGCTTCAAACCTGGGCGGCGTGGGGGGACAGCTCTTCGATGCCAGCGTCTGCGGCAGCACCTGGGGATCCACCGCCTACGCCGCGGGAATCGTATACGTACCCTGTCCCGATGGCCTCCACGCCCTTGCAATCCACGGAGGCGCTCATCCGACCTTCACCTCCCTCTGGAACTCCACCGGATACTTCGCAGGACCACCAATCATAGCCGACGGTGCGGTCTGGACATCCGATATCTACAACGGGACGCTCTTCGCTCTCAACCCGCTTACGGGGACCGGGGTGGCGAGCATCTCCCTCGGGTCGTTCGAGCACTTCACCACCCCATCGGTTGCAGGCGACTTCGTCGTCATAGCAGCAGACGAGACAATCTACGCCCTGGACACCTAGGCCGTCACGAGGCTCGCATTCGGCATCATCGTACCCTAGCTGATCACAAGTCCCCGTCGCCTGCTTGAGTCCAACAATCAAGAACCGTAGGTCTAGTCTTCGAATCGAACCGGTAAAGTCAACGAGGGTCCGGCTCGCAAAGCGGTTCGGCTTTGAGCCGCTTGCTGATAGTCAGACATATACAGCGGGGACTTGACCGGTTTCGACCGCCCAAATCAGAGAGTGAAGTTCTAGTCCTTTTTGGACTTGGAGTGAGCGGGATTGCTTTTTCGGCCGTAGGTGAGGAGGACTGGTAGCGCGCCAAGACTCGTCGACATGGTGACGGCGAACAATCTGCCCGGGGAGGGGGATTGGGGCGCCATGCCGCCCTGGGTGTAGATCGCCACGAGGGTCACATTGCCGTTGAGCATGACCGCCCTCACGGGGTTGGTGCTCCCTGTGTCGTTCCAGTGTGAGAATTGGATGTTCCCATACGACCCAGTCATCTGGACCGTGTAGTTCCCTCCGGAGAGGAGAACGAACGGGAGGATGCTGCCCCCGGTGTAAGTCCCGGTAAACGGGGTGTTCGACCCGGGAGGGGTGACGGTCAACCACATCCCTGGAGTGTGCTGGATGTAGCCTGTGTTGTTGAAGGTCGTCCCCAGCTGGGTGCCGTTCGGGAAGAACGCCATGATGTTCAAGGTCGCAGCCTGGGACGCCGGGACGTACTGATAGAGCGCGTCCAGGGTTACGCTCGTGGCTCCGGTCGAGTTAAACTTCACGATATCGTAGCGATTGAAGTCTCCGTTTGCAAACTCCCTCAGGTAGTAGTTACCGAACCAGTATGTGACAACCTGGTACTCGATGCCCGGTTCGAGGTTGCGGAATGTCACCGGCGAGAACCCGGTCTGGACGACATAGCCTTCCACCCTGAGGTCTATGCGGAACCCGCCCACCGCGGTGCCGTTCAGGTCGTTGCTGTTCACCGTGATACTGTACACCGTCTGAGGCGGTGGCTGCTGGGTAGTGGTGAAAATGGCGGTCACGGCTATGTCAGACTGGTTCGTGGTGACCGGGAGAACCATGGATGTGAAGCCGTTAGTCCAGTGGTTGAAGTACAGGTTCCTTGGAGTTGGAGACGATCACAGAGTAGTTCTCGTCGGCCGTGGTCGAGAAGGTCGTAGGCGTGTACCCTGTGGACACCGACACTCCGTTGAGGGAGAGTTCGACGTAGACTCCGGTCTGCAAAGTGCCATTGGCGAGCTGGGTGTCGATCGTGATCGAGGACGGCCCGGAGGGTTGAGTAGATGACGAGGTCGTCTTTGTGGTCTCGGTGCTGGTTGTGCTGCTCGTGGAGGTGCCGGTGGAGCTCGTAGACGAGTTCGTGGAGGTGCTGGTGGCGTTAGTTGCGGATGTGCTAGTCGTGCTCGTTGCGGTGCTACTCGTCGAGCCACTCGCTGTGCTACTGGTGGTGCTGATCGGAGAGCTACTCGTGCTCGATTGGGTCGACGTCGTGCTATGGCTTGAGCTGCCGGTGGTGGTGCCTGCTGTGCTTGTCGCACTTGCGGTGCTGGATGAAGTGGTGGAACTGTCGTGGGATGTCGAAGTCGTCGGGGTGGTGGATCCCGCGTACCGCGGAGGACGCGGTCGAACCGCTCCCCGTCGTGCTTGACTTGTTTCCGGACGTCAAGGCACCTCCTCCTATCACGAGAAAAGAAGCCACTGCGATGACTAGGATGATCACGGCCGCGACGACCGCTGGCGATACGCCCGATGACCTGGCGCTTGCGCATTCTACTCTGTGAGGGCGAAGAGAGATGAAATAGCCTCCACAGCCTTCTCCTAGAAGAATCAACCATAACACGCTCGAGCCCAAGAGGCCCCAAGCGAAGGCGAGTTACGGAGAAATATTCTAGAGGAATCCCTCGTTCCATGTATAACGACTCGGACGATTCCCAACTGCTTGAAGGCAGCGATTCACCAACCACAATATTTTCCATACCCTGGATTCTTCAATAAGTTGAGCATGGTCGACGTGCTGGTGGTCATGGATGCGACCCAGTACGACAAGAGGTTCACAAATCGAAATCGAATACTGGACACTCACGGCGAGGTCTGGCTGACCGTCCCCATCCACAAGGAGGACCGTTTCTCCCCCAACCGCGTGGTGAGGATAAACGAGGAAATCCCGTGGAGGGCAGACCACTGGAGAAAGATAATGGTATCGTATGCTAACGCCAAATATTTCAATCTCTACAAAGAAGAGTTGAAGGAATTCTACGATACCCTCTGGGTCAACCTACTCGACCTCGATTTGGGGGCCACAAGAAAGGCCATGGAGTGGTCAGGGATCGACATACCGATAGTCCTGGAGTCTGAGCTACCGGTCTACTCGACGGGTTCACGGAGACTTATTGACATCTGCGAGTCAATCGGTGCCGATACCTACATCTCGGGACGAGGCGGGTTTGAGTATCTCGACGTCGACCTCTTCAAAGACAATGGTGTCGCCGTGGAGTTCCAGGAATACTCCGCGTCTCCCTACCCCCAGAGGTTCGCTACTGAGTTCGTTCCGGACATGTCGGTCCTCGACCTGATCGCCAACGTGGGTCCGGATAGCGCAGAATTGGTGCGTTCCACGCCCAGACTCTATGAGCTACGCATCGACTGAGTCGCAGGAAGCTATGCGTACGTCAAGCAGCGGTTGTCCCGCGTCTTCATTATACTTGTGTGCCCCCAAGGGCTCCATTCGGGAGTACTGGAAGATGCCTCCCGAAGAATTTTAGATTATCGATTTATCGGCGGGCTTTCTATTCCTTGCGTGAACATCCTTGCAATAGGGGCCCACCCAGATGACATAGAACTGGGCTGTGGCGGAACCCTCGTGAAGGCGGCGAGAAATGGGCACAACGTGTACATGTGCACGCTAACCAGGGGGCGGCATCTGGAGACGCTCGAGAACGGACGCAGGAGCTTCTTGCGTCGGGCAAGTACATCGGGGCGAAGGACGTATCGATTGGGGATTTCGACGATACTAAGCTCAACGTCGACGACAAGCTGATCAATTTCATCGAATCCTACATCAACAAGGTCGACCCAGACGTGATATTCACGCATTATCACGGTGACATCCATCATGACCATCGGGCGGTTGCGACTGCCACCAGAGAGTCCGCGGGTTCAACTCCAATGTGCTGGCCTATGAAATCCCCCTCACGAGGGACTTCGAGCCGAAGGTCTACCACGACATCTCGGACGTGATCGACGACAAAATAGAGCTCATCAGGATATACTGGTCCCAGCGCAGGAAGCTCTACACCAAGGCGAACGCGATAAAGGCCCTTGCGGAGTTCAGAGCTCTCCAGAGCAGGCTGAATACCTCCATCAACTACGTCGAGGCCTTCGACGTGCTCAAGCTCTGCGTAGACAATGAATTCAGGCTGAAGAAGGTTCCTTACGAGGCCGCTAGTCAAAGTGACCGCTCGGAGGACGAGGCTGAGGGGCAAGACTTGGAGCATCTCCTTTCGCCGAAAATGCTCAACGGCTAGATGATAACAAGATGGCAGAAACGGTTCCGTTGGAAGCGAAGAACATGCTGGGGACGGGGAACAGGGAGTCACTGGACATCATAAACCTCATCCTGGTGGTCTGCGCAAACGGGACCATGAAGACCCACGTGATGTACAAGTGCAACCTGAACTCCAAACAGGTCCAGGACTACCTGGAGATGAGCCTAAAACTGCAGCTCATCGAAAAGTCCGAGGGAGAATCCGGGAGGACCGAGTACCCGGACTACTGAAAAGGGGCACAACTTCACAAAGGCGTACTCGGAGCTGATGGAAATCCTCGAGGGCTATACGGAGCCAAGGATCCGCACCTTCGACCAAGGGTAGGAGCTCAGCGAAGGCACTGCCATACCTTTCATTCCTACGTAAGAAAATCACAAAAGCATCATGGCTATTCTAGTTAAGTCTGCAGCCGACAGTCGGTGCATGAAAGCCAAAAAGGAAATGCACTATCAAGGCAGGCATGTGGACCTTGACCAGCTCCGGTTAGGAACGCGACCTTCCTGAAGTCGGACGGCTTCAAGGTACAGGAACCAAGGAAGCCGGGAAGACGCGCAGGCTGATACAGGCACAGAAAGGCGGGTTCCTCAGGGAAATAATATCATCGGAGCGCGCAATGAACGTCCTCATAGAGGGCACACCCGACGACTTCACCGTCACCATCGGCATCGGCAAGTGGATCCAAAACATCGCGGTGACCGCGGTGGAGACAGTCTGATCACAGACCTGTTCCTACCTCTCGATGTCGCGGAGATGGCTTGGAACTTCGAGGTCGAGAACAAGATAGCGAAGAGAATCGACGGGCTCGTCCAGGGGCAATCCACTGCGACACCTCCCCGAATGGCCTAGGCTACCCGGGCGCCGCGTGGAACGGCGCCTCGGTTTTTCTTTTCCCGGAAGGACGGATGAATCTTCCAGTAATATCCTCGCAAACTCAGTTATGTATCTGGATGGACCTTCGATTCGTTGAAGAAGAAGATTCTTGTGGCCGTATTGGTCGCGATAATCGCGATCTTCAGGCGCCACCTCCATTGCACTCGCAACGGGGGTGGTGTCGATTTCCTCATCCGGGTCCGGCTCGTCTCCGTCGCTCAACAAGGCACAAACCGGTTTGGTCGGCCTCAGACCCGCTCAACGCCTACGAGAGCCAGCAGCAGCTCCAGTCGAACGACAGCTATTGGTCGTTCGGAGGCACGGCTAACTCCTCTTCCCTCTACCAGTTCTACGAGTCGGCGAATCAGCTTCACATCGGAATAGCCGCATCCAGTACGGGGGAGTGGTCAGGCTTCTACGCAGTGACACCGGCCACAAACGCAAGCCTGGTGCACGCGAACTCTAACGGCATCGACGGGCAAGGTCTCCGGCTATTATGACACCGGACTCTACATGCAAGTCTCCAACGAGCTCGTCGACTATCTAACGTGCATCGCGATCAGCACCCCCACTGGCACCACGTGGGGCGTCGTTCACGGGGGTCCTCTCCCCTGAGCGTTAGGATCACTCCCCTCTGGGTGGACACGAACCCGGACCAGCCCCTTACACGTGATTGCACGATCGTAAGTAACGGGGTCGGGTTCGTCCGCGTGTATGTCGACCACAACGAGGTCTATTCTGCGAACTCGTCAATCCTCAACATGCCGGCCCCCTACAACTTCTTCGTCGAGGAGGAAAGTGAGTATGCAGGAACCATCCTCTACGGCAGCTATCAGGACTTCTACGTTGCGCTCAATGACTCGGTAAGGGTGACTGACATCCCGTCCAACGCTGTCTCCGTGGCCCTCCTGAGCCCCACGGGCGCGGTCGACGCAAGGGCAACGGTGACCCACGGAACTGCGGGACCGTATGTGGGCAAATACGACTTCCCGCTAGAGGGGTACATCCAGGTCTACAACTCAGCCTCTAGCCTCTCCAACTCTAGCCTCATCGCCTCGACTCCGCTAGAGATGGTCTACGGCGGGGATGTATACACCTTCGGACCTCCACCTCCAAAGACCGTTTCCCTGGGAATCCAAGCGACCGACGAGACCGGTCACGACCTGAGCGGTTTCTACTCGACAATCTCTCAGGGTCGTGAGGTCATCGCCAACGGTTCGACACCCTGGAGCTTCCAGCTGAACAGCACCCAGACATACACAGTTACTGTGTACGACTACGACTCCTATATCTTCGACCACTGGAGTGACGGTTCGACTCTCAGAGTCAGGACTCTTTCCCTTGGCCGCGACACGAACCTCGTCGCCATCTACCGAGATGTAAACTCCCCTCCGCCTTCAGGCAAGACCGGTGTAACCGTCTCCGCGGTCGATTCCAACGGGACGACGCTGACCGGGCTGTCGATAAGCGTCTGGCAGGATGGCGTCCTGGAGGGCATATCCTATGCTCCTGCGACCTTCGACCTCACCACGGGTTCCTCCTACATCATCATCGCGTCCGACTACGGAGGTTACACGTTCAGCAACTGGGCTAGCGGCGGCGCTACCACCGCCGACGACTACTACGGGATTACGCCGAGCGGACAGTCGGATTCACTCACTGCCGTCTACAACGACACCGGGTAGATTGACCCGCCCTAACCTCTCCCGATGGTGGCGGCTCGAAGACGTGTACCACCCTGCATTCGGCGTCGCCCTTCATAAGAATCAGTCGGCATCGATATGGCGGAGGAGGAGGTGTACGCTGCGGATGAGGTCCACACCAGAGACGTCCCTCGAGAGGATTGGAAGGGTTCGCCGCCCAGGTCCTGCTGAGATGCAACCATGACCCAGCTAATATCTGAGGATGTGGTGAGGGCGCAAGTCTCCGATGGCCGTCCCCGCGAGTTTCAGAGGTATCTTCGCTTGTTCGGATACGACCCGGACAGGACCGTCCTTCGCGTCTACAGGGGTCGGGCGTGGGACCAGGTGTCGGAGGACAAATGCATCGAGGCTTTGGCTAGGGACTTGGCGACCGACCAGTTTCTTGTGGCCGGCCTGACCTATGATCCGGTCTGTGAATTCCTGCTAAACCGGACGGAGACGCTCGGGGTCCCGCCGTGAGGATTACCTCGGCTATCTCTTCACGCCCTGGAACGACGGGAAGCGACCCACCCACGAATTGCTGCCGCTCGATTTCACACCCCGAGGGCTATCCTACCCTCGCGCCTGGAGAGGGCTCTTCGGAGAAACGAATTCATCGTGGCGATGCACGTCAAGGACCTGAGAGCTAGCATCGACCCTGCAGGATGAGCTAAGGAGAACCGCACAGGGAATCGACGTGAGGGAGCCATGGGACTTTGTTGAGGGGCTCGAACAAAGCTCGCTGGAGGTCCCAGACCTGTGGTAAGTCTTTGGCCGTCCCTCTGGGGAGCTCGCAAACGGATCTCGAGACGCCCAATAACCTTGTTCTGTAAGCTCCCGCTGTAGCCCGTCGCCGGGACTTTCAGAGACAACTCACTTATGCGGTCCGAGGTCTGTTTGGGGTGATTGACTTGGAGAAAAAGCAATCCGCCGAGTACAAGTGCGACCATGTGCCAGGCGACCTTCGAGGACGCCGACACGCTCTCCAAACACCAGCTCGTGCACGAGGGCGACCGAGAGCAGGGCGAGGACTTGGGGCGGGGCACCGAGCAGCCCATGGAGGCTCCTACCCTGCCCGCCTCGCGTGGCGCCCCCAGGCATCACCTGAACGGGTCCTGAGCGGAGGCATCGTCGCCCTCCGCCGCCTCATTTTCTGTCGCGTTCGGCGCTGACTAGAACAATGTTTGATAGCCGATTTAAGGGGAGAGAGTCCTCGAAGTCTTGTCCTAAATGGTAGTCCGCATCGGCAAGACCCTCCGGAACGGGAAAGTCTCGGCGCGGGACGACGCTGGTGTTCGTCGTCATCGCCCTGGTCGCAGTCGCTCTCATCGAAGCGCTGATCCTTTCGAACGCGGCGGCTCCTTCGCTTTCCGCCGACAACTCAACAGTGACTCTGACCCGGACTGTGCCCTCGGTCAGCACGAGCATTTCTACGGCGGTCTCCACGGTCACATCGGTCTCCAATTCGACCCTTACGGTCACCCCGTCTGATGTGACGACCACAGAGACCGTCACGAACACCTCCACCGATACGGAGACATCAACGTCGTTCCTGACGAATCTGACCATCTCGGTCTCGACCTCCACACGGACTGATCACCTCGAATTCCACCTCTACCTCCACGTCCACGACGACCTCAACGTCGACCTCGACGACGACAGTCACAGCCACGCCGACAGGTCCGTTCGTCGCGATTCTGCCGGATCGTCTTCGAACCAGTCGTCCACCGGCTATTCGCCGGACACAATCGTAGTGGTCCTGGGAGTCAACAACACGGTGACCTGGATAAACTATGATTCGGACCCGCACACGGTGACCTCCACGTCGCAGACAGAACCCTTCAACTCGGGCGACATCCCCCCGGGAGGCTCATTCACATTCACCTTCTTGCAGACGGGTATGTTCTCCTACGGCTCGGTGAACTCCCCTTGGATGAACGGCACCGTCACAGTAGAGAGCCAGAGCAATGGGACTTAGACTATCGGCTCGAGGTCGACATTGGGAATCCCAACGCCTCTAGTCACAGTCAACCCGAAGACGTGACGCAGAGGCACCTTCGGCTCCAGCAGGAGCGTCCCCTTTGAGTATGACAGGTGCAGACGGACGGCGGGATTTGCCGCACCGTCTCTTCCCGGCCCCTTGTGTGCCCTCTCTAGGTAGACTGTAACCCCCCTTGTCGAGCTTGCTACGTTCGATGAAGCTCGAGTCTGCTCGTCGGTCAGGTGTTGCCGGTCCAGGATCATGAGAGTTGGAGGCGACGTCGGGTCAGCCGTCTTAGGAAGGTCTCTCGCCGCGCTCAGGAATTTGATCCTTTCGAACTGGACGCGGGGCATGGTCCTCCTGAACATGTTCGAGAGGAACGACGGGTCGAGGTCTTCATACGGAAGGACGACGGTCGGGCCGCCTGAGCTCCCGAAGCTCCTGACTAGGGCAACGAGCAGCAGGAAAGCGATCTTCGGGTTGACGTCCGCGCCGCTGACCAAAGATGCGGAGGCTCCCTCGGGAATCCCCCCGCCGATCGAATCGTCGAGTTCCGCGAACCCGAGCGGGAAGTAACCCTGCGGTTGCGATCTCGGACTACGTTGCCTGACGGGTCCAGAAGCCGTTGAGAGTTCGAGGCTTTCAGGCTGGTAGTGCTCGAATGTTCTGAACCTGCCGCCGTCCAGGGTGAAGTAGTACGCGGGGTTGTCAATCCTGACACCATAGAGCTTTGAAATCTTCATCTCCCTAAGGCGCCTTCCTTCCACCTCCTCTTTTTCCAGCGTCACAATCCCGTCAACGAGAGAGTCGAGGTTCGACTCGCGTGGGTTCTCCATCGTCAAGATCAGCCTGGCGCCAGCTCGCTCTGCCCACGTATGCAACACCCGCGCGTTCGTCCTGACTGCGCTGGAGTCTCCGAAGTCCTCCATCGAGTCCCACGTGTCGACGGCGATGAGGGGGGAGTTAATGTCCATCAGCTGGCTGGTTATGCGCTCAAGTATCTGCGTCGGCTCGTCGAGCCTGGCGTCCACGAACGACGACTTGGGGTCAGGGACGCTCTTGGGCCTCCCCTTCGCGGGCGTGCCTGGAGCGAAGTACTCCTTTACCCAATCGTAGTCCTTGAAGAACCGGTCAGGGCGCTCCCTCGTGGAGACGTACAGGAAATTCTCCCTCACTCCCAGTTCGTGCATGATGGCCAGAGCGAGAGTAGACTTGCCCGTCCCGGCGGCACCCTTTACCAGGAGGGAGAATGGCCCACGCTCGAAAAAACGCCTTAGCTCTCCCGGGAGGGCGGAGCGGGACTCTCCATCTAGAGCCTCACTCGATTCCTTCATTGCGCGGTGGTTATCGAAGCGGGATATATCAGAATGATGGGCTCCGTCTGCCGCACCTGGGTCGGACCTTCCCGCCCCGAGGCTCCCATTATCCCCCCTTTCTCCCGATATAATTTGAGGTCAACTCCTCTCTCGCTACCAGCCAGCACTTTGCATGATACCAGCGCCCCCCGTAGATGACGTCGCCAGTGTCGATCATGACCGAATCACCGCAAGAGTCGCATCTTTGAGTGAGGAGGTTCCGAGACTGCTCCGCCTTCGGACTCATCTGCTGATAATCCACGAAGCTTGGGGCGTCCAAAGTTACAGGCGCGTGCTTTTCCATTTGCAGGTGTCCATAGGCTTCTCCGATATTACTAGGGACGTGATGATATCACTAGAAGCTGCCTTCAGTCGAATCCTATTGGATAAAATGTGGCTAAGCCCGTATGGAAATACAGTGAAACCGCCTAAACCGTCACCGATTTGGCTAGGTTCCTTGGATAATCCGGATTGGTGTTCCGGTCGACGGCGACGTGGTAGGAGAGGAGCTGCATGGGGACGACTTCGAGAAGGGGGAACAGGTCCACTTCCGTCGATGGGATCTGCAGCCAATGGTCATAGACTTCGTCGGGCTTGTCCGAGATTCCGATGACCTTCGCGCCTCGGGCCTTCACCTCGTGGGCGCTGGCCAACAGGCTCGCATGGGTAGAGTCTGATGGGTTGAGGAAGACCACATGGGTCTTGTCGTCGAGAAGTGCGAGAGGGCCGTGCTTCAACTCCCCTCCTGGCAAAGCCTCCCCATGGACGTAGGCCAGCTCCTTCACCTTCAGTGCGGCCTCGGCCGCTATCGGGTAGTGCACGCCCATGCCAAGTATGTAGATGTCTTGGACGCCCCTGATCTCTTCGGCGAGGTCCCTGACGTGCCGTTCGCTGTGCAGGAGCTCCCGCCATCTGTGAGGACACGTCCTCAAAGCGAGGCGCCAGGGCACCCCCGCTGAGGGAGTCAGCGAGCGCGTAAAGGACCGCCAGCTGGGACGTGAAGCTCTTCGTGGCCGCGACGCCTATCTCTGGCCCGCAGCCCAGACCGATGGAGACTGCTGACATCCTGGCGAGGGACGACGTGGAGACGTTGACCATCGAGATTATCTTGGTCCCTTTTTCCTCCGCCCTCCTGACCGCCTCGATGACATCGGCGCTCTCCCCGCTCTGGGAGATCGCGATCATCACGGAGTCAGAGTCGAAACGGTCAGGGGCGAACTTGGCCTCGCTCGCCATTATCGGTTCGACGGTCAGACCGGCGTGCTTCGACGAGCAGGTATTTCCCGACGAGGCAGGCGTTGTAGCTCGACCCGCTCCCGGTGAGGTAGACCCTGCGGGCGTCCCTGATGGCCGCGGCGGCCTCGGCCACCTTCTGCCCGATCCTTCCAGCGGTCTTCATTATGCTCGCCGGCTGCTCGAAGATCTCTTTGAGCGTGTAGTGCACGTATTCCCCCTTGTCGACGTTCATCATCTCGTTCGAGACCCTGACCAGCTCGTGCGAGACGAACTTGCCGTCGAAGTCGCAGACCAGTAACCCCCATTCTTCATCATGGTGAACTCGCGGTTGTCGATGTAGACGACCCTGTCCGTCTGCTCGACGAAGCCCAAGACGTCGCTGGCGACGAAGTAGCCGCTCTTGGTGATTCCTGCTATCAGGGGTTCATGGAACCTGGCGGAGGCCAGCGTCCCGTCGGGAAAGACCGCTGCAAAGGCATAGTTCCCGTCGAGCCTAGCGACGGTCCGCATCATGGCGGTCTCCACCTCTCGGCTCTGTTCGTAGTGCAGCTGGAGGAGGTTGACGATGACCTCGCTGTCGGTCTGGCTCCTGAAGAAGAAACCGTTGCCCTCCAGTTCGTCCTTGAGGTCTCTGTAGTTGTCGATTATGCCGTTGTGCACGAGCGCGATCTGGTCCGAGTTGGAGAGGTGAGGATGCGCGTTGGCCGGGTTCACGCCACCGTGGGTGGCCCACCTGGTATGGCCGACTCCCGTCGTCCCCGGGAGGCTCTCCATGTGCACAGAATCGTTGACTTCGGAGACCCTCCCCACGCCCTTGCGGACCCTGAGGATGCCGCCCGAGAGAGCCGCGATGCCCGCACTGTCGTATCCCCTGTATTCCATGCGACGGAGGCCCTTGAGTATGAGAGGAGCGGCCTCCATCGTGCCCTCATAGCCGATTATTGAGCACACTAGCTTTCATCTCTTGAGACCCCTTATGTCTTTAGTAGAATCTCACGATAATGGGGCTACAGATTCATCCTATAGAACAATGTTGTATCCTCTTATTAGATTACGGTCAGAAAATTCCTTTTGGATGCAAACAACCACGTGGATAGACCGGATTACGGATGAATCCAATCCGTGGCTCCGCGCGGTGGACAGCGAGGGACGGGGCGACCTGGCCAGTGCGGCGCTGTTCTATCTTGAAGATGGTATCCTCACGCTCAAGCACGGTCATCTCGCAAAGGCCGCGCTGAGCGCCTCTTGCGCGGCTGACTGCGCCGGCGGGCTGGGGCTGCCGGGGTATTCCAATCTCCTTAACCGGGAGGTCGCCTCGCTGTATCACGAGAACGCCAACCGGATGGCCGGGACCTCCATCAGAGAGATGATTTGGTCTCTCCGCCAAGCGCGTCAATTCTACATCCTGGCTGGGGAGGCTGCCCTCGCCGAGCGGGTCCATAACGAGTACGTCGTGGCCGCAAAGAGGGTCGACCCGCTGTTCGCGGGCGATCGGGACTACCTCGAGGGACTGGTCCAGGCACCCGAGCCTCAGCGGACTCGGGTCAGCGCGAAGCAGGCCGCGATGGGAGAACAGCTGGCAAAGGCGGTCGAGCGCTTTCTTGATGCGAGGGGCGGCAAGGCCCCGGCAGTCGGACCCAAGACCAAGCCCGTACAGGTCCGTCTGCCAGCGCCGAGGAATGACGAGCGAAATGAGAAAAGTATTGTTAATCAACTGGGATAGCTACCCTCACGTCTCTTCGGGCGGAGTAGCGACGTGGGCGAAGGGGCTCGTGGAGAACATGCAGGACCACGAGTTCATCATCTTCAACCAGCTCTCCAACCCCAATGCCAACGCGAACTTTCGGGTCCCGCAGAACGTCAAGAAGGTCATCGGCGTTCCGGTCTTCGGGACAACCCGTCTCGACGAGTATCTGCAGCACGAGGATTCGATGATCGGTAGGATCGAGCGGACCACCGAAAGCGTAGTGAGGAAACGCTTCCTTCCCCTGTACGAGGACCTGCTGGATGAGATCCTGGGGGACAACGGTGACCCAGAGGTGGTCCGGAAGCTCATCCTTGAGACCCGCGGAATCCTGACCCAGTTCGACCCGAAGAAGTGCCTCGAGCACCCCGAAACCTGGGAGACTGTTCCTGGGCCGGTTGAAGCGCGACCGCCTCTATCGGGAGATGAAGCTCAGGGAAGCGCTGATCAACTACCAACTTCTCCAGAGGTGCACCCAGGTCCTCTCGGTCCGCCTGCCCAAGGTCGACGTGGTGCACAGCTCCCTGGCGTGGCTCCCGTCCATGCTCGGCGTCGCCGCAAAGTCCGAGAGCGACGCCACCATGATACTCACCGAACACGGGGTGGCGTTCCGGGAGCTCCTCCTGCACTACAACACCTTCCTGCACAGCGAGACTTCGAAGCTCTTCTGGATATCCTTCACGATGAACATAGTCCGCACGATCTACGCTGCCGCGGACCTGGTGGTGCCAGTCTGCAAGGCCAACCAAGATCTGGGAGACGATGCTGGGGTCCGACCCACAGAAGATCCGCGTGATATACAACGGGGTCGACACGACCCGGTTCAGGCCGCTCGAGGTGAGACGGAACCATGCACCCACCGTAGTCTCGGTGGCCCGCATCAGCGTCTTCAAGGACCTGGTCATGCTCGTCCAGGCCATCGACCGCGTCAGGAAGAGCGTGCCCGGCGTGCAGCTGTCTGGTCTACGGCGACACCACCGAGCCCGAGTATCAAGCAAAGTGCCTCCAGAAGGTGAAGGAGCTGCACCTGGAGAAGACCTTCCACTTCATGGGGGGCACCCAGCGAGCCCGAGAAAGCCTACGCGGGAGCGGACGTGGTGGCGTTCAGCAGCATAACCGAAGGGTTCCCCTTCGCCGTGATCGAAGCGATGGCCTGCGGGAAGGCGGTGGTCGCCACGGACGTCGGGGGCGTCAGGGAAGCCCTGGAGGGGTGCGGCGCTCCTGGTCAGGAGCAGGGCCCCACAGGAACTGGCCGACGGCATTCTGAAGGTCCTTGGCGATGACAGGATGAGGCTGGAGCTCGAGGCGAAGGCGATGGCGCGGGCAAGGTCACGCTTCAACCTCCTTGACTGCGTCCAGCGGTACAAGAGGCCTACGATGGCCCTGACATCCCTGGTGCAGGTCTCGTCGAGAAGGGGCCCCGACAGGTGGTGGTGGCATGAAGAAACTGTCACGGGCCATCGTCACCGGTGGCGCCGGGTTCATCGGCAGCCACATCGTCGACGAGCTTCTGGCCCGGGGAGTAGAGACCATAGTCGTAGACGATTTGAGCACGGGCTCGTGGGACAACCTGAGGCGCCACGCGGACGACCGCCTGCTGAAGCTGGTCGTAGGAGACATCTCCGAGATGCGCACGCTTCCTGCCCGACGAGAACGAACTTCGACGCCGTCTTCCACGAAGCGGCCATAGCTAGCGTGCCGAGGTCGGTGACCGACCCGATGACGGTCCACGACGTGAACGTCACCTCCTCCCTTGAGGTCATGAACTTCTGCGTCGAGAGGGGGGTCAGGCGGTTCATCTTCGCCTCTTCCGCCGCGGTCTACGGTGCGCTCGGCGAGAGGGTCGCCTCAGAGGAGATGCTCTGCAGTCCCTCTTCCCCCTACGGCGCATCCAAGTTGGCGGTGGAGGGGTACATGAACTCCTACAACACGACCTATGGTATCGAGACGGTCGCCCTGCGCTACTTCAACGTCTACGGCCCTCGACAGAAGATGAACGACTACAGCGGGGTGATCACCGTCTTCGCCAACACCCTCCTCGCTCAAAGGAACCCGGTCATCTACGGCGACGGCCTGCAGACCCGAGACTTCGTCTACGTGAAGGACATCGCGAGGGCGAACATGCTTGCGGCAGAGGCCGAGTGCGCCAACGGCAGGGTGTTCAACGTCGCCTCTGGCTCCTGCACGACGGTCCTCCAGCTTGCAGATTGCATGAAGGACCTTGCGAACGCGCCCGCTGCGGAGCCCACCTTCGCGCCGCCGAGGAGGGGGGACGTGAGGTCGGGCTCAGCCTCGATCGCTAGGATAAGGGACCTCCTCGGCTTCGCTCCATCGGTAGCCCTGAAGGACGGACTGAAGGAACTGGTCAACCAACTAGCTCCGGAGCGCGCCCTGGTTGCATAGGCCTGGTGACTCAATGGAAACCTCCGCAGACCTCGGCGACGCAGGACTCCCGAGGAGCTCGGCCAGGTTCCTTGAGAAGACCGCAAGGTCGATCGCCGACGTCCAGCCCGGCCTCGACACGGTCGCCGAGATTCTCATCTTCCTCGAGGTCCTCGGCTACAGCAACGCCATGGCCGTGGAGAACGGGTTCAAGGACCTGGCCGACCTGGCTCGCCGCCTGTATGGCGTCCTGGACCACTACGTCGACAGGGCAGGGACTGGCAGGGCGCAGGCCCGCTCGTCGTTGGTGGAGGTACCCTCCCCGGCCCGTCGACTGGGCAGGGGGATCGGGCTCGTCTTCCCCTGGCTTGCGTCGCTCGGCGTTATGTCCTTCTTCGGCGTATCGCTCTGGCTAGTATGGGTGCTCCCCCTGTACATCACGACCGCCCTCATCGTGGGGGTCTTCTTCGGACTCCTGATGAGCGAAGGCACGGTGCAGCTGTTCCAGCGCCTCTTCTCGTTCTACTATGCGCAGTACAACGTCTCGGAGGTCAGACGAGGCCTCAAGAGAATCGCCTCGCTCTCGGTTCTGCTGGGAGCGGTGATGGTCGCCGCCATCTGGCTGTTTGGAGCGTTCGAGGGCATACCCCAGCAGCTCGAGCTCCTGACGGCGGTCAGCGCACTTACGATATTCGGGCACAGGGTGAGCTACGTCATCGTCTATGCCATGAAGAAGTACGCTCAGGTGGTGGTCTCCTACGCAGTGGCGCTGGCGTCCCTCGTGACGGTCTATACGCTGCTTTACAACGTGATCCCTCTGACCCTCAATCGCTACCTGGTCTCCCTGGGAACGGCCGTGCTAGTCCTCTCCATACTCCCGCTCTACTATGCCTACCGTGTTTTCACCGCGGGCTCGGCATATTCCCTGGATGACAGCTCGAGGAACCCCTTCAACACTCTGTCAATCCTCAGAAGGACAATCGCCTCGAAGTTCAGCGTGCAGCTCTGGGAGGGTCTCCCGTACCACGTCTACGGGACCCTCTTCTTCGCGATGCTCTTCGGAGACCGTGTCCTGTCCTGGGTCTTCAACCCCCACCACACCGCCGATGGGTTGCCCGCTTCCGCTCGTCTTCAATCCTGTCTATCACCTCGGCGCCGACGTGGCTCTGCTGGTAATATTCCCCGCGGCCATAGTTCAGTACGTCATCAGCTCGCCGATCTCCGAGCAACTCTCGAACCTGGCCACGGAGGTGAGCCTGGGCGACTCAGAGGTGGTCGAGCGGTTCCTGAAATCGCGCTATGAACTGCTGGCTCTCTCCTCGTTGGCCGTTGCCGCGTCCATAGCCGCCGGCCTCATCTTCTTCGGGCCCATCCTAGAGGCGCACCTAGGGGGGACACAGGTCAGCATGTTCGTCCTAAAGACGGCAGCGGTAGCGAACGTGTGCATCGTGGTCTTCATGGCCAACGCCCTCTTCCTGATATTCATGAACAGGATACACCTGCTCGTTCCCATAGCGGCCATGGGGCTGTGCCTGCTCGCCGTCTTCGGAGTCTTTCTAGCCCATTTTGGCTTTCAGTACATCTCAGTGGCCTACCTCCTCGCCGCCATCGCTACCATGGTCATATCTTCTGCCGAGGTCTACCAGTGCCTCAAGAGGCCCGGGGGGCTCTTCTTCTCCAGGTACATCTGAGCGCCCGGGCGGCTTCTAGAAGTACTCGGGGATGAAGGAACCGTTCTGCCCGACGGCCGAACTTTCGATGGTCTCCTCGAGGGTACCCTCGGGCAGGTAGACCTCGTTTAGGTACCTGAAGCAGACCAGCTTTCGCCGGGGTTCGGGCCGAACCTTCTCACCGAGGACCAAGGTCCTGAACAGGATGTCCGGCTCGTTGACACCGGCGACTGCTCGGATCGGGCAGGAGGCCGACAGGCGCGGATTCACCTCGAATGCGACCGCCGTCCCTCGCACCTTCCTTGCCTGCACGTTGAGCGGTCCGACGCTCCCCATCGCCTTGGCGACCTCCTCAGCTGCCTTCCGCACGTCCGGGAAATCGTCCACATAGGCCCTGAACGTCTGTCCCCACTTTAGCTCCCGCCTCATCGCTATGGACGACATCACCCTTCCTCGCTCGTCGGATGTCACCCCCGAGGTGTACTCGTCGCCTTCGAGGTATTGCTGCAGGACCGGGTCTCCCCCGCCCTCCCGGATTCTCTTCATCCCGTATTCCACCTCCTGCGCCGTCCGGGCCTTGTAGAGGTCCAGGATCCGTGCCCTTCCCTAGGCTTGACCACGACGGGGAACCCGAACTCGCGGAGGAACTCCTTCCGCTGGCCGGGCAGGGCCGACTCGGCGAAGGGCAGGCCCTTCTTCTTCAGCAGCCGGTAGGTCTTCCACTTGTCGGTGCCTACGCTGATGACCTCGGCGGAGTTCGAGATGACGACGGCGCCGGTCTCCGCCTCGATCTTCTCCCTTGAGCTCTCGAGGGTCTGCAATTCCTCGTCCGCGCCCACGAAGATGGCCCCCACATTCCACCTCCTGCAGGCTGCGATTATCGCACCGGCGTAGCCCCGAGCAGTCGGTGCTGGGACCAGTACCTCCGGCCTCTCCCCTGTACAGGCCCGCCGCATACGGGCTCATGTCCGCGGCGACTATCCTGTAGGTGACCCTTGCCCCCTTGCGGGAGTTCGCCAGCTTCAGAGATTTGATTATTCCCTGCGCAATGATCGTCCCGGAAGCGGTCACCAGCACCGTCGCTGTTCTGTTCATCTGGCTCCTTGCGGGTAAGGTTCAGCCTGCGGGTTAAATAGCGATTGGTCGCCTCGCCGGCCACGCTAGTTATTCGGTTACGTAACAATCCTTCATATCAATTTTATAGGCTATTTTCTCGGTAACCAAACGCCAGAAGATGGCCACTAGCCTTTCCTCTAGAACGCTTTCGTATATTCTACTTGCATCCTTCTTATCACTCGCCCTGATGATTCCTCTGGCAGCTCCCTCCATGGCCTCGACACAATCCTCATCTTCGTCCGGCGGCATAATCATCCCTCTCTACTCCTACCCTGGGAGCGCGTGGGGGACCATTATAACGCAGAAGGCCGCCCATCCGTCCGTCCCAATTACGGTGATAGTGAACCCTGACAGCGGCCCCGGCGCCAGTAAGGACCCTAACTATGCTACCTGGATAAGCAAGCTCGACGCGGCCGGCGTCACAGTAATCGGTTACGTCCACACCAGCTACGGTGCAAGGAGTGCCGCCACGGTCGAATCGGAGATCTCCACCTACAAGAGTTGGTACCAGGTGACCGGCATATTCCTGGACGAGATGGCCAACGTTCCCGGTTACGAGTCCTACTACTCCTCCCTCACTTCCTACGCGCACTCGCTCGGATTCTCTCTGGTGGTCGCCAACCCAGGAGCCGCCGTCCCCTCCTCATACGTCGGGACCGCTGACGTGATAGTCATCTACGAGAGCGCAGGCGTCCCGAGCGCATCGACGCTAGCCGCGCGGACCATGGGGCTGGCCAAGTCAGGGTTCGCGACGATGTCCTACGCCGTCTCGTCACTCACGGCTCCAGCCCTCGGCGGAGTACCTGCAATACGCCGGGTATGTTTACGTCACCGATGAGCAGATGCCCAACCCGTACGCTTCCCTTCCCTCCTATCTGGCGGCGCTCGTGGCGGACGCCCAGCCGACGACTTCCACCATCTCCGTCCAGTCTGTGGACCTCAGCGGGGAACCTGTCACTGGGCTGTGGACGACGATCGCCTCTGGCGGTGTCATCGTTGAATCAGGATATACGCCGCTGACGTTCACTGGGACGACGGGCACCCAGTACACGGTCACCGTCTCGAACTACGGAAGCTACACCTTCAACCACTGGCAGAACGGGAGCACGAGTCCCATCCTACGCTTTCACACTGACCGGGCCGACGACCTCTGACCGCCTCCTACTCGACCACCGCTTCCTTGAACGTCCAGTCCGTAACCTCCTCGGGCTCCAGACTCACCGGCATGTGGGTCGAGGTGTTCCAGGGCAGCTGCCCTCACGTACATCGGCTTACACTCCCCTGACCTTCCAAGGGGTAGCCGGCGCAACCTACACGGTGTGCGTGGTCAGCTATGGGTCCGACACCTTCAGCCACTGGGACAACTGGAGCACGGACGTATGCAGGTCGATAACGCTCTCCCAGAACACGTTGCTCACTGCCAGTTACAATACCTGAGCGGGGTCACGCCCACAAGGGAACGACGGCTATAGAACATTGTTCCATTGAATATATATAGTGAAAAGATGATAGATTGTCGGCTACAATGAAGTACCGAAGCAGGTCTGAAATAATTGCAATGATACTCCAGACAGCGAACAAGGGAGCCACCAAGACCAGGATAATGTATGGCGCATACCTCTCCTACGCTGCAAGTCAAGGAGTATCTGGAGTTCCTTCAGCAAAAGGACCTCGTCAGGTACCAGCAGGGAACCTCCCTGTACAAGCTCACCGAAAAGGGCCTTCACTACCTTCGAGCATTCGACCAGATCAACGAAATCATATCCGTGGGCGAGAACGCTCGCGCCCCGACGCAGAGTGTCAACGAAGCTTCAGATCTCTAGTCGTATCCGCCATCGTCGTCCTTCAACTGCCTCCTCGCCGATTTTTCAAATGCCCCACAGCTCGCTGTGCTCGTTTTTCAGCCGCCGACTCGTGGAAAGCAGGTAGAATCTTCTATACGATGATGCTGTAGGTAAGTTCGGAGGATTGTTGCTACCCCCTTAAATTCGCAGGAATCGAATTCGATTCGTGCAGCCCAATACAAATGTGGCGAGCGAAAGATGCGCCGGGTGCCTCGGAGAGCTTGTTTTCGACCCTGAGAACGGGGAAAGGGCGTGCGGTTCTTGTGGGATTGTCTCATCAGAATCGCACACTGTGCTTGAGCCTTCCTCGCGGATAGGAGTCTCCCAAAGGAGCGAGCCCGGTTCCACAATGACCTACGGCCTGCAACTCCACACCCTGGTGGGCAAGGACAACTTTGATGGTAACTCCAGAACCCAGGACGGGTATGCGATGGGGCAGCTCAGGAAGCTGAACAACATCACGATCTCCAGGGACCCCGAGACTAGCAATGAAATGAAGGCCCTCGTTGACATCGACCGGATAGCCGATGCCGTGAAGCTTCCTGCTTCGGTGAAGCGACAAGCGCAGGAGGTGTACCACAGAGGCCTGAAGGCCGGGGCGGTCCGTGGAAAGGTGATCGTCAACATGGCCGCGGCCTCGGTGATGATTGGCGCTTCGATGGCCGGAGTGCCCTGCTCTCTGGAGGAGGTGGAGCAGGGGATCGAGGAGGTGAGCCCGCGCATGGTGCGGAGATACACCAGGCTCCTGACCCAGGCCCTGAACATCAAGCTTGACTCGACGAACCCCTCTTTTCACATCTCAAGGATAGCCAACCGGGCTGGTCTCAGCGTAAGGGTCGAGAGACGCGGCTCTTGAGATTCTGGCCCTGGTCAATGACAGTCCGAGCCTCGTGGACAAGAGGTCTCTCTCCGTCGCGGGCGCCGCTCTCTACATGGCCTCCATCCAGGTGGGAGAGCGAATAAACCAGCTGAGGCTCGCCTACGCGACCGGGATTACGCCGATTACAATCAGAAAGAGAAGCTCAGACATCGCCGCGATCATGGAGACAATCGACAGCGCCCACTCCCTCCTCGAGTCCCTGAGAGAAGAAGAGAGAGAGGACGCAAGCTCCTCCGAGGAGAGCCTTCCGCTCCAGGGTACTCAAGGAAGCGGAAGCAGAGCTCTCCTGAAGGTTGGTCTCTGACCCCTCGATCGATAGCATATGCTGTCGCGACCACTAGGCGTGACTGATGCCGGAGTCCCGAAGGATGAGCCTCAACTCGTCGCCCATCGCCCCGGGGGTCGCAACTCAGGCGCCGACTATTTGCTTGCTCCGGTGAAGGCGGCTCTTTCCCTTTTATAGGGGCACCACTGGGAGACGACACCGATGTCCAAGAGCATCCTTATCGTCGACGATGAAAAGGATGTCTCTGAAAGCCTTCGCATTGGCCTTGAGCGTCACGGTTTCAAGGTGCGTACCTACAACGACCCCACGCAGGTGGTCAAGGACTTTGCTCGGGCAAAATACGACTTGGTCATCCTTGATATCCGCATGCCCCAGATGAGCGGCTTTGACCTCTTCCGACGACTCAAGGTTGTGGACCCGGACGCCAGAATCTGCTTCCTGACCGCGTTCGACATGTACAAGGAGGAGTTCCAGAAGCTCTTTCCGACCCTTCAGGTGGCCGGGTTCCTTCGTAAGCCCATCTCGATTTCAGAGCTTGCGGCCGAGGTCGCGAAGATGACTGCGAAGATGACTGCTGATTCCTACTTTGACCACGAGCACCGGACAACCACTTTGTCGACGATTGGTCCCCACAGGTTCCCCTGGAACAACCTGCGGAGGATGCCGGGCTTCTTCGTCCCCACTACGATCAGGTCTATACCATCCTTCTTTGCCAGCTTCGCCGCCTCCTCCGCGACCGACTCCGTGGCGACCACGACCTTCGACCTCGCCCGCACTCCCTTGGTCTCCGCGACCCGTTCCAGTCTGGACACCCAGGTTCTTCCTGTGTCGGTCGCAGCTTCGGCAAACTCATCGTAGGTTTGCTGGGGAAGCATTGGCATGGGCCCGCCCGGAGCCGGGAAGAAGGTAAGCTGGAGCGAGAGGAAGGAGACGACGGTCAGCTCCGCGCCTATTCTGGGCGGCTATCCCAGATGCCACCTCGACGGCCTTGACCGCGGTCTCCTCGTTCTCGACCGCGACCATGATTCGCCTGAACAGGCGTCCCCTGCCCAGGACCACCTGGGACGATGATGTTCTTTTCATTTCGGCAGGATTTCGCGACTTCAATCATATGTGCGATTACGGAATCTACCGATGAAATCTTCAGGCACCTTCCTTCCGAAACGCGTCAAGGCCTCCGAATCGCGGAGACCTACGGTTTCGGACCGCTGAAGGCATCTTCCCTAACATTAATTAGGTAAATTCTTTCACTCGAAACGATTAGATTTGGGGGTCGCCACAACACTGCTATACACGGGACCCCCGCCGGCAAAAGGTCAACCGGGGACGGGGCCCAAAGAGGACCGGCCTGGTGCTCTGGCCGCAACGACCGGGCCCGAACAGACGAAACAGGTCCACAGGATACTACTCGTGGACGACGACAAAGACATCGTGAAGGTCTTCAAGTTGGGATTGGAGCGGTATGGGTTCGTGGTCGAGGCTTTCACGGACCCTGCCAAGGCCCTGGAGACACTGGAGGGTCGATCTTACGACCTGGCCGTCTTCGACATCCGTATGCCCCAGATGAGCGGTTTCGAGCTTTACCGGCAGGTTCCGGCTCTTGGATGAGACCACCCCCGTGGTGTTCATGACCGCCTTCGAGTCGGACGAGAGCGAGCTTGACCTCCCCCCTGATACCGGCGTCAGGGTCGTCCTGCGAAAACCGATGAGGACTTCGGAGCTCGCCTCCATGCTAGCCAGACTCATCGACAAGACCGATTAGCCCTAGAACAATCTTCTAAAGGCATATGAGCGTCAGAATCCCTCCATCGTCAGAGTTGCAAACGGGCAGATCACGCCGGACGAATCCACTGACCTTTGTGGCCATAATCGTCCTCATAGCGCTCGCCCTTAGCGTCGCCTCATACCTCTACGTCTCCTACATCTCAGACCAGATAGTGAACTCATCGACCCAGTCCACCGGCCAGAGCGCGCAGACCGAGGGTTACGAGGTGGGCGTCTTGATGGTGGACGAGCTGACTCAGGTGGGCAAGAACCTGCAGGTGCTGGCTGCGTCTCCGGCGGTGATCGAGGGGAACGTGACCGCCGCTTCTCCACTTTTTGCGAGCGACCAAAACTCCACGGGATTCCTGACCGAGAGCTATTTCTGGATTGGCGAACAGGGGGACCTCCTAGTGGCGAAGAAACAGCACCGGGAACGTCCCCGCCGTGCCGGGCACGAACCTGACATCGCGCCCGTATTTCCTGGCGGCCGAGAGCCTAGGAACGACCTATTACGGGAACACCATCTTCTCCCTGAGCGGCCAACCCGTCATAGTGATAGCACAACCTGTGTACAACGAATCGGTTATCGACGGCCAGACATCCAGGGTCTTCAAGGGCGTGGTCGGGGCCTCAATCGCGGCCGTAACGCTGGGTCACTTTCTCGAGAGCGCGCTTCCAACGAGCCTTAAGAGCACCTTCGGAGCTATCTCTGCCAACGGCGTGATCCTCTACACCGACAACCAGTCGCTGGTGGGGCAGAACGTCTTCGGGACGGAATTCCAGTCCATCCTCCCTGCCGATTTCAGGTCGACCTTCAACGAATTCATTTCGACCTCGCTCCAGGGTGGCGCGGGAGTGGACGTCCTCTCATTCGATGGGCAGAGTTCCAGCTTCGCCTACCAGCCTGTCGTGGTCGGCTCGTCGAGCGGGGGGAATTCCTCGCTCTTCGGGACTATATACATCGCCGCTCCGGATACCATCGCAGCGAGCCAAGCCCAGACCATCTCGTACCTGCGATTGTTCTTCGGACTTGTCCTGCTCGGCATCAGTGGCTCGGCTGTGATAGCCTCGGTCGTCGTACTCCGCCTGAACCGGTCCCTCAATGTCCTGGTCGTACGCAGGACCGCCGACCTCGAGTCAGCCAACAAGGCCTTGGAAGAGCAGTCCCAGGCCCGGCAGGATTTGATCAACATTGCCGCCCACGAACTCCGCACTCCCGCCCAGAGCATCCTCGCAAGCTCAGAACTCCTCAAGGACGCTTTCGACCCCGGCGACGGTCCGGTCCAGCGCCCTCCAGCGCAGCGCGCCGGACCCGCCCACGGTCAACCTACCCCTCCCGCTCCGATAACCGAAGGAGACGTCAAGGACCTCGTGAATACGACATTCCGCAACGCGATCAGGCTTCAGAAGCTCACCCAGAACCTCCTTGACGTGGCGAGGATAGACAGCAAAAAGATCAAGCTGCAGCTCGAGACGTTCGACATCAACGAAAAGGTGAGGAGCGTGATAAGCGATCTGGAGAACGTCCTCGCACTCGAACTTTCGGATGACGGTCGCAAGAACGTCAAACTCGTCCTTCAGGCTCAGGAGCCTACGACTCTGGTGAGGGCGGACCGCCTGAAGACCTACGAGGTAATCTCAAACCTCCTGAGAAACGCCATGACTCACTCGAGCGAGGGAGGGACCATCACCGTATCGACCCGCAGGTCCGGGGGTTTCTGCACCGTAGAGGTAATCGACGAAGGGAGCGGCATCGACCCCGCCGTGTTGCCGCGGCTCTTCGAGAAGTTCGCGACGAGCTCGGGGATGGGCCTGGGCCTTTACATCTCCAGAAGCTACGTAGAAGCGATGGGCGGGAAGATCTGGGGTAGGAACAACGAAAGCCGCGGAAAACCCGGCGCGACCTTCGGGTTCACTCTGCCCCTGGCCGGGCAGCGGGGCGAACCGGGCTCAGACACCGGCCTTGGGTAGGCTAATCTCCACCCGTGTGCCGTGAGTCTTCTCGCTCTCTGACCTGTTCCTTATGGAGAGGAGCCCAGAGTATCTTCCCACGACCAGCGTGTGGACGATGGAGAGTCCTAGTCCCTTCCCGTGTGACCCTTCCTTGTAGCGCACAAACTGCTCCCTCAGCTCCTCCGGTATTCCAGGTCCCTTGTCGGATATGGAGACCCTCCAAAAGGGCCGCCGGATACCCTCTCGTTCTTCCTCGACCGAGTCCACCACCGTCTCGATGGCGACCTCTTCCCCCTCCGAGTAGCGAAGGCAGTTGGAATACACGTTGACGAAGGCGTCCCCTAGCAAGTCGTCGGCCATGACCGTGATGGGTATCGGATGTTCGACGTCCTGGCTGGGGACCCTCAGCTCGTCGTGGACGCGCTTCTCCCGGTTCGAGTCCCTCGTGCGTTGTAGAGAGGCGCGGACGCACTCCAGCAGGTCGACCGATGTCGACGGCTTCTTCTGGGAGAGAATCCTCCCGAGCCTGCTCGCCTTCTCCACGAGGTCGGTCGAGCCCATTATCGCCGCCTCGATCTGAGCCAGAGGCTCGCGTAGTTCCGCTATCCCCTTGAACCCGTCCTGGAGGTTCTCTGTGGCCATCAGCGCTATCTGGTTGTAATTCCTGATGTCGTGGGTCAGGATGTCCTGCAGGAGCTGGGCCTGGGCCCTCTCCTTCTCCTCCTCTGCCGTCCTCTTGCTCTCCCTCCAGAGGGCGTCGAACATGGCTATCATCCCGGATATGGTCTGGCTGTCCGTGGTGTAGATGTTGGCTAGGAACGCCTGCTTGCTGTCTGCCGCTTCGGGGTCGACGTACTGCGTGATCAGCATCGCCTTCCGGTCGTATATGGCCACTCCGAGAGGGATGGACTCTATCCTTCGTATCTCCACTTTTCCCTCACGCCCTACGCGGTGCTCGGAGACGGGTGCAAGAATCCGGACGTCCAGCCCCTTCTGGCGCGCCTTCTCCAGCAGGACCTCGTACATCCCCGCGTTCCTTTCGAGCGTCCTAGCCGAGGCCAGTATGATGAGCACCTCCCGGTCGACCCTTTCCAGCAGACCTCTGCCCAGCGCGTTAGACTCCTCCAGGTCCGCGACGACCCGCGTCTCGCCAGGCCCGAGACCCATCTCCATCTGCTTGATGCGGGCTTCCGCGGGGACGGCCGCTTTCCAGAGGACACGGTACATCTCTCCCATCTGCATGACGAGGTCATGGTTGTTGCTGTAGACGACGGAGACGCTCTCAGGTCCTTGCCCGGGATCCTGATAGTGGTTCAGATACTCCGTCTGTGACACGCTGAAGCCTATCCTGTTTCCGGCGATGTGACGAACGTCGACGCCCGCCTCCAATATCCTCTTCACGTACTTCACATTGCTTTCCTGAATGTCCGTTATGTTACTGGGTCGCAAAACCCGGGTTCCCTTGTTTTAGCTTCACCAATAGCTCCAGAAACGGCCCGGCGTTCGCCGGGTTGCTCCCGTCCGTGATCGAGCATACGTAGGCCCCGGACCCTGATGCTCCGTTCTTCAAGAAGGACATGACCGCTTCCTCGACGCCGGCCTTCCCGCCTATCACCTTGGTCTCGATGGCGCCGGGATTGCGAGGGACGGAACCGTCAAGCCGTGGCCGGGTCAAGGACGAATGCGAATCGGCCGGGAGTTGCGTACTTAAGTTGGGCAGGTAGATTGTTCTATCCTTGGCCGGGAAACCCTTCGTGACCGCACAGGAGAACGGCACGGGCGAGGCAGCCACGTTCGAATTCACCTCCCTCTGCGGCCTTCGGGAGTCGAACTCCTCCGATCTTTACAAGGCCAGGGTAAGTTATATTAGGTAGGTGGGGGGCGCGGCCGAATGTTGTTCCTGTATGTCCCAGCCCACACAGACTCTACGGCAGCCAGTGGTCGTGGTACTGGGTCACACAGATGCTGGAAAAACCGTCTTTTTGGATTATCATAAGGGGGACGGGCGGTCCAAGCCAGGGAGGCTGGCGGCATCACCCAGGAGATCGGGGCCAGCTTCTTCCCGATGGAGACGCTCAGAGCGATCTCCGGGCAAGCTGCTGGACAAGAGCGGGGCCCAGCTCAAGATACCCGGGCTGCTCGTCATCGACACGCCCGGTCACGAGGTCTTCTCGAACCTGAGGATGAGGGGAGGCTCGGCGGCGGACATCGCGATCCTGCTCGTCGACGTCCAGAAGGGGCTCGAGAACCAGACCATCGAGAGCATCGAGATACTCAAGCAGCGGAAGGTGCCCGTTCCTCGTCGCCCTGAACAAGATAGACATGATCAAGGGCTGGAGGAAGGGCAGCACCGGCGCGCTCGGGCAGCGTCCTCAAGCAGCAGCCTCCGGAGTGGAACGACGAGCTCGAGGAGAGGCTCTACAACGTCGTCGGCGGCGCTCTCGAGGCTCGGCTTCGACTCCGACGCCTACTACCGGATCAAGGACTTCCGCAAGCAGGTCTCCATCGTGCCCGATCTCGGCCAGGTACGGCGTCGGGCTCCCGGAGCTGCTCGCCGTCCTCATAGGCCTCGCCCAGCAGTTCCTCACCGAGAAGCTCGTCGCCATCGACGAGACGGGCCGGGCGAGGGGCATCATCCTCGAGCTGCAGGAGGAGGTCGGGATAGGGGAGACCGCGAACATCATCCTCACCGAGGGGAAGCTCTCCGTCGGGGACAGGGTCGTCCTCGTCAAGAGGGACGGCGCGATCGAGTCGAAGGTCAAGGCGCTCTTCATGCCCAAGCCGCTCGACGAGATGAGGGACCCCCGGGACAAGTTCACCCCGGTGCAGGAGGTCTACTCGGCCGCGGGGGTCAAGCTCGTCACCCCGGACCTCGCAGGGCGTCATCCCGGGCACGTCGGTCATCACCTTCAAGACGGAGGCCGAGTTCGAGGCGATCAAGAGCCGAGGCCGAGAAGGACCTCGAGCACGCTGGTCTCGAAGAGCGACATCGACGGGGTCGTCGTGAAGGCCGGCAACATCGGCGGCCTCGAGGCGCTCCTCCGGATGCTCGACCAGCGGGAGATACCCGTGAGGATGGCCGACATCGGGGACATCTCCAAGAAGGAGATAATCGAGGCCGAGGCGGTCGCCGAGCACGACCCGTACCTGGGCGCCATAATCGGGTTCGACGTCAAGGTCGTCCCCGAGGCGAAGGAGGCCGCCAAGAGGGCACAGATAATCACCTCCGACGTCATCTACGACGCCATCGAGGGCTACGTGCAGTGGGCGGCGAAGAAGCGCGAGGAGGACGAGAGGAACGCGCTCTCCTCGGTCACCCCGCCCGCGAAGATCAAGGCCCTGCCCGGGTTCTTCTTCAGGAGGAACGACCCGGCCGTCTTCGGGGTCGAGGTCATCGCGGGGAGGCTGAAGCCCAAGGTCGCGGCTGATGGACTCGAACGGCGTCGAGCTGGGCACCGTGGAGCAGATTCAGGACAACGGGAAGCCGGTGCCGGAGGCGACCAAGGGGATGCAGGTCGCGATCTCGGTGAAGGGCCCGACGCTGGGCCGGCAGATCAAGGAGAACGACTCGATCTACACCTTCCCGACCTCCCACGACGTGAAGCTGCTCAAGGAGAAGCTCGCCTCGACGCTCAAGGAGGACGACCTCGAGGCGCTGAACGAGATCGTCGCCGATCCGGTCCGCCAAGGACATGATGTACGGGTTCTGACAGCTACTTCGAGGGCTTGTCGTCAGACATTGACGGCACCTTCACCGGGATGAGCTGCTTGTCCAGGTTCGATGCCTCGTTCAGGATGAGGGTCGTAAGGTTCCCCTCGGGCACGATTATCTTGGCGTTGTTCATGACCGACTCTATCGCCTCGAGTTTCTTGAAGACCACGGCGTTGTCCTTGAAGTAGGTGGTGAGTGCCTCGTTGCGCAGCTTGGTGGCCTGGGCGTCTCCCTCCGCGATGGAGATGGTAGCCTGTCTCTGCCCCTCTGCCTTGAGTATCTCGGCCTGCCTCTCCCCCTCCGCCTGGGCGATGGCCGCCCGCCTCTGACCGTCGGCCTGGGCGGCGAGGGCGTCAGCCTGGTTCACCGCGGACCTCTTGGTGTTCTCGGACTCGATGATCTTGTTCATGGATTCCTGTATGTTCTGGGGAGGACGGAGGTCCTTGATCTCCGCCCGGACGATATCGATACCCCAGCTGTCCGTCTGGGACTTTAGCTTCGTGAGGAGCTGCTGGTTAATCACGTCTCGGCCCTGGTTCGCCTCCTCGTAGGTCATCGAGCCGAGGATGTCCCTCAGCGCCACGTGGCAGAGGATATCGATCTGTTGCTTGTAGTTGTTGACGCTGTACTCGCTCTCCTTGACCGAGGTCTCATCCGGCCTCACCTTGTAGGATACGATCATGTTTATCGTAAGGTTGAGCCTGTCCTTGGTGACGATCACCTGAGGTTCCGGCTCGGTGATCTGCTCAGTGATATTGACCTTGATGAGCCGGTCCACAGCGGGCACCAGGAACGTCAGACCCGTGGGAACGAAACGGTGGTACTTGCCATAGCGCTCGACGAGCCCGCGCTGGGTGGGCCTGACTATGTGGAGGGAGCGCCCCGTTATCCACGCTACCACAAAGATCAGGATGACCAAAACCGCGACGAGCGTGTAGTCTACCATAGCCTGTCCAATTTCCGCTGCCTTTGGAGCCTCTTATAATGATTTTGAGAGGTACGACATACCGGGACCGGATCAGAACAACAGGAGCAGGATTATGATGATGAGTAGTATGATGATCACCGCACCGATGAGGTGGGCGAAGCCATGCCGCGACGTGAATTTCATGGACGTAGTGAGATGCGATCCACTATTTATTTCGTATCCACCCTGGGTCCAGGCGACCCGCATGGCAGGCCTAATCGTCACCACACCTTTTATTAACAGAATACGGAGGGGTTTCGAAAGATGGCCCAGTTTAAGGTCGTTGTCTCGGACCCCGCGTCGGGCAAGTCAGAGGTCCTAGAGGCGAAAGACGCGACTGCTCAGATTTTCATGGGTCGGCACATCGGGGAGGTCATCGACCTGAGCGCGGTCGGCCAGAGTTACAAGGTGAAGATTACCGGTGGGAGCGACAAGGCGGGTTTCCCCATGCGCGGCGACGTCCTCGGCAGCGGGAAGAGGTACGTACTCATGACCGAGGGCGTAGGGTTCAGGAAGTCAGTCCAGGGCGAGAAACGCAGGAAGCTCGTCAGGGGCGGAACCATCTCCGAGGAGATCTACCAGCTCAACGTCGCCAAGGTCGTAGAAGCCCAAAAGGCCCCGGCTCCGGCACCAACTCCTGCACCAGCCAAGGCACCGGCGCCAGCGGCATCGAAGTAGCCCGCTAGTCCCTCTTGGGACCAGTGTGCCTCAGGTTCCGTCAAGTCTTCGTCGGAAGACTAGGACTCAACTTCGAGGCATCGACTCTGAGGATTACCTGCTGTCTCCTGCCGTCAGGGTTCCCCGTCACCGCTTCATCTGCCCCGCCTTGTTTTGAGTGAACGGTCGAACCTCAACCGCCCACTTGTCCCACATCAGACGGATTCATACATGACCCGTCCTCATACGACACAATACCTACGAGGTACACTTAAGCACCCAAGTTACCAGACGAAGACTTGAAAGTAACTGTGCCTCATCACGTTTAATTATACCCGAAATGCCGAACTTTCTGTAACGTTTTAGATGGCTCAGACGACCTCTCCGGTTACTGCACCCGTGCCGATTAGGCGCATCCCCAAGCAGCCCGAGTGCAACATCGGGACGAGCGGGCACGTAGATCATGGCAAGTGCCAGAGGCTAGATCAGTATGTCCTGTTGGATGGCATCCCCGTAACCGGCGAGGACATCCTTCGTGCTGTAAGGACCACCGGAGAGCTGCTGACCAAGGTCGACGGCGGAGAGGTCTACAGGTTCAAGGCCAACGGCGTAATCAGCGTGAACAGCAAGTTCGAGCCCGTGAGGACAGAGTCAATGTTCTATGTCGAGAATTACTCCGGCCCGATGTATGCCGTCTCGGGCAGGTCCGGCAGGTCACTCACGGTAACTCCGGAGCATCCGCTCCTGATCAATAGAAGGGGCGTTGTTCTGTGGGTCAAGGCGAAGGACATACTTCCGGGGGACTATGCGAGCTTCCTTTCTCGCGTACCGCTGGATGAGTCGCTATCGCTGCCCGACCCGATGCCGGAACTCAGGAAACGCTACAGTGTCGTGACATGGGAGGACTACGAACAGCTCAGGTCATCGACTTCCGGATTCTCGGACTTCACCGGGCTCGCAATCACCCAATTCGAGAAGATGAGGCTCATATCAGGGCTTTCAAGGAACAGGGTGTCGTCCCTTGCAGGGATCACGCACGATTCTTACGTCAGGATAGTGCGCGACGCAAAGGTTCCGGCCGCCACCGTGAGGGAGAAGATAGTGGCCTTGTTCAGGTCGGCGCAAGGCTACCGGCTGAGGCAGGGCGAGTTCCTGCTTGAGCAGAACAGCGGGCGCCGGAGACCAATAAGGAAGCTCAAGCAAATAGGGGAGGCAGACTCGGACATTACCAAGTGGTTCGCCTTCGTCTGGGCAGAGGGGACGAGCGGACCTACATCCATCAGCATCACCCAGACAGTGCAGCAGGAGATGCGTCGTGATTTCCTGAGGATCACGGAAGATAGGCTGGGACAACATGCTAAGAGCTACTCTGGGGGACGTTCACGATCCACAACAAGGCCTTCGTCGATTACTTGCGCTTCAGGTTCGGCTTCAGTCCAGGAAATGAGTCAGTTTGCGGAATAGCTGATTGGGTGTGCAAGCTTCCCAAGTCGCTCAAAGCGACCTTCCTTCGCTCGTTCTTTACCTTGGACGGGGAATTCAACGCCCACGCCGGACACGTATCGGTCTCGCAGCTCAACGAGAGGAACATAGTCATCATCGGCTATCTGCTCCAGTCGTTCGGAATCGTTCCCCGTTTCTCAGTCAAGAGAAGCCCGACGCAGAAGGGTATCAAGGAATACGGGCGCATAAACGTCTCCGGGCGAAAGGACCTCGCACTATTCGCCAACCTGATCGGCTTTGAGGATCCGCGGATTCAACGGAAGTTAAGGAGTTATCTTGAAAGGATCAAGAAACAGAGCAAGGAGACGGACCTTAGCATCCCCATAGCTGTCGAGACGCTGCAATCGCTGTTCATATCCTCGGGTATGCGAAGAGAGGGCTTCGAGCGCAGCGCTGCTATCCAGAACATCAAGGGTTCATCGTGGTACAAGGCTTACGAAGGCGCGGTGAGGACCGGCAGAATCTCAAGGACGAAGCTGGTGTCGGTGGTCGGGGCGGTCGAGCGGCACCTCAGAGCGGTCGAAGCATCGCTGGTCCGCCTCTCACCCGATGGGCCGGCCCTCAGACGACACATGGAGCTGGCAGGCTTCTCCCTCCAGACGACGGCTGGCGAACTCGGTTATAGCAGGAAGAAAATCATGAGGATCTTCAGGAACGGCTCGGGCGAGGAGCTGAAGCCGATTATGAACCAGCTTGTGGTCGAGACGACCAAGGTGCTCAACTCCGCCAACGGCGTTCTCGAGCAGTTTAGGATTCTCGCAGGGTCTTCCCTCGAGTTCGACAAGATAACCAGCGTGAAGAAGGAGCAGTATGACGGCCTAGTCTACGACCTCGCAGTCCCGGAGTATGCGAACTTCATCGCAGGTAAGGGGGCGACGGTGTGTCACAACACCAGCCTTGTGGCCAGCATCACCGGCGTCTGGGCTTCCGCCCACAGCGAAGAGCTCAAGAGAGGAATCACCATCAAGGTGGGGTACGCGGACGCTGCCTTCTACAAGTGCGATGTGACCCCGCCGCCAGAAGCCTACTCGACCTCCCCGGTCTGCCCGGTCTGCGGCAGAGAGACCCACCTCCTGAGAGCGATAAGTTTCGTGGATTGCCCCGGGCACGAGAGCCTCATGACTAACATGCTCGCCGGAGCCGCGCTCATGGACGGCGCAATCCTCGTGATAGCGGCGAACGAGCCAGTGCCCATGCCCCAGACCAGAGAGCACATGCTGGCCCTGCAGATGCTCGGCATGAAGAAGATGGTCGTCGTCCAGAACAAGATTGACAGGGTCGACGCCGACGGCGCCAGGAAGAACTACGAGGCGATTCGCAACTTCCTCTCCAACACGATCGCAGCCGATGCGCCCATAATCCCGGTCTCGGCCCAGCACAACATCAACATCGATGCGCTCATCGAGGCGATAGAGGAGCGCATCCCCACTCCGCAGAGGGACCCCGCGTGCGGCGTCTCAGATGTACGTCCTTCGAAGCTTCGACGTGAACAGGCCGGGCACCGACGTCCACGAGCTCGTCGGCGGCGTGCTCGGGGGCAGCCTGACCAGGGGCGAGATCAGCGTCGGGGACGAAGTGGAGATATCACCGGGTCTGCTCGACGACAGAGGAAAGTATTCGCCGTTCATCACGAAGGTCGCCAGCCTCGGAACGGGCGTGGGCATGGCAGAGAAGGTGGGGCCAGGCGGGCTGGTCTCCCTCGGCACATACCTCGACCCGTCGCTCACAAAGGGAGACCTCATGGTCGGGAGCCTGGTTGGCAAGCCGGGTTCGCTACCCCCGATCGTCAGCCACATTACTCTGGACCTGCAGCTCTTCGAACAGGCAGTCGGTTCCTCGGAGATGGTCAGGGTCGACAAGGTCAAGACCGGGGAATCGCTGCGGCTCAACGTCGGGACCGCCTCGACCCTCGGAAGCGCGACCTCGGTCAGAGACAACGTCGTCGAGATGGAGCTGCGCAAGCCGGTCGTGGTCGAACAAGGCGCGAGGACGGCAATCAGCAGGAGGATAGCGGACCGTTGGCGTCTAATAGGCTCAGGCCTCATAAGGTAAGACGGCTGCGCAAGGTCCTATTCGACAGCAGCTTCCTCATCGCCGTCATGGAGCGACCCACTCCGTGGCTTCAGGACATCCAGGAGATGCTGGGCGGCTTCGAGCCGGTGGTCATCGCCCCGGTCTACGGAGAACTAGAGCAGCTCGCTTCGGGGAATAGCCGCGCAGCAAGGTTCGCGTCTCTCGCAAAACAACTCGTGGACGGCGGGACGTTGAAGCTGGCCGGAGGAAGGGGTGACAGAGCCGACGAGGAGCTGGTCTCGAAGGCTCTTGACGAAGGGGCGGTCGTGGCTACGGTGGACTCGGCTCTCATCGAGCAGCTCAAGGCCTCGGGAGTCCAGGTGATACGCCTGAGGGGCGGAAGAGTCGAAGCGAAAGGCCCCTTTTGAAAAAATCTTATATCGGTGCTCCGGAGGGCATGCGGGCCCCTTAGGGTTAGATATGTTTCAACTAGTAGAACTTGATGATGTCGTACGGGTTCCTCCAGACCGCTTCGGTTCCGTTCTGGAGAACGTAGCGTTAGAATTACTGAAGCTGAAGTACGAGAGCACCATCAACCCGGACTACGGCTACCTCGTGCTGGTCACCAACGTCAAGGTCGACAAGATCGGCAAGATAATCGCCGGAGACGGCGCGACCTACCACAAGGTCAAGTTCGAGGTCTTCGCCTTCTTCCCGCTAAAGCAGGAGATAGTCGAGGGCGAGATAGTCGAGATAACCGATTTCGGCGCGTTCGTGAGGATAGGTCCGACCGACGCCCTACTGCACCTCAGCCAGATAATGGACGACTACCTGACCAGCGACGTAAAGTCGGGGCTGATAACCGCCTCCCAGAGCAAGCGGACCCTCAAGGTGGGGAGCAAGGTCCGGGTGAGGATAACGGCGGTCTCGCTCGGGCACGGGATTTCCATGGGCAAGATAGGGGTCACCTGCAGGCAGCCGTTCCTCGGCGCTCTGGACTGGATAGACGACGAGGTCGCCAAGGCGGAGAAGCAGGCCAAGGTTGAGGCCCGGGCGGCCAAGTAGTGACACTCCATGAAGGAATTCGCTTGCAGAAAGTGCCACATGCTAACCACAGAGAAGAAGTGCCCGAACGACGGCTCGAACGAGCTGAGTGACGAATGGTCCGGCCTGATCATAGTCCTCGACCCGAAAAAGTCTCAGGTCGCAAAGACCCTGAACATCACGGTACCCGGAAGGTACGCGCTAAAGGTAAGCTAAGCCCACCGCGCCTCTACGTCCTCACCCCGAGGGTGAGACGCAAGCTCAAGCGACCGCTCGGTGAGCTCTACTCCGGTGAACAGCCTCCACAGCCTGGAGAATTGCTAGATGTCCTGAGCACGTCTCCCTTGCTCATCACCGTCGGCGACAGGGTGACCGAGTTCGCGCACCAGGTCGGGCAGGGACCCGGACGTGCAGGTCGTCGACCAGGTGGAGCGGAGAGCGGCCAGAGCCGCGCCTGACGTGCCGTACTCCCGACTGCTGACGGCCAAGAACCCTGCCGGGTCCATCACTCCGGAGGCAATCTCGGCCATGCGACGGCGCGATGAAGGGGAACAAGCCCGTCAGGGTCCTGATTGACGGTGAGGAAGACCTTCTGGCAATCCCGTCGGTCGAGGCGGCCCCGCGGGTTCGATAGTTGATCTACGGGCAGCCGGGCCTGGGGGTCGTCGTCGTCAGGGTCGACGAGCGAGCGAAGGCGTCGGTGACGCGGACGCTCGCGCGCGATGGGAGGGGACCGCTGATGGACCTGAATGCGCTCCTTCGAAGCCCAACTGGGCGCTTCGGCGGCCCTTGCAGGTCTGCTCTTTGTCGGGCTACCCATCAACTGTCCAGGATACTTTCGTTTCCCGGTGCTGCCTGACACGGCCCTTGGTTCCTTAGCACTCCTACGCACAATTCTGAAAACCGCCTAGTTCTCATTCATTATCTTCGTGATTAGGTCCTGGAACTCTCTGTCGAACATTCCCAGGGTTCTCTGATGCGCGCGTCTGAGGAGCGGATGCTTCGAGAAACCTTGAGGAACGCGACCCACTGATTCCAAGTATCCTCATCGATCCATTTTTTCTTGTGGAGGGTGTAGACCTCCTCGAATATCCCATAGCCTAGCATAAGGTAGGCGAGAGGCCAACTGGTCCTCGAGCCGAGAGCGGCTCGACCTTTGTCTTCGGCGTTCAGGCTTTGGCCTGCGCATCCCGAACTCCAACATCATCCTCGCGAGCTCCGGCTTCTCAACGAGCATCCTCACATAGTCGGTATAGTGCGACTGGACGTTCTGGTAGGCGGCATCCTTGATGGCCTTCTCTTGGCTCCTGAATTGTCCCACAAAGACCGCAAGGGTGAGGGTGATGACGACCGTTTGGGCTATCGAGGTGACCACGATGAGGGTCGTGCTGTCGACCAATCCCGGATTCAGGTGAATCGAGGGCCGTTCGGCTACTTAAGGTCGGGCGAGTCTCTGGCCGGAAAACTCCTAGCAAGCGGGATTCTTCCTCAATCTTGGGTTGGTTTGCAAGATTCATTTGGTCCGCAAAGAAGGAGGAGTGCTAAGGTCTGAAATCCCATCCTATGATAGTAGCTTGAATGTAAGATTTGTTTAAGTACTATCAAATGTCATGCATTACTACTATGTTCCTACCGAAAGTAGCAAAGATTTCCGCTGTCTCGCTTTTGGGACTGATGCTTCTCGCGATGGGGACGCTGCACCCGGCCGCCGCGATAGTCGGGCCAACCCCTCCTGCTACCTTCACCATGACAGAAAATCCAAGCTACATGGATCCATCATCCGCGGTGGTCCACGGTGGAGATCTGTGGGTGGCCGACGCGTACTCTAACCATATCTACGAATATTCTTCCCCGTTCAGCGTAAATGAGGTGCCTCTCTTGACCCTAACTACGTCTGGCGCCTGGCAGTTGGCGTTTGACTCGGCGGGAAATCTCTGGGTCGGCTCGGGGAACACCGGCCAAGTTGTTGAGTTCGCAGCTCCAATCACGAACGGGGAGGCCGTAACGGTGACCCTTTCAGGGATGGCTCCGGATTCCTCCGGTGTCCTACTGTACCAGGGTAATCTTTGGGTGACAACTGTCGCCGGCGACGTATACGAGTATTCTCCCGAACCGACGACCAACATGGCGGTCGCTCCCGCTCCCACGCTGACTGGCTTGGGCTACTCCGTCACGTCAGCATTCGACTCGTCCGGAAATCTTTGGGTTGCTAGCTCTGGCGGAGTGCTGCAGTTCGCCTCCCCCATCCATACAGGAGAAAGCTCCTCGTACACTCTGAATCTGCCTGGAGGAAAAGAGGGTGTCGGTATTGCCTTTGATGGGGCTGGCAACCTGTGGGTGTCCAGCGAAAGCTCCGGGCAGCTCTCGGAGTTTAAGGCTCCGCTGACGAGCGGCGAGTCCGGAACTAGCATAGCCACAATCCCCACAGGCGACTCGTGGTGGGGACTAAGCATTGACTCATCGGCAAACATCTGGATTGCAGATTTCACCGATAAGGCCATCTACGAATTCAGCGGGCTCGCCAGTCCGTTCTCCGTCGGCACCCCTGTCACCCTGCCACCCACCATACCTCAGCACCTCCTGTTCAACTTCCAGAACGGAAAGTCCATCCTCGGGAATGAGGTCTCCTTCACTGGGGTGGGCGTGATCTACAACCTCCCAGGTTTCAACGCCGCTACCGACCTATACCCGAACACGTTCGCCGACTGCCTCAACGCTGGGGCCGGCACCATCACCATCACCGGGTTCACGGCCGAGCTGATAGGACCCAACGCGACCGAGATACTCGTCTACAGCTGGTTCAGCACAACGACGAGCGCGCAAGGCTGGCCAACAGAGCCGTCCTGCTGACTCTGACACAGAGTGCTGGCATAAACCCGTCAAGGGACTAATGGACGGGTAGGAAGAACTACTCGCGCTCCCTTCCATCACGTCGTACCCTTGGGCTCCACCTCATCTACGGGCAGCCCGGGAAGGCAGGTGTCGCGGCCAAGCTGGAGGAGCGTGCGTAAACATCTGGCAGGCGAACGTTGGGGGCGATGGCGACGGCATCCCGACGGACTGGTGCAAATTCTTCGCTGCCTTGTAGGGTGATTACAGCCACGGGGCTCCTTCTTGCCTCCCTCGCAGAGTTCCGAAAGTTAGATTTTTGGTGAATTTTCCGGAAAATTCGTTTTTTTCTTCAACTATAAATACGCTCAGAACCATACAACGCCTTATCTTGTCCAAGCTCAAACTGGCATTGGTCTTCACACTAACCGTTCTTATGGCCCTGTCCCCTGTGGTGGCCAGAGCGTTCACCAACGATGAAGCCGCGACGACTGTGGTCGGGCAATCGCTCTTCACCACACAAGGCAGTGGAGATAGCAACACCCAGCTGTCAGGCCCGACCGGCATAATCTTCGACTCCTCCGGCAACATGTGGGTTGCAGATTACAACAACAACAGAGTCTTGGAATACCTTGCTCCGATAACTACCGGAGAGGCAGCTTCGATCGTTCTCGGTCAGTCCGGTTTCGGGGCCGTTGGCTGTTCCGACGCAGCGTCGGGACTTTGCGAGCCGATCTCCCTCGCATTCGACTCCTCGGGCAATCTATGGGTAGCTGACGCAGCAAACGAACGGGTCGTAGAGTTCAACACTCCGTTCTCTTCCGGTGAAGCCGCCTCACTAGTCCTCGGACAGGCTGGTTTCGGGACCCAAGCAGTAGGTGACTCGGCGTCTCAGATGGACCGCCCATACTCGGTGGCGTTCGACTCCACCGGCAACCTCTGGGTCGCAGAATCAGCCAACAACAGAGTCACCGAATTCGTGAAGGGCGCAGGCTTTTCGGACGGACAGGCGGCGTCCCTGGTGTTGGGCCAGACGGGCTTCGGGCTCAACGGGGCGGCGACCACCGCTACGGGGTTGCGCTACCCGTCAGGCATGGCCTTCGACTCCGTCCGGCAACCTATGGGTGGCCGACCAGGAGAACAACCGCGTGGTAGAGTTCGCAACTCCATTCTCAACCGGCGAGACGGAATCCGCAGTCATCGGCCAGTCCCTGTTCACCACGGGCGCCAGTTCCCTGACCGCGACGGGTCTCGCAGAGCCAGCGGAGATAGCCTTCGACAAGGCGGGGAACCTCTGGGTTCCGGAATATGGTACCAACAACCGTGTGACCGAGTTTACCGCGCCGCTGTCCACCAACGAAGCGGCATCTGGGGTCCTCGGGCAGACGAGCTTCACGACCACCTCCTCCGGGACCACAGCGACGCAGTTCGACGAGGGGGTCTGGGCAATCGGAATCGACAAGTCGAACAACGTCTGGGCGGCGGACTACAGCAACAACAGGGTCCTTGGATTCGGCGGAGCTGGTTACACTCCGCCTAGCGGTCCGAACACACTCCCGCCTGTGATAGCAAAGCACCTCACGTTCAACTTCGTGGGCGCGCCCTCTATCGTCGGTAACCTCGTTACCCAGTATGGTGGGGCCTTGGTCTATAACGTGCCAGGATTCAACCCCTCTGTCGACCTCTATGCCAACACCTTCTCGGCCTGCCTGAGCTCTGGGCCTGGGACAATAACCCTCGCAGGGTTCACGAACATGCTCATAGGCCCCAATGCTACTGAGTTCATCGTGTACCATTGGTACACCATATCGACGAGCGCGCAAGGCTGGCCAACAGAGCCCTCCTGTTAGTGCAGTCGGCTGATGTGGCGGCCAGATTCCAGGGTCCCATGGACCGCCGACCTGGCCCTCGGCCCGTAAACGCCTCTCCGTGCAAATCAGTTTATTTACCTCCTTGAGCGGGGACTGTCGGAAATTCATTGGAGATAGTCAGTAGGAAGGACTCGAAGCTTCTCGGCCGGACCGAGCTTCAGGTCATCTTCGCGGACAAGGCCGGGGCGCTAAACCGGAAAGACGCCATAAAGGAGGTGGCCAGGGCGGTGAACGCCGACGAGAAGAAGGTGACCCTAATCGACCTGCAGGGAGGTAGCGGCACGAGGAAGCTGGTCGGCCGTTTTCACGTATACGATAACGAAGCAGGGGAAGAAGGATATGAGCGAAGGCTACCTCGCCGTGAGGCTCCTGACCAAAGAGGAGAAAGATGCCATCAAGGCGGAGAAGAAGAAGGCCGATGCGGCCGAGGC
>CAVVLY010000006.1:0-269160 GCA_963749225.1 uncultured Nitrososphaerota archaeon | reverse complement strand
GCCTTGGAGTCTCCATGTTCTGCAGCAACGTGAGTCTTGATGGGCCCCCTCGCATGCCCATCATTAGGTCGTAAACATCTCCACCGAATCCCATGCGTGCGAAAACGCCTTTGATTGCCGAACGTCTGCCTCCGCGGCTCTGAAACAGAGTAAGACCAACCGCCGCCCAGCCCACCACACTGAGGTGGAGCGAATATGTCCAAAAGAAACTGAAGCCTCCCCAAAGATCGGCATGCGTAGCGCTGATGGAACTAGTAGTGCCGGATACAACACTGCTGACGCTCGTGCCAGCGAGGATCGTGCTTATCGTCAGGAGCGTCTCGAATAAGGAGAAGATAGCAAGGACGAGGGCGAGAGCTGAGTATTTGTTCACTTGCAGATTTTTGGACTCCGAGAGATATCTACTTTTCCCAGAATCCTATGGGAAACCCATTTGTAATGAAGTAGTGACGAAACTCCATGCGTTCGCGCACGAAGACTGTACCTGTCGTGCTCCTGGCCGCCATCCTTGCACTGTTCTTTGTTCCCGGAATTCCATTGCACGCTTCTTCCTACTCCGGTCCTTCATCCGTTCCACCGATGAACGTTGGCATTCTGAGGGATCCGTCCGGGACGTACCAGCAAATCTACCTGGGCAACGGAACCTACTCTATGAACCTGACTGCTTACGAGAAACTGCTCAATGACCCTTACAGTGGCATTTCTGCGTCCAGCGTCCAGATAAGCGGCACCACTGTCCTTCTGACCGTTCCAATTTCGAACACGGTATCCGGCACCACGACCCCAACACATCCACCAGCATCTGCCCCCAACGTGGGATTCGAATCGGTGACCTCCTACTTCATTGGGTACGGCGGCCTGTATGTGAACGGAAGGTATGTTTTGCTGTGACAAGCGTCGAACTTGAGGATGAGAAAAGCGCGGTGAAGGTCAATCGAGTCACGATTGCCACAGTCGCTTTCGTAATCATCCTTGCCTTCTTGTTCCTCGTTCCCGTCACCAGTTACGCGTTTCCACAGGGCGCGTATAACTGCCCTGCAAATGGATGTCCATTTCCGAGGTATGGGTCGGTCACGTACTCGACCCTGGGCCTCGGAGGCATCTTGGAGTACAATGGCGGTTATACAATCTCGACCATGACGACGGCGGCAGGTCCGGTAAGCAGCAGCTCAAGCGTGAGCTACACGGTAAGCAGCGCGTGCATCGGTCCAACGACAACTAGCACGATGCGCAACGGCACTTCGACCGTAATCCAGACTTGCTCTACTTCTCGACTAATCCTCGATGCGCAGGGATGCTATGACTACAGCTCAGGAGCCACTCTGTGTGTCCGAGGAGCGCCGATGGACTCGGTGGCAGAGGTGTACGGCAACGGAACAATCTCGGTGACTTATCCGAACGGCTACGTGGTCACCTGTGACCCTGCTACAGGCACCGGACCCTGCATCGTTGGCTTCCCTTGATATTCCATTCCTGTCAGCTCTCGATGGCGTAAGAAGTGCGCGTAGGCTCTTGTACCTCTACGACGTCATGTGGGAGCTACCTACTTCAGCCTCTATCAACTTTGGATGATACGTCCAGCATCCTTTAAAGTCGCCGTGAAACCTTATGATTCGTCTTACATGCGCGCGAAGTGGCTTCGACTAGGCATTGTCGCAGCTATGTCGGCGTTCTTGCTGATCTTCTTTGTCCCATTTATCCCTGTTCATGTGGCCCCCACCCCTCCTGCACCGTGCGCGGGCGTCGGGTATTGCATAAGCACCCCCTTGAGCTATCCCGTTCCGCCTGGCGCGCTCAACTACCTCTCCCTGGGGTCCTATTTCGTCCACTGGGGGGCGTCGTACGATTACGTCGGTGGGTTTACGACGCCGCCAATCTCCTACTCTCAAGGGGAGGGAGGAACCGGAACCCTCGACTCCACCGGCGTCCTGCTCTTCTTCATCCTGCCGACCATCGCGGCCACCATCGCCCTCCTCGGATTCCGAAGGGTTACCGTCCTGACCAGCCTTCCCTTGCTGGGTTGGGGGCTCCTCGTGACGTACTCCGGAGTCCAGCAAGTCGTCCCGCTGTTTGCTGCGGACGGCTACCTGATGGTGGTATTCTCGGTCTCGACTACCGTCGCGGCGGTCTGGGGACGGAAGATAATGAGCTACTGGAACATGGATATGGAAAACCTGCCTCAGAGTCCCTGAGGATATCTTGACCGCGATAGACCAAACCGATGTCGTCTATTCCCATTCGTTGCGCGACGGTTCACTTTCTACAACATGATGGGCGCTTAATTGCCCTCGCAGTATAGGGGTAGCTTTGTGCGCCACAGTCTACAGAACGCTAGTCCCGATATAGTATTACTTAAATAGTAATACCACTCGGTAATACTCGAGTTGTCCGAAGTAGTTACGGCGAAGGTGCCGAGGGAGTTGAAGGAACGAGCTCGCAGACACGGCATCAACATCAGCGGGCTCGTGCGAAGCGCGCTCGAGGCGGAGGTCGAAAGAGTCGAAGAACGCGAACTAAGGAAGGGGATGGACGAGGTAAGCGCTTCGCTCAGGAAGAAGCTCTCCGAGAAGGATGTCGTCGCTGCGGTCCGTGAAAGCCGAGATGAACGTTGAGCACGGTTAAGGAACAAGGAGTACCCGCGCGGCTCTTTGACGCGTCCGCCCTCGTCAACCTTCTGGTATCACGGGGGAGTTCTGCTCTGGACCTGGCTAGGGGAAACGACATACTCGACCTCACGATCTACGAAGCTGGGAACGCGCTCTGGAAACTGAGCACGCTGCAGCACAAGCTGTCCGCAGAGGAAGCCGATTCGCTGCAGAGCACGCTGATTCAGACGGCCACACACCACATGAACGTCATCCGCGTCTCCGAGCTCGACCATCTGTCGGTAGCGAATCTGGCTAGGGCCGAAAGGATGAGCTACTACGACGCGGCCTATGTTTCAGCGGCCAGAGACAGAAAGCGCGAGCTGATCACAGATGACACCCGGCTTGGGAGAGTCGCCTCGAAGTTCCTGAATGTGAAAAAGTCTACGGACCTTTCGAGCACCATGACCGGAGAGTCGCTGTCGGGCGGGGAGGAGTCGATCAGTGAGAACGAAGCTCAACCGGAGAAGAAAGAGTAAGATGGCGCATGATGGCCCCAGCGGCAGCCAGAAGGGGATAGACGACGAGTTCGAAGCGCTCGCAGGTTAGAGCATCAAGAAGGACGAAAAGCTGCTCAAGAGACTGACCAAGGCGTAAGCACTGCCTGGCAGCATTGGTCTCAATGACTAGGCGCGACGTTGCGGCGCCGGAGCTCCTTTCTCGCCTCTTCATTTGATTCCTTTTCGACCTTCCTTGCTATCTCATCCACATTTTTCCCTTTAAGCTCCCCCTTGAGTCGCTCAGCGATCTCGCGAATGTCAAGCTTCTTCAGGATCAGAGCTTCGCCCCTGTCTGTCTCCGCCAGGAGCAGGACGGCGTTCTCTTCGAGGCGCATCTTCTCTCTGATCTCCTTTGGGATGACGACCCTTCCAGCCTTGTCTATCGTGGTAACCGCTTCTACCATTATACCAAAAATGCCATAAAGGTACTAATAAGCATAGCCTCATCTCCCGATCCTGAGTTCGGACAAAACTATTAATCAGGAATAGAGCAAAAATTTCACGGAGATCCAGGTTCATGAGCGCCGCCCCCGCCCGAAGTTTCACGCTCCTTGCAGCGGCGATAGTTGTCGCCGCTATCGTAAAATCTCCGCAACCTTGTTTGTCGCCCTCGGTGACTCCGGCGACGGTCACCAAGACAACAACGTCCACCCAGGTGAACACCTCGACTGTGGTCGGAAACCACAACCATAACCAGCGTCCTCACGAATTCCGGTGGTACCACCTACACCCCGCCACAGATGAGCCAGCGCTTCACAATCCTGAACAATATTTGGAACTTCACGGCTTTCATCAACACCAACATGGTTTCTCAGAGCGACTATCTTTTCGTTACAGCGAGCCTCACCAATATCTCCCCTGTGAACCAGACAATCAGCCAGCTCGTCCAGCCGACAATCTATCCCTAGCGTATATGCGACCAACGGCTCGTCAGTATGGACTTGGGAACCCCCGCAGTCGACTTGGCCTAATTACTCAATCGTGAAGGGGCAGAGCCTAGGCGAGGAGGTATCCATACCGATGTCTGAGCTTTCGCTTGATCAGTCATATTCGCTTACGAATCAACCCCATGTCTATCGCTACTGCGAGCAACATGACAATCACGATGCAATTCGTGGTTACGTCCGGAAGTTCGCTGCCTCCTTCTAAAGTTGTCTTCGCTGCTGGACGTGAACGGGACGTGGTACTGGGCGGACGACATCTCAAACGACATCGTCGATCGGATCGCCCGGATACAGCTACTTCCTCAACGAGTCGGTCATGTTCGACGGCGTGAATTTCCAGACGATATGTCCCTCGAACTACCGAGACTGTCCGGGCTCGAACAGCTCCTCAACCATTATGCTTGCCGGTGCGATTCGCTTTAGCATGACGTTCCCGGATGGGGCAAATGAAACCGTTGGGAGCGTAATCGGCGATTCAATCTACACGTATGTCCTCTCTCAAAGTTCTTCTCCAAGGCAGGCATGCTCATAGAATACGTCAACGACTATCGTCACAATGTCGAGGATTACGCTGTCTTCCTGCTCGTATCCTCCTGCGGTGGATCACCACATCTTTGCTGAATCGGCGAGAGCGAGTCGCTGTTTTCTATAACATCATGGATGCTTATCTTCCCGCTCGCACCTTAGACTATGTGCGCGATAGTCTTCTATAGGAAGCATATCAACGGCAGGCTCTACCCGAAGGCAGCAAGGATGGGCCCCTACACGTTCGCTCAGGAGGTGAACAGGGTGGACGGCAGGGTCGTGACCCGGTACATCGGCATCGTGGAGGTGCCCGGGAGGGTGCCTGTAATGGAGAAGGGAGGGGAATCGGACGACGAATCCAGCAAATCCGAATCGGTTCAGCAGACGCTATTCTGAGTTTCGCGTCAGCAGTACTGAATCGGAAGCCTCTTTCCTCGCGTCCCTCAACTGGTACGGCATAGCGGCCGAGCGCGACTGCAGGATAGTTGACTGGTCCTCTTTCAGGTGCTCGAAGTGCGGGCTTGAGTTTGCCATGCCCCGGACTGATGCCCCAATCATAGGTCCTCACGATACTCTCCCTTCAGTAAGTTGCGAAAGCTGCGGCGGCGATGCCATCCCTAGGGCGTATCTTCCCGACCTTGTGATAAGCCGCGAGAAACGCATTGTAATTGAAATATCGGGTGCGAAGAGCTCGATCCACGACCGCTCCAAGGTGGATTTCTATTACAAGCACAATATCCGCTGGGTTGAGGTCACTAATGAGACGGTGAAATCGGCCGAAGCAATCAGAGCAATCTGTCAGGCTCTCGCGATATCGGTCGGTTCTTCTCGTCCTGAAAGAGTCTGGAGCTGTGAAGAGTCTTGAACGAACCGTTCGGACAAAACCATTGGAATAGCGTGGGACTGACTAGGCGGGTACGAATAGACTTAATTCGGGAGTTCGTCTAGAAACAACAACGTGAAGTTGAGGAAAATAGGCTTCGTGTTGCTCGGAATTGCCCTCTTGATGGGAGCAACTTTGGTATTCTACGCCTTCACTACCGGAACGGTTGGTTGTCTTGGTCCCTGCGGGAACAATGGAGGCGCCCCGTCCATCGCCGGGAACATCACAATCACGTCCGGATCGCAAGGCTTGATCAAGCTAGAGTTTCGAACGGTCGGTACTCTCGGTACCAGCTCGCCCTCTATCACTAACATCACCCTCGTTAATGCAGGCAAGGCGAACGGAACGGGGCTATCAAACATAGCCGGCCTGCAATTCAAGTATATTGGGAGCCCTGTGAGCGCGGCAAATCCTCTGCCTTGGGATCAGACGGCGACCGGATCTATGGTTGTCGCAAACGTATCAGCCGGCTCAACTTATCAACTTGATTGCTATTACACCCTAAGCAACAGCGGCCCTCGCCCAAATTCCGAGGAATTCTCGATAAGTGTGCTGGATTAGAGAATAGACAGCGAAGAAACTCACCTCCCAAGGCTCCTACCGTATCTCGGCCCTTCGGACAAAACTATTAATGAGAAACGGGGCCCAATTCTTTCCATGGCCTCTTCGCTTCCGTTCGTCGTTATTGCCCTCATAGCGATAACCGCCGGATCTGCCATGGTATTCGCGAACGACCCGAACAACCTCCCTACGGTGCACACGCCGGGTCAGCTGACCCAAAGTACCTTCTACCACCAACGCGGCGACCGGACTCGAGTTGAGGCTGTCGCTGAATGTCACTGCGATAGCCAGCGGTCAGACCATGAACGTCACGATGAGCGAGTACAACTCTCGAGCGGAAATGAACAATGTTACGCATTCGGACACCTGGCCAGTTCAGGAACTTGGGATAGGACCGTGTGGGCCGATTAACTATCCGACGGGAGTGGCCATCTTCAATGGATACTACACATCATCGAACATCACAGCGGCGAAAGCACTCACTCTCTACACGCCCGGGATATACAATTGTCCCGCGATCTTCTCGGTCAGCTCTTATCTCTTCTACCCCATGAACTCCACTGCTGTGGTCTACGGGAGCTGCAGCCCGGGACCTTGCTTCACGACGAGCATCTCGGTCAGCTTGACGTTCGGGGGATACTGGACTGGAACGATTCCCATAGGAGCGTTAAGCGGTGGCACCTTCCAGGCGTTCCCGCGGGGACACTACACGGTTGCTGCCGGTGACGAGTGGGGCCAGCTTGACCTATTGTATTTCGTCGTATCCTAGAACGTTGAATGGAGTCCCTTTTTTATCGAAGTAGGAGCTTCGGCTAAAACTATTAATGGTGAATGGCCCGTCCTAAATTCCGATACGGTATGAGGACTAGAAGAACGGCGATTGCAACAGGAGCCGTAGCGATGATTGCAGTCACAATCATCATAGTCGGAGTAATATCATCGCAGTCGAGTACGTCTACCCCTTCGAGCGTGACGTCCACAACTACTTCCCAAGTTACTAGCTATAACACTCCAGTTCCCAGTCAGGACCAGACGACCTACATTTGCGGGGCCGCCGGTTCGATGCCTATCGAGGTGGTCAATGCCACACAGACGATTACGAACTCCTCAAGCACCACAGCGACTTCCCAGACACCTTCGTCACCTTGCGTCGGCCTTCCCCCTATTCCTCTGGAACCAAGCAACAACAGAGCGTAGAGACTGAAACCCTGAGAAGTTCTTCCTCACTGACCGGTTAACCCCATGATTGCCGGTAGGTCATGGAGGAAAGCCGGTCGACTTTTCGAGTCCTCGAGCTTCAAAGTTCCGTACACCAATCCAAGCAGCCCAGCGTACTTCCTCATATCCTCGACCGTCTCAGCTGAGAGCAGCAGGTCGGTTTTCCCTCCCGAGTAGACCAGCTCGAACGTCCTCACCGTCGGCGCCGCTAGGTGGGAGAGAGGCTGAACCGCCGCATCTTCCAGAGCCTCGTCAGTGGTAGGCACCTTAGCGAGCTTTACCAGCTTTGAGGAGATGTCACTGCTCTGACCTCCTTCGGTCTCCTCTTTCCCTTCGACTTTTCCCTCAGTGAATTCCCGCTTCGACTCCTCGTCTGTCAAAGAATCGAGAGACTTGGCTACTTCCCCCGCAGGGAGGTGAATGTACGATACCAGCTCCTCCTGAGTAACGAGGAACGAAGGTGGCTCCATCCTTGACTTGGTGAAGCGGTCGAAGTATTCCGTGATATCGACGACCATCCTCCTGTTGACGAGTTCGATGAGCATCCTTGGGTCCCGGTACCTGAACAGCGCCAGACTGTCGTGCTCGTCGGAGCAGTGGTCGAACGGGAGCGCCTTGATCGAGTCCGGCTCGCCGCTCACCCATAGGCCCTGGATGGCCATCGTAATCGTGGGCTTGGTGACGACGTCGTCCACCTTCTTCATCCGCGCGTCGGTCCGCCTGTAGTAGTCCCGGTAGAGCTGCTTCCTGTCCTGCTGCTGTCCGCTGATGAGGTCAACGGAGGGCTGCTCGATTGCCGTCTTGGTCCTGTGGATAGAATTCTTCAGCCTGACCAGCTCTGTGCCGTAGTCCGACTTCACGAAGAGGAACTGAATCCAGGCGAAGTCGGGGTTGGACGTCTCGAGCGCACGGATGAGGTGGGCAACGAAGCTCTGCTTGTCCTGGTATGCCGGGGTCGACATGACAATCCCGTTCCTGAGAGAGACATTAAAGAAGCGGACCCGTTTCTTGCCGTCCTTCTCTTTCGGGGGCTGATTTGAGGTCATTTCCCTCCCTCCTGCGGTTCCTTAGACTGCTCGCTTTCTCGCGTGCCTTCTGGAATCTCGCTGAGATGCCTTATCCTCGACCCTAGCCGAGGATATCTGAGCACATCGACGTAGGGCCTTCTTGGAGGCGGGCCTAGGTAGTGCAAAGTCGCCGCGGTCAGGACAATAGCGGAAATGCCCTGGACTATGATTAGGTAGTACCAGAGCGATGGGAACAGCCTGAGGACCCAGCTCATGCTAACGGCCGCCGAGAGGATAAGATACCCGAGATAGGGAACATAGTCCCTCCTTCGAGGCTTACGTGTAGCCTTCTCCGGGTCGAGCAATCTGAGATGGTTCGAGACAGACCACCAGTTCCTCGCGCTCCCGTCTTCCCTGAAGGGATGAAACAGCCTCGACAGGTCATGCCTGTACAGCAGTAATAGAAACACACCCCAGTAAGGAAGCGGAAGGTAGAGGAAAATCGCCCCTGCAGGATTCATCTCCTCGTGTGGGTTCGGGAGTTCTTAACGGGAGAATGCGCCGTGGTCATGCGAACGTGAAGGCTGCCATGATCGTCGTCTTGTCCGGAAAGTTGCTCGAGTTGGCGCTAGTTGTCCAATTGAAACTGAAGCTGACGTTGACGCTCCCCGCTTGGACCAACTGATAGTCCAGGCCGTTATCACAAGGAGGACCCCCCAGGGTGTAGTTCTGGCCCTGACCTAGCTCGATGATCGTGAAAGTGCCGGCGCAAACCTCTGTAGAGACCGCGCGGATGACGGAGGAGTTCGCTGGAATTGAAACGGAGAGCTCACCCGTGCCACCTGCGATATAGATCGAGGAGTTGCCGACGTTCTCCAACGCGACCTGGAAGGCGAGATAGGACTGGCCGTTCACGGCGCCGCAGTTCTGGCAAACGAATTGCGTCGCATGGACGAAGAGCACCTGCACCTGTCCGGTCGGAGTGTACGCGAATGAGGCGCACGTCGCGCCTGAGGGACAGGGGGCTGTTGATGTAATGGTCGTCGTCTGAGTGGCGGTCGATGTGCTAGTCGTCGTATTAGCCGGAGGGGTGACCGAGAACTGCAGGGTAACGGTGTTCACGTTGCCCTCGCCAATCGTTACGAAAGCAGGCACCACGGTCAGTTGATAGTTGTAACCAGCTTGGAATGATAGTGTGGGGATGTCTACGGTCTGGGTGATCGTCTGACCGCCTGGGAAGACGAAATTCGAATACGTCGTCTCAGTCGGATTCCAGCTCCAGAGCATGGTTCCGTTAGTAGAATAGACGACAGGATCAATGAACGGTTCCACGAAATTTCCAATAGTGATGTTCCCGCAATTCTCGCAATTCGTGAGTCTTGCCACGAGTTGGATCGTCTGCCCGCGCTCAACGGAGGTCGAGTTCACGGTGACTGTGTAGTTCCACGCTCCACCCTCAATGCTATCGGTGAAGCCCAATGGAAGCGGGCAATATTGGAAATCGGGATTCACCATCGTGCACGTTCGGGTCGTGCTTGTGGATGTCTCGGCAACCGTCGTTGTTAGAGTGGCCGTTTGGGTCGTGGTCACAGTTTCTGGTACGGTCTTGGTGGACGTGGAGGCACCGCTCAGGGTGACGAGGAGGGTGGCGGAGATGATGACTGCTGCCACGACTATTGCCCCAGCAAGGGTCGCGTAGGAACGATTATTTCGCGCTCGGCGGCGAGCTGGTCATGGACCTTCAATTCTCAGCGCTATCCTCAGTAATTAGACCTACGGTTTAGCACAATGCTCGCGGCATGTTCGTCAGGCATGAAGAATGTCAACGTCAATTGGCAATGTTGCCATCGATGTTGCCAAATCATCGTCCGATGTTGCCAATTTGGCTCCCCTAAGCTGGCAACATGATCGCTGGTTGGCAACATCCCTGCCCTGCGTTAAATACGGAACGGGCCTTCACTCCCGTATTTCGTCTTTCTCTCTCTGATTTCGGCACGAACCTGATACCTTGGCACCAGCGTAAGCTGCCAATCGTCTACGGTGAGAGAACGGGATACACGGTGACGGCTCATCCGACTTTTCGACATGAAGATGAGCGCAGTCTTTGGTTGACCGTATCTCCACCCGGACGGAAGTATCCGGGCCCAACGGCCGTCCTCTGGGCACACTCGATGCCATAAGTCCACCCAGAAGGACGCGAAAGAACTTCTCCTCCATCGACCCTCAGGAGAGTGACGGAAGCTGAAGCTTCACCCCCGTTCCTTGACCGGTCCGGGCCGCAGCCATATCCAATAGTTTCCACCCAACCACTGGGGAGAAACGCAGCTGCGACTTGAGGACCGGCTAGACAGACCACATTAGGCCAATTATTAACGGCCTATGCGATCCCGAACGGGGACCCAGTGAAGCCTCTGCTGTCCGCCATCCTTTCCTGAAGGACTCGAGAACGAGAAGCTGGCAGCGCCTACCTAGGTCGAACCACCGGAGCGCGCCAGGACGAAGCTTGGCAGGAGGAATCAGGCATGCAAGGGGTTCAAGGAATTCAGAGTGGACGGACCAGACAGGCCGCGTACGAGGGCTACAGCATCCTGGGCAGGTGCCCGGAGTGCAGGGAGGGCCTCGTCTGCGCGGGAGAAGGCGAGCTGACGTGCTCGTACTGCGGGATCGTCGTAGGCAGCGCGGACAGCGTACGGGAGCAAGGGTCATCGGCGCCATCGGGAAGCAAGAGCGAGCCTCTGGGGTCGTACATCGTAGCCGACACTGAGAACGCGGCTCCATCCCTGAAGGGACCAGCCTTCGGGTGGGCGAAGCTGATGCCGAACATCGTCGGGCGAGGAACGCCCCAGCTGACGTGCTCGGGGCTGACCAACAGGGTTGCGGACCGACTGGCGCTGCCAAAGAGCGTCACGCAGAACGCCCAGATCACAGCAAGGAAGCTCCTCCCCCACAGGGAGGCCTACGGCGCTACCCTAGCCACGATATCGGCGTACTCCATCCTGCACGCGTGCAGGTCCGCTGGCATATCGCACGTCAGCCACAGGGAGGTGCTGAAGGCGTACACCGACGCAGGATACAGAGTCGGCAAGTCGCAGCTCCTGCGGCTGGGCCTCGAGTCCGGGATGCCTCTCCCGCACCTTACCGCGGAGGACTTCGTCAGAGCAGCCATCGCGAAGCTACAGTCGAGCGAGAAGGTCGCTGAGCGGCTCAAGACAGCGAACATCGACCCGAAAGAGTACTTCACGAGGCTCTTCGAGCTCGCGAAGGAGGTTGCCTCGGAGCCGATAGAGCCGAACGGGTTCAGCCCTAGGACGGTGGCAGCAGGCTCGGTCTATGTGGCATCCCTCTCGATGTCGGCGAAGACCTTCTCCCAGAAGGACGCAGGCGAGGCCCTGGGGATGGCGGAGTACACCATCCGCGAGTTCTGCTGCCGGAGACGAAGCGAGAAGGTGACGGGACCGCCGGTCCGTCCTCGAGGAGACGCAGACGGCGCGAGGAGGTGAGTGAGCCCATGCCCAGAGGAAGGCCTCAAGGGAAATGCGGGTGCCCGATATGCGGGCACCGCTATCCATCGGAGTGCAACCAGACCAGCTCCTTCTGCGCCTGCTGCGTCAGCTACGTCCTCCGACACGTCAGAGCGCCGAGTGCTGAGTCCAACCCAGCGGCCTCCCCGTTAAATGCGGGCCGGCCCTCAGGAGGGCATGTCTGAGAGGCCCCGAGCGAGGCGGAGGCGAAGAAGAATGGAGACACCGTACTCCCGAATAACCGAGATCAAGGAAGCTGGTACGCCCGAGGAGGCGAACGGGCTGCTCAAGCAGGGCTTCACCTTGATCAAGGTGCTCGAGAACTACACAAACACCCCCGAGAGGCAGTTCAGCAACATCGTCTACGTCCTCGGAAGACAGAGATTCAACGGCGAGACTCACAACCCGCCAGCCCAGAACAGTCCGTCCAGCAACAACCCCACACCGCCGACGGTCGACCCCGCCATCCTTGAGAAGCGCCCGTGGAAGAAGTACGCCAGCGGAGGGGGCGAGTGGACCTTCTACATGGACAGGGACGAGAACCTTCTGCCCGAGTTGGCGAGCCTACGCGACGTCATCGAGAGGATGAAGGGTGGCGACGAAATAGTCGTTGGGAATTACACATACAGGATCAAGGACAAATTCATGAAGCGATTCCTAGCCGAAGGCACGGAAGAGTAGGAGGCGGACTCTATCGTGTCGGTCAACCGGACGACAGCACAAGCCACCGAACCAACAAGCCAGCCAGCAGCGACCCAAGCTTCCTGGAGAGAACGAGCAAACTCGGAACTAGAGAAGATCGTCCAGCTCTTCTCCTCAAAGCAGCTCCCCGATATGTGCGCGAAGGCAATCATCAACGCGCCCCAAAAACCCTCGTCGAAGTGGTCGTTCGGCAACCAATTGCTGATGCTCTTGGCAGGAACGACGGACGCCAGGGGCTTCAGACAGTGGAACGAAGTCGGCCGCTCCGTCTCCAAAGGGAGCAAAGCCTTCTTCATCCTGGGGCCTGTCAGAAAGAAAGTCAAGAAAAGAGCCGGCAACGACACCGAGGTGCCAGAGGATGAAGGGCTCGCAGAGATCCTTCTGGGTTTCAAAGCCATCCCCGTCTTCCGATTCGAGGACACCTCCGGCAGGGACCTCCCCACCTTCCAGCCCAGAGACCCGCCTCCGCTCATGGAGGTCGCAGAAAAGTTCGGGATGAAGGTCCAGTATGAACGGCTAGCTCCGGGCATGTACGGTGCCACCGACCACACGAACAAGACCATCCTTCTCGCAACCGAAGACTGGGACACCTTCTTCCATGAACTGGGGCATACCCTGCACAGGTCGTTCGAACCCAAGAGCGGCCACGGGCAGGAACCAGAAGCAGAGACCATAGCGCAGCTGGTGGCGGCGACGCTGGCGAGACTCTACGGCAGACCTGCAGACAACTTCAGCTGGTCGTACATCTCCAGCTACGCCAACTCGAACAACCCTCAGCAGGTCGGCAGGATGTGCATGCGCGTGCTGGACCGCACCAAGAAGGTTCTCGACCTGATCTATCCAAGCTCGTCCGAAGACAAGAAGACCCAGAGCAGCAACCCTTATCTCAACGAGAACCGTTCAGGAGACCAAGGACATGGAACCTAAACAGGAGGAGAAGAGACCCTCGAGGGCCGAACTCGAGAAGCTGGCCCTAAGGCTGAGTGAACAACTGCAGGGTAAGCTGAAGGGTCACGTGGACGGGGACGCTGAGGAGTACCTCTTCACGACCATGAAGAAAAGGTCGGGTTCCCACGCGAATCATTGACACGGCCGTCCTGATCGCCTTCAGGGACAGGAACGACCCGCACTTCAAGAAGGCGAACGAGCACATCATAGAGATCGGCCTCAGACACGACATCCTAGTACCCTCGGCCACCCTCATGGAATTCGACCTGGAGCTGAAATCGCATGGCGAGAGCAGCGAGTCGAGAGCCGACATCCACTCGACGGTAGCCGGGCTAATTCCGCCTGGCAAGTACTGTCGCTGACTCCCGGCGTCTTCCGAAGGGCCGCAGAACTCTCCGAGACAGCCACCTGGAGAGGCTCCTACTTCGACACCCTGATCGCAGCGAGCGGCCTAGAGTTCGGCGCGAACGAGGTCATCACCACGGACCGGAAATTCTCCAAGCTCGGAATCGAGCCGGTCTTCTAATTCCTCGACCAAATCCCCAAACGACATCCAAAATCTGCATAATGCGGCTATTATTCAATAGCCGCTGTCTCTCTTTTTTGCACGATTTTTTGGCGGCTCATCCCGCTGCGGCCCAATCAGAGCGGTTCTCTCTTCTCTTCCAGTTTGGCTTTCACTCTTGCGCAGATACGTTCAGCCTGGAGGACGGACTTTTCTGCGTCTCCTCTCTTCATCAGGTCAGGCTGATATTCTGAGGCGTTCTTGAGGCTCATGAGGGAGGCGAACTGCTTTGCGATATCAGAATGCTCCTTGCCCGTGAAGATTCCTTTGATCAGTGTGATGACATCCGTGTGCGAACCGGAGGACCTCTTTCCAAGGTAAGAGGTCGTCAGGGCATCCAGAGAATTTATCGCAGAGTGGACGGAGCTCATGACGGCGTTGTCGTAGGCGCCCTCATCCAACGCAATTCTTGCCATCCGAAGAGAATTCTCCGCTTTTGTGAGATAATCCCTGGAGCGGGTGGAATCAACTGCTCTCATGACTCTGTTCATCTCCTTTGCGAGAGCAAGTCCTTCCCTGCGACGAGTATGTGACTGGATGCAATCGAGTTGACGAGATCGCTGTTCTCGCTCTTCTTAGAGGCGAGTTCGTGCTCGCTCCAGACGAGGGGCGACAGCTGCTTGTTGAAGACAGCGGCGACCTTTTCCCGAGCTCTTGAGACGAGGGCGATTGCCCTCTCAAAGTCACTGGAAATGACGAGCAGGTCCACATCGCTATCTTTCCTCTCCTCTCCTCTGACTACGCTTCCGAAGAGGTAGACCGAGTGTATTCTCGTTTCCTGCTTCTTCTGCGCAAAGCAGCTCTTCAGGAGTTTGACCAGTTCGGTCAGAGTTTCGCTCTCTCCCTGGAAGACAGGCTTCATTATCCTCTGAAGCACGAAGCTTTCATTGTTTAGTGTGACGAGGAAGGACCTTCCAACGGGCTGAAGCTTCAATACTCCAGCTTCCTCAAGCTGCCTCACGACCAGGGACGCTTCGCTCGCTGAGACGCCCGCAGTTTCCGCTAACCCTCTGACGGTGAAGACCTTTCCTTGATACGCGAGCAGAGCCCTGATCAGGGCGATGGCAACCTTGCTCCCCATGACCTGCTCTAGATAGGCGTGCAGTTTCATATGTTCGAATTATCGGACATATGTTCGGTTTCTCGAATATATAAGGTTACGCACTCAACGTAGCGAGTCCTGCTTTTTCAGAGGCGCTCACGTGATCAGATCTTCAATCCTGCCGTGTGGGAGATCCTTCGCTTTTCGTCCTCTCTAAGCTTCCTGATCGCTTCCTTGTCAGCCTCAGTGACGACGATCTTCCTGAGCTTCTTGATTCCTAGATGTCTGCGCAGTACAGAAATGTCAATCTCTTTGACCATCAGACCACAAGATCGTTTTTGGGCTCAACACGTAATAAAGCTTGCAGGTCGCAGTACACCAGAGAACCGGCGCCTCGAGTGACGCGGGTCGCTGTCCCGCCTCTTCTTTCGTTCGTCTCTGGGCCGCACGTTCCAAAGATTAAACTACCTGGGGGACTTTTTCTTTGATGAGTTGGCCCCTCCAGAAGAAGACGATCGTGAAGAGGTGAGTGAGGAGGAAGAGTCGGGAGAAACAAAAGAGGAAACTGAGGAGGCGTCGGAAGACCCTACTCCGACAACTAGCAAGGGAAGACGCTGGGCTGGTCCTTCCTGAGACTGCGCTCGCGAATCTTTCAACATTCAATAGCCGCTGTCTCTCTTTTTTGAACGATTTTTTAGCCTCCCGTCGCCGCTTCAGCGGTAAATACCCGTGTCAACTCGACATCAATGTTCCAGCGCCTCTTCTATCGCCCTTTTGAGTGCCGATATGGAGAACGGCTTCTGCAGGAAGTAGAGTCCGGCGGAAATAACATCGTGCCTTACCGTGTCGTCGGCCGTGGCGATGATTATCTTTTGCTCCGGCCTGAAGCGCAGGATCCTCTCGGCTGCCTGCAAGCCGTTCATCGTGGGCATTCGATAGTCCATAAGTATCAAGTCTGGATTGATGCTGTCCTCTAGCACGAGCTTGACGATCTCATCTCCGTCATAGGCAACGCATTCCGCATAGTATCCGAGACGATTGACAATCATCGAAAACAACGAACACAGCTCTACCTCATCGTCCACCACCGCGACGCTCTTGATGCCCTGCTTGCCTACCTCGCGTTGACCATTTGAAGGATGAGCGTCCTGTTCCATCAGATTTGATTTTACTGGAGAATCTCTGGTCGACCTCGTCCGAGGGGCGAAACTCGGCGGGCAGACTTGTCCGATGGTCAAGACGCTTTTGGTAGCCACACTTCCACCTTCGTCCCCTTCGTGAAGTCCCCCTTCACCCTGTCCGAGAGTACTGCTTTCCCCGAATACCTCTCCACCACGAGCGCATAGACTATTGAGAGCCCGAGGCCCGCTCCCGATGCTGTGCTCAGGTAACGCGCGAATATCTTGTCCTTCATCTTGTCCGGTATGCCCTTTCCATGGTCAGTGAAAGTTATCTTCCAGTAGGGCCTTCTCTTTGCGTCAACAATCGCCTCTTCAGTTTCTTCCACCTGGACCTCGACAGGGACCTTGTCCGTTTCGGTGTAGTTTACCGAGTTGGACAGTATGTTGGTGAACGCTTCCTCCAACAGATTATCCGCGAGCACCCGTGCTCCAGACTTCACGGAGGCAGAGAGATTGATTGACCTCTGAGGATGGGATTTTATGATCAGGGCTACCGACGTCTGCAGCGAATCTTCCAGGTCTACGGGATAGAGCTCGATTTCGGCCTGCGAGATTATCCTTCCGAGTTTCTTCGCTCTATCGATAAGGTCGCTCGAACCCTTCGTCGCCTTCAGGATTGCGTCGATCAGAGACCGCCTTTCTGCACTCGTCAGGTCGGAATTCAGCAATTCGGCACTCGTAGTCACGATCTGGTTGTAGTTCCGGACGTCGTGCGCAAGGATGTCCTGCAAAAGCTCCGCTGCTTTTCTGGCGCGTCTCTCCCTTTCCAGGACGACCTCTTCTTTCTCTCTGAGCTCAACCTCTTCCCACATTCTCTCGAAGAACCGGACGTTTGCGAGCACAGTGGAGTTCCTGGTCGAGTAGGTTGCGACTCCTATCGCCTTGTCAAAATCTTGTTGCGAGTCGTCCTTCTGCTCGATTACGAGCGAGGCATTCCTATCGACTACGAGGACAGCGACAGTATTCGGAGTGATGGCTTCAAGAATGCGCCTGTGGTTGATCAGTTTCCTGCCTGCCTTTGCCTCTGTCTTTCTGTTCAAGGCTTGAAGGCTCTCCCCGATGAGGGAATCCGGAGCGACTATGCTGACTTTCACCCCTCGCTCTGACCCAGAGGCCTGCAGAGCTTCGATCACTCCGATCCTCTCGTCACGATGGAATGCGTTGGCGGTCGGCAGAATGACCAGGATCTCTTCTTTGGCCTGTTTGAGCAAGTCGAGGTACAGCCTTTCAATCTCGTAGGGGTCGTGAATTATCTCAATCTTGGGTTGAACGACCCCTTCCTCGATCTCACTGATTCTCTCCTCTGCAGGTGTGGCTGCGTCCCAGAGCCTCTCGAACACGCCTCTGTTCTGCTCGACCAGAGGTCGGGCATTGCTGTAGATGACCATGACCATGGCGCCTGGCTGGAACGATGTGGTTCCCGGGGAGGACATGTACTCGCTGTCGCTGACGGCAAAGTTGCCCTTCACGTCGTCAAGATGGCGAAGATCCACGTTTTTCATCAGCTCCTTAGCGTACGCTGTGTTCTTCTCGTCGATTCTGGTGAGTATTCTCAGGCGTCCTCCCTTCTTCTTTATGCCGAAGTAGGCTTCGGCCGCCTTCTTGGCGTCTTGAGACTGGTCTGATTGCGGGGACCCGAGCGTCTCCGCCAGTATGTCTAGCCCATTCTTCACGTTGGAGAAGATGCTCAGAGCCCTGTCTATCACCAACTTCTGGTCCGTCAGTACCTCTGTCCTTTCGGCGGGTTCCATCGCCAAGTCCTCAGCTTCACTTGTTGAGAACGGGCGGCGTCATATAATCTGGTATGGTATGATTTTATGCCCGGATTAGAACAATGTTCTGAAGCGCTATATAGGAGAATATCTACATGCAGACCTGTGAAATATCGCAGCAGGTCGGAAATCATAGCCCTGATCCTGCAGACTGCGAACAAGGGCGCCACCAAGACCGAGGATCATGTATGGCGCATACCTCTCGTATTCCCAGGTGCAGGAGTATATCGAATTCTTACAATCAAAGGAGCTGCTCATGCAGGAAGAAGAGACGAACATTTACAGGCTGACCGCAAAGGGTCTTCAGTTCATGGGAGCGGTGGAAGAAGTCAACGACATGATCTCTGTCGGCGACAACAATTCGTTCGAGGAAGTAGCAATCGTCGGTAAAGTGTCCTCTGGAAAAGTCGTCGCACAGCATCAGCGGTAACTTCACCTGCCATCTCTGCGACAAGTGGGTGGGCATCCTGAACCTTCATCGAAGATGAAGGAGCCATAATTTTAAAGGCGTGTACCCACTTGGTTTGTGCAAATGCGAGACACGGATGTTTCGACGGCGCCGAGGCGGGTGCTCGTCGCCATTGACGGGTCCCTCGACTCCAGGAGGGTAGCCGAAACCGGGATTCGGATAGCTAAACAAAATAGATCGAGCCTGTTCTTGTTACATGTCAAAGAACTACCCGTCGGATTGGTTGGGGGCGAATTCAACGCCGAATCCAGAGCCGCAGAACATGCGAGAGAGGCGGATGTTGGAAATGTAATTGAGGGCATCATCAGCTCGGCACACAAAGAGGGCGTGGAGGCTCGGAAGGTGATAAAGGAACATGAGAAATCGGTACCAGCGTTATCTTGGACTACGCAGATGATGAGGGAATCGACTTGATCGTGGTCGGTACCAAGGGTCGTAGCGGAATCAAGAAGATGCTCCTTGGGAGCGTTGCGAGTGGACTCGCCACTTCGAGCGCGCTGTTCAGTCCTAATCGTGCGATGACTCGATGTCCTGGATGGGAACCTTCGCGAACATCCCGCGGAGCCTCTTCAACAGTCCTGGAGGGCTCTCTTTTGCGAAGGACAGGTCCGCCCTTCTCAGCACCACCCCTTCCTCGGTGGCGTACACTATCATCACGGTGCCGGGTCGCAGGCCAAGCCTCTCCCTCACCTCGGGCGAGAGTTGGACCTGACCCTTCTCCGTGACCTTGGAGACCTTTACCAGAACGTCGCCGGGCATCTGCGTCGCCCGAGAGTGGGTTTCCACCCTTTAGGATTTACCGCCAATGCATGGCGATTTCTTGAGACCGAGCGGGTCGCGTGATGAACAACCGGTAAACATCTAAGAGTATCCAGTTTGGAAGCAGCTCCGAAGAATAGTGCCCCAGTACGCTCAGGATCAAGCTCACCAGCGCCAACGTCGAGCAACTGGATAGGATTGCCTGGGAGATCAAGGGGATAGCAGAGAAGGCCGGGGTCAAGAGCATAGGCCCTCAACCTCTGCCGACAAAGACCCTGAAGATCAGTACGAGGAAAGCCCCCACGGGCGAGGGCACCCATACGTTCGACCACTGGCAGCTCAGGATTCACAGAAGGCTCATCCACGTCGAGCCGAACGAGAGGGCGATGAGGCAGATAACGCGGCTCACGATTCCCGAGGATGTCAGGATAGAGCTCACTCTCGTGAGCTAGAGCGCCCTCACATCATGCCACGGTGGTAAGGGTGAGTGTGGACCTCACGTGCTTGAGCGTGCGAATTCTGGAGAATATGATCTCCTTCAGCTTCTGCTGGGACTCGGCTTCGACCTCTATCACCAGGTCGTAGACGCCATAGACCTCGTGGACTCCGACGATGCCTTCAATGGTCATCAACTCTGACACTACCTCAGCCTCTGAGCCAAGGTTGGTGTTGACCAGGACGAATGCCTTGCTCATCGACTAGGTTCTGTCCTCAAGCTGTGTAAATACCGTTTCGGTCTGACCGCGATCGGCTAATTTCGCTCTCATGAGAAGGGCTCGAGCACTGTCTTGCATGCAGCCTCGAGTAGCTCCACGTAGCGGCCCGCGTCGTAGTGGGTATCCTCAGAGATCAACTCCTGCGGCGTCGTTCTGAACTTCTTCGACGTCGATCGCTGCGAAGAGATCACGTAGCCTATGCTCTCCCCAGCGTGCAGTTCCCTGCCCGCCTCGGCTAGCTGCGATGCGGCAGACGCCTCGAGCGTGTTTACCCTGTATTCCGAGGGCAGCTTCGAGATACTCCTCGTGATCACGAGGTCGGAAGGAGAGACCTCATGCCTGAGGATCGAATTAACATGCTTCTCCTTGATCTCCAGGCACTGGGGGATGAACGACCTTGCCTCTTCTATCGAGTTCGCCTTTGCAAGCAGCTCCAGTATCTCCGTCTGGCATCTCTACGAACAGCCTGGGAGTGTCGTGCCGCCTCGCCTCTATCCCCCGGATCTTCAGCTCCCCGCTCCTGTAGGCACCGAAGTACCTGTTCGCCACGGGCAGGCTCGGGTTCATCTTCGAAGCGAGGAACGCGATCCACTTGTAGACGCCCTCGAAGGAGAGGTCGAAGTTAGTTTGGGTCTCTATCTCCTCCCTCAGCGCGAGATACTCTTCCTGCTTCGCACCCTCCTTCTTGACCCACAGTGAATCGACGATCCCGTGTATGACCCTGAACCCGTTGGCTTCGGCAATTCTCGTTGCTTGAAGGAGAATCGCCCTGTCCCAGGCGCAGACGGCGATATGGGCGTCAATCCTGCCGAATTTGGCGTTGGCGTGGCCTAGATAGCCGAAACTAGTCACTCCAATCCATTTGAGAGCTACCTGTCTTGCGTCGAATGTCGCCCTTTCCTCGTGGGTCCTACTCATGTCATTCTTGAGCTTCTTGTATCGCAGCCGCTTTCCCACGATGATCTCCATGGACTTTGGGACTATCCCGGTGCGCCTCTGGCAGACGTTCCAATCAAGCTCAGGGACCCTGTTCGTCGAGTCGGGGCAGCAAGTGCACCTGACGGTCTCTCCTGAGATGTTCTTCTTCAGCATGATGTTGGGATAGAGCGCGCTGAAGTCATATTCGGCGACGTCCCTCGTAGAGGCCCAGTCGAGGCTCGAAGGTGAAACCGCCTCTGTCTGCGATGAGAAGCTCGACCCTGTCCTTCGGGGTCTCTGCGAGAGTCGGCTTCCAGGGAACGAGGAGGTCCTGCTTGTACGCGTTGTAGAACTGCAGTGAGGAGAGCGCCCTTCCTATCGTTGCCCTGCTGGACGTGTGCAGGGGCATCCTGCATATCCTGCTGAGCTCGAAGAGACCCTGCAGGCTGGTCTCCGCGCACACGAAAGAGTTCGCGGCGTCGATGTGCACTCTTCCCCTGAGCTTCACCATGGAAGGCTTGTAGAGTATCTTCCCATAGCTGAAGTACGAGGTGCCTGCTCTTGACGGAACCTCAAGCGGGGACGACTCCCTGTCCAGCGAGAATTGACCCGCTATCCCGCACGTCTGAGCCCGCTTGGCAAGGTAGGGTAGAAGGAAGGAATCTCCGTACTTGGTGAATATGAGGTCGGGGTCAAGGTCTCGCACTGTGCTCGACAGTTTCAGCAGCTTATCGACCTCGTCTCCGCCATCGAGCATTATCTTCTCGTCGTCCTTCTTGACGGTCAGCGACCTAATCGCGTCGCTCTCGCTGGGCAGGACTCCGTGCTTCTCGACATCCACGAGTATCTCGGCTGATGATAGTGGAGGAACTGGGTATTCGCAGTCCCAGACATCATCCTTCAGCACCCAATTCAAGCTGGTGCCGACCTGGTCTATCTCGCATCTGGCGAGCGGGAAGAGGTCCTTCTGGTAGAGGTAGCTCTGGGCCGGAGGTACGTCTGCGTTATGGAGGCGGAAGTGTCCGAACGGCCTCGACCTCTCTATAATCGATGCCAGGAGCGGTAGCTGGAGGGCGTCCTTCATCCTGAGTTCGAGGACTCCAGTCCTGTACTGGTCGGTGATGCGCTCATACTTCCTGACGATCGATGAAGAGTCGATGTAGGGCTCGATTTCCTTCGCCGTCGCGAGGGATTTCAAGTCCGCCGATGATTTGGATCCTACAAAGAGCGAGGGAGTCCACCGGTCGACGAATCTGCGTACTGCGCTATCTTCTCCCTTAATCCAGACAATGATCTCCTCCGGTTTGCCCGGGTAAAGGTCGAGAATCCACCCCTTCAATGGCCCTTTCGCTCTAGTTTCTCGACCTTAGCGGTAAGCTCCTCGATCATCCTGTGCTGCAAGAAGACGAGTCCCATGAAGAGGGAATCGTTGGGGAACGGCTCGGCGCTGACCTCCATCGACGGAAGGTATTCGCAGTACGCGCCGCATCATCTTCCTGTAGAGTTCCATGTCTTCAACTCTCAAGGCCTCGCCGAAGGGCCTCCAGCTGTCGATCTCCTTGAGGATCCTGCTCTTTCCCAGACTCACTGCTCTCCGCGCTCCAGTCTATCGGAAAGATCTTCGAGTTGCTTGTAGTGGTGGAAGAGCAGCGCCATGCCCATGCCTTCCAGCCGCGAGGTTCTCACAGCGAACGACGAGGCCGAGATATAGAGGCGCGCCGTGTCGAGCATCAGGTCGAAGGCTACGCGCTCTCTCTTGGGGAGGGACCTCCTGAACGCCCTCCACTCAGCCGCCTCCTGCATCTCCGCGATGCGGAACGAGGGTACAGTTCGTCCCATCAGCGGACGGACTCCAGTGGGCTGTCCGGATGGAAGAGCAGTTGGTTCATGGCGAACTCGACGGTGTCAGCCTTCTTGGTCGGGTGCCTGAGAAGGTCAGCCTGAATTGTTCCTCTCCGCAGCGGGGAGAGGCGTACGAGGGTATCTGACCAGGGAGTAACGACTTCGTCATATCTGTTGGGAGAGCCGAGGGTGGCCATCACGACTAGCTTCTTCTTGGCTTCCATAATGCCGGCGTGTATCGCGTCAAGAAGCCTGTCTACCTCCCTTGCGCTCATTTCCGGCTCGTTGAACGTGCCCAGGAGATTGGCTATCACTAGCAGCTTCGACCCGTAGGTCTCGGCCATCTTCATCACGTCGTTCGAAAGTAGATTCGCAAGCTGATACATGGTGAAGACCCTACAGTTCGAGATTCGCCGAAGAGCTCTCTTGGTGTCAAAGGAGTAGCGTCTGGCGAGCGAAGCGAAGAGGTAGGGATCGGAACAGTTGCCTCCGTCGATGAAGACCGTCGTCGAGTCAAGGCCTCCCCGCTCGGGTGGAAGTTGCGCCCTGAAAGCTGCGAGTTCCGCGACCGCCGATGCGCCATGACCTTGCAGCATCACGAGATTATCAGGGGCGAGAGGCTGCAGGAGCCTGTCGCATGGGGAGAAATCCAGCGAGAAACGATTGTAGGATGAAGCGCGCTGGAGCAGCGGCGCGGGCCGGCGCACTTTGCCTTTGTAGGCTGAAGAAACGGGATTGGTCCAACCCTCTGGCGCTCGCCCCGATCTGCAATCTACAGAATTCTCGAGTTTCACCCCACAGGATGGACAAATCCCCGAAAATGAATCAACGATGGAGTCAGGAGTCTCGAGGTTCTTTCGCACACTAAGGACATAGGAGCATCCTCCGCAGGAATAGACAAACTGCCCTGTCTGGTCTGACTTGATGACGTACTCTGAGCTAGTGGGCATAATTGATACAGAGCGTTTCAGGTCATTTAACCGTAGCCAGGATTCTTCAGCAAATATCGCGGAGGGGGGGAGGACTTTGAAAGTATTGGACCATTCGAAAACTGCAGGCGCACTCTTTAATCAGACAAATACGCAAGCTATGAGGTAGAGTAGCAGTTGGAGCTGAGACTGAGTGATTGACGAACCGACCACGCGCAAGAATTTAGTCGATAAAGCTCTCCGTGAGGCGGGTTGGTCCATTCTGAGGTTCGTGCCGGACAAACAATACGACACATGCGCAGTGGAGGAATATGAGACGAGTAATGGCCCGGCCGATTACATTCTCTTCAATAATGGGCAGGCTCTCGCCGTTGTCGAAGCGAAGAAGTCGAGCGTAGATTCGCAGAATGTCCTTTCGCAGGCGAGGAGGTATGCGAGAGGGTTTCAACACGGCAGTCTCGAATTTGGAGAGTACCATATTCCGTTCATTTTCTCGACGAATGGCAAGAAGTTCTGGTTCCAGGACTTGAGAGACACTCAGAGTCGGTCTCGTGAGGTGGCTGGCTTCTACACAGCTGAAGGCTTGAACGGACTCCTTGCATACAATCAGCGACGCGCAAAGGAATGGCTAGCAGTTCATCCGGTGGACAATCCTCGACTGAGGCCATATCAGGTAGAGGCTATTGATGCAACTGAACAAGCCTTGCAGACTGGCAAACGAAAGATGCTCCTTGCAATGGCAACCGGCACCGGAAAGACATTCGTCGCTGTCGGCTTGGTCCACAGGCTCCTCAAGGCGGGATTCGCCAAGAGAATCCTGTTTTTGGTTGATCGAAGGGCGCTCGCAGCTCAGGCAGTTAGCGCGTTTGCCTCTTTCGAGGTCCTGCCAGGGCTGAAGTTCGACAAGGAATACGAGGTCTACAGTCAACCATTTCGACTCGAAGACCTCGCTGAAGGCTCCAAATACAACCCCAAGGAGATGCCCCCGCGGTACCTGACAAACCCGAGTCCAGATGTAACATTCGTTTACGTTTGCACGATTCAGAGAATGAGGATCTATCTTTTTGGCAAGGAAGGCATGTTTCAGGAGTTCCCCGGGGAACCTGAGGACAACGACTTAGATGCCGACAAGATCCCGATTCCTATCAATGCGTTCGATTGCATAATCGCCGACGAATGCCATCGCGGATACACTTCAACGGAAGAAGGGAAGTGGCGTCAGGTGCTTGAACACTTTGACGCTCTCAAAATAGGCCTTACAGCTACTCCCGCTCTGCACACCACGGCGTATTTCGATGAGCCGGTTTATCGCTACGATTACGAAAGGGCTGTCGGGAAAGGCGTTTTGGTCGATTATGACGCAGTAAGTATCAACTCGGACATAACCATGAAAGGTCTATTCCTTAAGCCGGGTGAACAGGTTAAGGTCTGGGATACTGCTTCAGGAACCGCGAGGTTTGACAATCTTGAGGATGAGCGAGCATTCGATACTACCGAGCTAGAGAGAAAGGCCGCGGCTCGTGACAGAAACAAGAAGATAATCAGAGAATTTGCTAAGGTGGCAAGGCAGCAGGAGCAGGATTTGGGCCATTTTCCCAAGACGCTGGTATTTGCCGTCAATGACATGGCAGGAATCTCCCATGCGGATGAGGTTGTCTCCCTCCTGAGGGATGAGTTCAGTCGGGGAGATGAGTTTGTGGAGAAAATAACTGGCAATCCTAACGTCGACAGGCCACTCCAGAGAATCAGAGAGTTCAGGAACAGACCTCAACCGTCAATCGCCGTCACAGTTGATATGCTGACCACCGGCGTCGATATTCCGAAGCTGGAAAACCTGGTCCTCATGCGACCGGTAAAATCGAGAATCCTCTTCACCCAGATGTTGGGAAGAGGAACCAGGAAATGTGAAGAAATCAATAAGGATCACTTCACAGTCTTCGATTGTTTTGCAGGGACACTGCTGGAGTACTTCAACAAGAGCACAGATTTTACAGTCGATCCTCCGGCAAAGCCAAGCAGAAGCATCAAGGAAATCGTCGATTCAATCTATGGAAATCGGGACCGAGAGTACAATACGCGTGTCCTTGTGAAGAGACTACAGCGGATGGACAAGAGCATTTCAGCTGAAGGGAGGGACCAGCTATCCAGTCTCATCCCCGATGGAGACATTGGTGGGTTCGCGGCGAGATTACCTGAAGCACTGAAAAGCGACTGGGGCAATACAATGAAGCTCCTAAGGGATTCTTCATTCCAGAATTTAGCCGAAGATTATCCCAAAGCACCGAAGGAATTTGTCTATTCAGAAACAGCCCAGGATAACGCTTCTTCTGAATACCTCTTTCGCACCACCGATGGGCGAACTCTAAAGCGCCTTGATTACATAGCGGCATTCGAACGATTCGTGAAGGAGAACCCAGACAAGATTCAGGGATTGAAGATACTTCTGAGCAAGCCCGTCGACTTTCACACGGAAGAACTGACGGAGCTCAGACGAACGCTGGCTACAAAGCCGGAACGTTATACCGAAGAGAACCTAAGGAAGGCTTACCACGAAGAGTTGGCTGATATCATTTCGATGGTCAAACATGCGGCAAACGGAGAACCGATTCTTTCGGCTGAAGATAGAGTAGATAGGGCGATGACAAAGCTCAGGGCAGGAAAGAAATTCACCTCAGAACAGGAGAAATGGCTGGAGCTCATTAGCGAGCATCTGAAGAAGAATATAGTGATTGATGCTCCTGATTTTCTAGCGATTCCATTCTCAAGGCACGGCGGCTGGGAAAAGGCGAACATGGTATTTGGCGGTAGGCTGTCTCAGGTTCTTCAGACGATTAACGTCGAGATGGTCTCATGAGTCAGGTAGTCGCCAAGCTTTGGGGATTCTGCAATACCCTGCGGCACGACGGAATAGGATATGGAGACTACATCGAACAACTCACCTATTTGCTGTTCCTCAAGATGGCTGACGAGAAGAAAATCAAGCTGCCTGTAGGATGTCGATGGAACGATCTCCTCCAAAAATCGGGCATCGAGCTACTTGATGGTTATGTCGAGATTCTCAGAACTCTATCGCGAGAAAAGGGGATGCTCGGAGACATCTTCGCAGGATCTCTTTCGAAGTTTCGAGAACCTGTTAATCTCAAGAAGCTCATCAACCTGATTGATGAGACACAGTGGTCCGCGATTGATGTCGACGTAAAGGCGGACGCTTATGAAGGTCTGCTTCAGAAATATGCCGAAGAGGAGAAAGGGGCGGGCCAATATTTTACCCCTCGCGAGGCGATCCGAGCAATTGTACGATGCGTCCAACCTGACATTAGAGAGAGACCTAGCTTCACTATACACGACCCAGCTTTGGGTACGGCAGGATTCCTGATTGGTGCTTACGAGTGGATGATGAAAGAGACAGACGAAGGGGCGTCGCTGTTTAGAGAGGATAGGGAGCGATTGCAGGAGCGTACATTTTCTGGTGCAGAAATCGTGTTAGATACTCGAAGACTCGGCTTGATGAATCTATTCCTTCACGAAATACAGGCCGATATCTACTTTGGCGATTCACTAGCAGAGGGTCCACAATCCTCGAGACGTTACGATTGTGTGATGACTAACCCCCCATTTGGTTCGAAGGGAGCGGGAGAGTCTCCTATCAGGGATGACTTCACGGTCAAGACATCAAACAAACAGTTGAATTTTCTTCAACACGTAATGACCATCCTAAAACCCGGCGGAAAGGGAGCCATCGTGTTACCAGACAACGTCCTCTTCGAGGAGCACGCCGGCAAAGAAGTCAGGAAATTGCTTCTTGCTGACTGCGATCTGCACACGCTGTTACGCCTTCCTTTGGGGACATTTACCCCATATTCAACTGGTGTCAAGGCTAACGTTCTTTTCTTCCGCAAGGGACAGCCAACAAAGGAAGTCTGGATTTACGACGATCGAACAAATGTGGAGAAGGTGGCTATCAGAAACCCATTGACAGCGAAGTACTTCGTGGATTTCGAGGAATGTTATCGCGCACGCCCCCGCAAGGAAACAGGGCGATTCAAGCGATGGCCAGTTGAGGAGATACGGAAACGAGACTACAATTTGGACATATTTTGGCTCAAGGACGATTCAATCGATGACCCTAATAATCTCGCTGACCCAGCCTCAATAGCTAGCGAGGCAGTTACACAACTTGAGGTGGCACTTGGCTCTCTTAACGAGGTTGTCTTCCAGCTGGGCGATTATAAAACGGACAGTCCAAGATGATAGAACCCTACAGTTTGCCAAAGGGTTGGGAATGGCACTCACTAGGTGAAGTTCTCGACAAACTCGAATCTGGAGGCCGTCCCACCGGTGGCGCGAGACAGTTTTCTCAGGGAATTCCGAGCATAGGAGGCGAGCACCTTGATGACGGGGGCGGTTTCCGATTAGACAATGTTAGATTTGTACCTGAGTGGTTCTACCAAAAGATGTCGAGAGGAAAGATCAACAAGATGGACATCCTAGTTGTAAAGGATGGTGCGACGACTGGAAAAGTATCCCTTGTAAACAACGATTTCCCCTATAGCCAAAGTGCGGTTAATGAGCACGTCTTCATTCTCAGGGGAAATCCAGAACAGATTGACCAACGTTATCTATTTCGTTTCCTGTTTTCTTCCCAAGGGCAGAGCCAGATTCAAGAGAGATTCCAGGGGACTGCCCAAGGAGGTATCAATAGCACATTCGTGAGAGATTTTCCAATTCCTATTCCTCCACTGGTCGAACAAGAACAGATCATTTCTAAGATAGAAAAGTTGTTCCAAGAGATTAGAACAGCGAAACAATCTTTGCACAAGGTTCCGGGTACTAATGAAGCAATTTCGTCAATCCGTCCTGGCGGCGGCGTTTCGAGGTGAGCTAACATGCAGAATAACAACTGACGTTCCGGCCGCGGAATTGATAAAATCATCCGAAATACAGAGCCAAAAGTCAGATTCCCTCCAGCGGGAGAGGAGAAGAACTCCGATTGAAAGGGATCATAAGAATCGATACGGACTACCGAACGGCTGGGAGTGGGTTCGTTTTTCTGATATTACCTCTTCACAAAATGGGAGGTCCTTTCCGAGCCGCTTCTACACCGACGACGGGATTCGGCTTCTTCGACCAGGAAACCTCAACGTAAATGGAAAGCTGGTATGGACCCCTAAAAATACGAGATATCTTCCACAGGAATTCGCCGATGAGTATCCAAATTATCTCGTCAAATCTGGAGACATCGTCATGAATCTAACGGCACAGTCCTTGAAAGACGATTTCCTCGGAAGGGTTTGCGTAGCCGACGATTCGATGTGCTTGCTGAATCAGCGCCAAGCGAAGATAGTACCTGCGTCGTTCGTTGATTCGAATTATCTCTTCTGGATTCTCAGATCGCCTATATTCAGAAGCTTTGTAAGAGGACTTGAATCCGGAACCCTAATCCAGCATATCTTCACATGGCAGTTAGATAGTTTTTCCTTGCCTCTGGCACCCCTAAAAGAGCAAAAGTTAGTCGTGAAACGAATTGAAGGACTAATGTCAAACGCAGAACAAGTTGAAATTTCAACGAAAAATACATACGAACGAGTCTCGAGTACGGAGCGTGCTATCCTCTCCAAAGCATTTCGCGGTGGACTTGCCGCGTGAACTAAGAAGACTTCCATTGTCATGTCGGCCGGAGAGATTGAAGCTGAGTCGCTTCGGTCAGTTGCCCTCCTGCAAATCCCTAAGATTCGGGGTCATTCCTGGCCGATGACTGCTCAAGATATAGTAAGGTCACAGCCTTTCCATCCAATCACATCAGTCTCCAATGCTCCCTATAGCCTGCTGTGGAATACTATCCCTGATAGCAACTCCGAGCAGTAACCTGGACACAATCTTGAACCCTATGACCCCTCAGCGCAAGGCTCCCCATAATTAATTGGCGTCTACTTGCGGAGGAACCGAGTCCCTTTACGTCTTAATGTGGCATATGATGCCGGGATAGGGGACAGAGGTACGAAACAAGGGCCATTGCTGAAACAGGGGCCAAAACAGCTCAGTCAGGCGTAATCTCCTAACGAAAGTGTTTATTAACAAAATTTCGTTGAAACAAGAATGCGCAGAAAATTGCCTCTCCCCATGCGACTACCTAAGGTTTCAACCAGAAAGGAGTTCATGGACGTCCTGCACAACATGATGACCTCGACAACAGAAGAGTCTACGGAGGAGGATATGGAAGAGGAGAGACGAGGGCATCCTCGGGAACTTAAGAGCTATCTGATTGAGAGCAACGGCAAGCTTCAACAACAGTTCGCCGATGAAAAGTTCAAGGGCTGGATTGACCCAACTGGTCTGGACGATATTAAGATCCTCCATCTCTCGACCGGAAACAGGACTGCTAATTTCTTCTTGGACATGGGCACTGATAGGTTTTGGGTTCTGCATACGAACGACCTAGCAGAAAACGCCTTTCCACTAGTAAGGCGATTCGTGCGCTTCCCAGAGTTTCAGCTCGATCAGGCGTGGATTCCCGCTCAACTATTGGAGAGCATAACCAGAAAACCCAGCAACAGGTTCGAAGGGTTCGGACTTGAGTATGAGGACAAGTTTGCCCTCGATGAAGAGGAGAGAGCCCCCATAGAGGAGCTGACCGTCAACGTATCAGGGGCCAACGCACCTGAAGCACTCGAACAATTGAGAAACGGTCCAGCTTTGCAGCGAGCGATTTCATACAACAAGGTTAGGATAGAACGGGGGGAAAAGGGACGGTCGACCACAGATGACATCACTCTTTGGGGAGCATTCAACGTCAAAGGGGGAGCCTCGATAGACGACCACATCAGCTTAATTCAGTCGACAAGCTCACAATATGCTCAGGTAGTCAAGGAAGTTGAAAACCACAGGCTCACCACAAGGGGGGAACAAGATGCGCTCAGCCTCGAAGGGCAGGCTTTCAGCCTAGTTTTCGAAAGACGAATTGAGAATCTCGACCTATTCGTAAATCGTCTCTTCTCGAGCGAGGAACCCTTCCGATTGTGGGGAATCAAGTCGCAAGCACGGGATGGTTACTGCCAAGTCAACGCGATAGACTTGCACACAGGTCATCCGTTGGACCTGGAGATCACCAGGGGTTTGATTAGAGTCTACCTTCCAGATCAAACTTGCGGTAATTCGTTGCTGCGTCTCTACGTCAACTTGCAGCACTACTTTGATGCAAGAGTCGAGTGCGCTGAAATAAGTGTGTGAATTACGGCGTGGTGAAACTACCACATCCTCACACTCGGCTTATGAATGACGTAATCGGATTGTGTCTCAAAACTGGTGGCTGGCCTTCCGTCTTAGCGGACCTTGGTTACGGAGTCCAGGTTATTGAGCTGGAAATACGGACAACAGCGGGGCCCCTAGTACGCCCTGACTTGATACTAGTTTCGAACAAGCATCTGCATTGTTTGGTTGTGGAGTGCAAAAGCGGAAGTAGAGTTGATCAGAATCAAAAGGGGCATTACTCTGACCTGTCAACCTCCGACCTGCTTCGCTGGATAACCCCCTACACGAAAGCCGGGGTGACTCATGACGTGTGTTACGTTGGCCTGCAAGAGAACTCACAACTTCTTTCGGAAAGCCTACCGGAATACCCGATCATAATATTCGGGGATGACTCGATTAGTAAGGACCATACCTTCCCCAAGGCGTTCCTGGAAAAAGCGTTCCAGAATCCGATAAATCTGAGCGGGATGGCACCTCCATCGAATTATTATCCGTTTAGTGAATTGGACGAAGACGTGATAATAGTACCCTAGAGTGCTAAGGATGTTGGTCAGTCTTTCCCTCCAAACAGCAAGGGGCGGAGAGAGCGCCGTAAACGAAACCATCTACACTCTCGATGAAATCGTTCAGAAGACCCACCCTTTCTGGAAGGCATTGTCACAAGACCAACGGCGCAAGCTCAAGGAGCGTGTCAGGAGCTTGGTCCGCACACTCCTTGAATCGAGACCGGAACTTAGAGAGGTTTTAGTGGAAGTGGAAGCGAAACACGGCTACAGAATAACCGCTAATCTCAAAGAACTTCAGAATATCAGCAATAAGATTGTCACGGAAATGAACGAGCAGTCGAGGATGGAAAGCTTTCGAGCCTAGTTTGTCACCCTAAGGGAACCGTCCTTACAACTGCTCAAATCTGCATATCTCACAGTCTTTGACAAGACAAGGCTGGTTGAGGACCTGTGAGGACGGAAGGAGTCGATGGTGCTTCTTTCTGTCCTTTGTCACTGCTTTCATGGCGTTTGACATAGTACTCGCGGTTCTGACTGGCGGCGTCCGCTGCCTTACAGGGAGATTGCGGTTACTTCGATTTGAGAGCTTTTGCTACCAGATTGCAGAAGTCGGCAAAGAGAATGGCGTGAATCTGAGTCCCATAGCATTCCAAGACCTTCACGGGAGGAATTGGTGCGCCCTTTTGGACGGCCGTTTCAGTGGCGACGGCTCTGTGGCAGCCGTCGATTATCACCCGCTTTCCAAGTAGTTCGTGGTATCCAGATACAACAAGAAGGTCGTCGGTTTGCTCAAAGGACAATGGGCTCTGTTTGGCCTGCTCAGGTAGAGTCCAGTTGATGTTTGCGGGGTCGGACCATTCACCTCCAGGGTGATACCATGGAAGATATGCGTCCTTGGAAAATTCCTTCCAAAATTCGTTAGAGTCAATCGTGGCCCCTCTCGACTTCGTGTCTGTGTGGAAGAAGGAAGAAGTTTTCATAACCCTGACAGTCGGCTTGTTCATTTCAGCCAGCATGACGCTATTCGCGACATCGTTCCAAGGGATTGGCATGGAGAATATTGCCACGTTGTCGCTTAAATCTCATGTTGAGCTTCTACACTTGGTGATGTTGTTTGATTCACTCAAGAGGAATCAGTGGTTGTCTAACCATTCCCCCCATAGCTATTGCTACAGCTCCACAATTGCCAGAAGGGTATTTGGGGCAAAGTCAGTTTCGGTCCACCGTATGCCTCAGAGTTAACATAGGACGCGCCCATCCAAAGATGTAAAGCGATGGAGAGGCCCGAACCCCGTACTGGACGGAACCTTGATACCAGTAATGTGGAATCACCGGTGCAAAGAGAAGAAACAGGACCTAAACAAATCGCAATCGGGGCGCTTATCACTACTCTCCGATGCTTCATGGACTGAGAGTCTCGGCTTTGGATGTAAGGGTTCTGTCCAAATGACGGGCCCGACGAGTGTTTACAGCCTGCCAAAACAGGCTAATCCGACGAAGACTTTACAGAGCCAATCATCGATATTTTTAAATATTATAATGAAGACAATTTTTCAGTACAATTGTCCGTATTCGGGTTCCGTGAGCCAACGAAGAAGGAGAGAAAGAGAGCCACGCTCGAGAGGAATGTGACAAGAGGCAGAGCGGCAGAAGATCAGTTTGTCTGGCAGAATCAGTTGATGGGTAATGAAGTAGAACGGACAGGTACGGGCAGCGATTATAGGATTAGGAAGAGAAACATACTGACTGGCCGGGTCGAAGAATCATATACAGTGGAAGTGAAGAGTTCAACCACTGCTCCTCTCAGCCCGCTCCAGAAAAGGAGCCGAGCAAGGAAGGTAGTTGTTGAGCCTCTATTTGACTGGTAGAAAGACGGTCCCCAAGCCGAAACGAAAGTACACGTTCAGAAAAGACCAGCCTATCCCATACGAATCGGGGAGCATAATTCATACTATAGAGAAGGATATGCGGAAAGGTCGCAAGAGGCTGAAGAAGGCACTCGCGGCCTAAGCATCCAGTAAGGATCCGGTAGTGGTTAGTATCCATTCTTTTTCACTTTGCTTGAGATCTGAATAGCGATTATCCATTTATTATCTCCCTCGACCCAGTCTCTTCCACCGGTCCAGGAGTCGTTACCGTGATTCCGAGTCAAACTTCTGAAAGAGAGGACTCTCGGATAACTTGAACTCAATACGGTCGGATGTCATTAGTCTCGCAATCTCTTCGTTAATTGGCGTGATGGGTCGTCTGGACTTCACCTTGCCCATGCTCCGCCTCACATAGCCCGCCCTGCTTCTCATCTTGTAGAGATACTCATCGGCGAAATGGAATCTCTGTGGAGGAATCAGTTGGAGGTAGGGAAGATGGCTCTCTTTCACAATCCCGCCATTGTCCGTGTAGATTACGAACCCCTCGTTCATCCCATTCCTTCTGCACGCCGCATCCGCGCGTCTGACAGCCATCATCTCAGCATAGAAGACGTTCTCATGCCCGTTGGGCAGAGCCAACGAATCGATGAAACGAGGAGCGAGTCCAAAATTAGGGTCAGAACCATGGAATGTTTCCACCACCCCATAGACTAACTCAGGTATGATCACCGCAGTCCGTCCTATGAAGTCCGAGGGCTCAGCCGTGAAAGCATCTGTCACCACACCTCCCCATATTCCACCATCGCAGTAGACCTCCACAACTCCCTGCCTTCTCATATTGCAATCACAAACGGAATCAGTGGGTCGGCTATGAGAAACGGTATTGGATATACCAACCTGCCGCTAAGAAGGCTATCCCGGCAACAAGCACCCAGGGCTCTACCAGTATCTCGATGACCATCGCCCCCAGTACGAACCAATGGCGTCGATCCTGCAAAAGGCGAGCGTCGCCACACATTCCGTAGATGAAGAATCCCATAGCGACCAGGAAACCTGGGACGAGCGGACCAGTAACCGCCTGAATCATTAATTGAGCTACAGTACCTAGCCCGAACCCCATTACGCCCACTGCAAGTCCATTGCTGAACTGAAGCTCAGCCTCATCAATCATATCAGAGATGCTTGTCAACTATGCGTTGAGGCATAGATTAGCCGGAGAATTATAAAGCGTATTATTACAATCACTTTGGTAGCCGTACCTCTGCCTCTTTGTCGTCGAGCTACCCCCGGACTCGAACCCTTGACCTCTCAATTTCAGTGGAAGGCTTTGCATGATGAGCAACCTCAAGGGGTAAGGTCGCACGTACGCGCATCCATGCCAACGGCCATCATCGACGATTGGAGATGGCTCTAGGTTCTCCTAAGTTACTCACTCGAAGATTCCATTGAAGGGAACTGTCGAACCGTTGCTGAAGGTGAAAAGTCCCGTGAATGGTTCTGCATAGCTTGTGCTTCCTGGTAGTGCCGTTATGAAAACAAGATATGCGGCGGCGTTGAGATTCAGGACTAGACCCGGGGAATTTGGCCAGCTTGCTAGGCTACACAACCCAACTACTGGAGAGGAGTAAGTCCCTCCGCCATAAGTGAGAGAGATTGAGGTTAGGTTGAGGTTGGGCCCACCTCCCTCATAGTTGTAATTTTCGAACGCTATGGCGACGCCGAGTGCGTTCACCGGAAGACCCTCAAGAAGACCGGTCGCCGGTGAGAGAGGTCCGCACGTGAGAGTTAGCTGCGAGCCCCCCGCCGCGGAATGAATCAGATTCACCTCAGGTGAATATCGAGTATTGGGTCCCGGAGCGCTTGTACCCACCAGACTAAGAGGATATGTTCCGTTCATGTTCAAGATCAAGGGGCCGAGATAATCCCCCTGAGGGGAAGTTATTGTGATGTTCATTGCGATCGACGAGGGAATCGTGATGAAGTCTTCTGCTTGGCCCCATAGTGAGGCGCTGACAGGAAGGTTTGGACTTTCGCTCAAGACCGAAAAGGGGGCAGAAGCTGCTACAGATTCTATAGTCGCGCTCATTGACGTATAAAATGGAGGGATGTAACTTCCATTCGGAAGTTGCGGCAGAGAATCCCAGATTGAAATCGAGCCCGTGACTTCAATCTTCCCCTCGGAAGGAAGGAGGCACGGGTAGACGGTCTCCCCTGTCTGACTTGATTTCCCACATCCAACGATGTCCAAGATGTTTGCAGGACGGTAAGGATTACTCGGACCTGGAAGATTAGTAACATACATGTCTGTGATCGCGGTCAATGTAGCCCCCGAATATTTGAAGACCGTCAAGACTATGTCATTCCCCGCTGATGTTCCCCAAGAAGTAGGAATCCGCGAGGGGAGGCTCGCGTTCTGGACCGCTATGGAATAATTGTAGGAGGCCTGCGTGTGAGATTCATCGACAACCTTTCCGATCGTCGAGAAAACTTCGTGGTGTATGGTCTGATCAGACATCGTCAGGTACACGTCTAGTCCTATTGGTAGCGAGGAGTTGGCGGGCGTTCCCAACAGGAGTTCTGACCCTTCCGTGGACACGTCATTCCAAGAGAAATAACCGTATTGCGAGTCAGTGGAAGTGACCAAGGCCTGGAATTCAAGAATGGGGACTCCTGTCGTCTGGCCGATCGTTGGGATCGTTACGGCACTCGAGGTCGCCGTCGCCGAAGGACTCGTCGTTTGCCCGGCATTTGTCGATTCGGAGGAACTCGACCGACGCAGTGAAGCCACGGCGTAGACCCCAACCGCGCCGGCAGCGACCGCAATCGCAATGATGGCCAAGACGATTACTGCACTCACCGCGTTCCTGTGCACGCCTAAATCACACGGGCCTGTCTCTATTATGCGTCACTGTTCGGTGAGAAACAGAAGAGCTTTCATCCCGAAGCGCGATTTGTCAACGTGTGGTAGAATACTGGAAATCTAATTTCCTACCGCGATATTATCAATCTTCCTTAGAGCTTGTGATCCCGAGCCCAAATCGCACGCAGACGACTCGGAGGAGTATGACGACGTCCTCTGCTCCCACTTGTGGTGGGCTTTGGAACCTTGACGCGCGCGAACGGGTGGTGGATGATAGAATTTCTCGTAATCTCCCTCTGGGGGCCAAAGGTCCGCCCGAACCTTGTGAGCCGTCAGTTGAGAGTGACAATAAGGATGAACTTCCACAATCTTCTCGGGAAAGTAGGAAACATGGTGAGAATCGCGCTCCCCTCCGATTGTCACGACATCGCAGCAGGCACACGTCCAAACCGAATCCCATATTGGATCCACTTCTTCAGTTACGCACATGTCAGCAAGGATTCGAGCTGCCAGGGACTGACCCTTCCCCTCCTTTTCCACGGTGATTTCTGGTCCGGAGAACTTGTTCGGAACGAGGCCGACAATGTCCTCGTAGCAGTAGCAAGGGAATTCCTGCGCTTTGCGTTTGACGTTGCAATGAGCACACACGTATCTTCTTTGAGGACCGTAGATAGTGGGCATTGCCGACGATGAATGGCCGGGACTGCCAAATTAATGTCTTCTGTGAACAACGCGGCAATTCAACTTCTGCGCAGTGGTCGACACTTCTCGGCCATAGTCCACCCTTCTGTTTCTAGGCGATCTTGTGTTAATCTCATGTTTTTGAACCTGCATATGTGGGTTCAAATCCTGCCCTTGGCGTACTTTAGAAACCGGCCTCGTTTACGCGGGTAGTATCTGCCATCTCCCGAAGTCCACTACTGAGCTACCGACCAAGTACCCGCTTTTTGACCAAACTTTATAATCACGTCTAATGTATTTAACAATAGACTCCGTCCAAGGTGTAAAAAGGTCGAGTACCCTCGACTACCCCCGAGGGTTGAGGTCAGAAGGTTGGGATTGTTCAGAGTCAGACCTGAGTCTTGGGCGTCATCGACTCCAGTTCTCCGACCGTGTGCGTGCGCTCTCCCCTGAAAGGAGTGAAGAGCCTTCCTTGCCCATGGGTGTACTTGCTGAAATGTTCCACATAGATCAACCTGGCGCCCTGGATCCCAGGCTCGAGTATGCCGAGGACGGTGTTGAATAGGTGCACCATGACGAAGAGCACTACGCCGAGTATTGCGTAACCTACGCCTCCATAGATGAGGGCCGGAGTTCCTGCAGTGGTCGGCCCTACGACCTGTGTGTCGATCAGGTATGCTAGCACAAAGGACGCCAGGAGTATACCCAGCAACCTCATGTAGGAGATGATGTTGCTGACAATTGACGGAAGCTCAATTATCGCCTGTACGCCCTCTCCGTAGATTATCAATCCGATGCCGGCCAGAATGAGGAGAATCAACGGGTTGGATATGGGGTTGGCGAGTTGGGATATGCTTCCATGGCGCAATAGCGCGAGCCCGGTGAGGGAGATCCCCCACGCCGTCGCCAACCATCCTGCCTTCCCGATGATGTGCCTTCGCTCATCCATCCAATACGCGTTGAGCATCCCCAACACCAGCCCGAATGAGACCATGAAGAGCCCGATGTAACCCGAGTAGAGCATGAGCCTCTTCAACCCGAGGCTCGAGATTGGGTTCAGGAAAGCCCCATCCGCCGGGAGTCCCAGATGTAAATCGGCGTTGAGGTACGTAAAGAGACGTTGGTTCTCTGGGAATCCGAAGTAGGTGTTGATCAGGAACCCCATCACTATTCCGACGATGGACCCGAGTATCATCGCCTTCGCCAGTTTCTTGAACTGAGGTGGGCTGAGTATCCTACCTGCGAACGAGCGGAGCGCCCTCGGTACCACCGTCTTTCTCTCCGGATGATTCACTCTTCGAATTATCCAGATAGAGATCAAAAGCACCGCAACGGCGTATCCCACATCACCGAGCATGAACCCGAAGAAGATCGGGAAGGCGACCGCGAAGATGAGCGTGGGGTCGAGCTCGTTCGATTGAATCGTCGGCTGAGTATAGAACCGAATGAACGATTCGAAGAACTTCAGGCGCTTTGGATTCTCCATCAGGGTCGGCGCTTTACTTTCGCCTTTGATCCTAAAGAGGAGGCTCGAGCTGGATAACCTTGACAGGACCTCCTCGAGGCCCGAGAGCTTGCGTTCTGGCACCCAGCCTTCGACCACGAACGTTCGGTCCGTGAAGCCCAGGACGTTCACGACCTCGAGCTTGCGGGCCTCTATCGAAAGTTGCTCCTCGACGGAAGAGAGCAACCCGTAGTTGGCCTTGGAGATAGCGGCCAGCTGCGCGTTTATCTCGACCGTCTGGAGTTCCTTGGATTGTTTGTCATTCTGCAGGACAGCGAGGACCTCTGCCGGTTTGCCCTTCATAGGCGGAATCCGCTGAAAACGAACATCCGCTTTCTGTATTATCGACCCGAACGCCTCCAAACCTTCAGTCGGAACGACGACTATCAGGCCTATCGGGTCTTTCCCTGAGGAGTGACGTGAGCACATCTTTGATCGAAGCCAGGTTCTTCACGAGGTCATCACGGGCCAGAGGCGAAACCGCCCCGAAGAACGACGTGACCGACTTTAGGTCGAAGATGCTCAGGTCCTCGTCCACGAAGGAAAGCTTGGTGACGAGGTCGATCCTGTTGTTGAGGTCATCCAGCTGCCCTTTCAGCCTCTCCTCCGCCTGTTTTAGGCGCGAAACTTCTACGTCGATATTGATCCCCCTAGATGTGCTGAGGAGCTCTTCCAGCGACCCGAAGCTTCTCTTCTTGTCATTTGGACTAATGGGGAGAGCCGACATCAATCCCCTTATCCTCAGGAGCTCTTCGGATACCTCCTTGCCACCCGCAGAGTCAGTCCCGCCGCGTAGGAAGCCGGCCGCGGATTTGGATAACGGCTCGATTTGGACCACGCCGAGGTCATAGAGTATCGAGAGGAGCCGTGGCCGTTCCTCGCGCAGACCCACTACCCCTATCCTTTGCATCTTGGCAGGCTTGAACAGGGACTAGGCCTCCCTGAACTCTGCTAGAATGATTTCGTCGATTACCTTCTTCAAGTCCTTCTTGTCAAGCTTCCTGAGCATGACCTTGTCCGATTCTTTCTGGGCTGCTCCAAACGCCTCGTTCGCCTCAGCCTGCGCCTCCCTCCTGGCTTGGTCGACTTCTGTCGCCACAGTGACGTCTGCCCGCTCACGGGTGGCTGCGATTGACCTTGCTGACTCCTCCTCGAGAGCATGAACCTCCGCCTCCATAGTCTTCTTCGCGTCGATGAGCTCTTTGGCGCCAGCCTCCTCGATTTCCTTGATCTGCTTCAGCGTATCCGTGTACTCGTTCTGGGTCGACATAATCTCAAAGCGCTCCGAAAATGAGTACGAAGAGCGTCGCAATCGCGACCACCTTCGCCACGGTGAACGCCAGGGTGGCCCAGTAGAACTTCCTCTGGTGTTCGTTCACAAACTTCGCCGTTTGATATGGCTGTGGCCTCGGAGCCTTCTTTCCCCAGTAATAGTACTTTGGCACTCCGAACCGCACCTTTTCCTGCTCCTCCTCACTCATCTGCGCTCTTCTTCTCCTTGTCCCTGAGGGCCAACTTCCGCTTGACAGTCTTCAGCTTGGTGAAGTTCTCCCTCTCCATTTCATCGAACCTGAACTTGATGTAGCGTGCGTTCGCCTGCAACCTGGGAATCAGGACATTCTCGATCGCGTTGGACCTGCGCTTGGTCTTTTCTATCTCTAGAAGGAGCTTCCTCAGAGCTGTCTCCTTCTCTGCGATGTCGAGCACCATCTGATGGACAGCCGTGAAGGCCTTTATGGTCTGGTTTATCGAAGACGGCACCTCCAGCAGGTACTCCTGTCCGGCTCCTCCGGAGGCGCTCGACGTCAGCTGCGGAATCTTTACCCCCATGACGTTCTTGCTCCTCAGGGTCAGCTGACTGATCCTGGGTATTCGCATCGACTCGTACTCCAGACGGACCGGTCCGACGAACATCTCGGCGTTGTGTATGCCTTCGTATCCCTGTACGAGCCTCTCCTGGAGACCGCTCCTCAAGCTCGCCACGGTCTTGCTCAGGTTGAAGAACTCCAATATGAGTGCTGTCCGCTTTAGCTTCAACAGCTTCAGTCCCTTTTTGGAGGTCGCAATGCGCCGTACGGTCCTGAGGTATTCCAACCTTGTTGGCCGAACGTTGATCGCGACTGGCAGTGCTATCCCTACTTTGTAGTAGTTCTTCTCCTGTACTTTTCGATTAGCTCCGGCTTTATCCTCTTGATGTCGGAGTCCGAGAGAGGTTCGATCACCTTCCATCCGAGGTCGAGCGTTTGCTCGATGCTCCTGTCCTCGTTCAAGCCCTGTTTGACGAACATCTTTTCGAATCTGTCTGCCACCGAGAGGAATTTCCTGTCGGTCTCGCTCAGAGCTTCGTCACCTACGATGGCGGAGAGCGCGCGTATATCCTTACCCTGGGCGTATGACGCATAGAGCTGGTCTGCCATGCCCCGGTGGTCCTCCCTGGTGCGCTTCGGACCGATGCCCTGGTTCATCAAGCGCGACAGGCTCTCCAGCACGTCGATTGGAGGGTATATTCCCGCACGGTCGAGGTCCCTGCTCACGTAGATTTGGCCCTCGGTGATGTATCCGGTGAGGTCGGGAATAGGATGTGTCTTGTCGTCAGCGGGCATTGTGAGAATCGGTATCTGGGTGATGGAGCCCTTCCTTCCCTTGATCTTGCCGGCTCTTTCGTAGATTGTCGCCAGGTCGGTGTAGGTGTATCCTGGATACCCTCTCCTTCCCGGCACCTCATCGCGGGCTGCTGAAATCTCTCTCAACGACTCGCAGTAGTTCGTCATGTCGGTCAGGATCACGAGCACGTGGGATTCCCTCTCGTATGCGAGGTACTCGGCCGTTGTGAGCGCCAGTCTGGGTGTGAGAATGCGTTCCATGGACGGGTCAGATGAAAGGTTGAGGAAGAGCACCGTTCGCTCGAGGGCACCGGTGTCCTCGAACTGGCGAATGAAGAAGTTAGCCTCCTCGCTGGTTATGCCCATGGCTGCGAAGACCACGGAGAAGTTCTCGGAGGACCCGAGGACCTTGGCCTGCCTCGCGATCTGGGCCGCGAGCACGTTGTGGGGGAGACCTGCGCCCGAGAAAAGAGGGAGCTTCTGCCCTCTCACCAGGGTGTTCATGCCGTCGATGCTGGAGATTCCGGTCTGGATGAACTCCGAAGGCTCCTCTCTGCTGTAGGGGTTTATCCCCGAACCGACTATCTCGACCTTCTCCTTCGAGACGATGGCTGGTCCGTTGTCTCTCGGGTTCCCCAGCCCGTCAAACGTCCTCCCGAGCATCTCGTCTGAGACTGATATCCTTGCGGTCTCGCCCAGGAATCGAACGGAGGTGCCTTCGATGCTGAGACCGAGGGTCGCGCCGAAGACCTGCACGACTGCGAGTCCCGCCCTGGAGTCCAGCACTTGGCCTCTGACCCGCTCACCGAGGGCATTGGTGACCTCGACCATCTCACCGTATGCAGCACTCTCGACCTTGTCGACGAATATGAGGGGACCGGCCACCTGGTTGACCGTCTTGTACGAAACCGGTTGCATTACGCAGCAACCTCCTGCACAATCGACGCGAACTGCGTGTCCATATCACCCTCTATCTCCTTGATGAACGCCTCTATCTGCTCCTCGGGCGTCCACTTCATCTTCGATATCTTTGACTTCACCGCAAGCCCTGTCACCTGGGAGGCTTGCGCTCCTGCCCTGATCGCATCGGCCTCCTTCCGTCCGAAGGAGAGTATGGTGCTCAGCATCAGGTATTGCTTCCTTATGGACGAGTAGGTGTCTACGGGGTCGTAGGCGCTCTGCTGCAGGTAGTCCTCCCTTATCATCTTGGCCAGGTCCATGACGCCCTTCTCTGACTCCGGGAGGGCGTCGTAGCCGACCAGTTGGACGATGTCCTGAAGCTCCGCCTCCTTCTGCAGGATGCCTAGCCCTTCAATCCTCATATCAGGCCAGTCCTTTGCAATGTTCTGTTGGTACCAGGGTTTGAGGTCTCCTGTATAGAGTGAGTAACTGGTCAGCCAGTTTATGGATGGGAAGTGTCTGCGTGCTGCCAAGCTCGCGTCGAGGGCCCAAAAGACCCTGGTGACACGGAGCGTGTTCTGGGAGACCGGCTCCGAGAAGTCTCCTCCCGGCGGTGAGACCGCCCCCACCACAGTGACCGACCCCACCCTCTCATCCTGTGAAAGCGCCACCGCCTTGCCCGCTCGCTCATAGAATTCGGCCAGCCTGCTACCCAGATAGGCAGGGTAGCCTTCCTCTCCTGGCATCTCCTCTAGCCTCCCCGATATCTCCCTAAGGGCTTCGGCCCAGCGAGAAGTGCTATCAGCCATGAGCGCGACATCGTATCCCATGTCTCGATAGTACTCGGCTATCGTGATGCCCGTGTAGATGCTCGCCTCCCTTGCTGCGACCGGCATGTTCGAGGTGTTCGCAACGAGTATGGTCCGCTCCATCAGGGGCCTCTTGGAGCGAGGGTCCTCGAGCTCTGGAAAGGTCGTAAGCACTTCGGTCATCTCGTTGCCTCTCTCGCCGCACCCCACGTAGACGATTATCCTGCTGTCGCTCCACTTCGCCAGTTGCTGTTGAGCCACAGTCTTTCCTGAACCGAAGGGTCCCGGGATTGCCGCCGTGCCCCCCTTTGCTATGGGGAAGAACGTGTCGAAGACCCTCTGTCCGGTAATAAGCGGCGTATCGGGAGCGAGCTTCTTCGAGATAGGTCTAGGAGTCCTCACCTTCCACTTGCTCGCAAGGAATATCTCCACGTCCCCTTCTCCTGTCTTCACGCGGGCCACCTGCTCTCGTATGGTGTACTTGCCCTCCTTAATCTCCTTCAATTCCCCGGACACACCCGGAGGTATCATGATCTTGTGGGAGACGAGCGGGGTCTCTTGGACCGTCCCGATGATGTCGCCCGGGGAGACCCTATCTCCCTTCTTCTTGATGGCTACAAAGTCCCACTTCTTCTTTTCGTCGAGCGCGGGTATCACCAAACCCCTGCTGATGAAGTCCCCGCTCTGCTCCCTCAGGACGTTGAGCGGCCTCTGTATTCCGTCATAGATCGACGTGAGGAGCCCTGGCCCGAGCTCCACCGACAGTGCCTGGCCGGTGTTGATCACCTTGTCCCCGGGACGAAGTCCGGTCGTATCTTCGTAAATCTGGATGGTCGCGGTGTCGCCCTGAAGTCGGATGACCTCCCCTATGAGACCCAGCTCGCCGACGCGTACTACGTCGAACATCTTTGCTCCCTCCAGCCCCTGGGAGCTGACTACCGGACCGCTGACTCTGATTATTCTTGCTTCCTTCATTTCGGGCTCGCCTTCAAGTCTACGCCGAGCACACGCCTCGCCAGGAGGGAAATAGATTCTTCGGATGCCTGGGAATCGAGTGATGGCATGAAGACCACCAACGGGATGATGGAGGATTCGAGCTTGTCCCTGAGCGAAGAAGAAAGGACCTTGCGTGCTTCGCTTCCAACTATTATCAGTCCGTATTCCTCAGAATTGAAGAGATCCATCACGACCTTTGCAGCATCCCCTTTGCCCACGATAAAAGCATCTTCCACTCCCAACAGGCGGTAGCCCAGGACCAGCTCCCTTTCCCCGACTACGGCTATCTTCCCGCTCTGGGCGGTGGGTTTTGTACTCATTTCTAATCACGCCACGAGCAGGACCGACTTGATGTATTCGTCGGACATGCCGTATTGCTTCGCGTAGGTTATGCGTCTGATGTTCTGTCTCTCATACTCGGCCTGAAGGAGAAACGCGAAGGTGGATGTCAGTGACACCAGCAGGCTGCGGAATCGACTTAGATATCTCTCGACGATCAGCTTGTCCATCGCAACCTCGAATTCGGCTATGTTCCCCGTCTGGCGATATCGGTCGAGCGCGCCCGAGAGGTCGAACCAAGGCTCAAGCTTCTTCGCTATGTCACCCAGGTCGGACGATGCCTGCGCGTCAAGGAGCGCCGTGGGACCAATAAGCCCATCTTGGATGAGGTGTCTTGAGAAAGTCTCTCTGTCCAACTTTGATTCTTTCGACTTTAGGAGGACAAGAATATTCCGTTTTGTGATCTCGGCGCGGATGTACTCACGCAACACGCCTTCGTCTCCCTGCAGGAATCGCAGCTCCCAGAGTAGTCTCGAGTAGTAGAGGTTCTGCAGGACGACGGTAAATACGCCCAGGTCTCCAGACTTTCTGAACTCTCCCAGTTGTTGAAGCAGGATTGCGCCATAGCCGTATTTTACGAGGTAATTGATTACGGCCTCGACATCGGGCTGCTGGAGCAGGACGTTCAGTTCGCTGTGGGAGATTATGTTGGGGGACAGGGAGAGCGGGATGTTGCGCGAAGACACCAGGGCGGTCTCGGTCTGCTCTAGTGGCCGATTCAGAGCTTTCGCCGCCAGTATGACTTCGATGTTTTCGATGTCCCACTTGGAAAGGTATGCGAGGACCGCGTTCTTGCCGAAGAGAGGCGCCGTCTGAATCGCGACGCGGTTCACCTCAACGAGATGGCGGTTGACCGCGACCTCGATGAGTTCAGGGGGCTTGTAGACCGCCGCTGAGGATTCGATGTCGTTCTTGTACCAGGTCGACTCGAGCCTCTGTGCAATCTCGGAGACTTCCTTCGCCCTAGCGAGTTCCTCGAGCTGCGACTTTGTGAGGAAGTTCAGCGAGAGAGCTTTCAGCCTTCCGATACCAGAGTACGCGGACGGCGTTGCAGGTCACTCCTTTCCTAGTATGTAGGCCCGCGTCTCTTCCTCATGGTCCCGGAGCAGGTCCTCGAAGGTCAGGTCGAGTTCGAGGTCACCGTTGGCGCTCTCCGCCTTGAACCCCCCGATGCTGGTCAGGTTGGACGAGACTATCTTGGCGCCGGCTCGCTTAAGCGTCGTCGCGTCCTCAGCGCGGCAGACCACCCCTGTACCCTCGCCCAGCCTCTTTGATGCGTGCTTGAACATCCGCGACAATTCCTCCGGGTATTCCTTGGATTGAGTGTAATCAGCCAGAGACTGTCTGAGAGCCATGATATTGTTCTCGAGCATTTTCTCAGTGGAGTCGAAGATCATCTTCTTCGCCTGTAATTTTGCGGCCCCAGAAATCCTGATCTTTTCCCGTTCAGCTTGGGTTGTGCCTTCCGTGTTAGCCCAATCCGAGATCGAGGCAATCTCGTCTGCGGTTCGTTTTGAGATTTCGGCTTTCTTCGCCGAGTATTCGGTTTGAAGCTGCTCTAGAGCCTTTTTTCGTCTTTCCTGCACTTCCCGCAGTAAGGCGTCCGCGCCCACGTGGACTCAGACCTTCAGAGGATGCCCAGGAGCAGAATAACGCCCAGCACGAACCCGATGATCCATAGGGTCTCTGGGATAACGAAGAAGAACAGAACCTGACCAAACTTTTCCGGTTTTTCGGCTATGACACCCATCCCGGCCGCACCAATTCCCTGCTGAGCAATTCCGGTTCCGATTAAACCTCCAGCCATGACGATTGCCGCTGCTATCGCAAGATAGGAAGGGTCTGCTGCTACCATCTTGAAGTTCTGTTTGCGGGTTCTTCTACGAACGTTATTTAAGGATATCTGGACTTTTTTGAAATTGTTTTGTATTCCTAGGTACTCGGTCCAGTTCTTCGGGCGAGCCGGAGGGTTAGCAACGCCGAGACTCCAAGGACCGCCCCGGAAATTATGAACGTCACGTCGAACCCCAGATAACGGGAAGTGAAACCCGAGATGAATGAACCCACGGTGCCGGAGATGCCGACGACGGCGCTGTAGACCCCGAGTGAAGACCCCTGGTTCCTTCCGCTGATGGAATTGAACACCAAGGTGTTCGAGGCGGTGTAGTAGATGGCATAGCCCACCCCCGCCGCGAGTGTGTAGAGGACGAGCGCGGGTATCAGGAACAAGACACCGGGAAACACGACAAACGCGACCCCCAAGAGGGCGTAGCACGCTCCCCTCAGGGTGAGGCCCTGTGTCGCCACAGAGGCAAGGGACCTTTCACCCGTGACGTACTGGGCCGCGAACCTGAAAGCAAAGATCTGGGCCAGCAGCGCGACGACAATGATCGCATAGATGTCGCTCCCTGAGAGCGAGTGCGCCGAGAACGACGCGACCAACGAAGTGTTGAAGATTCCGCTTCCAAGATAGAAGAGGATTAGTGATATGTACAGCATCGGCACGTAACTGGTCAGCTCGCTTCTCAGACCTCTGAACACAGTCCTGAAGTCATATAGACGAGGGAACTTGAGGAACACGAGCGGGAAGTCTGCGAGCCTCTGCGACAGCGGCTTGTGCCTGGTGACGACCTCTCTCTCGAATACGAACGCCGGCTCCTGGATGAGAAGGACCGCCATGATCGCCGAGACGATTGACAGTATCCCCAGGGGTATCATCAGCAACTTGGGGGAGAGGAACTGAACCCAGACGGAGCTGATGACGTATCCCAGCATGGACCCGATGCTGGAGACGAGAGACAGTTTGGCGAAGCCGCTCGCCCATTTGTTCTTCTGTTCGGTCTCCATTATGAGCAGGTCCAGGGGAGTCGCCGTGGCTGAAGAGATGAAGGAGACGAGAGAGTACACGAGGATTACCGTGCCTGTCGTGTTGGTGAAGAGGAACGAGACGAGGAAAACAGCCGTCAACCCGTAGCTTGAAACAATGATCGTCTTCCTCTTGTGAAGCCGGTCGGTCACGACGCCCCAGATGACCGCTGAGGGTATGCTCACAGCGTTGAAGGCTGTGGCCGCGGCGGCCACATAGATGGTTCCAGCTTGGATTCCATTCAGCTGCAGAAGGTAGAGTTGGACGAAGACCCCAATCGGGCCTAGTGCCGCGTTTATGGGAAGTGTAGCGTAGACCCAACTTACACGCTTCAGTGAGCTGTTCGCCCTGTCAGACAAACTCTTGGATGCAGGTATCTAACCCTCTTCTATTTCAAAGCATTATAGATTGGTAGGCGCGACGGTCAGACCGAAGGAGAATGGCTTCGTCGACCGGGTTCATGGTCGGGGTAATCGGAGGGATACTAGATTTCGCCTCGGCGACGACCCTCCTGACCAGTCCGGCTCAGCCCGCAACGATGGGGGCGACCAGTAATTCGTTGGACATCCCATTGATTGGGCTCCTCTATCTGCTGGGGGCAGCTGTAATCCTGACCTCGATCCTTTCCATCATGTCCATCGGTTTCAGGTTTGGGCGATGGTTCTCGATACTGATGATCGTCTACGGCGGGCTCATGATGGTTCTGGGCTGGCTGATGACGGTAGGCAGCATGCAAGGGACTGCTGAGGTCGCGCTCTACGGCTATGGTATGCTTCTCGTGGGAGCGCTCATGCTGGTGAACGGCGGTATGATGGCGAGAAGCCCAATGGCATTCTAGAGTTGAGAATAGTTATGGTTGTTCAGAGGGAACAAGGAAGCAATCAGTGAGCGGGTGTATCCTTCTCGATGATGGTCTTGAAGAGGTAAATCGAGGAGATGACATACAACACCACCATAAATAGGAAGACCGGGATGAAGATGAAAGCGGAGGGTGACGCGACATCGATGGTGATGGCCAGGAGAAGGAGCATCGCGATGGAAGCTATTGGCACAGCAATTCGCACATTCCGTGAAAGAGCCTGCATCGTCTGAGCATGGTCGCGCTTTGAATCATCCTCCATTCCGTGCTGCACGCTTGCCGTTAAGCAGGAACTGCTATTTATGGTTAAAGGCTCGAAGACGCGCGACCGTCGACTTGAGCAGACACTCTTACCGCTCCGTCAGGCGGTCAGGCGCAAGATCGCCTTGGCGACCTCTCCGTCAGACTCCTCCAGTGCGGCGGTCGCCTTTTCACGCGTGACGTTTGACTGTTGTTGCACGAGCAGTATGTCCTCCTCTGAGAATTTTCTCTTTTGCTTTTCGACCTCTTCGACCTCGCCCATGACCTGAAAGATGCGGTTGCCCTGGGCGTTGACCTCTGAGACCGAGGCACCGAGAATGTGGAAATCCTTGGTGGCCGTCTTGATGATGACCTCCTGGACGTCGGGAATCTCTTTCATGTTTATGCCCATCCGGTCCATCATGCGCCTAGTCTGCCTGTCACCCATTTTCATCGGGAACCACTCCTGACCTTTACCGCAACCCCCGCATTAAACTCTCCCATGTAGGCTCCGGGTATCTTCGCTCTGCCGACTCCCAGAAGATTGCCCTTCTCGTCAAGGACCACGACCTCCGACCCGGCTGTGAAGTGACCTCCGGTAGAAACAACGAACTTGCAGAACACGGACTTTCCATCACGTACGAAGGCCGCGGTCTCGTCCTTGACGACGACCGAATTACGCATGAAGGCCTTCGAAGACATCAACATGGCTGCCGAGTACAGGAGTTAGAGCGATGGCCCCGTTGGGCCGTATCGTTGCGAACAGCTCGTCCTGATGTGTAATCTTCTTCAGCCGCGCCGACCTGCGTGAGTAGTAGAATCTGAGGCCCTCAGGAGGGAGTCCGGCGCTCGACCCTTTTCCGAACTGATACTCGAGCATTATCGCCAACTTCCGTCTCCCGTCTAGCAACCCCAATGGAGGGACCGGGCGGCTGAGCCAGTAATAAGCCTGCGAGTGAGCGCGCCCGCATTTGCACGCGTTCAGATATGCGTAGAGCGGCCGCCGAAGTGGCCAACTCCAGAGAGCTTTTAAGCCGTGGAAACCGTTGGCGAATGACTTCTTTTGAAAGCAGCCTGCGAAGTGTGCGGCTCCCCGCTGCGGTCGGGTCCCAGCAGAGTCGAGATAGACGGAGCGATCATGCTGGTATGCACAAGTTGCACCCGGCTTGGGAGAGTGATAGGTGGGAGCCCGGTCCCGACCGGGACCATTGGTGGGCGAGTCCATCACGAAAGTGGCAGGATGCAGCAGCCTTTCAGGTCAGTCGCAAGCAGAGAGCCTGAGTTCGAGATCGACCCCGACTACTACGTCAAGATAAGGCAAGCCAGAGAGAAAATGGGGCTCTCCCAAGACCAATTGGGGATGATGCTCAACGAGAAGCTCTCGGTCATTCGCATGCTCGAGACCAAGAAGCTGAAGCCCGACGTCATTCTTGCTCGCAAGCTGATGCATCACCTGAAAATCAACCTGCTGGTCTCCCTCTCGGAATTAGAGGGGGGCAAGCCAAGCAACTGAGTAGTTTTGAGGACCTTCGCACAAGCGAATCGCGAGAAGACCCAGATAGAGCGAGGGAGAGCCTAGTCACGAAGGACATCAGGGTCCTGCGGATAGGACACAGATTCGTCAGGGATTACAGGACGCTGACGCACCTCTGCCTCGTGTCAAGGGCCTTCGGGGCCAAGGCGATCTACCTCGAGGAGTTCGAAGACGGCCTTCTGGAGACAATCCACGAGGTCAACCGGACGTGGGGAGAGGGGTTCGAGGTCCTGAAGGCTCCGTCGTGGAGGTCCGTAGTCGGCCAAGCGAAGAAGGAAGGGAGAACCGTAGTCCATCTGACGATGTACGGCCTCCCCATCCAGCAGAAAATCGGAGAATTGAGGAACGTGGACAGGTTCTTGCTGGTGGTGGGAGGGCCCAAGGTACCCGGAGAGGTGTACAAACTGGCCGACTACAACGTGGGGGTGACCTCGCAGCCCCATTCGGAGATTGCGGCCTTGGCGGTCTTGATGCACGACCTCCAATCCGGAGAAGAACTTAAGAAGGAGTTCGGGCCTTATAAGGTAAAGATAGTTCCTTCCGAGAAAGGCAAAAAAGTTGAGAAAATAGAGTGAAGATAGAATACGAAGACACGTTCGTTAAGGTAGCCGGCCTCATAGGCGGTCCCGATTACGTGAGGGTAGCGAGAGCGCTGCTGAACAACGAGAACGCCACCGACGAAGAGATAGCTTCGGCCACGGGCCTCAAGATAAAGACCGTCAGAAAGGCGCTGTATGACCTGTTCGGGAGGAGTCTCATCACGGGAGTCAGGGTCAGGGACCCGAAGAGAGGATGGTTCGTATACCGGTGGAAGGCGCAGCGCGACCAGACAGATGGGTTCATCCAGACCCAGAAGAAGAAGATCCTGAACAGGTTGAAGCAAAGGCTGGAGTACGAGGAGGCCCACGAGTTCTACCACTGTGGGACGCTGACCTGCAACACACGTACCTTCGAGGAGTCTATGGAGTCGTTCTTCAGATGCCCCACCTGCCAGAAATCCCTCAACAGGATCGATAACACCGAGCTAAAGTCCGCCCTTCGTTGGAAGATCAAGCAACTCGAAGAGGACATCAGCAAGTGATCCCCGATGAGGGGGAGGTCCGACGGTTGCACCAGAAGTACGGAAGCGAGGACAGGATTGTGAAGCACTGCCTAACGGTTGCCAACGTCGCCAAGTCGCTGACCGACGCTCTGGCTTCAAGGGACACGCAAGTGAACGAGAGGGCGGTCCAGGCGGGAGCGCTGCTCCACGACATAGGCAGGACGAGGACACAAACGGTCCAGCACGGCTTCGTGGGGTCAGAGATGCTGAGATTGGAAGGCGTCGACCCGGTGGTCGTGGATATAGTGAAGAAGCACGTCGGGGCTGGCATTTCGTCGGAGGAGGCAGTCACCCTGGGCCTGCCGAAAGGGGACTATGTGCCCTCGACGCTGGAAGAGAAAGTAGTCTGCTTTGCGGACAAGATGGTGAGCGGTGAGGTTGTGAGACCCTTTGACCAAGAGGTCGCGCGGTTTGTACGGAAGGGGCACGATGTCGAGAGGCTGAAGAGACTAAAGGTGGACGTAAGCGCCGCCCTCGGTACCGACGCAGAGAACATCGTCTTCGGCTAGGTCGGCGGAATCAAGACTCGTCGGTAGAGTAGTGGGTAGGATGTCCGGCCGTACTTCCTGCAAGAATCGACAGTAAGGTAACGTTCGATAACATGAGAGATGCGGGGCCCATCACCTGCAGTGTAATCGGCAAGATTTGCAAAAAGGCGCACAAGATTATCAAATCGGTGTAAATCCGACGCATCCGGAAGACGCCGGACGCGCACTCGAAAATGTCCGGAAAAAACCGGACACAATGAGATGGTCAAGTGTCCGGCGAAAACAAGACGCGCGTCTGGCATAGACCGGACGTGCGAGCCGTTTTATGTGAAAGAAACGAGGGAGTCCACGCTCGAAATTCCGTCGGTTCAAAACTGTCTTCTGTGATTCGTACTGTTTTTTGCGCGCCACGGTCTGATGTCTTCATCAGCCCTTTCCGCTCTTCGCGTGATTGTCGGTTACTCTATTCGGTATTCTGTACATGGCGGTTTTAGCTGATTTCCACTGTTAATCATGATGGACGCAGATAACGCATCCATACCAGAGACATCGAAGATTTCGGGAATAGGTGTCTCTCGTCCTGACCTGACTCCGGCAGCCGCGACTGAGCCAGCCATTTCTGTGGTTCAGAGCGATGCAGGATCCCGTACTGAGGAAGGAGGTCGAAAGCCCTCAGAAGGCAAGAAGACCCTGGCCTCGAAAGGAAAAAGCAACGAAATTCTGAAGCTAACCGAGTTTGAGCTAGGTTGGCTAACTGGGCTTGTTGACGGGGAGGGTTTCGTTCATGTGCATTATCGGAAGAATCGAGACACCACTCATCCGCGCATGAGGATATATTCAACGACAAAACCCATCATAGATGAAGCCTGCAGGATAATGCGTGTGAATCCTTACGTCAGGAGAGATCGTGGTAAAGTGGTTGGTTGGTACGCTCAAGCCCCGGAATGGAAGGCTCTTCAGATATTGCGCCTAATCGCTCCACATCTTACCGAACCATCAAAGAAGTGTCGGTCACTTACCATCCTTGAGATTTTCTGCGATGGCGGCAGCATCCCCGGCAGACATCCCTCAGCGGAGGTATTCTCTCACTGCCCGCCTCCCACCAGGCTCAGGGTTCCGAGAAAGTTATAAGGTGACATTTCCGAAGTCTAAAAAAGCGAGGTGGGGAAGCCAGGTCATCCCGGCGGGCTCATAAGCTTCGGCAGAGAGACCCGCAGATCGGAGATCGAGTGAAGACTCGACCGAATGTTCAAAAGGGGGCAACCCCTGAAAATCCTCCCCTCGCTACCTCAACTCAAACTTAACAATGGGCTGCTAGCGCAGGACAATCATGCCCCGAGACTCCACAAGGTCAGTCCATGGGACCGAACACGCCGACGAATCGACCGGGTCGGTCACGACACCGATCTATCAGACTTCGACCTTCGGTTTCAAGAAAGCGCGCGACATTAGCAGGGCGGCCGCCGGAGAGACGGGGAAGTTCGTCTACTCGCGGTGGGACAATCCGACCACCTCCGTTCTCGAGGAGAAATTGGCGGATTTGGAGGGAGCGGAAGAAGCGGCTTTCTTCTCTTCCGGGATGGCGGCCATCTCGACGGCAGTCCTCACCTGCGTCAAGAAGGGCGACCATGTGGTCGCGATACGAGACCTCTACGGCGAGACATTCAGACTGATTCACGAACTCTTGCCAAGCTTCGGGGTGGAGACCTCCTTGGTGGACCCCACCGACCTCTCGTCTATGTCCAGAGAAATCAGGGGGAGCACGAAGTTGGTGTACGTCGAGACCCCGACCAACCCGACGCTCAAACTCGTAGACCTGAGAAGGGCAGCCAGCATCGCCCACAAGTCGGGCGCGCTATTATTGGTAGACAATACATTTTGTTCCCCCTTATCGCAGAAGCCCTTGGACCTTGGCGCAGACGTCGTCCTGCATAGCGCGACGAAGTTCCTGAACGGACATTCGGACCTTCTAGCCGGCGCCGCGGCGGGCGACCGAGCGGTGATTGGGCGAATCAAGAGGCTGAGAAGGACTCTGGGCGGGACATTGGACCCTCACGCTGCCTTTTTGGTCCTTCGTGGTATCAAGACTCTCTCCTTGCGCATCGATAAGCACAACAGTAACGCCCAGAGCCTTGCTGAGTTTCTCGAGTCGCACAAGAAGGTTCTGAGGGTGAATTATCCGGGCCTGAGGTCGCATCCGCAGCACGACCTCGCCAAGAAGCAGATGCGAGGCTACGGAGGGATGCTGAGCTTCGAGCTAAAGGGCACCAAGAAAGATGCGATGAAATTCACGGAATCCCTGGAATTGGCGACATTGGGAGCGAGCCTGGGGAGCGTGGAGACCCTGGTCACGCACCCTGCCACCATCACACACCTTCAGCTCACCCGCCGCGAAAGAGAGAGAACGGGTATCTCGGATACCCTCATCAGGGTCGCGGTGGGCATAGAGGACGCCGAGGACATCATCGACGACTTCTCGAGAGCACTAGCGAAGGTCTGACCGAAGAAGCCGGCTCCATCCACCCCTCAATCAAGGAGTGCTCGACAAGGACCTCGTTTCCGTATCGGATCAGCTGCTTGGTAAGATGACGCTGAGACCCACTGGAAGGGAGATAGATCCCGGGCACCAACCTCCTCTTCAGCCTGACGACCTGTTTGGATTTCGACCCGCTCTTGTTGCCGCAAGCCCGGCATTGGAACCCTTGACCCTGTCCTTCCGATTTGGTGCTTCCGCCGCACCTCTCGCAAGATGGGTTGATTTCCTTGATGTGGGGCGCAAGGGACAAGACCTCGATTTTCTCGACGTTGAGAGTCTGCCGGTGCTTCGAGCTCGGCCTTCTCACTCCTCCTGAGACCCTGATTTTATCTCCTGGGATGAGATCGCCCGCCATTCTACGGAGGTCGTGTGTCGGTCGGTAGACCGCGCAGTTGACAATGAGGTCCTGGTCCGACTCCAATTCGAAGTAGAGATGCCCGCCTTCGGCAACTCTCCCGGCTCTGAAGACGCCTTCGACCCATCCAGACTCGTAGGACTTCGCAGGGGGGGAAAGCCTCGAATTCACGTGGGCGTCGGTGCACTGGTTCGAGAGATAAATCAGATGCCCTAGAAGACGCTCCTCGTAGTGGAGCATTCCAAAGGCGCGCAACGCGATATCCGGCGAGTCGGCGCGGATGCCAAGAAATACCGGGTCTGGACCGTGGGGCGCAATCAGAACACGCCCGGTGAGATGGTCGTAGCTGTTGAACGTGTGGGGGAATGTTGCCAGCTCCATCCGCTTGACGGACACTGCGTCGACCAGTCGCGGCTTACCACAACTCCTCGGGGTCCGGTAAGCGATGAGCTCGTACGTGTGGTCGACATGTGGTGAAAACCCAAGGCTCGCCGTGGCCCCGACCACGCCCATCCCGTTACCAAGGGTCGCGTGGCGTACCTTCTCTTGCGCGAGAAGCTTGAGAATCCTGCGATGATTTACAGAACCGCGAACGGCTTCTTCGTAGACTTGGCTGAAGAAGCCCGGGGCACGCCCATCTACGAACACCAACCCCGAGTTGGCGCCATCAGCCACGTCCGAGTTATCCTGCATGATACGCCTTGCGGTCTCAAACGCACCATCCGGGTCCGGTGAATCGAATTCGAGGCAGACGGCACCGTTCCCTCGGGTCTTGAACGGAACGTTCGGGTTTAAGCGGACGAGGCGAGGGTAGGTCCCAACTCGACACCCCTGTCTCGTCAGGCCCTGCAGGATCTGGAGTCCAACGTACGTGGTGCATCCTCCATGTTTGGAATCGGTGTCGTCGATTCCGATTGAACAGAGCATCTGGGTTCCCCTACTCTAAGGTACTCGAAACTAAAGGCTGTAAACCCGCCGGTCTTCCGTCGGAAAACCGGGCGAACGCTGATAAGCAGCTATCCCAGCACACTGCTTATTTCCTCGGAATCGCAGTCGCGGCGAAAGACCAAGGGAAGAAGAGATAGGAGACATGGTAAGAGGAATCAAGGACCTCGGCCCGAACAGAGGAGCAACCGGCTCTCACAATATCGTTTGCGATGATGGGAAGACCTACGTCGTCAAGTTCGCCGGAAAAACAAGGGTTGCGGTGAACGAATTCCTAGGACAGGCCCTGGCCAAGGTGATAGGGCTGCCGGTTCCGAACGCGTCTCTCTTGGAAGTGGATTCGGAGCTAATCGGAACCTCAAGTGACCTGAGGTATAGAGGAGTCGCGCCCGGCGTGCACATTGGCTCTGAGTTGGTCCTCGATTCCTTCAGCCTGGATGAGCTGATGCGCGACCCTACGAAGAGCAGATTGAGACTGCAAAATCCCGGAGCGCTTACGGGCTCAATCTGCCACGACAACTGGGTGTTGACGGTCGACAGGGAACGAGGCGATAACCATCTTTTCCAAAACGTTGAAGGTGGAATTAGGTACCTAATGGTGGACTTTACACATGCATTCACGGGGCCGAACTGGACGTTGGACGGACTCGAGCAGGCATCCTACCTCCGGAGCCTTGTACCCGTCCATCCCCATGTTGCGAGGGAGGTCACAGGGATGAATTCGTTCAGTCCGACGCTAGAGAGGATCGAGGCTCTCGAGGATTCTGAGATTGAGGCGGTCGTAGCGGCGATTCCTCCCTCCTGGGGGGTCTCAGAGGACGAGAGAGATTGTTTGGTCGATTTCATGGGCAGGAGAAGAGGCCTGCTAAGGGGCGTCTTGTCGGCAAGCGGACAAAGCTTCCCTAATTGGACTACCTGAAACTGGCGACGTCAGTCGGTGTTCGGCGAAGGTCATGGCAGGGCGTCGAATTGCTCGGCCTTCCAGACGGCCAGGTCTTCCACCACTCTTCTGCTCACTACGTTGCCGCGGTTCATCTCAAGGATTCTTTCCATCATCGCCTGTTTTTTTTCCGGAGGAATGATTTGAGCGGCCATCGAGCGTTTCGCTTCCAAACGCTTGATGGCGTCCACCACAGGTATCAGGACCGTCTCATCCCTGATTCTCTCCAGCTTCCAGGGAGGAACTCTGGCCTTGATTTCTTGTTCATTCTGCCAGAGCCGGTGCTGGGTCCTGACGGGATAGCCCGACGCGACTGACTGCGCGGTTTCGGAGGGCCCGGATTCTGGCAGGGCCTCAGCTCCCTGAGGGACCCTCAGAATCGTGATGACATTGCCTCTCGTGACGCGCCCTATCTCGCGCACGACCCTCATGCAATCGACGACGACGTGCAGGACGTGTATTATGATGGCAGAGTCGAACGACTTCGCTCTGAAGGGGAGAGAGTACGCATCGCCAAGAAGGACGCCATGCAGGCCCTTTTCCCTCGCTTTCTGAAGCATTTTGCGCGATACATCAACACCGGTTACGTCGAATCCTAGTCCCGAAATAGGCTTGGCAAATCGACCAGTCCCTATTCCCACATCGAGCACGGTCTTGCCCCCCTCGAGCGAAGCGACTATTCCACTGAGCTCCTGGTCCGTCGGGGCTTCTCGCGTCGCGTTCGTCCTCCTCCGCCATCTGATCATATTCGGCCTCCAAGTCCGTCAGGCGTCAGGCCGTCGAGCTCTAATAAAAGCGATAGGAACGGCGACGCTTCTACTTGGACCGAACTTGAGAGCAATATTTCGAGCCAATCAATTATAAGGTCAGTCAGAAGCGACTTCGTACGAATGGAGCAGGCCGCGGTTCGACGATCAGAGAGCGAAGCCAGCCAGCAGGCTAGCCAGCGCTGAGGACTACGGGCTGCTGCTCCTGCTCAGCGTAATCTGGGGGCTGGCGTTCGTCGCAATCAGGGAACTCGACGGCGCCATTGGCTTCTTCGACCTGACCCTCCTGAGATGGCTGATAGCCGCCCCGGCCTATCTTGCTCTCCTCCCGTTTGTGGGGAGGGCGAAGGCCCGATTCGACAAGGCCGACATTCCGAGATTGCTTGTGATGGGTTTTCTTAACGTCGCGGTCTACCATTTCTCCCTCAACTACGGGGAGGTCAGTGTTCCTGCAGGGCTCGCCGGCCTGCTCATCACGTTTGGGCCAGTCTTCTCGGTCCTGCTCTCTGCAGCATTTCTGAAGGAACGAGTTGGAAAGCGCCTCGTCGCGGCGCTCATTCTTGCATTGGCTGGAGCTGCCGTCCTCTTCGCTGCAGACCTGCCGACCGGGGTGGGGCTCGCCAGTCCACTTGCGGTGGTGATTGCCGCCCTTTCCTATGCGACGTTCGGGCTCCTTTCGAGACCGCTAGTCAACAAATACGGAGCCCTTCATGTGGCAATCTGGGCAGGAGTGATCGGCACTGCGATGATCTTGCCATTAGGACCCGACCTCCCTGTCTGGCGTCGCCTCACATCTTTCATGGGGCGATTGGGAGGCCCTGTTGTACCTCTCCCTACTGAGCACCGTCTTGGGATACTCAATGTTCTACACCTTGATAGGCAGAGTAGGAGTTTCCAGACTGATGATACAGCTTTACCTTGCACCGGTCATCAGCGTCATTGGAGGGGTGGTCATTCTTGGTGAGACCGTCAGCGCAATTACAGCGGTGGGTGGCGGGCTGATGCTTTTGGCCGTCTGGCTGGCCACGACGAAGAAGAAATTCTAGCGTGGGTGACAATCAGGTCCCCTCGCGTTTTCCCCGCTCAAACTATATAGAAGCGAATCAGGTCGATGGTAGAAACCAGTGGCGTCACTGACACTTGAGGAGGTTGCCCGGGACGGCTCGAGAGACGAACTGACCGACTACGCAACCTACCGCAGGTTGTCGACGCTAAGAATCGAGAAAAATCAGCAATTTCGTGAGGTGTTAAAACAACTTGCAGATACTGAACATGGACATTACGAATTTTGGATTAGATACATCCCGGGCACCAACATACGCATCAACAGGTTCAAGGTCTACCTGACCGTCCTCATCAGGATCCTTTTCGGCACGACCTTCGCGAGCAGATTCCTCGAAAGGAACGAGAACACCGTAATCAAGCGCTATCAAACCGCGAAGAGGCTCATCCCCGAAGAGGACAGACCCGCCTTCGATAGGATGCTCCAGGATGAAATCAGTCACGAGAGGGAATTCGAGCAGAAGACAGAGGGAAGCTCGGTAAAGTACATCTCCTTTGTCGTGCTCGGTTTGGCTGACGCTGTTGTAGAGATAGCGGGGATTCACGCCGGCTCTCTTGGGATTTACGGTTCGACGAGGCTCGCGGGGCTGGCAGGAGTAATCGCCGGCGCCGCGGCTTCGATAGCCATGGCCTCGGCAGCATATGCCCAGGCCAAGCAAGGGTTTCAGGGCTCTGCGAGCAAGTCCGCAGCATACACGGGTGTATCTTACTTTGCGACAGCATTGATCCTTGCCACGCCATACTTCGTGACAGAGAGGATGGCCTATGCGCTCGGGGTCTCCCTCACCTTTGGGGTCGCTCTGATTGCTTTCATATCGTTTTATGGTTCCGTGATCTCAAACAAGCCGTTTGCGAGGGACTTTCTCGAAATCACCGGGATAATGTTCGGCGCCACCGTCGCCCTCTACTTGCTAGGGACGCTCATCCACACCTTTGTCGGCATCCCGGTCAATCTCTGAAGTGGATATCCCGACCATGGAACTGATAGCCCCTGACTGACATCCTCTACGCCGTGAGCCCGATTGGGCTGGGACACGCGAGCCGGGCCGCCGCGATCGGGATGAAGCTGGCCCAAAAGGGGAGGGTGTTGGAGTTCGCGACAGGGGGACCGGCGTCCGCTTTCCTGAGGTCCTATGGATTTACGGTCCACGACATCGTCACCGAGCCGGTTCCGGAGGAGTCTGAAGGAGTGATGCGAAATCCAGGGATTTGGTATCTCAGGTACTGGTCAGGTTATCGGTCGACAAAGAAGAGGATGCTGGACCTGATAGAGAGAACGAGGCCCAGGGCCATCGTTGGTGACGAGGAATTCTCCTCGGTATCTCTGGCCATGGAGAAGAAGGTCGAGCACGCCCTCATCTCGGACGAACTCGAGCTCGGATTCGCTCAAGGGCCTTTCTCACGGTTCATCGAGAAAAGGGTCTCGAGATGGTACAGCGAGTTGCAGCACCGAGTGTCGCACTTGCTGATTCCCGAGTTCGGGACCGACAGAGAGAATATTCACTATGTGTCGCCGGTGGTGAGGCCGGTCACCAAATCCCGCTTGGAAGTCCTTTCTTCTCTGGGTGTCGATTCGGATTCCTCGCTGCTCTTGTTCAGCGCGAGCGGCAGCGGGATAGGGGAGTTCCTGCTAGCACCGGTCATACGCGCCATCGAGTCGAGCCACTCCAAGGTGACCATCGTGGTGACCGGCTTGAAACAACGAAAGCCCGGCGGAAGCGTGGTCTATCGGGGGGTCGAGAGGGATAATCAGAATCTTATCGCGGCTGCCGACCTCGTCATTTCCACCGCCGGCAAGAGCACTATCGATGAGGCCGCCAGTTACGGATCGCCGATAATAGTCATTCCAATCAAGAATCATCCCGAACAGGAAAGGAACGCGAGGGCACTCGGGTACTCCTTCGATGACATCGGCAGGATAGGTTCGCTGATTTCCTCCTCTCTGGGCAAGAGAACTGAGCCGAAGAACTACGCCGGGGCAGATAACAGCGCGGCCTACATCTCTTCGCTATAGTCCAGCGGGGCCGGCAATCGGGGGTTGAGATTTCACGATGAAACGAGACTGAGGTGATCAGACGAGAGTGAAATAGAGCCTGCGGTTGCTCCTCCCCTTGTTCTCGGTTCGTTGCACCTGAACCTGCCCGATCTCTTTGGTGTTGGCCACATGAACTCCTCCGTCGGCCTGTGTGTCGACGTCTCCTATCTGGACAATTCTCAGCTCGGTCACGGAGGGAGGCATCGCGTTCGCCAGTTTCACGAGGCCGGGAGTGCTGAGAGCCTTTTCTCGGTTCATGAAATAAGTTGTGACGGGTAAGCCTCTCCCAATCGCTTCGTTGGCGAGTCCGACGTAGTCGGAGAGCTTTTCCTTGTTGAAATCCTCCAAGCTGAAATCGACCCTTGATTCGTCGGGACTTATCTGATTCCCCGTGATCAGGGCGCCCGTTGCCCGATTTACGACGGCGCTGAGGATGTGGGCTGTCGTGTGCATCTTCATCATCTTGTACCTCCTATCCCAGTCTAGGACCCCGTGCACGGTGGCTCCTTTCTGGAAGAGAGTCGGGTCCCTTACAATGTGAATCACTTCCTCATCCTGCTTGACGACCTCGACGACCGCTGACCCTCCCAAATCCCCCAGGTCGGAGACCAGCCCTCCCCCTCTGGGGTTGAAAGCGGTCTGGTCGAGTACCACGCGGTCTCCATCGACGCTAGTGACTACCCCATCGAAGGCTTTCAGGTACATATCTTCCCAGAACAGGCGCCGGGTCATCCTTACTCCGTCTGGTCGGGGATTATTTATTCAAAGCTCAGAAGTTGGGTAATCTTGGTCTGGGTGAGCTCCCTGGATATCAGGACGGACGTCTCCCGCCACTTGCGCGGCGAAATCTTCATCTCCCTCATCGCCTCCTTGAGGGCTCCCGCAAAGGTGTCGTGCGTGGTCGGCTTCTGCCTCATCAGCATCCTGATGCTCTCCCTGACGTTCCACACACCGAGAGGCATCAGGTATCCGGGGTAGGTCTCTCGCAACACTATGGCTGCTGCCTGTCTACCCTCCTTCTCTAGTTCCTCCGCTATGGCGAGCCTGGTCGAGTAGTAGCAACCTCCGACCTTTGCATATTTCGTCCTTCCAAAATGTTCCTCGTAATCACCGATCATGTACGGCTCAGTGGTGAACTGGTTCCACGTGGTATTGGGGAACCACGCCTCAATCCATTCAAACCTCCAGGGCTCGGGGAGGAAGATCGCGACGTATTGGTTGTCGTAGACGCTGTAACGGTACACCCTGTAATCGTCGATGGTGGGGCTGCCCTTGAGCTTCTGGACGAGCTTGAGGCTGAGGGAGCTATCGACGGCGGTTATGCTCCATCGGGTCGGGACGAACCTTCTCCTGCGCGCCTCTCCGAACATGCCTATGCTAAGGGCACGCTGAATCCTCGTGACCAAGACCCCGTCTTTGTAGAGCGAGAAGATCGCGTCGGAGGCCTTCAGGTCACGGTCATAGTACGCCTTTTGGAGCCTCTTGTCCACAGAGACGTTGGAGGTCTTGAACCGCTCCATGGGAGCCGTGGGCCCAAAGGGCTGCGAGTCCTCGCTGAGAGTGAGGACCTTTCGTGGAGGTTTCGACAGGTTCAGTTCGGTGTCCACTGGTCGAGAAGCCATCGACAGTTCCTGTAGCCTCAGAGTAGTGGAGCTGGGCTCGGCAGCGTCCTCCACCCGGGCTTGGGTGTTCCCCCTCACGAGCGAGTACCCGATAGTCGACTATGGTCTCTATCGGCCTCCCAAGCCATTCCTCAGGCGTGTCGAGGATGGTCGTATCGCCATACCGGGCCGGCACCATCGGTCCTATGGAGACCTTGGGATATCCGTATCTCCCGACGAAGACGCCTGGGGGCGAGGACCCGGCTATTCGGTCGCTGTAGGTCGACTCGTCTACGCGGGCAATCGATTGGGCCTTGACGATTATGGGACAGCGAGGCTTTCCGCACAGGAGCTTCGCACCCCTGCACTGAAGGCACATGCTCGCTGGTGGATTGTCTGTCACTTCGATTGACCTTGCGGCGACGTCCTCGATCCCAATCGCTTGTGTTGGGATTACGTTCGACAGCCATGCGATTCGTCGAGGCAAGGAAGCATTTGTGTTGCTGTGGTGTTTCTTAAAGTCGTTGCCGCAGGTCGCTCCGGTGGAGGCTACTCTCGGTCAAACTGGACCCTTGAGACTCCTCCCACTTTGGTCACCTTGCATATGTGCTTGACGTAGGTCTCGAGTTCACGCTCGTGGGATACCATGATCACCTGGGCCGTCCCTAGACCATCCAGTACCTGGCTCAGCTTTGTCAGTTGCACGCTGCTGAACCCGTCGGTCGGTTCATCGAGAATCAGCAGGTCCGGCTCGAGGCCGATCGCGGCTCGGGCCGTCACGTTGAGGGCCAGACGGTAGGCCAGCGCGACCGAGGTCCTCTCCCCGCCGCTCAAACTGTTCACGTCCAGGCTGTATCCGCCTTGGGTCACTATCGGCGTGAAGGTTTGGTCTACCTCCACCTCCATGTCTTCGGTCTCGATTAGGACCCTGAACCATTTTTGGAACTCTTGGTTGAACGATTCGTTGACGGTCATGAGCGTGTTCCTCTCGATGTCATCTACAGCTGGGATGAAGCAGGTATCCAGCCATGCTCGAATCTGTTCGAAGTAGAGTTTGCGTCGGTTCGACCGCTCCATCTGCTTCACTTGGTCGCCGACCGCTTTGATGCGCTCTTTGGTGTTGTCCAGGTTGGCGGTGATGGTCACCAGCCTCTTGGTAGCCTCCTCGCGCTCCTCACCCAGCCTTTCTCGCTCCTTCTCGAATGAGATGAGCTCCTTCAGCGCAGGTTTCTTTCTGGAGTACTCCGCCTTCTTCTCCTCAAGTTCGCCTTCCAGCTTGCGAAGGCCTTCCTCTCCAGAAGCGACTCGTTGCTCGCCGATTTTTGCCTCCTCTTCAAGCTGAGGCTTGCGGCGGACCTTCTCAGCAGAGTTGAGATAGATGGAGTGTATCTGGTCCTTCTCGGCAGCCTGTACGCTCCTCTTGAGTTCCTTGAATCTCGCCATAATGGGGCCCTGCGCCTCCAGAAGCAGTTCAATCGATTCCAACTGGGTCCGTTCGGCCTGGGCGAAGTCCTTCTTCCGGAGCGTTTCTTCGAGTTTTCCGAGTTTCTCCTTTCTTCCCTCCAACCTAGATTGCGCCTTCTTCACACTACCTGCTCTCGCATCGAGCGCTGAGGCCTTCGGTTCCAATTGCCTCAACTCGTTCTCGTCCTTAAGGAGAGCGGCGAGCTTCGCTTCGATGGTCTTGTTTTCTAGGGTCGTCTTCGAAAGTCGCTCCTGAAGGGCCGCGACCCGCTTCCTCTTCGCGCCAACATCGGTCTTGAACCGCTCTTTGAGCTGACGTAGATGTCCCTCGTCAAGCGGTCGCCTGCACTTCGGACAAGGTGCTCCGATCCCAATCGCAAGGATTCCGTCCATCTCGCTCTTTGATTCCCTGATTTCATTCTGCAGGGGCGCTTTCTCGAGCTTGAGCTTTTCCATCGCCGCGTTGACCTCGCCGGACTTCTTCCTCAACTTCGCGATTTCCGATACGCTCTTGCCGAGTTCGCTCACCCTCATCTTCAGCTTGGGAAGCGGTTCAAGTTCCTTCAGGTCGTCCTGGAGTTCCGCCTCTTCCTTCTGGGTTTCCCCACGGAGGTCGCCCGCCTCCTGCTGTAGTCGTGCGGTCTTTTCGCTCAATGACGCCTTCAGTCGCTGCCTCTCGCTCTCCCTTTTCGAATACTCCTCCGAGGCCGATTCGAGGGAATCCAACTCCTTCTTACCCTGATCGTATTCGGCATAGCGCTGGCCGAGTTCACCCAGTCGTCTCTCAGCTTTTTCCAGTTCAGAGAGTTCTTCTTTGAGCTTGGAGAGCCTGCGCCGTTCCTCCGCGAGTGCGTTCTTTGAATCCCCGACCCTGTTTTGTAGGGAAGGAATGGACGCTTCGAGCAGGAAGACCTCGTCCCTTTGTCCCTTCATACCGGCCATCTTCTCCTCGGCCAACCCAATCCCTCGTTCGAGTTCTTTCAGCTGGGAGGCCAGGGGGTCCGACTCCGACGAGAGTTTGGCGTGGTTGGCTTCTTCCTTGTTGAGCGTCTGCCTCAGCTGTTGGAGGTCCCTCGAAAGCCCTGCGCTCACTCTTGCCTCGCTCGAGGCCCATCCATCGACCGCGTCAGCGTTCTTCTTCGCGTTGCTGTAGTCTTCGATCCCAAAAGCCCTCCTGAGGGTGTCCAGCCTGCGCTCCGTGCTCTCGGTCAGGATCTCCTTCATCATCTCCTGAGGGGAGAATATCGCCGACCGGTAGATCAGTGAAGTGGTCTTCGTCTGCTGCCGTTCCTTTATGCCTATGATGTCGAGAATTCGGGCGCGCATCCCGGTCACGGCATACTCTGTCCTCACATCACCTTCCATTATGTAGCCCGCTCCTTGGACGACACTTTTCTTGTTCCTCAGCAGCTCACGGTGCACCTTGTATCTTCTCTCGCCGACCTGAAACTCGAGGAGGACAGACCCTCGCTTCGACCTCGAGTTCAAGAGATATCGGCCGTCAATGTCACCGAGCCCGAAGAGCGCGAACTCTATGGCCGAGAGGATGGACGACTTTCCGCTCCCAATGTCGCCCTCGAAGAGTGTGCTCCCCGGGGGGAGCCTGATGGTCGTCGAATCGGTGTAGCTCCTGATGTTCTGGAGGGTGACGCTATCAAGAATCAATCTGGGCTTGAGCCTCCTTCGCTGTTTCCTAGTTCACGCGGCTCCAAGAGGGGTCGGGCCTCGAGGGCGATGCGCATCTCGAAGTCGTCGTTCTTCTCGTTCTCGAGCTTCTCCTTCTTCAGCTCTCTCAGGAGACTCTTCGCCATTTTCTCGCCGTTCTCCCCGATGAGCCTGGACTGGAGAGCGTCACGAACTTCAACATCGGTGATTGATGGATTGACGGAGAAGCGGGACATGCGCTCCTTGAGTATCTTCTTTTCGATCTCCTCTCTTGACGCGCCGGCGACTCTGAGCTGGGCCGTGTCAGGGCTGAGGAGCCCGCTTCTGTTTATGGACCAGGCGAGTGCCCCCATCCGGATGAGCGACTGGTCCAGTTTCGAAAAGTCAATCTCACCCCTCCGCCCCTGACTCAGCTTACCCGAAACCTTGATCAGGACAATCTTGTTCGCGGAGTCGAGCTCTTGGACCAGGGCGCCGAGCTTCTCTTCCACCTGTTTTGCGGTCTTGTTCTCAGCGTCGACGGTGCGATAGATGATATCGGCGACACTCACTTCGCGAAATTGAACTTCCCTGATTCCACCCGAGTCGAACGTTACCAAGTAGAAACCTCTGGTTTCTCCCTGCGCGGTCTCCTCGAGGTCGGTGAACGTCGCGCCGAACAGGGGTCCAGGATACACAACTCGGCTGCCGTTCGGGTTGGCGTACTCAATCTTCTTGTGCAGATGTCCCCCACCGTAGTATCCGAAGCCTTTGGGAAGACTCGACATCGGCACGCCCGCCCCGTAGGAAAGTGCCGGAGGTGTGACCTCGGCAATCGGAGCGTGTAGGAGAAAGATCTTGAAGCCCGGTTCTGCCTCGAGGGAGGCTACGTCGAGTAGCTTGTAAGAAGGGACGTCGAGCTCCCGCGCCCGTCCGGAGATGCCTGTGATTTTTGCTCCGGTTCTTGCGTCGGTGATGAATCTGAGCCGCAGCTTGCCGTCCACCATCTCTCCATCGACGGGCTTGAGAAAAAGCCCGGCACTGTGAAGGATGTCTATCATTGAGACGGCGTTCGGACTGAAGTCGTGCGAACCGTAGATCAGATAGATTTCGATGCCGCGCTTCCTGGCGTCCTTCATCACCTCCACAGCCCTCTTCACAGGAGCTAGGTCTGGGACGTTTACGTCGAAGAAGTCCCCGGTGATTATTATGAAATCCACCTTCTCCGTGACGCAAGCCTGAACGGCCGTCTCGAATGCCTTGAGGTTGAGCTCCCTTAGTTTTGGGCTTCGCCACGAACCGAGGTGGCAATCGGTGATGTGTGCGAACTTGTGCGCATCATGGTTCAAGTCCATTATCTATGTCCCCTCATCGTACCTGCCGTCCCCACTCCTCTTGCACTGATGAGGGTTACGAAGGCATATTGTTATTTAAGCGCGTGAAGGCAAAAACCTCGTCGGCGTGATTAGATTGGCGGCCCGGGCGGAGGTCTCCGCCCAAGGCCATCTGAGACACGTCTCGGCCGTAGTCCTCCTTCTGTTCTAGGCGGGATTCAGCTAAGCAGCCTACCCTGGTCTGGTGCAGGCGCGTCAACGGCCACGTTCGGCCTTGCTCTGCATGGGTCGGCCGTTTCATCCCGATTTCCACCGAACTCAGGATTTCTCCGTCACCGCGTATGATGGGTCGGGTCTCGTTTCTGTACCGTCGCCAACCGTCTCCGGTTGCGCTTCTCAGCGCCATGCATCCTGCAGTGAGGGAGGAACTTCCCCAGGAAATTCCCGTCGCCCGCTCACCGACTCGTGTCCCGATTGGACCGTTCCAACGGCGATTTAGCCTTTTCATTGCCCTGGGAAGAACTCGTGTTCGAGGTTCCTTACCTCGTCCTCGGAATCCGCTGAACTATAGTCCTCGAGGGGGTCGTGATTCAAGGTCAGGAAGGTTGGTCCCCACTTGTATATCGAGAGGTAGCTCTCCGCCAAGGCCTTCTCGCCCACGATGTAGAGAGTGGCGGCGATGGCTTCGACCGAGCTCAGCATGCCCAAGCCTCGCGTAGTTCGTCGGGTTTCCCGCAAGAAGCGCTGGCAGACGTCTGTGCTTGCCCCCCACCTTCCTGAAGAAGACCTCCTTGGCGAGGTTCCAGGAACAATCTATCACAAGGACCCCTTTGCTCCCCTTGTCCTCAGGAGAGAGCGTGATCTCGGCGAAGGGGTTCAACACCAAAGTGGAGCTGGAAGCATGGAACTTCCTCGGCACCTCTCCGGCGAGTCCCATCCTGACCATCTTCTTGGCTGTGCACTTGGTCGGGTCATCTTGGTCGTAGTCGAGGACGTAGACGTTCATCTTGGGACTCGTTCGCGAGGAGCTGGACATCGGTATATGAACAAGCCCGAGTCCTTCGGATGACGGCTGGTGCGGGCGACCGGGAGCATCAAAGCTCAACGAATCTGGGGTTGGTCGGCGTCCCCGACAATCGCCCCGGGGGCATGTGCGCCGCGACCAGCACGGCGTTCTCATCCAGAGCGGCTCGAATCAATGCCTGTCGACTTTGCTTGTTCGCCAGAGCGTCGCACCAGCTGGACATCAGCTTGATGTCCTCGACCTCCACTGAATGATGGAACAGATCGCCGAGGCAATACAGCGTCTCCCCGTCAGCCTGCGCTTTCACTATCTGATGCCCGGGGCTCTCTCCTGGAGCAGCGACTATGTTTACGTTCGAGGTCAGTCTTCGGTCTCCCTCCACCAGCTCGAGCAGACTTGAAGAATCCAGCACACCGAGTGACACCGCCTCCGGTGAGCCGTCTTGCTTCAGAGCCTTCTGCATCTCGGGGTTCTCCCAATCCGCACTTCCCAGAAAGTGTCTGGCCTTGGGGAATGAGACCGAGTGGCCGTCCTCATTCTTGTAGGTGACACCTGCGTAGTGGTCATAGTGGGCGTGCGTGATGACAAGGTGCGTCACGTCGGTACTCTGCACACCAATCTCTTCCAGTTGAGCTGCTAGTGGCGGAGGGGGCGCGTAGTTCTCCGGAGCATAGGAGGAATCAGCTCTCGAGTACAGGGCGTAGTCTCCGGCGTCCACCAGAATCGAAGCCCCCGGGGTTGCGATGTGAATGCTCTGGCTTGGGAACTTGAGTCGTTTGTCGAATAACCCCCCGTAGCGCGGTCTCCACTCGCTCTCAGGGGACCTCTCGATGTCCCTCAGTCTGAAACTCAGGTCACCCAAATTGAAAACGGAAACGGAAACAGCTCCCAATTGGATTCTCCTCGCGAACACAGTGCAGGGTGGGTAGTGCGCCGACTTAACCGCTTTGCAAACGCATTAAAGGAGAAGGTTGAGAATCATGCCTCGGAAGACAAACTGACAGAGCCCGAGCAGCCCAAGCAACAGCCGCGCGCAAGAATAGAATCGCTTGCCGACCTAATATTCGGGCTCGCCCTGTCCGTGGGTGCGATCTCTCTCGTTAGCAGCCCTCCGCTCGACGTCCAGGGGCTCTACAACGACCTGGCCACGTTCGGGTTCAGCTTCCTGATTTTAATCACGATGTGGCTCCGCTACACGCGGATAATGTCGGTCTTTCCGCTGGAGTCGAGGAGGGTGATCTTCCTCAACATCATGTTGCTGTTCTGTGTCTCGATAGAGCCGTTCCTGTTCAACCTGATTAGGAACAACCCGACCAATTTGACAGATCCAGTACGCTTTTCCGATGCCGTCTCGACTCTCTATGCTCTAGACCTTGGAGCTATGTTTGCGATACTCGGCGGCTTCACCTTCACCCTGGCCGATGAGGAGCGAAACCTGATTCCAAAGGGCCTGACGCGTCAGTACAGGTTCGAAGGGGTCAGCTGGTTCGTGTGCGGCCTAATCTTTGCGGCCTCCGCGTTGCCGATTTTCTTTACAATCAAAGCGATGAATGGGGAACCGGTCAGATACTACATCTGGATAATACCCCTGTTGCTCATCTGGATCACCCGCAATTGGTACAAATACCAGCAAAAGGATTCTGGGTGACCGGGACCCTCGCTCCTATGGCCTAGTATCCAGCTCGCTCGAGAGTGGCTGCCAAGGCCTCCCCCATCCTACGATAGCCTGCCACGTCCGGGTGCAGCCCGTCCCGCGTTGATGCTAGGAGCTTCGGATTGTTGTGGTCCCGGACGGCAAGGTTTGTGTCACAGAAGAGCCTGCTGCTCGCTCGTGCCTCACTCTCCACCCAAGCATTGAGGTCGGATATCGCTTCGGCTTCACCCGGGCTGGCGATGTTGTACGGGAGGACAGTTGCCGCGACTGGAAGGATGCGGTTCTTTTCAGCGAGGTCTGTACATCCCTTTCAAGTTCTTCTTCACCACGCCCGTCGGATACCTCTGGAAAATGTCGTTGACGCCGGCTAGAACTATCACCAGGGAGGGCATTTCCTTCAAGACATCCCTTTCGAACCTTGAAAGAATCTCGTCGGAGCGTTGTCCGTTAACGCCCTTGTTGAGGACCTCCCAATTCGGGTGCGCTTTTATCATCCAGTAGCAGTACCTGGCTCTCCGGATTGCCCCTTCCCGCAGGAGGTGCCTCGACCTGCGAACGGAACTCTGGGGTGCCCGCGGTGGTCGAGTCTCCTAGCCCGACTATCTTCAGCCTTGCCCCCATACCGCGGTGTCACTGCCGCGGAGATATTGCTCTTTCGAAGGCGACTCTCTCGTTGCCTCATTGGGTTGACGCGAAAAGAAGCTCGGACCATGTTGCCTATACCGGAAACAGGGTTAAATTCAGGGAACTTACTGGAATCAAGAGAGCCAAGCACCGATGTTTGGGACTCGAATTCCGGATTACAGGTACCAGGCGTTGATCACGCTCGGCTTGTTCTTCGGGCTCTTCTTCCTCGAGTACCCGCCCCTCTTCGTGCTCGGTTACTGGGGGTGGGGTTACTGGCCACACAAGGTCCTTTCGGGGATTTTCATAGTTTTGAACCTGTTTCTTACCCAGTACTCGATCAGGCGATGGGGATTCTTCCGTCGGAGGCCTCAGACGGACAAAGTGATTGATCGGGCCGCTCCAGAGAATCCCGTCCAGGCTTAAGGCGAAGGCATCAATGTGTGGGGAAAAATCTTCGGATGACATTGACATACGTACCTGAGTTGCTCGGTCTCGTGACGGCCTTGTGCTACGGCACGTCGGATTTCTTGTCACGCGGCCAATCACTTCGCGTCGGCTACTATCGCACGACCTTGTACGTCAACGTGACCACGGTCGTGGCCCTACTGATACTCCTGCCCTTGCTCAGGCCTCCTCTCGACCTCACACCGACCTCGGCTGGCCTCATGTCGGTCTTCGGGCTTGTGTTCTTCTTGGCTTTCGTGTTTGTCTACCGGGCGCTTCAAACCGGCGTGGTCTCCGTGGTGGCACCCATAGCATACACCTACCCTGCCGTTACGGTGATCTTAGCGGTGTTGCTCCTGGGTACCGCCCTCTCCTTTCAGACCGTTCTGGCTCTTTCGGCCATCATCGTCGGAGTCGTGCTGCTCTCCGCCAGATTCTCCGAATTGAGCGTCGGACTTAGAGGCCGCGGACGGGCATCGCTGACTGCCGGAACCGGGTCGGCGACGATTGCGGCCTTCGCCTTCGGCACGGTGTATCTTTGTGTCGGCTACGTCAGCCCGATAGTAGGTTACTTCATCCCCGCCCTTTTCTTGCGGGCGGTTGGTGTCGTCGCAGCCATCGCCCTTGCCCCGCTCCTTGGGCAGAGCATCAAGCCCAACCGAGCGAGCGTCTCGAAGGCTGTCCTGATCATGGGCGCTTTGGAAGCATTCGGGTTCCTGGCGTTCAGCTACGCCGTAACGATCGGAGGCACCGCGCTCCCGGCCGTCGCGGCGATATCCGGAATCGGAGCTGCAGTGGTGGTAGCCTACGCCATGGTGCTGCTCCGTGAGAGACTCGAACTAAACCAGTGGATTGGAATCGTGCTCGCTTTGGTCGGAGTCTTCTCCCTGCTGTACCTGACGGGCTAGTTCAACAAAGGTTTCATAGTCTCAGTGAGCATCACCGTTGGCAGTGAAGAAGCAAGGGCTGCTCACTTTGGAGGGGGGGCTGATACTGGCGTCGGTCTTCGTGAACTCGGTTCCACTTGGTTACATGACCGTGGTCCCTCTCGTGTACCTGGTGCAGATAGGTTACAGCCCCGTGACCATCGGGCTGATTTACGCTGCGAGCGGCGTAGCAAACACCGTCGGATATGCGCCCTTCGGGGTTCTTGCGGACAAGTTCGGGCGAAGGAATTTTCTGATACTTGGCAGCGTCATCCCGGCTGCGGCTTACGCCATCTTTGGGCTGACCCTCAATCCCGACCTTCTGGTGGTTGCGAGCGTGATTGGGGGTGTCGGCTTGGCAGGGGGGTTGGCCACAGCGATAACCAGCCCGTCCGTCCTTCCCCTCTTGGCTGATTCGAGCCCGGCCGGGAACAGAACCACGCTGTTTGCGGCCTATCAGGGTGTCTACACAGTCGGGCTCAGCGTGGGCTCGTTCCTCAGTTTCCTGCCCAGCTTCCTGGGAGGGAGGTTCTCTTGGGACTCGACCATGGCGCACTCTAACTCCTATTACATCATGGCGGTACTCGTCGCGTGTTCGATCATTCCGCTGCTTCTCGTAAGTGAACGCGAGAGGAGAATCAGCGCGGTCCAACTGGACCCGAAGGGCTCGGGGAGGGAGACCGACGCAACGGGTGAGGACAAGAATCACAGATGGGGTTACGTGACCTCTTGGTCCAAGGTAGCGAAATTCTCCCTGACCTTCGGTATTTCGGGCTTCGGCTTTGGCATCATAGTCGAGCTCCTTCCCACGTGGTACCACCTGAGCTTCGGGGTCTCGGAGACGACCATCGGCTTCTGGACAGCCGCCGCGCAATTCTTGTCACTCGTTGCGATTCCTACAATCCCTTTCCTCGTGCGGAAGCGGGGGATAGTCAACCTTACCCTTCTGACCGGGTCGCTCGGTTGCATTCCGTTAATCCTCATGCCCTTTTCCGGGTCTTTCGAGCTGGCCGCATCCCTCTTCATCGTGCGGAGCATCATCCTGTCGGTCTACGTACCGGTGATTCAGTCGTACATCGCCGGTGCGGTCACGGAGAAGGAGAGAGCGACCACGTTCGGCATCGTCTTTACCGCGTGGGGGGTGGCAAACTCGGTCGGGACAGTCCTGGCTGGTGACCTCCTCGCCGCCAACCTGTTGACCATCCCGTTTATCGTGGGGGTGGGAGCCTATCTCGCGTCCACCTTGACCTTTTTCGGTTACTTCCATGGAAGCAAACTGCCGGAGGAGATGCCGCTCTTGGAAGTAGTCCCAGAGAAACTAACCTAGAAAGCGACCCAAGATTATCTCGGGGACCGCCCCATTAGACCCACCCTTGTAATCCGGCAGTAAGTGCATTAGCAATGGCGCGGATAATACTGCTAGAATCAACTTGCGACCCGTGGTCGACGTCCCCGACCTTCTCGTCACGATCCTCGAACTCATCCTTCTGTGGATCTGCGTTTCGCTTCCCGTCTATCTCATTGCCCGGACGGTATCCCATCACAGGACTAAATTCGGCGAGCTAGTGGGTGCTACGCTCACCGGTGGAATCGTTTACGGCATCGTCGTCGTAGTCGCCCAAATCCTCCTCGGCGCGATACTGGGAACCGTTGAGGCAGTGTATGTCTTCGCGCTCTTCCTAGCATGGGTCTCCTGGCTGATGGCCTTTCACTTTTCGCTCCGTCTCCGATGGTCGAGCGCCCTTGAGTTGCCGCTCGTGCCCATCATCGTCTTTCTAGGCTTGAACGAACTACTGGGCGTCGGGCTGGGGATTGCGCTGCCGGGCCTCTTCCAGTTCCCTCTGTGACTCTTCCTCGGTTTTCCTGAAGATGAACGCCGCGACGGGAGATTCAGACGAGGACCGCGGTGTCATACGTGAGTGATGATGCGAAGCTCGATATTTAGTGCTACGCCCAAGAACGGAGAGGATAGGGTTCATTGCGATTCCGACGCGTGTTCACTATGCTTGCGTCACCGTCGTCGTGGTCGTGGTCGCCGCGCAGCTAGTATCGGTCGATGTGTAGCCGTAGCTAGTTGCTGTATAGGTCGCGGTTGTTGTCACTGTTGCAGTAGCCTGAGAGGTGGTAATCTCCATCTGGGTCACGGTTACCGTGCCTGTCGAGCTGCAATGGGTCACAGTGGTGGTCCCTCCGGGGTACCCGGTCGTCGTGGTAACAGTCACTGTCAAGGTCTCCGCTCCGCCCTGGGTGGGACTTGTGTTCCCGCTGAACGAGGTGGTCGCCGACCCCTGAACTGTGACGATTGACGTACCAATTGCCGACATTGTGGTCGACGACACCGAACCGCAGTTTGCGTTGCTGGTCGACGTCACGCAGAATTGAAAGGCTGTGAGAGTGACGTTCCCCGGACTGGCCACAGTGATGTTGAGCGGGACGACGACGAGCGAGTATGTCTGGCCCGCCTCAAGCTTCGAAGTCGGGATGTTCATGGTCTGAGAAATCGTCTGGCCGCTCGGGAACAAGACATTCGAGGATGTGCTCTGCGGTGGGTTCAACTGCCAAACGAGGGTGCCGTTCATAGCGAAGACGGCCGGGTTGAACAGAGGTTCGACAAATTCTGGTATGGTCTCGTTAGAGCCTTGGTTCGTGAGGGTTGCACTGAGCCGTACTGAATGACCCTGCTGAACCGAGCTTGAGTTGATCGAAGCCGTGAGGTTCCAGGTGCCAGAGGGAAGGTCGAATGCCTCTGTCACGCGCAATGGAGTGATGCAGAAGATCACATCCGGTCCATTGAGCGTGCATGTCCGAGTCGTGCTGGTAGAAGTGCTCAAGATGGTGGTTGTCGACGTTGCCGTTTCTGTCGTAGTGTTTGTGACCGTCGAGGTGCCGCCCAAAGCCACGAGGAGGGATGCGGAGACCAGTGCTGCGGCTATCAGGATCGCCCCTGCAAGGATGGTGTAGCGCCGCATTGGCTGGGCTGTCATCTGTGGCTTGTTGGACTGGGGAGATACTTAATGCTACAGATTAGGATGCTAAAACGAAGCCCTGCCCTGCATAAGGGTTCGTTGCGCCTCCGATGGGGACAATCAGTTGGGGGCCTTCGCTACCTACCTCCAAGAATTGGTACGAGGCACGTCAGACGGCTATCTCGATAATCGTCTTCGGATTCTTCGAGTGCTCGTCTTCGATTTCGTCGAGGATGAGGGAGATAACCTCGGTCATCCTCTGCTTGAGCTCTGGGATGGTCCTGGCCTGGGTGAACGTGTTCGGGAGCTCCCTGCATCGTCTCACGTAGAGTCCAGCCTCATCCTTCTCGATGGAGACGTGGAACTTCCGATGTGGCCTTGACAAAGAGGACATCCAGATTTATGCGCCGTGGATAGATAGACGTCACGGGAGCCGTGGGATGCTAATCATTGGTGGGTCGGCAGGAGCGGAGCGGAGCGACCGCGAGGAGGCAGGCGTAAAAGCGGGAATAGGGTATCGCGTTCCCAACCCATGCTGGCTGAGCAGAATAGCACGCCTTATTACCAGAATCATGCCTTCTATGTTTTCGATTTGTCCAACCAACCGTCTGAGGAGTGGTACGACGAGCGAGTGAAGGAGCTCTCAGGCTGGTCACGCAAGATTCATGCGGGATTGACCTCGTATCAAGAAGAGTCGAGCATCCTGTATGGAACTCACCTTTGGCTTTCCGATTTCGTAGATGAAATGATCCGAGTCTACCAGCTCCTAGAACAGCACCACAGGATTCTCGCTCAGGATGGCAAGAGATGGAGAAAGCTCATCGGACTTGATGAAGACGCCACCGGGGAAGAGGTAGAGCGGCGCTTGAACGAGATGCGCGAAATGCTCATCGAAATCCGGAACTCATGGAAAGTGCAAAAGGGCGAGTCTGATTCTACCAAACAGTAGTCAAGAGTAAGCCGCTGCTCGAGAACCGTCCTCGAGAAGCAGACCTGAACGCTGTTCACATTGGGGCAGTGAGCACCTTGGCGGCGCACGATGGGTGGAGCGAAGCGACCGCGGGCGCGCCCGGCATGAGAGCGCAGGATAGAAATCGTCGATTGGGTCGGTGAGCTTCGACCAGAATACTTTCGTTGAGCGGATTTGAATTGCTACGGCGTCGCCGCAAAAATTGGTGGAACACGTCAGGAAGGAGACGTTGAGGAATTGGTCTCGTCGATACCGCAGCTGCCGTCGCCTTCCTTGCAGGAAAAACTCGTCAGTCTACGTTCGATACCGACATGCGTATTAGTCTAAGGCACAACGATCGTCGCAGCGACGTAGGTTTGCTGAGACCGAGCCACGAACACTATAGCGGGGGACAGCCGCTCTTCGTCCCAATCTACCACCCATACTATTGGTGGGGCGGCTTTTACTCCTCCTGGTTTGGTTGGGGCGACTGGGGTTGGAACTGGACAACTTGCCGGAATTGTATGGCAATGGTCCGACCGTCGTCAAACTACTGCGGTTACTGCGGGAGCCGGATGCCACAAGTCGCGAGAATCGAACTGAAGACCTGCGGCGCTTGTGGGAACAAGATACAGGTCTCTGCAAACTTCTGCCACTACTGCGGTGAAGACACGCGAGACCTGAAGAAGCTGAAGATGCGGATGCGCTTCATTTGGCTGAACGATATGGAGAAGAGATACGCTTCGGACCGTACCCGCTTCCGCGCTCGGTGGACTCCCCAACGCCGAAGATGACAAGGAGGAGCCGGTCCTCGATAAGGCGAAGAAAAAGGCGAGGGACACGAACGAACCCGTTGCGGTCAATGTAGTCCTCCTCGAAAAACGGGGGGAGATAGACTCCTTTCCCTGGGCGAGCGTTGAACCGAATGGTACGATAGAGTACGTCTATCCCTGACAACGCAGCCCAAAGCAAGAGAACAGGTTCTTGGAGGGGTTCCGGCGCCGCCTGGGCCTGGCTCAAGTGGCCACCGGGACTACGTGTATGGCTTAGTAGAGACGGGGATTTGAATAGTATACTTTGTGGGGCCGGTGAGCTTCGACCAGTATACTTTCGTTGGATTGACTTGAATTGTTCATGATAAATAATTGATCTGTGAAGTCTGCCGTTGACGGCTAGATCCCAGGGATCAGGAAACTGACTGTGAAGGGTCGGTTGTTGGACTAGCTGTAAGAAGGAGCATCCGAACAAGTTTCCCGCCCTCTCTAATTCCGGGAGAATCATGAGTGTAATCGACCGACCAGCCAACTTCCTTGAGGAGTTCCGAATAGTCGCCTTCTGGAACGATGGTGAGCCAAGGCTCTCTGCGCCCCGTTCGCCGACTGGCGTTTGCCGCGGCAGCAACTAGATTCGCGTTCGCTCCTGCACCAAGCACGGCAAGACTGGCTGCCAAAGTGCTTCCTGGGGCCGCGACTGAGCGCAATCCCCCAAGCAATCGTAGCACCGTTTGACGGCTAAGGTATGCCAGTAGACCCTCACAGACAAACAATGTTGCTCGGCTGGCGATGTGTCCGTGAGCGTGTAGCAGCCCTGCAGAATCATCGTGGAGGAAATCCGCAGGAATAAGGGTCAGTCTGCGCATGTCAACTCCCATGCCCCGCAGCCGTCTCACTTTGTCTGTTTGCGTCGCAGGATGGTCCAGTTCGAAGAACTCCACACCTGTAGAGCGGAACCGCAAAGCTCTGTCATCATAGCCAGCTCCGCAGACCACTATCTGTTTCACCCCCCTAGAAATTGCCCTCAGCACCTCTTGATCGAAGAAGCGAGTTCGTGCAATTATGTTTGGCCGAAGTCGTGTCGCCGAACTGTGTCGCATGCCTGCGCATAGGCGACGCTGAGCCTCTGGGTCGCCCAATGGGGTGTGAGGTCGTTCAAGCTCGGCACGCATCAAGGCCACGAGTTGGCTAGTCCTTGACGGCTGAGGACCCATGTTCGAAGATTTTAGTCATGGTAGTTTTATCCATTACGTGAGTCGTTCTTTGGTCATTGCTTGAACCCACTGATATTGGTGGGGCAGGCGAGCTTCGACCAGTACACTTTCGTTTTATGGATTTGAATTGTTCATTTGGATGCATCTAAACGCTAGCATGCGATTAGATCACCAGCACGCATACCAGACGCTGCGGCCCAAGTGTGGGTGATGATCCCGGCGGAGGCGCGATGAACCCCACGTACACTCAAACAGTCCTTCAGGCTACTCGCTGAAGGGATTGATTCCCCAAACATAGCGCATTGAGACGACATACGTCACCGGGTACGAGGCAATCGCCCCTATGATGCTCCCAACGAAAGGGGAAAGCGAAATCGTCGCGAGAAGCCCGAGTTGAACCCCAACGATTATCACATTTCCCAGAAGAGAGGCAAGTTGATACTCACCCCACCTTATGGACCAATTGACCCGCCCTCTTCCTTTCTCCCCGCCACGGTGCGTGACCGTCACACGCTCATTGAGCACAAACGCCACGGTCACGCCTACCACCAGTGCTAGTGCGTCCAATCCTAGGATGGCAGGCGAAAAGAAGCCGACATTTGGGGTCCCAAGGGTGCCGTTGAAGGCGAAGACGCCCAGGACTAGAATGGCTTCAGCAATGAGAAAACCCGTCCCACTCGCTACCGCGAACCTGGCAATCCGAAAAATCCAGCGTTTCTCCAGACGAGCAGGTGTCTTCCCCTCGTGAAGGGTGACTACGTTCCCAGAACTCCTGATGCAGCCTGAGGGCTCAATACCACATTGTGGACTGCATCCGCATCAGATAAAGACGCGGATTCGAATAATATACTGAGTGGGGCCGGTGAGTTTCGACCAGCATACTTTCGTTAGTTGGATTATCGGTTTTGAATGCGGGTTCCCCTGAGTCGGGCTCCACTTTATGGGAAGGACCGCCGTAGGGCTCAACGTTCATCATTGAGTAAAGGAGCGGGAGGAGTACCCGAAGAAAGTGCGTCCTCGAGGAGAAGATAGGCTCATCCTTGTAGCGTTACTTAGAGAGGGCCCGCTCACGCCAAAGGAGATTGATGATAGAAGCTTTGCCTTCGCCTCCAACATTGAAGGCCTGGGCGATATCATTGCCCGAGAACTTCACCTAAGGCGCAGCGGCGAGAGGAGGATCAAGAAACTCGGCAAGAAGTACAACGCCAAGACCGGATGCGAGCACTTGGTCGGCCTCGGCATGATAAGGCTGAACGAAGCTGGCAGATACGAACTGACGAAAGAGGGCGAGCGGATGGCCCGGCTGAGCGACGAACGATTGGAAGGGTTTCTGAGCACTAGGACGGCAGCTAGGAATACGACCGTGGCCGATTTCCTCCTTGCTGCGATGAAGCTCGTGGTGGGAGTGCTCAGCGGCAGCGTGGGTCTGCTTGCCGACGGGACAGACGCGACAATAGACACGGCCTCCGCCGCCGTTGTATTGGTGGGGGTTCGTATCAGGAGGGAAGCTCTGGGAACATTTGTCGTCGCAGTGATGATGTTGGTAGCGGCCTGCACAATCGGATACGATTCTGTAACCAAACTGGTTGGCGCTGCGGAGAGGACGCTGCTGCCCATTTCGGATCCTTACTTGGTCATCGCCGTCGAGGTCGTGGCGTTCGTCTCTGCCATCTTCCTTCACCTCTATCAGCGCGCTGCAGGGAGAAGGAACGGTAGCCTGACGCTGATCTCGCAGTCAGTCGACTCTAGAAACCACATCTTCGTCTCGTTGGCTGTGATAACCGGAGCGGCATTTTCTATCAAGGGGGTTTTCTTCGTGGATGCCATAATCGGAGCGTTCGTCGCCTCGCGATTCGCCTGGGACGGAACCAGTCTCTTCAGGGAGGCCCTGTCCTCGATGAGAGGCGAGAAGCTCGACCTATCAAGGTACCGGCTTCCTATGGAGGATAGTTGGCAAAGGGGCAGGCTGGAAATCTACAGAGAGTGGATACTCTACTCGATCAAGGAGGAGAAGCTCCGAAAGAAGGAAGATATGGTAGCCTCCTTGGAAAGGACCTTCCAACCTCAGTACTTCCCTATCATAAGCGCATCCAGGACTGGCGGCCAATCATTCGATTTCAACCTCGAGTTCCGGCATTTAGTTCAGCCGCTGGTTGAGAAGGGATTCCTCTCAGAAGAGGGCAACGACTTCAGTATCACTGAAAAAGGCCGGCGTTGGATTGCCAATTCATCCCGGACCATGCGGTATCGCCAAGTTCCCTGACCTTGTGCTGAATTTTGATGATTGTTCCGTCCGCAAGAATGATGTGGATTCGAATAGCAAGCTCAATGGGGTCGGTGAGATTCGACCGGTATGCTTCCGTTCGAAAACATTTTACAAGCATCTCGCTGAATTCTCCTGATTAGACCGATGAAGCTCGCAAATGTCCGCGGTATTCAGCTGAGCTACATTGAGAAGGGAACCGGCACACCTCTCGTCCTCATCCATGGGAGTCTCAACGACTACCGGTCCTGGCAATTTCAGATTGACCCCTTCGCGGCTCAACACCACGTCGTGGCGTACAGCCGACGGAATCATTTTCCGAACAAGTGGACCGAATACCCGGCCGACTACTCTGTCGCGACGGAGCGTGATCGATCTGGAGGGATTCATCGAAGCCCTCGGACTCGAGACCCCAGTCCATCTCGTCGGGTCATCATATGGGGCATACATCGCGGCCCTCGTCGAGAGGGACTACCCGAAGATAGTACGGTCTGCCGTTCTCGGGGAACCGCCCATCGAATCTCTTCTTGCGGAGGACCCGGCTAGTTCCCGAATCTATTCGGCTTCCGAGGCAAAGTTTGCCAAAATAGTGCTGGTCCCGATTCGGAACGGCGACTACGAAGCAGCAGTTAGGGGATTCATAGATTCTGCCACGGGAGACGGTGCATTCGACCGCCTTCCAACCGGTACGAAGGAGATGATGCTACAAAACTCTAGGACCCTCGCCGCGGAGTTACCGACACCGGAAAGGGATTCATTCACTGCGGAAGATGCCAAAACGATATCAGCCCCTACCCTGCTCGTCAAGGGACAGAACAGCGCCCCTACGTTTCAAAGAATATCATGTCGATTCTGGCGCAATCGATGCCAAATGCGAGCACCTCCATCATCCCGAACTCCTCTCACGTTCCATATGTTACAAATGCCGGGATTTACAACAAGGTAGTTCTTGACTTTCTTCATCTTCATTGAATTAGGTCGACCTTAGGTGACGCACTACCGTGCGGGGAAGCAAGAGGACCACGTGCTTAGCCAAATAAATGGCGTGAATTCGAATAGTATACTGAGTAGGGCCTGTGAGATTCGACCAGTATACTTTCGTTCGATGGAATCGAATTATTCATTCAGAGCCTCTTGATGGTAGGATTCTCATGATTGAGAATCGTATACCCAGATTATATGTCCGCGAACCGCCGGAAAAGTTGGCGATTGATAATGGCACAAACAATTGTTACTAAGGCGGAACCCGAGACTGAGAAGGTACACAAACTCTCAATCATACTTTCCAAGGGGTCACTCGACATGGCATATCCCGCGTTCATGCTCGCGAACGCTGGAGCGGCGATGGGTACGGAGGTGCACATCTTCTTCACGTTCTGGGGAATGGCGGTGATCAACAGGAACAGGGAAGCGAATCTCGAGCTTGGCCCCGATGCGAGTCCCGGGATGACGACCCCCATGGTGAAGGAGGCTATACGACAGTTGAAGGTTCCCACGATACCCGAGATGGTAGCCAATGCGCACGACATGGGTGTTCACTTCCACGCATGCTCCACCACAATGGAGCTGATGGGCGTCAGGAAGGAGGACCTCATCCCTGAGGTCGACGACATCGTCGGGGCGTCCACGTTCCTCCAGCTGAGCGAGAACGGTCAGACCATCTTCATCTGAACGGTGAGTAAAATGGCACAAGTCGCTCAGAAGAAGGTCATCGATTCGAGGGGCAGCTTCTGTCCCGGTCCGCTGACTGACCTCTTCAGGGCATATAGGACTGCCGACCTTGGCGCGACGCTGGAGGTCTGGGCTACCGACCCCGCCGCGAAGAGCGATATTCAAGCCTGGGCAACGCGTACGGGGAACCAGCTCGTCGAGATTGCAGAGGAAAAGGGATACACGCGGATAGTCGTCCGAGTCACGAAGAAGAAGGCCTAGCCCTTGAGGCGGGTCGTCATCCTCGGAGCGGGAGCGGGTGGGACACTCCTCGCGAACCTCCTCGTTCACGGGTTCCAGAAGGAAATCAGGGACAAAGAGCTTAGCGTTCAGCTGGTCGGAGACGGAGATGAACACCCCTTCCAGCCTGGAAACCTCGACGTTGCGTTCAGGGGAGTGGATCCTGGGACCATCGTCCGCCCGGAGAAGACCCTGCTGAAGCGAGGCGTGATACACATCACGGACGGAGCAGCCGGAGTCGACATGAAGGTAAAGGTTGTCAAGATGCGGGACGGATCCACTCTGCCGTACGACCACATCGTCTTCGCGACGGGTGCAACGGCGAGGCCCGATCTGATGCCCGGGCTTCTCGAAGGCTCACTGAACTTTCACACGGGGGGTGAGGATGCAGCGAAGATTTGGAATGCCCTCCAGCGGTTCAAGGCTGGCAAGGTGGTGGTCGCGATCACGAGCGTCCCCCACAAGTGCCCGCCCTCCCCGAATGAAGCTGCGTTCATGCTCGATGAGTTCTTCCGTAAACGGAGAATCAGGGAATCCGTAGAGATCAAGTTCCTTACCCCCTACCCTAGGGCCTATCCGGCTGAGCACATCTCCGAGGTGATACAGCCGATGTTCGAGAAAAGGGGGATAGAACTCGTGCCGTTCTTCGCGACAGATTACGTGGACCCGGCAGCAAGAAAGATCTTCAACCTCGAGGGTGAGAGCCAGGACTACGACTTGCTGATCGCGGTGCCTCCGCACAGGGGCGCTGATGTTATCCTAGCTTCGAAAATCGGTGACGAGGAGGGCTGGATATCCGCCGACAAGCACACGATGAGGATGAAAGACCATCCGGAAGCCTACGCACTGGGCGACGCTACAAACATAGCGATTTCAAAGTCCGGTGTGGTGGCGCACCTTCAGGCGGAAGCAGTCGCGAAGAATCTTGCCTCTGACATCAGGGGCGGAGGGGAGGCTTTCGAGTACAACGGGAGGATTAACTGTCCGATGGAGACGGGAAGAAGACGGGCACTCTTCGTCTCCGGGACTTACGAGGTTGCGCCGGGGGGCCAACGACCTACACTCTTGCGCTACGCGATGAAACGCGAGTTCGCGAAGATATACTGGTCCACAATGAAGGGAGGCTGGAGCTGGCTGATGGACGCCTACTTCGGCGAGACGAGTGAACCGCAGGAGACCTCGGCAGTTCTTCCTTCGCCTCAGAGCGTCGGAGAGGAAGCGCCCCGCGCGTCTTTGCTAGAGCCAGCACCTTAGCGTCCTTGAACCGTGCCTCCCGAATGTTCGTCAGATTCGACTTTCACAATTTTCCCGAGGAAATAGTGGCCAACTATGAGAAGCCCTTCGCTAATGAGCGTCCTTCCTTGTACTCAAACGGGAGGTGGGGCCGGTGAGCTTCGACCGGTATACTTTCGTTCGATGGATTTGAATTATTCATTTGGAATAAAATACCTGCTCAGAGCTTCCTCGTGTATAATGCGAGAACCCTTTCCGCGGTCGCCTTTTGGATGCGCGGTATACCCGGCGCTTTGAAGATGATTCCGGTAGCCCTCTTGGAATCCCCGCCGTCGTCGACGATATCGAACGCCACCGATTCATCGATTATCACCATCCCTCCGAAGCCTGACATACCCGCAAACCCTCCAACGATTTTTTCATCATAGGGCTGAATTTTCACCTTGAGTGTCTGGGAGGCCTTTACGGCTCTGAATTCTATGACCCCGCTGTCGTCAGCTGAAAACTCCCTAAGATCCTCAGTCGGTCTAATCATGCAAACGGCTCTTGTAACGATCCCCTTCTTCATCGCTGCTTTGAGGGCCGTCTTTACGAAGAGGGGATACTTCGGTGGGTAGCCGCCTACGCAAAAAATATCCGAATTGGCGCTATAGATCAGTTCCGCGAGACGCCTTCTGATTCCCGTTTCTCCCTTCACCATCCACGCGGATGCCGTGCCATCGTCTTGCTTCTCATTTCCTACCTCTGAAAGCTCCTCCTGCCTCTCAAGAGCGACCAACGCCGCCTTCGCTTCACTTCCATAGCTCTCCGTCAGAGACTCGATGATGGTCTTGGCTCCGACAGCCCTGTAGAGGATGGGGTGCCCATTCTGAACCTCGACCAGACCCTTGCTAGCAAGCCTCTCCAAGACCTCGTATGCCTTGTTGCGGGGTATCCCCGCCTGCCTGTGAACGTCCGAAGCTCCTGAGGGGCCCAGTGCAACGAGCGCATCCAGCGCCTTCGCCTCGTTGACATTCAGACCCAGGCGAATGAGATGCTCCATCGAGGCCATTGCGCTTCGCTGTTACCGCGAGGGTAACAGCATGGATATTAGATTTTGGGGCTAGCTTAGTTTTGATGAGATAGAGACATGCACCAATCGAATTATCATCCGTCGCTCAGATGGGCGCTGCTCCCGCTACTTATCGTGGCGGGTGTAGTCGCAACGTTCGTCGGTGTCTGGCTTTACACAGGTGATATCGCGGCGCCAGCTAACCCCGCCACGGCACCATGGTTATGGTGGTTCCCGTTCGGTTGGTTCATCTTCATCCCAGTACTCTTCCTCATCTTCTTTGCTGTGCGTTGGTACTTCTGGGGAGGATGGTGGTGGGGAAGGAGATGGTACTACGGAGGCTACGACCCCGCGCTTGAGACGCTGAGACAGAGGTACGCCAGAGGTGAGATCACCAAAGAGCAATACGAGCAAATGAGAAAAGACCTAGGACAATCGGAACAAGGCTCGGCGAATTGAATGGCGACTTGCGACGTTTCATTCCCAAGGTCGGATGTTACCTCATCCGTAACACCACGACTATTAGACTTGGGAATCCGAGCTTTGGGTAGTGAGTGAGATGGTGATACAGATAACCAAGAGTCAGGAAGTAAGAGCGACTGTCAAAAAGGTCTGGGCCGTCGTCGCGGACTTGGGCAACGAACACAAGCCCTGGCCCATGCTGAGGAGTGTCAAGGTTCTGAGTAAGAGTAAGGATACTCTGGAGAGGGAAGTAAAGATCCGCCGCGGTCCGATGGGCGAGGCCAAGAGCACCCAAACGCTCACTGTTGATCGTGCTCGACTAGTGACCACCCTCGCCATGACGAAGGGGCCTATGCTCGGTACCAGGACGATTGCGCTTACGAAGGTTGGCGACAATGAAACGAAGATAGAGATCGACTGGAAGTTCGAGATGAAAGGCGTTCCCGGTTTCGCGCTGGGCTTTGTGAAGGACAACATTTCAGGGGCAACCGAGAAAGCGCTGACCCAGATAGCGGAGGAAGCATCCTCGGACTCAATTGGCACGAAAGTGATCCCATGACGATTCGTGCCGCTGCTACAGTTGTGGCCCAAAAGAGGACTTCGGATGACAGTCTTGCAGGGATTCTGTTTACTGCCGGCGGCTTGCTGTTCCTTCTTCTGACCACGGCCGCCGAGTCCTTATATCCAAACTTCAGCATGCAGAACAATGCGATAAGCGACCTTGCGGCCATTGGGGTTCGCACAACGGCCGTCGAAGAAAGCGCGGTCTTGGTGAGCGCGATCTGCTGGATAGTGGGTGCGCACTTCTTGTTCCGACATACCGGCAGAAACCGATTGATGATCCTAAACATCTTGCCAGGGGTGGGATTTCTGCTGGCGGGACTCTCTCCTGAGAACGTCAACCTTGTGATACACTCCGTCGGAGCGCTTCTCGCATTTGTTCCAGGGGCGCTCGTCGTGCTGCTGAGCTACAGGATGATACGGGGACCCTTCAGGTATTTCCCGATTGCTTTGGGCACGGTCAGCCTGTTTGCGACCTTCATAATCTTCTTCGGATACCGGATCATCGGTCCGTGAGGCACCTGTGGGTACCAGCAGAGCCTAGACGACCTAGGACTTGGTCTCGGAGGATGGGAGAGCATGATCGTCTACCCGCTTCTCGTTTGGCTCATAGCCTACGGAGGCTACCTGATGGCAAGGTCGAAGGGAGAATCAGCTTGAAAGCCGGCCTCGTGCTCTTCCGTGTAACGGGCGCCGTACTTCTTCTACAGCTGGTCCTCGGAGGGCTCCTTACTTTCGGTTTCATCTCCGCCGAAGCGCACATCGTATTGGGCTTCATCCTGTTGGTCCTCGCAATTGCCACCATGGCCGTATGGCTTGTCACCAAGCCTCCGTTCAGACCAATGCAGAGATTGACCGTCGTGGTCGTTCTCCTAATCTTATTGCAAATAGTCCTTGGATTCGCAACACTGAACTCGGGCAGCCAAGCGATTGCGTTCCTGCACTTCGCAAACGCCCTTGCCATATTCGGGGCGGTGATTTCTGGGACGTTCATCGCAATGAGATGGGGGAACCATCTGCCCCCAAGCGGAGTTCAATCTACGACCAAGACAGAGTCGCATCAAGATTGACAGAAAGGCGCTCAGCGATTATCGTCCTACAGTTCCTGGTTGGAGGACTCGTGACGATAGGTGGGACACTTTTTGCTACCCTTGCGGTAGACTCATTCGGGAGAAGCCTCGGCCTCATACATCTCTCGATAGGAGTGACCGGTATTCTTTCAGGCGTAGCATTTCTTCAAACTAGACCCTGGTCCCGGAGTTTGCTACTAGCCATAAACGCTGTTACCATAGCTTACAGCTCGTTCTCAGAATCCATAGTTGAAATCCAATCCTTACTGCCTTCCTTCGCTTCCATCGGCTCTCTAATTGGAACGTTGATCGCGATAATAATGAGCTTCGCTGTAATTGCCCTACTGTTGAGAGTGCGAAAGTCTACCTGAGGCGGAGATGATGGCGAAATCCTCGTTCCACACTGCATAATTTGAAATTTCCCCAGTTTTTTGCTCGAGTTCATATCCTGGCCCGTTTTTGGCTCGCAAAATGATACGCCCATTTTGGGCTGATTATGATTGAAAGAGGCAGGAATAGGCTCTAAATTTGAAGTGGGGCCGGTGAGATTTGAACGGTGGTGCCACGATGGGCGGAGCGAAGCGACCGCGGGGCGCCCGCACGTAAAAGCCGGGAAGGTATTCGTTTATTGGGAGAGCAAGAGAGGCAAGGCGCCCCGGTCCAGCCCGGCACAATCATAGCACAATCGTGGTTCCCCCCGGGACCCGCTTTCCCTGAAAAATAGAACCTCGCGAAGCGTTCCTCGAAAAGATGGCTGGGCTGCGGACAATGGCAGCGAGCGGGGGAAATTTCCCGTTTGGGGACGGGAAAAATGAAGCTTTATAACGAGAGGCTGGCTAGATGAGAGAGACAAAAGCATGCCAATGGCCTTTGTTCTGATCAACGCGGACCTGGGGGCTGAGGAGCAGTTGGTGAAAGAGCTTAAGGGAATTGAGTTCGTGAAAGAAGTTTATGTTGTCTATGGAGTCTATGATATCGTAGCCAAAGTAGAGTCGGACACCATGGAAAAAGTTAAGGAAACGATTACGTGGAAAATTAGGCGTCTAGACCGCGTTCGCAGCACTCTGACGATGATTGTCGTCGAAGGCTAGTCACGCTAACACACTACTCGCTCAGCATATTAAAGCGCCCGCCACAATTAAGTGGTCTTTTAGCCTCGGCCGGTCTGCATACTGTTTCATTTTCCGCGTGGTCGTTAAACGCTTCAGTGCACATGATTTGTGTTGGCTCACTTTTTCGTGATCGTCCTGCTCAGCAAAAGGGTTCGAAACATTGAACGGAACGTGGATAGGCTCCTAGCTCCGTACGACGAGCAAAAGGAGGTCCCAGAATATGAGAAGACCTGCCCCTGCGTCGGGTCGGTTGCAAAAGGGAGAGCTTACGAGTCAATGAGGACCAAGTTCGGGACTATCGACACAAAGGAGGCTTTGGAATTCGGAAAGCAAATGTTTGACTCCGACCCAGACAGAAATACTCCAGATCCGAAGTGCCGGTTGTGTGCGGGCGCAGGAAGCAACAAATGGACTCTGAATCCAGACGGCAAGTGGGACTGGTACACCTATGGTGGTAGGTGGGATGGCGCGGTTCACAATGACTGGAGCAGAGTTACCCCCCAATTATCGCAGCCATACCAACGACCTTCAGAGTAATACAACGACGCCTGCTTTCTTAATCGAACACAATATCATCCCATATGCGATAGTGACGCCAGACGGCCGCTGGCATGAAGCGGACGAATGGAAGGAATGGGAGTGGGATAAAATCACCGCGAAAGCTATCCTCGCAGAACATATCGAGACCTTAGCCCTTGGATTAGATGTTCACGGTTAGATATTTCCATTGGTCGGCTAGATTTAATCCGGCGTTCTCAACCATAGCACCATAGCGTCTCCGACTTCAATCTGTAATTATGAGACGGGGAGCTGTGGCACGTCCACTGCCAGGTTATTTCCTGTGTGTCACCAATCCTTCGCGCTTCTTTTCGTACTCGCGGATCCGATCCCAGGTTTCCCTGAGAGCAGCAAGGTTTCGCTTGATGCTTTCTGCCTTTTGGTCTTCTCTCATATCCTTCACGTTGATTGCTGCGCCCATGAAGAAGGTGGCCACAAATTTGCCTCCTTTGCATGTAAGTTCCAATATGACTCCGTATTTTGAACTGACATCCTCGAGTATCCTCTGATAGGCGTCGAGTCGCTCGCTTTCCCGTGGGGATTGTTTTGCCAAATGATCCAGCACCGATTGGAAATTCGAGCCTCCTGGATTGATTGCTGCGGCAGCAGCTTCCTCTCCATAATCCCGCTCAATCCATTCAGTGGTATTCCCCAAGTACATAGACTCTATTCGAATCAAGCTGTCTTTGGTCAACCATGTCAGGCGAGCGTGATAAATCTCAGAGATTGGTCCTTGAGCGATAAGATACCACTCTGCATGATCAGATGGAGGCGGAAAATCGGGTTTCGCTTTCATCACTTTATATCGGAAGCCTGTTATTTGTGACAAAGTTTTTGATAATTCTTCTGCAGCGCGAAACGAAACGGACATTTCACCAGACTCTCTTGATACGAAGTTCTCCAGTCTTGCTCCCCTTATCTAAATCTACAATCGCGATATAAGCGCCCCTTATCTCTTCGCCAGTTAGGGGGTGAGAACCTTCATCAATCCTACGTCCCATGACTTCGTCAGTAGTTCTTTTTTCCGCCGATTTTGAACTTTGCCACCATCTCAGCTCAAAAATGTACAATTCGTTTGTTGTTGGATTTCTGGCTGCGATATCGGTGCCGTGCCTGTACCACTCAAGGCCCGGGTCGAAAGGATGCCTTTCGATTTTTCCCCATTCAAGTTTGGTAAGCAGAGCTACTCCTAGGTTTTCACCGATTGTAGCTATCTCGCCCCTTAACGAATCTTCGCTAGATTTCCTTTTCTCATTCATGTAACTGTGCAGAACATCATCAATTTGGAATCTATGAGTCCCGTCTATTTCCTGCTGGGATTCTAGTATTTTTACCCTGTCTAAGTACTCAGAAGCTTCCAATCTGGATTCTGAGGATTGCAGAGATTCACCAACCTCTGGATTAGTCTTCGGCGTTGCCGACAATGATCTGGCCCTTAGGCCGCGAGATTCAGATGATACAAAATCAGTAATCGTCTTTCCCTTTGCATTCTTCGCGACAATTGAGCCCTCGTTCGCATCGAAGAAGAAGGCGACGCCACCCTTGAGCGTCTCGACTTCACCCTTCAGGATGACTCTCATCGTATGTACGTCCAAGGTGTAATCATCGAATTCATACCTCCTTCCATTCACACGCATGGCCAGCTTCTTTCCCTCCAGTTCCAGCATCACGTTCTCCAGCTCCTTGCCCCTATGGGCGTTGAAATCCTCTACAAAGTTGTCGATGTGAAATCGTCTCGCTTTCTCGAGAGTCCATGATATCACCCTTCTCTGCTCCGGCCCTTCCTACGTTCATCATTACCGCGCCTTCATTCGTGTTCACTTTCGCGAAGAGCCTCTTCGAGCCTTCGCCTTCATGAGAGAGGTTCCGGAGCGTGAACTCCACAATCCTATCGCCCTCGTCTGCCTTCTTCATCGCCTCCGTGCTTTTCTGGGCCGACTCGAGTGCTCTCGTAGTCAAAGTCAACCTCGTGACGTCGCCGTCATGTGAGACTTCGAACCGCCGCTTCTCCTCAACTGAATTGACAGTTATCTCATATTTTCGTCCGGCCTCGAACATCTTCATGGTCTCTCGGGGCGGAGTGATGTACAAGTATTTCCCCTCGCCACGAAAATGCGTCATTCTGAACTCTACGTCTCCAATCGTCCCTGTAATTACATAGGTCCTCCCCTCCTCGAACTTCATCCCAATCCGCTCCTGGAAGGTCTCTAGCATCACCTCAAACCTCACCCACTTGCCGTCCGACGTGCGTTGCGCGGTCGCCTCAAAGGTTGCGAGAGACTCTGGCTTTGACTCTCCGTCCAAAGTTTCTCTTTGTTCAATATTTTCGGCTTCGCGTCGCTTCGAAGGACTTTGGTCTCGAAGATGTGTCATCTCTTGGTAATCTGGACGGCCCTCATTACCGCCACCCTCCCTTGCCAGCTCCGCGCTCCCGGCGGCCCTCTCCGCCCCGGAATCAGCCGCTTTTGGGTCCCCATCCTCCTCGAGCCGTCTTTGCCTCTCTGCCTCCGCTAGCTCCCTTTCCTCTTCTTCCTTCTCGGCGAGGAATTCTTCCTCGTTTTCGTAGGTGGAAACCTCGGCAGCCTTGTTTTCATCCACCTTCTCGGCTGAACGGTCGACCGTCGCCCCCTCTCCCGTGGGATACTTCTCCTTCACGTGTTGCCTGAGCCGCTCAAGTTCCTCCTCCCCGACCTGCGAGTCTTCAGCGCCCGGCTCCCTTTCCGCTTCAGCCACGCGGGGCTGCTCGATGGCCGCACTCGCCCCGGGCCGGTCGCCCTCCCCGCCGAGTTGGCCGTACTTGGCCCGAAGCTTCTCTCGATAGTCCTCGACCTCATCGACTCTCTCGCCCGTTTCGCCCCCGTCACCGAACTCACGGCTGGACATCTCTCGTCGACCTCTCTATCTCCCTCATCACCACCTTCGGGAACTTCGCCCTGTCCTCCTCGTCGAACGGCAGGTAGAGCCCGACCGCCAGCGAGAGCATCTTCGATGCGGCATCGAGCTTCCCGTCACGCTCCTCGGAGAACTTCCCCGCGGCGCCCATCACCAGCGAGCCGAGCGGCCCGGTGTCCCCCTTGTCCAGCCACGCCCCGTACGCTTCCTTGAACTTCGCCCCGAACCACCTCGCGCCGACGAGCTTCTCCATCTCCTCGCTCCGTTCCGGCGCCCTCGGGAGCGGGTTCCGCAGGTAGTACTCGACCATGTGCTTGCGCACCGTCTCGTCCCCGACCTCGCCTACGGCCAGCCCGAGCCTTCGGACCACGTCCGGCACCTGCACCCTGATGGGGAACGGGTGCCTCTCCACGCTCACTATCGCCCCTCCCGGCTCCAGCCCGGCGAACGCCGCCTCCTGCTCTTCCGTGAGGTTCATCGCGCCGCCCAGGAGCCGCCTGTCGTCCTCGGCTGGGACCCGATGAGCCACCTTGGTCGCCGTGTTCTTGATGGCGTCCGGGATTATCTTCGTGGGTATCTGCTCCACCACGACCAGCCCCTCCCCGTACGCCCGCACCTCGGCGAGCATGTTCCCAAAGTGCTCGACCATCCCCTTGCGTGGGTCCGCGCCCTCCGGGTCGCCCTTCTGGGTCGAGACGTTGGGCAGGAGCCTGTGCGCCTCCTCGATGAGGGTGAGGTGCCTGAGCTGCCCGGAGTGCCCCCTCGCCTCCACGTACTCGGCCACGTTCATCAGCAGGAGCGACGCAACGAACGACTTTTCCTGGGGGTTCGGCACCGCCCTGAGCTCCACCACCGTCGGCTTCCCCATCACCCCCTCGAGCGGGGTCGAGGCGAGGCAGTCCAGCATCGGCCCCTTCCCGCCGAGCTTGAGGCTGGAGATGCGCAGCTTCATCGCCGCCTCGATGTCCATCTTGACCTTCTCCTCGTAGCCCATGTCCGGGACGAGGCGCTCGGTCTGCGCCAGGAGGTCGTCCAGGCTTATCGCCCGCCCCCGCCTGTCGTGAAGCAGGTTCCACCCGCACGCCCTGTAGGTCTCCACGAAGACCCGCTTCGCCACGAGGGGCAACGGAGAGTACATCACGAACGACGACTCCCACGCAGCCGAGAGGTTCTCCAGGTGCGTCTGCACGTGAACCCCGGGCGGCGGCTCGAAGATGTTGAGCCGGAAGGGCGCGGTCGTTTCGTCCCCGAGCGTGAAGACCTGCATCGGGTCAACCTTCATGAGCAGTGAGCGGTACTCGCTCTTCACGGGCTCGAGGACCAGCCAGGGAATCCCGAGTTCGTAGAGCTGAAGCAGCACGGAGAAGCACGTAGTCGACTTGCCGCCTCCCGTGATCCCGGTCACGAACATGTGCCGCTTGAGCATGTCCAGCGGGAGCCTGACCTCGTGCTTCGTCGGCCCGGACTGAAGGACGACCTGGCCGAGCGACACCTCGCCCTTGAGCTCCGGGGGCAGCTCGAACTCCGAGGACGGGACGACGGCGGTGCCGAGGGCGTGCTGGGGGATCCAGGCGAAGGGGACGGCCTCGCTCGGGAGCATTATCGTGGGCCTTCCGATGTCCTCGGGGCTTTCTGGTGGACCCCGCGGCGGGCCCACCCTGAGGGCCGACCCAGGCTTGTGCCCCGATAGCGAGCCGACGACCACCGAGGAAGCGCCCCTGGCGATGGTCTCCGCCCCCGCAGCCGAACCTGAGTACCCGGTCACCCAGACCCAGCAGCGCAGGGCCAGCGGCGAGTGGTGCCGCTCGACCACCTTCATCCAATCCTCCAGGCGCATCTCCTCCGCGTGGTCCCGGACCGTCGTTGCGTGCTGCTCCCCGGCGACGGTCGCCTGCTTCGTGGTCTGGCCTCCCGCCCTCTTCGCTACCTTCCTCTGCTCGGCCCTCGAGGCGAGCCTCCTCAGCGGGTTCACCCTCCGGTTCTCGAAAGCGAAGATGTACTCCCCGTCGAAGTCGTTCTCGAGGAAGTAGCGGGAGAGCGGTTCGAGCGGGTTCTCCATGGCTTCCGGGACCCCGGCTATCGGGATGGACATGCCTGTGCCCGTCGATCGGGGTAGGTCGCACGGCATGGGGCCGTACTCGGGGAGGTGGGCCCTCACCGCGGACATCAGCCTCTGCTCCACCGCCTCCCGTGAGGTGTGGTCGGCCGCCGAGATGATGACCCTCCCTCTCCCCTCCCTGAACAGGAGCCTGAACTCGACCGCACAGCCCGAAGAGCTGAGCGTCTGCACCAACCGCTGCAGTCTTAGCCCCTGCGCCCTGACCGTCTCCTGCCTCTCCTTCTCCCGGATTGGCTTGGTCGGGGTGGCCTTCAACTCTATGGACGCCCGTTCGGGGCTTCGCCGACGCGTGCGCTGCGAGGTCGCTGACGCCGTCGTAGAGGGTGCCGCCAGCCTTCAGCAAGGTAGCCCTCGAGACAAGAAGGAGGAAGAGCGCGGTGGTGGCCGAGGCGAGCAGGATGGTCTCGGTGCCCGGAATTATCGCGCCGAGGTTTGGGGTGAGATTGACGGCTGTGCTCCCCGCAAGATACACTCCGCAGGCGCAGACGAGCATAGCCCCCAGGTACCCCGCTGTCCTTGAGAGGACGCCTCGGACCCAGGCGCCGGCGTGACCGACGAGCGCCAGCGCTGCGGGGATGGTGAAGAATGCGAGGACGCACGCGGACAGGGTGAAGGTCAGGGCGTCGTAAGCATAGACGGCGAAGGCTGAATTCGGCGCCTGCACGCTCGCCACGCTGCCGATGCCGTCAAGCGCCACCCCGACGGCCAGGTAGCTGATCAGCAGGATGATGCCGAGAAGGACGAGCTTCGCGAGGAAGGTGAAGAGGCCCGTGCTCACTCACCTCGACCCGCAAATCGTGAACGATACAGCGCGGTCTTCGTTATCCTTTTATTCCTTGATGGGATAGAACCACATGAACAGCGCATGCCGACTAGCAGCTCAAAGGTCCAGGACTTCGAGAAACTAGCAGAGGAGATCCTGGCCAAGCCCGACGAATGGTGGGACGAGAGGGTTGAGCGAGCATTCAAGGGCGGTATCAAGCGAAAAACTTTGCGAGTTCCTGCAAAGCGTTGAGGCCCGCTACAGGAATAGGCTCCTGGTCTCATGGGAACGAGACCCGGAAGGCTTTCTGGACAACGTCATTCAGCTCGAGGAGATAATAGACCTCAGAAGGAAAATCTGCGCTGATTCTCCGTGAGCGCGTGTCAGCCGAGGGCTCGAGCCGGAAGGAAGCCGGCGGCTTAAAGAGAGCTCTTAGTTTGAAATCGGTATTTGAAATAAGTAAAGCTCGTCTATCCACCCCATAAGGACGGGCCGAAGGTCTCCTGTGAGTCAACCTTCTGTGGCGATGTAATCGGCTTATAGAGAATTCCTCACCTTAGATCAGTACCTAAGATAAGTTCGGAGGACCGACTAGGTAGCGATTCCTGAGCGCTCGGCGCGGCCATCGAGAGGGCCAGGGAGATGGAGAAGGAGGGATAGGCCGGGAGCTACACGCAGTCGGTGGTGAAGGCCGTGATGGAGGGGATGATGGACGCGGACTAGGCCTGTTTTGCGCCACAGGAGGGACAGAAGGTGCTGGCGACGGGCATCTGCGCCCCACAGCTTGTGCAGTATTTCATCGCTCCCTGAGGTTGGGTCGGTGCAGCTTTCCCCTCGGGAACCTGCGTCGAACTCACGGTATCCTTGATCGCGAAGAATGAGATGATCTGGAATATGTACGCGACGAACAGAATGATGAACCCTACGAAGACGATGGTCAGAGCCGCCCCGATCAGATAAAGGGTCCCGGCGGTGCGGAAGGAATCGACGTTGAGCTTCGTCGCCATCGTCTCGAAGGCCCTGCGCACGAATATCGCCGAGACCAACAGGACGATCCACGATATCGCGAGGAAGGCGAAGACTCCCGCGGCTGCGCTAAGCACGCCTGTGAACAACGTAGATGCTATCCCTCCGAGCAGGATAAAGAACCCGACCGCGACCCCCACGATTCCGGTGATCACGGAGTAGAGCATGTTGTTGAAGACCGACTGGTCGTGAAGCTCGTCCGAGATGTACTTCACCGATATCAGCGTAAGTATGTAGCCTACTATGTTGATGAACGGTATCAGCTCCAGAATCGAGCCAATCTCACCGAGGGTCTTGGCAGTGCTCAGGTTGGCCATTAGGCTAAATATTAGTATCCGCATATATCAATACTGAAGGCGATTCTCGTTCTCGAGAATCGCACCGCGGCATGGTAGGCGGAGCCGGTGAACTTCGACCAGTATACCTTCATTCTTTGGATTTGAATTATTCATTTGGAATAGATGATAAACAAAACTCGACCTGAAAGAGCCGGAGGCGAACACCCGAATTCCTTAAGTCTCTTCTAACTCAATGGAGAGCAGATGACGCAGTCAAAACACAATAGACAGTAGTTGCTCACGCAACAGATGGTCGATGTGAAGAGGATTGAGAGGAAGGTCGCCGTCGTCAAGCATGGCTTCAAAGAGATGCGAGAGGAAGCAATCACAATAGCGGCAGCTTCCTCCATCTCTGACAGCCTACGAGCTGCCAAGGAACTATTAGAATCCGAAGAGTATCAAGTTCGTATGGTGGCTGTCTTCGTCTTGGGATATATCGCAACAAGGTCAGCTGAAGCCTTCCGAATCCTTCGTGTCAGGATCAGCCGAGATGGGTCGTGGCAGGTCCAAGAAATCCTCGCGCATGCGTTCAATCAGTACTGCAAGGACACTGAATATGAGAAAGCGCTTCCGACCATCAAAGACTGGTTGAATGACAGGAACCCAAATGTGAGACGGGCAGTTACCGAGGGACTACGAATCTGGACCAACAGGGACTACTTCAAGCAGCACCCAGAGGTTGCTGTCGGATTGCTGGCCCAGCTCAAGGACGACGATAGCGAGTATGTTAGAAGGTCCGTTGGCAACGCGCTACGTGACATTTCAAGAAAGCAAAAAGAACTTGTCAGGAGAGAGCTGGCCACTTGGGACACCTCGAAGAAATCTGTAGCATTCACATACGGGCTAGCGAGTAAGTTCCTATAGTGAATCCTGCTCCTCTCAATTCTGATCTGCGCGGTCACGGACTGCTCAAATGATATCAGTCGTGCTGTGTTACCGAATCTGGCGCGAGTTCCGGTCTCCGAGGGTCCCAACGGGATCTTCGCAGGGTTAGAGACCTGACTCGATTAGAAGGATAGCGCCGGGAAGGCTCTTAGCCCATCCCATCGAGGAACCATTTTGCGAGCGAGACCTCGTTCGTGTTCCCCCGTTTCTCAACCTGCACGATCCCCCTCTCGGTGAGCGTAGCAACGACCCTGTGGGTCTTCAGCCTGGACAGACCGGTCTCCTGCGTGATGAACTTCTGCATGTAGGTGCCCCCATGAACCTTGAGCACACCGACGACCTTCCTCTCATCGGGCTTCAGGGTCCTCAGCACCATCGCGCCCGCCTCCTTTCCGGGGTCTGATTCGTAGTAGTTCTTCATCTCTGGCAGGACGAGGAAGTAGATCACCCCGACCATGCTGGCAAGGACGGTGCTGAGGAACAGGAGGGAGGAGAGCGGGATGAAAAAGGTCAGGTTCTGCGGGAAACCACGCGTCAGAATCAGGTAGAGCACGTCTCAGCGGCGATTCTGTGGGGGCGTAGAGCACGGCGAGCAGGTAGATCGAGACCGCGAGGCCCGAGGTCGCCGCCAGCAGCAGTATCAGCAGTACCTTGAGCTTCTTCAACTCGCTCGCCCCCTCGCCCTCATCCTCCGCGGACTGACTCTTTACCTTATCCGACCCGACCTACGCCACTGGGACGCTCGCTGGCGCCTGGGTCGTCACCGCTGGCCGCTTCCAGCTGAGGGTCATGATGCCACCTATGATGCCCAGTATCGCCCCGATGACGAAGCCTCCGGACCCGAAGAAGCTCAGGACGGAGAAGACGAGTATCAGCACTCCGAAGACCGTTGACTGCTCCGGATGGATCCTCAGCATGATGCCGGAACCGAGCACGACGAGCCCCGAGATGAGTCCCGAACAGGCCCACCCCCGCCAGGATACCACCCACAAAGCCGGGTGCATTATTGAAGGGGAACGGATGGGTTGTGTTATTGTAGAACATCGTACTGTTGAAGAACGAAGGTGTTCAGGTGGGGTATCACGAAGGCGGAGACCCCAAGGATAAGGAGTCCGGCCACCAGCATGAAACAGCCGCCGACTATGGCGAGTATCGACGCTGTATTCGGATATCCTTCTGCCGTTTGTTGTGCAGTCATTTCTTTTCAATCACAGGGAGTGTATGGGAAGCGTGCGACTAAATTGGTTCGCTGAAACGATTCCGATACGGCCGCTAGTTGGCTGAAACGAAACTGATACAGCGCCGCCCTGGCTCTTGGCTCTGAACAGTAAAAAGCAGGGGCCGAGTGAGCTTCCGACCGGTATACCTTTCGTTTGATGGACTGGAATTATTCATTAGGAATAGATTTGTTTTGGCTTGGAGTAATTCCGCTACACTATTCTATCAGGACAGTTAGCCGGGATATGTGGCCGGCAATTCACCACCACATAGTACCGTCAGGCTAACGCTTCTTGTGAAACTCCTACTACCACTCTAGCCAGGGTTGCTGCAGTGAACTGCCGTCCATTGCACGCAGCGATCACGAAACGTGCACCGCCTATTCTAGAGTAGCTGTCACGAAGCACGAAGAACAACAGCGGGTCATCATCCGCGCCTCTGGATACACGAACGGTAGTTTCTAGAGAGTCTCCCTTGTGTATGATAAGATTTCCCTTCTTATCGAAAGTGCAAAGAGCCGAGCTTCTTGGCTTTATCGACTTTTTTGCTTTGGTTTTCCCTTTTTTCTTCAGTGCGTAATATACGCTCAAAGCAGTGACGCCTAACTTCTTAGCTATATCCCTATAATTCATGCCTGATTCAGCGAGCTTCATGGCCTCTTCTTCCTGAGCAGGTGTAATTTCTGACTCTTGGGATTCGTCTATTAGATGATTTGTGTCTTTACCGATGCCCGCAATCCAAAATGAGTAATCGCTTTTTCCACTGTCATTGAATTTGTCTTTGAGTGAACGTTCCGAGCCAAAAGCAGAAAGCATGAACTTGTAAGTGGGCAGCGCTAATTTAGGCGCTACTATGCACTTTGCCGACTGTGAAGCATTTGCTCTTTCATTTAGCATGTATATTGGAGTTCCATGCACCTTTCCAATTTTATGAAATCCTAATTCATTTCTTTTCCTTTCTAATGTTGTTTTTGCTGTTGCCATAATATCACCAGTCTCGTTTTAGCGTTCTTTCTCCTTTTCCGCCTCCAACAATTTGCAAGATTGTCCAGGGTGCCTGTCGCCAGCGCAATACATAAGTCGCTTGCGATTCCATCCACTCTATTGTCCGAACACTCTGACCTTGCTCCGCCTCCCACCTGTGCGTGGCCAGGTTGCATCAGGAATTCTGTCCCCGGCACGGTCCACATGGAGGCCCACTTTTGGCTCTCCTCTTCCTTTGTACCAGACGACCCCCTACCTGAGCGTGACGTCGGTCAACACACGCCAGTCCTTCGTTGGTTCGGGCATCAACCCTTCTCTTCTCCCAACCTCAGCTTCTGTTCCAAACACGCTCCCGAGGCCCCCGAGAACTACCAGTCCTTCATTCGTCTCCTGATCGATTTTCTGCAAGCCCAATTAGCCAGTTCCACAACAACCCTCTCGTCTCAGCGTATAGAGGACATGCCTGCTGGGTCTCCTGCCACGTAACCTACACTATTCTATCAGGAAAGTGCGTGATCCGGGCCAATTCGAATCCGGTGACCTTCGGCCTGTATGCTTTCGTTCGATGGATTTGAGTTATTCTTTTGGGATTAACCGCGGGTGGGATGGCTGCTGGGGCGTCGGCCTCCTCGCACTCTACTCCAAATCCCCCTTGAAGATCCATTGAACGCCATACCTATCATAGAACTGTCCGTACATTCCGAATGGCATTTCGTGTAACTCCTGGAACCTCGATTTTTCTGCTCCTGCCGCAAGTTTGTCAAAGACTCCTTTCAGCTCTTCAAATGCTCCCCCAATGACGAATACAGCAAATGAATTCCCCTGTTTCCACTCAAGTGCAGGGGAAGCCATCCAATCTGTCGCAGAGATTTCCAAATCTCCGCTTTTCAGTTGAGCATTAATGATTCTGTCGTGCTTTTCTCTTGGGAGCCGGGCTTTCATGGGTGTATCGCCAAGTTTCGTGAGCTTCAGCTCCCCGCCAAGGCATTCGTGGTAAAATGTCATGGCGTCCGCGCAATTTCCATCAAACAGAAGGAATGGCGTGCAACGCAACATGATGTTCACCTTACTCCTTTATCCATATTAATGATGTCATGTTTTTTGGACCGAAATAAGTGCCGGGCTTGACAAGCCCCATTCTGGGACGACGAGTGGGAAACCTATTCGAACCCAGAGAGGGCCGGAAGGATTCAAACCAGAATAAATCAATAGGACATCCTGAAATTGACGAACGAATGGCGATGATGAGCCATGGGGCCGATGAGCTTCGACACAGCATGCTCTCGTTTCGTGGATTTGAATTGTTCATAAGGAATAATTTTGACGGCAGGATTCTCATAACTGAGAATCGTACATTATTCTTATGTTGACTATCAACCCCTTTTACACGGTGAAAGGGGATGGCATCGTCGGAAAGCAATCGGTTCTGCGACAAGTGCGGAGCCCCGCTTCACGTCGACTCGTCTTTCTGCCCGAAATGTGGGGCCGCTGTATCGCCACCACCTGCTTCCTATTCGATGAACGCTCGATCTGGTTCTGGCCCACAGCTGGTTTGGCGAGAGCAACGGCGACAGGAGAGGGCTGAGAGGAGACGTGGACGAGGTGGTTTCGGAGGACTCATCATCGGCTCGATACTGATTGTAGCAGGGCTCGGTATTTTCTTCCCAAGTCTACCGTGGGAGGTATTTTGGGGAGGCCTGCTAATCGTCCTCGGGGTCTGGATAGCCTTCGCATGGACAATGAGAGGCCGATCGCACACTCGCAACCTGCCGCAACAAGTGCCTGCCACTTAGGGAAGGCATGAAAACCTCGCGGGTCCCGGCCATCCTCGCCATTGCGGCGATTCTCGCGATTAGTCTGTATTCTGCCGATACCATCACGGGAGTGGTCAACTCGAACTCTCCTCCCGCGGTCACGTTCACCCTCGGAAAGGCCTACCAGAACCTCTCCTATTGCAACTCGCAGACACTCGACCTGTACGTACCGGGCGAAACGGCAGCCCGTCCCCTCCCGCTCGTGGTCTATGTCCACGGCGGTGGACTGACGGCGGGCGACAAGGAGGACATCAACCCCGTCTTCCTCAACTCGCTGGCCTCCGCAGGCTACGCCGTCGCCAGCGTAGACTACAGGCTCGCTCCACAGTACAAGTACCCGGCGCAGATCGAGGATGTCAAGTGCGCAATCAGGTATCTTCGCGACCACGCGCAAACCTACGGGATCAACTCGAGCGAGGTCTTCGGCTTCGGCACGAGCTCGGGTGGAGAGCTCGTCGCCCTCGCAGCCCTGACGGGCTCGCACTCGCCGTTCGATGTGGGGCCATATCTCAACGAGTCGAGCAGTGTGGTGGCCGTCGTGGACATGTTCGGACCTACCAATCTGACAGCGAATTCCGGCTACTCTTCCTCCGACCTCCTGCGGGCGTTCGGGGACAATCTCACAAGCGAGGCGCTGGCCAGCCCCGTCAACTTCGTAACCGAGAACTCCCCACCCCTCCTAATCATACAGGGTGTGAACGATACGAACGTCCCAGAATCGCAGTCGATTCAGCTATACAACGTAATCCGCGAGTCGGGAGACCAGACCCAGCTCATCCTGGTCCAGAACATGGGGCACATGTTCGTGCAGGTGGGTACTGAGCCCATCGACCCGAGCCTAGCACAGATATCCCAGGACATGCTGAGCTTCTTCGAGCTGTATACGCAGGGGAGTGGATGACACGAGCACAGCATCGCCTATGAATTCTGAATCGGCCACCAGGCCTTCCAAGGCCCTGAGTCTCATCGCAACCGGCTATGTGATTGCGGCGGCAGGCCTTGTGGCGTTCCTGACGGTAAACGGCGTATCGGTCCCGGCGGCGGCTACCGCTGTCACGGTTCTCCTTATCGCGCTAGGACTCCTCCTTCCTCCGGCCGGGATGTTCGCGTTCAGGAGAGCCCTTGACAGAAGCAAGACCACCGCTAGGAACGGCCTCCTGCTCGAGGGCTCAGGTCTGATAGTCCTCCTCCTGGGGGTGATCCTCGCTGTGGGCCTGTCTTCGCTCACGGGTTATCTCGTCGGCGCAGTCTTCATCGCGGGTTCGGCCGCATCAGCCTTGCTGGGAGCGGTCCTGCTTCGCAGAAAGCACTCCGACATCGGTCTGGTCGGCCCCCGTGAACTGAACTACCTGGTCCTTGGGACGGCGTTGATCTTCTCGGGGGGAGCGATCATCATGACCTCGAATATCGCCTTCTTCTATTTCATCTCCCAGGTTCAGAACACGATCTTCGTGGACATCGGCGCCACGGTCATAGCCTGGGGATGCGTGTTAGGTGCTTACACGTTTTACTCGCATCACAACCGCTTCAGTGTCCAAATCTTCGTCTCCCACGGGAAGTAGTCGGCACGGAGGGCTGCGCTTAATGAGGTTCGAAACCTCACATGCCCTCATCGGGATAGAATCGAAATCGGCTTTTCGAAGTCCTGCTGACTAATCGAGCGCGACGGAGACCGCGACCACGCTTGGCCTGTGGGCCGAGTTCGACGCCTGACGTCGCGGGCGTAACAGTCTGGTTATGAAAGCCGCTACGGATTGTGTTCCCCTTGTGCTAGAGGCTGGCGGAGGTCGCGAACATCGGAAAAGAATATTGTTCGTATGGGCCTGTCCTCCATTTTCCGGTATAGACGTCGAAGGTCTTGGCGCTTATCGTGTTGCTATCGGTGTAGAATGTGAGGACCATGACCGTGGCCCCACCTACCTTGTCGGAACCTGGGGCGCTCGTGTCCGTGTCGGCGTTATCGACGCCCCTTCCAGTCGGGTCGCCCGGTCGGTCGAAGCAGTCCTGCCGGTCGAACATGAGCTGATTCCGACCATTTACGGGTGCCGGTGTATTATATCCGCATTCGGTTGCGAAGTGCCCGTTAAGCGTCAAGAAGACGTTGGAGGAGTGCGCGTCCAGTATCGGGGTCAATCCGTTCAGGAACGTGCCAATCTGAGGTTCCCACTTGAGATTGTCCAGGCTCCCCTCGAAGTCTATGTAGGCGTGTGGAGCCACTATTACATGGTGGTTGGAGTAGTTTGGCGCGTCCAAGATATTGGACAGCCATTCAAGGACGTCGGGTTGGGCGTTCCACTCTAGGTTGACGACGAGAAAGTTCAACCCGTTCGCAGAGAATTCGACCGCGGTATTCATCGCGTCGTGATAATCGTCCACCCACTGCGCGTATCCCAACTGGTTGACTTGGCTGCTAACGACACTAGGATTCAGCGAGGATGCCCATTTGGTGCCACTCCAGCCAGATGTTGGGTCGCCGTTAACGGTGTCGTCGTGGTTTCCTGCGCACCATGAATATGGAATCCCGTTCTTCAGAAGCACAGACATCGCTTCGTCTGCATTCTGCCACTGAGTTTGGTCGCCTCCCGTCTGCACAAGGTCTCCCGTATGAATCACCACCTTCCCGTTGTAGTTGGCCCAGTTATCGGCTATCCAGTTTGTGGCCATCCGAAACAGCGCGGGGTTCGATTGTGAGAGGAACTGCGTATCAGTGATCCAGAATATTGAGAAACTGTTCTTCTCTACCGGAATTAACGGTTTGTCCCGGGTCATGCGGTAATTCGGGCGCGATCCTTCCTCAACGGCCGCTTGCCTGCTCGGGCTGCTCGCTTTTGCCGGAACGTCCTTGAGTGCAATCCCGATTGCACCAGCCGCCAGCAATGCACCAACGGAACCAACGAAACTGCGCCTCGAAAACTTTCGCTCTTCAGGGCCGTTGGATGAGACCATTGGCGAAATTTGGGCAATATCTTGGAGTTATTTTAACTTACGGTTATTCCAGAACGCGAGAACTCACGCCCATCCGACCGAAGGCGCTACTTCTTCTCCTTCTTCTCTTTCTCCGTCAAGCGCTCGACGAGGGCCAGCCTCTCGCTGTATTCTTCGTCGGTCAATTCGGTTATCTGTTTTCCGAGCAGGTAATTGTAGCGCTCCTCGGCCATCTGGGGCGAGAAAGCTGCTACCTTTGCTCTCACCTCTTTTTCGGTCACTCTGCGTTCCTCTGTTGGAGCCGGGGGTGGTTGCCCGGATTCCGAAGAAACTTCCTCAGTGGCCCCTGTTAGGACCTTTTCCTTCTCCAGGGACCTTACGGAGGTGGGGAACTCATGGTTTCGTACCTCCCTCGTCCCTGAGGCGGGACACATTTCGAGGCTCAGAGCTCCGCCTGACCTGTGGGGAGGTACTTGAAAGACAAATTGGAACAGATCGACTTCCGGTTTGATCAGAGGGAATAGACGGAGTTCGACAAGGGACAGGCGGACCTGCTTCTTGCAGGCCTTGCAGGCGTAGGGGCTGTCCTCTTTTGCTGCCCAGCCTGCGATGTTCAAGCGGTTGAGTCCGATTCCTCCGGCGAGGGCGAGACGAGGCACGACCACGTAGGGCGTGGTGGTCTGGCCCGACGACTGTTGTTCAGCTGAATCGGGCAGCCAGTTCTGGTTTGACATCCTCAGAGCCAGGAGCGTTAGAGGTCGGTCTTAAGGCTGCTCAAAAACGGGGACGCAGAAGCTGGGAATGCGCGCCTCGCAGCCACAGACTCGGGGACCTCATGTCGAGCCACCTTTCTGGTTCGAATTGAGACCGAATCCCTGATTGTCGGAACGAGTTCGATGTCATGTCTAGGGGACAACATGGGTGGTAAAATACGAAAACGCACGTCCATAGACATGGCGGATGCCGAATCGACCAAACCATCCAAATCGGCCAATCAGGCGACTATCGACCAGTCCCTCGGCGACAGCCCTCCCCCAACAACATCAGACAGAACCTCAAAACAAGAAGCTGCGAACACCCTAGTGGCGCTTAGCACCTCTGCACATGCTAGTAGCACAGTTGGATTGACAAACCAGGGCAAGATAGATCGCAGGAAGGGCCGCGTTCCATGGTGGATTAGAGACGGCAAGCCGAATCCCGGGATACATGTCAACAGAGGTCGGAAAAGTCCGCTCAAAGGAAGGCCGAATCCTCGCTGGTTTGGGAATACATACGGTACTCGCTGGAAGGGCGTTCCAAAGTCTGATGAATGGAAGAGGAAGGCTAGTTTGGCCAAGATGGGCGACAGGAACCCAATGAAAAATCCAGACTGCGCGAAGAAGATGGCCGACACAAAGAGAGGTAAGCCTAATCCCAAGCACAGAGAGTTCTGGAGACTTAACCATGACGAACAACTCAGGCGAATGATGGTCGGAGAGCACAAGAAACCCAACAAGCTGGAGAAGAGATTGATTGAACTCATCCAGAGGAACGGTTTGCCGTTCAAGTATGTTGGAAACTGGGAATTCATCGTGGGCGGGAAGTGTCCTGACTTCTTGAGCACGGATGGGAGGAAGTTACTAATCGAACTCTTCGGAAACTACTGGCATACTGTGAAAGCGAGGGAAACGGTGGAGGAAAGAGTCGAACGCTTCAGAAAACACGGATTCGAAACCCTGATTCTTTGGGAGAAGGAAATGCGTGATGAACACCTCATAGTGGCGAAAATTCGTCAGTTCTTAGGCTGACTGCAGAAACTTACATGATGAATAGCGTCCGTTTGTTGGCTATTTACAAAAGAAAAATCGGTCTGTAATGTTTATAGGGGTTTTGAAGCCCTCCTGACACGGGGAATCGACACGACAACTGGTTACTGCGTGAAATGTAAAGCAAAGCGCGAAATCAAGGATCCGAAGAACATCACCATGAAGAACGGCAAGAAGGCCGTTCAGGGCGTATGTCCGGTCTGCGGCACGAAGATATTCCGCATCGGGGGCTAGCGACTGGCAGGGGAGTGCTCGGCACTCAACCCCCTCCTTTTTTCTCAACCCACAGGTTCATGCTCGTCTGAACCGCTCCTACTTCTCCAAGTTCAGACACCCTAACGCCCACGAGCCTGACCGGCTCCTTCCTCTTTCGAAAGTTGGCAACGAGCGACAGAGCTTCTTGTCTGATCAGCTCCCCTGAGTCCGACTGGGCGGGCAACCTCGTCTCCCGAGTGTGAGTCTCAAACCCCCTGAACCGGATCTTCACACCGACCCTCCTGAACGTGGTCCGCGAGTTCGCTGCCCTCTTGGCTAGCTCCGCGGAGAGCTCAACGATTGCGCTTTCCACCGACTCCCACGATTCGGCGTCCTGCTGGAACGTCATCTCGGTGCTCAACGACTTCGGGGCGTGTTCTCTGACCTCTTCCCTCTCGACTCCGTTGGCGACCTCCCAGATCCAGATCCCGGACCTACCGAGCATCCTCTTCGCGGCGTCAGGGCCGAGACGTTGGAGGTCGCCGACCTTTGTCACCCCTCTGTCCCTGAGTACTCCTTCGGTCTTCGCTCCGACGCCAGGGATGACCGCTATGGGGAGAGGTGCCAGCCTTTGGGTGGTCAGACCGGGAGGAATCACTGTGATGCCATCAGGCTTCTGCATGTCCGTGGCGATCTTGGCAGCCGACTTGTTCTCCGCGAGCCCGACGGAGCACGTCAGACCCGTCTTCATCCACAGCTCTGCCTTCAGGGCGGAGACCCATCTGAGCGCATCTTGCAGGGTGATCGTGACGCCCGTCAAGTCGACGAAAGCTTCGTCTATGCTGACCTGCTCGACCCTATCGACACTATTACGAATTATTTGCATAAAGTCGGTCGAGAGCCGGTCGTAGTAGCCGAAGTCGGGAGGAAGATACACTGCCTGCGGACAGAGTCTCCAGGCTTCAGAAATCGGCATCCCGCTCTTGACCCCGAATCTCCTCGCTTCATAGTTGCAGGTTAGGACGACGCCGCGTCCCTTTCCCTGGTTAGGGTCGGCGCCGATGATGACCGGCTGGTCTTTTAGACCCGGGTCCCTTCTCGCCTCCGCCGACGCATAGAACGAATCCATGTCGACGTGGACTATGAAACGATCACGACGGTCGCGGGAAGAGGTGGGTGAGTCCGAGGCGGCCAGAACGGGTCCATCATCTGGCGGCGCTTCTGTGGTCATGGATAACACCAGACTATTGCGGGTCTAGTTAAGACCGTAACGCTTTACCTTTTCGAGGTCGACGTTCTTGCTCTTGCAGATTCCCTCTATGAAGTGAAGCAGACCCCAACCTCCCAAGTTCAGTGTGGTGGACATGGCGGCCCGTCTTAGACTATCTCCCTTGCTGTCCCTGACCGCGTCCCTCCGGATCATCTTTGCGAGGTGTCTGTAACAGGCATAATAGACGGCGAGCTGCGACTGGTCGAGCATATGGGGACTGTAGGACTTGCTCTTTATGAGCCCCAGGGCTACGTTCTGCATCGGCGTCGCTGTGAACTCGGTGGGATGCCCGCTCTCGTACTCCATGTTACTGAGCCGGTTCACCATCGCCACCGTCTCCCAGTTGTCCTCCGGCTCTTCGTCCATCTGACCAACCTGCACGGTGAAAGCGGGTCGCCAGTAACCCCGATTCATCCCCTTCAGACCTTCGGCCACTATCTGCTGCCAGGAACCGTCCGGCCCGATCTTTAGCGGCAGCGTCTTGTTGGGCATGTGTATCAGGGCGAGTCTGTCGCTGCCGGTCTCCAGGCCGACCTGCACCCCGATCCACTTGTCGGGGCCGGCCCCTACGACGGATGATATTTGTTTGACGAGGTCGGGGTAGCCTGCGGGTATCGATATCCTGCCGTGGGTCGGATTCGCGTATGCCATCCCCTTCACGCTCATCACCGTGCCAAAGAGGTCCAGTATGGCTTCGGGGTTGGGCGTGAAATGCGGACCGTGCTGGTAGGCGAATATCTCGTCGCTGTGAAGCCAGGCGCTTCTCCTGCCGTATCTGGCGTTTACCTCGACCTCCTTCTTGACCATCTCTGGGGTGTAGTAGCGGATGGGCCTGAGGGTGACCTCACAGAAATCGCAGCCAATTCCGCAACCGCGCATGACCTCGCTAAGTCCTTTGACGGTGGGTCCCTGTATCAGGGGTATGTCGCTCAAGGTCGGGAACTGCTTTCCTGACCTTACCCTGGTGATGAATCGGTCGTGGGCGACCCAGGTCTTGTGGAAGCTGCTGTCGAAGAACTGATATCCCTGGAAATACCCTTTGTCGTAGATCGACCCGCTCGAGATGTCTTCCAGAACCTCGTTGATGATGTCGTCGGCCTCTCCCTGGAACGCATAGTCGATCCCAAGTTCATCCATCACTTCTGGCATGAGCGTCAGCTCCCACACCCCTGGACCTCCGACGACCAGCTTGGCTCTCTTCCCCTTCTTGGCCGCGCTCAGCCTTCGGATCAGCCTCTCGAACTCCAGGCGGACCCATGGCTTGTGTCGTCCCGCGAAGAGGAGCGAGAAGGACATGGTCAACGGCGCCAGCCCCAACGGGTCCATCGTGTACACCCCGATTATCTTCGTGTCCTCCTTGATGAATGAGGCGGCGTAGTCTTCATGGGCTATGACCACTTCCCCCCTCTTGTTTTTGGCAAGGAGGGCGGACTCGAGTTTCCGCAGGGCGTACGGAGCAAATATCGCCCTGCCGTTGTCATCCGGTGTGCGCCTGCCCTTCAGGAAGTTGTAGAGTACGCCTGGGACGATTCCGGTAGGGGCGCAGGGGAGAAAATCCAAAAGTGGGACGTTATTGTACTCCCTCGATAGGCTTGGGTCAGCAACGAATACGTACTTTGCCAATTCGTTCCACGGTCTTCATGCAGAGCTGCTGAATCTGTCCAATCAACTCATTTCACGAGTTCGGTGCTGCTGGCCCCTTTCTGGGGGGGTTGTTATAATAATCTTTGCGATAATCTCTTTTCCGTTCGGCTGGACTAGGGCCTACCGCATTTCGCGGTGCACCTAGGCCAGATAGAATGCGGGCTTGAACGGGAGCGCGCCGCCGGACTTTTTCATCGGGTCCACGATGTTCTTCTCTCCCGCCTCGAACACTTTCACCTCTATCCCCAGCTCCGCAGAGAGGAAACCCGACGCACCCTTCAGCACGGAGCCCTCGTCGAACTCCGGAATCGCCGAGAGCCTGGCGACCAGTTCTTCTCCGACCTCGTGCTGGAGCTTGATCACCTTCTCCGGTTTGATTCCCGTGGCGGCATATTTCTTGATGACCTCTCCCCGATTGCCGTTCTGCTTCTGAGCCCGGTATAGCTCGAGGAAATAGCGCCTCGCGTCATCGGAAGAGACATAGACATAGAGGGTCTTCTTCTCTTCCTTGACTATCTTCAGCAGGTTTCTGGCGTCCTCCATCACCGTGTTCACGAGAAGCTCCGAGACCTCAGCGACCTCGTCGATGGGGAAGTCGGCCACGGTCGGCCAATCCGCCGTGCTGATAAGCCCCTTCCCTCCGATTACTGTGCGGTTTAGTTCCTCGGAGGCGAACGGAGTGAAGGGCGATAGCAGTCTTATCCAAGCCTCGAAGACGAGGCTGAGGGTTTCCCGCCTGGGGACGCCCCCGCGGCGAAGGTACCATCTGATGTCGTTCCAGACCTCGAGAAGCGCAGTCGCCAAGGCTCTACGAGTCCTCATCACCTCCAGCGAAGTGGTCACCAGGTCTATCCTTCGGTGCATCACGGAGAGCAGCCATCTGTCGAGGTGATTGGGCTCTCTTCGCTCTGCCTCTCTGAGGTTCTTCTCCACGAAGGTGAAGAGCGATTCCACCTTGAACCTGATATCCTCGGCGTTCTTTGCTTTCCAGTCCGCGTCGTCCATGCCGTCGGCGGCTAGCGCGAGAGTAGCTCTCAAGGCGTCGGCGCCATAGGTCTCGAGGGCCTGCCTCCAGGTGACGAAGATGCTCCTCGACTTGCTCATCTTCTGCCCCTCGATCTCTATCATCCCGTTGACGCTGAAGCCTACGGGCCAGAGCTTCTCCTCGAAGAGAGCGGCGTGATGGAAGGCGAAGAACGTGAGGTGGTTCGGAATCAGCTCCTTCGCGGAGTTTCTGAGGTCGACCGGGTACCAGTAGAGGAACTCCGACCTCATGGTCCGCAGAGTCTTCGCGTCGATGCCGGAGAGCTTTGCGACGTGGGCCTCGGACCCCACACCCAGGAGCACGTAGTCGAAGACCTCGAGCATCAATTGCTCGAACTTGACCTTCTCGGCGTTGACGAGCTGGGACATGGTGTAGAACGCCATGTAGATGGTCGAGTCGGACAGCGTCTCGACAATCCATTCCTTGTCCCAGGGCAGTTTGGTGCCCATTCCGGACCGTCGGGCACAGGGCCAGTTCCTCAGCCAGTCTATGGTGGAAAAGTACCAGTCGAGGGACTGTTCCGGGTATACGTTGGCTCGCCTTATCAGTTCCTTGGTCTTCTCCTTCCAAGCTGGGTTAGAGTAGTCGAGGAACCACTGGTTCTCCAGTATCTTGACGTAACATCTGGTCCCACACTTGCAGACGACCCGTTGCGGAAGCTCGAGCATGGGCGTCAGTAGACCCATCCCTTTCATCTGCTCGATAATCTTGGGCTTTGCATCATTGACCTTCATCCCTCGATAGCCGTCGCAGTTCTCTTTCATGGTCCCGCGGTGGAATTCGGCCTTGTAGAGCTCCGCCGTCGCCTCCTCCAGTTTGGGGTCGGTGGAACTCAAGATGCCCAGCCTCTTGACCTCGTCCTGTGCAGGGATGTCCGAGTATCCCTTGATCGAGATTATCGAGATGGGTTTGAGCTGCTGTGCCGTCTTCCTGATTGCGTCAGACGCTTCGGTCAGTCCCTGCTGCAAGTCGACCAATCCCATGTAATCGTATGGCGCGTGTGCCGGGACGCTGTACACCACCCCGGTGACCAGGTCGACTTCCACGAAGCTCGCCGGGAGGACCGGAAGGATGGCTCCAGTGACGGGGGCGCGGACGGTCATCCCCAGAATCTCAGACCCCTTCATCTCCTTCATGACCTCCACCTGATGCTGCTGTTCTGCTAGTCTGGCCGTTGCGGAGAGAGCGATGATCCAGACCTCTGTACCGTCGATTTTCGCCTCGCAGTAGGCGCCCTGGGGGTCGACCCATACGTTCGTCGCTCCGAAGATCGTCTCCGGGCGCAACGTACCTGCCACGAGCCATCTCTTCGGCCCACCTTCGACCTCGAACTTGAGAAGGTTGAACTCTTCAGGCGATACACCCTCGCCCTCCATCCTATCATGGTCGCCCGTGGGGCTTTCGTCTCTCTTGCACCAGACGACCGGATGCGTCCCCTGAACGACGTATCCCTTCTCTCGCAGACGTATGTACTGCCACTCGATGAACTTCTTGAACGCCGGGTCTACGGTCCGGAACTCCCGTCTCCAGTCTATCGAGAAACCCGTTTCCTTGACCGCTTCGCGGCTGACTCTGGTGTAATAGGAGGCGAGGTATTCAGGGTCGACGAAGCGAGCCACTTCACTCGGGGGGACTCCGTCGATGTCGAGGAACGCCTTCTTGACGGTTTCATCCCCGAGCGAGAGCCTGTAGCTCATGCCCGGTATGCTCTCCCCCGTCCAGTGCCAAGCCCAGGGGAAGAGCACGTTGTATCCCTGCATCCTCTTGAATCTGGCGTAGATGTCTACCCTCGTCGCAGTGAAACAGTGCCCGATGTGGAGCGGCCCGTTCATGTAGGGGAAGGGGAAGGTCACCAGAGCCTTCTTCTTGCCCGCGATGGGCTCGGCCTCGAAGAGACGCCTTTCTTTCCACACATTGAGCCAGTACTTCTCGTAGGCGGCCATGAGGTTCTAGCTCCCGATGAGGTCGGAGACTACTTTGTACACAGCCTGAGAAGCTTCATCGATGCGCTGGGCCCTTGGGCCTCCTCCCTGCGCGAACTCCTTGTTCCCGCCTCCTGAGCCGCCTAGGATCTTCGCGGTCGCTTTGACTATTGCATCGGCAGCCACGCCGCGCTCGACCGCAGCCTTCCCCACGAAGCATGTGACTCTTGCGGCGTTTCCTCGGGGCGCTACGCTGACGTAGACCAGCCCCGAATCCGCCCTTATTCCCTTCTGTCCCTGGATAACAATCAGTTCTTCGTCGATTTCGCTTTCTTTGGAAAGATAAACCTTTACCCCTTTTACATCCCTTGCGGAGGAGACGACCTCGGGGATGCTGGCGGCCACCATCTTCTCGCCGAGACTCCTCTCCCTCCGTGAGGTCTCGTCTAGTTTCCTCCTCAGCTCCTCTGCCACCTTTGTGATGTTCTCACGCTGAGTGCTAAGGGCTGACGACGTGTTGCCGATGGCCGAGTACATCTCCTGGACATACGTCACAGCTGAGTATCCAGCGACGAAATCCATTCGCTCCACTCCGTCCTGTATCCGCTCGGTCTTCACTATCTTGATGAAACCGACCTCGCCTGTGGTCTTGACATGGGTCCCTCCACAAGCCTGAACATCCCAGTCGGCGATGTTTACGATTCTGAGCGTCCTCGATGGCACGACTCCGCCCTGGAAGATCCTGAAGCCATACTTCTCCTCGGCGACCTTGCGAGGCAGGTTGCTGATCGTCACGGGGAGGTCTCTCATCACGATATCATTGGCCACGTTCTCAATCTTCTGGACCTCCTCTTCGCTGAGGTGCGCGAAGTGGGTGATGTCGAGCCTCCCATAGTCTGCTTCCTTGAAAGCAGAATGCTGCCACACCCAAGGACCCAGAACCTGACGCGAGGCTCCGTTCAGGATGTGAGTGGCCGTGTGGATGCGTTTGATTCGCTGCCTTCGCACAGAATCGACCGAGCCGTGGACCACTGAACCTATGTCCGGTAGCTTTCCGTCGACCTTGTGCAGCACGATTCCGCCGTACTTTATCACGTCCTTCGTTTGCGCCCCGTCTATCGTCCCGTGGTCTGGCTCCTGGCCTCCGCCCCGGGGGTAGAACGCGGTCTGGTCCAGGACTACCCAGCCGCCCTCGTAGGTCCTGAGGACCTTTGCGTCGAATTCAAACAGGTCCACGTCCTCATAGTAGAGAGCCCGGGTGCTTGGGAGGTCGGTGATATCGAACTTCGGGCCCTTGTCCTCGGCCTTCTGAAGTATGTGCTTCGAGACGACGCGCTGATAGAAATCGTCAGGGACCGTGACGTTCAGCCCAGCCTGGACGACCTGTTCCGGCGTGATTCCCTCCGAGTCGTAGAGCTTCACCAGCTCCTCGGTGCCGAGCTCCTTCTTGGAGCCCTTGTAGGTGGAAAGTGTCTTCGACACTCGCTCCATCGCCGATGCGTAACGCGTAGCCTCGACGTCGAGCACCTTCGACACGTCGCCCCTGTGCTGCTCCAGCTCAGGGAACATCCCCGAAAGCTGGTCTACGTGCCAGTTGATGGCATCGACGAGGTCGAACTTGAAGCCATAGCGCTCTATGAACGCCTGTGCCCGCCTGAAGATGACGCGCAGGTTGTAACCTCCTCCCACATTGCTCGGCAGTTGTCCGTCGGCGATCGCGAATAGGAGCGTCCTCGAGTGGTCTGCGACGGCATAGAGGGCCTCCACAGGCGCGAACTTCTCGGTCAGTTCCCTAGCAGAGACTCCGAGAGTCTTCGCTATCCTAGCCCTCGCTTCCGACAGATTCGGGAAATCGTCGATGTTCAGGGTCCCTGCGATGCGGGAGTAGCGAAGGAACAGGTCGTGGTCGTAATCGATGGGGGAGGCTTCTTTCATCCGCTTCAGGACCGGGGCGAAGACTACATCGTAGGAGGTCGGTGTGCCATTGGTGATCCAAGAGAGCCTCTCGAGGCCTGCGCCCATGTCGATGACTTTCTCCTTCATCTCGGTAAAGTTCTCGAGGGTCCCTTCGTATGCCGTGAAAACGGCGTTCCCGAGCTCCAGACCCCTCACGAAATAATCCAGGCAATATCCGAAGGCGCCGTAACCGACCCAGACGCCTTCGATGAAAGAGAGCTCCTTCTCGGGTATCCCCAACACCTTCGTCACCATGTCGAAGACTAGGTCGATGCACCTGTCCTTCCAGTAACCTTCCTGGTTGGCGAGAGCCGTCTGGCCTATCATGCAGAACGACGAGTTGTGTTTCCCGTTCACGCCGACGGTGGGGAGGTCGTTGAACCGAAGTGACATCTGCGGGACCACCAGGGGGTTGGCTGGGAGCTCGAAGACGACCTTGCCTCCCTCTATTCTCTGAAAATCGATGATTGATGCTACCGTGAAATATAGGTCGGGCCGCCAACGGGCCACGACGGGGTACCGAGGGACTATCGTGTGACCGTTATCTCGGAAGAACTCCTCAATCTTCTTCCAGGTGCCGACGTAGTCCAGCCTCTTGTCGGTAGGCGGGTCGCCGATGAAGGTGTAGGGGGAACACGGCTGGTCGTCGCACCTTGTCCGTTCAGGTTCCAGCGTCCAGAAATGCTTGCCGCAGTTGGCGCACTTCTTCCTCACGAATCCCTTGCGCTTGAAGAGGTCGACGAGATAGTACTTCTCGTAGTCCTTCGAGAATCTCTCTTGCAGCTGCGCTTTTACGTCGCCCAAGGGAACATTTCAAACATCCTCCCGAGTCGGTAAATAAAGTAAGAGATGGAACCCGAATCGAGTCGGGTAAGCATCCCTGGAAGGTGTGCCGACTCCTAGAAAACTATAAAAGCACTAGGGGGACGGCGCAAATCGCGAAAATGACCGATTCATACATGTACGCGGCCCTTATGCTTCACAAGGCAGGCAAGCCGATTACTGAGGAAAGCTTGAGCAGCGTCGTAAAGGCTGCGGGAGTGGATGTTGACCAGGTGAAGGTGAAGGCCCTGGCATCAGCGCTCAGCGAGATAAACGTGGACGAGGCCCTGAAGAGCGCGTCCACCATGGCAGTCGCAGCTCCAGCAGCAGCGGCTCCAGCGGCGGCAGCAGCAAAGGCAGAAGAGAAACCCAAGGAAGACGAGAAGAAGGAAGAGGAAGCTCTCGCGGGTCTGGCCTCGCTCTTCGGATAGACACGAATCCTATCCAGATGACACCTGCGAGCCTAGCCGGCTCGTAGTCCAATGTTTTTCCGGCTTTTAATCGGGTTCTACTGGTAACCCTTTTCTTTTGCCTTTGCCAGGACGGCGTTTGCCTCGGCCTCAGCCTTCCCGAGTATCATGGGAGCGCTCTCGACCGTTATTTCGCCCACCTCGACTGCAAGCGTGAATGCCTCCCGGTAGGCCTTGGCGATTATGTCTCCTGCGGTATCCTTTGTGACATAACCGATGTAGACTGCGAGAGCCCGCGAGGAACCGTAACCTGAAATGAGGTCAGACCTGTACTTGTCTAGGTCTATGGCGACGGCATCAGCCGCGTATATCAGCCCATTCTCGTAGGCGAGGGCTATGGAGAGACCGGCCCTGATGGGTTTGATTCCTAGCTTCGAGAGCAGGCTTGCCAGTTTCGGCGAAATCTGCGTGCCTGCTTTTGCCGCTACGGAGTCCTTTACGATCCAGATGCTTCCCGATTCTATCTTTGTCGGGATTCCGGCTTCTCTGAACTCGCTGAGCACGGGGCCCGCCGGCTGACCGGTGTTACCCGCGGGCACGGTGATGTCGTTCGGCGCCGTATCGCCCGCGCGCGCGGCCAGGTTGACCCTGTTCCTCTCGAGCAGCAGAAAAACCTTGAACGGGTCCAGATTGGAGAATATCAGCGCGTTCTGCCCGGTCAGGTGCTTTAGCAGGTCGTCCGCGTTCTTGATGCCTGCCTTCTTCAGCGCAAGGATCGCGAGCTTGTTCTTGACCACGATGATCTCAGCCTGGCCTCGGAGGACCTTCCTTACCGCCATGAGCTGGGCGGACCTGACCTTGGAGAGCGAAGCGACTACTATGACCGGATACTTGTTCGCGAACTGCGCGACCTTCTCCACCGTGGAGGTCTTCTTCTTGCTGTACTCCCGCTGGACTTGCATCTGGCGGCTCATGACTCGTCTACCTTCTGCCTTACTGGCTTGCCCATCGACGTCTTTACGATGATCGACCTTATGTTCCTGTCACCATTCGGTAACTTCCTCTGGACCGCCTGGACCATGGCCTGAATGTTATCGGCGAGTTCGGCATCGGAGAGCTTTCTGTCGCCAACCTTGGCCCCCACGCCGAGCGCTGCCCTGCTCCTCACTCTCACAGCTGTCCTGGTCCTGCTGATGATCGCCTCGATGGGCGCGTTGGGAGGCACGGGCGTCGGTATCTTACCTCTGGGGCCGAGCACGGTCCCAAGAACTTTTCCAATCCTCGCCATAAGGGCCGTCTCCGCCAGGAAGAAATCGTACTTTGCTGCCAGCTTCTTCGCCTCACTCTTGTTCCCGGCGAAATTCTCAAGCTGGGAGGGCTCTAGGACGGCGTCCGCGCCGGCGTTCCTCGCCCTGAGCAGGAGGTCGCCAGAACCGATGTAACAAACCGTGGCCCGGTGAGAACCGGGGTGCGGAAGATAGACAGTCTCGTTGATGTTAAGGTCGTTCTTCTTCGGGTCCACCTCCTTGAAGGTCACTATCGCCTCTACCGATTCGGGGAATTTCCTTTCCTTGGATTCCTTCCCCTTCTTTACAATCTCTGCAAGCTGGGCGTTTGATAGCAACTGGTATCCCGGAAGTCAGACCGAGCCAGAATGCTCTTATTAAAAGCGTTTCTCTGTTTTCTGAAGCAGCGGTGCCGGTTGTCTATTTCTTTGCCTCGAACTTGGAGATGGCCTGGTCCCACTTCCCCTCGTCGATTTGCTTGATGAACTGTCGGGGGTCGGTTTCCTCGACCTTCACCCCCATGCTCACACAGGTCCCCACGACCTCCTTGACAGACGACTTGATGGACTTGGCGTAGGAGTTCCCTATCTTTGCCCTGGCTATCCCCAGCACCTTGTCAAAGGTAACGTTCCCCACTAGTTCGAGGTTCGGCTTTCCCGACCCCTTCGGTATTCCAGCCTCCTTGACCAGCAGAGCGGCAGTGGTCGGTGTACCCACGTTGACTGTGAACTTCTTTGTCTCGGTGTCGACTTCGATCTTGACCGGGACCTTCATCCCCTTGAAATCGCCTGTGACCTTGTTGATCTCGTTGACTATCGCGAGGACATTGACGCCAAGAGGCCCCAGCGCTGGACCCAGCGGCGCTCCCGCTGACGCCTCTCCCCCGGTGACGAGCACAGAAATTACCTTGGTTTCACCCATGCGTATGCGCCGATTCTAGCGCCTTTTCTCGAAGCCTATCTAAGGCTTTGGTTCGAGCATCGCCGCCCCGACAAGGGGCTTGCCGAGACCGGCTCCGGTGAGGACCGCATCGAAGTAGATGATCGTCTCGACTATGAGCGAGAGCGCGAGCAGCAGGGTGTCGCCGTTGATGAGCCAGATGAGGAAGCCGGCCATCATGACAGCGTTAGCGATGATAAAGAGGCCGAGATATCTCAGCTGGCCGCTGTCTTGCTCAGCCTTTCTCCCCAGGTACCTCACGGCCAGGATGATCAGCCCGGTCATCACAGCGGCTTCAAGGTACACGGTGTAGGTCTCCCAGGCCTGGAGACCCAGTGCAGTCGGCGTCAGAAACATCACCACGCCCTGTATCACCAGGATCGCGAGAAGTCCTGAGCGTATCATCCGGCGAAGGGCAAAGAGCGTGAACGCCATCTCACCGACCATCGTGAAGACGAACCAGTAAGTGGTCAGACTGTAGTCGAGCTCGTTCCCTACCGCCTGCAACGAGTATCCCGACGAGAGGCCTATGAGCCCCGAAGCCAGATTGAAGGTCCACCCCATGAGGAACTCGCTCAACAGAAGGAGGAGGATGTAGCTAGCCCTCAAGCCCAGGGTGTGGTTCAGCAGGTTCGAGAGCGGCAACGGCCCCTTCCTGTCGGGGTCGCCTTGCATCCAGTATTTTACAAACAGCAGGACTCCGATGGGCATCATGCCGACCATCATGAAAACCGCAATCTCCCAGATCGCGACGTCACCTAGTCCGAAGGAGAGGGTAGCGAGGTAGAGGTAAGCCGGTCCGACGAGCATCGCGACCATCATGCCCAAGAGGAGGAGGACAATTGTGGCGTCTATTCCGGTCTTCGCCCCCACGGCCCTCGTCAAGATCCAGCTGATGAAGGCGACCATCAAGAAGGCGCTGGGGATGAGGTAGTAGAGGAGGTAGGACATGCCCTGCGCCGTTAACCTCCTGCGTTCGCTAATAGCATTTTGAGGCGGTGCTGAAGGGGGCTACTTTGCGGTATCGCCCTTGTTCTTCTCTATAATCTTCACGTACGCGGCCGAGATCGTCACAGGCATCTGATAGGGTGTGTCAAGCAAGACCACCGTTATCTCCTGCTTCGGCTGGTCGATCCTTGAGATCTTCGCCCGCATGGTCTTGAACGGTCCGGCCACGATCTCCACGGTATCTCCGTCGGAGAGCTCGGCCACCATGGACTTTGTGACCAGGAACTTCTCGATGTCCTGGTACTGCATCATCCCGGGGATCTTGCTTCGGACGTGCTTGAACCCCTGGATGCTCTCATCGACCACCTGGGAGTTCGGCGCCTCGAAGAGGACGTATCCCTTCCACGTGTCCAGAGCGAGGATGGAATAGATGGATTTCTTCTTCTGTATGGCCTTGTTCGCGACGAACGTGGCGACGGTCCTTTCTTGGCCCCCGGTGGTCTTCACCGGATATATCGAACTTTGATGCTGTTCAGACAAATCTCAATCACTTTGATTCTAACCGAATATCGTCGGCAATACGGTGGAGAGTAGCTTGATCAGGAAGCCTATGGTCCCCACGACCCCCACGCCCAGGAGGACGAGCTTGAGGTATAGGAAGAATTGCTCCTTGTCGCTCTTCTTCGAAAGTCGAAGAACCGAACCCATTGATCGCAAAAAGTCTCGGGCTCCCAACGAAAAACTCTCCTTTTTGTTTCGCTGGGGCGACCTGTTTATAAGAACTCCCCTGAGCTTGCGGGAAGGTTGAATGGAAAGGCGTGAGAAAGCGATGACTCCTGAATCTCCATCGACCGTGGTGCTGGTGACCTCTTCCAGGGACGAGGCATCTACCACCATAGCCAAGCGCCTCGTGGCGAACCACGGTTTCGAGTCGACCGGAATCACGCTGCTCGGCAACCCGGTGTATCAGAAGGACTTCCTACTCCTCGCCAAAATCGACACCGAGATAATCAGTCCGCCCCCCCTCGACGACTACTTCAACCCCAGGGCCTACATCTTCCTCTCGAGGCACTACGCGGAATCAGGTATACCTTCCCTCACCGTTCACACCACAGGCAACTTCACAGGGGAGGAGTATCTGGGCGGGAGACCAAATGAGGTCGGCTGGGTCAACCCGGACCTTCAGAAGAACTACATGCTCGCCCTGCAAAGAAGGAAGAGCGACTTGGACGGTTACAACATAACCGTCGAAGCCACCCACCATGGACCCACGTCCCTAAGGAAACCCGTCCTTTTCGTGGAGCTCGGCTCGTCCGAGAAGAACTGGGGGGACGAGCACGCTGGAGGGGTGATAGGGGACGCGCTCATGGAGACGCTGATGGAGAACAAGACCTACGAGAAGGTGGCCATCGCGTTCGGCGGCACTCACTATCCCGACAAGGTGAACAAGATGCTCGTCGAGACCGAATTCGCAGTATGCACAATCGTTGCGAAGTACTACCTGGAGGGCGTCGACGAGGTCATGTTCGGGCAGATCATCCAAAAGACGACCAGATTTCCCCGCTACGCTGCGATAGACTGGAAGGGCATGGGGAAGCCACAAGGAGAGAATCATGGGCTTGGTCAGCAGGTTCGCGCTCGAAGTAGTCAAGCTGTGACGCGTGCAAGGGCGAGAAGCGGTCAGGCCTTGCTCATGGAGCGCGCCTTGTTCCTGCCGAGCAATAGCAGGCACAGAAGAGCCTTGGTCGTGTGCAATCTGTTCTCGGCCTCATCGAAGACGACAGAGTGAGGGCCATCCATGACCCCGTCGGTCACCTCTTCCCCCCTGTGGGCAGGAAGGCAGTGCTGGAAGATGACATCCTTCTTGGCGTGCGACAGGAGCGACTCGGTGACCCGGTACTTTGGGAAGAAACTCTGAGATTCTCTTCTCGCGCTCCTTCTCAAAGCCCATCGATACGAAGGAGTCAGCCATAACGCAGTCCGCGCTGGCGACGGCCTCGACTGGGTCCTCGACCACCGTGATGCTGGCACCGTCGCTAGCCAGACGCCGTGCTTCTCGCAGCACCGAGGATCTTGGGACGGAACGCTTTGGGGGTAGCAGCCACGAACTCTATTCCGGTCAACGCGGCGCCCAGCATCCACGAGTTGCACACGTTGTCCCCGTCCCCCACCCAGGCGACCCTCAGTCCCTTCAAACGGCCCTTGTGTTCGGCCAGCGTGAACATGTCGGCAAGTATCTGGACCGGATGATACATGTCGCTAAGCCCGTTTATCACCGGGACCGATGCCGACTCGGCCAGCCGTGTCACCTCTTCGTGGGCATTGACCCGAGCCATCAGGAGCTGGCCGTAGCGTGAGAGCACCTTGGCAGTATCCTCTATGGTCTCTCCTCGACCCAGCTGCAACTCGTTGGCCGAGAGCGAGATGGAGTTACCCCCGAGCTCCCTCATGGCAATCTCGAAGCTCACCCTTGTGCGCGTGCTAGGGCGCTCGAATATCAGGACCTGTGTGAGCCCCCGCATCACGGGTTCCCTGAAGCTCTTCCTGGTCCGCTTCAACCTCGCGGATAGCTTCATCAGGAGGTCGATGTCCTCCTTGTCCAGTTCGGCGAAGGTCAGGAAGTCTTTTCCTTTCAACCGCCGCTGGCTCTCCTTTCAACGGTAAAAGTCATGCGCATCAAGCGACCAGGGAGTCGATGAATGATTTCGCTTGGAACCTTTTCAGGTCCTTGTACTCCTGGCCCACGCCGACGAAGAGGATCGGTCGGCTGGTCGTGTAGGCGATGGAAAGCGCCGCTCCGCCCTTCGCGTCCGCGTCGGTCTTGGTGAGGATTGATCCGTCAAAACCCGTGTAGGTATTGAAGAGCTGAGCCTGCGATATCGCATCGTTGCCGGCAAGCGAGTCGCCTATGAATATCTTGAAGTCAGGACGCACGACCCTGACTATCTTTCCCATCTCCTCCATGAGATTCTTGTTCGTCTGCATCCTCCCGGCCGTGTCCACCAGCAGGACGTCCATGTGATGGGCCTTGGCATAGAGGACCCCATCTCTCGCGACAGCGGCCGGGTCGGCACCATACCTCTGTGCGATCACTTTCACCGACATCCGGTTGGCGTGCTCCGTGAGCTGCTCGATGGCCCCCGCCCTGTGGGTGTCTCCAGCGGCCACCACGACAGAAAACCCCTGTTCCTTTAGGAAATAGGCGAACTTCGCAACGGTGGTCGTCTTCCCGGTCCCGTTGATCCCGAGAAAGAGAATCACGAACGGTTCTTCAGGCTCTTTCGCTTTCTTCGCTTTGATGGTCTGGACCACATCGACGTCTCCGGCCTTCGCGAAGATGGCTTGCATCGCACTACGAAGCCTGTCCTTGATGAGAGGCGATGTCTCCTTGGACCGCTCCACGCTCTTCCCTGTCATCTCGGCCTTCAGGTCGCTGACAAGCTTGTCGACGACCTCCTGGGCGACGTCGCTCTCGAGGAGTGTGAGCTGAAAACTGAAGAGAGCCTCATCCAGTTCCTTCTCGGAAAGCTTCCTCTCAGAGACGACCTTCGTAAGAGAAGAGAAGGCCTCTCTTAGTTTTTCGAACAACTACGACTACTGGCCCTGTCTGTTGATGTAGCTTTGCAGCGCCCGTCTGTCGGATTCCAGCCGTTGACCGACCTGGTTGCGCTGCGAGACAAGCGATACGAGGCTCTGCTCAAGTTCCTTCCCACGCGCCTCCATGAAACTCGTGGCTTCCTCCTTGGTCTTTTCGACCATCACGTTGGCCCCGATGTTCACAAGCACCTTGTCCACCTTAGGCGGAGCGGACCTGAGCAGTACTCCCGCTCCTACCGGTATCAACACGTCCTCCGAGGCCGTGGCTGCGATGCCCTTGATCGTCTCTACCGCAGTCCTGCTGTCGACGAGCATCCTCTCGAGGAAGTTCTGTCTTTGGGCGATGTCACCGTAAGCGCTCTCAAGCATCCTTATCTCGGCCACTAGGTTATTGACTCGATCTTCTTCGCTGCTCAAGACGGGATTCAGGGTCAGGTCGTTCAGACCCTTTTTAAGATTAGGGGTGAGGTCAGACCTTCAGGGCCTTGGTTAGGAAGACCAGCTCGGGCCCGGTGGTCAGGTTGCCGGCGATCGCGTTCACTGAGTTCGCCACGAGACCAGAGGATAGAAACGGGACTCCTCCGTTAATCGAAGTGGGATAGGGTTCGACGCGCAGAACCCCGCCTATCTCCTCGACCTCCTTCTCGTTGAGGTTCGGATACACGGCCGCGCCTTTGTTGGTAGCGACAATGAGCGCGCCCACCTGCGTGTAATCCTTGAACGCCATTCTGTGAACTTCAGCCACTCCAAGAACGTCCTTGACCTGTGAGGCGGCCGCCGGTTCTAGCGCTTCCGCTATTATTGCGCCGGCATCGTTCGCCGCGACCAGGTTGCCCACTGCGGTGAACCTGGACTTTAGCCTCTCGGTGGCGAGGCCGGTCTGCGAAGCGATCTCCCTGGCCTCGTAGTCCTCTATCATCCGCGACACCAGGATGCCCGCGGTTGTTCACGACGAGCAGCGGGCCTAGCAAGCGGGTTCCCTCGACGGAGACGAAACAGGGATTGACGCCCAAGCTGTCAGAGACCCTCTTGGCCTTGCTCGCGGCGACCCCCTTGGGTATCAGAACCGACTTGTCGTTGGCCCTGAGAAATATTCCTATGTTTGGACTTCTGTATACGTCTACGAGATAGAGACCCATCTAGGAAGACTCTGTCTCCGTCTCGGGAGCCAGGCTTACCGTGACAACGCCTTCGTCATCCCGTTCCATCTCGAGCCTGATCCTTCTCGGCGGGTTACCTATGCCCTGCTTCCACAAGAGTTCGTTCACGTCTTGGTCTATCTTGACCTCGGTAGCCTTCATGTGCCGGTGTGTGAATTCGCGTATCACCCTGATGGCTACCTTCGTCCGCCTGTAGCGGGGAGCCTCGAATGCCCTGCGAAGCGGCACCATGTATACTCTGGAGAGAGGTTCGACTTTGGTTGACATTTTCTATCACTTTTGCCTTAGCTTCTGCTTTCGCCAATCACGCTGTTTCGGGTTGAACCTGACCTTCCTGTTGGTCTTTATGACGACCCACGTCGGGACCGGGGCTGCTTGCTTACGGGCCTTTGTCAGGCGATTCTTCTTGGACTTGTCCTTTACGCTTCCCATTTTCTAAATTCTCCTAAATGTGAATTCCTTCTTCTTCTCCTGTAGCTGACCCAGCATCTCCTTCAGCTCGTCGTCATTGATCACGCGCTTCAGTTTGCCCTGGGAAGCCATGGAGAAGATGTATTCTTCTATGGTCTGCGCGAGCTGGGGTTTGACTAGCTTGACGTTCGCAAGCCTCTGCCGCGCTTCGGAGGTGAGCGCGACCCTCATGACGTTTTCCTTGAGCGACTTCCTCTGGTCATCCTGAGATTCCCTTCTCTGGGGGTTCGCGCCTCCGGCGCCGCTGTTACTGCCGTCGTTGGAAGGGTACACGTCTATCACCCGTATCTTGCTAGCGAAGGATTAGCCTTCGAGAGTTCCTTAAAAACATCCTTGCTAGTCTTGTCGAGCAATGCGACTCCCTTGGGAGTAAGGACCCGTCCCTTGTTCCCCTGTTTTGTTACGAGCTCCGCCTGCTCCAGTCCCTTGAATATATTCCTGATCACCGAACCGCCTGCGTCGCGATGGTGCTTTGGGAAGTAGGCCACCTGCTTGCTCCCGCCATAGGTGGACTTTAGCACGTGGATTCCCACCGGGCCATTGAGGTAGACCTTCCTGAGCAGCGATGCCGCCCTCGTATACCACCAGTCGGACCTCTGCGGAGGCCTCTCCGCATGGGACCCCGTCTTCACAAAGGGCGCCCACACGGGGGGCTCGACCTCAGGGACCTTCTTCAGGTGCTCCGCTAGCGCTTGAATCAGGTCGTCAGCTGGAACATCATGAACGCGAACCATTTCTTGCCACTCGGGAAGGACTGGTCAGCCGTCGCCGCTCCGTATTTAAGCGTGCCTTAGCTTTTTCCTGTTTACGTGCCCGCAGTCCTTGCATGTCATCAAGAGCATCTTGCCCGGCCCGAGCCTGACGCGGACGTTCACCCCGGGCACGAGAAGCTCCTTGCAGCCATGGCAGTAGAAGCGCCTCGTCTGCCACGCGTACCTGATGTTGAACTTCAGCATTATGCGCCGGGCGAGGGCTGCCTGTGCCTTTGCCAGAGGGAGGTCCTGGCCTGCATTCGAGGTCGCCACCTGGATTAGATTCCTGGCAACCCTCGTCGCCTCGTCCTTGTGTCTGGCGTTCCCCCCTCTCCTCCTCGGGCTCACGCCCCATCCTCACTCAAGCAAAGCAATTAATGCTAGCCGGAGTCCCCGAAGCGAGCAGTGCTAACCCTCGTCATCGCGGAAGCGGCCCTCGAACTGGTGCCGCCCGAGATTGCGAGGCACCCCTCAGTGGTGAATGATGCGCGGAGGACGGGGAACGAGGCCCCGAGCATCCTGCTTGATAGGAGCATCCACCACGCAGGGATGCTCTCGCTGCAGGAGCACTTCAAGCGGGGGCGTCCAGACCTGGTGTATCTCTCGGTCCTGAACGCCACGGGGACACCGCTTTACCAGGAGGGCCTCGCGAGAGTCTGCATCCATACGAGGAACGACGTCGTGCTGGAGTTGGAGGAAAGGACCAGGCCCCCAAAGAGCTACTCCAGGTTCAGGGACCTGATGAGAAAGTCCCTACACGAAAGGCCCAGCTCTGGACTCATAAGGGTCTACGAAGCGTCGATTGCGGAGCTCATGAAAGACATTGGTGCGGACCTGGTGGTCGCCCTTTCAATTCAGGGAAAGAGCTCGAGCTACGAGGAGGCCGCGGTCGAGTTGATTAGCAAGCGAAATCCAGCGGCATTGGTCGGAGGATTCCCACGGGGTCACTTTACACTGGACACGACGAGGGTCGCCGACAAGATTGTCAGGGTAGACAGGCGGTCGCTCGAAGCCCACGTGGTGATCGCGCGTCTGCTTTATGAGGTCGAGAAACTCTCCCCGAATCTGGGCTAGGCGGGCTTCCTGGTGAGGACTTCCAGCGCTGCAGCCCGGAAGCTGACCTTGGCCGGGGGCTCTGGTTCCAAGCAAGTGAACTCTAGTGCCGACTTTCGATTAATTGTTTCTTGTCCGAATAAGAGCAGGGATTGTCAACGATAAAAAGGGGCGTCACTGGAGCCGTGGGCAAGCGGTCGTCGTCCAGATCCTAAAAAGAGGACAGTCTGGTCTAGGACATAAGCCCTCCAAGCTTGTAATCCGGAGGCGGACAAGAGACCGGGGTTCAAATCCCCGCGACCGCACTTCTCTCCTTATGTCAATCGAAAGCTAACCCGGTTGCAATTTTTCTTGAAGAATGATTGGGTCGGCTAATTCGTCGCTATCTCACGCGTTCTCTTCTTCCAAATTCTCTTCGTCGACATCTTCGTCCTTCTCTGATTCGCGCTCTGACTCCTCTTCTTGTCCTTGCTCCGTGGCCTTGTCCTCTTCCTCGGACTCCTCCGTATCGTCAGCACTCATCTTGACCGCCTTTTGTGATCGCTTCCGATATCTATTTCGCTTCGGTAGATTTAACATTGCTCGACTGTAGTCATTTTGAGGGCTAAATCACCCCTGAACTCCAGAAAGGCTGCATCGCTCCGGCCACGCCGAGTTAGACCTGGCTCAATTCTCACGCAGTAACGGGAGGTTCGACGGAGGGTATGGCGGTGGCCGCGCCAGGTATCGCGTCGAACGTCTCGTATATCGTGATCTCGCCCTCCCTGACTTCTATCAGCGCGCCCTTCAACGGTTTTAGCGTATCAGGAATGTGGAAGCGGATAGTCCCGCCGAGTGGAAGCTGGACCTCATACTTCGGCGTTCCGCTGAGGTCGATAGTATAGAGTTGCTCGCCTTTGCAGTATACCGTGCATGTTTGCAGCTGTCTATTGCCTCCTTTGAGGTCAATTGCAAACTCGCTGACGGGGTAGGGCGCGATCACCGGCTCTCTTACCACCTGCAAGGTAATGTCCAGCATCAGTTTCATGTCGGTGAGGACCATAACCTGGTCGCCCGTCTTCACGACATCACTCTCCTTATCGTTCGGGTAGACGACGAAATGGCCGGCCCCAGTGACCCTCTCAATCCGCCCCTTCACAATCTTCGACTGTGAGGTTATGACGGTCGTACCCTCTTTCTCGACCACCTCCATTACCGGCTGTTCCATCTGGATTCCCTCTGTCGCCGCTGGTGAGGCCATGGCCACAAGGTCGTCGACCTTCCTCAGTATCTTCTTCTCCACCTCGACGTTCCAGAGCATCTCTCCGACGTCGAGGGGGAGGAACAGCTCAGAGATCAAGAGGGTCTCCACGGTCGCGACGGCGATGTTCTGGACCCACTTGCCGATGCCGATTCTTACCGTGAAGTTGTTCGGCTCTCCCTGGATCATGATGTCAAGGGCACGTTCAGCCGTTATCAGTTCCCTGAGGAAGCCGCCCTTCTGCGCCTGTATCAGCATACCGGCCGGGGTGGCTCTTGTCTGTTGAATCTTGAAACCGTCAGCCTGCAGATTGGTGATTATGTCCACCCTCAGCCTGTCCAGGTTGGTGTTCTTTCCTTGATATCGGACGGTCTTGTCTGCTAGCAACTTTTCTCAATACAGTAACAATATCGCAAATATATGTGGCACTCCTCATAATGCCAGTAACAATCTTCTAGAACTCGCGGGTCCGGCTGTGCGAGAACGCCGGGATTGAAGACTATGTCGGCGGCATGGTCTTGACAGTCGTCTTGGAAATGACTCCGAATGTGACCAGCGCAACGCCAAGAACGGCTAGTGCCCCGCCAAGGTAGATGAAAGCAGAATTATTGTCCATCAGGCTGCTCCCCCCATCATCCCGGCGCCCTGGGAGGCCCATCCGATGCCGAGCAGCACGAGGATTATACCAACGACAATCGGAATCACTTTTCTCATGTCCAGCTCGGTCGTCGGAGCCTCGTGATGTATTTAGGCCTTGGGCCCGGCTCATGCTCAAGGTTACACAGGCTTCAGCCGTATGACCTGCGATAGGCTGAACCAGTCGTCGATGACGTCATTGCTCGCGGGCTTGTAGTATTTTTCGTAGAGTGCCTTCGCGCCCTCTTCCCTGACCGGACCCGGCCCGACCGTCTCAGCCTCGGCCTCGAACTTCAGCTTGCCAATTCTCGCAGCTACCTTCGGGTGTTTCTTGAGGTTCTTCATCCAGTCGGTTCCAGGTCCTTCGTGCGAGAGATAGACCCCGCCGGGCGCTACGGCGAACCATAGCTCGACGGTGTGTGCCTGGCCTGTCTTCCTCCCGCTCGTGGTCAGGTAGATGTACTTCTCCTTTCTCACCTTCTCGAGGTCACGAAGGTCGGTCATTTCGCCGCTTTCTCCGGAAAAATGTCCTGCGAAATCATGGTCCCGACGACCCAATTGGGCTTGTCGACGACCTCGTGGACCCTTATGTCGGCCGACACGCTACAGAGGATGTAGGCTTCCTCTCTGGTCAGGTCATGGGACCTCATCAGGTAGTCGATCATGTTTCGGACCGACTCCTTCGTGGCGGTCATCAGGTCAGGTGCTATGCCTGTCGCGGTGCAGTACCCCTTCTTGGACCTTGACTCGCCTCGAGTGAAATATTGCGGCCAGCGGAGGCGCGCATCTCTCTCTAACCGGAAGCGAAGTTTTGCTGTCCCCGCACACTCGATCGCGCTGATGCAGACCTCTCCATCGCCCATAGCCGCGTGGACATCCCCCACGGAGAAGACGGCCCCCGGAACCCAGACAGGGATCTTGACGAAGCTTCCCCTAGTGAGGTGTTTGATGTCCATGTTGCCTCCGTGCTTACCCGGCGGCGCGACTTCGAAGACGCCACTCTCTTTGGGAGCCACGCCCATGACGCCGCAGAACGGGTTGATTGGAATCCTTATCCCGTGTTTGAAGGTCGCGAACCCTTTGTTCTTCAGGTCCCACTTATGCAGGTACGGTTCTTTGAACTCCTCAAGGATTCCGAATCCCGGCGTTATCACGGTCCACCCAAAGTCCCCTATGCTGACGTCGAGGACCTCTGCGACCAGGGCGTCCCCGGGCCGCGCTCCTTCGATGTAGACAGGACCGGCCAGTGGATACAGTTTCTCAGGGTCAAGCCGGGTCAGGTCGCGGGACGTCGAGTTCTTTCCTATCTCCCAGCTCCACACGTCATTGATTTCGAAGGTAACGGTGTCGCCATCGCCGACCCTCAGGACCGGTTTGTGGGCGTTGCTCCACTTGTAGTGGAAAGTTTCGAGCAGAACCCTTTGGTGCCTAGCCAAAGTCTTTCATGATTTGCTCTTGCGCAGGACCTCGTTGTAGTCCTTCTCGAGGAATTGCCCCAGGACGTCCCAGAACTCCTCAGTCTCCTTCTCCCAGGTTTTCTTGTCCTCCACATCAGCCTTGTTGTCGTAGGTAACGCGGAACTCCATATCGAGCCGAGTCTTGCCTTTCCCCTTCTCCTTCAGTTTGTACTCGCCCAGTTCCTTGCCATCTCCGCAGGTGTCGAGGGACCAGGAGTCAGGAGGGTGCAGCCAGACGACCCTAATCCCCTCCTTCGCTTTTCCCTTTTCCTTGTAATCGACCACCCAGACTATCCTCTTGTCGGTCTTCTCCAGAAAGGTCCTTTTGGCCTTGGAGCCGGTCATCTTTCCGTCGTCCTCCCTGAAATCCGTGCACCAGTCGAAGACGAACGCGAGCGGCGCCTTGAAGGTTTTGGAGACGTTGTATGTCTGTACGAAAGCTTTCTTCAAACTAGAGGCATTCGGGCTTGGAAGCGCTTTAAGCTTTCCAACGGAAGAAATTCTTAAGTGATGTGTTCCAGTCCCCCTTGTTTGTGCCAAGGTAGCTCAGCCTGACCTAACAGGGCTACGGAGAGCCCCCGGCTGAAGTGGATCATCTCCTCAAGGACCGGGTTGTCGTCGGTTCAAATCCGACCCTTGGCATCTTCTTTATACCAGAATCGCCTCCTTTCGTGGCGGTTATAGCTCAAGGGCAACTATCGACCCATGGGAGGCCGCATGAACCCTCCCACTGGTTTAGTAATCTGGGTTTGCGAGGGCACAAAACGAAACCACAGACAAGTCGAAGTGGTTAACGACAACGAATTACTGGTCATGGCGTTTATCAAGTATTTGCGCTCTTTGTGATTGACGAGGGACGATTACGCGCTCGCGTGCAATGTTCTGTGGAAGATGTCGTATCGGAACAGATTCGTTGGTCAAAGATAACGGGCATTCCACTTGGCCAGTTTACAAAACCAATTGTGAAGGCTCCTAAAGCAACTGTGAGGAAATCAAACTCTGTAATAGTTAGATACTCATCGCAGTCACTAAAGCAAAAATTACTTTCAGAAGGAAGACACTACGAATTGTTGCACTGAATCCTGCCCTTGGCACCTTATCAGCCATATTCCAGCCTCTACTAGGCCAAAAATCCTGATCCTATCCTATCTGTTTGCGGCGACAACTTTGCATTGCTCGCACGCACGTGACTCTTCAGAGCTTTGGCTCGATGACATCCAAAGTATAAATTGGTGATGCGACTGCTTAGCGTGCATGAAGGCGTACGTTTTCTTGACGACGAAACCGGGCACCTCAGAACAAGTAATCCGACACCTTGAAGAAGTTGCTAAGGTCAAGGGTGTCAAGTCCGTGGACTCGGTTTATGGTCGGTTTGATGCCATCGTCACCGTAGATGCTGCTGGTCTGGAAGAGATCGGTGAGTTAGTCTACAAGGTCATAGAAAAGATTCCCAACGTCACGCGGTCGGAGACGGCGTTGGTTCTTTCCAGGAAAAACAAGTGAAAGCAGATGCCAGTGATGGCGTACGTCCTGGTGAGGACTAAGCCGGGAACCTCCCACGAATTGTTGGCGTCCCGCAAGATTCGAGGGGTCAAGATGGCAAACAGCGTCTTCGGAACTCACGACGCAGTGCTGGTGATTGCTGCGGAGGATATGGATGAACTATCGAGTATGGTCTACGATGTAGTGGAAAAGCATCCGAACGTCGTGCATACCGAGGTGCTGGTGTCGATTCCATGGACTCCGGTCGAGGAGCCAGCCCCTCCAATGGAACAATACCGCGTATTGTCCTTCAACTGTCCAAGCTGCAATTCACTGAACGAGCAGGGGTCCATCTACTGCCACTTCTGCGGATTTGTGTTCCAACCCGAACCAAAGCGAACCTCTTCCAAACGTTAGGCTCCTGCCGTAAGAATAGTCGCCCCACGTTCCAATTAAAATAAGGTCTCCTCCGTTCATCCCGCGGAATGTCCGAAAAAGAATCGGATGAGGCCTCGCGCAAAGCGCTCGAATACTCGGCGTTCTATGCGGGCAAGGTCGGCACCGTCCCGAAGGTCCCAATAAGATCCCTCGATGATTTCTCAATCTGGTACACACCGGGCGTGGCTGCGGTATCTCGGGCTATCGAGAAAGACCGAGAGCTCTCTTTCGGATACACAAACAGGTGGAACACGGTGGCGGTCCTGACTGACGGTTCCCGCGTCCTGGGACTGGGGAACATCGGGCCGGAAGCGTCCCTTCCGGTCATGGAGGGAAAGGCCCTGATCTACAAATACCTGGGCGGGGTCGACGCCATTCCCATACCGGTAAGAACGAGGACCGCAGAGGAGCTCATCTCGGTCGCGGAGGCATTGGAACCCGGTCTCGGCGGAATAAACCTCGAAGACATCGAGTCCCCGAAGTGCTTTGCGGTGCTCGAGGAACTAAGGTCGAGGCTGAGCATACCAGTCTGGCATGATGACGAACAGGGCACCGCCGGCGTCGTCCTGGCAGCGCTGTACAACGCCCTCGAGATCACGGGCCGAGGTCTCGGTGACGCGAAGATTACCTTCTTCGGTGCTGGCGCGGCCAACCTGTCAGCAGCGCGCCTGGCCATAGCCGCAGGAGTCCCCGCGGGGCAGATTGTCCTTGTAGACTCGAAGGGGACACTGCGGGCCGACAGAGAAGACATGGACGGCCTCCTCATCCGTAACAGGTGGAAGTACGATATGGCTCTCAGGACCAACTCATCTCGCATCAAGGGAGGGTTGAGGGAGGCGTTGCGGGATGCGGATGTGCTCGTGGCCGCATCCGTGCCAGGACCGGGGGTCATCTCAAGGGCTGACATCTCAGTCATGAACAAGAAAGCGATTGCATTTTTCCTCTCGAATCCGACCCCGGAGATGTGGCCCGAGGATGCCAGGGCTGCTGGCGCGGCGATAGTCGCGACCGGGCGGTCGGACTTTCCAAACCAGGTGAATAACAGCGTTCTGTTCCCAGCGGTCTTCAGAGGAGCACTTGACGCCAGAGCCAAGACCATAAGCGACACGATGGTGATCGCCGCAGCGAAGGAGCTTGCGACGTTCGCTAAGGAGAAGGGGTTGAGCGAGACAAACATCATCCCGACAATGTTGGATTGGGACGTCTTCCCAAGGGTAGCGGCCGCTATCGGTCAGCAGGCTCAGCGGGAAGGGCTCGCCCGGAGGAACATCAGCAAGACCGAACTCCTGAACAGGGCAAGGACCATCATCCAAAAGTCAAGGGACATCTCACAGATGCTGGTCGAGAAAGGGTTGATCCCAGCCCCGCCGGGACAGCGGGGGCCAATCTCACGCAAGCGTTGAAGACTGGTTTCATGGAAGCGACACCTTCCGAAATATTTGGGGATTGAACGTGATTCAATCCGGCAATATTCGAGTCATGTTTACGCGGGAATCCTAGCGCCGCAGGCTCCGCAGAACACGGACCCGTCACGCAATCGCGTCCCACACTTTATGCAATAATTCAGAGGTCCATTGCCGGCCTCTGAGGGCGCGTCCGCAGTGTGACCGGGGATCGACGACGGCCCGAGTGTAACCGACCCCACAGGCCCCAGCCCAACGGTGAAGTTAGATCTCGCCGCTTTGTAGGTCAGGCCCAAGTAACACCCAATCGCCCCTAGTATGAACCCGATGAAGAGGCCGCCTAGCGCCGGCAGAGCCCCGAGGAGTAACATGACGGCGGCGAGTATGCCGCCAGCCTTCCTGCGACCAGGCTTCTCCATCTGCAGTAAGTAGCCTCCGAAGATCATCAGAATGCCGGCGAGGATGCCGAACCCCCCGACCAGATACACTATGTCGTTTATGCCTGACGTGCCGAGTGATAGTCCTCCGGCCGAGGTTTCATTTGTTGTTGGGTAGTCTAGCCCGTTGAGACCGGGGATGTTACTGAGTCCGCCGAGTCCGAGATCTGAGAAGCCGCCCAACGATGAGAGCGTACCCGCAAGCGCCACGACAAGGGCGCCACCTATGACGTAGAATACTCCTCCGAGCATCGTTAGGACGACGGCGGTGCCATTCCGCATCTTGGCAAGATCAACGCCTGAGGGTCCTAATTAAGAGATAGAACGCACGCCGAACGGGGCTAGCAACCGACCTGGGAGGTTCTCTTGGGTGCTGATTTGTAAGTCACCCATAAAAGGAAGTGCCTCGTCCCTTCTTGCATGTCCTTGGACCTCCGTGACGTGGTCAACAAGATCATCATCGCGACTGGTGACGATGATCCAGCTCCCGATGAGATTGCAGAGTTGGCCTCGAACCTGGCGACGTTCTTCGACGCCTCCATAGTCCTCGTCTATCTGGGCAAGCTTCCCCTCAACATCCCGCCAGGACCGAATCAACTCGCGTCACCGCAAATAATAGCCGCTGCTACCACCGCAATCGAAGACAACGGAAAGAGGGTGCTCGACGTGATGGCTGAGGTCATGATTGCTCATGGAATCAATGTGGGTTCCCGATTGGTGATAGGCACAGGCAACCAGGCGATAAAGGAAATCATCGAAAAGGAACAAGCCGATTTGGTCGTGTTGCCTACATGGGGCAGCGGGGTTGCCAGCAGACTGGCCCGCGTCCTCTCACCCAGCGTCCTCGAAGACGCAACCTGCCCGGTGCTCGTCCTCAAGGGCAACAGGTGGCTGTCAAAGTCAAAGGCTCTGCGGCCAAGTCAGCAAAGGTTGCCCTCTGGGACCCCATGACGACCCACGCGCCTTTGGGCATTTTATGAGAAAAAATACGGTCCAATTCTACGGACGGCTTAGAACTTCAGCTTGGCTAGCTGTTCTTCAGGGCTTGTGAGAGGTCCTCTTTGAGGTCCTCGAGGTCCTCCAACCCGATCGCTAGCCTCAGGAGTTTCTCGTCGATACCCAGCTCCTTTCGCACGGCCGGGGAAATAGTCTTCGACGCGCTCGTAAGCGGGTAGTTGAGCAGTGATTCGGTACCCCCGAGGCTCGGCGAGGGCTTGGCCACGCGTACTCTCTTGAGCACTTCTAGGGCCTCTTTCTTTCCACCCTTTACCTTGAAACTAAGTACGCCCCCGTACAGGCGCTCCTTGAAGATTGCGTTGGCCGTCTTGTGATAGGGGCTGTCACTGAGCCCCGGATAGTAGACCTGCTCTACTCTTGGGTTGTCCGAAAGGAACTCGGCAATTGCGAGCGCGTTCTTGCTCTGTCTCTCGAACCTGACCTCGAGCGTGCTGACGCCTCTTAGAGCGAGAAACGCCTCGAATGCGCCCATGATCGACCCCAGCCTTCTCCTGAACTCCCACAGCTCGATGAGGTCCATCGAATCGTTCAGGGCAAGGGCCCCACCGATGAGGTCGTTGTGGCCGCTGATGTACTTTGTGACGCTGTGCAGAGAGACCCAGGCTCCCTCTGAGAGGGGCTCATAGAGGATTGGCGTTGCGAAGGTGTTGTCCACCACCAGCCGGGTCCCGACCTCCTTGCACCTTTTTGCAATCTTCCTCATGTCGACGACGCGCACGAGCGGATTGGTTATCGTCTCCGCAATCACTAGTGCCGTACCGGGCTTGATCTTCTCGATGAACTCGTCAGTATCAGGCCCAGCCAGGGTCGTCTTGACCCCGAACTTCGACAGGTTCAGAGCGAGGTCTTGGGTGGTCCCATAAGATTCCTTCGTTATTACGACGTTATCGCCCGAACTCAGCGACGTCAGATAGACGTCTGCGATGGCGGCCATCCCGCTGCTGAAGGCCAACGACTCCGAAGCGCCCTCCAGTTTTGCCAGTACTCTCTCGAAGGCGCGGACAGTTGGGTTCTCCTCCCGAGAGTACTTTTGCTCAAAGCCTCTGTCGCTCTTCCTGGCCTCGCCGGTCCTCCTGTCCGGATGCTCGAAGACGCTCGAGAGATACAGCGGGACCTTAAAGGACCCCGTTTCTATGTCGTAATAATCGTGACCATGGACGGAACGGGTGGCAAACTTGGTCAATCCTAAGAAGCCCTTTCTTCGGCTCGACCCCGAGGGGTCATAAGGATGACGAAATATTCATTCCTTAAGGAATTCAGCGCTCAGTAGGACTGAAGGGTCGGGTCTATCTCTCGTGTCCAAGCCTTGATTCCCCCTTTCAGGTTCTTCGCCTTCTTGAACCCGAGGCCGTTCAGGAAGCGCACTGCCTGGGCGCTCCTGGCGCCGCTGTGACAATAGACGACTATCTGATCGGCGGTGTCCAGCTCGTTGACCTTCTGGGTGAGCTGGCCGAGGGGGATCAACTTCGAGCCCTCGATGTGTGCAATCTGGTATTCGAAGGGCTCGCGCACGTCGAGGAGGACGACGTCTCCCTTCTGATCCAGAGCCTGCTTCAGAGCCTTCACCGAGACCTCGAACTCAGGGTTCTCCTCCTCGGCGACCCCGCAGAAGGCCTCGTAGTCGATGAGCTCCTTGATGGTCGCGTTGGGACCGCAGATGGGGCAACTCGGGTTCTTCTTCAGTTTGAGCTCCTTGAACCTCATGTCCAGAGCGTTGAAGAGCAGGAGCCGGCCGATGAGAGGGTTTCCTTTGCCGAGGATGAGGTCGATGGCTTCGGCCGCTTGTATGCTCCCCATTATCCCTGGGAGGACGCCGAGGACCCCGCCTTCCGCGCAAGAGGGAACCAGCCCTGGCGGGGGCGGTTCCGGATAGAGGCAGCGGTAGCACGGGCCCTCCTTTGCGTAGAAGACAGAGGCCTGACCCTCGAACCTGAATATGCTGGCGTAGACGTTGGGTTTGCCGAGAAGGACGCAGGCGTCGTTGACAAGGTAGCGCGTCGGGAAGTTGTCCGTCCCGTCCATTATGATGTCGTAGTTCTTGAGTATCTCGAGCGCGTTGGAGGAGTCCAGCTGGACCTTGTAGATCGTGATGCTCACGTTCGGGTTTATGCGGAGCAGCCTCTCCTTCGCGACCTCGGCCTTGCTCCTTCCAACGTCCTCCTCTGAGTACAGCACCTGCCGATGGAGGTTGCTGCTCTCGATTACATCGAAGTCGACTATGCCTATTCTGCCCACCCCGGCCGCTGCCAGGTAGGTTGATGACGGTGTGCCCAAGCCGCCCGCACCGATGATCAACACGCTGGAAGCCTTGAGCGCTCTCTGCCCCTCGAGGCCGACCTCGGGCATTATCAGGTGCCGACTGTAACGGGCGAACTCCTCGTTGGAGAACGTCACATCCCGTTTGTCGCCAGTGTTTTGACCTAACCCGCCAGCGATGGCAGGTATTATCATGAGGACATCGCCGTCCTTCAGTGGGGTCTCCTCGCCACTGAGGTATCGTACGTCCTCCTCGTTCAGGTAGAGGTTGATGAAACTCCTCAGCCTCCCGTTCTCGGAATACAGGTAGCGCTTCAGGTTTGGATAGGTCGTGGTCAGCTCCTGAAGAGCGCTCTTGACGTCCCTCGAGTTCAGTTGCAGCTCGTCCTGGTTGTTCGTGTGCTGCCTCAACGCCGTTGGAATTACTATTTTCACTGTCAATCTAATCACTGTTCTTCGGGTACTTCTATGGGTTCCTCAAGGACCGATGCGTGGTCTTCCCTAGGAATCCAGGATTTAGTGTCCCCGGCCCTCCCCTTCGGGACGGAGATGACCACGTAGGAGTACCAAGGAAACGAGTGTTCCAGGTCGAATTTTGAGAGGAACGCCGGGTAATCAGGATGGGAGTGGTAGATACCGGCCACCGACCGTCCGCTCTGAGATATGGCGCGGTCGGCCTTGAAGAGCTCAAGAGGGTCGATGTTGTACCTATCATGCTTCGGCCCGTCGTAGACGTTCTTCATCCTGATTGACTCGACAATCATCTTCTTCGCGCTGGGCAAGATAGCCGTCGCTCCGTCTCCGATAAGCAGGCCACAACACTCCTCAGGATAGGTAGCCTCTGCGTGAGAGTGTATTTCGCTGATGATGGTCCTCGGTATGGAAATCGTCATCTCACTCAGGCTCTCGCTAAATACCACCGACGAGACAACGCCGGGAACTTCAGTCCTTCATAAGGGTGACGGTGGGAATATTCTGAAAAGAATGAAGGAGGAATGGGTGTAGCGGACCGCTTAGCCCATTCCGCCCGCGCCGCCGCCAGGTCCGCCGGTCGGCCTCTCGTTCTTGCTCGCTGCGATGACGTCGTCGATGCGGAGTATCATGGAAGCGGACTCGGTGGCAGCCTTCAGTATCTGGGTCTTCACGGCCTTCGGCTCTATGACCGACTGCTTCCACATGTTCGTGACCTTCCCGGATAGCGCGTCCACGCCTGCCCACTTCTCGCCCTTGCTGTGCCTCGCCCTCAGGTCGACCTGCGTGTCGATGGGGTCCATGCCAGCGTTCTCGGCGAGGATTATGCCGATGCTTTCGACGGCGTCGGCGTATCTGAGCGCGGCAAGCTGCTCTCTGCCGGAGAGCTTCTGTGCCCACTCCCTGACCTTGCCGGCAATCTCGACCTCGGGTGCGCCTCCTCCTGCAACGATGGATGGAATCTCAACGACATCCTTAGTGACCATCAAGGCGTCGTGAAGAGCCCTTTCCGCCTCGTCGACCACTCTCTGAGAGCCTCCGCGGACCAATATGGTGACTGCCTTCGGGTTCTTGCAGCCCTCGATGTAGACCCACTTGTCCTCCTCGATCTTCCTCTCTTCTGCCAGCTTGGCCTGACCGAGGTCCTTCGAAGTGAGGTCGTCTAGGTTGGTGACTATCCTGGCACCGGTTGCCTTGGCGAGCTTGGTCATGTCGCTCTCCTTGACCCTTCTCACCGCGAGGACGCCGGCCCTCGCCAGATAGTGCTGGGCCACATCGTCGATGCCCTTCTGGCAGATGAGCACGTTCGCTCCAGAGTTCTCTATCTTCTCGACCATTCCCTTGAGGATGTTGTTCTCCTCCTCGAGGAACTTCTGCATCTGGTCTGGGTCGTTGATTCTGATCTCCGCGCTGAATTCCGTCTTCTCGATTTCGAGTGGGGAGTTGATGAGGGCTATCTTGGCATTGTCAACCCTCTTCGGCATGGCAGAGTGCGTGACCTCCTTGTCCAGGACGATGCCTGAGATCAGGCTCGTGTCCGACAAGGAGCCGCCAGCCTTCTTCTCAACCTTGACGTTGTCAATGTCCGCCTTCCAGGTCTTCTCGCCGTTCTTCTCTGTCGTTATTTCGGCCACCTGGGTCACGGCATCCACCACGAGCTGCGCCAGGTGCGGTGCGTCGTCCGAGACCAGCTTGGTCATCATGCTCGTCGTAGCGACCTTGAGCAGGTCGGCCTTGTTCGATGGGTCGATCTTCTCTGCGATCTCGTCGAGCACCAGCAAGGCCTTCTCGAGAGCCTTCATGTAGCCGTCCACGATCACCGTCGGATGAACGTCCTTCGTGATCAGTTCCTCGGCCTTCTCGAGTAACGCGCCTGCGAGTATGACCGCGGAGGTCGTGCCGTCTCCCACCTCGTTGTCGGTAGCCTTTGATACCTCGACGAGCATCTTCGCCGCCGGGTGCTGCACGTCGATCTCCTTCAGCATGGTGGCGCCGTCGTTGGTGATGGTCACGTCGCCCAGAGTGTCGACGAGCATCTTGTCCATGCCCCGCGGACCCAGTGAAGTCCTTACAATCTCTGCGATCAGCTTTGCTGCCTGTATGTTGTTCCTCTGAGCCTCTCGTCCCTTGGACTCGTTGGTGCCTTCCTTTAGAATAATGTACTGTGGACTGCCTGACATCAATAATTCACGTCACTATACAACTTCGAGTTGTATATATGATTTTTGCTAAGGCGAGAATCCTCGGACTTTTGCTCGCATCCCCATGCGCTGCGTTTCCGCTATGGAAATCGAAGGGTTTTCAGTCGAGACCCTGTAATCAGAATGCTTAAGCCCATGTCGCTGGGAGGCCAAAACCATGTTGCAAACTGGGAACGTCGCGCCTGACTTTACGCTCTATGATGCGGACAAAAAGGAAAGAAAGCTCTCGGAGTTCCTGGTGACTGGAAAGAAGACCATCCTGGCGTTCTATCCTGGAGCGTTCACGGGGACCTGCACACAGGAGATGTGCACCTTCAGAGATATGTTCTCTGACCTGCAAAGGATGAATGCCAATCTGGTTGGCGTCTCCGTCGATGCTCCGTTCGCTCAGAAGGCGTTTGCCGAGAAGAACGGCCTGAATTTCCCGCTCCTGTGCGACTTCAAGCGCGATGTGATACACCAGTACGGCGTGGCTTGGGAGAACCTTAGCGGGCTCAAGGGATATCAGAGCGCCAACAGGGTCATCTTCATCCTGGGCTCGGACGGCAAGGTCCTCTACTCTTGGGCGGCGCCCAACCCTGGCACGCTGCCTGACTTCGACGCGATAAAGAAGAACCTCTAGACTCGCTAGCTGGCGTAAATCGAAGGGTCCCTGACGCCGGCGTCTGCGAACGCAAGCTTCCTTCTCTTGCAATTTGAACACCTACCGCAATGTACGGGTAGCTTCTTCCCACCGGCTTTCGTGAAACCGTGGCCAGCGTAGCAGCTGTATGTGTACTCCCAAGGAACCCCGAGCTTTTCGCCGAGCTTCACGACCTTGTCCTTGTCGTAGGTGATGAGCGGAGCGTCGATCTTGTAGCCCCCGTGGTGCGTCGCCTGTTCCGCTAGTCTGTTCATCTCGGCGAGGAACTCCGGAGTGTTGTCCTTCATCGCGACGGGGGTCTCCCTCCTGATCCCGATGTAGACGTTGTACCGCTCCTTCGCAGAGATGAAGAACGACTCGGAATGTGCGAGCCCAACCAGCAAGAGAATGGCGTTCCTGCACGGGTCCCACCACTTCAGGATCCTGTCTTTGGCCTTCTCTGGGTCCCAGAGGTCGGTCTCCTTGGTCTCTGGGATCGCGACGTTCGGCATGGGTGAGCAGCGACGTGCTTATCTCTCCAAGCCATCTCAGGTCTATGAGGCGCAGCGGCTCTCCGAGCTTTTCGGAAATCTTCCGGATGCAGAACTTTTCATAATCGTATGTTCGCTGTTTGTAGTCGCAAAAGACCAGAAGCATCTTCTTCGGCTTGAGCGTCTTCTTCACGTAGTAGGCGGTGGTGACCGAATCCACTCCGCCCGAGATCATCATAACAGCGCTCCACGCGTCTCCCTCGCCGCCCATCAGGTACCCCTCACGTTTCCGTATAGAAGAATGTGCAGCCTTGGAGTGAATCGCAGGTCCTTCTCCTTGCACACGCCCGCGAGCCAACTCCCGCGTTTGAGGAGCGAAGTCGCATCGGTGCCCTCCGGCATCAGGAGCACCTTCTCCCGTGGAATCTCAAGCCTGGAGAGCATCTCTTCGACCTCCAGGACGTCGGCCTCTGTGCCTATGACGAACTTGAACCACGCCTTGCGGGACTGGGCGAACGCCTTTAGAGCCTGGGGACGGGTCCTCAACACTTCATCGACCCCGCTGTTGGATGTTTTGGGCGAGACATTGAAACAGTCTATCAGCTCCGTGAATTCTGCAATGGGCGCTATGGTCCCGTTCGTCTCGACCTCGGTGAAGAAACCAGCGGCCTTCAGACTTGAAAGTAGCGGCAGCAGGGACCTTTGGTTAAGCAGAGGCTCACCCCCTGTCAGGACGAGGTGCTTGCAACCGAAGGCGGTTATCCTCCTGAATATCGACTCGACCGTTGCCGCCTCGTAGTCGACTCCAGCTCTCGAGCGTTCTTGATTTTGCCACGTGTACTTGCTATCGCACCATGAGCAGGTGAGGTTGCAATGGTACGTGCGAAGAAAGACGGCCGGAGTCCCAGCGTGGACCCCCTCGCCCTGTAGGCTCAGGAAAATCTCCGATATCGCGACGGTATTCTCAGGCCTTTGCATCTAATTTTTCTCCTCCAGCTCCGGGATTTCTATGAAGGCGGAACGGATGGAGGTCCACTCACCCGCCTGTAATAATCGGGCCTCACGCCTCGTATTTAGATGTGCGCACGATGGCTAGGGCTATAAGCCCGAAACAACCTCCCCGATTCTGCGAAGCGAATTGAACTCCGGCGATGGAGGAGAAAGCAATGAGATGCAAGACCTGTGGAAGGCGGTTGACGGTTACATCACCGAGATGCTGATACCGAAAGACCACGTGCTGGACGCAGCCATAAGCGACAGCGTCGCTGCAGGTCTGCCTCAGATCAACGTCACCCCCACCCAGGGTAGATTTCTGCACCTGCTGGCGAGGGTTCAGGGAGCTCGCAGAATACTCGAGATTGGTACCTTGGGGGGCTACAGCTCAATATGGCTCGGACGGGCGCTGCCTGAGGATGGGAAGCTCATCACACTCGAGAGCGAACCGAAGCACGCAGACGTCGCTCGCAAGAACATTGCGCGGGCAGGGCTGTCTGGTAGTGTCCAGGTCCGCCTTGGCCGAGCTCTCGATACGCTGCCCCAACTCCAGGCCGAAGGAAGGGGACCCTTTGACCTGTTCTTCATCGACGCAGACAAGCAGAACATCCCAGAATATTTCACTTGGGCGCTGAAACTCTCACGCCCTGGCAGCTTAATCATCGTAGACAATGTAATCCGCGAGGGAGCCGTCATCGAGTCGCGTAGCACTGACCTCAGCGTCCGGGGCGTTCGTCGCTTCAACGAGTTGCTTGCCATCGAGACCAGGGTGGTTGCCACGGAGCTACAGACCGTTGGCAGCAAGGGCTACGACGGCTTCGCCATCGCCCTCGTCAAAGGTACATGATCGCGCGGGTGAATCATACCGTGCCCAACGAGGAAATGCGGAAGGAACTGATCAGGGCCGCGGGGGAAAGAAGAACCGTGACCTACGGCTATCTGATGCAGAAGTTCGGGATGTCACGCGGGTCTTCGACGGGTGGCACGGTCGTTGGAGCACTTGGAGAAATCGACCGGCACGAGTACCTGGCCGGCGCGCCCGGATTCGCAGCCATTGTGGTCCGCAAGGATACTGGCTACCCCGGTGGGGGTTATTTTTGCTGGGAGGGCATCCCTGCGGAGTTGAGAAGGGGGCAGGGTGAGGGCGAGAACCCCCAGCTTTCTGACCCAGAGAAACGATACATCAAATCTGAACAGGAGAAGATTTGGCACTACTACGGGAGGCACCATACCCAGTATGAGCTGGAGAGCTTCTCACAAGAAGCCGACACGACCTAGGTGGGCACGGCTTCAAATCCAGAACGACAGTATGGTCAGGTACGTCCCTGCCGCGATGAATCCGAGGTTCAGGAGGATGTTGTCGTAACCGAACTGGGCGAGTGATATTCGTTTCCTGGTGAAGTACACTCCTGCTCCCGTGAGGCTGTCAAGGAACAGATGCCCGAGGGCGATAATCGCGCAGATGGTCATCCAGAAGCCGAGCGTGAGTGCTTCAGGTCTCTGTGCGGCAAGCGCGTAAACTAAATCAAGCGTAAGCCATCCAACAAGGCATCCCCAAACCGGGGCGGTGAAGACCGAATGCGTGAACCAAGAGCGGGTTGGTATTCCCCCGCGCGAAAAGTGGCCCAAGGCGTCGATGGTTGAATTGACAGAGAACGAGAACCAGACCGCGAGCATCAACGAAGGCAGGTTCGACATATGGAGTTCGGAGAGAGTGTAGAGAGCCACGCCTATGGAGAAGATTTGGTGCGTGACCTGCTTCAAGATCCCCTTTGCATCTTGTCCTCCTATTGAAGCGCCACTAAGAGGAAGATGTACGCAGGGAGTCGGGGGCGCTATCCTACATGGGAGTCCAATCGGCCGTCTTTGTTAGCAGCGCCGCAGACTGACCAGCCTCGAACAAGGCACGGGTGGTGCTGTTCCTTCTCAGCAAAGAAAGAGTGAAGACCACCAGAGACCCCACGATGAAAGGAATCAGGAGCAGGACGCCAATCGCAATCGCCCAGCTCGTCGAGGAGCTGCGGTAACCGTACCTAAGATGCTTTCCCTCCGTCGTGGCATAAATCTTGACCTCGTTGAAGAAGTCCCGGAAGACAAGGTCGCTGGCTTTGTCAAGAGGTTTGCGGGGTATGACCCCGCGTCTTGTAAGCTCCTTCTCGAGGTTGCCGAGGAAAAGCTCCTTCCTTTCGCCCAGGCCCTCGAAGAGCGTCTCATTGATGGTGGTAGTGATCCCGCGCTTTAGGTCCCTCGAGAAAATCACGCCGAGAAGGACGATGAGTGCGAGGATTATGCCCGTAAGGAGGCCAAAGAGAAGCCACAGGGATACCGTCGGACCGACCGCCAAGGCCTGATTCACTTGTGTCACGGTCTCTTGATGTTGGTCACGAGCAGCTTGAACTGCAGGGTCTTTCCCACCATCGGATGCCTGCCGACCTTCCCGTAGGCCTTCTCTGGCGGCAACGTCACATCCTTGGTTTCGTTGATTCTCATGCCGATGAGAGCCTCATCGAAGCCCTTTATCACCTGCCCACCGCCAAGGACAACCTGGAGCGGTTTGTAGTCCCTGGCCGGGGAGAACAACCCGGCCTTCTCTGCCTCCGACTTCATGCTGGTGTCAAAGACCTTTCCACCCGGGAACTTTCCCACGTAGTGCACCGATACGGTGTCTCCCTTCTGAGCCGTGAGTTCGCTCATAGACCTCGCCGAAGGCTGCGACAGGGCTTTAAATGGTTATGTTGTCTACATGCTCCTGCTGAGATAGCTCCGCATGGGTGCGATCAGGTCGAGCTCCTTCTCCCTGTCCCGGTAGTCCGAGCAGACAATCCCAAGTCGTCGGCTGAACTCCTTTGAATGATTGAACACTGAGAGGTGTGTCAGTTCGTGAAGCACGACGTATTCGCGCAGCCTTTCCGGGAGTGCGATGAGCTGCCAGCTAAATGAGAGCCTTCCCTTTTTGGTACAATATCCCCAGTGTCTTATCTCCCTCACGTCAGCTCCTTGGTACTTGGGAAAACCCGCGGACACCTCGGCGAGTTTTCTGACCACGTATCGCGACGTTTCTTTGAGGAACCACCTTCTGACCAGCTCCTTCACCCTTGCAGCATCGACGGCGCGCACCACCACAATACCTTCCGCTTGATTGGGTTCGACAATCTCGCGCTCCAGGTCCTGCTGAAAGACTATCGTGAGATATGAGCCGTCGAACATGACCCTTCCCTCGTCCAGGATTCTCTTGCTTCTCGACATTTCCAGCAGGCTCTTCAACACCCAGGTCCTTCTCCGGTTGATCTCCGACTCGGGGTCGACCCTCCTCCCCCGAGGGACCACCACTTCGAGGACCATGTCGGACCGGAACCTCAGATAGGTGTACCTGCGACCCGTGCCCTGGGACACGATGTAATTGACTCTGTACGGCGCGAGCTCTATTGTCTGCATTCAAGATTCGGATTGGTGCCTGAAATAATAGGTTATCCGGCGAAGAAGAGGCGGTTTGATTGAGTCCTCCCGGGGCTTGGAAAATACCTCTCAGGACAGTTTTTTAGGGGAACCGATTAGGCCTGTGTGATGCCCAAGGCCAAACCCGTCCAGCCCGAGAGCGATGGCGAGCTACTCCGCGAAGCCTTACTCTCCGTAGGGGCTGACAAGAAGGCTGTGGGTCGCCTCGTTTCGAGTAAGGAAATGGAAAGGGTAGTCGTCCCAATCTACTGGAAGGACGGGATTGTTGTGAAAGCGAATTTCATTCAACTGTTAGCGCTGCCAAAGCTCCTCAGGAGTTTCCGACGAGAATTCCCTGATGGTCAGGTCAGATGGGACCCAGACTATCGAGGCGAAAAGCCCGGAGACGGCGATGTGGCGATACACATTTTCTTCAACTATCAGGAGGACGATCAGGGGGACCACTGGGACCCCAAGCCAGACACGCCAGAGATTGAGAGCTACTACAGGATGATCAAGAGGTTTTCCTATGATGGTGACAAGCCGGTCTCGGCCAGCAAGATAATCCACGCGTGAAAGTCGGTTCTCAGAGATTTTCGGGGCCTCTAGGATGATACGGTTACCCGTATTCCGTCCGGGTCGGCCAACCGGACCATACCGTCCGTGTTAGAGGCATTTGGGAATCTAGACGACACCGCGTCTAGGGCGTTCGCGTTTGGCAGAATCATCTTGAACTCCTCTAGTCCTGCCTCGCCGACGGCGTGTGGCGTGCCGTCAAGGCTATGCCACGTGTTCAAGCCCAGGTGATGGTGGTACCCCCCGACCGAGAGGAAGGCGGCCCCGATTTCTGGCATGTAGGCCATTACGTCCAGCCCAAGCCGTTTATGGTAGAAATCAACCGACCTCTCGAGGTTGGTGACCCTGAGATGCATGTGCCCGATCTTCGCTCCACGCGGGAATGGCGCCGGGTGCTCCCTTTCTTCGCTGCTAAGCTCGCCAATCAATGAATCGATGTCCAGCGGTTTGTTCAGTGCAGCGAACCCTCTGACCCCACTGGTCTTCAGTATCCTGGTCCAATCGGGCCAGGTTTTCCTTGGCCTGTCAGCGTAGAATTCCATCCCGTTCACCTCGGCATCGTGCAAATAGAGGGCTTCGCTGAAGGAGTGGTCGGCGAATCCCTCGTATTGGACCCCTGACTTACCTGCGGCAAGAAGGGTGGATGCGAGGCCTTTCCGGTCCGGTAGCAGAACGGCATAGTGGTAAAGGCCAGCAAAGTCCCGAGACGGAACCTTCGCTTTGGGGTCGTTCTTGATTACCAGAAGCGGTTCGTCGTCATCGCGGAAGCCTAGCTCGACGATCTCGAACCCTTCGAAATCACGATACCTCTTTTTGGATTGGAGCCCTATATCCCTTTCATAGAACGAAAGGGTTTCTTTGAGCCGCCGGACGCGCAGGGTGGGAGCAGTGAGACGCATCGCCGAATCCAGGCGGAAACCCGAGTCTTGGATGCTTGCGGTCAATCTTTTCAATGCGGTAAAGCGCTCGCATCCAGATAAACCCTGTCATGGACCGGCGCTACTTGTCGATTCGTTTTAGGGAGACCGAGTTTATGCAATACCGCAGTCCGGTGGGCTTTGGTCCGTCGTCGAACACGTGCCCCAGGTGCGAACCGCAAGTTGCACACTCGACCTCTGTTCTACGCATGAAGAGACCGTTGTCCGATTCTTCCTTGACGTTGTCCTTCTTTATCGGCTCCCAGAAGCTCGGCCAGCCGGTGCCCGAATCGAACTTGGTGTCAGAGCTGAAGAGCGGGGAACCGCAGACGACACACTGGTATACTCCGGCCTCATGGCTATCCCAGTACTCTCCGGTGAAGGGCATCTCTGTCCCCTTGTTGACGCACACATGGTACTGTTTCGGTGTCAAGCGCTGCTTGAGTTTCTGTTTTTCTTCCTTCAGCATGAGACGATTTTACTCGGCGGATTCGTATAAGGTTTGGCCCGAAAGCATCCCCATTCTCGCCGGGAACACTCAGGTACCTGAGCTGTGGTCCGAATCGCCTTGAGGATGCGAAGCACTGTTGGCGCATAGAGCTCCTCGTGCACGTATGGGAACGGAGTGTTGAATCCTCCAACCCTTGCTATGGGAGCTTTCAGGAAGTCGAGCGCCTCCTCAGCCAGAATCGCTGAGACTTCGGCGCCGAATCCCATCGTCTTTGGAGCCTCATATACGATGACCACCCTTCCGGTTTTCCTCGCTGAACCCAGAACGGAGTCGACATCGAGCGGACTCAATGTTCGTAGGTCCACCACCTCGACGCTCAGGCCCTCTTCTCCAGCTTTCGTCGCTGCTTCAAGAGATGTCGGAACCGTCGACCCATATGTGATGAGCGAGATGTCTGTCCCTTCCCGAACTGTTCGTGCTTTGCCTATCGGGACCGTGTACTCTCCTTCGGGGACATCACCTCGCACGGACCTGTAGAGCTTCTTGGGCTCGAGGAAGATTACAGGGTCCTCGTCTCTCATCGCCGATTTTAGCAGCCCTTTCGCGTCGGCGGGGTTGGACGGGATCACAACCTTCAGCCCAGGGATGTGAGCGAAGAAGGACTCCGTGCTCTGGGAATGGTAGGGACCACCCTTGATCCCGCCACCACAGGGCGCTCTTATCACGACCGGTGCGCTGTATTCCCCACCGCTCCTGTATCGTATCTTTGAGAGCTCTGACACTATCTGGTCGAAGGCAGGGTAGATGAAATCGAGGAATTCTATCTCCGCCACCGGTCTCATCCCGTACAACGCAAGTCCGATGGAGACACCCACGATCCCGCTCTCGTTCAGAGGGGTATCGATTACGCGCCCCGGACCAAACTCGTCATAGAGCCCCTCCGTTGCCCGGAAGACTCCTCCGTTCTTGCCTATATCTTCCCCGAGCAGCACCACGTCTTGGTTCCGCGTCATCTCGTCCCTCAACCCCGCGTTTATCGCCTGTACCAGCGTCTGTTCCAATCTAGACGCCCCCCTGCCTTTCTTCCCGGAGCGCTGCAGCCTGCTCTTCTAGGTCTCTAGTGGGGTGTGCGTACACATCCTCGAAAATCGAGCCGACTTCGGGTTTGGGGAGTTCCTCAGCCCTTCTGATGGCTTCCTTGACGCGCTCCATCGCCTCCTTCCTCAGCTTGGACTCATCCTGCTCTGTCCACAGCCCTCTCGCTTCGAGATAGCTTCTGAAGCGCTTGATGGGGTCGTTGACCCTCATCTGCTCGACTTCGGTTTCGGCCCTGTATTTTGTCGGGTCATCGGAGGTCGAGTGGGGTCCCATACGGTATGTCACCGCTTCCATGAAGGTGGGTCCTCCTCCGTTCTTCGCCTTCTCGACGGCCTTCTTCGTGGCCGAGTAGACGGCAAGGATGTCATTCCCGTCCACTCGGACTCCCTCCATCCCATAGGCCGCTGCCTTTACAGCCAACGACGGGGTAGCGGTTTGCTTGCTGACAGGTACCGATATCGCATACCCGTTGTTCCGACAGAAGAAAACGGTGGGTGTCTTGAGGACGGCGGCGAAGTTCATCGCGCTGTGAAAGTCGTTGCTCGACGTCCCGCCATCTCCAAAATAGGCGATGGTGCAGATCCTGTTCCCCTTCATCCTCGCACCGAGACCTATCCCTACCGCATGGGGGAGTTGTGTGCACAGAGGAGATGAGGGAGAGACGATGTTGAGGCTTCTTTGACCCCAATGTGAGGGCATCGACCTTCCTTTTGAGAAGTCCTGGGAATTTGCCATGAGCTGCGCGAGCATAGACTCGATTGACATGCCTCTCCCCAGCATCACACCAGAGGCTCGATAGTCCGGGAGGACCCAATCATCGGGCCCCACAGCCATTATGCTCCCTATCTCTGCAGCTTCTTCTCCTTCTGAGGGTACAAAGAAGCCTATTCTTCCCTGTCGCTGCAGACTGACGGCCTGGGCATCGAACGTCCTGGTCAGCACCATCAGTCCATAGAGCTCCCTCTGGAAGTCATCCGATAGCGTGTCCCGAGTGTAGGCATTCTGGGCGAGCGCTGTCAAGCGATTATTCTTGGGCCGTTTATGATAAAAGACTTGTGACACAAGCAAAGCAAATATACCGCATTTGCCATATTTGGGTTGCTTTTGCCAAATACAGCCGCCGTTGTGGCCAAATTCATAGAGCGAGACGGAGCGATACGGAACGACCTCGCCCGAGGACTGGTCAATGTCAGGTCCCTAGCCAGATACATACAGGAGGCGGCCCGCAGGGAGGGTCAAGAGTCATCTCTGGAGGCGATAATCGGAGCGATCAGACGTTTCCCGATCGAGCAGCAATGGGTAACACAGAGGAACATAGGGGAACTGATTGGGAAGCTGACGGTCCGGAACAAGATAGTCGACGTTGTCATACTCAACGATCCAGAGATTACGGCTGCTCTCGGCAAGTTCGCGTCGATGATCGACTACAGTGTGGGCGAGACGTTCAGGCTCGTTTCGGGCGTGGAGTCGATACGCGTTGTGATTGATGAGAAGAACCTAGACAAGATGAAGAGCATCATCCCACGGAAGAATATCCCAAAGATATCCACCGGCCTCGCGGAGATCATAGTCTCCCTGCACCACGAAGCTGAAATGACCCCGGGGGTGGTTTCTACGGTGACCACCGAGTTGGCTTTGAACGGGATAAACATGGTTGAATTCATGAGCTGCGTGCCGGAATTGATCATCGTGGTCGACGGAGGCGATGCGCTCCGCAGCTACGAAGCGATCGAGAGGCTAAGCAAGAGCACGGAGACCAACCCCGGGAGCGCCTGAGAGGTCGAAATGCTTGTCTCCAACTTCTGAGAAGGTCATAATCACGGCAGCCATCACGGGCGCGGTCCACACTCCCACCATGAGCCCGTATCTCCCAATCACTCCCAAGCAGATAGCGGACGAAGCCGTGGGAGCGGCAGAGGCCGGGGCAGCCATGGTACACATCCATGTCAGGGACCCTGAGACGGGACGCCCGACAGCTGACCTGAACCTCTTCAGGCAGGTACTCTCAGACATAAAGGGAAGGTCGGATGTCATCATCAACACCACGACGGGAGGGGGATTCGGCATGACGCTGGAGGAGAGGTTGATGGTAGTCCCCAGGTTCAGGCCTGAAGTCGCTTCCTTCAACATGGGTTCTATGAACTTCGGGTCTTACCAGTATCTTTCCCGCGTGAAGGAGTGGAAGTACTCCTGGGAAAAACTCTACATCGAGTCCTCAAAGGACTACATTTTCAAGAATACCTTCAGCGACATGGAAAGATTCTGCGAGACAATGGCGGCGAACGAGACCAAACCTGAACTGGAGTGCTACGATGTTTCTCACATCTACAACGCCCGGAGACTGATAGACGAAGGCAAGCTCAAGCCACCTATCCACGTCCAGTTCGTGATGGGGATAACTGGAGGGATTGGAGCATCGGTGGCAGACCTCGTAACGATGAAGCAGACCGCTGATGGACAGATTGGGGGGACCAACTACACTTGGTCGGTAGCGGCGGCGGGAAGATTCCAATTCAGCTCCTGTCTCGCGTCTGCGTCTATGGGCGGGCACGTCAGGGTGGGGCTGGAGGACAACCTGTACCTACGCAAGGGCGTCCTCGCAAAGAACAACGCTCAGCAGGTAGAGAAAATCAGGACGCTCGTCCTGGAGGTTACCGGCAGGGAGAACGCCTCACCGGACGAGGCCCGAGCTCTCTTGGGTTTGAAGGGTAAAGCGATGACGGAATTTTGAGAAGGTTTTCACTCGTCTTCGAGCTTGTCAAGGATCTCATAGAGATACGACGCGTCAAAACCCTCGTATCCTAGCGACGAGGCTTTGGACATGTATCCGCTGGCCTTCTCCAAAAGGGACATCGGGATCCCTTCTCGCTTGGCGTTGTCAAGAATTATGGTAAGATCCTTTGCGAGGGTCCGGAAGGTGGCACCGCCTTTGAAGTTCCCGGATTCTAGGACCAAGAGGAAATGCCGGAAGACTCCTGAATCGCCCCAACTCTTTGTTATCACCTTCTCCAGGTCTTCTACCTTCACGTTCATCTTGCGGGACCAGAGATATGCCTCGGCGATGGCTACGAAGTAGGCTCCCACGAGCGCTTGGTTGAAGAGCTTCACCCTCAACCCGGCGCCCGATCCGCCCAGGTAGAAGACATTCTTGCCCATCATTCCGAGAATCGTTTCGCTCCTAGCGAAGGCAGACTGGTCTCCCCCCACCATTATGGCAAGGGTCCCAGCCGCTGCGCCCTCCGGCCCCCCGCTCACAGGTGCGTCAAGAAAGTAGAGCCCCTTCTTGCCCATTTCATCCGCGATTCTCATTGAGGCCAGCGGGTCGATGGTGCTGGTATCGACGACGATGCTCCCTGCGACCAGATTCTGGATCAACCCTCGTTCTCCTGTCATCGTTTCCACGACCGCCTCCGTGCTCGGCAGGGAGAGTACTACGATTCCGCAAGTCTCGGCGACCTCCTTGACCGATTTGGCGCCGGTGGCGCCCAAAGTAACAAGATGTTTGACCGCGGCTGGGCTTCGGTTATAGACGATAATCTCGTATCCGGCCTTCAGAAGGTTTGCGGCCATCTTGCTGCCCATGGCACCGAGACCGATGAAGCCAATTCGGGTCAAGTTTCCAGGGCATCGGGGGCCAGCGTCCTAAAGTATTTCGAGTAGAGCCCGTCAATCCCGACCAGCTCTAAACCGCGCTTTGTCGAACCCCGGCGGCCGCTTGCCGAATTCTGAGTGAGGCTTCCTGGATATACTTCCCGTCGATCTCGAATCCTACGCATTTCTTGTTCAGCTTGAGGCTTGCGATCGCGGTCGTTCCTATCCCCATAAACGGGTCCATCACTCGGGCTATCCTGTTCATCCCATGAATCTTCATGCACATCTCCGGCAGTGCCAGAGGGAAGGTCGATGGATGAGGACGCTGGGTCTGCCTATCCCAGATCGTACGGTAGGGAATGAACCATGCGTTCCCCCTACACCTCAGGTCTCCCTTGGTTGATTTCCATCTGTCTATGTTGGACTTGTCCTTGTACGGAACTCCGACGGCGAGTCGGTCGAGTTCAACCTCCCCGCTCTTGGTGAAGTGAAAGACATACTCGTGAGAGTCGTTTACAAACCTCTTGCCTCGAATGGGTTTGTAGTGGCCGAGGGCAAGGGCTGCACCAGCATCACCGTCTGCGGTGGCAATCGACTTTATCCAGTGGAAGACGTTCTGCAGGACGAATTCGCGCCTTAGGCTCTGAGCTATATCGAATGGTAACCATGGGTCTCTAGGCGTCCCACTGACGTTGAGGAAGAATGACCCTTCGTCGGATAGGGCGGTATTTACCGCTGCCCCAACCTCCTGTATCCAGTCGAGATATTCGCCGCGAGGCATGTCGTCCTTGTAGGAGCTGTAATTCACGCCTATGTTGTATGGGGGCGATGTCACGACCACGTCGATTGTCTTCCTAGGGACGTGGTCGGCCATCCCCTTGACGCAGTCCTCAAGATAGAGCGTTATGCCGTTCTCTTCGAAGAAGGGTCTCGCGTCCCGGACATCTCGTCCCGTCATCTCATCCAGAAGCACAATCTATCATATTTATTACCACAGGGAGCCGAAAAAAACCCGTTGTCCCTGGGAGACAGAGTGAAGGTGGGATGCAGTGGATGGTCCTACAAGGACTGGGTAGGTCCGTTCTATGCGTCCAACCTGCCTGCAAAGGACTACCTGAAGTTCTATTCCAAGGTGTTCAACTGCGTCGAGATAGACTCGAGCTTCTACAGGATCCCAAACCAATTCATGATAGAGCAGTGGAAGCGGGTGACTCCCGACGGGTTCATATTTTCCCCCAAAGTCCCGAAGAAGATAACCCACGAGAAGAAGCTATCAGATTTTGAGAGCACGCTCACCTACTTCTACTCAGTGGTCGGTAAGCTCGGGCCCAAGTTAGGCCCCATCGTCGTCCAACTCCCACCGTCGGTCAAGGTGGAGAAGCACATGTCTGTGATGGAGAAGTTCGTGGGGGCGCTCAGCCCGAAGTACCAGCACACCATCGAGTTCAGGCACAAGTCTTGGTTCACACCAAGGGTGTACAAGTTGCTCGAGGACAACAAGATTGCGATGACCTGGTCTCTCAACCAGTACCTGGAGACCCCTCCAGAGGTGACATCCAGGTTCGTCTATCTCAGGATGGTGGGAGAGCGTGACATAACTAACTTCGGCTCCAAACAAAAAGAACGCGGAGAGGAGATGCAGGAGTGGGCCAGCAACCTAGAAGAGAAGAAGGCTTCCTTCGACGATGCCTACGTCTTCTTCAACAATCACTTCGCGGGCTTCGGGCCCGAGTCGGTCAATGAGTTCAGAAGACTCCTCGGGATGATCGAGATCGATTGGGACAAGGAGCGTGAATCCGGTCCGAGGCAGGGGACGCTTACCGGTTTCTGAAGCGCTTCTCCGCGTTGGGTGAGCTCGCCTGATGATAGTCTTCCACGTTGACCTTGATGCTTTCTATGTCTCGGTCGAGGTAAGGGAGAACCCTGGGTTGCGGGGACTGCCTGTCGTCGTAGGAGCGGACCCCGAAGGAGGGAAAGGAAGGGGGGTCGTCGTAGCCTGCTCATACGAGGCCAGGAAATTCGGCCTCAGGTCGGGCATGCCGATATCCAGGGCCTGGAAGCTATGCCCGACCGCGGTCTACCTGAGGACCTGACCACCCGCTGTACCAGCGCGTCTCGAAGGAGGTCATGGGCACCCTCGGTACGTTCGCGGACACGCTGGAACAGACGGGCATCGACGAAGCGTTCATGGATGTGACTGGACGGGTGAAAGGGGTAACAGAAGCCAAGGAGCTGGCCATCCTCGTAAAGAAGAGGGTCAAGGAACTCCATGGCCTCACATGCTCCATAGGTATCGGACCCAACAAGTCCACGGCGAAGATAGCCTCAGACCTGCAGAAGCCAGACGGGCTCACGATCGTTCCGCTCGACTCCCCCGCTGAGTTTCTAGCACCGCTGTCCGTCACAGTGATACCGGGGGTGGGCAAGAAGACGCAGGTATTCCTCGGCGAGAGGCACATCGAGACCATCGGGGACCTGCAGGCGGTCCCTGGGAAGCAACTGATGCAATGGTTCGGAAAGACTGGAGTTTGGTTGTGGGGGGTCGTCCACGGACAGGAAAGCATGAAGGTTCACCCCCGGGAGACCCCGAAGTCGCTTAGCGTCGAGAGGACTTTCAGAAACGATGTGGACGACTTCGAGAAGGTCTACGCCGAAGCGATGGATGCTGCGGGAGAACTGGCACGCAGGGTAAAACACGCAGGGTACGGTTTTCAGGTTGTGGGCGTCAAGATCAGGTTCCATGCGTTTGAGACCTTCACGAGGGAGAAAACGCTCCCCAAGCCCGCGGAGGGACCGGACATCATCAAGGAGGTCGCGAGGGCGCTGCTCAAAGAGTTCGAGAATCGCGGGGAACGAGTCAGGCTGGTGGGCGTGAGAGTCGCGGGGCTGGAGCCTCTAGAGACCAGGTCCGCCGATTCCCTGGATTCATGGGTCGGGTAGGTTCCAATCTACAACAGCCCATGAGAAGAGGTTATCCGCAGCAAGGTTAGAGGACGTCCGTCATGAGGATTAGCTATGATATGGGTGCCGTCGGTCACTGGTTCGACCCGAGGTATTGTCTGGAACTGGTCGTTGAGGCCGAGCGAGCCGGGTTTGACGTCGTCTGGATGGGGGACCACTTCCTTCCTTGGTTCCACACGCACGCCCACTCACCCCAGGCCTGGGTCTGGATGGCATCGGCCGCCGAAAAGACCCAGCGAATGAGCATCGGGAGCGGCGCAACGGCTCCCATGTTCAAGTATCATCCCGGGGTGGTGGCGCAGGCGTTCGCGACCATGGGTAACATGTTTCCAGGGCGTATCGAGCTCATCGTGGGTACCGGAGAGGCTCTGAACGAGGGACCCTTCTTGGATGCTTGGCCGGGTTGGAAAGTGAGATCTGAGATGCTCATTGAGGCCGTGGACCTAATCAGAGAATTCTGGACCAGCGACGACTACTTCACCCATGCTGGCAAGTACTTCAAACTGAAGAACGTCTTCTGCTACGACAAGCCCGGCAGGCCCATTCCGGTCTACTTCTCGGCCTATGGTCCGAAGGCCGCAAGGGTGGCTGGGGCTCACGGGGACGGGCTGGTGACCTGGGGATTGAAGTACGGCTACACTAGGAAGGAGATACTGCCGAGGTTTGAGGAGGGGGCAAGGGCGGCCGGGAGGGACCCGTCCACCCTGTCCAAGGTCGCTTGGGTGGATTGCGGTTTCGGAGAGCCCAAGAGGTTGCTCGAGAAGTTCAGAAATTCATCGGCGGCTTGGTTCATCCCGGCGAACTATGATGAGCCGGACCCAAGGAAGACGGAGCTGAACGCGAAGAAGATGAGCGACGAAGATATCACCAAGATGGCGCTCCTCACAGAGGAACCTGGAGACCTGCTCGAGGCGGTCAAGCGTTCGAGGGAGGAGGGGATGGGCCATGTCATCTTCAGCGACTCTAGCTTCGACCCAAAGGCCACCATTGCGGCAATCGGAAAGCACGTCATTCCACAGGTAAAGGGCTGAAGCTCAGGAGGCGTCTGGCACTTGGATGCTCCGAACAGCTAAATTACCGGCATTGTGGAGTCGGACATAGATGGCATCTCCGCTGGTCTTCTCCAAGGGCGAGATGAAGAATCGGGTTGCTAGAGCACAGGCGCTGATGAAGCGGCAAAAGCTCGATGCGATGTTCCTGACCGGTGAAGAGGATTTCCAGTACTTCACGGGCGTCTCGGGGACCATCTGTCTCCACTATTCCACGACCAGACCCGCTGCGGTGGTTGTTCCGAGGGAAGGAGACCCGATCGCTATCGTCGGAACCGCTTCAGAGACGCCGGTGAAATCCGCCGTGAAGGACGTTCGGACCTACAATACGACGACCGGTGTACCAGTGGAACTATACACGAAAGCGCTGAAAGACGTGGGGTTGGGGAACAAGAGGGTGGGGCTAGAGGAGGGTCTCGAGATGAGAATCGGGCAGCCTCTGGGCGAGGTGTTGGGCCTGATGCGCGCGTTGACCGGGGTCAAGTTCGTCGATGTCGCTCCCCTGATCTGGGAGCTGAGGATGACAAAGTCGAAGGAGGAACTCGACCTCATGAAGAGCGCGGCGAAGGTGACCGCAAGAGCTCGTCAGAAGACCTTCGACGAGTGCCGTGTCGGCGACACCCAAAGAGAGATTGCACGGATGTTCAGCAAATTCATGCTCCGTTATGGCGCCGATAGGGTTGCGTTCGTCCACGTCGCCACAAAGGAGCCGGTGAACCTGACGCAATTTCACTCTGAGAGGCCCATAAGGAAGGGCGACATGCTGTACATAGACGGAGGGGCTTATGTCCGGACCCATTGCATCGACTACCCCCGCCTGGGCACCGTGGGCAAGGCCTCGGACAAACAAGTCAGGAATCACAAAGCGATTAGGAGGGCTTGCTCTAGGATGGCTGAGGCTGTGAGACCCAATGCTACGTGCCGTGACGTTTGGAGCGTCGGCAACAAGGCCATCAAGGATGCGGGTTTCGTCAGTTTTGATGTGGGACGCTACGGGCACGGGCAGGGGATGCTCGCGACCGAGCCTCCGAGTATCTCTGCGGGAGATAGGACCATCCTGAAGCCCGGCATGGTGCTTGGAGTAGAGCCGTTCTCGAGTTTGGGTGACACCCCGATAATCTGGGAGGACGTCTATGTTGTGACCGATGACGGTTCCGAGAGACTCACCTTTGAGACGTCGGAGCTTCGTGTCGTCAATTGAGGAAGACATCTCGCAACTATTCGCGGTTCGTGGACCTTTCGGTCGCCTTTGCGAGCCTGAAATCCCAGGTGTATCCAGGTTCACCGCTACCGCTCAGGAGCACCTTCACGACAATTGCGGAAACAGGATTCCAATCGAACATCTGGACCTTCGAGGAACACACGGGGACCCATGTCGATGCTCCGGCTCACGTCGCCGTGAAGGGGGATCCAATCGAAGCGACTCCGCTGTCACGGTACATAGGCAAGGGCATCGTGCTTGACTTCTCTCGCTATCCTTCAAGGGCTGAGATTGGGGAGCCCGATATTTCGAAACGTCTCAGAGATATGGGCCTTGGAACTGACGCCGAGCTCAATTCTATCCTTCTGTTCTATACGGGATACACCTCCAAGTTCGGGACTCCAAAGTGGATGGACAATCCTGTCTTGAGCAGGGATGCCTGTGAGTTCATTGCGCGCCTCGGTGTCAAAGCGATCGGCATCGATGCTGCCAGTCCCGATAGAGACCCCTATCCTGCTCACAAGCTGCTTCTGCCAAAAGGGGTTCCCATATTCGAGAATCTTGCCAACTTGGACCGTTTGCTGCGCAAGGAGTTCTTGTTTGTGGGCGCGCCGATTCCGTTGGTCGGAGGGACAGGTAGCCCGGTCAGGGCGCTCGCTTTGCTCCTATGATGGTCACGGAGGTTTGCTTATTTAGCCCCGTGAACCCGATGGCTGTTCAATGAACGGCGCTGAAAAGGATACGTGGTGTATCTTTCCGGAGGGGCTTCGACGGTGGTAAGGGCGTTCGTCATGATCAACGTCAAAGTCGGTACCGATGTCGAGGTCGCCCGTCAACTGAGGGCTGTACCTAACGTTCTGGCCGTCTATGATGTGTACGGTACCTATGACCTCGTGGCCGAGCTCGAGGCATCGAGCCTAGCAGAGCTTTACGCGACACTGAGCTCGGGCATAAGGAGCATGGAGAACATTGTCAGCACCCATACGCTGATGTCCGTGAGATGAAAGACGGAGACGGTTAGGGCTGCACCCTATCGAGAGAATTGTTTTGCCATGTATGGGGTTCATTGCGCCTCCGCCGGGGATAATCACCCAGCAGGCATGCTCTCTGCCGGAGCCGGTGAGCCATCGCCCTCCTCTTCGTTGTTGGTGCTCCGTTTGGGGCGCAGCTCTAGAGCGAAGACGAGAGCGAGTATCGCCGCCACCAGGGCGTAGTTGTAAGGGGGAGGGAACGCTTCCGTAATCCTCCCAAGGTACGGCACAGCGACCACGACGATTCCTTTCACGCAGCTCGCCGGTATTGGCGGCCAGCTGGGGTTGGTCTCGTCCGGAACCGGATTTGTGAGCCTGTCGTCACCCTGAGTGATCAAGCCCTGCGCCGTGGTGTTTACCACGCGGTGGACGATTATCTCGCTCGCGCTGGTGCAGACCCCGCTCGAATCTGGCCTGGCGAAGACGATGACATCCCCTACCTTTATGGTGTCGAAGGGCACGCTGTGCACCACCACGAGGTCTCCCACCTCAAGCGTCGGGAGCATGCTGATCGTGGGGTAGACATTGTAGACCTGTACACCTGTTGCGTCGCTGTCGATTAGGAAGGCGGCGGCCGCGACCAGAACGAGAATCAGAATCACTTGAACAGCAGCATTCCTCCCCCTCGAGGAGCTCAAAACAACGAAACGCTACGAGTGTACCAATTAAAGGGTTCATTGCGCGCCTCCACTTTGCGAGGGAAATCCAGAGTCTGCTGCTTGACCCGATGATGAAAGAAAGGAGGGCTTTTGCCAGCTACGAGACTAGAAGGTAGGCCTTATCGGGACCACTGGTGAAGAGGAGGATACCTGCTTGAGGATCCGCATGCTGGGATAAGATAAAGAAGGATGGATACCCTGGGCCGGGTTCGCCGCCTATGGTTTCGTTAGTCCCATCCGGAAACGTCAAGCTCAACCTGATCGCACCCCCGGCAATGGCACTGATGCTCGACTGATTAGTGACCGTTGAACCAGGAGCGGGGCATCCCTCAACTTGAGGCGGGCATATCGTCGTAAACCTCACTCCCAGGAAGGTCACCGAACCATTGAGGAGGTAGCTATAGCCAGGGATTTGAATCACCACGTCGCTCGTTACGTTGTCAGCGTAGTAAAGCAATCCGTTCACTTCCATCGTGGGAACGCTTGTAAGGATAGACGTCCCAGTATGATTGACAATCTCAGTAACAGACACAGTAGTGGTCCTGGTACTCGCGGGCGTCGTGATGATAGCCAGGTAGGTGAAGAGACTAATGACCAGTGCCGCCACGATTATGGCTATCGCGAGCCTCGTGTAGCTCCGAGGCGGCTGGGCGGTCATCGGTCAATCACGGAATTGACTTCCGTTGTGATATTTAGTGCTACGCTTTAGCAGCAGGGATAGATCTAGAGCCTTAGCCGTTCTTGAGCAAAACAATGGAAGGAAGGGTGTAATGCCACGATAGGGTTCATTGCGTCTCTGCTGAAGTCCTCGGCACTGAATGCGCCAGAGTCTAAATACCTGAGTTAGAGCCCCGCTTGAGCCTGTGGCCGCGGTGGTGCAGTCACCCACGAGAGTGGTGTGGCACACCTTGGTCAGCATGGGAGCCTGTGGAGCTCTAGACCGTGGGTTCAAATCCCACCCGCGGCCCCTCATCCTTCCTTTTGGTGGAATCCGGCCGAAGTTGGGCTATTATTGACTTGATAACTCCGAATTCGACAAAGGACAGGATTGCGTATCCGACGACTGCGGTCTTCCTGTGCTTGAAGTCCTTACGAATCCGGTGCGACATTCGTTTCATCTGCCTCGATATCTCAGGCCCAAGCATTGATGGTCGGATGCGTGAGAGTAATCTGGCTTCGACCAAGACTCTGAAATCCTTACTGTGTATGTCTGTACCCCTCCTTGCCGGTTCCTCAATAACCAGGTCGTCGTATCCGAACCTCTCCCGCGCTATCGTATATGCAATCTCTGCGCCGATTCTGCCGATTTCGTAATGTCTTCCCGATGATATTAGCTGATTTTCGTGGTCCCTCACCAGCTCGACCCGGTCCAGCCGGAAGACCTTGGTGATTCCTCTGACCGGAATCCGGTGTGAGACCTCATGTAGCTCTCCGATCCTGTAGAGTGAGTTCGGTGACCTCAAGTAAAGAGACGCGATGGAGAAGCCCTTCGAGTAGTTGTACGCAAACTTGACCCTGAATCCGTCGTAGGAAACGTGAGAAATCGGGTAAAAGTCGCTTCTCGACCTTGCCGACCCATTCAAATTCGCTGACAGAGAGATGCTGCTCAAGTCATTCTTGGACTTCTCAGTGAACTGGAGAGACTTTTACACTGCAACTGACAGAAAAGGAGTCAAATTCTACTATCCGAAACCAGAAATCATTCCGCAGTTGGAGATTATCGGATCAAACGCTGATCGAATGAGAGTGAACTACGAAGGTACAGCAATGTCGTTAGTTGAGGCGTACAATAAGACCATCACGAGCTTGGTAGAACGCCTCGAGAATGATTCGACTACGTTCGAGCCTTTCTCTTATGATCCTCTGGATTGAGAGCCTCGACCCGGGTTCAAATCCCGGCCAGGGCCCATCTAGGACTTGTTCACTGTAACATCTGGACCGCAAATTTGATGCGGCTCGGCATCTAGCTACGAGTGTAGCAGAAATACGGATAACCGCCGTTGACTTTTTCCACAGCCCATTCGACAATCTTGTCCGAGATTTCCTTCCATTTCCTGTCCCAGTCGATGTCGGAGACCACGCGTTCCTTCTCCATCTCATTCCCCTTCTTCGGTATGGATTCCCACTTGGGTCGCCCGTAGAACGGCTTCACGATTCTCACGTTCCATCTACCACACAACGTCCTCGAACCCTCCTTGGAGAACGACTTGCAGGTCGTGCAGTACTTTGACAGCCAGATTATCTCCTTGGTTCGCTTTACGGACTTGCCAAGCTCCTCCAGCAGCCTCTCGGACTCGCGCCTGATCATCTGCGCGAGCTCCTCCTGGCCCTCCTTGGTGTTCATGTAATACTCGGGGTCGCGAGCTAGGGCTTCCTGCCAGTCCAGACCCTCCTCATCTTCCTGCAAAATTTTCACGATGAAAAAGTCGAGTCCGGTAAATAACAGTACTGCCAGAAAGTCCGGAAGGGATAATACGTGCCAGGCATGGAATCGGCACAGACGCGTGGCGTGCTTCGACGGGCGATCTGGACTGACGCGAGTCAGGATGAAGACGACATTGCCACGCGTCGCCTCAACCCCTTCAGCACGTCATTGCTCGTGACTTCGGTTGCTCCCATTGCGGTCATCGATATGAACGAGTCGCCACTATCGGTCTTTCGAAGGTTCACCCCTCTGACGCAGTCCGTGATGACGCTCGCCTTGAATCCCAGTCCGAGCGCGTCGAGGACCGTGTTCTTGACGCAATAGTCCGTTGCCAGCCCGGCCACGAACAGCTCGCTCGCCCCCGTTTTTCGCAATCGCTCGGCCAAATCGGTCCCCTGAAAGCCGGAATAGGCGTCCTGGTCTTCGTGGGTGCCCTTCAGTATCATGATCGCCCCCGCCGGAACGCGTAGGGACGGGTAGAACTCGGCCCCAGGGGTACCCTGCACGCAGTGCGGGGGCCACGCTCCTCCCCGGCCCTTGAAGGAGCAATGGTTCCTGGGGTGCCAATCTCGGGTGAAAGCTATTGGCAGGTCAGCGTCTTCGAAGCCATCGATGAGTCTGTTGATCGGCTCGATGATGGTGTCGCCACCCTCCACTGCCAAAGCTCCCCCTGGACAGAAATCTCTCTGTACGTCGACCACTAGGAGTGCCTTGATTCTCTTCATCGATTCCATCCAAGGCTTGGCTGGGACTCCGCCACCGATTTTATTTGCTTCACCGTGTTCCGTCTCAGGACATCGATGTTGTTGAAATCAATCACGATTTTCCCCCGCTTGAGAAGCGGTTTGAGCAATGCCGTTGAACCCCGCGGCGGAGCCGCTCCCTGCAAGGCTACCGTGTCCCTGAAACCGGGCGACCTGAAGACAGCCTTTCTTCCGCCCAAGCCTCCTCGCTTCGCCCTGAATTGGGGCCCGCTCTTCTCCATGACCTCCACTATCTTCGCACTGAAGTCTATGGAGGGAGGGTAGGCCACGGCCGTCCCTATGCCGAAGCCATCCACAATGCCTTTCAGATTCACCAAGTCCTCCTCGGTCAACCTTCCGGAGGCGAGAATCTTGACGGCTTGGCCTCCCCTTATGTCAAGCTCCCACCTCACTTCCTCGATTATCTTTCTCAGGTCTCCCCTCCGTGAGCTTGGTGTGTCCATCCTGACACCCCAGAGACGCGGGCCTAGAGTCTCCAAGGCCTTGATTGCTTCCGTCTTCTCGTCCCAGAACGTATCTATGAGCGCGGTTCGCTTGATTGACTTTGGTATGCTCTTGTCGAACAGCTTCCAGGCCTTCACGGGGTCCCCGACGATTTGCACGAGAGCGTGCGGCATGGTCCCGCTCGGTTCTTGATGAAGCAGTTCGGCGGCCAAGACGTTGGAGATCCCGTCGAACCCCGCTACGTAACAGGAACGTTCAACGAGCGGAGCTAGCGCCGGGTGGACCCTACGGGTACCGAAGCTAATCAGGATCCGGTCTCCGGCGGCTGCTCTGAAACGAGCGGCGCGCGTCGAGGTGCTGGTTGCAGACGCCAGGAGCCCTAGGATTGGGTTCTCGTATTCGGCAAAATCCCTGTATCTTCCAGTGATGGTCATGACCGGTTCGTAGAGGGCCGTCTTGGCGTCCGCTAGGAATATCGAACCCTCATCGAATGACCAGACGTCGACCGGGAGGCCCTCAAGCAGCTTCGCGACCTCGTACACCCCGGTCAGCACTCCCCATATCCCCTCGTAGGGCAGGTCCCTGACGTAAACCTCCATCACCACCTCCGAATCTATGCGGTTCTTGGTCAGGACCTCTTTCGTGTTCAGGAAATAGATGTCTGTGGTCTTGGCTCCCTTTATCTCGTCCTCTCGGGCCATCCAAAAGAGACGATCTGGGAGGTCCCGATGGGTCATTCACCTTGAGCGAGAACCCCTGATAGAAAAAGTATTTCTTGCGAGAAAAACATGCTACGAATGAAGTGTTGAAGGCTACCCTCGATCTTTCCGACGTAAAGAAGAAAGTAGTCTCGTTCATCAAGAACAAGGTGGAGGAATCCCAGACCGACGGAGTTGTGCTCGGGATTAGCGGGGGGATAGACTCTGCCGTGACCGCCTACCTTTGTGTCGAGGCCCTGGGAAGCAGGAGGGTGATGGGGCTCATAATGCCAGACCTGCGGGTCACTCCCGAGGAGGACGTTACTGATGCCAGACTGGTCGCTAGCGAGCTGTGCGTCGAGACAGAGGAGGTAGACATCGCACGGATTCACAAGGCTTTCGTGAAGGGGGCGGTCGGCACGAAGCTGGCAGATGGAAACCTCAGGGCCAGAATACGGATGAGCCTGCTCTACTATCATGCGAACCTATCGAACAGACTGGTGGCTGGGACCGGGGACAGGTCTGAGCTCCTGCTGGGCTATTTCACAAAGTACGGCGATGGTGGGGTGGACATACTTCCAATAGCGGACCTCTACAAGACGGAGGTGAGAGAGCTCGGGGAAGTCCTTGGCATCAACAGACGGATAGTAGCGAAGAAGAGCAGTCCGAGACTATGGGTAGGGCAATTGGCCGAGGCCGAAATCGGGCTGAACTACGATGTCATCGACCAAGTCTTTTCGCTGACGCTCGACCAAGGTCTGGATGTCAAGACCGTAGCAACGAAGCTCAAGGTGAGTCGTACGAAGGTCGAGGGTTTGCTCAAGAGATACAACCTGACGGCGCACAAGAGGCAGATGCCCGAGATTTGCATCGTACGCAACCCCTAAGGACTTAATACCCAAACAGGTTTTACCGCGACGAAGGGCCGGTAGTTCAATCTGGTAGAATGCCTCCCTCGCACGGAGGAGGTCGGGGGTTCAAATCCCCCCCGGTCCATCTTCGCTCACGACTTCAGGTGCAGACCCTTCGGATCATGTCAGAGTATATCGAGACCGCCCTTCCGAGCTCTCGGACCCCGACGTATTCGTTCGGAGTGTGCGCGACGTCTATGTTTCCAGGCCCAAGGATGATCGAAGGTATCCCGGCGCTCACGTACATGGGGCCCTCGGTCCCATAGGTCGCAATCGTTGACTCGTTCCCCGAGACCTCCTCGGCGAGCCTCACCAGTGGATGCTCCTTGGGCGTCAGAAGTGCACCCATCGCGAAGACCGTCCCGATCTTGAAGGTCACACCCTTCATTCGGCGGGTCGTTTCTTCCGCGACTTCCTTCAGCCCCTTCTGGATGAAGGCGTGGTCGTGGCGCGGAATCCACCTGACGTCTATGGCGACCACGCATGAATCAGGGATTATGTTGCTCTTTGTCCCTCCGCTTACTGTCGTGTTCGACAGGATGGTGATGCCCAGGTCCTTGTCCTTCTCTTTTTCGAGCTTCTTCCTCCAAGACTCTACCCCCACCATGAAATTGGCGCAGGCTTCGACGGCGTTTGCCCCGAGCTCAGGCTTGCTCGCGTGGGCGTTCTTGCCCATGAACTTCACCTCAAAGGTGCTGCCGCCCCGGTGACCCCTCACCGGCTTCAAGAGGGTCGGTTCTCCTATGACCGAGTATAGCGCATCCTTCTTTGTAATCTTCTTTCCCTTCATGAGGCTGTCAAGACCGTCGCAGGTTACCTCTTCGCCTGCCGTGGCGGCAAAGACCAATCTCCTTCTCAGTTTGGAACCCTTCGTCGACTCGAGCACGCTGACCATTGCGGCGACAGCGCCTTTCATGTCCACCGAACCCCGTCCAAACAACTTCTCTCCTCTTACCTCGCTCTGAAAGGGAGGCGACTTCCATTTCTCGAGGTCGCCGGCGGGTACTACGTCTATGTGCCCGGATAGAACAAGGCCAGGTGTGTCCGGGCCTAGCTTCACCAGTAGATTGGCTCTTCCTGGCTCGAACTCGTCCAATTCAACGGAACAATCCTTGAGGTGAAGGTCCTGGATGTAATCCTTCAGGACAGAGGCTGCCTTCTTTTCGTTACCCGGGGGAATGGTGGTGTCCTGGTCTATTATGCTCTTGGCTATCTCGACGACTCCCATGGTCCGCCGGAAGGGACGGCTAAATATAAGCGAACGACTAGGCTCACGATCGTTAAGCGGCTTTCGGCTTTCTGGATAGCTTGGTCCCGCACACGTCGCAGGTGGTCATCTTCGGGTCCGAGTATTCCTTTCCGCATCCTTTGCAGTACGTGACCCAGGTAACCTGCTTGAATTCACCTCCCCTGACGGTGGTCTTTGACAGGTCTATCCCCAGGGCCTCGGCGACGTTCCTGACGGCAAAATCGTCTGTGACCAGGGTGACCTCGTCATTGGATGTCCCCAAGTCCAGACTGACGGCCAGTATAGAGGAGTCAGCCTCCGAGAGCGACTTCAGGTCGCCGGTCTTGGACGCTACTTTTTTGACTTTCTGCATGGATTCCTTGGAGGGTTCGGTCACCTGGACCCTCGAATGAATCAACTGGGCCCCGATTCCCCTGCTCCCGACCTCGTCTAGGACGTGGTAGGTCGTGTAGTACCTCCCCTCACCTTGAAAAGGTATGCCCGCGAAGAATGCAGTTGAATCCAGCACGTGGATTTTTTCACTCAATAGGAAGGTTTCACTGTCACATGGAGTCTTTGGTGATGACGTGCGTGCTGTTATTGGCATTCCTCATTTTTCGCTCTTCATCTTTGGTGATCGTCTGGATGCTGGGTCATGCGTCGCCCGCTTCTTAAGCCTTGGCGTTTTGGAATAATATACGATTTGGTGTCATACGGCGTCGATGGGTTCGGGTTCAAGGCTTAATTACTGTGTATTGAAAAGTCGTAGGCTAGACAATTGAGCAGACCAGCGGACCTTGGGAGCCTAAAGGAAGGGAGTTACATCGTTATCGACGGAGAACCCTGTAAGGTCGTTGAAGTTGAGAAGAGCAAACCAGGAAAGCACGGAAGCGCTAAGGTAAGGCTCACGGGTATCTCCATCTTCACGGGCTCAAAGAAGAGCGTGATCGGGACGGTCGACACCCACATCGAGATACCCATGATTGACAAGCGGTCAGCTCAAGTCATATCCACCACCCCGACCTCTGTCCAACTCATGGACCTCCAGAGTTTTGAGGTGACCGAGAGCCCCAACCCCACAGAGCCTGAACTTCAAGGGAAATTGCAGGCGGGAAGCGAGGTGGAGGTTTGGGCGGTCCTGGGCAAGAACAAGATAATGCGCGTCAAGGGCTCAGGCTGAGCTCCTAACAGGCCCCTCGTTTCCGGTGGATTGGTTATTAAATGCCTGCCCGACCGAACGCGGGCTGGCTCTAGATGACGTTAACGGAAGAGCCGTCTGAGGGAAGTCCCTTGATGAAATCCAAATCTGATAGGGCCAGCGAAACCTCGACACGTCCTAGTCAGGGATTTTGCGGAACGAGAGTTCACTAGAGATAAATATCTGAAAACGAGCCCGCGGCTTTCGCCATGCTGGACAAGCGATCTGGTTCGACGACGAGTCTCATTGTGATAGTGGTCTTGATAGTCTTGCTCGTCTCCGTCGTTGCCTATTACAACTTCGAGCTAACCAGCCAGGCGAACTCAAGCGCATCATCGATCACGAGCCTATCGAACCAATTGCGCGGAGAGCAGGGGACGATAACCAGCCTGGACAACCAGCTCGCATCGACGACCGGTCAGGGTAACACTTCGTTGAATGGTATTGACCCTAGCGGAATCTATGCCGCCGACAATGCAAGCGTTGTGACTATCCAAGGCGATACGACCGCGGCGGTGAGCACGATATTTGGAACGGAAAACGAATCCGAGATAATCCTGGGCTCGGGTTTCGTAACGGACTACCAGAATTCCACGTATATCGTGACCAACTTCCACGTTGTAAACGGCGTGACAAACATGACTGTCACCTTCTCCGACGGAGATGCTTTTCCAGGTAAGGTCGTCGGCACCGACCCATACAGCGACCTCGCTGTCGTCACTACGTCGGCTCCCGTGACGGAGTTCGTTCCGCTGCAGATAATCTCATCAGTTAACCTTCAGGTCGGGCAGCCCGTTGTTGCCATCGGGAACCCGTATGGTCTCTCCGGCTCGATGACCTTCGGAATCGTAAGCCAGCTCGGGAGGACGATACAGGAGGCAACAGCCGGTAACTTCTCGATATCGGGCGTGATCCAATTCAGCGCCCCGATAAACCCCGGTAACTCCGGTGGTCCTTTGCTCAACGCGAACGGTCAGGTAATCGGCATAACCACAGCTACGGTGAACGGTTCTCAGGGAGTGGGGTTTGCCATCCCGTCCAGTACCGATACTTTTGGAACTGTCGTCGCTCATCAGTACGGGAAGCTTCGACATGCATTCCTATCTCGGGATTAGCGGAGTGGACATGGGCTACCAGCTTGCTCAGGCCTCGGGCACGAACGTCACCTATGGTGTTCTGATAGAATCAATTGTGGCAGGCGGGCCCGCTGCGACGGCGGGGCTAAAGGTCGGTACCACTACGGTAACAATCGCCGGCGAGCAGTACCTGGTCGGCGGAGACATCATCGTCTCTATCAACGGCACTAAGATAGTGAACCAGGACGCGCTCTCGACATACCTTCAGGAGAACACCCTGTCCGGCCAGAAAGTCCAACTCGGGGTGATAAGAGCGGGTTCTTTGATCACGGTGACTCTGACGCTGGGAGTCAGACCTCCGCCCCCCTGAGTTTGGTTTCCCCCTTACTCACCAATCGCGCTTCTTTGATTTCCAACCGCCCTGCTGTTCCATCCCAATGCTTCTCCATGGAAGTAATCTCGACCCTCCGGTCGAAGATAGGACAGTCGAGCACGAATGTTTCGCCCTCCCCGCCCTCCAGTGTAGCATTGAGCCCATACTTGCCTTGGAGTGAGAGTAGTTGCTCGACCATCCCTTCGTCAAGCTTCCTCCCCAACCAAGTCTGGTCCAAGCCCAGTGACGCGACCCCGGTGATTATGACCTCGAAGGAATCTCTGATGAGGTTCCTGAGATGGACGTCCGCGCTCCTCCCCCACAGCGGAGAAAAGGAGCCCAGACCCAGTTCTTTGGCCTGTTTATCGACTCGGGTTTTCTGATAGTTGCTCGCCAGTGCGCCTGAGTAGATTCCTTCGATTCCGTATTCCCGTTTCGCCCTCCCCATGGCCTCCTTGAGGGCGTCCAGTTCTACCTCTTTTACGCCCTCGGTCTCGGCCATCACCTGCGGCAGACCCATAGCCTGCGCCTGCAGAGCTGTCCAGCGAATGTTTGGGTAGTGGAACATGTAGGAATCGTCTCTGAGAGGTTGGAGCGTGATCAGGCAACAGACCTCTTCCGTCTTCTTCGCGAGATAAGCAGCGTAGGTACTGTCCTTACCACCCGAGAAGAGTATGCCCACCTTCAAAGAGACTACCAAGCATCCCGACCAAGCGTGCCTGTTTAGGATTTTGCTAAAGACTTAATTTGTAAGCGGATTCGTCGCGAAGAATACGGCGATTTCATGCTTGATTCTCTACGGAGCGGACTTCAGAGCGCCATCAAGAAGCTGATGGGCAGCTCTGTGGTTGATGAGGCGGCCATCAAGGAGTTCGTGCGCGACCTCCAGAGGTCTCTGATCCAAGCGGATGTCAACGTCAAACTCGTCCTGACGGTCACCGAGAACGTGCAGAAGAGGGCTCTTGAGGAAAAGCCCCTCGGCGGGATGACTCGGAAGGACCAGATAATCAAGATACTCTACGAAGAACTGGACAGGATGCTTGGTGGGGAGAAGGAGCTCAAGCTCGATAAAGGCAAGACGACGGTAATCGTGATGCTCGGGGTCCAGGGATCCGGTAAGACCACCACCGTATCCAAGCTAGCGAGGCTCTACTCCAAGAAGGGGTTCAAGGTCGGGGTGGTAGCCGCTGATACGTTCAGACCGGGTGCGATCACCCAGCTCAAAACTCTCTGCGAACGAATAGGGGTCGACGTATACAGCGACGATCGCCAGAGCGACTCTGTCAAGGTCGCGCAGGCAGGGAAAAAGTTCTTCGAGAATGATAAGAACCTGATCATAATCGATACGGCGGGAAGGCACAAGGAGGAGAAGGGGCTGCTCGACGAGATGAAGAGCATAGTCTCTAAGGTGAACCCCGACATCAACCTATTGATTATAGATGGGACGATAGGTCAACAGTGCTACAATCAGGCTCTTGCGTTTCACCAGACCTCACCGGTGGGAGGGATAGTGATAACGAAACTTGATGGTGCGGCGAAGGGAGGAGGGGCTCTGGCCGCGGTCGCAGCCACCGGTGCCAAGATCTACTTCATAGGAACTGGTGAGAGGGTAGACGACCTGGAGGAGTTTTCCTCGACACGCTTCGTCGGGAGGCTCCTCAATATGGGTGACTTGAAGTCGCTGCTGGACATGGCCAAGGAGCTTGAGGCTGGGGTCGACGAGAAGAGGGTGCAACGGATGATGTCAGGCAAACTCACCATGGACGATTTCCTGTTACAATTCGAGCAGGTGAACAAGATGGGCTCGCTAAAGAAGATCCTAGAGCTGATTCCGGGGGTCTCTGGGAACATGAAGACCGAGGACCTCGAAAAGGCTGAGAGGGACATGAAGACTTGGAAGAGCATCATACAATCGATGGACAAGAAAGAAAGGGAGACGCCTGAGATGCTCAACGCCTCGAGGATCAAGAGGGTCGCCAAAGGTTCGGGGAGGAGCGAAAAGGAGGTGAGGGAGCTGATAACCAAATTCAAGCAGACGAAATCCCTCATGAAGAGCAGCAAGGGGCGCGAGTTCAGACAGCTCCTCAGGAGATCGGGCGGGGGTCAGGGAGCCCGTGGCTGAGGAAAAGAGAGACCTTTCCCTCTGCAGCACTTGCGCGGCAAGGCAGGGGACCATAGATAGCAGCTTCAGGGTGGCCGAAGGGAAGTCTTGCTTCATATGCAGAGGCCTCACTTCAATGATCCCCGCATTGGGCGACCAAGTGCTTCGTAAGGTTGCGGGATTTCAGTTCAAGACGTTCTCCGTGGGCATGATTCTACCGCCAGGGGTGCAGGAGAGAGAGGACCAGTTGAGGTCTGAACTTCGCATTCGCGGCGTCGTTACCGTAAAGTCCGAGCTCACAAGCGAGATCTCCGCGTTGGTCGGGAAAAAGACGCACAAGAGGGTCGACAGGCTCCACCCAGAACTCACAGTACTGGTCAATCTCGATGAAAATGTCGTCGAGATAATTGCAAAATCGGTTTTCATCTATGGCCGGTACGCCAAGCCGAGAGGAATCCCACAGAGGAGGACTCTCTGCGAGAAGTGTGAGGGTCGGGGGTGTGATGAGTGTGATGCCGGTTACACCAGGGCCACCAGCGTCGAAACCTTGGTGGGGGATAGATTCTTGAAACTGTTGCGCGCCTCCAGGGTCAAGTTTACCTGGCTGGGGAGCGAGGACGCTGACAGCCTGGTTCTTTCTCCTGGTCGGCCTTTTGTCATGGAGGTGAAAAACCCCATGAAGCACACTATCCCCGCACGAATGGTCATGAGGACGGGTAAGGGATTGCTGAAGCTGACGGGAATGAAGAAACTTCGTGGTAAGCCCACATCGATTCCGAGTTTTGCTTTCAGCACTAGAGCATTTCTGGAGGCTGAGGGTCCGATAGGATCGGCGGTCTCGGAGCTGAAGAGCATGAAGAACGTCTTGGTCGATTATAGGAACAACAAGGGAAAGAATGTGGAGAAAAGAGTCCACTGGGTGAAGGTGTTGACGCTAAGAGGAAAGAAACTGACCGTGGATATCAAGCTCGATGGAGGCCTGCCGGTGAAGAGGTTGGTGAACGGGGACTCCGTCTCGCCTTCCCTCTCTGAAGTCTTAAAAACCCCCCTAAAATGCCAAAGATTTGATATACTGAAGGTTTGGGAGTCAAGAGGTTTCGAATTTGGGAAGGTCTAAGGGTTACAGGAGACGGACACGGTCCCTGCTCAAGAAGCAGAACTTGGGCGGACTGAGCAGGATGCTTAGGGATTATTCTGTTGACCAGAAGGTCGTCATCAAGATTGACTCCACCCAGGTCAAAGGGATGCCACACAGGAGATTCAATGGATTGGTCGGCAGGGTGACCGAGGTCGGGCGAAGGGCACTAACCGTTGATGTTGCTGTGGGTGACAAGACGAAGACGGTGATAGCGAGGAAGGAGCACGTAGCACCTTTGCAGGGGAGTACTGCTGATGTCTGAACCTCGTGAAAGAAAGATACTGACTCTCAGCGAAGCCCATCAAGTCCTCGAAAAGATTGATGTGGAGAAGGCTGACCAGATTCAGAAGAGAACCCTCGATTACACCTCGAAGTTCGCAAAATCTACCCCGGATTCGGCAAAGAAGCTTCGAAAGCAGCTTGAGAACGACTGCGGCCTGAGCGCTGAAGAGGCGGTCGAAGTTGTGAACATCATGCCAAAATCCATCGAAGAACTCAGGACCTTTACAGCCGGATGGAGAAAACTCCTCCCCACCGAGACCCTTGAGAAGGTGCTACGCATCCTCAAGACCGCGAAAGAAAGCTGAAGATACGGCGCGACCCCGCTACCGATACGATGCTAGTTTGAGGCTAGCAGCCCCAGTCTTCAAACGGATTAAGATTATATAGCAACTCGGCCCTTTGGATGTTAAGAGCTTCAAGGGGCATGGAACTAGTTTCCGTCCGCGAACCGAAGAGCAGCCAGCCCAAGATGAAATGCTGAAGGAGTGTCCCAAGAGATGCTCACCAGCGAGAAGAGATATGAGGAATTTGCTTACGTGTTAGACTTCCTTCCCGAAGGAAAATCCATGGTGATCAAGGGACGAGAAGGCCCGATCATACAAGCAATCGGAGAAGAACGGCTTACCCTTCTGGAGCTTCTCGCTGTGGAGGACCAGGACTTCGACCTCGGTGAAAAACTGAGGATCGGTCGGGAAGGACGCGACAAGATTGTGAGTGTCCTCGGTAAGCTTGGATACGAAGATTTGACCCCGGAGGCCAAGGGGCAACTCCCCAGCGTATGCGAGGCGATCGTGAAGTCGAAGGAGGCGAAATACGTGTCCTACTTCAACGACCTGCAGCCGCTCACCCCAAGGCTCCACGGACTGGAGCTGATTCCGGGGATCGGTAAGACCTTCATGAAGACCATAGTGGAAGAGAGGGAGAAAAAGCCCTTCGTCTCCTTTGAGGACATCCAGAACAGATCAGGGTTGCGGGAGCCCGCCAAACTTGTGGCAAAAAGGGTAGTGGAAGAGATCTCGGGAGATTCCCGAATCAACATATTCATCAAGAAATGATGCGATGAACAGCTTGCGACGGAGAAGGGCCCTTGGCCAGCACTACCTGGTCGATTCCTCCGTTGTAGACCTCATCATCGAAGCCTCCGCCATCCAGGAGGACGAACGCGTCTTGGAGATAGGGACAGGGAAAGGGGTGCTTACTAAGAGGCTTTGCGGATTGTCACACCGAGTGGAGGCGTTTGAGCTGGACGAGACCAACTACCTCGCGACCAAGCGCCTTGTGGGGAAGGAAGTGGACCTGCATCTCGGCGACGCGTTCTCGGCGAGGCCAAGGTTCGATGTCTTGGTCTCAAGTCTTCCGTACTCGGAGTCTTCGAATTTTGTGGAATGGTTGTGCCAGACGAGCTATTCGAGGGCGATCGTGATCCTCCAGAAAGAATTTGTCGAGAAGTTGATGATGCGGCCCCATCAGAGCATGTACCGTGCGATTTCCGTCATTTTTCAGATGTCGTCGTCAATCGAGGCGCTACGTGAAATCGGCCCGGACTCATTCTCACCTCCACCCAGGGTTTCCTCTGCAGTCGTCAGGATAGAGCCCAAGGAGACCCTTCGCCCGAGACAGATCAGCTTGGTCAAGATGCTCTTCTCCCAAAAGAAGAGAAAGATGGGCAGCGCTCTGAAGCACCTCGGCTTCAGCGATGGGGGTCTGCCTCTGGAAAAGCTCTCAAGGAGGGTGTGGGATTTCTCAGCTGTCGAGGTTTCGGACCTCATAAAGAACCTGGACTGATTCGACCTTGCAAATCATATCAAGGGGCCGAAGCCAACTGGACCCATGAGGTCCCGTGAAAGGCTCTCGATAACGCTGGTCGGACCAGAATACCCGGTCAATGTGGGTTATACTGCACGATTGATCAAGAACTTCGGGATACCCAAGCTCTACTTCATAGAACCTAGGTTCGACCCAAAAGTGGCTTCTGTCTACGCGGCCCACGGTGCTGATGTCATCGAAAGTGCAGAGACCATCGATTTCAAGGAATTGAGGAGGCGCCATAATCTTCTTCATCGCGACCACGGCGGTCACGGCCACCAGGAGGGCCAACGTCGATAGGCTGTCGATATCGCCCGAGGAAGTCGTAGATTACGCTTCTTCATCGCGGTCGACCTCGCTCGTCTTTGGACGGGACACCACGGGACTCAGGAACGATGAGATTGCGCTGTGTGACGCGGTGACGACCATAGCAACGGGCACACGATACAAGACGATGAACGTCAGCCATTCAATCGCTGTGCTCCTGTACCTCTTCACAAAGCCCTATGCGAGGAAGGAAAAGGTCCCCAACCTTCAGTTGCGCAACGCCTTCGCAACCTACGCTCACGAACTAGCCGTAGCATCAGGATTCCAGGAGCATCGGGCTGAGCGGTTGTTTAAGCTGGCGAAACGGATCTCGTTACGCTCCCGAGTCGATGACAAGGAGCTGAGTCTTCTCGTGTCGCTTTTGAGAAAGGCTACTGCTACAATCTCAGAGAAGCGTAGCTAGGTGTGCTCGAAGACGTAGACCAAGCGCCGTATCCATTTCGTGTTTTCATGGCCTATGTGCACTGGATAGTCCAGCGAGAATTTGGGGGGACGGAACGTCTTCAGCCCTATTTCGTCCAGGTCTTGGAGGGTGACCGAGACGTCCTTCTTTTCAGCGGTCCTCAGTGAAGGGGCGACTATCACGACTCGACCGCCAACGCGCACCGACGCGGCAATCGAATACAGCGATTCGGAATAGAGCCTGCTGGCATTGCGGATCATTTTCTTGCCTTTGTCAAGGCGCGGAGGGTAGTCAATTCTTGGCAAGAGTATGGGTTCGGTCACTACGGCGTCTGCCAGAACACCGCCCTCGAGCAAAGGTCTCGGGTCCATTGCATTCTTGACGCTCAGGGAATACGAACCGACGTGGCGATTAGAGGTCGAAGAAACCCATTCCAGATTCCTCTTTGCGTTCTCTATGCGCGTTGGATTCTTGTCGACGCCGACGCAATTGACACCAGCCAACATGGCTTCGGCGAGTATTGTGCCGGACCCGCAGAAAGGGTCGAGCACCATCTGACCTTTGGAGAGCCCCCCGAGGTTGACCAGGACCTTCGCTAACCTCGACGAGATGGATATCTGCGAGCTCACCACTGGTCGTTCGTTCGACCTTTCCCGGAATTCGGCAGCGTCGGGTATGTAGGCAGTCACCCCGACGAGGTAACGTCCCCCTGCCCTGATGATGACGAAATCCGTTATCTTACGAGAAATTATTTCCCTGGCGTAGACCTCTGGACCTCCCCTCGGCCTGATCAAGTTAGCCTTCCGAAAGCCGTTATCTCGCACGATCGAGAGTATCAGGGATACCATCGACTCGTACTCCGATTCATCGACACCTTGCGAGGAGTAGTAGCTCACCGAGAAGCTGAAATCGTCATCGAGGTTCTTCAGGAACCCTTCAACCTCCTCGGTCGCATCTTCCGGTGTCTCGATTAGCGTCGTTATCGGGACCACAACCTTGTGGACCCCTGCCAGGCGTTCGTAGGTGTCTTTGGTGGTCATGAGTTCGACCATGAGTACGTCTTCGCTCAATCGATTGGCCTCCAATAGTTCGTTCGCGAAAACCGTGCAGGCTTCCAGATGGGAAAGGTCTCCGAAAGCCAGGATAAGGGCCAGCTTCGTCCCGATTGTCGAACGCGGGACCAGGTGGGGCAAGAGCCTCGCGAGTGGAAATCCACCCCAGAAAAGTATTCCTAGTTTTCGACAGTGGGTCACGACGACGCTGTAAAGATGGTCACGACCACTACGAAGATGCGGGACTTTCTCCATCTTCCTCGGAACACATGGGTACTGAACTCCACCTCAGCGTTCTGGGCTATCGGCGGCTACATGGCGAGCCCTTTCCAGGTAATCTACTTCGCGGCTCTAGGTGCCACACCGCTCCAGATAGGGCTCCTCGTGGCGTACAGTACCGGTGTCGCAATCGTCACGCTCATAATCGGCGGATATCTTGCCGATTCCTGGAGCCGGAGGGGGCCGATACTAATCTTCGGCTGGCTCTCGGTCCTAGGCAGCTTCCTCTTCGTGCTGATCAACTCGAAAGACCTCATTGTAATCCCCCTCACCCTTACATCGGCGTCCAACATCTACACTCCATCATTCAACTCCATAATGATGGATGAGATACCTCCGGCAGATAGAATCAGGTCCTTCTCCATTGCGAACGCACTCGCAGCCGCGCCCGGCATCTTCATGCCAACCGTGGGCGGTCTCATGCTGAGTGAATTTGGGACGCTGGGAGGCGTGAGGATAGACTACCTGTGCAATTGCCTCTTCGGAATGGTGGGTGTCGCTGTCCGCACGGTCAAGCTCAAGGATTCATTCACCCCCAGCGTCGGTGAGATAAAGGGAATTAGTGGTCGATTAGGGGAGTCTTTCATTGGAGGAGTCAAATCGGTCAGGCGTTCGAATTCTGCCGTCAAGCGTCTCTTGATCTACGTCGCATTGACCGGTATTGGTACCGGGCTCACGTCTACGCTCGTCCCCTTATTTGCGATCAACCATCTTGCGATCAACCCTACGGCCTACAGCTTCGTAGTGGACCTCAGCGTCCTCGTGACCGTCTGTCTCTACTTGGTGCTGGTGTTCCTGATTCGAAGGATAGGAGCTCGAAGAGGTATACTGCTCTCGTCGGTCGCCTCCTCCGTGAGCAACGTGTTTCTCACACAGGCGAAGAATGCCAATGAGCTGGTAGGCTGGGGGATAAGTACTGCCTTCTACACCGCCTTGTTGTCTCCGTCATTGTCGGCGGTCCAGGCCGAGACGATACCGCGCCAGGACAGGGGAAAGATCCTCGCCGTGTTCGGTGTGCTTCCGAACGTTGCTGCACTTCCGTCTCAGATTCTTGCTGGGTTGCTCTACTCCGGCGTCTCGCCGGTCGCTCCATTCCTTCTTTCGCTCCTGCCGTTCAGCATAGCTGCAATACTATTGTACTCGATAGATTGATGCTTTGAGCTGTGTTAAGCTAATTCGCCGAATTCTATTTAAATAGCACACGGAGGGCGGTTCGGCGAGGTCTTCTAGCATGCACGGTTCCAATTACAGAGCCCCTAGAGGCATGGCATATACCAGTAAGGTCTATGCTCCTGGTGCTCCCAACCCCAAGGTAGCCAGATTTACGACGGGACGGGCTACTGGAGATTACGCTTACAGAATTCAACTTCTATCAAAGGGGCACGTGCAAATCAGGTCAAACGCTCTGGAGTCCGCCCGTGTTGCCACCAACAAAAAGTTGGCTCTACTTGGCGAGGACAACTATTACCTGATTGTGGTATCCTACCCTCACATCATACTTCGCGAGAATAAGATGATCGCCACCGCTGGCGCAGACAGGCTTCAGGAAGGGATGCGCAAGGCTTTCGGTAAACCAGTAGGCGTCGCTGCCAGAGTGAAGATCGGGAGCGTGATCCTCGAGCTCCGCGTCAAGGCCGCTGACTTCGAGAAGGGGAAGCTGGCCATTCACGCGGCGAAGGCAAAACTCCCTATGCTGACTGAGACGAAGATCATAGAGATTCCGAAGGCCGCGCCGGTCGCAGAATAGGCACTCTTCACCACCCTTCAGTCAACCCCCAGATCAGCTTTCTCCGTGGACCCTTTTCGGCTATCAGAATGCTAATTAAGGTAGCCGGGGGCCTGATTTTTTCGAATTCCGGTCCGTTGACTGTCCACATCGATGAGGAGAGGGTATTCCAGCTCATAAGAGAGCGAAAGCCCAAGGGCATAGTAGTCAACACGCCGGGTGGCCTGATTCGTCAGACGCGGAACTTGATCGAGAGGATTCAAGCAACCTATGGAATTCCCTGCTACCTCATCGGCGACTCGTGCTTCGGAATCTGCGACACGGTGGACGAAGAAGTGCCAAAGCTCGATGCCGACCTCGCTCTGCACATAGGGCATAATGCGGTGCCGCAGGCCGTTGGCGATTTCACATATCTGATTGATGCAAAGGACGACGTAAAGTTCGATTCAGTGATCAAGGCAGCCATTCCCCTGTTCAAGGGCTACCCTCGCATAGGTCTCGCCACGTTCAGCCAGCATCTTGACGAGCTGGGGCCTGCAAAGAGGCAGCTGGAGGAGGCAGGCTTCGAGGTGCACCTGGGAAAGGAGAACAACCTTCTCTTCCAGTCCCAGACCTTCGGCTGCGATTTTTCGACGATCTTTTCGATGGGCAAGGATGTGGACGCATTCTGCTACCTGGGTGAGAGCGAGTTCCATGCGGTGGGGGTAGCGCTCGCGACAGGCAAGCCCACCTACCTTCTCGACCCATACCTTGATGAAGTCCGTGACATGAAGGAGGAAGCCGAGATTAGGAGGAAGCGCTCCATCCTGGCGGTCTACAAGGCCCTCGACGCCCGGGTGTTCGGGGTGGTAACCGGGCTCAAGGAGGGGCAGAAGATGCTGCCGAGGACCAGGTGGATAACCAACAGGCTAGAGGCCCAGGGGAGGAAGGTCGTGCAGTTGGCCATGCGAGACATCACGCCGGATAGGCTGGCTCCCTTCAGGGACATAGAGGCTTTCGTGCAGACGGCTTGCCCGCGGATATCCATCGACGGTTTTACCTTCAACAAGCCCGTCCTCTCTATCCCCCAGGCCGACGCCCTTGTCAGGCTGATGGAGGGGAGGGAGATCGGAGAGTTCCTCGAAAGACCTAAGTGGATTGAGTTGACGGTAGGTCTGATTCCGAGTTCGAAATCGCGATGAAACAAGACAAGCAGAAGGTTGTGTTGCCGGGGGACGCACTGGCGATATCTGAAGAGTTCCTTCCAGGACCGAATACCTACGACGCTGACGGCACCATCCGTGCGCTCCTCGCAGGCAATGTCGTCAAGGACCTCGCCCAGAGGGAGGTCGATGTCAAACCGTTCGCGGTCGCAAGGATGCCGTCGATAGGCGACGTAATTACCGGACAGGTAGAAGCGGCGCAGTCCAGCAGCGCCCACATGAAGATCTATTATCTGAACGGTGCCCCGACCCAGGGAGGATTCGACGGCACCATCCTCCTGCGGGAAGAGAGGGGCGGCGGAAGGGGTATGAGGAGGACCCAGGTGAAGCTCGGGGATATAGTCCGGGCGAAGGTCGTCAGCACCCTGAACGGGATAATTTTGCTCACCATCAGCGAGCCTCATCTGGGGGTCATCGCAAGTCTCTGCAGTAACTGCGGAAACCCGCTCTCTGGTGGCGGTGGTCGAGCTCGGTGCGAGAACTGCGGGAACGTTGAGGAACGAAAGTTCGCCGACGACTTCGGAAGAGAGCCCATCCAACCCTGAGTCTTCGTTCTGGCGTGCGTGAGCTCTTCTACGGGGGACTAGGAAGAGCGTGTTTATTAACCCAGAAAATTCCGAGCGGGTGATTCCAATGCAGGTCCAAGTATCACGGGAGGGGGAAAGGGAGTTCACCGTCGAAGTGACGGGCGAGGACTACTCTCTCGCCGAGATAATCCATCACGAGCTGCTGGATGAGAAGAACGTGACCTTTGCTGGAGTGCTTCCGCCGCACCCGTTGATCAAGAAGCTCGTCATCAAGGTGAGGGCCCAGAGGATCAAGCCTGAGAAGGCGTTCCTGGCTAGTGTGGAGAAGGCGAAGGAGAACTCTCACCAGATACTGGAAGTAGTGAGCAAGGCATTCAGCGGTGGGGCAGAGTGAAATTCTGTCCAAAATGCGGAACCAGACTCAAGCTAAAGCAGGTTAAACTGGATAAGGGGGCGGCCATGACCTTTGTCTGCGACAACTGCGGGTTCTCGGATAAGGCGGGGAAGACGGTGACCATGTCTACGGAGGAGGAACTCTCGGACGCCCCGACCATAAAAGTCCTGGGCGAGAAGGAGAACAAGCTGAACGCCCTTCCGACCATAAAGATAGATTGCCCCAAGTGCGGCTATGGGGAGTCGAACTGGTGGTTCCTGCAGACCAGAAGCGGGGACGAACCGCCCACCCAGTTCTACCGGTGCCTGAAATGCAGTCATACATGGCGCAGCTATAGCTAGAAAGAGTCCTTCGTGTAGACTTCTATGGCTTCCCCGTTGGCGATCAGTGCCTCGGCGTTTCCCATAGGTATCTGGGCCAGGTCGTGGACCTTGAAGGGCCCGTACTTGTTCAGGTCGAATCCGATCACCTCGTCGAGGGGCTTGACGAACCTGACCGTGACCATCTTCTGCATCTGTTGTTTCTGGAGTATCGCGAAAAGCGAAGGTTGGCCGTTTACCAGTGCGCTGACGAACCTGTCGAGGGTAAGCGCGTATTCATTGTAGGATTGGTAGAGGTATTTCTCCTCCGGGAGGAGGTCTCTGGCGTCGTGCTTGTCAAGGGCTTTTGCGAGCCTCTTGCCTAGAAGCTGTCTCCCCATGCCCTCCAGAAGCCCAAGCTGCTTCCGCACGATCCTGCTGGCCACGTCACCCTCTTCCGTCCCGTTCTTTCGGAGCTTCTGGGTGTAGATTGCGATGTTTGGATAGATGTTCGAGGGTAGTCGTGTCAACCGCTCAGAGCGTTCTTCCGCTTCCAGTAGTTGTTCGAGTGTTTCCAGGAGGTTTGTCTCTTCCACTTCACGTTCAGCTCGCGAGAACCTTGCCTAATCCTCTGGCCACCAGAAAAACGGCTGCGTAAATAGGTATCTGGACCGTTGACGAGTTATAGGGGCCGAACCTCATCCCGTTTAGGGAGAACCCCGGGGAGAAATTAATCTGGACTTTGACGGGTTCTCCGCTCAGGACGACGGGGTCTCTTTGGGGGTCGAAACTGTCAATCGAGCTGACCCTCATCTTCAACAGACCGGAGTTCCCGTGGAGCGTCCCCGGCATCCTGAAGACCCTGTGTATGTCGGTGGTGACAGCCTGGTCTATGATGGCCGCGTTCGCCCCAATGACCTGGTCCGTGAACTTCTGGCTTTGCCTCTTACCATAGGCTGAGTCCGTCGACCTGGCGTATAGGTCGCCTAACCTTCTCCAGCCGATTTCGGCGCTCGCTCCTTTGGACTTGTCCTGGGGGGTTGGCCGAAGTGTCAGGCCGTCCCCCCTGATGTAGTTCGCCATCTCCGTCCTCATCTGCGGGTTTGCCTTCTGGAACCTGTCGTCCTGGATGTGGGCGTGGTATCCCCGGTTTCCAGAGAAATACAGGTGTATGCGTTCCTGGTTGACCCCGAAGTCTCCAGTAAGGAAGTCGTTCAGCCGCTTGACGTGCTCCTTGGTAGCATTGAGGCATTCCTGACAGCTCCACTGGACCTGTTCGAGGGTCGTCGTGCGGCATTTCGGACACTTGTTGGGTTTGAGGCCCATGCCTCCGCTGCCACACGCCCCGCAGTACCACCAGTTGTGTTTGGCCTTGCATGGGGTGGGGATGGAGTCGGCGTCTATGTCGAAGATCAGGTCTGCTCCGAGCCAGCCCTTCTCATCCATCTGGAGGGTGGGTCTTTCGTAGGTGGCGTTGGAGCAGTAGACCGAGGAAGGGGCTTGTTTGACGAGCTCTGCTGCCAGCTCGCCTGCGTTCTTGAACGAGAGGTGTCGCACCATCCCGCCGCCGAAGGGGATGTACCCGAACTCCCTCGCTTGAATCTGCGGAGGGATTTCGACCTGGTCGTGATGTTTGAAGTAGTGCCCTCGGTAGACCCTTCGCAGAAAGGTTAGGGTACTTTCATCCATCAAGAATCGGTCTGGTGAGAAGCCTAAAAACGCTTGGCTGCTAGTTATCTGCTATTCTAGGCGTTCATTGCGCCTCCGCCGGGGATAATCACCCACACGTTGGGCTATAGGTCATGCTTGTCTATGGAGGGCACCTCGCCTGAAACTCCACTATGTCTGCGGTCCTCAGTCTCAATCACTAATGCATCGACCGCCTTGTTAGTCGTAATCTTCACGCCTTACGATTGGGCGTATTATTTTTCCTATGAAAAGACAAAGTATCACTCCACCTCCAAACATGAGGAACAATGGTCCTTCGCTGCCGTATGCGACCCAGGCTATAGTGCCGGTATCGTACAGAAAAAGTATGTAACCGACGATGATGCTCTGAATCGGCTTCAGGAGACTGGGATGTAAGAAGCCGTAGGTGATTGCGGCGTTTGTCGCAATCAGCATCCCAGCCTCCACAACGATGAACGCCGAAAAAGAGGTCCACCCTGACAGGAAAGATAGGAAAAAGCCGAAGATAATGATAGCCAATCCAGAGAATGCCACTATGAAGAGGAAACGACCCCAGCGTACCGCGGGCTTGGGTCCTGTTTGGACCATGGCCGCGTTTTTCTCTCCTGCCAGCCGAACGATGGTTGCGAGGTCGGAGCTCTCGGCCTTTCCCCTGTACCTCTTCCCTCTCGAAACAATCCAAACAGTATTGTTAATGACGCGTATCCTTTCAACATCTTTCCCAGCTGATTAATTTCTGTGAAGGTCCGTTTGGGGCGTTCGATTCTCGCCACTCCCGCGCTTGAAGAATCCTTGAACCATACCAGGCGAAAGTCAGGTAGAGGACAACACAGGCCATTACGTCAAGGGTGGCGCGCAGCACGAGGGGGGCTGCCGATTCGAATATGAGTGTCGCTGCGATGGCTATCGTTCCATACACAATCCAGCGTGACAGTCCATTCACAACGAGTATTCCTCTTTCAGAGAAGAGGTATGAGGTGTAGAATGAGTCGCGAGCAATAATTAAGGCAGATCTAGCATCTCAGTGTTCTCGCCGAGCATCCGGCCACCGCAGGGGAGACAATTTCTATCTTGATGCCTCGCCTCATAAGATTCCTAATGAACTCCGTTTCATAAATAGGCTTTTCAGAATGATTGAACGCAATCTCTGGCCATTTCTAAATTAAAACATGGAAGGAAATGTTCGCCATGTATAGGGTTCATTGTGCCTCTTCGATTTTGGTTGGAGATTAAGAGGAAAATCTGTAACATTATTGTGATTCATGCTCCTTTACTACGCTCATTCGATGTGCTTGTACGGGACCGAGACGGAGGCCGCAGAAGTCGCTTTGATAGCGAGGTGTCTTCCCTATTATGATATTATTGATCCTAGAGCCCTTCAAGATAAGGTCGACGGGAGTGATGATGCTATGCGTTATTTCTTCAAGGTGATCAACTATTGTGATGCGCTAGTCTTCTCGAGATTGCTCGGAGAAATCACATCCGGAGTGGGCCTTGAAGTGAACCATGCTCTGGCCAAGTTTATTCCGGTTTACGAACTCGGTGAGGGCAAGGTCTGGAGTGTCACCCAACCTGTGCAATTCTTGTCTAGGGAGGACACAATCAAACAGTACAGCAAATGGAGAGCCGCAGTGGCTCAACGTGACAAGGTATCAGTACTCGAAAGGAGTGAACGGTGAAGTGCTGCTCTTCAAGCTCTCCATCAGTGCGGTCACCATGTCTTGATATGCGTCGACCAGTGAAGTCTTTTTGCCGGCGTACTCTACAATCATCCTGTCCGCCACTTCTCCGACGGCTTCTAATGAGACGATCGCCTCCGGTTTCGGGTAATAGAATCGCATGCCGTGTCTATCCGTAGAGCTGTAGAAGTCCCTCCAGTTTATTCTGGTGTCGGCCACGGCTTCCAGGAGCTTTTCCCTGTCAGCGAATTTGAAGGGGTCGATTTTCATATCGAAAGTTACTGGAGAGCACGGTACAAGGCAGCGCAGAGGCTTCGCATACGTTCCCGCGATAAACCTCGACAGTGCGAATGAAGAGTTCGCGAAAAAGGTCCGTGAAGTCATCGGGAAGGGATCTGTCAACCTTGTCGAAGAGAAGCGCCGTAACTGGAGTGACAGATGGTGTTATCGCGGAGCTGGTCTCGTTCTTCGAGGCCTTCTGCCGCAACTGTTACCGTATCTCTTAATCAAAAGGGAAGTCGCCGAGAGAATGCTCGGGTATCTAGCGTTCATTGACGCTAACCCCATAGATGGACCGATGAAGATTCCCCCAGGTTATCATGAGAAGATGGATTTTCTCTACTTGGCGGTCAAGCAAGCCAACGAGAAAGGAAAAGATCCGCCGCCAGCGGTCCTGAAGGAACTTCTTTCACGGCCCAGGAGTTTGAAGGATCGGGGACGTGGTGGACGTTCGATAGATTGCAGGAATATGACTCGGGAAGAGAGTGCTTGGTTGGCAGCAGTAATAGATGGCGAAGGCTCTATCTTCCTCTCTAAAGTTGTCCATCCTGCCTACAGGAGAGGCTTCTTCTATAGGCCACAGATTATGGTAAGCAATTCCAACCGAGCCTTTCTGGTTCGGGTGATGGAAATCATAGGTGAGGGGACGGTGAACCGAGGGAAGAAGGGCGATAAGCATACCAAGACACGTTGGCAGTACCAAGCCTCGTCCGGAGTGCTCAGAGCGATTCTGCCCCAAGTTATTCCATTTCTAATCATCAAGCGGAAGACCGCGGAGAAGATGCTCGAGTACTTCGATTTAATACACGACAAGAATTCTATTCATGCAGGTAGGAGTGTCCCGCCCGGGTATTATGAGAGAATTGATTCGCTCTATTTTGCAATCAAGAAACTAAATGAGAAAGGAAAACCCAAACTAGCATCGAACAATAATATAATTATTACATGAATATACGCAAAAGATTACGTATCTTGGATACGGGGCGCCAAATAATATGAGACAGTCGCGCCTTGTTCGTTTAACTTCCACTGGAGCCGCAAAGGCTTCTTGGATGAGTACTCCAAATCTACGATCTCTGTGACGCCTCCCAAGGCTTTGGAGATCGAAGTCAGGTAATCGATATTATACGATGCCTTGGCTTCCGCCTTGACATCTAGCTCCAGTATGTCGGCGCCATTCTTGTCGAGCTGGATGTTGGCCCCTCCAACATCGGATTTGCCGGAGAACGTAACGTTTTCTTTGAGGGCGTTGATGCTCACCTGATCCGCCACCACCGAGATGTCGCCCAGGACCTTCTCGAAGACGCTCTTGCTCATTGAGATCTTCGCATCGAACTCAAGCTTCGGAAGCGGCGCCGATGCCGATGTGCTCTCTATGAGGTGTATCTTGAACTCGCGCTTGTAGCCATTCATCAACCTCAGTACTAGAGCATCCTCCTCCGTCGACGTTATCTCTACGCTGTCCTTGGCGTCGGTCCTTCCTATCAGCTTGACGAAATCCTCGACCCTGATGCTGAACTTGAACGGCTTGTCACACTCGTACTTCTCGAACGCCACGGCTGGCCACTTGAGGTCTACGAGCGCAATGTGCGACGGGTCCATCGCCCGGAATATGAGCGACTCACTGGTTGCCTCGAAGGTTGCCTCCTCAACCAACGTCTTGATCGCCGCGGCGACCGCTTTCCACTCGGTTGCGCTCGAGGATTTACTGAAAAACAAAACTAAATCAGGCATCGGTTCGGGCTTGAGCGTAATTAACTTTAGCGTTGTTAGGCTAAGGTGGTGGTAAAGTTGGTGGAGTCTGCGAGGTCTGGGCTGGCTTTTGAGGTATCACCAGATGCGCTTGTGGCACATTCCTTCCGTCTGTGTGATTTGGAGTAGACCAACACTTTTAAAGGCCTCTGGGATGTCCGAAAATCCTTCGGTCGACACACAGGATGAAGATTCCAAAGGAACTAAACACTTTCTGTGCTTCGTGTAAGAAGCACACCCCGCACTCGGTCGCCCTCTACAAGAAAGGCAAGGAGCGGGCGTCCTCCTGGGGCGCCAGACGACAGGCAAAGAGGAAGCGAGGTTACGGAGGTCAGAAGTTCCCGGAACTCGTGAGGACGGCCAAGACGACCAAGAAGGCGACCCTCAGGATTAAGTGCAAGGTGTGTAACAAGGAGAAGATGAGGAAGGGCATAAGGCTCCGGAAGGCGGAGATAGCACAATGAAGAGAGACAGAGAGTTCGTCCCGAAGCCTCGTACCAGTTACGTATTGATCAAGTGTCCTGACTGTGGCGAGGAAAGGGTCATGTTTTCAGCCTCGACCCGAGACGTCACCTGCAAGGGCTGTGGAAGGAAGCTGGCAGAGAGCACTGGCGGTAAGGTAAAGGTCGACGCCCAGGTCATAAAGAGACTGGACTGACGGCCGAAATCACGGCAAATACCTTAAAGCTATCCGGTGTGCACGAGCCCCATGGAAACTACGGCGACTGAGCTTCCCGACCGGGGCGAGATAGTGCTCTGCACGGTAAGGGAGATCACCCCCCACGGGATTTACGTTGACCTAGACGAGTACAACAACATGAACGGGTTCCTCCACATATCGGAGATATCCACCGGTTGGGTAAGGAACATAGAGCGGGTGGCCAAGGTGCAGCAGAAACTGGTCCTGAAGGTCATAAGAGCGGAAAAGTCGAGAAGGGAGGTCGACCTCTCACTCCGTCAGGTCACCAACGAGGAAAAACGGACGAAGCTGATCCAGTGGAAGCAGCATGAGAAGGCGGTCACCATAATGGAAGGGGTGAAGAGGAAACTAGCCCTTGGTGACAAGCAGTTTAATGACATCGTGGCGGCGCTTGAATCGGAACACGGCTCACTCTACCTGGCTTTGGAGACCGCGTCCAAGAAGGGGGAGAAGACACTGGCGTCCCTCGGACTCGCTCCTGAAGTCACCCAAGAGATAGTGAGCGCTGCGAAGGAGAAGATATCCGCCCCGAAGTATGAGGTCGGTGCTATCGTGGAGGTAACGTCGAAGGCGTCGGACGGGATTCAACAGATCAAGGAGGCGCTTGATGAAGCGGCCGGCGCTTCGTCGACCGCGGAGATCAACATAACGTATGTGGGCGCACCGCGTTATCGTCTTCGCGTGATTGCAGACGACTACAAACAGGCGGATAAGGTCATGACGTCGGTGTTGGAACGCATCCAGGATGGAATAGGAAAGCATGGGACCTTTAGCAGCAAGCGTGAGATGTCGCGCAAGTACGGCGGGTCGAACTGAGTGAGGAGCCTGCTGACTCACTGCCCGAAGTGCGGTACTTACACACTCAAGGATGGCTGTCCTGCGTGCGGAACGGCCACGGTAGTGGCTCATCCAGCCAAATATTCACCTGACGACAAATATGCCAGGTACCGGAACCCGCTGGCATACAAGGAAACAGAGACCGTCGACTAGCTAACTGGTACAGGGTTAACCTTGTACAGCAAGACTGCGGTGAAGCAGTTTATCGGATACTGTGAATCTCCACCACAGGTGATCGGGTTTGTGAGGCTGTTCGAAGCGAAGGCCAGCTGGAAGGGCGCTCCTGTACCGCTAAGCTGGTAGCTGAGCGGCGAATTGAAGAGCTGGAGTGGTGGGTTCCCGTTTGAGTCAACGCCCCAAGTGTCATGGATAGTTCCGGTTGCAATGTTCCAGTAACCGGCCGCCGTGAAAGGTAGCATCTGGCCGAACAGGGTGTCCTGGACAGCGTATGGGGTGAGATTGAAGGTGTCTGGGGCCGGTTCGAGGTACGTCGATGTGTTGAGACCGGATATCGCTACGAACCATTGCTTCTTGCTCTCGTCGCCGCCGCCGGCTGTGTATCCGTTTCCTGCGGGTATCTGCAGGCTGTAGAAGCTCGAAGTTGACAATACGCTGGAGTTAGAGCTCTGTGATATGCCAGGCAGCAACTCTATGGGGATTTGACTCCCGGTCAGGAAGGTGAGGACGTATGTCGGTCTCCCCTGGGACATGTCAAGCGCGAGCTTTTGAGCATCGGTCACGGGCGACATGAACATCTGGCCGATCTCGGCAATCCTCGTCTGATTCAGGGTCGCGTTATCTGCTACCGTAGTTCTGTTACCCATGACATTGATCCAGTAGCCATAGTCCCACCATGCTATGATTACAGCGTTTTGTGGGGTGTTCTGACTGATCCACGTCAAGGCCTGGGTCCAGTCGGTGAGTTCGGAGTGGGCGAAGATGGTCCCTCCGTTGGCTATGCTCACCCCGTAGTCAGCGGGGCTCTGGTCGCAGAAACTGCTGGCGGTGGTGCATGGCACAGGGTTAGGTATCCAGTATATGCTCGCTGGTATTGCGAGCAGTGCTATGAAAGCCACAGAATAGATCGTCCGCATCTCGTTGCCTCCGCTGGTGTACGATTGCTTGCGTTTGATCTGGGAAGTGGTGTTGGGTTTGACGAGGGAGAAAGCGAGTTCGGAGAATCCGATCCCTGCGAGGATGACAAAGGCGATCGAGGAGTAGACCAGCAGACGTGAGAAAGCGTCAGAGGCATAGATCATCGTGATACCTATGACCAGAGCAAAGGTCATGGTGGGGTTCCTTCTCCTGAATGCGATTATCGCCCCGAATATTCCAAGAAGTAGCAGCAACAGGTATGACGAAAAGTAGTCGCTACCAGTGGGAAGGGCCTCTTCTGCTACGGACTGGACGAGCGGGTTGGAGCTTCTTACCCATGGGAAAATCACGGCCAGATATCTCGTGCTGAGGCTCGAGACTGAGCCGAAGCTTATGAGGGCAACCCCGGCGAGCCCGAATCCGAAGAGGATTTTCACGAGCGTCTTCCGGAAATCATCGGGCTTCACCGAGGTCTGAACCCACCTGGCTATCACTACGAACGCGGTCCCGCCGATTATGGCCAGTCCTTCTGCGCTGGTCACCACGGCCACCCCTGGTCTTGGGAAGAGCGCGCTTCCGAAGATGTCCGCTATCGTAAAGAATAGCGCTGATATGGACAGATTGGAAAGGTTCACGTTGGGGAGGAAGGGCAGGATTACGAAGAACAACCCGAATGCAGCCGTGAAGTACTCTGAGCCTCCCCACGCCGTATTGGCGTAACCCAGGAGGAATCCGCCGACGACCGCCCGCCATATCCTCTGCCTGGGGCTCATGTCGCTGTCGAGAAGAGTCAGGAAGAGATATGCGCCGATTCCGAACAGGAATATGCCCAGCGGTTCCGACTTGAACCACCCGAGATTGCCTCTCTCGATGAGAGGTGGCGAAACGGCGACCATGAGCGCTGCAAAGAGGCCGCCTGCGTCCCCGGCTATCCTCTTCACGAGGAAGTAGAACACGACGCAGGTGAGGGAGCCCACGAACACTGGGAAGAGCACCAGGAAGTTGTAGAGACTAGTCGCGGTGGAGCAGGTCCCCGGTGCGTTGCAGACTTGCAATCCGAAGACGTCTCTGGTGAAGAGGTATGCCAGGGCTCCTGCGAACTGCAACCCGTCCTGTGAGGTTGGAGCTACCGCTCTCCCTTCGGGGAACCATGAAGTGTAGTCCGTCCAAGAGAAATATTTGAGCAAGCCCGGGAACCCGCCACCTCCCGCCTTCAAGCTGGCGTCGAAGGAGGTCACTACGAATAAGGCGGATTTGTAGTCGTAGTACGGGTCGAATTCGTTGAGATAGAAACCGTACTTGGCTGGGAACGATCTCATAAAAAGGGCTATGACAAAGATGCTGACCAGCGACATGGAGACTATCATGCTCCGGCGTGTCACGGTCGGTCTCTTCACAAGACCTCCGAGCCTAGGAAAACTCAAGTAGCTACTACAGCCCCGAATCTTAGTTTATGAGGTTTTCTGACCACCTATTTTCCCAGAGAACCCAAGAGGTCTCTGTATTGCTTCGAATCCAACAGTTTCTTCTTTTCCTCCTCGGCCTTTGACGGCTTGATTTCTATTATCCAGCCCTCTTCGTACGGGGCCTTGTTCACCAGTTCGGGATGGTTCGTGAGCTCGTTGTTCACTCTGGTGACGGTGCCTGAGTATGGCGAGTAGAGTTCCGAGACAGCCTTGATGGATTCGACGGTTCCGAACGATCCGGATTGTTCTATGTTCTGTCCGATTGCTGGGAGCGAGACGTAGACCACGTCGTTCAGGGTTTTTGCCGCATAGTCGGTGATGCCGATCCTCACTGTTCCGTCGACCATCTTCGCCCATTCGTGCTCTTGGGTGTAGACCAGATTCTCGGGGACTTGATACGAGTGCGACATCTCTGGGATTGGGTCGGGGGGCTATGGGTAATATAGTCTTAGGGGCTGGCCACGCCAGAAGCCGGGATTGGCGTGCGTTTCAAGCCGTACATCTTCTCGTCGTAAAACGGCGGCTTCACTACCTTGCCGGTGATTAGGCTATCCCTGACGCTCACCTTTACCGCCTGGCCGATTTGGGTGTAAGACTGGTCGACGTAGGCGAGTGCTATGCCCTTCTTTAGTATCGGCGAGAAGGTCCCACTCGTGACGGTGCCGATTTTCTCGCCGGACTCGTTATCGACCTCGAACCCGTGGCGCGGTATCTTGTCTTCCAGGACTACCCCCCTCCTTAGTCTCGCTGGCTGTGTGTTGAGATAGCCAGCGAGTGCCTCGCTCCCTATGTATCCGACCTTCTCCTTTGAGATAACCCACGAGAGGTCGGCTTCGATCGGATTGGTGGTCTCGTCTATGTCCGACCCATAGAGTGGAAGCCCTGCTTCCACCCTCAGCGAGTCACGCGAACCCAAGCCTGCGGGTGTCGCCTTCTTGGCGAGGCTGTCCCAGACGGAAAGTGCGAGGGAGTCGTTTTCGACTCCCGAATCGTACAGTATTATCTCGAAACCGTCCTCCCCGGTGTAGCCCGTCCTCGTGATGGTGGCAGCGCTGCCTCCCACGTTCGCCATGACGTGGTTGTACCGCTTGATCTCGGAGAGGTTCTGAGCCGTTAGCCCCTGCAGAGCCGGGAAGGCTTCTGGTCCTTGGATCGCGATCATCGTTGTCCTATCGGTCATGTCATCCAGGGTGACATCGTATCGTGAGGAGAATCCCTTCATGTGCTCTAGGTCCTTCTGCTTGTTCGCAGCGTTGACCACAAAGAGGTAGTCGTCTTCTCCCCTCTTGATGATGATTAGGTCGTCGATTATACCTCCGTTTGAGTTCAGCAGAAGCGTGTAGAATGACTTGCCCACCGGTTGAGAAACGCTGCGTGTCGGTACGATGCCCTCGGTGTACTTGCCAGCCTCTGGTCCTTTCACAGCCACCCGTCCCATGTGGGAAACGTCGAATATCCCTGCGTGGTTCCTGACCGCTAGGTGCTCGTCCAGTATGCCTGTGTACCACACTGGCATGTCGTAACCGGCGAATTCGACCATCTTCCCGTGTGTTTCATGATAGCTGTGCAGCGGAGTCCGCTTCAACATCTCTTTGGTCGCTTGCCCTTACTTTTCGGTCTTAAAAGCCAAGAGGCCTGTGGGCGGGCATCCAAGCGGCTCTAGGTGAATTTGCCTTCCAGTTTCAGGACGTCTACCTTGAAGTTGTTTGGCGTGAGCTTGGTGTTACACTTCCTGCAGGTGTACCCCAGAGGCTTGAGTACGTCGGCGGGAGAACGAAGGTCGAAACCTGAATAGATCGTATATCCGCATTTTGAGCAGACCAGCTCGTAGGTCAAAGTGAAGTGGAGTTCGCTATTCGTCTTAAAAGTGTTGCAACAATGACTATAAATTTTCGACTTATGGCGAAGTCGCGGGTTGTTGGGTTTGCGAGCGGGCTACGGGCTAATCATATGCGAGAAGCCTGATGCTGCGAGAAGGGTGGCCGAGGCGATTGCGGGCACCAGGGTCGCTGGTACCAAGCTCAACGGGGTCGAGACGTTCTCGTGCAGCCTTGGAGAAAAGGACTACGTCGTCTGTTCAGCTATCGGCCACCTTTATGCCGTGTCGGAGGCGTTCCCCCACAGGGATGTCTATCCGACTTTCGACCTGGAATGGTTCCCAGCGGACAAGGTTGACAAGCGGTCCAGGAGCACGCTGAGCCGCATTCGGGCCATAAGGAAACTGGCGGCCGGTGCCGCCTACTTCATCAATGCCTGCGACCTCGACGTTGAAGGCGAGACGATAGGCTACAACCTGCTGAGATATGCGTGCGATGGCAAAGAGGAAGTCGCGTTGCGGGCAAGGTTCTCCACCCTGACCAGCGAGGAACTGGCAGCGGCTATCTCTGGGGCGAAGTTGGACGTGGTCGCGGGCCTTGCGAGGGCCGGTAGAACCAGGCACGTTCTGGACTTCATTTGGGGGATAAACCTGTCAAGGGTGCTCGCAACCTCCCTAGCCAGCTCTGATTCACCTTACCGCACGCTCAGCATGGGGCGCGTTCAGGGTCCCACTTTGGCGTTCGTGGTGGATAGAGAGATAGAGATACGGAACTTCGTGCCGACACCGTACTGGAAGGTGGTAGGTCACTTCGACAAACAGGGTTCGAAGTTCGAAGCACCCCATGCGACTCCCAGGTTTTCGAGGGAAGTTGACGCGGAATCGGTGAGGAGCCGATGTGAAGGGAAGACCGGGGTCGTCTCAAAACTCACCAAGAGCGCATACAAGGACCCGCCTCCTCCCCCGTTCAACACGGGAGAGCTGCAGAAGGAAGCATACAGGCAGTTTGGATATCCTCCCAGCAGGACCATGCGTTTGGCTCAGAGACTGTATATGGACGCTCTAATCTCCTATCCGCGGACCAATAGTCAGAAGCTGCCTTCTACGATAAAGTACGAGGCGACCCTGTCCAAGCTTGCAGGAATGAGGGAGTATGCGGCTCTGGCTGGCGGGTTGGTGGGAAAGAACCTGCGCCCCAGAGAAGGCGGTGGATTTGACCAAGCTCATCCGGCCATCTATCCGACGGGCGAGCACCCGAGGAAACACCTGGGCTCGCAGGAACTACGGCTCTTCGACCTTATCGTGAGGCGGTTCCTCGCTTGTTTCGCCGAGGATGCCTTGAGGGAGAGGACCAGTGCCGTGATCAGTGTGGGGCAAGATGAGTTCATCTTGACTGGTCGCAGGACCATCAAATCGGGTTGGATCAGGTATTATTCCAAATACGCGGGGGTTGAAGACAAACACATTCCGGAGATATCTGAATCCGTTGAGCTGCTTGTGACGAAGGTCGACTGCAACCAGATGTTCGAATCGCGCCCACCCAGGTTCAACCCAGCTAGCTTGTTGGAGAGGATGGAAAAGGAATCCATTGGGACCAAGGCGACCCGCGCAGATATAATATCGACGCTGACAAATCGAGGGTACATCTCAGGCAATGCAATCGAGGCAACCGACCTGGGTATAGCTGTGACTGAGATTATGAGGGACTACAGCCCTCAGATCATCTCTACCTCCTTGACCCGTGACACGGAAATGGAACTGGAGGAAATCGAGAGGGGTACCGGTGATGAGACTGGGGTGATAGAGAGGAGCATAGATTTGCTGGGGAAGCAGATCGCACTCTTGAAGGCGAGGGAACCGGAGATTGGGGAGATCATGAAGAGGTCGGTGGTGACGACGACCCTATCGCAGAGCACTCTGGGTCTGTGTCCGGTCTGCGGGACCGGCAGACTTAGGGTGATTCGATCGGCGAAGACGCGCAAGAGATTCGTCGGATGCACGAACTACTCCAAGGGTTGCAGGGCCTCTGCTCCCCTTCCCCAGAGAGGAAGGATTAGCGCTACCAACGCCCCGTGCAAGGATTGCGGTTGGCCGGTGGTGAACGTGCGGTATGGCAGGTATCCATGGAAACTCTGCGTCAATCTACAGTGCAAGGGTAAGGAGGAGGGGAAAAAGAACTATGCAGTGCGAGCTTTGCGGTCGTAGCGTAAAGTCGGAAGGCGGGAGGCTGTGCAACTATCATGAGGAGGCCAGCACGGCGCTGAGGCATGGTTACGAAGCCTGGAACGCAGGTTACTCCGGAATGTCGTGGAAAGAATACTTGAATAGGGTTAAAAATCTCGCAGACACGGGGCAGTGGATTAAAGAAGTGATTGTGATGGAAGAGAGGAGCGCACATGATTAGAGGCTGGTTCGAGTCCCGCTACAACAGCATCGTGGCTAGAGTCAGCAGGCGCTTTGGGAAGAACGGTATCGCTTCCCAGTTAGGAATCGGGTGGATAGAGGGCCTGTACATCGCCATTCTGATCGTGCTAAGCGCTGGAATCGTGAACGCGATAATCCAACCGGTGAACACAGGGTATACGATATTTCCGTCTAGCGGAGGACAGTCGGCCATAGAGACTGTGGTGGACGCGTTCGTGTTGCTCGTGGGGACGATGGGAGTGTACTTGTCCTACCTTAGTGGGAGGCAGACGACCAAGACCAGGATGGGGAATTTCTTCCTGGTCATCGGCCTGTTCTTGATAGCGGTCTCTCTCTACATCGGATATTACGTATTGAGTTCCAAGTAACCGACTTCTGCCACGAACCTGCCGTTGGGCCAGACGTCCGGCTCCTCGCACACGAAAGTGGTTTCCGACCGGTTCACATCCAGGGCTATCCGGAGGTCGGAGGCAGCCGTCAGGGAGCGCTTCGAGCCGGCATCACTTCGCTGGTTCCTGTAGACAGTCGCGAGTACCGTGATACCATTGATTCTGGCAGTATAGGATAAGATTCTCATCAGCGTAAACACATCGTGTACTCCGGACCTGCCGTTTCCGCCCGACATCAGGGCGGCCATCGTGTTCAGGTCATCGATGACTATCGCTTTCGTCTCCTTGCCTATGAGACTCGTGAAGACACATCCGGGTTGTGCACCGTCTGGGATAGAAAGTACCCTTGTGCGCTCCATGAACTCTTTTTGCAATCCCTTAGCCAGAACCTCCACGTTTGTTTCGTAGAAACCGCTGGTGTCGACGATCAGGGTTCTCATTCTCATCCCTGCTAGGCAACCCAGGGTGAACGTGGCTACGACGGCATTCTCCTCTCTGTCAGCGATAGAGAATATCGACGACCGACCTCTGAGAGGCGTCAGGAACGTGTAAGCCTGCTTCAGGGTGGGAACCCTCATAAGTCGGGAATCGGAGAAAGATTTGAGATATGAAGCTTATTGGAGTTGCGACCTCCGATAGCAGGGCGTACGATTCCATCCTGACCAGGCTCAAGAAGACCAACCTGCGGTATGTGAGCCTCACGCCGGCGAAGGCCGTCGAACAGAAGTTCTGGCCGATAATAACCACGAAGAGTGAGATCGGTGCATTCCAGTTCGCTTCGATAGCCATGGAGGAACTCGACGAAGACCCACTGATCATGGAAGGGCAGATCATGTCCCATGCTCTACGGCAAGGAAAACAGGTTCTACTGATAGGGATTGATCCAGGGTTGAGGATCGGCGTTGCGGTCTACTATGGTGGGCTGAGACTAGGTTCCTTCACTTTCAACTCAATCGATTTGCTGATGCGAAAGATCTTGGCGATGGTCGATGGGATTCCGCATGACAGGGCTTTGGTAAGGGTGGGCAAGGGTTCTCCTAGGCAGTCAAGGGCGATTTCTCAGGCTATCGCGACCCAGCTGCCGCAAGTCACGATCGAGATGGTCGATGAGAAGGGCACGTCGACGAGACGCTTGAAGGGTCTCACGACTGACCAAGCGGCAGCGGAGAAAATCGCCTTCAGGAAGGGCGAGATCCTCCGGTGAAGGCGCATCGGTTATGACCAAAAGTCCCTGATTAGACCCCGGATTTCAGTCGGTGTGAAGTCGCCGATCAGGAGGCTCTGTTTCAACCAGGGAGGCATCATCTCCAGTATCTGCTTTTGGTTGAATCTCGAGTCGAGAAAGAAGACCATGCCCTTCTTGTCAGGACTGCGTATGTGACGCCCTGCTGACTGGATGGCCTTCCTCAGCGCCGGGAGCAAGGACACGAGCAGATAGGTCTCGTACTTTGGGAGGTTGCTCCTTGCATATTCAGCGTACATGGTCGGGGAAGGTGGGGCGAGAGAAAGCCCTACGACCACCGATGCATCCATCTGGTCCCCGGGGAAGTCTTCTCCTTCAGAAAATTTCCCTCCCTGGACGGCGAGCAGCACAGAGCCTGGGGTGGACTTGAAGGATTGCATGACCTCTTCCGCTTTCAAACTGCTCAAACTCCTCGTTTCACTGAGGATGTTCCTGTTGGAGATCTCTTTGACCAGATGACTGCTCAGGGATTCCAGCATCGCATAGGACGGGACGAAGATGCCGATCCCGCCGGCGATTGACTCGCAGATGGATGCTATCTTGGTCACTATGCGCCGGTACATCTCAGAATCTCTCAACTTGAAGCGCGTGCTCACGCCGGTGTCTACGACCGTCCTCACCCTGAATTCTCGATTGAGGTCGACCCTGTGGATGACCGTGTGGGGGTCCAGGCCGAGGGATTTCAGAAACAGGTCCGAGGGATTGATCGTAGCTGACAGAAGGATGAGGCTTCGATGGTCTTTGACCGTTTCGAGGAAGTGTCCAGAAGGGTTTGTGTTGACAAGGGCGAGGGTTTGATCGGATTTGGTTATTGTGATGTCCTCTGCGTCGGACGCTAATAGGAGCTCCTGGAGGAAGTCGCCGACTCTCACTATTGAGACCGGTAGGTTGCGCCCTGTTGCTATGGCTTCCCACCCCATGTTCGCCGAGGTCGACAATTCCAGCACGAGGTTGGGTAACCATGTTCGTTCATGCCCGTTCGTGATTGCTTTTGCCAGGGCGGCTTTGTCTACGTACCATGATGGCTGCCGGGCAGAAAACGCTTTGAGATTATCACCTATCTCGTGCAAAGAACTCGCGAGCCGGTCGAAGTGCAATGCACCGGCGTCGAGAGAGGCCTGTTCGAGTTCCGGGAATTTGATCGAAGAAGTATACGCGTCCCTCACGAACTCCCTGACGTTGTGTGCCTCGTCCACGACCACGGTGACGTCAGAGGGACTGGAATCCGTGTGTGAGAATAAGAGCGACCTCGAGGCTTGATTGAACAGGTAGTGATAGGTGGTAACGACAATTCTCGAGTTGGTGATGGCGAGACGGGTCACCTCGTAGGGGCAAACGTGCGTCTCCCTGGAAGCTGCGAGAAGGCTCGAATGGGAGAACCCAGATGAAGAGAATCTGTCGACGAGGGACGTCAACCGTTCGTTCAGCAGGCTTAGGTTCAGGAAGTACGAGCAGAGGTTGTTTGTGACGTTGAAATTGCAGTACCACTTGAATGATTCCTGCGATACGGGAAACTTCGATGTCTCCTTCAGCAGGCAATAGTCGTGTTTCGCGAAAAGGTGTGTTGCTTGCAGGGGCATCCGGCCCTGAATCTTTGCTATCTCATCCATGACCCTGGCTACTTGCCTCTTGGTCCTGCAGACGTAGATGATACGGCCCTGGTCTTGTTCTGCCGCGAGAAGGGAACCGGTCAGGACCTGGTGCGGTCTTTCCGAAACCGCTCATCGCCTCGACTACTAGGCGGCTGCGACTCTTGCAAGCCGCGTAGACGGCTTGTGCCAGTTCGAGCTGACCTGGTCTGAACTGATCGTAGGGAAAGATTTCCTCTAATCGCACGTGATGTAGTTGCTTCTGATATTTTAGCGCAAATGGACCTACGGCGAGATTTGCGCCGCGAGGTCCTCTCTCCCGAAGATTACCTGGACGGCCTTTGTCACCTTAGCCCTGTGCTCGGGAGTCGTATACACCCGTAGCAAATCGGTGAAGCCGGTTATCGACCCCATGAGAGGCAGGGACGTGATTGATAGCTTGGCCGTCCGTCTCCCGCTCAAGCCCTGCGAGAACAGGGTGATTGAGCGTAGAGGTGTCTCCTTCTCGTAGGTATACGGCACTGAGGGCGTGGTCGGCACATCGATGTAGATGTTGGTGGGGTCGGTATCAGACTTTTCGGCGATATCGATTATGAGCTCGCTCCTGAACCTTTTCTGCTTGAAGATCTCCTCTACCATCCTATCCTTGCGCTGCATTTCTCTCTCGAAGACGCACTTCACCAATCTCCTTCGGTCGTAGTTGTCTGCGAGTCTCTTTGCGAGCTTGCTGTCCTTTGTCTTGGCATTGAGCGAGAGCAAACGCTCGAACACTACTTCGTCGGTGAGTTTGAGATACCGTTCGATATTGGACACGTTGGTGAGTCCTAGTTCTTCGTCCGCGAGGGCCATAGAGTGTGCCAGCATAAGTTCGGCCGCCCTCACCGTCCGGTGGAAGTAGACCGCTTTGAACATCTCATAGCGTGCTATGAGAAGTGCTTCGAAGGCGTACACAGCGGCGCGGTCTAGGACCAGATGTCCGTCTATCACATCGAGTGAATCTATTATCCTGTGGATGTCAACCCTGCCATATTCCACGCCCGTGAAATACGAATCCCTGAGAAGATAGTCCATCATGTCCGCGCTCAGGCCTCCGGCAATCATCTCGTTCATGAAAGGGGCGCCCTTCAGCTTACCGACGCACAATTGGGATACCGTCTTCGAGGAGACACTGTTCCGTTCCAGAATATCCTTGATGTCAGTCTCGCGGACGATGCGCTGGGACATGTCCTCGTGACTCAATCCCGTCTTTTCTGTGAGAACCTCCTCAAACAGGTGGGAGTACGGACCGTGCCCCACGTCGTGGAGGAGGGCCGCGAGCCTCAATTCCTGTATCTGTTCCCTCTTGAGGCTGAACCTCTTGGCTATGGATTCCGCTTGCAGGCCTATGACGTACATCGTCCCTAGAACGTGCTCGAACCTGGTGTGTACGCCCCCTGGATACACCATGTACGCCCCTGCAAGCTGATGTATTCTCCTCAGTCTTTGCACGAACAGAGAGTCCAGGACGGCGCGCTCTTCTTTTGTGATTTTGATGTATCCGTGGACGGGGTCTCTGATCTCAGTTACGTACTTGAGCGGCATGAATCTGGTCTACCCTTTCCGCCCCTTTAGCCCTTTTTCGACCGTCCTGATGACCGCGTCGCTGATCTCTTCGACGGTGCCAGTCGCATCGATGACATGCCAACCGAATCTTGGCGCCAGACGCCTGTATGCGGCCCGAGCCTTGGTTTGCAATGCGAAATCCTTTTCGTACGAATCCTTGGTCGGTCTTCTTGATGTGAGGCCCTTGAGAGGGACATCCAGTACCACGACCAGGTCCGTCTTTGGCATCCCGGTCTCGAGTCCCATCAACCAATCCAGGTCCAGGTGATTTGCCACGCCATATGCAAAGTTGGATTCCGTGTACCTGTTCGCTACGATGATCATGTCTTCATGCATTTTCTGCTTGATGAGCGGTTCTTTCTCCCATCTGTTTGCAGCAAAGAGCAGGTGTCTCACCCGTGGGGGCATGCCCACTGCGCCAGTGAGGAATGCTTTGATTTGGCGCCCGATTGGTGTGTCGTAATCTGGGAAGGAGAGCGAGATTGACTCATAGCCCTTTCTCGAGAGCCATGACTGCAACAGAGCGCTCTGCGTCTGCTTTCCTACTGCGTCGACTCCTTCGATTCCGATGAGATATCCTCTATGGCGCAAGGGTCCTCACTGTTAGAGCCGCTCAATAAAAGAGTGTTATGAGGGTAAACAGGATAGCCATGGGGATGATTACTTTGTAATAGCTCTTGCCCAGCGATGTGGCCTTCGCAGTGAGCGTGGCGAAATCATCCAGAGACTCCTGGCCTATCAGTGGAGTCTGCGTAATGAGCTTCTCGATTATGATATCGCATTCAGCCGCGGTTCTTGATGCTGTGAGCGTGAGTGTCTGTACAGCTCCTATGATTTCCTCGATTTTTGTGGCCTCTCCAAGAGAGAAGTAACCGCGATCGGTCAGGCTTCTCGCGGCGAAGACGTGGGTGTCAGAGGTACACAGTTCTATGAACCTGAAGCCCAGCTTCTCTACGGCGTCTGCTATCTTTTCACGGAGGCCCGAGACAGCATTGTTCGAGTCAGCCGTGACCAACACGCTTTGTGTTTCGTCTGTCGCAAATATCGTTACGCTTATTCCGCCATCGCTTATGTCAGCACCGTGCTTGAAACCGATCTCACTTGAATTGGCGAACCCCAGCTTGAATTCGTTTTCCGGCAGGGCGAAGAGGTCATCGATGAGTTTCCGCCAATCTGCCTTTGTGAGCGGCTCTTGGGCATGGTTTTCTCCTCCTATCGAGTTATGGGCATCGACTATGGTTATCTCGTGCCCGAGCTCCGAGGCAATCTCTGTAGCGTCGGCGATGGTCGCTGGGTCTATGTCGTCGGAGATGAAGGGGGCTGTGGACAGGAACGCGGCTATCTCGTTGCCTATGGCCAGAACGGTGACGTTTGTCACCCCTAGTTTAGAGAGGAGCGGTCCCCTGATCTTCAGTCCCTGTCTGACTTGTAGAGAGGCGATGAAACCTTGGACCGTGTTGGCATATTGTGACGCCAGCTCATTGGTGGGGGTGTTTCTCTCGTGCCCGCCCGTCCCGTGCAGCACGATTGGAAGCACGTTATCTGAGTGAAGCGCTCGATATATGAGCTCGGAGATGTTGTAGCTGCCCACAGGAGAAAAAGGACCGGGATGGACGCCGGGCACAACCAGGCACAGGCTTCTGGTTTGCGTCTTGGCGAGCATCACCTGAGTCTTTATCGGCTTTTCCTCAGCGTACTGCGAGAAACACGCTTCAAGTTCACCGGGTTCCCTCACCACCCATGTGGCCAAGAACGCGTGGAGAAGCCGGAGGGATGAGATGTTATTCCTGGTCTTCAGACGTTTGAGCAGCAAAAGGAAGACCACCCCAGATAGCAGAATCAGCGGGCCGAAGATGAGCGTGTATGGGGATTCGCTGGAGTGAGCGATCACCAGGACCGACAGCATGACAATGGCGGGATGGCTTGCAGATGCGATCAGGCTCCTTGATGTGCTCGTAAGGAACACGCCGTTGATCACGACCAATTCGAAGGTCCAGCTTAGGAAGCCCCCCAACAGGAACTCGTAAGATGCTGCTTGAGCATGGCCTACCGCCGCTGCAACGGCGCCCAAGCTCGAGGGTATGATCCAGAGTATCGTGGACGCAAAGAGGAGGCCCAGGATTCTCCTCGGGGATGCCAATGATGAGCCGTGGTTTAGGGTCTGTATTGCTTTCGTCGTGACGAAAGACGAAACCAGAGCGGCGACCACGGGAAGCCAGGCGAGTTCCAGGGAAATCTTGCCTGATGGTAACTCTGCCGCGACGAGAACTACACTTGCTAGGACAAATAGAAGGAGTAAAGTCCTTAGTGATGGTAGGACGAAAAGGTGTCTGTACCTTTTGGCTAGCTGATCTGTCGAGGACCCGTACAGAGAGACCTACCTGGAGAGCAGGTTCAGAGCTAAGACCCGGATATCGCCTGTTGTAGTTGCAGCGCTAGACCTGAAGAGGATGTTCAGACCTATGGACGTTGCGATGAGCCCTATGCAGGCGACCAGCACGAACTCCGGCCTTATCTTGATTCCCTCGGTCTCGTCCTCGAAGAAGCGCAGTAGACCTGCGCTGGATGCTGGTAACGGTCTGTTGTTTTTCTTGTTACTCATCGGTCGAACGATCTACTTTGCTCATTAACGGCCCCTAAGCCCTTCTAAAATATGTTGTGTTAGATTGCGTAGCGCTAAGGATGTAAAATTGCGACCAGTTCGGAGAGTCATAGGGGAGAGTATACGTCCTCCCCCAGCTCTACCTCCACGACCTCAAAAGAGGCCGCTCGGAGTGCTAATCGTGGAGAGGCAAATATAAGGATTATTATGGTATTCTCTATTGATGCCGCTTACCGTCGAACCGTTACCAGGCCAGCTGGGTGATTTGAACCAGGTTGCCACACGTATCGTCTAGTATGGCGATGGTCGAGCCGGTCACCTGGGTTGGCGGCATGGTGAACTTTGCCCCGCGCGCTTTGATGCGCTCGTGGTCTCCCTTGACGTCGTCAGTGAAGAACATGGTCGCTGGCTGGTTCTGTTGGAACATCGCCTGTTGATAGGCTCTGGCTGCCGGATTGTCGTTCGGCGCTAGATGTAACTCGGTGCCGCTGGGCTCCTCTGCTGAGGCTACGGTGAGCCAGCGATACCCCGCATTCGAAACGTCAGTCTTCTTGACAAAGCCCAACACCTCGGTATAGAACCGCAGGGCCTTGTCCAGGTTGTCAACATAGACGCTCGTCAGCCTGATTTTCATCTGATTCAGCGCTCGATAACCCGAATTGATAATTGTATCGAAACAAGAGAAATCTTTAGCGTGATTCGTCTCTTCTCAAAAGTGATCGAGCGACGAAACATGAACGTCTTGCTTCGGGAGCTTCGCATCGAGCCATTGAATCAGTCGAGCAGAATTGGATGAAGCATGTCCTTCCGAGACCAGTTCGCTTGCTGTTCGAAACCCCGAAATCAAGAGCGAGAGGTCCTTGTTATCAATCTTGAAATAATCAGAGGTAGCCCCCACTCTTGACTTCGACCGGTTCTGGATGGTAAAGTCACCGTCCTCAGTTCTCAACGTAAAAGCTCCCCAATTTTCCTGATTTGCTTTCTCTGGTGATGAAGAACTAAGCAGCTGACTTAGAAGAGCGGCTGGCCGGAAAACCCTCAACATCATAGAACCCCAGGTCCTATTCTTATCGTAACCAGCATACGATGTTGTCTCCAATTTCCCGCCCGCTCTGATCATCGCATTCGCGAAAGGATTCTGAGTTTGAATCTGCGGAGCCACAATGCGCTGAAACCCATCGTCTCGGGATGCCGAGATTAAACGCATGAGAAGAGAGTGGCTCGCATAATAGTGCTTCCTCAGAACGGCCGCTTCAGCTATATACATCGTCTGCAGGTTTTTTTCTATTGGACCGTGCAGCCGACGAAGAGCTACAACGTATCCCACGATTCTCCCCGCATCAGTAGCGACAAAGCTGAGGCCTCCGTCATGGATTCTTTTCTCGTAGATCTTGTCCCAAATCTGTTTGGTCCTCTTGACGCTGAGAGAGTACGAGCTGTTCTCTGCTTCGTATATCGAACGGACTTGTGGAAGGTCGGCTGCAGATAAGGGTCGAACTTTGTACCTGTTTGAAGAACGGAATAGCGGCTCTTTTTCGAGAAAATAGCAGTCGCCAAGGTCCAGCGTCGCTGAATGAATGTCGCCTAGAGTCTCCCAGCCTGATTTTCTGTAAAGCTCATCGGGACCGGCGTAAAGAAGGCACATGTCATATTCATGTGCAGCCATGTACCTTATCGCGTCCTGCAACAGCATTGTAGCGATTCCCTTGTGCCGGAACTCTTTGTGAACAACGACAAAACCGAGGATCCCAATCTTGATTTTGATTCCCCTCAGCCAGGCATCTCTTGTACGAATCCCAATGTATCCTACCAGTTCTCCATTGCAAAACGCTCCCCTGTCAGCTTTTAGAGTGTGATTAGGGTCAGCCAGGTATACCTCCCGAAACACTTCTTTTGGTCTTGTATCAGGCCATGAATGAACCAACAAGCCCATCGCTGAATCAAACTCGTCCTCACTTCTCAGCCCTCTTACGTGGTAATCATTTGGCTTGACCCGCAAAACATCTTTCAATTGGACAACAGACCCAGGACCTTCGTCTAATCCGAACGCCTGTCGTACATCCCTTCGCAACCTAGTAGTCGATAGGACTTTTGCCAGTCATCTATCAGCGGCAGGCGACCTCCGTTCCCTATTCTGGCTTCGTTCAAGATTTCGCAAATGCATCGGACCCTCTGGTCGGGGCTCCCATCTTGGACAAACTGGTCGTAACAAGCCTGAAGCCTAGAGGTAATGATCCTGACCTGCTCATCCGTGTATGTGGTGAAATTTCTACTTACTCGCTGCGATTCCTGTATCGTCTCGCTATCAGAGAGGTAGTGGGCCAATTCTTGTCCAAAGTCTGCTTCATCCGTGACTGCTGAAACTACTGCCTTCATCGTGGCCAGCAACTTCAGCCAGAAGCTTGGTGAAGCCACCATGCGCTAGAGGATTGGAGGCTGATAATTTAAGCTCTGACCGGCCTTCTGGCTGCGATGGCTTTCCCATAGAGGTAAATACGACCGTCGTGTTGTTTCGCTTGGGAAAGATTCTTGGCAAGCGGTTTGGAACCGGAGGGTGAGAGCTCTTGAGCAAGGCAGAAAGGAGCGAGGAGACCGAGGGTAAAAAGAGACCAAGCGCCGGTATCAAGCATGCTGGGTCGCTGATTCAAGACGGCTACAGGGTAGAGGAAGGACAAGATAGGAGAAGGACTGCGTTGAATAAAGCGGTTCACCACTACGGGTACGCTGAAACTGTTGAGAAGGTCAACGCTCTTGCAGTGATGAACAAGAACCACAAAGAGAACCACAGAAGACTAGAGGACGACTTGGAGTACCTGAAGGCGCAATTCAAAGATAAGTGAGTTTTATCCAGTACAAGGGACAGGTCACGGCGGGCTCGGTTATCACGCGATGAAGGATGCTTTCCGATAATTTCGAGAGACGTACTGAAGGGGGGCACTCCGGGACGATGTTGTTGTCCAAGTCAGTCCTCACAGTTCTTGCAATTACTCAAAAGAATAGGGCAGGCATCGCTCCCATGCGGGCTCCAATCCTGGAGTTACGTTCTTACATGCGTTGAGGTAAGACCTTCTCGATTGCGAGAAGTGTTAAATCCCTCACCAGAATCGCACCGGTGAGAAGAATCCTGGATGGAAAATCAATCGTTTGAGAGCCTCTATCGTTCATGGTTTGACCTAGGTAAGACCCTCTTCCCTCTCTGGTCTCCCCCAACAGGGCTTCCCCACAGAGAGTCAATCTCGGGATTGGCAAAGCGAGTTCGAAAGAATGTCGAAGAGTATGCTGGGGCTCCCTCCCGCATCGATGATGGAGGTCAGCGTTGGGCCATCCGTCGAGGCCTACAAGAATTATCTGGACCTGATGAGCTCGCAAATCGAGCTGTACAGAAACTCGGCGGACATCTGGACGAAGTTCTCCGGAGTCTGGGTCGAAGGGACCCAAGCTGCGATGACCAGAATGGCGAGCGAGACAGCCAAAGTCAGACGTAGACCCCCGGAAGCGAGCCTACCAAGTTTGGGTGGAGGAGCTTGAGAGGAGGTTTGACGTCCTGCTCAGGGACGAGGAGTTCACACGAGGCTCGGAAGCTTCGTTTCAAGCTACCTTGCAGGTGAAGCGCAGGAGTGACGCTATCATGGAAAGGTATTCCTCCAGTGATGAATCTCCCTACGAAGTCAGAGATCAACGGGATATACAAGAAGATGCACGACCTGGAGAAGAAGGTCGACAAGCTTTCGCGGGAGCGGCAAGAGCTAGGAGTGTAGTCGCCATGAGCAGCGCCGACTGGTTCAAGGAAATCGAGCGAGCCATGACAGACTGGAACAAGCGGTTCGCGGCAGAGATTGCAAAGTCAGGAAGCTCAGTCGATCATGGACCTGAAGGGTGACCCAGAGCTGACGCCCTCAGAGGTCGTCTACACCAAAGACAGGGTGAAGTTGCTCCACTACACGCCGATCACCAAGAACTCGGTGACCCGTGCCGTTGCTCGTCGTCTGCGCGCTCGTGAACAGGTACTACATCGTCGACCTCCAACCCGACCTTAGCGTGATAAGGCGTTACCTGGAAAGGGGAATAGATGTCTACATAATCGACTGGGGTGACCCGGCCCCCTCGGACAGGTACGAGACGATGGGAGACGAAGTCGATTATATCGACGCTATGGTCGACGTCATCAGAAAGCGGTCTGGGCTCCAGAAGATAAACCTGCACGGCTACTGCATGGGCGGGACCCTGTCGGTAATCCACGCTTCACTGCATCCCGAGAAGATAAAGAGCCTGGTGGTGCAGGCTGCACCCATCGACTTCTCGAAGGACGAGGGAATACTCAACCTATGGGCGAGGTACATCGACACGGACGAGATCGTGGACACGTTCGGAAACGTGCCGGCGTCATTCATGAACCTCGGATTCCTGCTCGTAAACCCGGTGAGGCTCATGATCGATAAGTACGTCAATTTCTACGAAAAGATGAACGACAAGGACTTCGTCGGGAACTTCATGAGAATGGAAAAATGGATCTTTGATAGCCCCGACCTGCCCGGAGAATCCTACAGGCAATTCCTGAAGGACCTCTATCAGAAGAACCTCCTGGTAAAGGGTGAACTCGTCGTGAATGAGGAGAGGGTGTCGTTGAAGCAAGTTCGTGCCCCTCTTCTTTCGCTGGTCGCCGATACAGGACACGCTCGTCCCTCCGAGTTCGACCGTCCCCCTGAACGGGCTTGTCTCGAGTCGCGTGAAGAAGGTCATGAGGTACCCCGGCGGTCATGTCGGGCTCAGTGTGAGCAAGAAGGCTCACAAGGAGTTCTGGCCAGCTGGTGGCTGACTGGATCGCAAAGAATTCGGTTAAGAAAGAAAAGGGGTGAGGTCTTTAGGACCTCACATGTTGGTCCTTACTGTGCTGAGGCTCTGGGTGGTTCTTGCGAACCAGGCGCTGTAGGCGTCGATGGCGGACTTCTGTGCCTCTGCGGCTACCTTCTGCCACGCCAATGTTGCCTCTGTGAAGACGTTCAGGGCCTTGCTGGATGCTTCCTTGTTCTGCTGAACCTGGTTCACGTAGAACTGGAGCAGTTTCGAGTTGCTCTGCGACAGGTCTGCGACTGGAGTGTACTTACCAGCGCTCGACGAGCGAGGTCAACACCTCGGTCTGAGTGTCGATCGTAGCTTGCACGATCTTCTTCGCTGCTTCTACCGGCTGATTCACCAATAGGTCGATTGAGTCGTTCACGAGTTGTGAGTATGCGCTCTTAGTCTGCTTGAGCTGTTCTTTGTTAGGTGCATTTTCTTGCGGCATTTCTTGTTACCAAGACCCCCACCACCATTGCCATATATAAGGACTACCATTTAATGGTGGTAAAAGCCATTGTATGGCTCTAGAAGCCTAAGTTCTCTTGAGAGGGATTACGACCACCTGAACGAGGTCGCCTTCCCCAATTCCTAGAGCCTGTCGCTCTGCTTCTGGTATCGATATCCTGCCGGCCTTCTGGACGGTGGTCTTGAAGACAGCGCTGAACCTTGAGAACGTGTTCAGGGAGCTCAGGAAACCGCCCACGGCCTCTGCCTGGCCGAGAGTTGCCTTCCTTAGTGCCTCAAGCTGAGCGTCAAGCATAGCCTTTGTCGCATCCTGCACGGCCTTGGCGGGATCAGGTTCGTCTTTCATTTCGCACTCCCTGGTTTTTCATGGTCTGGAATGACATATATAACCATCGATAGGCGGAGCAAAGAGATGACCGTCCAGCCCAGAAAGGCCTGCGGAGTAAGGCCGGGGTATGATATCAGCAGCCGGCTTCGGAAAAAGGATAACTACGCATCCAACTTGCGTTCGGAGGGCGACGGTCGGTTATGAAATATTTTGAAGATTTCGTCGTCGGTGAGACTTTCAATACGCCCGGTAGGACGGTTACGGACGCTGATATCACAGACTTTGCCGGGGTGAGCGGAGACTTCTACTCTCTCCACACCGACGAAGAGTTCGCCAAACGGAACATCTACCACAAGAGGGTCGCACACGGGGTTCTTACTCTCGCGATTGCGGAGGGTCTGTGGATGAGGCTCGGAATCTTTGAGGAGACGCTAGTAGCTTTCTACGGAATCGATGAGCTTCGCTTCGTAAAGCCGGTCTTCATCGGAGACACGATCAGAGCGACGCTCACGGTTGGGGAGAAGCGGGAGAAGAAGGAGATGGGCCTCGTGACAGTCAAGAATGAGGTCGTGAACCAGAACGGAGAGACCGTGCTCACGTTCGACGCACACCTCCTCTTCAAGCGACGCGGTCAAGAACTCAAAACAGTCAGTGAGCGGCTGACCACCCGGTCCCGGTCTTCCTCCAGGCGAGAAGACACGGAAGGACTCCGCTGCCTGAAGTTCGAGCCGACAGGTTATAATGTCGGCGCGGGATTATACCAAGTGATGACCTCCGTTTCCCCCGCCGGACTGACGTCTCCCACCGACTGACCTGCAGGGAAAAGTCTCACTCGTCACAGGGGCATCGCGTGGGATAGGCGCCGCCATCGCGATATCGCTCGCGAACAGCGGGATCCGACGTCGTGATCAACTACCGGAGCGAGGAAAATGCGGCAGACGAGGTCGTAAGCACAATCAAAAATGCGGGAAGAATTGCGCGCAAGTCGCAGATTCGATGTCACCAATCCACTTGAGGTTACCCGCGAAGTAGACAGGATTGCGGCCGAGCTTGGCCACATCGACATACTGGTGAACAACGCGGGCATAAACAGGGACAGGACCTTCCTGAAGATGAGCGGGGAGGAGTGGGATCAGGTCATCGCCACAAATTTGACGGGGGTCTTCAACGTCACCAAGGCAGCGGCACCTCATATGGTACCTCAAGGATGGGGAAGGATAGTCAACATCTCGTCGATTATCGGGATAATGGGGAATATCGGTCAGAGCAACTATGCCGCATCGAAGGCGGGTATCTTGGGATTTAGCAGGTCAATCGCGAAGGAGCTGGCGTCGAAGGGGATAACGGTCAATGTAATCGCCCCCGGATTTACATCAACCAGCATGGTAAACTCACTCTCTCAAATCGTGAAGGATAGTCTAATCAGCCGCATCCCGCTCAAGAGGTTTGCGACCGCCCGCGAAGTAGGGGACTTGGTCGCCTTTGTCTGCTCCCCACGGGCAGACTACATAACTGGCGAAGTGTTCACAATCAGCGGCGGACTATTCTTAGGGTTTGAGTCTCTTGGCGTAGACCGTGATGAAAGGGTTAAAGGAATTCGCTTCATAGAAACTAGCGGCCAACACATTCTGCGTCGGGAATTCCGCCATCAGAAGCTCTATGTCCTGACCCCTGAGATTTTCGACGACCCCGTCGAGCAACTCCACTGCAACCCCCATTTTTCTGTGTGTTGGGATAACATACAATTCTATGATCTTTCCAACCGGCTTCTTCCCGTAGTAAGAATTGTCTCGAACTTCCACCCGTATCAACCCGACAACCTTTTCTTCGTCCTTGGCTACGAGGACGATCTGTCTCTTGTCGGCGATGCTCATCTTCACATTCTCGTTTATCTCCCCCAGATAGCCTTCGTCGAGTTCCAGTGTGGGTTCGAATTCACTGTTCAGGTCCCAGAATTTGTGTATGAGGTTGCTCGCTTTGGAAAGGTCCACAAACTGCAGTTTCTCCACCTTAACGGTCATGATGATGCTGTCTCGGTCACGCTTTAAGAATCTTGGGCTCTGCTGAGCGAAGAGCGTAAGTCATTAGTCCGGGAAGGGTTTCCATGTCTCGGCCTCCTTGCGGAGCTTGGATTCCAACATATCGTCTCCTGGATCCTAGTCAAGCCGTGCGGGCAGATTCCGAGGGAAAACGGGCAAGAAAAATCTGAGTTTTGGAGAAAGAAGGTTGCGGCTCTCCCATCTCACACCAGCTTTGAAAAATCATCGTAGACGTTCTTCCTGTGACCAACGAAGAGTATGATGACGCGATTCGAGGGCCTGTCGATCTCGTAGATTACTCTATAATCGCCTACCCTGACCTTCCAGAACCGCGAAGGCTTCAATTGCTCTCCTGCTTCCGGCGACTCTTCCAGCGACTTTAGAGACAGCACGATGCGTTGTCCGACCGAACGTTGGAGTTTTCTCAGAGATTTCGCTGCTTTCGGAGTGAACAGTATGGTGAACGTCAAAAGACGTCTTTGAGAGGAATCAGGGATCCAGGGCGCTTCCGCGCTTCCCCGCTCTCCTTCGAGAGCATCTCGTAGAACTTTCGGGTCTGTTCGCGCTCGTTGTAGAGCGTCACGATGGTCTTCACCGCTTCGCTGCGACTGGAGAATCGTCCCTCGGCAATCCATCGATCTATCTCTTGCACGAGCTCTTCAGGGATTCTGACCTGAACCTGTGTCGTGACCATGCCTGTAAACAGGTTTGTCTACGCTGATATAAGGATTATGAGTTGAAGGCTCCGGCATCAAACCGCCTGAATCGGACGTGCCTAATGAGCGCCGGAGGTGGTCTTAGATGGCCGGCGCAATCTAGGGAAATTGGCCCGCGACCAAAGGTTATATAGTAATAAAGTCACTTTGTGACCGCAGTCATATGGCCACAGTGAAGGTGGATGAAGACACGTACGAGGAGCTGAACAGGATGGCTGGGGAGCTCAGAGCTGCCAGGGGGAGGCCAGTGCCCATCGATGAGGTCATCCGGGACCTACTAAAGAGAAGGAGGGCCTCGGATTTTGTCGGCTCGTGGAGCATGAGCGACGAAGAGGAGGTCGAAATCTTCGGAGCGCTGAACAAGCTGTGGAAGAACTGGAACCCGGCCTAGTCCTCGACACGGACGTGCTCGTGGCCAACCTCCGGGGGAAGGACTCGATGCTGCGAGACCTCGCCTCTCGAAATCTGGCAACGACGGTCGTCAACGCGTTCGAGTTGTTTCACGGGGCCTACAAGTCCAAGGAGTCATCCGCAAATCTATCCGCGACGAGAGGTCTTCTCGCGAGCCTCGAGCTGATAGGGCTCGACCTCAAAGCGGCTGAAAGGGCAGGGGAGACGCTGGCTCAGCTACAGAAATCGGGGGAAGGGATAGAAATGCGGGACCTCCTCATAGGCTGCATCTCCAGGGAAAAGGGATATTCCTTGGTCACGTTCAACGCCAAGCATTTTCGGAGAATCACAGGTCTGCACGTGATCGATGGAGCGAAGATTCACAAAAACCTAGATGAGTAGTGACCTTGCGTACGTTGGAGACCTGATGGTTTGTGGCGTATCCCTCCTTCGGTGACTCTCCGATTGTGAACTTATACCTGTTCGAAAAGATTCCAGTGTCTCTTAAATATCAGCTACACAATAATGAATGTGAAAACATGGCATCAAAGGTGAAGGAAGGCCTCAGCGGAGTTGAGAGGCTTTTGCTGCCAAGGCTCAACAGTATCGATGGTGAGTTGAAGTCGATCAATACCAGGATAGATTCTGTCAATACAAGAATCGATGAGATGGACAAACGCAACGGGATCCAATTTGAGTCGCTCGGAAATGAAATGCGGGGTCTTTCTGAGAAGGTCGATCTAATCAGGGATGTTGAGAAGCTTAAGGTTGAAGTTGCTGAGCTGAAGAGACGGCGCTAAGTGGCTGCGGTCGGGAAACCTCAATCTCCTTATCCGGGAAGGCGCTTAGTCCTCACTGTTCTTGCAACGCTGCGGCGCTAGAAACAATAGGGCTAAATACGCATTAATGCGCATCGAAGCTCATGAAGCGAAGGGAGGGGACCGTGCCGGTTAACATCAGTGTTCCACTAAGTCTCAGGAAGAAGATGGAGAAACACCCAGAGATAAACTGGAGCGCCACAGCCTGTCGGGCCTTTGAGAGACAGTTGAGGGCCCAGGAGGTGCTGGATGAATTGAGCGAGGCCGGAGTATCCGAGGAGGAGGCTCTCGAGCGAGCTCTGAAAGTCCAGCATGGTCAGAAGATTGTCAAGAGAGTTTAAGGTTGCAGACCAAGTACGTGGTCGACACGACCCTAATCGTGTCCTGGCTCCTGAGCCCTGATAAGCTCACAGCCAAGATCGTGAGGAGCCTCGAGCTTGAGCTTTTCACGCCCTATAAGACCATTAGCGAACTATGGGAGCATAGATTGGACTGGTTGCGCCGGAGGCCGACTTTCGATTTGCAGCGGTTCTCAGATGGTATCGGCCATTACATCACTCAGGTGCCCGTAGAGCAGGATACGGCAGAGATGAAAGAGGCGAAATCCTTGATGGAGAAGATAGACCCGGATGATTCAGAGTTCTTGGCACTTGCTCTGAAGCTCAATGTCCCTATCTGGTCGCATGATAAGCACTTCCTCGAACAGAAGCGAGTTCCCGTGGTCACCAGTAGAGATATTCTGAGGCAGTCTCAGGAGTTGCCCACGCTCTGGGAAGCACTCAAGGAGGATTGGTTCGGAGAGAATGGGAGAGCTTCTCAGTCAAGCAGGCGCGGCCTCGAGTGAGAGAGATCAACAACAATGATTTCGTACGCGTCTAAGCGCCATGCGCGTATCGAGCGCTGGCGGTTGCTTTCTTCGGGTACCCCGCACTGCCAAAGAGCGACTCACGAAGCTGAGGTCTTCTGTCTTGACCAAACTTCGAGCAGCTTTCCGGGCACCTTCTCCAGCTGTTGCGTGACAGGATTGACCCTTAATCCAGCCGCTTCGAGGGTGGTCAGCCCGACCAGGTTGGAGTCGTAGATGAAGACCGGGACCACTCGTTTTATCCCTTGGATCTCAACTTGTGCGCTTCCTACGCCGACCGTGTCCGAGTCTCCGTTTGCGAGAACTACCTCCTGCTGGTCGAGCGCCGCTATGCCAAGCTCCTCTGCGAGACCTCTCTCGATCGTGGTGTTGGTCGCTCCGGTGTCGACCGTAGCTCTCAGTGTGCGGCTTCCGTGAGTGCCTCGGACGGTCATCTTCACGAGGGTCTCTCCCAACGCGCTTTCACATCCTAGAGCCGCAATTAATATTTAAGCGAAGGCTCATGGACCGTAAACGCCGCTGCGGTGGTCGATTTTCTCGACGAGCACCAGAGATTCCTTCCTCATGACCTCGTAGAGGATTCTGTAATCACCGACTCTTACCCTATAGGTGTCGATCCTTCCCTGTAGTTTGGCCACGCCGCGCGGGAAAGGGTTGTCTCCAAGTTCCTCGAGACGTTGAACTATCCTTGATTTCGTGACGGAGTCCAGCGAGACGAGCTCCTTATGAGCCCTTTTGGAGAGCCTGACCTGGAACTTCAAGAACGCTTCTTCTTGACTTGGGAGAGTTCCACAGTTCGACCCATAGCGAGGTCTTTGTGAGCTTCTTCGATTGCTTTGGAATCATCAGCCGTAGTGATGGAATCAAACGCCTTCTCAAGGGATGAAATCCTCCGTTTCATCTGGTGTATCTCGTGTTTGAGTTCAGCGCTTTCGGCCTTCAACATGTAATCTAAGGGTGGTGATTGCTTTTAACATATCGCTCTTGCCTCAGTTTAGTACGAGTGCGATGTTCCACCACATGGTGCTTATATTGAAACTCTGAAAATCAGATTGCTGGGAGAACCGTGAAGGGCGAGCAGGTCCCCCGAAAATTTGCCTTTACGAGATTGGGTGGCACCATTGTTCTCTTGGTCATCATCTTCATTCCGACCTCTGCTGTCGGACTTCCACAGGCACCGTCGTCTACCACCACGACCCCAGAGCCTTGGGATTACATCTTCATCCCGGCGGGCGCTGGAACAAACACGGACGTGAACTACCTGCCCGGCAGCATCATGGTGGCGACCGGCACGACGGTCGTGTTCGTCAACAACGACACGAGCATCCATAACATCTCGATTGAGACCGCTCCCAGCGGGGCGAACTTTCCCTCCAACCCGAGCCCCAACAGTAACACCTGGGTCGGCAACGAGTTCAACGTGACGTTCACGGTGCCCGGAACCTACTCCGTTGGGGACAACTACCACTCTTGGTTGTACGAGAAGATAACCGTGCTCCAGTACGCCGGCTCTATCACGTTCACCAGTCCGTTCCCCGGCGCCTCCTTCTCCGGCGTTCAGGATTACACCATCTCAGGGCAAATCAGCTCGACTCCGCAGCTTCCGGACAACGTCTCTATCGTAGTGCAACCCTTCGGTTCCCCGCAGGTCATCGACGACGCGCGGAACGTGACGGTCACGGCCTCAGGCACTTTCTCCTACACCATGGTCGCTGGACAGGGAGGTAACTCATCGTGGCCATCTGGACCATATCTGATAACCGTCACCGGCGCGTCCCACATCAGCAGCTCGACGACGTTCGAGTACACTTCAGTTTGCCAAGCCATCTGCATATCGTTCGCGACCACCGGCGCGACCTGGAGTGCAAGCGGCGCGGCAGAGGGCGTGTTCGTGCCCGTCACAAACGGTTGGGTTGAGGCCGAGCAGCTGACAATCTACGCCACCCTGAAATCCGGGACGAGCACTTATGTCCTCGAAGGTAGTGAAGCGATCCCGGCCGGGCAGAATGGAACCGTCTTCCTACAGGACTTTTTGACGCCGGTTCCGGTCGGAACGTACATGGTCACCTTCTCGGCGATAACCGCAGCCAACCAAGCGGCATCCGCGCCAACAACGCCTGTAACTCTGACCACCTAGAGACCGGTCGTGCTTTTCGAGTAGGTCAGCCCCTGCACCCTTATGATGTAACCCTCGATCATCCTGATCCTGTTCGCCACGTTGGGCTGGGCCCACAGCTGCACCGGGTCCATGTAATTGAGGTCGAACTCCACCTCGTTCCCGCACCTGCACCTGGTAGACCTGAGGGTTTCGCCGATTATCCTCACCTTCATCATCGAGGTGGCGAACATGTTCAAGCACCTGGGGCACTCGAGGACCACGTTGTTCCCGGGCTTGGACATGACGCATCCTAGTCCTCGCAGGTCTTGCAACGCTGCGGCGCTAGAAACAACGCATAACCTTCCTGCGAGGCCCCTTCCTCGGCCGGGGCTTCAGGCTCGCACGACTCTTTGGCTTCGCTCATGGTCCCGGGCTCCTGCAACGACAGTGGTCAGGACAAAGGCCGCAACCCTCGCAGCCGAGGCTCGTCGGGCACCTCTCGCCGCAGCCCCGGCACTTGAAGGTCTGGGCCGGAGCCATCATGGTTTTTCACTCCGCACTTTCTTCCACTTCAGAGGAGGGGTCCAGTGCGTCGTCCCCGTCGGGCCCTGGTATGGTTCGTAATCGGTGAATTCTATCCCGTACTTGTTCTTCGCTTCTTTCACAGGCGACATTTCGTCAGGAGTAATTTAACCGGAGGGGATGAGTGAAAGTATTCTGGATGGAGGGGTCGGTGAAAGTATTCGGCGCGATTAGGAATTTGGGGATTGGAACAGGTGGATGGACCTACTTAGGAGATTGCTGGAGGAAGAAGCTGCGAAAACTATTAATCGGTCAACCCCGACTAAAAGTCTATGACTTTTGAGGAAGATGTGGAATATTTCAACAGGATAGACGTGGATCTCGCTAAAGAAAATAAAGGGAAGTTTGTCTTGATAAAGAATAAGGAAGTCGTTGACACCTTTTCTAACATAGAGGACGCTCATAAAGAAGCGCTAAAACGATTTGGCGTTACGGATGTGGTGATAGCCCAAATAGGCACCAGTGCGCCGCTGAACTATCTCGCATCCGTAGTGTAATGTTCCTTGGGTCTTCTCACCAGTTCTCCAATTGCGTTTGAAACGAAGCCCGACCCAAACAATCCCGGGCAAGTTCAAATCAGTGTTGCGATGGGAGTGTCAGCGCAATACTTGGCGGTTAATGGTATTGTTCTCTCGGTTGGCATCGGTGTCGATAACTGGACTGCGGAAGCTCTACGAGCACAGAATCTTCCCGTTCCCTCACCCTTCAATTGTCCGGCATTGGTTGATACGGGAGCCTCAGGACTTGCACTTGATACAAGTGTGGTTCAGTCTCTTCAACTTCGGAGAGAAGGTGTCGTTACCAACGATACAGCTGGTGGAAGGCGAATTGCAAACCAATATTTTGTATCAATGACTTTTCCCGGGACGAACTTGCGTTCCTATGCTTTCCTACGTGCAACGGAAGTTGACCTAAGCAATCATCAGTTCAAATGTTTGATTGGTCGTGAGACAATGTTGAATTGGCATATGCACTATAATGGCCAAACGGGGCAAGTAAGCATATCGGATTAGATGCCGCCACAGAATCAACACCGCACTACCGGAACTGAGTCCGTTCCCGTTCAGATTAACTACATAGTCTAGGATGAATCCCGGCCTCAATCAAACCCCTGACTGTTACGGCTTATCTTGAGTTCAAAATGGTAAGCGAAACATGGATCTCGCGCTTATGTACTCTGTCGACCTTAGGAAGGCAGAGGAAAAATGAACGGTCGACGTGGAGTATCGGGATTGACCGTTGCGCTGGTCGTTCTCGTCATCGTGTCCTTGATAGTGTCCATGGGGTTCGGTTTGTACTACCTACAGCAGACCTCCGAGGTGAACCAGCTGCAGACCAAAGTGAGCACTGACGAAAACCAGATTTCGAGCCTCGATTCTCAGGTGTCCTCATTGCAGGTCCTGCAGACGAAGCTTACCTCCGATGAGGGACAGATATCAAGCCTTGACTCTCAGATATCATCTCTGCAGACCCAACTCGGTAACCAGGAATCTTCGCTCCAGAACGTGATGTCGGGGCAACAGTCGAACGCTAACACCATCGGCCAGCTGAGTTCATCGCTGCAATCGCTTCAGTCGTCGTTGCAATCTATTCAGTCGTCGTTGACGGTGGTTCAGGTACAGGTCCAAGGCGCCCAGAACTCCTCGCAGAGCAACGCTAACCAACTGGCTCAGATTCAGACCGAAATCCAGGACGCAAATGCGTCGATTGTTAGCATCGTCACCGATTTGAAGAACCTTCAGCCGCAGGAACCCATCTCGACGCTCATGGTGATTGCAAGCTCGTTCAACAACGGGACCAACACCGAGACTCTTACGGTGCAGAACACTTGGAACGGAACTGTCGACGCGCAGCTCCAGGCCACTGTCTTGTGCATCACCCGCCCAGGCCAGATATTCAACTGCCCTAACCCCGTCGCCACCTACACATCGAACGTGATGCAATTCGGTTCGATGTCGACGTCTTCCGTGTCGTTCAAGCTGTCACAGTTCGATAACCTGTCTTCCGGGACGATGGACCAACTCCAATTCTACTTCTTCGCGTCGAGCACTGTTCTGAGCCCCACGTACACGCTGCAGTATCCTTAGACAAGCTATTTTAGACGGCATCGTGCGAACTAATGGTTGTGACGAGAGGAGCTGTCTCTAATGTGATTGCGGCGGCTCTCTTGGTCGTTGGCATCCTGATAGGATTGACCGGGTATTACGTCGCAACAACCTACCAGACGAAGACGGTGACGGACACCCAGACCACGACTGTGGACTTCACGTCAACTCAGATCCAGACCTCTGTATCGACCTCGACCCTCGTGCGTTCGACGACGAGTACGACTACATCCTATGTAACATCGACTTCCACGACTTCTATCTACCCTGTCCCTACAAACGTCACTGTGGCATTCGTGATGGATGATGGGGCGTATCAGTACCAGATTGACGCAGGGCCGAATCAGATGACTAGCACCCCGTCATCTAACCTCGTTGTCCCTCTGATGAATCTCTACCAAGGGGAGCAGGTATCTATCACCACTTCATCCGTGGGTGATCGAGTCGGCGAGACGGTTACGGTGGAGTTGTTCGTCAATGGCCTGATGGTAGGGTAGTCAACCACTGGAACTGAATCGGCTCCTGCGCAGATTAACTATACGATCTGAATAAGGGAAATCGCGACCTAATCATTGATGCGCGTCGTTTCTAGGGCAAATTGTCTTCCCAATAGTCATTCTCTGCGTCCATGTCCTTTCTGTAGTGATCTCTGAAGTCTATTGACAACCAAAGGCTTCCTGCGAAGCTCCATAGCGTTGTGATAAACCACGGCAGAGTGCCTGCGTAGATTTTGTCGATGAAAAGGACGACAAATGAGGCCAAGTCACCTATCGCGATGACGATTATGACGAACCAGCAGGAGGCCAAGGCGAGCCTTGTCCACTTTGGAGGAGCACTGCCCATCTCCGAAAACCGAGTGAATGAGATGAAGGTTCTCTTGGTTCGAAGCCCCATTACCCATCGAATCGGATAGTCACCAAGCAGGAAGGCCCCGATTATTGCGGGATCAAACTTCCAGATTATCTGCTCGACGACGCCTGGCATGCTGAGCAACGTGCCCACGGCGATTATTGCAGCAGTTAGAGCGGCCCACTCTCTGGTGAACTTCATGCGTCAGAGTGGGACTTGGTTCTATTACATGCCTTCCTTGCGCCAAGTCGAGCCCGACCATAGTTGCGACTCGGTGGCTGAGGAGAGGAATGACGACGTTCGTCACGCCTTTCGCAATCGTTATCTGTGAGAGTTTAATTCTAGTTCTTCGCGAATCACCAGTAGGTCAGATATGCAGAGAGCTCGAATGGACACAGCATTTCTGTTTGTCTTGGCCGCGGATTTAGCGATATGCATTCTCTTTGTCGATTTAGACCATACGGGTTCGTGGTATGTGGATGTCGTTCCTCTCCTCCTTGCATCTGTGATCATTCCATTCTATGTTGGATATGTCCGTGGTAATTCTGTAATTGGACGAGTTAAGGGTTGGATATATTTGGTTGTCGGAACGACCGCTGTTCTGGCCGTAATCCAATATGACTTTATTGACTACAATTCGCTTGGTTCTTTTAGATTGGCGCCAGAGTGGGTTGTTGCCTTTCTGGGCTTGGCTGGTGGACGAATATTAGGTCATAATTTGTTGCGTGGTTTTCCGCGAGATGCTCTACGTTGAGGAATAGAATGATCCTCGTGGGGGCAGCGGTTGCATCGTATCTCTCTCCCCTGTTCTACATTATCTTGGTAGCGTGGTTGGGAATTATTCATGTAGAAGGATTGGGAGTCTCTGTTTGGAATTCTGACCTTCTGATACTTTGGCTTGTGCTGGCTGCCGCTTCGTTGTACTTAGTAGCGGAAAGAGCGAGCCAAAAGCTTGCGTGGGAAGGAGCGGACTTCGTATTAGGTTTAGCAGACGGTCGATTTACGACGTTCTTGCCGGACGGGCAAAGGCATCATAGACTCGAAACGTTCTTGCAGGCCACTGAAATTGATGTAGTAATGCGCTACGCCAGGTTTGGAATGACTCCGGTAAGTCGATTGATTGTGGTTTTAGTAATAGTGAGCTTCTCGTTGATTGGTGTTCCAGGGTTGTATCATTTTTCATACGCCGAAACTGGAGTGACATATGCCGCCTCAGACATGTTGTTAGTCACGAGTTTGGTGCTTTACATATCGAGTGGTCTGGGAGGATACTTCTCTAACAGAGACATACGTAGGTACTTGACTGGCGCGAGATGAATATGTGTCCGAAGTGTTTCGCGCACTCGTGTTGCGATTAGTCTTCTGGTTTTGGTTAGTTATGGCGAAAGTTTTCTTATTTGTCGCTCTACGGATACTAAATTGTCCTCGAGTATTGCTACTTCGTGTTGGAGGATAGACGTGGCTTCACGTGTGCTCTTATTGGGATTGTTGTCTTTTTCTGTGTGGAGTATTTCCGAATGCAGCATCGAGATTCTGTCTATGAGGCTATTTCTTTCTGCAAACAGGGCTTTAATCTGATTTTGTCGTTCTTGAGACTCGGATTGGGGCGGTTTCCTTGAGGTTATTACACCCGTGAGAAAGGTGATTTGATCGCGCAGTGCGCCGACCTCTTCCATTACCTGCCCTAATGTCCGTTGTTCGGGATTGCCGCTTGATTTGAGGCTTCTGAGTTCCAGTGTGTTGGATATTGGATTGTCAATACCAAAGTTGGTTTTTTCGACGGTGGTAGCCTGCTCTTTTATTCGTACGATGGCATCATCAACCGTGTCTAGGTCGTTCAGGTCATATTGTACGACTCTATTCGCGGAGACGTCAAACGGAATTTGTTCTCCTCGCTTTATGAGCATAATCAGAGGTTTTCTCGTTACGTGTCGTACTGCGAGTTCGTAGAATACATTCGCATTTTGGCCTGAAAGATCTGCTAAGACCAGAGGATCGTCTATCAGATGATCTATGATTTGTGTTGTGATTATCCCGGGCGCATTGATTTGGTCGGCCCTAATGGGTTTGTAATTTAATGGGACTAGAGCTTTAGAGACTATGTGCTTGAAAACTTGGTCAGAGTTTTTCCGGATGTCAGAACCGGTGCTGCTGCCTATTTGGCATATTACGAAGCATGCCTTTGGGTCCGAATCGAGCCTCGCCAATTGGATTAAGTTTGACTCTTTGTTATTTGAGTTTTGAGGTTAGTTGATTCAGGTAAATTCCAGGATACAGCAAAAAGGCTCTAGGGTTTGGTGCTCTGATATGGACTCGGGTCCGGTAGGGGAGGGCCAATTGGTATGTAGGGTCCGACAGGTTCTTGATCTTGTGGCACTCGTCTAACCTTCTGGATCACAATCACGAAAAGCAAAGCTGAAGCAAATGTCAAATCGACAGCTCCAGCTAGGAATAAGGCTGTGTTCAGATAGATTGTGATGGAATTTATTCCAATGGTGGAGGCCGAAGCTCCTGGAACTGCCCTGAATGCCGCAAGCAATCCACTCAGAAAGAGGACAAATGTGGCAGTGATAGACAATAGTAGGACATTGTGATAGGCTTCTTCATCTCGCGTGATAAAGAATCCAGTAGCCAAGAGTGCAAAGGAACCTACTTCGAAACAAGTCAATGCGTCAAAGGGCATGCCAGATTGGATGAAAGGAGTGACCGAACCAATCCCAACAATAAACAAAGTCTCGAAGGTAACAAATTTTCTCGGACGTCGCTTCACGTTAAATTCAATGAATGCGAATGAAAGAAAAATCAAGGCGATACCACCGTAGGCTTGGAATATTTGGAAGTAGACGTCTGCTCCTGTAGTTGCTCCAAGGTATAGAGCCCGGATTGAAACAGTTCCGACAAGGATAGCGAGGGTAATGCAGCCGAGTGCGTATCCCCACGTGTCGCTGAAATCCCTAAGTCTCAATGAACTGTTATACTTTAAATTCTCTCTTAAGTCGTTCCGTAATACGCCCTCAGAACATGAGAGGTAATTAGTTCAAATTATAGCTTCTTTCTTTCATCTCTGTGGAGCATTCCGATTTATCTCTCATCGGAACAGCGATTGTAGGTTTTGGCTTCATCCTTTTCGGTATCATAACGAATGTAGTACAATTGGTGGGAATCGGAGCCATGGTCAGTATAGTCTTCAGCCTAAGCAAGTTACTCTATGATAGGAGGGACGACCGGAGAAAAAAACGAGATGAGGAAATTCAGCGACTTCTTCCTAGCATCTACCAGCCGCTCTACTCGTGGGCGACCAAGATGAAGCAATCGTTGGAGCAGATAGGGGATGGTTACTTCCGCTTCTTCTCTGCTGGGAACTTACCCGATCTATCGGATAATGCTGAGTACAATGCTCTGGTAGGCGACACACTGAAGAACGGGGTTACCGAACTCAAGAAACTCCAAAGGTTGTTTGACGAATCAGGAAGGAAAGTGGCGGTTGAATACGTCGAAAGAATGAAGGGAATAGTCGCAACAGTAAGACCTGACTGGAGGTATGACACCGTAGCACTTCAAGTCAAAGTCCCAGATGGAACTCCCATCACCGCCCCCCTTGGGGGCTTCCTGATCACTTACGACCTGGATAGCATTAAGTTTTGGACATCAATGCCCAATCAGAAGCTTACTTACGGTAGTCCGGAGGGTATCCCAGTTCCTGACGGGTTCGATGATGCTGCAAGGTCTCTGGACGGATTGCCTTCCTATGGAGAATACAAGCAATCCAAGGAAGCGTTCGCCAGTGCTACTGAGAAGTTCCTAGACAGTCTGAAGGTTATTCTGAGAGATGGTGAGACCGATTGGCATTTCTCGTAAAGCTGGTAATCACGCAAGAAATATTTGTCTTCACAATTTGCTATTGACTAATGGACCCCACCGAGACGGATTTGACTGACTTTCTTAACGATCACTTCTGTTATGAGGTCGAAGAGTTAATCGGTTGTTACGCCTTCTTTGTATCGTCGTTCCAGCACAGGAAGGAACTTGAGGAGCGGGGTCTGTATGTAGCAATACAGAATACTGGAATTGATCATTTCATGATGCATGGTCGTAACCTACTAGAGTTCTTCTTCTACAAGCCGAACAACGACTACGCACGAGCTTCATTCTACATTACTGGGTGGGAGGCTACTCCGCAGAAGACGGAGAACATTAAGGAACTCGAAAGGCGAGTTAATTTCGAAGGGGTTCATCTAGGGTGGCGAAGATTACTGGTAAAGCCGGATGAGAAGAACTGGAAACCCCTATTAATAATCAAAGACTTTCTGAATACGACCGAATTTTTCCTATCAAATGTTGACCCCCGGTATAAGGGACAACGAGTTCAGACGCTTTTGCTCTTGTTGGAGCAATGCAAGACACAGGTCCAAGATATATTTGGAAGTCTCCTGAGACCTAGGAACTAGGTGCTCTCATTCTGGAATGGTTAGGCATAGAAGTATTAGATATCTAATAACATCGTTTAGATATCTAAACTACGCCGATTGCTGCCTGTACGATTCTATCAAGCTTGATTTCGAAACGGTGCGTCTGCAGTAAGTTCCCTACTACAATCAAGTCTGCGCCTGCTGTTGCTGCTTGGGCAGCTCTCTCTTCGGTGGTAATTCCCCCGCCCACGATTAGGAATCCATCGTAGTGTTTCCTGACGGCCGCTATGGTTTGCTCGGTGACGACCTCAGAGGCGCCACTGCCTGCCTCGAGATACAGCGTGCGCATGCCGAGATACTGAGCAGCCAGCGCGTACATCACAGCAAAAGCGGGTTTTTCCGGTGGTATTCCCCTCACTTGGCCCACGAATCCGGCGCTGCTGTGCTCGCCGAAGACAAGGTAGCCCATTGGTATCGCCTCGAGCCCGAACTTCTTGACCTGGGCGGCGCCGACCGCTTGGGCGCCTATTATGAAGTAAGTATTGGTGGAATTGAGTAGCGAGCTGAAGAGGATGGCGTCTGCGTGACGAGATATACCTGTGATGTCGCCCGGGAATAGGAGAACCGGAACTGTGACGCTACGCTTAACGGCAATCACAACCTCGTCGAGGTGACGCTGCTCGGCTATCGTGGAGCCGCCGATGAAGATTGCTGAGACTCCGGCCTTCTGGGCCTTCCTGGCGGCTGAGGAGGCCTTCTGCGTCGTAAAGTCCTCTGGATCTATGAGGGCGGCGACCAGAGTGCCCTTCTTTCGTGCGGCTAAGAGCGACTTCTCGGTCTTGCCGGGGTCCAAATCACGCACCCGCTTTCATGAAGTCGTCTACGAATGTGTTGTAGACGTCGATATCAGGTTTCACTGTTGGGAACCTGAACTCCCTTCTCAGCTTGCAGCTCAGATTACCGCATGCTACTACTGTGATGTGGTCTCCTGTAGCGTCATCCTTCTGTGATGTTATGCGGACCGCTACAACCCCACAGTGGGGGCACGCGAAAACTTTTGGCAATGAACGCCGGTTTGGCCTTACTACCTTTCTTCTCCTTCTCCCCATCTCTACTAACGAACGCACTCTATCGAGTGGTGCTTATAAAAGAATTTGAGTGCTCGCCAGCAGGAGATTCGGAAGATACAGGCTTAATAGTGAGAATTTGGATGCACAATGCCGAGCCTTTATACATTAATAGTGTAAAAGGGCCCCCAACCTTTAATACAATTATGGCGTACATGTAAGTGGATATGTCGAGCTCGTTGCTGCCTACCCTCCTCGCGGACAGATCTGGTCTGACCCTCGCCCAGGTAAACACGATGTTATTGCAGAAACGGGTGAAGAATCATGAATTTACTGTAAGAATAGCGGCCTCCAAACGCCTCCCCAACCCTGTCTCGGTAGGGGCTTACCACAGGGTGCTCTCCCAGGCCAAATCCGGCGTCGAACAGTCCGTTTACACCCTGTTACTATGTGAAAAGCTTGGATTCCTGAACGCCGCCGACCTCAAGAGACTGTTCGACCTCGTTTCCAAGGTCCCTGAGGACGTCGATGAGGTCCAGTCGAGCGAGGTGATGTCACTCGTCGACTCTCTGGTGCGAAGAATAGTGACGCTATAACGCTCAACCTTATATCACAACGCAACACGACCTCTCTGTAGCGTGTCTCTGCTGGACGATTCTGTCCTTGCCCTTGCTGCGGCCGTCTCTGTCGCCTCTGTGGTGGTCCTCGTGACCTTCCTTACTAGGTATAGAAAACTGACCGAGGAGCACGCCCGCTCTTCACGGCTCGGGAAGGACATCTACGATGCGATGAACGCCCGCTTGAGCGTGATGGACGCCAGAATTATCGACCTCATGGCCAAAGTCGAGATCTATGTGGTAAAGCACCCGGCCGCTCAGCCCACCGAGCGCAAGTCGCCGCCCCCAACCCGCCAGCAGCCGGTCATGGCCCAGCCTACCCCCCTTGAAAACCCTCCCATCACAGCCAACATCACACCCATCACAGCGCTTCAGGCCGACATCACACGCTCAGAAGAGCGCCCCGAGGAGACCAACAAGGTCGTCCTGCAGACTTTGCTCCAGGGTCCGAAGACTTCGAACCAGATTATGGTCACTATCAACCGCTCAAGGGAGCATACGGGCCGGATTATGAAATTATTGTATGGAAAAGGGTTAGTTACGCGAAATACAGATAGGACAAGGCCCTTTGTCTACCAGGTGACCGAGGCCGGGCGCCGTTACCTGGAGAACGCATAGGCTTCCATGCGAACGTAATAGCTTCCGGGCTTTTATGCGCGACCCCGCGGCGTTCGCTTCGCTCAGCTATGGCTTCAGAGCGTGCTCTGTGTGCAGGTAGACCTGCCTGTACACCCACGAGTTGCCGAACTTCTGACGTTTCAGGGTCCCCCGCTGCGCGAGGCGTGAGAGGTAGGTAGAGACCGTGCTCAGGGGGATGTGGGCGCCTTCTTTCTCCTCATAGTCCCTGGCCACGTCGGCCGAGCTGAACTCCTTCCCTGCGAACGACTCGTTGATCACGTTCATGAGCTTCCCGAACACCGTGGACCCGTCGACCGGTGGCTCCGTGATGCCGTTCTCCCCTTCGACGAGTTCCATGAGGTCCATTATCTTCAGTACTTTCTCCCGCGATACCCTGCCCTCCACGGCCAAACTATACCGTGCGCCGCTATCGTCCTGGAACTCTATCTTGACCTTCTTCTGCAAGTCGAGCTCGTGTTCACAGCCCACCCGTTAAATGTCATACCGGTGTGAAGTTGTGAACAGGTTGCGAACAAACCTTGACCCCCTTGATGATATGATCTAGGAGGTTCACATGGCTTCACACGCTCATTTGCTCTCATGGAGTTGCAGTGGTTCCAGTGGAAATACAGGGGTCCCAAACCGGCTTTATGGGAGGTTCAGGCGCGTTCCGCTTCGTTCCAATCAATCTAAGCTTGAATCAACCTCCCTAGGCGCATGTATTGACATCTGTTCACAGCCAAGCCTCCCACCCCTTCATTTCCAGTGATCGGAGATCAAGCTCAGATTTTAGCTCCCCATTACCACTAATCGACCAATCGTCACCATTAATTATAGCTTAACTATATTTTAATAGAATTTTAGACCAAGAGCGAGTATATTCTTCTCGTATACAACATGACCTACTCACTATATTCTTCTCTGGAGTGGAAACGATGGGGACAGGTGATGGGAAAAATATAATGAGGACTCATAGTTTTCGGGTCGCCCGTCGGTGCGTCTTAGTTGTCAGCCGACGATCTGGGTTATCTGCTTGGCCAGCTGCGTCTGTACGTGTTGCGTCCAGAGGACTTCTGAGCAATCTGCTGCGCGAGCTGCTCCAGGTTCCTGTTCTTTCCCTTGAAGCTCAAGGTCAGCCATGCCGCTGTATCGCTTGGTATCGGACTTCCGGTGCTCGCAGGCATCATGTTCTATCACTTGTGCAAAAGGCATCGCTTGCTAATAGGTCTTGATGCCGCAGTGAAACCACCCCAAACTGGTATCGTGGGAGCAACAAAGGGACTACCATTGACCATAATACTGAGCGCGAACTTGCGGAGCCCGAAGAAAGGAGTCAGTTGGCTAATGCATCGGGGCTTGGTGGTCTTCGGGGCTGGGCTCATAGGACTCGGTGTTTTCTTTCTCGTTTTTTACTATGGAATCATACATTACAGCCAGTGCACCATATACCAGTATGGCTGCCCGAAACCGTATAGCTATCTCCCATACGTTTCCTATATGATCATAGGATATGGATTGGTCTTCCTTTTCTACTACTTCCTGGTATCGCGTCGTCGCCTCCCCATCAACGCGTAAGGAGTAGGCAGCTAATCTCCAGTCGGTTTGGCAGAACTAGTCGAATCCCTATACGCTTTCAAGTCCAGACACATACCTTCCTAGCGTACGTCCGACGTCCTAACATGCTTGTTTCTTTTTTGACCGATTTTTACTCGTGGTGATTGCAAATGGTACGCGCTCGTTATATAATTCTGGTAGACCGTCGAAGCTTCGCAGTTTGAAGATAGCGCAGGCCTTTCCCGGGATACTCGAGAGGCAGTACCCTATCGTCAAGGGCGGTTATCCTCTGCTCACCATTCTCTACCTCCTCCGGATGCAGGACATCGATGCGGTGCCCATCAGCCCCGTCACCAAGAGCAGGGCGAGGGCCGTCTTCGGGCTCTCCAGCCTGCCTCTGTTCATGAACCTAGCGCCAGAGCGATTTGCCGAGCTACTCCGGGGCCCTTGCGAGGCCGCCTCCGACGAGCTAAGCCTCCTTAACGTCGAAGACGAACTCGATTCGCTTCTCGAGGCCTTTGAGTCGAAACGACTGGGCTTCGCGCTTGTCTGCGATGGCGGCAGGGTGATGAGAGCAGGACTGGTCAGCCTGCCGGACGTCCTCGCGCTCTACGGCAGAGGATCAATCAAGACCAGCATTACGATTGATCAGATAGGGAGTCCGGTCTTTGCCATGCCGGGCGAGACCACAATCCACGAAGCGCTCCGGACTATGTTCGAGAAGAAGCAACGGCGTATCTTCATCTCAGGGGAGGGGACATACATCTCTGACAGGACAATAATGGCGTACCTGTTCAGCCCTGTGTTCCTCGAGGAGAGGGGCCGTGGCAGCACGCGCGACCCGCTATCGACGCAAATTGCCAGCGTGGGAAGGCTCTCTCCTGCAGTTGTCGGTCCGAAAACGAGCCTGAAGGCGGCAGCCGGCAAGCTGGCGAAGGACAGAGGAGGATGCCTCATCACGAGCGACAGGGAAAGGGTCGTAACCCCGTGGGACGTAGTGATGAAACCATGGCTATCGGGCAAACTGGTCATTCCCTGAGGGGTCCTCGAGCCGAAAGCAATGATACCTCATCCAAAGAATCTTGGTTTTGGCCTGCTGGCATTCCATTCCTCGATGTCTGTGATGGGAACCTTTGCGAATATCCCGCGGAGCCTCTTCAACAGTCCTGGAGGACTCTCCCTGGCGAAGAATAGGTCTGCCCTTCTCAGGACCACCCCTTCTTCGGTAGCGTACACTATCATCACGGTGCCGGCTCGCAGGCCGAGCCTCTCCCTCATGTCGGGCGGGAGCTGGACCTGACCCTTCTACGTGACCTTGAAGACCTTCACCAGCACGTCGTCGGGCATCTGCGTCGCCCGACAGTGGGTTTCCACCCTTTAGGATTTACCGCCAACACATGGCGATTTCTTGAGACCCAGCGGGTCGCGTGATGAACAACCGGTAAACATCTAAGAGTATCCAGTTTGGAAGCACCTCCGAAGGATAGTGCCCCAGTACGCTAGGATCAAGCTGACCAGCGCCGACGTCGAGGAACTGGATAGGATTGCCTGGGAGATCAAGGGGATAGCAGAGAAGGCCGGGGTCAAGAGCATAGGCCCTCAACCTCTGCCGACGAAGACCCTGAAGATCAGGACCTAGGAAAGCCCCAACGGGCGAGGGGACACATACGTTCGACCACTGGCAGCTCAGGATTCACAGAAGACTCATCCACGTCGAGCCGAACGATAAGGCGATGAGGCAGATAACGCGGCTAACGATTCCCGAGGATGTCAAGATAGAGCTCACTCTCGTGAGCTAGAGCGCCCTCATATCATGACACGGTGGTAAGGGTGAGTGTGGACCTCACGTGCTTGAGCGTGCGAATTCTGGAGAATATAATCTCATTAAGCTTCTGCTGGGACTCGGCTTCGACCTCTATCACCAGGTCGTAGACACCATAGACCTCATAGACTCCGACTACGCCTTCGACCTTCTTCAACTCTATCTCTACGTCGGCCTCTGAGCCCAGGTTGGTGTTGACCAGGACGAATGCCTTACTCATCAACTAGATTCTGCACTCAGATCATGTAAATACTTTCGTGCGAGTTTGACCGCAGCCGGTGAATTCGCTGCGAGGTATAGTCTCGCGCCGAAGGCTTTCGCACCATCACTGAATTCGGGTCACCCCTCGGCCCCTATTCATGCAGTCATGATGACGGTGAAGCGATAAATATGGAAAGTTTTCCATCAGGACCAAGAATTGGGTTCCTCACTCAACTCGCGACTTTGGTACGAGTCGATATATTCCAGCCTGAGGCTGCCTTTCTGGCTTGGCCACCGCAATACTCTCAGCGGTTCCATTCACGGTCCTTATTCTCCTCGGCTATTATTTCGCCGGGGCATGGGCCCTCCTGTACACTTCAGTGGTGATTTTTTACGCTCCGATAGTCGCAATCGTGAGCGCGTACATGTTCTATGGAGCACGATACATCAAGAGGAAAATGGAGGGCTTGGCGAAGTATTGCGACACTCTCAGGCAGGACGGCTCGAAGACAACATTGGCGGGACTCTACAGCTTCCGCGCGGTCCTCGTCACATTCATCATATTGGCATCAATCATCCAGCCCATCTACATCTATTCTGTGTTCCCACGTTCGTTCTCAATCCTTCAGGGCATTGAGGCTACTCTGCCTTTCACTTACTGGGCTCTCATAATAGCGACGATGATCTGGACGTTCGGGTACAGCATGTTCGCCATATTCCGGATGGGTCGACTCCCACTGAAACTAAAATCATTCACCGAGGACAGGGAGTTAGGGTCTGAGCCCCTTTGGCGTCGCTTCGCTCAGGCTGACAGGCACCTTCTTTCTATTGGTGGCCGCGATCTTCGCGCCCCAGGCTGTCCTTGGCTACTTGACCCCAGGTGTCCAGGCGGCGGCGTCCGGCCTCGTAGTCCTCGGCACCATGCTGTTCTTCCTTCCATTGCTAAGATACCGAGGGATCCTCCTCCATGCAAAGCAAGAGAGAATGAAATGGGTGACCGCTCAATACACGGATCTGGTGAAGCGAATAGAACAGAGTGGGATAAAGGGGATAGACGCCTCGCTTGCGAACGAGTTAACCGTCATCGAGAAGCTCCAAGGCGACATCCGTCAGATTCACGACTGGCCTTTCGACGCGGGAGTCGTTGCGAGACTCGCTGCAATCGTGCTCTCGATCTTGACGGTCATCCTTTCGAGCTTCATCCAAACAGCATTGCATCTATGAATCAATGGAAAAGCAGGACGAATCCCGAAGCACCGAGATTCAGCCATCCGGCTGGCCGCCAGTCAAGATTTTCTTCACCACATCGTCCTCCACCTGTTCGAAGTCTTCGTAGAACTGGCCTATAGCCGAGAAGTAATCTGGCGTGCTCAGGCATACCACCCTGTCGGCATACTTTGAAAGCTCCGAGACCGTGTGGGGAGGCGCGACGGGAGCAGCGATGATGATAGTGGCAGCCCCTCTCCTTCTCACCGACTCCGCTGCCGCGCGGATTGTGGAGCCTGTCGCGATCCCATCATCGACAATCACCACGGTCTTCCCTTCCAATTCCGGATATGGCCTTGCACCCCTGTACTTTCTCTCCCTCTCCTTGACTTCCTCGACCTGCCGTGCCGCTTCGCGATTCAGGTAATCCTTCGATACTCCCAGCATCCTTACTACATCATCGTCCAGAATCATCTCGCCATCCTGGGTGACAGCGCCCACAGCCAACTCCGGGTTACCGGGCGCGCCCATCTTCCGGGTTATCACGATGTCCAGGGGAGCGCCTATCATAGCAGCGACCTCCCAGCCTACGGGCACGCCTCCTCTCGGTATCGCCAACACGATCACATCTTTCCTCCCCTTCAGGAAGGCCAGTGCGTCGCCCAGCAGTCGACCGGCTTCCAATCTGTCACGGAACACGTTATCGGTCACCTGCGAATCTCATGGACCACAAAGTACCCATCACCTATTTTTACCTAATTCCAGTGTCGATGTTGATGTTCACGACCAATTGCTGTCCCGCCTCGACCACAACAGACTCTGGAAATGAAGACGCACAGCCGAGCCAGCTGCACGAAGGCGAGAGTCCAGTAATCGTGTAGTTGCCAGGCGCTAGCAGGATAGAGTAGTGACCACTTGGAGCAATCGGCGCGCTGTAGGTCGACTCCTCACATGAGGTAGAGGAGGTTGGGCCTGCCGGCGTCCCACACTTCGACATAAACTCAAGGCTGTACCCGGTCAGATTCTCCGTGCAGGATTGATTTGCACTGCACACCGGTTGGGAGGGCCCTACGGTCACATAGCCAGTCACGATTCCTTGCACCGTCGACCCTGATGTCGTAGAGGAAGAGGAACTCGAAGTCACCGAATGACCGATGCCGCCAGGCGTGAGAAAATAGAACAGGGACCCGACAAGAACTATCGCTACGACCACAACGATCAACATCGAGCGAGGAGCTACACGACGCGTCTTCCCTACCTCTTCAGGTTTCGATGGAACTTCTCGATTCAACCCGAGCCACACAACCCGTAAGTTACTGTGACCGAGGTTGCCTGGAAGGGAAGAACTTTCTGTAAGGCAGAAGCAGACCAGCAACCACGATAGCGGCGATAATCATCGAACTGACATCAACATACCTGAACGCATAGTAGTCGTTGACCGCATCGAGCAGGAAGAGCACGGGCACAACCCACGTCAGGTACCAGGCCCAGACTTCTCCCTTCCTGTACGCCGTCGCTGACACGACCATGAAGAAAGCTCCAAGGCCTGCGCTGAAGATAGCGAAGACCCGGATGAGGTAGTAGACGTAATTGCCGACGCCCGGGCTCGAAGCGGCTAGCTGGGAGAACGTGGAGCCGGTCAGGCTCTGAACGGCGCCTTCGGCTCCGGTGAGAATCACAGGGAAGAGGAGGGTGGCGGACATGGAGACCAGGAAGAACAACCCCATTGCGAACGGGATTACCCACGCGTACTTCTCGTATGCTTTCTCTTTACGAACTACAGCCATCAAAGATGCCCCAAGTCAACGACGTGAGCGACCGCTGTAATCGGGCGCGTGAAGGTCTTCATGGTCACTGTCTTCCCGGCGCCATCTTGCCTACGAACTCGTAGACGGTTCCCAGGAGCGGCTCGGTGTCCATGTAGTAGAATACGTTGTTACCAATCCTTCCACTCATGAGCACGTCTACTCCCATGTTCCTGAAGGCGGCCAACGTCGCGTCGGGGTCTTTAACAGGAGACTGGACGTGATGTAGGCCCTCACCTCTCTGCTCCAGGAACTCCTTCCAGATGCTAGGGCCCTCGAGGGGCTGAATCAATTCGAGCTGAATGCCACCACTCTGGGCAATTGCGGCCACCATTGAAGCCTCAACGGCTTTCCCCCTCATAATCACATCAGCGAGGAGCGGCGGCTCGATTCTCATGGTCATCCAGGGACCGATTCCCAATGCGGACCAATAGTTGTCAACTGCCTTCTGCAGGTCCCTGACGACTATCCCGATCTGACTTATCTCACCTATCTTTATTTTGGGTACGACGGGACTGCTCATTGCTTTCCAACTTGAGCGAGGCGGTCGCGGTATTTAGCCGCTTATGCGCTCATCGGCTGTTCCCCACATTCCATGCGAAGGCGCAAAAGGATGACCCATAATACCGAGCAACATCGCGGAACCGAAGAAAGGAGCTGGGTTGGCGAATGTATTGGGGCTGGATAGTCCTCGGAGCTTTGTTCATAGCATTCGGTATTCTCTTCCTTGACAATTACTACTACCCAACTTTTCCTCACAGCCAATGCTTAGACCAACTTGGCTGTACTAATAATCCAGATGACTATCTCCCCTATCTCGGCTTTATCTTCACAGGATTTGGATTGGCGTTCCTTTTCTACTCCCTCTGGCATCGCACCGCCACACATAAATTAGGAATCTAAAACACGAAAGATGTACTCTTCGTCACCTCTACTAGCTTTAAGACAGAGTGCACCTCAAAAGAAGAACCGATTAAAGCGCCTATACACTGAACATAGTAGGCAAGCTACTTGAAGCACACCAACCCACCTTCATCAAATGTGTGTCGGTCCTCTTTTGAGCTCTCGACCCCCCTTTGATGCCAAGTCACCCACGGCCCTTCCCTCCTCGTTCAAATCTCACCGGCCCCACCCTTTACTTCAACTTGCTTAAGTCTGGCCGGGTTGCTGCCAAGGAGTATGAATTCCGTCGGCAATTCTCCAAGAATCCTTGGGGTCGCGTTTCTTCTTCAGGCAGTTACTTCTCTAATCAGCGGATTGATTCTTAGTCAGGTGGTGATCGCGCCTGGAAACGTAGTCGAGAGCATGACCAACATTGCCAATGATTCCGTCCTCGTCGGGGCGAGCATGCTGGGCGATCTGATCACTGCCGCCGGAATCATCTTCTTAGGAGTCGGTACTTTTCGTGACGCTGAGAAGAAAGAGCGAAAGAATGGCCCGCGTTGGTCTGGGGCTCTATGTCCTAGAAGCGGCAATACTGGCGGCCAGCAGGATAGCCGGTCTCCTTCTCGTGAGCATAAGCCAGGAATATGTAACGACGGGGCATCCTGCTTCTTTGCAGACGACGGGAAGTCAGGCACTCGAAGCTATGAATTCCGGATACACCCTGGCTTTGGTTCCTTTTGCTCTCGGTGCAATACTCTTCTACTACCTACTCTACAAGTCAAGAACTACTCCACGCGCTCTGTCTCTCTGGGGACTGGTAACAGTTCCCCTTTTGCTTGTAGCGACGCTATCTACCCTGTCCGGCTATAACGGCTTGGCTTTCCTGAACTATCCATACGCACCCTTTGAATTTGTAATCGGAGCCTGGATTCTGGTCAAGGGCATAAGAAGGGCCCCGGAGACTGAGCAGCAGCATATCTCAACGAAAGCGAAAGCCCTTTGAAAAAATCTTCGAGTCGATGCCAGTGAATCAAATCGGATTTCGGACAGGTAGTATCGCATGAATAAAGGGGCAATCGCCAAACTCACCACCGGAGGAGGGATGGTCTTCTGGGCGGTCACCCTGGCATCTTCACTTCTCCCTGTGGCTGGGCAGTTCAGAACTGCATTGTCGATTCCCCATATTCTGGTTCTCGTTGCGTCCCTACCTGCGGGTCTGTTTATCGGACTCGGTGTCAGCTACTGTTTAGTTCATTACTACGAGAAGATGCCGACAAAGAGTCCAATTCTGAAATCCGTTATTCTAAGCATTGTTGCGCTAATCATAGTCGAAACCGGTATAACCCTTACACGTCTCAGCGATACTCTGTACTACATCGCGGTAGGCGGAGCACTGGACGTGGTGAGGTTCCTCCTTCTTGGAGTGAGCATCGGTTATCTATACAAAAGGCTCTACGGTACCAAGACGGGAGGTGCTCTAGGGCGGGTGCTGTGAGTCACGCTCGAATGGGGAAGAAAGAGTTCATACAGGCTATGTTCAGGAAGAACCCACTCGGTCCACAGCAGGCGGTTCTACGAGGTCGCACTGCGGAAGTTGCTTTAGTCGCTCCGACGTTAGTGCGGTGACCCCATGGGACGGTGACGGTCTCTCTCATCATGTTGTTGCTTATGTCTCGTGTCCCGGTCAGGCTGGGTCATGCTGATGTACGGGGCCACGGAGCGGAGGACCTTCCCCTCGGCCTTCCGCAGATGCTCCTCATACGTCGTCCTCGGCAGCCTGAGCTTGCTGGCCATCTCCTCTGAGGTCGTCTTCTTTGGAACCTGGTAGTACCCGTTCTCGAGTGCAAAGACCAGCGCCTGAACCTGCTTCTTCGTAAGTCCGCCAAAGAGCGCGGCGGTCGAGACCAGCATCGTCTCCTTGACCGCTCCCGAAGGTATCGAACGGCGGGAGATTATCTCGACCTTGCAGAAGGACTCGAGCTCCACCAAGAGCTTCCTCATTTCCTTCTCGCTGAAGGAGATGAGTCGGTAATACTCCCAGCCCCCCTTGAATGTGGTGGGTTGGAGCGCCAGACAGTTGTACTTCTCGAAGACCGGGCTCACAGGGGTTGGGACGTTGTCGCACCCGCAATGCTGGACGACAATCTGGACGTTGCGGTTGCTGTTCCACTTTCGGATTACTTTGCTCTGAAGGGCCTTCTCGAGCGACTTGATGTCTTTCTGAAGTCCGTCGAATACCGCCGGGTCGTCGGCGGAAATCTCCATGACGTCGTTCACGTTGTTGCACCAGGAAGCGATCAACAGCGAGGGGTTATTCTTCGAGAGGTCATTGAAGGGGCAGTCATGCTGCAGCCTTAGCGCCGTCTCCTGCAGTGTCATCGTACGTCGGAGACGCGCCTCGGCTATAAAGCAGGTGCCGGCGTATGCCGGTCATCAGTCGACCTACCTTCGCCTGAGAATGCCGGCCTATGCCGGCATCAAGGATATGCGGCGCGATCCCTCCGGCACTTCTAACGATAACACGTGAAAGCAATAAACGGTAAACTACAATTGGTAATCAAGAGCGAGAAGGTGTCTAGATTCATAGAGTTCGAGGCACCACTGATGACGTCGCGTGGGAAGGTCGGGGTGGAAAAAAAGGGAGTGATAGTGTACGACTACGTCCTTGACGAAACACAGAAACTGGCGTTGAGCGAGGCACGGGAGTTGGCGAGAGAGCACGACCTCACTCTCAAAGTGACCGACCTTTCGCGACAGGGTTTTCTCAGGCGCATCGTGGCTTCTGGTCTGGACATAATCAGTGGACACGTTTGGTTACGCTCGAGCTCGGTGTTGGCTGAACCTGAAGACTCCGGCGGCACCACTGACCGCCGTATTCGATAGAAGCCCCGAGAACTTTGGGGCATCAACCTGCGTTGATAATGTTCTCTGCTAGTGTTTGGCGTAGTAGTCGGCGAGCGCTCTGAACGACTCCTTAGGCTCCCATGGCATATCCGGATAGGTCGCCCCATGCCTGCCGCCCTCGTAGTACTTGACCACGGTCGAACTCGCTGTGTCCAGGTCGTACTTCGGGTCCTCATCGAAGGGGTTGATCTGGGACACGAACTGCGACACGAAGGCTCCATCGACGCCCGCTGCGTCGAGGATTTCCAGGGTCTCGACGACTTTGTGCGCCTGCCAGGCCTCATCGCGCGGATGGATGACCCTCACCTTGGGACGGACGAACCTTCCCACGACCGGGAGTGAGTGGAAGAACTGCGACTTCCAGTCGACGTCCCCTCCCCCCAGCAGGACCTGGGCGAGCTTCCCGTCGCTCTGGTAGGTCCCATACCCGAACTCCGTAACCACCACGGGTTTTCCGCTGTCGAAGAGCGGCTTCAGCATCCCGACATACTTGTCCTCGATGTCCTTGGCCCGGTAGTGGTCCACGCCGACATAATCGAAGAGGCTCCAGTCGACCTTCTCCCAGATGAGGGAGTGGTAGGTAAGTTTACCCTTGAACTCCTTCCTGACGGCGACCATCGCCTTCGCGAGGAAAGCGTTGAGGGGCCCATTGTGCTCGCCGGACATGATACTCGCCCTGAACTTCGGGCTTCGGAGCCGCTGGACGATGTTCTTTCCCGGGAGAATCTCCTGCATGAAGAGCGTGGACTCGCCGCCGACGCTCAAAACCATCTTGTCGGGCCACTGCTTGCGGAGGGCTTCCAGGGGCCCGGCCGCCTTGGCCAGGTACGCGACGGTCTCATCTTCGCTCTTGTCCCACAGCACAGGCGAGAGCCAGACCTCGAGCCCCTCCTCGAGCGCGGCTGTCGCGGCGGTCACAACCCGACCGACATCCAAGGCGCTGATACTTACCGCGTTGCAGTGCAGGTCGTTCTTGATGACTCCCAGCTCCTTGCGTACAACCTTCGGGTCGAAGACTGGACGCCAATTGAAGCCCATCACCGCTCCGACGTCGTAACAGACGCCCTTCAGCCTCAACCCAAGTTCACTTCCGCTCAGGTCCTAAGACACGCAGGATTATGTCCGCACCCGGCATCCGCTTCTCCACTTCCTCTGGAGAAAGTTGCACCAGCTTCGACAGTCCGTCGACGCATGCCAGGAGCGCGCTCACTAGTTTGTCGGGGTCGTCATTGGCAATCTCACCTGTTGCTTGCCCCTCGACGACGAGCCCTCGCATGATCTCGCGAATGGACACACTCTGCTCCTTGAGCTGCTCACGAAGGTCCGCTGGAATACTGTCACTGGCCATCGCTTGATAGAAGAACTGGTAGAACTCGGGGTCTTCCCGCCTGCGCTCAAGCATCGCAGTCACCATCCGCTTCAAGCGCTCGCTCGATGTCCCTGGCATCTGCTGGACGATTGCGCGCAACTCGTCTGCGGGTCGGGTCAACTGCCTCACCAAGGCCAAGAAGATCGCCTCCTTGCTCGGGAAGTAATGATATGCCAATCCCGGGCTGACGCCAGCCTCGGAGGCTACATCGGACATCTTAGCAGCCTTCCCCTTGCGGGCGAATACCTCTCTCGCCGCGGCTAGAATCTTCTCCGTGGTCTCCTCTCGAATCTGTCTATTGGCTTGTTCTGTTCAGGGCAGGCTAAATCTTCTCAGTATTGATTAAATATTTAATCAACATATAACTGTATTGCGCCTATCAGCCTGGGTGCACAGCAGGCGGTTCTGCGACATTGCCCCATGAATTCCCAGCTCGCTGTCGTCTCACGCTGAGAAGATAGACCGAGAGCACAGATATGGCACCTCCGATTGCGACATCGAGGATGCGAGTCTCTGCGAGTTGCCACTGCCCAGGATACAGGATGTTGAGCAGAACTACTATGAACGGTGTGAAGAAGACCTGTGTCAGCCCAAAGTTCACCCCCCTCGTTGCGTAGAGAGCAATGGCTATGCAGAGCATGACGACCCAGAGGGCATAGTCCTCGCTCACTCCCAGCGTGATCGTCGCTGCGATTACCGCCCCAATGAGGGTGCCGCCGACGATCATCGTCGTGAAGCTCAGCGTCTCCCCTACGCTGGGCCTGAGCGCCAAGATAATCGTCGCCACTATCCAGTAGTCCCTCGGGAGGCCCAAGGCGAGGCCTATACCATGGCCGATGGTGGACGCGACACCCGCTATGACGGCGTGTTTGAAGGCCTCGGACCGCACAAGGTGAGCCCCTGGCCGAAGAATTCCCGATGGCATCGCGGTGGGGCCAGACGATGACCGCACACCCTGCGGCTTGCCATGCCTTATGCGGGTCGAGATGAGCCGGTGAAGCCCGACGCCCGTCAAGCCCCAAAGAGCTCCCAGCAGGGAGAAGACCAACCTGATTCCAGAGATTGACACGGAGCCTCCAGGCAATCCTACTCCCACTGCGAAAGTGACTGCGGTCCAGGTCCCCACCGGCGCCCATGTTGGTGGGAGCGCAGCGAGCAACGCGACGAAGACTCCTATGCCTACGAGCGGGACGGCGAGAAATCCGGTCGTCCCCGCTAGCGTCCCGAGTCCAAAGGCGAGTCCCTCGGCGAAACACGCGACCAAAAGTATACGGAGCGGAGCCGAGAGCGTGCGGGGACCCTCTGTATTGGTGAGGAAGAGAGCCCCGAGAGTGATATAGATGAAGTCTTTCTGCCCGGTCACGAGCCCTACGAGCAGCGGCGCCGAGATGAAGCACCCCGCTCTGATCCCAGTCGGGAGGCTGAACGCCGACCTGTCGATGCGGGTTATGGCCTTGAAGGAGGGCACGCCAGCCGACACATCTGCACTTTGCGCATGACTCTAAATCAAGGTATTGGGAGGGCGAACACCCTTCAGTCGTTCTGCTCGTACGCAGACCCGCCTTGTACCATCATCCTTTACTAGCCGAAGGCGATATACCTGGTGAGGGATAGAGGTCAAGGAAAATGTCGAAACACATATTTGAAATCGGAGAGAAGGAAAAGCACTCTCTCACAGTCAATACTGACATGGTTATGAAGACAATCCGTATCGAAGTAGATGGCCAGAAGGTCATTGACGAATCCCTCTTCTCGCCTGGCGCGAAGAAGTTCCCGTTCGATGTCGGGAGTTCAGAGGTCCACAAGGTCGAAGTCGACCTCGGGATGACGCGCTGGGCCTTTGGGAGAAAACTCACAGTGCTCGTGGATGGCAAGCCTGTACAGAGCTCTAGCGTGGGCAAATAGAGCGGCACACTTACCATCAGTGATGCCGCCGGATGATTGAAACTAAAGGTCTCACGAAGAGGTTCGGTGGCCTCACAGCCGTCGACAACCTGACTCTCAAAGTCGACACTGGGGAGGTCTTCGGTTTCTTGGGGCCCAACGGCGCAGGCAAGACGACGACCGTAAGGATGCTCTGCTGCCTCATCTCGAAGACGAGCGGCGAAGCCAGGATCGGCGACTACGACACAGGAAGGAGCGAGGACACTCTGAAGATACGCAAGCTCATCGGCTTGGTCCCTGACAACGTGGGCCTCTACGACGACCTGAGCGCCTACGACAACTTGGACTTTTACGGCAAGCTGTACAACTGCACTGATGCGCAGAGGAAGGAGAACATCCAGCGATTCCTCACGATGCTGGGTCTTTGGGAGAAGAGGAATGCTATGGCCGGAACCTTCTCAAAAGGGATGAAGCAAAAGCTCGCCATCGCGCGGGCACTCATACACGAACCAGAACTCCTCTTCATGGACGAACCCACGGCCAACCTGGACCCGGAGTCCGCCAAGACGGTCAGGGACTTTATCCTGCAACTGAAGAAGGAAAAGAGGACCATCTTCCTAAACACACACAACCTGGACGAAGCCCAGAGGATATGCGACAGAATCGGAATCTTGAACACCAAGCTAATCGCGACGGGCACCCCGCAGGAACTCGAGAAGGCGCTAAGCAGCGGGGAAGGCACCAGAAAGACAGTCGTGTTGCTTCAGGAGCAAGCGACGGACGCGATACTCACCGGACTACGACAGCTTACCACTGTGGGCAGCGTCACAGCTGAAGGAAACAAGCTGGAGGTCATGTTGAGCGACCCTGACAAGCAGAACGCGGCTGTAATCGAGGCAATCGTCAAGGCCGGGGGGCACATCCAGTCCGTGACGATAGCCGGAGCCTCACTTGAAGACGTTTATCTGAAGCTGGTGAGGGAAGGAGGAAATTAGGGACCATGCGGCTCTCCCAGTCCTGGATCATAACGGCGAAGGACTTCAAGACTCTCCGGAAGAAGAAGAACATCATCTATTCATTGGTCATCATTCCGCTTCTCATTGCCATTCTCATCCCCACAATCATAGGCTACGTCGGCCAGAGAAAGTCCCCTGCCGAGCTGGTGGTCCTGCTGCCTGCGTTCCTCTTCTACTATGTCATTCTGGGCTCGTATCTCTCTACTCCGATAGCATCATACACCATCGCTGGTGAAAAACTCGAGAAGAGCCTCGAGCCGCTACTTGCGACGCCAACGATGGACAGCGAGATTCTATTTGGAAAGGGCATAGCTGCCTTCTTGCCACCACTGGCTGCGGTACTGGGAGGGTCCGCGCTCTTCATGCTTTTCATGGACCTGGCCACCAAGAGCAAGCTCGGCTACTACTACTTCCCAGACTGGAATTCGGCCATCGTCATACTGTTGCTTCTTCCGCTCGCGTTGCTGATGAGCGTACAGACGAACGTGATTGTGTCCTCCAGGGTCACTGACATCAGGGCTGGGCAACAACTCGGGGCGCTGACCATCGTTCCATTCATAGGGGTGTACGTCGCCGGCGAACTGAACTTGATCAACCTCGGAGACGCGACCAACCTACTGATAATCGCGGGAGCCTTGGTCGTGGTAGACGTGCTGCTTTTCTTCGTCTCAACAGCGACTTTCCGCAGAGAGGAGATATTGACAAAATGGAAGTAGGGCGAGTAAAGGTAAAAAAGGATGCTGACCATATAAAAGACCGCTTGAGCTTTCATCCCTTGAGATACGTCCCGTTTGTCTTGATCGTTTTTTTCGTGTATTTTTCCTGTGGCCGGATTCATTGGTTTTCTCACCATTCCTCGCACTCATGCTGGGAGGCTACATCTACATCGTCATCGAGTTTCGACGGCTTGATAGAGAAGATGCGCGCAATAGCTGAAAATTACCCCAACAATCTGAGACAACCCTAATCACAAAAGCAAAGGCGTGCGCAGAGGCGCGATGAAATCAAACAAGTGTAGACTACGCTTATAGGGGGGAAGCGTCTGCTTTAGATTCAAGAGAACAAGTGAACAGCACGGGTCGCACGGTCGTCCTTCTCGCTCTCCTCTTCCTTCTTTTTGCGACGATTTCGCTCCCTCTACCCGCTCATGCTACTGGATCCACCGCTGTCTGCCCCTCGGGGGAGTCATACGACTCGAGCGCCGGCGAGTGTACCCTGACGCCCACCTGCCCCGCCGGAACCACCCTATCTGGGAGTGTTTGCTCGGTAGCGCCTACCTGCCCTTCCGGCACCATCTATACCTCGGGGGCTTGCGTCGGCCTTTCCTCATGCCCATCCGGCATGACCTTCGTCTCGGGAGGGTGCGAGTCGACGCCCACTTGCCCGACGGACACGGACCTCTCCGGTACCAACTGCCAAGCAACACCCACCTGTCCGACCGGGTCGACGTTAAGCTCAGGGAGTTGCGTGGGGAGCAACAGCTGCCCATCGGGCTTGACCTACGACAAGTCCATCGGCGAGTGCCAAGCTACTTCCACGTGTCCAGCGGGCAGCGACCTCTCCGCAGGGGACTGCTTCGCCACTGCCACCTGTCCCGCGGGTACCAGCTTCAACTCAGGAGATGGGTATTGCGTCGGCGACGCGAGCTGCCCATCCGGGTTCACCTACGACACCTCCAACGGCGAATGCGAAGAGGCTCCCACTTGCCCAGTTGGTACCAATCTATCCGGGAGCGTCTGCGCTGCGCCACCCATCTGCCCGTCCGGATACAAGTTCGACAAGTCGACGGGCGAGTGCTCTAACGGCTCAAAATCGACCGCTCCCACCTGCCCCACTGGGACCTCGATGGATTACATCACCTTCCAGTGTGAGAGTGACCCACAATGCCCGAAGGGTTCTTCCTTCTTCAGCGGCAACGGTCAGTGTCTCGAGGAATCTAATCCGTCAGCGCCGATCTGTCCGACAGGAACCAGGTACGACGAGCCCGCCAGCGGCTGCCTGGGTACTCCACACTGTCCGAAAGGGTCATCATTGGACTCGGGCATATGCTACGCTGAGGCGGGCCCGGCTTCGCCCACCTGCCCCGCCGGGTCTTCTCTCAATGGTGCTGGCGATAGTTGTCTGGCCGACCCCCAGTGTCCGAAGGGCTCATCGTTTGACACCGGCTCGCGCAAATGCCTCGCCACCGCCTCCGCGACCCCTGCCACCTGCCCGGCGGGTACGGACCTGAAACTCTCGAGCGGCCAATGCCAGGGAGCACCCCAGTGCCCACCCGGTTCCTTCTCCTTGAGCGGTGGGTCCCTCTGCGGTTCCACACCATCGTTCTATTGTCCCCCAGCCGTGCCAACAAGTTCGTTCGGTCTCTGTCTCGAGATCGGCCAGCCGGACCTGGCGACCCTGACCGCTGGCAAGTCCGCGAGCGCGGCCGACATCGGCGGCCCTACCGCGGTCGCCTTCGACCAGAAGGGCGACCTCTGGGTCGTGGACACGAGCAACAACCGCGTTCTTGAGTACCTGCCCCCATTCTCGACCGGTGAGACCGCGACGCTGGTGATAGGGCAGACGAGCATGACCGGGACGGGTGACAGCACGCCGGCAGGTGGACTCTACGGACCGACGGCACTCGCGTTCGATTCGAGCGGCGACCTTTGGGCGGTGGATCAGGGGAACAACCGCGTCCTCGAGTTCACACCTCCTTTCACCAACGGGCAGCTCGCGTCCCTGGTCATCGGCCAGCCCACCTTCGGTGGCTACATAGGCCAGACGACAAAAGGTGGGATGAACATCCCGGCCTATCTCGCATTCGACTCCAGCGGGGACCTCTGGGTCACGGATTCAGGAAACAACAGGGTCGTAGAGTACACCACTCCCCTCACGATGGGAGAGGCGGCCTCGCTCGTGATCGGCCAGCCTGGCTTCGCGGGGAGCGACCCCGGAGCGGGGGCCAAGGGACTCTTCGGGCCTCTCGGGGTCACGTTCGACTCCGGAGGGAATCTCTGGGTGGTCGACGGCTCGAACCACCGGGTGCTGGAGTACAATCCACCGTTCACCACAGATGAAGCTGCCAGTCTGGTCATAGGTCAGGCGAGCCTCACTACGAAGACGGCGTCGGCCTCCCTGGACCCCTACGCCATTACGTTCGACCCTGCAGGCAATCTTTGGGTCTCGAACTTCAACAGGACCGTCGTGCAGTACACGACTCCGTTCTTGAGCGGTCAAGCGACGAGCCAGGTGCTGGACCAGAATGGCATAGGGAACGGCTCCACAACGACCGAGTCGGAGCTCTTCGACCCTCAGGGGGTGACTTTTGATAGCGGGGGTAATCTCTGGGTCGCCGACAACGGACACGGCAGGGTTGTAGAGTACGGTGATGCGGTCCCGTCCGCGACGACGACCAGTTCCTCCTCGTCCACCTCGACCTCAAGCACGTCCGGCGGGGTCCCAATGTTTCCCTACCAGATTGCTACGGCAATAATCTTCACGCTCCTCTTGACGCTATCCTACCTTCTGGTCCGACACGGTTTGACGCCAAGGACTAGTCCAACGCAGAAACCATCTCACAGAGGAGCTTGAAAGACGGCGACGATTCAGCCGACAGGGCTAACCATTGATCATCACAGAGCCAAGTTCTGATGACTCTTCATGTGCAGGGCTAACTCTCCCTCATACTGCGTCACGAACCAGCAGAACGGGCATTGCATCAAGTTTCCGGGGAGGGTCCTCTCCACCTTGTTCCTCAAAGCGGCTACGGGGTCTGCTGAGTGCACGATGATCTTCTGGCCATGCACGTCGAAGGAATAATGCACCGCGTCCTTTCGTCGCGATATGAAATCGCCCACTATCGGGCACAGGACCCCGACCTCCAATTTCTCATCTCCTAGCTGGTCGAGGACGATGCTGTCCTGCTTTACAAGGGCGAGCGCCCTTCCCTCGAGCCGGTCGGATATCTCGGAGGCCAGTGCGAGTTTCTCATCGTTCGAGAGCTCGGCACAATCGACCTCTATCATCAATCACTGACCATCAGGGAGCCTGAAAAACTTGGTTATCGACACTTGGAAGTCAAGGAGAAAAGTTTTCCCACCACGCTGAAATTACCCATCGGCGTGATACAATGAACCAACACCTGCGAACGATAACCCTCGAAGAGCACTATGCCACTCCTGATTTCATGAGAGGACCCGGACGTGATCTGAGAGCCATGTCGGATGCTGCAAAGACAGGGCACATGACCGCCCGCTTCGCAAGCCTCACCGAAGAACTGACGGACATCGGTGACGGAAGAATTGCTGCGATGGATGCTGCAGGGATAGACCTCCAGATCCTCTCGCTCACCTCGCCCGGCACAGAACAACTACCATCGGAGGGATCAATCACAGTCGCCCGAAATTCGAACGACGCACTCGCTAGAGCCATCGAGAAATCTCCGACCCGAATGGCGGGGTTCGCTGCAATTCCGACGCCGGCACCAGAAAAGGCAGCAGACGAGTTCGAACGCACCGTGCGTGAATATCGCTTCAAAGGAGCGCTCATAAACGGCCACTGCCGCGGCCGTTACCTCGATGACAAGTTCTTCTGGCCCATATTCGAGCGAGCCCAAGAGTTGCAAGTCCCCATCTACCTGCATCCGACGAGGCCCCCACAGCAAGTGGTCCAGGCGTACTTTGTCGGGAACTTCACTCAAGAGGTGTCCGGACAGCTTTCTATCGCCGCCTGGGGGTGGCACATCGAGACAGCAGTCCACCTTGTGCGCATAGTCGCGAGCGGAGCCTTCGATGCGTACCCAAAGCTTCAGCTGATAGTCGGGCACCTGGGAGAGGGGATCCCCTTCATGCTCGAACGGCTCGAGCAGAACCTGCCGATGGAGATGACAAGACTCGAACGCCCGTTCAACTCCTATCTCCGTGAGAATGTCCACTACACGTTCAGCGGATTCAACTTTCTGCCGCCCTTCCTGAACCTGGTCATGGAGGTCGGAGTAGACAGAATAATGTTCTCCGCCGACCATCCTTATGCTTCGATGAAGGAGGCGCGGAATTTCCTAGATTGGATTCCTGTCAGCCCGGCAGAGAGGGAAAGAATAGCGCACGGAAATGCGGAGCGACTCTTCGGTCTATGAAACGGTCGAGGCTCAAGAACACAAAACCCCCGCAATCCGACGCGCACTCTAAGATTACTTGGAAGAGACCCGATTGACCTGCCTTATGGCCGCCTCGAGTATGTCCATACCGCTTTCGAGGTTCTCCCGGCTTATGGTCAGTGGCGGTATCACCCTGATGCTTGATGTCCCCGTCGGAAGTAGGATGAGTCCGTTGCGGAAGCACTTCTCGATTACCCCATCCCTTTCCGATATCGCATAATCCTTCGAGCGCTTGTCCCTTACCATCTCTATCCCTATCATCATCCCGATACCTCTCACGTCTCCCACGATTTCGTAGTCGTTCTTCATCTGCTCGAGCCGCCTCATCACGTAATCCCCCTTTCTTTTCGCTGCGTTCTCTAACACGGTCAGGTTCTTACTCACATAGTCGAGGGTAGCGTTTGCGGAAGCAATGGCCAGCAGGTTCCCACCGAAGGTTCCTGCATGCTCCCCCGTGGGAACATCTCCAAACTCTGTCTTTGCGAGGGTGACCCCCATCGGAACTCCCCCACCTATCGCCTTTGCCATCACGTAAATGTCAGCCTCGGTGTTGAAATGGTCAAGCGCGAGGAACTTTCCGGTCTTCATGAATCCAGACTGTACCTCATCATCGACGAGGAGTATCCCATGTCTATCAGCAAGCTCTCTTAGTCCTTTGAAGAAGTTCTTTGGAGGGACCACGTAGCCACCCTCTCCCTGCACCGGCTCAAAGAAGATAGCAGCGACCTCCTCCGGAGGGACTTCCTTTGCGAACAGTACCCTCTCTATGTAATCCAGGCTCTCCTTCCCGCATTCCTCAGGCTCATCACTGTGTCGCGGGCATCGGTATGGATAGGGGAACGGGGCTCGCACTACCCCGCTGAGGAAAGGGCCCGTCCTTGCCCGCTGTGCGACTTTCGAAGCCGTAAGCGAGAGGGAGCCCATAGATCTTCCATGAAACGCACCATAAAACGAGAGCAGGTATTTCCTCTTTGTGAAAATCCTCGAAAGCTTTATCGCGTCTTCTATCGCTTCAGTCCCCGAATTCGAGTAGAAGACCCTCCCGAAACTTTTCGGGAAGAACTTCAGAAGCTTCTCGGCGTATGTGACCGGCAGCTCCGAGTAGAAATCGGTGAACGCGGGGTGCATCAGTTTGTCCACTTGTTTCTTAATCGCCCTCCTGATTTGGCTATTCCCATTCACACCGAAGGTGTAGACGCCGATGAAAGTCGAGAAATCGATAAACTTGTTCCCTGATACATCAAATACATAATCACCGCTCCCTCGCTCCACAACGAAGGGGAAGCGCTCCCTCGTTGTTGTCATTATCACCTTCCTGTCCCTGGCGATAACATTCCTTATCGTATCGTCAATCTTTGTCGGCATGTGACCACCCTTCTTAACTGCGCTCCAGCGCGGCGGTCATACAGTGGCCTCCGCCGTAGCCTCCTGTGAGGTTCGTAAGCGCAATCGGGTAGGCATCGACGCCGTACTGGTAGAGCTCCTTCTTGTTGGGGAAGAACTGGGCGCTCTCCTTCAGATTCTTGTAGTCCTTCTTAGCTTGCTCGAATAGCACCCTGTACCGTTCTGGGTTCTGCTTAGCCTCATTCTCTAGGCCGGCCAAGACCTTCTTCACTATTCGGTCCACTTCGACCGCCAGTATCGTCCCGTCCTTGATGCAGAGGAAGTTCGAGGCATACGAGAGCTGCTCCAGAGTGGTCAGGTACACAATCTCGAACCCCTTCTTCCGGATGTAGTCGTGAAGCGTCACGCCAGCGTTCTTGTCCTGGGCGTATCTTCCCCTCCCCGTCCTGTGGTAGACATCGACCTGGGCGCGCTTCAATAACAGCTCCGAGCCGACGACCACCCCGCTACCTGCGACGTTGAAGTAGGTGTCAAGGTGCATGTCCACCATAGGGTCGCGCTCGGCACCTGGAATCAAAGGGTGATTCGGTTGGTGTGCGACCCCGACCTCGTCGAAATCCAGGCCATGATCGAGCATCTGCTTCACGCCGTCCGCATTGCTTCTGTCCCCCGTCCCCACAAGCGCAAAGTCCTTCATCGGGATGAAGTCGCCTCCCTCGAACGTCCCGGGCGCCTCGACTTCATGGATGACCTTCTCACCAAGAGACTCCCACAGGAATCGAGTCATCAGCGTCTCCTTGCGCCTCTGGGGCTTGGACATCCGAGAGATGAATATCCCTCGATCTGTGACGGCTTGCTGATCCCTCATGAAATAGAGATTGGCTAGCGGAGTCCTCTCGGTGACATTGACGTGGACGGCTCTCGCCCCCATTCCCTCCTCGAGGTCCAGCTTGGGTTGCAACAGCAGGATGTTGAAGAAATGTCCCGCATCGAACACGTCGGTGTTGTCGACAAGCTCTCTCCGCGCACGCGCTACCTCTGTTTTGTTCCCGACAAACTCCATCTCGCCGAGCGCTGCCTCCACGAGCCGCGTTCTGACCTCAGGTCTTCGGTCTGCCAGCTCCAGTACCTTATCCTTGAGCCGAATCACCTCGACCTTGAATTCGTGCTTCAGAGTGTATTCCAACCGCTCGTGTTCGCTCCTCGCCTCATAGCGATTGAAGGCGCGTTCATACAGAGAGGCGTAAGGCGCCAGCAGGCCGAACCACATCTCTATTCCGGGCCTGTGCACAGCCACCCTGTGCAGTCTGTCCCATTCCGCCCTTATCTTGACGGTCAAGGTTTCACGACGAATTCAAGCGCCGCAGCAGCTCCGTAAAGCTTGTTCTCCCCCTGTTGCCACACAATCGATTGCTTTCCCTCGATAACCTCATCGGTGATCTCAAGGCCCCTGTGTGCCGGTAGGCAGTGCATCACGACGGCGTCCCCCGTGGCATTCTTCAGAAGATCCGAATTTATCTGGAAGCCCCTGAATGCATGCATCCTGCGGTTCCTCTCCTTCTCCTCGCCCATGCTGACCCATACGTCCGTATAGAGAACGTCGGCCCCCGCCGCTGCCTTTTCCGGATCGTTCGCTATAGTCACTGAAGAGCCGGAGCGTTTTGCGTTCTGCTTGGCCAGTTTGAGGATGTCGGAGTTCGGCTCGTATCCATGCGGACATCCCGCAACCATATCCATCCCGACCATCGATGCGCCGAGCAGGAGGGAATTGCACACATTGTCGCCGTCCCCTATGTAGGCGAACTTGATGCCTCTTAGCCGTCCTTTCGCCTCTCTGATTGTGAGAAGGTCCGATATGACTTGGGTTGGATGCTCGATATCACTCAGTCCGTTGATGATGGGGACCCCGGAGAACTCGGCGAACTGCTTCAGGGTATCTTGCGAGTAGACCCTACCTACGATGACATCAAGATATCTTCCCAGTATCCTAGCGGTGTCCTTGACAGGTTCTCCGCGGCTCAGCTGCAGCTCGTTCGACGCAAGATAAAGGGAGTTTCCACCAAGCCTTATCGCTGCTACCTCGAAGCTGGTCCTCGTCCTGGTAGATGGCTTCTCGAACAGGACGCCGACTACCTGTCCCTTCAGTGAGTCGAGGCGAACCCCTCGTTTCATCTCCTTCTTGAGGTGGGCGGCGCGCTTCAGCACGAATTCAAGCTCGGAGGGTGAGAGGTCCCCCAACGAGAGTATGCTTCTCATAGCAGCGACTCGACCACCTTGCCAATGTTCGCTTTGTACGCCCATATGAAGATGAGCGTGGAGAACACGATGATTACGGCCAAGTCATAAGGCAAAGGCAGGTATCCGAGCGGACCGGGTATGGAGAGGACGTTGGAGGTCACGAAGTTCGTGTCCCCCAGGAACGATATGACGGTCAACCCCACCACGTAGACCCAGAACCAAGCCTGCCTGCTCCACTCCATCTTCTTGTTCTGAGTAAATAGATAGAGCGGGAAGCCGACGAGTGTAAGGATAACCCCTATGAGTGTCAAGGGCCATGTTGCCCAGTAGATTAGCACGCTCGACAGGACGAAACCCAGGAAAGCGATGGCCATGCCCGCTGGAAGCCTGAAGTGGTCGGCGACTCCCAGTCGCGGGCTCTTTCTCAGGATAGCGAGCGAGACGGCCGCCGCGGCATACGGGATTAAGGTCGTGATGGATGCCAGTAGGACGACATTAGGAAAGAATGGAAAGAGGACTTGAATTATCCCAGTCAGCACTGATGCGAAGATGATGGATAGCGCGGGAGTGCGATACTTGGGGTTCACCCTACCCATCGTCTTGGGGAAGAGCCCATCGTCGGCCATCGCGTAGGGGATGCGACCCTGGAAGAGGACCCAGTCGCTTCCCGCGCCGGCCGTGCTGATGACGGCTCCAATGGTTATCACGGCCGCCAGCAACCCATAGCCTGCTCCCTTTGCGACGTCAGAAAGCGGGGAAGACAGGCTCCCGATTCCTGTGCTGTAGGACCAATCGCCCACATGCATGCCGAGGCCGGCCCAGTTAATCATGCCGACGAAAGCGATTCCGATAAGGACGTAGACCAGGACGACTATCGACATTGTGATTATCAGCGCACGCGGAATCGTCTTCGATGCGTCCTTGACCTCGCCGCTGGGTATGACGATTCCCTCGAAGCCGGTGAACATGAAGACGGCGAGCGCCATCGCTACGGCAATCCCAGTCCACCCGAAGGGCATGAACGGTGTGAAGTTGCCGATGTTCAGGTAGAACAGCCCGACGAGAGCGAAGAGTATCAGCGGGATCAGCTTCGTCACCGTAGTTACTATCCCAAACAATCCGCCCCACTTGACACCGAAGATGTTGATCAAGGTGAAGACGGCGAGCGCCACGAGCGCAATCGATATCCCGAGTGGCGTCAAAGTTAGGCCGGTAGAGAGACCGGGCACATAGAACCCCACATAGGCCACGAAGACGTCGATAATCGCCGCGGTTCCGGTGAAAGCGTAGATGAAATAGCCCCACCCGACCAAGTAGCCCGCAGAATTGCCGAGAGCGAGTCGCGGAATCGAATAGGGACCACCAGTGAGAGGGAATCTTGAGCCGAGCTCCGCGTAAATCAGCGCAAGCATGGTCATTATAATGCCGACGAAGACGATCGCCAGCGTCAGAGCTGGCCCTGCGTCAGCGCCATACGCAGCAATGAGTCCGAAGACTCCTGAGCCTATGATGCCACCAGCGCCCAGGCCTATGAGGCTCCAGAGTCCCAGCTCCTTCTTTAGGGGAGAATCTTTCTCCTTGTCTTGATTCTGACTCGACTGCACCTATCGCTGACCGGATACGAGCTGTTGGTAGCCGCTTTTAAGATGCAGATGCGATTCTTACGATTGGGAATGACCGGGTCCATCCCGTAGAGTCCTTTATCTAACCAGTGTTTCTGATGATAGGCATTTGTCTGACGCGCTCGGTGACATCTTCAAGAGGGCCAAGCAAGGCAAGATATTATTTGAAGACCGCAAGGCCCTGACCTCAGGGTACCTTCCCAAGCACCTGCCGTTCCGGGACAAGCAGATAGCGCAGCTCGCCGAAGTGCTCGCTCCAGCCCTGCACCACTCCAAGCCATCAAACATCCTCCTGTACGGCAAGACCGGGACCGGGAAGACCGCTGTGGCCAGACACGTGGCGAACCGCCTGCAGGACCAGTCGGACGGCACGGTCCTCACCATCTACGTCAACACGGCGACGACCAAGACGGAATACCAGACCCTACGAGAAATCAGCGTGAACCTTAAGGTCGAAGACGAAGTCCCTCTGACAGGTCTCTCTATCAGCGAGGTCATGTCTAGGATACAGGACGCAATCAAGAAGAAAGGCCTCGGTGTCATCCTCATACTCGACGAGATCGACTACCTGGTCTCTTCAAGCGGGCACGACATACTTTACGATTTCACTCGGTCCGCCGAGCGCACGTCGCCCGGGTTCCTCAGCCTTGTGGGCATATCGAACAACCTGCAGTTCAAGGAGGGGCTCGACCCCAGGGTCCTGAGCAGCCTGGGCGAGGAGGAGTTCGTGTTCCCACCCTACACGACGGAGGAGCTGCGCTCCATACTCGGGGAGCGGGCCAAGGCCGCCTTCAGGCCCGGCGCGGTCCCGGACAGCACCATCAACCTGTGCGCTGCGCTGGCAGCCTCGGAGCACGGCGACGCAAGGAGGGCGCTCGACCTGCTGCGCATAGCCGGAGAGGTCGCGGAGAGGGAGGGCCACCAGCGGGTGGAGGAGGAGTCCCTCAGAAAGGCGTCCGCCAAGGTCGACCTGAACAGGATAGAGGAAGCGCTGCGCTCGTTACCCCTGCAGAACAAAATCATCATCCTGGCCGCGTCCAAGTTCGCTTCGGGGACGAACACCGGTGAGCTCTACATCGCGTACTCGAACCTGGCCAAGAAATCCAAGGTGGAGGTGCTCACACAGCGAAGGGTCAGCGGCATAATCGCTGAGCTGGACATGCTCGGCCTACTGGAGGCCGCCATAGTGAGCAAGGGCCGCAGGGGGCGGACGAAGCGGATCAAGCTGCTCGTCGACGAGGACACGCTGGGCCGGATGTTCGGCGAGGACGCAGACATGTTGGACCTGCTCTGAGCAGGGACGCCACGTAGAAATCTCCGTCTCAAGAAGCAAGCGTGAGGCTATCTCGCCACGTTCGAGCCGAACTCTCTGTAGTGCCGTAGGGGCAGGTCGTGATACTCGCGAATCACCTTTTCGAGCTTCGCCACCACGGCATCGACTATCTTCTGCCCCTTTTCGGGAGTAGCCGCAAGAGGGTTACCCATCGTACCACTCTTGTGCAGAGTGTCCCTCCACCCATACGCGAAGACCCCGTCTCCGGGCATGAACTCCTTCACCTCCTCCGAGAACGGGTTGGTCGTGTCCTTATCAGCGACCATCCTATCCTTCAAAATCAGCTGCGGCCTGAGATAGAGCTGGACAGACGTCTCCCATTCGCCCGCATGCCCCACGTCGCCCCCATCCGAGGTCGAGAGCGCACCCATCTCCTTTAGCACAAGGTCCCACCAGTTGACCTGCATCAGGAAGATGTCTTCCTCCGCGAGCTCCGCCTGAACCAGCCTATTGAGCGCCATGTTTCCCCCATGCCCGTTCAGCATCAGGATTCGCTTGAACCCGTTAGCGTAGATGCTTCTGCATATGTCAAACATGAGGCTCTTGTAGGTCTCCGGGCGTGTACGGAGATGACCCCCGCATAGCCCATATGATAATCGGAGAAACCGAACCAGACCGGTGGCGCCACGATGACCGGAAAATCGTCCATCTTCGACGCCGTCCTGACTGCCATATGGAAGGAGTCCGCTATGTCGACGTCCACGGGACTGTGAGGCCCATGTTGTTCAATCGAGCCCGTGGGCACTATGACAACCGGATCATGCTTGACCGCCTCCTCGAATTCGTAACGCCACATCTCCTGCCAGAAGACCTTCCGGTTCTTGCCGTCGAACGACCCTTGGAGCATTCATTCAATCATCCGGTCTGCATAGTTAAGGTTTCCAGGGACAAAGAGAGATACTCCAGGCCGATTCCCATCGGGAGATTCACGGAACCCTCAATCCTTCTCGCTTAACATCCAAAAGCTCGACGCACCCGCTTCGACGCTGGGTGCTCGGGATGCCTGGACGGTGAGGTCCCGCTCTTTTTCTTCAGCTGCGGGTCGAGGAGGACACGCTGGGCCGGATGTTCGGCGAGGCTTGTTAATTGACCTGGATAACTCCCGTCATCCAGAAATGGTAGTCACACTTGTACACATACGTCCCCGGTATGGTGAGAGTCACACTATACATGTTATTTGTCCACTGAGACGTGTTGGGGCTCGGGTTGGGCGAGATGGTGACACCTTTCGGAACCGAGGTGAAATTTATGTCGTGAATGCTCGTGTCTTTGTTGACGAACACGATCGTCGTGCCCACTATCACGGAGACGGTGTTAGGGACGAAGTTATTCGGCTGGCTCGCATTACCCGCTCCACTGGGTATGGTGATATCGACCGTAGAACCTGAAGAAGGTGTGCTGGTCGTCGACGTGCTACTTCCAATTGCGGCTGTCGAAGTCGTCCCTGTCTTCGAGGGTGAGGTCGACGTCGCAAAGTAGATGCCCACGGCGGCGATGACGACAATGATTACTACGACGATGGCGGCCGTCATGGTTGAAATCGCGCGTAGTTCTCTTTCACGCTCGAATTTCATTCAGTTCTCGGCGAAATCATTGACGGTATTAAAACATGCAGAACACCGATTGACAATCACTGGGCACACAGGAAGAGTATGATTTCTCTCCCAACTCAAGCGCTAGGCTCGAACATTAATCAAGTCGCGAACATAGAAGCACCAGCATCATCTCGTCGACGGACTATCCGGTGTCTGACCAGAAGATAGGATGCCGCCAGAAGAACGGTGAAGGCGGCAGCCATGACAAGCTGATAGGGGAACACCGGCACCGAGCTAGTTGAAGCCGATGTGGAAGTCTGGGTCGTTGTCGAACCTTGGCTCGTAGCGCTGGTGGGCGCGGTGGTTGTCGTAGAACTTGCGCTACTCGTCGAGGCCGACACGGAATCGGATATGACGGAGACGGCATTGGAGCCTGTGTCGGCAACGAACACTTCACCCTTTGCGGGGTCGTATGCCACACCACTGGGCTCAGTCTCTACAGTGACGTTCGCGACGACCTTGTTGTCACTGTCTGATATAACCGGGATGGCGGTGGAGACGCCACCGACCACAAATATCTCACTCTTTCCCGAGTCGTAGGCAAAGGCGTGCGGAACGATCCCCTCGGATATCGTGACGTTCGCCACAACTGCGTTGGTGCTATCGGATATTACGTAGACTTTGTCAGCATCAGAATTCCCTACGAAGACTTCTCCCTTGGCTGGGTCGTAGGCTAGCCCATATGTCGTGCTTCCCACCGTTACATTCGCGACGACCTTGTTGGTGCTGTCAGAGATGACGGAGACGGTGTCGGAGCCACCATTCGCAACGAAGACTTCTCCCTTAGCGGAGTCGTAGGCAACGCTGTTCGGCGAGTTTCCTACGGTAATGTTTGTAACGACTTCGTTGTTACCATCAGAAATCACGGAGACGCTTTTGGAACCGGAATTGGCTACGAATATCTCTCCCGAGGCAGGGTCATAGACCACGCCGAACGGAGACTTGCCCACGATGATGTTCGCAACGACCTTGTTGTTGCCGTCCGATATCAACGGAGACTATGCTCATGCGACTGTCGGCCACGAACACCTCTCCCTTGGCAGAATCGTAGGCCACTCCATCAGGTCCGCTTCCCACTTTCACGGTCGCCACGACCACGTTGTTGCTGTCGTATATCACGGAAGTGGTGTTGCTATTGGTGTCGGATACGAACACTTCACCCTTGCCGGAGTCGTAGGCCACGCCGTAGGGTTGGAATCCTACGTTCACGGTCGCGACGACCGTGGGCTGGGCATGAGCGAACGGCACCAAAGCAGAGGCGAGAATCAGGAGGGCAAGGAACGTCAACACGGTCGTCTTATTGCCAGGACCGCGAGGAACAGTCAACACATTCTTGGAAAAGCCGGAATGCGTTCCTAGTTTAAGGCATCGGCCCTCCAGCCATGGAAGTCATTCAACCGCACGAGGCCCCGGTCCGGGTTGCTAGGTTTCACAAATCACTGAACTTCGGGCCGCACACGTTTAATTCTTGACTTCCAAACAATCATCAGTAGGGTTCAGCGCACCATCGATCACTTCGAGGTGGTCCTCGGCGATTTCACTGCGTGGCAGCTTCTTGACTTCATAAAATGCAGCCTCGACGTAAGGCTCTTTCGGAATAGGGTCCTGCGCACCCTCATTTTCCCTCGAATTGAATAGGAAAACAATGTCCCAATGCGCTCCAAGATATGACTGCATGCTGAAAAATTCCGGGTCATGCAGGGCCTTAGAATCCTTTAGCTGGTCCCTCAGCACCCTCCTGGCCCCTTCACGCGGGTTCTCACCATACCTCAAAATCGCGCCCGGGAGCATCAGCTTACCTCTCCTGAAGCTCAGCGGATGCTTGTCGCCCGCTTTCAATAACAAAATCGATTCGCCTTCATCACCAACCTCGTTCCTCACGATGACGAACGAGGATATGTGCAGGTTCTCGGGAGAAATCTCTTTCCTGGGCGGAAGGGTCCAGCGCGGCTCATCATTCCCTGGGGCGTCGGTAGACAAGAATGCCTAGGTTCTCACCACTTCTCTATAGAGGTTACGTCCCGAATTTCTTCCTTGGAACCGAGAAAACCGACAGGAAAGCCCGTTAGTCATCCGAGTATCAATCTTAAATAGCAACTACGTACTTTACAACCTTGCTCTTGAGCACCGAAAACGGCAGCAGTGATAACGGCGGAACGATGGAACAGGAACGCGACAGTCAACCGATGGCCTCGATGCAGGGAAGCGGGCAAACCTCAACGACGGATACCCAAGTGCCCGCGCCGCAGGCAGAAGGAAAGCGCACCCAGCTCAAGATTGTAAGGCAGAATATCGAGACTCTCTCGAGTGATATCGGAAACTTCAGGAGGGTCCACGAGAACAGCCTGAAGCGGGTGGAAGCACAGATCGGGTCCATCCGAAAGGACCTCGCAGAGCATACACGTTCCAAAACACTGGAGAACCACGCCAAGAGCCAGGATGCGAGCAACAAAAAATTGGAAAAGCAGGTTGCCACACTGAGAGCCGAGCTTGCGGCTGTGAAGGCATCAATCGCCAAGGATGCCGCTAGGAGCAGGGCGAAAGAAGAGGCCACACTCGCAAGGATTTTGGCAAAGGTCAGCGCTAAACCAAAGTCAGCAAAACCGGCAAAGAAAAAGCGTTAGCCCTATCCGGCTAATTAGCCGCATCTTTCACTTTAGCACGCCTCAGTACCGAGTCTTTCCTTCTTGACCTTCGACTCTAGCTCCGTGCCTTCATCCCACCCTAACTCCATAATCTTCTTCGGAGGAATCACCACGGTCCACCGGAAGTATTTCTTCCCGCCGACTTCGCGAGTCTTTTGCTTCTGGAGCCGCACAACAAATCCTCGATTATGCTCCTAATAAGCTCATTTTAGATATCTAAAACGTCAGGGTCAGCCATAAGTCCGGGGCCGCCACCCACTTCGATAACAAACCTTCACACCTTGTCAACAGGTCACCAGGGGAACACTTTAAGTCACAACCAACCGAACGTGAACCTGTGTCCTTCTCCGCCGAGTCCGCATGGGAGCGGACGCGGAAGCTTACTGCCTTCCCACAAAGTCTCGAGGGCTACTACAAGGACATACTCAAGGAGTACGAGCTCGTCTACAACGCAGCTGAGCGAGCGAAGGCAAAGGGTCTGGACCCCAACGAAGTAGTCGAATCGAAAACGGTATTCGACCTGGCTGACAGGGTCAATCAAATGCTCGGCCTGACGCAGTTCGAGGGTTTAGGCGACAGGTTACGGGAGCTCCTCCGCACAAAGACCAAGGAACGCGCTGCACTGACGATCGCAGAAGAGATAGCGCTTGGCAAATTTGGTGCGCTGGATATCGAGCGGGCTCTCGACTATGCAGTAAGGGCAGGTCTTGCAGTCATCACCGACGGCGTCACGGTAGCACCCATTCAGGGCATCTACTCCGTCTCCATCAAGAGGAACGATGACAACAGCCAGTACGCATCCATATCATACGCAGGCCCGATGCGTTCCGCTGGAGGCACCGAAGCGGCACTTTCTGTCTTGATCGGCGACGTCGTGGCGAAGAAGCTCGGCCTTTCGCCTTACAGAGCGAGAGAGGAGGAAATCGGCAGGTACATCGAGGAGCTTCGCGTCTACGAAAGAGAGGTGGGCAACTTCCAATACAGGGTGACCGACGACGACATCAGGGTAGCCATCTCGAATCTACCGGTCGAGATTGACGGAGTTGAGACCGACCCAGTCGAGGTCGTGGTGCACCGAAACCTGAAGCGGGTCAGCACAGACAGGGTTAGGGGAGGAGCTCTCAGGGTGCTGAACGACGGAATAATCGGCAGGGCCCACAAGATTCGCAAGGTGCTTCTCGAACTCAACATCTCCGGTTGGGAATGGTCCATGCAGTTGAAGGGGGGAAAGCAAGAGTCAACGAACGAGACAGAAAAGGCTGGAGCCCACTTCGAGGAGGTAATTTCGGGGCGAGCGGTACTATCATCCCATAACGCCAAGGGGGGTTTTCGAATCAGGTACGGGAGGTCGATCAATACTGGACTATCGACCCTGGGAATCCACCCCGCGGTGGCCACACTGCTCGACGACCCCGTTGTGGTCGGCACACAGGTAAAGGTGGACACGCCAGGAAAGGCTGCGACCATAGCCTTCGTGGATTCGATAGAGGGCCCTACGGTTCTACTAAAAGACGGGTCGGTGGCTAGGGTAGACACGGTCAAGCAAGCCGAGGCGCTTCACGACGAAGTCGTCAGAATCCTTGACATCGGCGACGCTCTGATAAGCTTCGGGGACTTCCTCGAGAACAACAAGCCCATCCAGCCTTCACCATATGTGCAAGAGTGGTGGCTGGAGGACCTCCAGCGGGCCCTAGACCAGAATCCTGAAGCTAGCCCAATCATACCAAAAGCCCGAATCAACGAGATCATCACATCATTGGCACTTCCATCGGCGGAAGAAGCCTTCTCCATTTCAGAGAAGGTAGGCATACCTCTCAACCCATACTACACCCCACGTTTCGATAGGCTCACCGTACCTGAACTATTGGCATTAAGGGAATGCATGACACTGCAGGGCGATGGCACCATCGCGATTGCAATCGCATCGCACGATTCAACAGAATCCTTGCAAAAACTGCTCGTCCCCTACACCCGCGATAAGGAGACCGCGAGGATGCTGGAACCCTGGGCTACTGTGGTCAGAAGGCTGATGGGCATCGGGAGCCAAGTCCCCCAAGGAGAGTACGCCGACACATTACAACTAGTAAAGGCAATCTCTGGAATCACCGTAACGAGGCAGACCACTGCTACCGTAGGCATGAGGGTTGGCAGGCCAGAGAAGGCGATGCTCAGGCATCTGAAACCTCCCGTACACGTTCTCTTCCCCATCGGAGCTGCAGGCGGGATGACCAGAGACATCATAACAGCGTCGAAAAAAGGGATGATTTCCATCGACATCGTTAACATAATCTGTCCGTCATGCGGAAAGAGGCGACTCAGCAGTAGATGCCAAGAATGTAACGAGGGAACAAGCCGCTTCCTGAGTTGCCCACGATGTGGCCAGGTGCTCAGCCCCGAGACCTCTATGTGTCCGAGTTGCAAGGTCGACGGGGTCACACATTCAAGCTACGGTTTCGACTTGAAGTCGAGCGTCGATGCATCTCTGGCCAAGGTCCAGGGGTTGGGTTCGAAACCCGTGAAGGGAGTTCGCGGGCTCTCGAGCGAATCGAAATTCTGCGAACCCATAGAAAAAGGGGCTCTCCGGAGCAAGCATGACATCTACGTGTACAAGGACGGCACCGGGAGGATAGACCTTACAAATGCTCCGCTGACGCACTTTAGACCTCGCGACGTCAGTGTGAATATCAACAAGCTGAAGGACCTGGGATACTCAAAGGACGCAAAGGGCGTACCCTTGACCCGTGAAGACCAACTCCTGGAACTGAAGCCTCAGGATATCGTGATCCCCGAGAACATCGCCCAAGACCTAGTGAGGATCGCCCAATTCGCAGACGAGGAACTAAAGGTCCTGTACGGTCTGGAATCAATCTATAATCTCAATCGCATACAGGACTTGCTCGGAAGAATCGCCATAGGTCTCGCACCTCACACGTCGGTCGGCATCGTCGGCAGAGTGGTCGGGTTCACCAATGCACAGGTGTGCTTCGCTAATCCATGTTGGCACGCAGCGAAGCGACGCGATTGCGATGGTGATGGAGACTCTCTTCTCCTGTTGCTAGACGTCCTGTTGAACTTCTCTGTGGAGTATATCCCGAATCAGATCGGAGGCTTGATGGACACCCCCCTACTGGTGCAGCCCATTCTTGTACCGGCCGAAGTCGACGACCAGGCCCATAACTTCGATATCGCCTCCAAATACCCACTCGAGTTCTACGAATCCTCATTGAAATCACCGAGCCCGTCTTCTCTCTCCCCCATCATCGAGAAAATCGGAAACCGCCTTAACAAGGAGCAACAATTCTACGGTTACGGGTACACTAACGCCACAGAAGCCATAACCATCAAGCACCCGAGAAGCGCATACCCCACACTAACTAGCCTTACCGAGAAGATAGCTAAGCAGATTGAAGTCGCCGAAAAAATCGACGCGGTTTCAACAAAGGATGTGGTTGAGTCCATAATCAAGACTCACTTGATCAGAGACATAGCTGGGAACATGAAGAAATATGCGACACAGTCCTTCAAGTGCAGAGGGTGCGGAAAGTCCTTCAGGAGACCGACGATTTCGGGTCAGTGCGACTCCTGTGGTGCTGACCTTAGGGAGACACTGACCCGTGGCTCCGTGGAGAAGTATCTCTCCCTAGCTCGGAAGCTGGCCAACGATTATGATGTGGACGAGTACATCAAAGCCCGTCTCGACCTGATTACAAAGGAGTTGAACCAACTATTCCAAGTTCACGATCGCTCGACCCAACTAGAGCTCACAGACTTTGCGGTCTAGTGATAGAAAAAGGCCGGTGACTCTTCGAATGAGTATTGCACCTTAAGGTGCAATATTCGGAGCTTGCCTACCCGGCGTTTCACCTCGGCGACCCTGTCGGTGTTAAGGGCGAAATGGAGGATTTCAGCGACCTCTTGCATCTCACCCTTTTTCATGCCCAACCGGGTGAGTTCTGGCACTCCCAAACGGATTCCTCCAGGATTTGTGTAATGCCTCCCGGCTTGCAAGTCTCCAGGCAATAGCTGCCGGTTGACTATGATGTTCATGTCTTCCAGCTTCTCTTCTACCGTACCACCATCGCCATACTTGGTTACATCGAGAGCGACCGTATGGGATTTTGTGAAACCCACGTTCGCTCCCACGACGTTCTCTCCCAAATCTGAGAGCCGCTCGGCAAGGGCAAGTGCATTCACGGTGACAGCCTTCGCGTAAGGTTTTCCAAATTTCAGGAACTCTGCGAAGGTCAGCGCCTTTGCAGCGACGTTGTGGAGGTGATGATTGCTCGACGTGCCAGGGAACACGGCCTTCTTGATGCCCTCGCCATACTGTGCTCTCGAGACTATGGTGCCACCTTGGGGACCGAACAGGGTCTTATGGGTGCTGAAGTTCATTATGTGCGCTCCCTCTCTCAATGGGTCCTGGAACTGTCCACCTGCTATTAGACCCGCAACATGGGCCGCGTCGTAGCAAGGGACCGCCCCTATCTCTTCGGCGACCAAGCTGATTTCCGTGACCGGCTGAGGGAACAACAATAAACTACCTCCAAACATGACGATCTTCAGTTTGCGCCCATCCGACTTCAGTTTCCGTAACTTCTTCTTGGTCTCATCTACATCTATGTTCATGTTCTGCTTATCGAATACAAAATACTCGATATCTAGGCCATGAACCAAGCCAGCTGTCCCCGAGAACTCCTTCTTGCCAGCCGATATGTGACCGCCGTTGGGAATGGCTAGTGCCATCATCGTGTCACCAGGGTCCGAGAGTACCTGAGTAGACCGCCAAGTTGGCACATGCACCCGAGATGGGTCTGACGTCTGCAAACTCGGCGCGGAAAAGCCTCTTGGCAAGAGCGATGGCTTCCAGTTCAATCTTGTCGATATACTTGCATCCCGCATACACCCTCTCCCCAGGCCATCCCTCGGCATACCTGTGTCCGAGGTCCGAGGTCAGAACCTCTCTCACCGGCTTTGAAGTGACGTTCTCACTCGCAATCAGCGGCAGACTCTCCGATAGCCAACGCTCATGCTGTCTCACCAAACTCTGGATTCTTCTGAAGTCAGCCGCTTCCTTGGCCATGTGCTCGCATCGGTCGCAGTTCGCTAATTATACATTTTCGCCGCTATCGGGTAACCCGGTAGGGAACTCCAACCCAGCGGGCACTCTTCTCTAACCAATGTTTCCGCTGTTCGTGGGAGCGAAGACCTGTTTCGTAAAGCTTCTTTTGATTAGGTTTAGCGTGGAGAGGTCAACTACCGGAACTATCGAAGCCGTGGGCTCCAAACCCATGTTCGCTTGGAACGGTGTCTGCGCTTGAAAAGTTCCGGAATTGACTATGAGCGTTCCTCGATATTCGAGCACATCTATCGCGTGCACATGACCCGCATGAAAGACATCTGGAACCGGGTCTATCACCAGCATATCCCGCAATTCCGGTGAGAGGGCCGTTCGCTTTCCGTACATGGGAGCAAGATGCCTAGACTTCAGGAGAACCTGCATCGCCGCTGCCGGCCTACTGTAACTAAGGTCCGGAATCGTAGCGATTATGTCGTCCAAGCTCCTGCCGTGATAGACCAGGAAGTTCACACCGTCCAGCTTAACATATGACGGATTCCCGACGGTCGTCACGTTCTCCAGTTTGTACAGGGGCTCAGCCAAATCAGCAGGAACAGACGGTTGCGGGAGAGCCTGTCTTACCGGGTCATGATTTCCAGGGGCAACGAGGATTTTGATGTGCTTCGGAATCCCACCAATGATTTCCGCTGCCATGGAATATTGTTTTCGCAGATTCCTCTCCACAAGTTGGTATTCCTGACCAGGATAGACCCCGATACCATCTATGACATCTCCTGCTATTATCACATATTTTACCCGGTTTACAATCTCTAGGTCACCCAGTTTCCCGTTCAGCCATAGCGTGAATCTCTGGAAATCCTCCTGAAGGAACATCTTGCTGCCGATGTGCAAATCGGAGAGCAGGACCGCATAGCCCTGATGCGACGATGTTACAGGTTTCCTGTTGGGAACGTCGGGGGGTGTAAGAGAACTCGCGAAGAGTTGACCACCTTTTCCGCTAGAAACCTCCGCAATCACAAAACTGTCAAGAGGAAGTTTCATTGCCAAGCCCGAAAGGTCATCACCGCACTGCACCCTGGCGCTCCCGGTCGGGTCCTCGACGACCAGTTCCACATTCTCGTGCTTGCTGTTTCGACTGGAGAGCAGACCGGCTATTCTTACCTTATTGACCTTCGACCCTTTGGTGGACTGAACGCTAGCAATGTTCTTTGAATCAGGCCTCTGGCGAGCTACTCCTAGAAGCCTCCAATACCTGTCCTGGAAGAGTTTCTTGAACCCGATATCCGCTTCCGAAGGCGCGATTTGATTCGTAGGGTCGCTCAATACTTGGATCTCACCTGTTTCATGGACCACCGGTACTTCCGTCGTGTCGACCGGCAGCAACTCTTGAGGGACCGAACCCTCAAGGTCAGCCTTGTGTATTATGGTGTCCGTCCCGACCCTTTTCCTTCTGATCACAATCTCGATCAGGTTCTCGCTGTCAATGGTAGATGGTAGGCCCGAGAGAAACTGGAAGGCTTCCGTGTCCACCTGAAAACCTTCCGACAGGGCCTTGGAAATCGCATTTGTCAGTTGGGGCGTGATGGGTCGCCTCCCCTTTCGGAACTTGTAACCGATTCGGCTTCATGGATGACCCTGGTTGCTGCGTCGAGCAGCTCACCCAACCTGGTCTGGTCGCGCGATTCACAGTATACCCTGACCTTCGGCTCTGTGCCTGAGGGCCGGAACATTATCCAGGACTGGTCCTTGAACACTAACTTCAAGCCGTCCAACAACCTGACATCTGCGATTCTGAACCTCGCGAACTCGATCTCTGCTTTGGACACCAGAGTCTGGAAAGCAACCTTCATACTGAAATTGACCTGCTTGTAGTGCCAGGCCCGTTCCGCTTTCAACAGGTTGAGGAGATCGGGATTCTGGGAAATCGCATCCGTGATGAGGGCCGCACAGTACATTCCATCCTCCCACATACCCCACTCCGGGTCCACGACCTTGCTCGGTTCGGTGGCCAGGATGGCTGATTGTTTCTCGATCTCTGCAAAAGTCTTACCAATCCTGCTTCTGACGACGTGCATACCAAGCATTGATGCCTCCTCCTCCACAGCAGACGATGTATTTTCAGAAAGAATCACTTTGCCAGAGTGCTTTCCCAGTGCCCGAAGCACGATAATTGAAACAATGGAATCCGGCAACACCTCCCCAGCAGAATTCATCATCACCAACCTGTCGGCATCTCCATCGTGGGCGAATCCAAAATCTGCACCTACCGCTGAGACGATTGAAGCGGTGTCGACCAGGGTTTGGGGCGTCGGTTCTGGCATCCTTGCCGGGAAACGCCATGATATCTGGGCGTTGAGGCCGACCACCCTGTGGCCGAGTTGCTGTAGCACCCTCGGCGTGACCAATGCCCCTGGACCGTTAACACAATCCACGACGATCTTCAAAGGCTTCCCTCGCCTCACGAATCTCCCTAACATGGCCTGAACATACTCATCGATGGGATTCCACTTGCCCAGAGCCCCCGGAATCCGTACATCCTTCTTCACATCTACGGCCAGAACCCTCTCTACCCTCTCTTCGTCTCCCACCGGTAATTCCATGCCTTTTTTGTTGAAGAACTTGACTCCAGAATACTCTGGAGGGTTATGTGAGGCAGTGACAGAAAAGCCGACTTTGCAGCCCCGCTCTCTCGAACCGAAAGCCGTGACGGGGGTGGGCACCATGCCGAACAGCACCAACTCGCTACCTGCCGCAGATACACCCGAAGCGACTGCGCCGGCCAGCACAGCGGAACTCTTGCGCCCATCCCAGCCTATGCCATAGACGCCTCTTCCGAAAGTGAATGCAGACGCTAGTGCTATACCATAAACATCCAGGGGGGATCTGCGTCGAATTGAAAATGCCCCTCACCCCAGCAGTTCCAAAGACCCGCACGTCTGGTCGCAGCTCGGGGTGCGCTGCAAGCGCAGACTAATTAACGCACCTAATCCATCCGACACGAAGAATGAAGTTCGTTCAGCCTCAAGTCTACTTGATTGCCGAGAGCAAGGTCGACCCTACCCAACTCAAGAAGATGATGGGTGCTATCGGCGAAAAGACCGCCCTAGATTGGCTTTCGAAAGCCGAATCCTCATCGAAATCCGATGGCGAACTGCTCACCGAAGTGGCGGGTCGCATCTGCTACAAGAGCTTCGGAGTGGGCCTGAACCCGAACGTGACGAAGATTCGCGGAACCTCCCGAGAGTACCTGGAAAACACGTTGGCGAAAGGTGATGGCTCCATCTTCGAACACAGCACCTGCACGTTCGCGTTCCTGAACGTGAGCCGGGTTTTCACCCACGAGCTAGTGAGACATAGGGTCGGCGTCGCCATAAGTCAGGAATCCCTCAGGTACGTACGTCCAACATCCCTTGGCTTCTGGTTGCCTCCCGAGCTTGAGGGAAAGAAGAAGGAGGTGAAGGCAATCGTAGAGAACATCGAAGACAACTATGCCGAGCCTGGAGAAGGCATACGATTGGGACCGGATGAACTTCGACGCCAAGAAACGCATAACGTCTGCGCTACGCAGAATCGCCCCCGACGGCATGGCTACCTCAATAATCTGGACCGCCAATCACCGCACGATCCGGCACGTGATTGCGATGCGCACCGCTGAATCCGCGGAAGTAGAGATAAGATACGTGTTCGACAAGGTGGCACGGATGATGAAAGAAAGGTTTCCCTTGATCTACCAAGACTTCGAGTCAATCGACCTTCCAGATAAGACCAAAGTACTGGCGCCCGAAATACATCAAGGTATAGAAAGAGCCGGGGATTGAAAAAAAGAGACAATACAAGGTCTGCAAAGAATAAAGAGGCACGCCAATAGCCGGTAGTTTGCCGGGATGGCAGAGTCTGGCTAACGCGCGGGCAGTTCGCCTACTGCAAGGCAGGCGAATCCGCAACTCGAGATCGGATGACAAGTCAGCCCGTGACCCCATGGGTCATGTGGGTTCAAATCCCACGGAGGAACCTTGAATGGGTGCTTCCGTGGGTGAAAATCCCACTCCCGGCGCTCATCTCACAACACCTGCCGTACTGAGGGCGTTCCACCTAAAGAAACGAGCGGCGTTACAGGTTGCAGACTTTCTAGGCTGTCTTGAACGACTCGCCGCAACCGCAGGTCGAAACAGCGTTCGGGTTCTTCACGACAAAGCCCCCGCCCATCAGCTTGTCCGACTCGAAAATCGATGACAGAGCCCGCGATGAACGGCATGCTCGACTTGTCAACGATGAGCTTGGCACCATACTGAACAATCACGTAGTCGTCTTCCGTGGACTTGTCCTCAGGCACCATGCCATAGGATAGCCCCGAACACCCGCCAGCCGACACGAAGACCCTCAAGACCCCCGCCTGACTTACCCTGCTTGTCGAGATACGTCTTGAGCTCCGCAGCCGCGCTCTCGGTTATGTCCACTACCGGCTTTATTTCCTTCGTCTGCTTGGGACAATTCGATATTCGCCCGGCTGTGCTTCTATAAAAAGAGCGCCGCTATCTGAGCTTGGCCAGCACAGAAATCACCTGGTCATACGGAGGTTCCTCTGCCGGGGTCTCCGTTGTCCACTTGTATCGCAGTATCCTCTTTTCATCGACCACGAAGACCGCTCGCTTGGCGACCCCTTTGTAGCCGAAGTCTGACCCAGGGGTCCTGTAACACACCATACAATCCTGATCACTTTCTTGTTGAAGTCACTCAGAAGGGGAAACTCGATGCCATACGTCTGGCGAACACCTTGAGCGTGAAGACACTGTCCACGCTAATCCCGATAACCTGCGCCTTCACGGCGTTGAACACTGCCGAACTGTCCCGGAACGCGCACATCTCCCTGTCACAGGTTCCTGAGAAGGCGAACGGAAAGAACGCTATCACTACCTTACCCCGCTGAACGAACTCCGACAGCGACCTGTCACGTTTTTCGATGTCTGGCAGCGTAAAATCGGGAACCCGCTGACCCACTCGCAGTGTCAACGGATTCAGGTCCCTTTGGCAGTGGCTTCTAGTTTGTTCAGGAGGTCGACAGACTTCGCCATGAATGTGATGAGCTGATCCTGCTTCACTGGATCCTTCTCGTTTTCAAGAATGGCCATGGATTCTTTCATCTTGGAAAGAAGCATGTCTTTCAGACTCGCCGCCACGTCACCATACGTGACCTCTTTTTCTGAGAGGATGCGGCTCAAATCCTCGTGCGCGGTACAATGGGTCCTGCCCTTGTACTTTATCTGCACCCCGTTGCAAGTGGGGCATGGCTCCTTGAGCATGACCGCACCTCGCCGCATCAGTTCTACGGTGAATTGCGTGTTGTCCCTGGACCTGTTACTCATGCACGGTTTCAATGACCATCTCTAAGCTATTAACGTTCACGTCGGCGACCACCTGAAAATCCTCCAATCAGCTCCGAGGGAAAGCCAAATATGTCTCGGAGAAGAGGCTGCGACTTCCTGAATAGGCTGGTGTTGAGATATGAGCAATAAGCTGAAGAAACAACAAGAAAACGACGGTAAACTTGCGAAGGCAACCGCTAGTCTACAACAGATTGCCGACTCTAACATCACCCCGCGGAACATCCGCAAGATCGTCAAGGACTCCATTTCCGTGTTACAGGACACGAAGCTTAGCATGGCGGTTAGGGCGGCGAACGCCATCAGCATGTTGGATGAGGTTGCACAAGACCCGAACATGCCCTCATTTGCCAGGGTGACGCTCTGGTCCGCAGTGTCAGAGTTAGAGTCAATCAGAGAATAGGCAAAGACTTTAACAGACAAGTCACACACACTAACGCTCGGACTTGCCTGTCTGCCCAAATTGCGGAACGACGATGGACACGCCGGAGAAGGTCTTCTCGGTCATAGTCGAACCCAAAGAGGGCGAACGAGGTCTGACCCAACGGAAGGTCGGGATGTATCAGTGTCCCAAATGCGGAATGAAATTCCCGACCATCATAAGCCGGCAGAAATACCTCCTGGTCGCCGAGGAACAGCTCAAGAAGATTCAGACCGATCTCCAGAAACTCAAAGACACAAACGGAGAACTAGAGTCGAAGGTTGAAACTCTCGTCAAGGAGCAGAAGGGGCTCATGCAGGCCGTAAAGGACAAAGAAACCGAGGGTCAGGTAAAGAGTCTCGAGACGAAACTGGAAGCACTCGAGAAACAGGTCGTCTACCTGAGAAAAGAAAAGGGAGAGCTCGAAGATAAGGTATCCAAGTTCCGTTAGACTTGGTAGCCTTCGGTCGACGAGGCAGACTCCACCGTGTAGGAGGAGATTTTCTCTTCCAAGACCGCCTTCTCAGTCCTCAGCGCCTCTACCTCGTTAGCGAGTGAGGACGCGTGTCGCTCAAGCTCTAACTCGGTCAGCCTCTCCTTAAGGGCAGAGATGTCAGTGATTAGTGATGTCTGTTCGCCTTCGAGGGCACGGATTCGCTCCTCGAGCTCCGTCTTATGGTCGCCATATCGGGTAACTACTTCCATAGTAGACAAAACACCGAAGCTAGCAAAGTCGATTTCACCGATGAGACAAAAAACAATTGATACATTCGTTAAAGCGTTTCAATCATCTACAACGTTTTATGAGTGGATATTCTACGGTAGGGTTCCATGAAGGGGTTATGGACCGCCCGCGACATCGAGAACGGAAGAACTAGGAACAACCTTGCGGAGGAGGCTCACCTCGTCACCGTCCTGAAGATCCTGGAAGCGAGCAAGGACGGGTTGTCCAACGCAGAAATCGATGCTGCGCTGAACAACAGCTCTCAGTGGGTGGCGATGTGGCACATCAGGGAACTCATGGCCGGCGGCTTAGTGCGGTATCAGGTACAATTGTTTGGAGAGCCCGGGAAATACACAATCACAGAATCTGGCCTTACCTTCCTCCACAGAATCGAGGCAAGTACTGGCCCAGCATGAGACGCGAATTCACACCTTAAGGGATTGGTGCGGGGGGTGGGATTCGAACCCACGAACCCCTAAGGGACGAGGTCCTGAGCCTCGCGCCGTTGACCAGGCTGGGCGACCCCCGCAAATGAACGTCCGCTCCCTCCGGTGGCGTGTTAAAAAGAATCTTCATCCTCAAGTCAACTGTCGTCGAATCCCCAGCTTGCGACCTTGTCTGGAAGGACTCGAATTATTGGAGCTTCGCCCTCGCCCCACGGGTTAGCCCTGTAGTACTCGAACCTCTGGAACAATATGTGAAGGAGACGCTTATACTCAGCTCCTCGCTCCAAAACACCGCATCTCCCTTGGATCATTATCGCCCTGTGTTTTCTGCCATACTCATCTACCACCAACGAGGCGAAAGGATTCTCCTTGAGGTTCGTGAGCTTCTTCGTCCCATAGTCAATGGCCACGACAAACGCATCTCCATCTAGTGCATAGATCACCGGTGTCACCTGCGGGAGACCCTTTTTTGAGGCTGTCGCAAGTCTGCATACCTCATGCTCCCGCAAGAATCTTAGCTGGGACGCGCTGAACTTTGACAACAAGGCCCCCATCCGCTCCATCGACTAAAAAACTAACCCTGCCATAGGAATTTGAGAGCCTCGGCCGGGATTTAAGGCTTCGCGATACAAGCCCTTCCGTCCATCTCCCAGTTCCGAGTCGAGTTGATTAGTTTCTATCATGAAAGACAGACTTTCCTAGGGTATTTGAGCCCCACCATGTGTCGTGAAGTTCATGGTAGGACTGGAACAAGACTAGCTTTGTTCTAAGCGGCGAAACGAAGTCCCCGATTGTTTTCATTTGACAGAATGGGAACGTAGTCTAGGATGGATGCGCGTCCGTGCGACCTTACACCTGAACTTGCAATGCATTCAGGGAATACGGCCCTCTGGATTCACGTTATCACTTCGTCCGGACACCCCTCGTTATGCTCAGTGCCTATCTTTGCGCCGCATTTGGGACATTCACTCTCTGGGAGAATGTGCGGTGCTTTTTTCTTCAATTCCCTTCGAACATCCGGTTCAGGCCTTTCCCTTCTGGCATCTTCCACACTCGCAGATCCCCAGCAGATACTCATACGGGAAGACACCAGTACTGTGTCCGTCGCTCCAGACGAAGGCAAGGGCGTAACGGCCGATAGCTTGGTGGCTGACGGTCTTCACGTCATCACTGATCGTGCGAGTGGATGCGGGGAGATAGACCCTGCCAAGCAGTCCTCTTTCGCCTTTACATCCGGCGCATGGGCAAGCCTCCCGGAGGCGCTTGTGCGCATATAGACTGTGGTGACCGTCGTTCCAGTCAATCTCGACGTATGCTTCCCCGATTCGTACTTCTCTCGGCTCCGCCAATCGACTCTTACGCTTCTGTCTTTGCTTTAATGGTTTGGATTGCGATTGCTGGCTGCCCCGATCGGAGCTGTCAGCCCACCGCGACGATGAATTTCGAAGTCGAGTCAGGCCGGTATAAATGCGTCAATACCCCCTTGGAATCCCTTAGATCGAAGGATCGGCACGAGGAACGGCATAGAAACTACCTGGGTTCAAGCCCGATGGAAAGCTGCTGGATGGGATTGCTCTTGTCAAGCTTTTGGGAGGCAGAAGTGGAACTATCTTGCTCTGCGGGCGTTTATCTCCCGTATTCGATCATGATCCCATGACAGAAGCATACTGCATGAAGGAGAAGGCGAAGCGAGTGATCAACTCTCCCCAGGAAGTGACGCTCAAGAACGGACGAAGGGCAACGCAAGGAACTTGCGCATCGTGCGGAACGAAACTCTTCAGGATTCTTGGGAACTAGCCACCCGTCTTTCATGACTTACCGTCCGTTGGAAGAGGTCGCGACGACCTGACCTTCAAGAAAACAATCGAGACCGGGTTGCGGCCGTCCTCTACGTTACACAGCAACCGGTCTCCCAAACACCCTTAGGTCTTCATTATTTTTCGGCCTGCTGCACGCTTCCTGACTGGACCCTTCCCACCGGGCATCTTGGCGGCCCGAACCTTTGCTGCCTCCATTCTACCACCCCTGCTTTTCTTTGCCATTTTTTGAATTCACCGCCTTTGATCTTTCGCTGTTCTGAACTCTAAATGTTCAGCACGAAGCCGAACACGAACGAGAGCACGAAGAGCACCAAGAACACCACTACCAATATCTTGGCGATGTCCATCGAGAACCCCGCAACTCCCTTTGCCCCCAGGACGTAAGCGACGAGTGCTATTATGAGGAATAGAACGGCCAGTCCGAGCAGAGTCGCCAGTTCTATTCACTCTCCAAGCATGATCGGCGCTTATCGCACCAATCAGGTGTGTGCCTTGGTCTGGGTCGCGAGCAGCCGCGCTGCGTCCGAGCAGTTTCTTGTCCAGGATGAATATTATCACCTGATCGCCCACTTCCACGCCCGCCTCTCCGCCGATCGGCTGGACCACGAACTTCCCGCCCCCGGTGAGTCTCGCTACCGTCGCTTCTACGACGGCGACTCCGGTCTTGGACTTGAATACCGTCGCCCTCTCCCTGCCCGTTCCGGCCCTCGAGACGTTTCTGCCCTCGTCAGATGTACTTTCCCGCTCAATCTCTCTTTCTGTATCTGTTGACATATCTAATTCTGAGACTGTTGTCGCAGCCACACCATATGAACACGGCGTATTTTCTGTAGCAAATTGTAAGAGAATATCGAGAATGCTCACTCGCAAACACACTAATAGAGAGGGCCCATGAGAAAAAACTACCGGGCATGAACGAAGACAAGCGCGTCGAGTGGTTTGGCGCCGTCCTCTCCCTCCTCTATGAGTTCAGCTGGCCAATGGGCGAGACAGAGATATTGCAGCGCTCTATGAAGTTCTCGAATGTCGAAGACCTACGTTTGCTGCTAGCGGACCTCAAGAAGGCTGAACTTATCTCGGACGCCGTTCCTGGCAATTGGAAACTGACGAAGAAGGGGAAGCGAATTGGTTAGGAAGTCACTCGGGTAAAACCTAAGCCAAGAAATCTCAGCGACCATCCGCCAAGCGATGAGGATCGAAGACCGCGGCAGCCTATCGTCGGAGGTCCGAAAGGGCGGTCACTTACCAGTGACCACGTTCTTGCCTTGATAGAGCCTGACGGCCACTACGATTATGGCGCCGACGACTAGGAGATTGATCAGCTCGCCGCCGATACCCCCCACGATCCCCACCAGCCACAGGACCACTAGGACCAAGGCCACGGTCCAGAAAAGGTCCGTTCCCGGTCAACTCTTTAGAGATGCAGTCCGGCAAATCCGAAGAAAGCCAGAACCGCAATCACCACAATGACGAGGACCACGACGCCGAGGGTTCCTACCGCCTTCCGCTTTGATCCCAACGAGAGGTTTCTCCTATTTGACACAGGCATTCACCAGTTTGCATCGAAGGTGTACGTGTGGTCGCTTGCGTTCAGGCTCAGCGTCCCTGCCTGTGCGCTACCCGTGTTGTTCCCAGGGATTGCTGTCCAGAACACGCTCGCCTGGTAAGATTCTCGATTCGGCAGTTGAAGCGAGTACTCGCCATTGGTGACAACGGCCAAGAACCTCTGACCAGTAGTTCCGTTCGTGAACTCGACACTCGTTGGATAGGAATTTCCCTTGTTCGCTGGAGAGAACCGGCCCGAGACGGTGACGGTCGGGTACTCTTCCTTCGTCGGCTTGAGCGCGATCGACCCGAACTTCTCCGTATCTATCAGCCTGTCCCCATCCTTTACCTCCACCATCGAGTCATTGTCCAAGTTAACGGTCTCAGGGATCCGGAAATTGAGCACTCCGTCGCGTGGCAGCGGGAACTCCAGCCTCGCCACTCCGGCCGGGTCAAGAGCGCTGAGCCTCATGCCGTCATACGAAACGCTGCACCTCTCCACGTACCTGTTCCCCTTGACTATGATAGCCCAATTGCTGGGGAAGGGCCAAGAAATCCTCTCTTTGAAGGTCTCGAGATAGACCTCCGCCTGAAGCTTGTCCAAGACAACAATCATTACCCTGTTACCTACCTCGACCTCCGCATACTCTCGAACCGGAGCAACTACGAACTACCCCCACCGGTTAGCCTCTCAACCATGCCCTCGACGACAAGAACTCCTCGCTTCGATTCTGGCACCATCATCCTCTCTTCCCCTGATTGATCGACTTCTGTGACTACTGACATGGGTGAAAGTTACCCGCTTAGCTATAACAATACCCGTGTATCTTCTGTCCCCAATCGTATCTTTTGTGTGAAGTTGTAGAGCAGAGCTGGGATCACTACGGGGAGCGAGGCGCTAAGCTTAAGAAATTCGGAATGGTAGGGGTTGTGAGCACGCACGAAGCCGAAAACAGCAACCGTGTCGTTTAGGTTGGACGAGTCGGCACTAGACGCCCTCCAGGAGGACGCAAAGAAGCTGAACGTCAGCGTAAACACGCTGATCAACCAGCTCATCCTGACCTATGCGAACTACGACCGGCCGATGAAGAGGTTCCACATGGTAAAGATGTCGGCGTCCACCTTCAGGCACATCCTGCGCGCGTCGAAGAACGAAACGATAATCGAGGCCGGAACTCTGGCTGGAAATGACGGCCCGAAGACGTCCATCCTAGCCAGGTCCGGCGAGGTAACGACTGAGAACGCGCCCGAGCTATCTGAAGACGATGGGCAACTACTCTGCCCTGTTCGAGTACAGCGAAGTGATACACGGGGGGAAAGTGAGTGTCACCCTCACGCACGATTTTGGCCCCAAGGGGAGTCTCTTCCTGCAGGTTACCGTCCGGGCGATCTTCGAACAAATCGGAATCCATCCGAAGTTCCAGGGAGACGAGAACGCCGTTCTGTTCGAGTTCGAGTGAGGGAACGTCGAACCATTCCGGCCACCCGGCCGGTTCTTTCTCTTACAAATTGCTACAAAAAATACCATAAACTAAAGAGCTTCGAACTGTCCAAGTTTTTGATTGCGATGCCGAACCCCAAATTGAACCACGAAGCGACGGCGTTCTTCAAGCTGCTGGGGGGAGACGAGTCAAGGTCGGGCCGAGCAACTGAGGCGTGTTCTGGGCAGGCTCGACGGGGTTCTGGAGGTAAACATCAACTTCATCCTTGATATCATATCAATAAGGTACGATTCTGACAGAGTGACCCGGGACCAGATCAAGAAGAAAGTGGATCGAAGCAACAAGGGCTCAGAGCGATTGACGCCCAGATCCTAGCCGTGGACAAGGCAGGGGTTGCGGCTCAAAAAGATGCACGCGATTACATCGTTACATTTTCTTACAAAAAATACCTGCTCCTTAAATGACGAGCGAAGGGTGAAAAGTCGATTAGCTTGGCGAAGAGAGATAAGGATTTTGAGGCTAGGGCGGAAGCGTCTTTGACCGATATTCGAAAAGATTTAGACAAGAAGATCGATAAGATCAAGGCCGAACTCAAGGAGAAGGGACCAGAGGCGGCTGAGGCGATCGAAGAGTCGCTTGATGCCCTGAGGTGGGACCTGGAGGGCAGACTCAGCGATATTCATGAGAGCATCGACGACCAGCTGGAAGTCGGGCGCAGGGAGATAAGGAAGAAGCCGCTCATGGCGGTGGGGGTCGCTGTGCTCGTAGGCATCGTCGCGGGAATGCTCCTCGCAAGAAAGTGCAAAGACTAGTTGTCGATTCTGAACGACCTCCTCCAGATGGTAATGGATGAGGTCTCCGGCCAGCTGAAGCACATGCTCGAAGCGTACACGAGGAAGATTATCCGCCGGGCGATAAAGATCCTGATCTTCTGCATGGTCGGGCTGACCTTCCTGGCGGGCGGTTCGTCTTCACGCTGGACGGAACCGCGAGCTACCTCGCCCAGTTCATGTTCAGCGGGCTGGCGTTCGGGCTCGTCGGCCTCATCGCGGCACTGGTCGGAATAGTTCTGATTCTGCTCGTGAGACGCTAGGCTAGAAAAGAGGATCGATATGTCGACGAGCGAGTATCAGTTACCCAAATCGGTGCTGAAATGGGCAGCGCTCGGGCTGATTCTCAGCTCGGCAGTCGTGATCGCCATTTCGATACTCTCCGGCGTGACGTTTTCAGACCTTACCGAGCTGGGATACCTGACATTTGCGCTTGCAGCAGTCGCCTCCGTGTCCCGGCTTCTCGTCCAGATAGTGAGGTTCCGGGTCATAACGCTAGGTCTAGCAGGCAATCCCAGACCGAACCTCAGCGGGTTGGCGGCTCACCAGGGTGGCCAGCGAGTTCGTCTCGCTCTCGACACCAGCGACGAGCACGGTGTCTCGATCCGACGGCGTGGCTGAAGGGGAAGGGGATAGAAGGCGGCAGAGCTCTCTCAATCGGCTACTTTGAGGCGCTCATCGAAATTTATGTTGGGGCCGGTCTCGCTCTGCTCGCAGCATTTTTCGCCCTGACGAGAGGAGCAGTAGTCATAGGAGCCTTAATCGTGGTTGTAGCGACGGTCCTGATAGTCGGATATACGGTCATTTTCATAGTTCCCGCACTGAAGGGCATCAAGGTCCCCCGCCTCCTCTTCACGATCTCGAAGTATCTGATTGGAGGCCCAAGAGCCGACGATCATTCTACCTCCGCGCAGTCGTCGGCTCCCTGAACTTCTCACTTTCAGCCCGCGGAATCGTGAGCAGGAAGGCTCTGCCCGTCGTGGTCAAGTCCGTCGCCCTGACCATCTTCGAGGACTTTCTGGCCGGCACGGCCCTCTGGCTCGTCCTGAACGCCGCCGGCCTGAAGATTGACCTGGTCTACGCCACCCTCGCGGCATACGGAGTGGTCGCCATCGCCCAGATCCCCGTGACCATAGGCGGCGCCGGGATCACGGAACTCACGATGAAGTCCTACCTCGGCAGCATCTACGGGTTTGCTGCGTGGGCTCCCATTGTATTGTGGAGGATTGCCACGTATCGAATCTAGCAGTGACAGGCATATTCTTCGTCTTCTTCATGCGCAAGGCCACTGCACGCCCGCGACGTCGCAGAGGATGGTCGTGGAGGGAATACGGGTATGACCGCAATCAATGTAGAAAAGGAGGTCGGGAAGC
>CAVVLY010000005.1:0-212906 GCA_963749225.1 uncultured Nitrososphaerota archaeon | reverse complement strand
TGTTTCTGCACCCGCGCGGCGATCCCCATGCTGCCGCGGGGCGGTCACATCATCAACGTCAGCAGCGAGTCGGTGGCGGAGCCGTTTTTCATGCACTCGCTGTACCGAAGCACCAAAGCCGGCCTGGAAAAGTTCTCCGAGGCGATGACCCGGGAATTGCAACCGAAGGGCATTCGCGTCACGGTGGTGCGGGCAGGCTCGATGATGGATGAGGACAGCACCTTGAATCTCGATCCGGACGTGAGGAGGCGCTTTGTGGAAGGCAACATTGCCGTGGGCATCAACTTTAGCGAGTGGCCCATCACGCCGTTCGCGTCGGTGACGAACGCCTTTCGGGCGCTGATCGATCTGCCGCCGGACGTGCAGGCGGACTTTCTCAGCCTGCACGCCCGCGCCGCCGACCGTTGAACGCCACGCTGACTTTTCGGGGAAACACTCATGACCATACTGCCAGCATCCCAACTCTACATCGACGGCGAACTGCGCCCAGCGGCTCAGCAACCGGACCTACGACGTGATCGGTCCCTGGACCGGCGAAGTGGTCTCGAAGGCGCCGGACGCGTCGCCGGCAGATGTGAACGCGGCCATCGCCGCCGCCCGTCGTGCCTTCGATGAGACCGACTGGTCGACGAATCACGCGCGGCGTTACGAGCTGCTCTGCAAGTTCCGCGATCTCATCGTCGCGAATCGCGAGCGGCTGGTCGCGATCGTGCGCCATGGGAGGGGGCGATGACCTACGTTGACCGCATGCGAATGAACCATCTCGAAGTGACGATCCCGCGCGGGTCATTCGCCGGGATCCGCGACTCCCTGGTCGCCTTCTACGGCAACGTGCTGGGGTTCGGCGTCAACAGCTTGGAGGCCTTCGGCCCGAACCATATGTTCCTGGTGCGGGACATTGAAGGCAGCGAGTTCCTGTACGTGGCAGAGCACGATCGCCCGATGATCGTGGGCGGCGATGATCACCTCGGATTTCACGTCGACAGCCCCGCGACCGTGGACGCCTTACTCGGCGAGTGCCGCGCCCTAAGGGCCGCGACCCGCGCATGCAGATTCGCGAGCTCGAGGACCTCGAGACCGCGCAGGCCCACACGCACGCGTTCTACTTCCGATACCTGCTGCCGATCTGGTTCGATATCCAGTTCATCGAGTTCAAGCCGGGCTCCGTACCGACAAGGCGCTGGCATTTCGGCTGAGGCCGCGGCTGACGCCGCGGTCATTTGTCCTTTTTTGCCTTGCCGCCAACGCCCTCGATGTAGCGAGTCATCCCCTCGAGGTACTCCGGATTCAGCATCAGAGCCGCTGTTCGCCATGCGCTCGACATTGCGGCCCTGCGCGAGACCGACATCGCGCGCCATCTCGATGGCCAGCTTGGCTGCGCCCATCTGCTCGCCATTCTGTTGGGCGAGGTGGCGACAGAAGCGCAGCACTTCGCTCCCGAACGTCTCATCGGGGAAGACCTCGTGAACGAGGCCCATGAGCAGCGCCTTATCGGCGTCGACCGGGAGATTCGCCATGATCAGATATCGCGCCCAATGCGTGCCGACGATCCTCGTCAGGCGGCTGACACCATTCGAGGCCGGCAGCACACCGAACTTGCCCTCCGGGAACGCGTAGCGGGCGCTCTTTGCCGCGAGCCGAAAATCGCAGGACAGCGACAGCTCCAGTCCGCCGCCCACGCAGGGCGCATGATGCGCCGACGACGAGCGGCTTCTCCATCGCCTCCATCTCATCGTAGATGCGGTGCATTCCGTTGAGCTTCAGGCGATGCGACTCGCGAATGCCCGACGCGGTCGTCGGCGCGGCCGCTGCCGTCCTCCCCCGCCGCGCATATCGGCACCCGCGCAGAAGTAGCGGCCTTTCGCCCGCACGAGCATGACCTTGAGTGCGGGCGTATCGCGGAAGCGGTGCAGCGCCGCCTCGAACAGCCTCATCGTGTCGCCGCTCAGGGCGTTGAGCTTGTCCGGCCGATTGAGCGTCGCGATGAGGATCGCGCCGTCGTCCTCGGTGAGCAGATGCGGGGTGTCGGACATGCTCGTGCCTTCAGCCGCGGCTGCGAGGCATGCCGAGCGCGCGCTCGGCGATCATGCTGCGGTGAATCTCGCTGGTCCCGCCGTAAATGGTCGTGCCCTGCGCATGGCGATAGCACTGGTTGAGGAATCCGGCCGGGCCCTCCGGCTGGACAGCGAATCGGGCGCCGTCAGGTCGAGAAGATCGGACGAGTCCTTCAGGAATTTCTCGGACGAGAACAGCTTCGCCATCGGGCCCGTAAGCCCGGATTCGGCTTCTTCTCGACACCCGCCCACAGCGCGCGCAGGCCGAGCGAGCTCGGACAGGAGCGTATGGCGCTCGCTCGAGCGAGCCGCGCCTGCGCATCGCGGTCCTCGATGAGCGGCCTCGCCGTCGAGGTGAAGCTCTCGGCAGCACTGCTCGGCGGCGTGCACCATCTGCGCTTTGCGACGGGGCGAAGCCGCCGCCGTGCTCGAGCTCGAGGCCCGCGGACATGACCTTGACGCCGTCGTTCACCTCGCCGAGCCGGTAGCTGTCGGGAATCTTCACGCCGTCGTAGTAGGTGATGTTCGTGCGCTCGTCCTGGAAGGTAAGACCGGCTTGATTTCGACGCCCGGCGCCTTCAGCGGCACGATGAACATCGTGAGTCCCTTGTGCTTCGGCACGCTCGGATCCGTGCGCGTCAGCATCAGCACGTAGTCGGCGAAGTTCGCGCCGCTCGTGAACATCTTCTGGCCGTCGATGCGCCAGCCATCGCCGTCGCGGGTCGCGCGCGTGTGCGCGCCGCGAACACGTCCGAGCCGGCAGCTCGGCTCCGAGTATCCCAGGCTGCAGATCGCCTTCGCCCGAGCGATCTTCGAGAGCACGTCGCGTTTCAGCTCATCGCTCCCGAAGCGCTGGATGATGGTGCCGACCATGCCGGCAACGCTCATCGGCGCGGTCGGTCCAGCCGTGCTCCTCCCAGACATGCATGGCCGCGTGCCGCGCATACGGCGGGCGCGGCGCGCCCGCCCAGCTCCTTCGGGCCAGGACGAGAAACAGCAGCCGCGCCTCGGCGAGCTTGCGGTGCAGGCCGGGATCATGGCCGTCCCAGGAATAATGCGCCTTCGCCTTGAGCTCGGGCGTCAGGTTCTTCTGGAAGAACGCATCGACCTCGCGGCCAGCGCGCGCGCTTCCTCGCCGAGGTCGAAATCGATCGTCACGGCACCGGCGTCCGGCAAGGCAGTGGCTGCTCGCCGGCATAAAAACGGCGCCCGGCCTCTTCGAGCAGGCGCTGCGGATCGCCGATCATGAGCGGCCACGCCTTGGCGCGCAGGTTGTAGAGATGGATGTCGTAATCGGTGGTCAGACCGTAGCCGCCGAAGGTCTGCAGCGCATGCGCCACGGCGCGGTTCGCGGTATCCGCGTTCCACCAGAGCGCGAGCGAAATCTCTGCGCCCGCCTCGCGCTTGCCATCGGCGATGTCGCGGATCGTCTTCCAGATTGAGATATTTGCCGCCGTCGACATCGCAGATGAGATCGGCCAGCGGATGCGAGATGCCCTGATAGCTGCCGATGGGCTGACCGAACGCGACGCGCTCGCGAGCGTAGGCGGCGGCCAGCCGGATCGCCTCGCGCGACAAGACCCGCAAGTGCCGCCGCCATCAACAGCTTCCACTCCTCGATGGCCTGCGCAAACGCGTCGGCGACCGGCCGCATCGCTCGGACAGGAGCTTGCGCGGCGCGCCGCCAAGGCGCAGCTCGGCCATCGGCGTCGAGGCGAGATTCGGCTCCGCCTTGCGCTCGCTCTCCGGCGAACGTGACCAGCACGATCTGCTCGCCGTTGCGGGCGATGACGGCCTCGGCGACGGCGCCGCCGGCGACCCATTGCACCGGTTCCTCGGCAATGTCGCGAAAGGCGAGGCTGACGACGCTCTTGCCGGCGATCACCCGGTCGAGCAGCGCGCGGTATCGCGCCGTCGCCCAACACGGCGAGCAACCGCGCTGCCACCAGAGTCTCGGCGACCGGACCCGAGGCCAGTGTGCGACCGACCTCTTCCATGAGGACGGCGGCGTCCAACAAGCCGAAAGCCCCAGGCCGCCGGATGCTTGCGGGCACGCGCAGCGAAAAGGCGCCGAGCTCCGCCAGGCCCGACCACAGCGCCGGATCGAATCCCCGTCGGCAGCGCGGCGCGCACGCGCGCCATGCTGCTGTTCTCATTCGAGGAAGCGCGCGAACGTGTCGCGCATCATTTGTTGATCTTCGGAAATATCGAAATTCATAAAGTTCACCCGGTTGTTCGATACCGGAGGCTGCCGGCGGCATGCCCAAGCGCGCCGGCACGCTCACGCGCTCAGAGGATCTCCGCGATCAGTTCGCCCACGGGATAAACCTGGCCTGCCTGACCGTGAATCTTAAGCGTACCCGCGGCGGGCGCAGGAACCTCCTGCACCGCCTTGTCGATCTCCAGCATGTACAGCGGCGCGCCGTTCTCGATTTTTGCGCCATCCGTCGCGAGCCACTCCGAGAGGTTGCCCTCCGTCATCGAAAAGCCGATCTGCGGAATGCGCACTTCCACACTCATCGGCGCGCCTTTGCACTGAGGGTCTCACGGATGGAGGCCTCGATCGCGCTCGGCTTGTACAAGAATTCCTGCTCGAGCACCTTGGCAAACGGCACGGGGACGTCGCGCGAGGCGACCCGCAGCACGGGAGCTGCGAGCTCACCGTAAAGATGCTCGTTGATGCGCGCGGCACACTTCTGCGCCGACGCCAAAGCTGCGCGGTGCCTCGTGCACGATCACGGCACGGCGCGTCTTCGCGACCGACTTCAAAAGGGTCTCGGTATCCATCGGCGAGACGGTACGCAAGTCGACCACCTCGACGGAGATGCCCTCGCCCGAGAGCCGCTCGGCAATCGCAAGCGAGTCGCGAATCGGACGGCCATAACTGATCACCGAGACATCCGTGCCGGCGCGAACGATGTTGGCCTTGCCCAATGGGATCCGGTGCCCCGGCGGCGGCGCCGGCCCGGTCTGCGTGCGCGTCATCCCGTCCTCGATGAAGAGGCACGGGTCGTCGTCGAAGATGCACGAGGCCAGGAGTCCCACGGCATCCGCCGGCGAGGAAGGCACGACGACCTTCATACCGGCGACATGCGCGAACCAGGCCTCCAGCATGTCCGAATGCTGTCCCGCTGTGCCGCCGCCCGCTCCGGTTCGCGTGCGAATGGTGATCGGCACCGAGGTCTGGCCGCCCGACATGAAGCGCAGCTTTGCCGCATGATTCACGATTTGATCCATCGCCACCGTGACGAAGTTCATCAGCATGATCTCCGCCACGGGGCGCATGCCCGCGAGCGCCGCACCCACCGCCGCGCCCACGATGGCCTCCTCGGAAATCGGCGTCGTGCGCACTCGATCCTCGCCGTACTTCGTGGAGAGCCCCTTGGTCGACTTTGAATACCCCGCCGCCCTCGCGATCGGCAATATCCTCACCCAACAGGATCACGCTCGGATCGGCGGCCATCGCTTCATCGAGTGCGCGGTGATAGGCCTCGGTAAAGGTAATCGTCTGCTGCTTCTCGGCTGGCGAGCTCATGCGCGTGCCCCCGTGCCGTAGATGTCGATACCGATCTCCCCTGCATCGGGAACGGGACTCTCGGCCGCAAACTTGAGGGCATCATCGAGGTCTGCAGTGATCTCGGCGGCAAGTGTCTTGAGCTGCGCTTCGGTGGCGGCGCCCGATGCAAGCACCGCAGCCCGGCAGGCCGGCATCGGGATCGCGCGCGAGCGCGGCCGCATACTGCTCTTTCGGGATGTACGCTCCGGGATCGCCAAAGTAATGACCCATGAAGCGAAAGGTATTCGCTTCGAGCAGTGTCGGCCCTCCGCCGCCGCGCGCCCGCTCGACCGCCTCACGCGATCGGCGTGCCACATCGCCGCCGGATCGTTGCCGTCGACGGAGAGGCCGGGCATGCCGTAGGCGACCGCGCGATCGGCGATGTGCGGCACCGACGTCGCGTATTCGAACTTCGTGCACTCGCCGATAGCCGTTGTTCTGGCAGAGGAATATCACCGGCAGCTTCCACAGCGAGGCCATGTTGAGCGACTCGTGGAACGCCCCGATGTTGGCCGCGCCATCGCCAAAGGTGCACACCGTCACGCGCTTGTCCTTGCGCAGCTTCGAGGCGAGCGCGAGCCCGTTTGCGATCGGCAACCCGCCGCCGACGACGCCCGTGGTCACCATGATGCCGGCTGCGGGATAGGTGATGTGCATCGGGCCGCCCTTGCCTTTGCAGGTGCCCGTCGCCTTGCCGTAATACTCTGCGCACAGCTGGCGCAGGGGCATGCCCTTGGCGAGCTGATCGTGAATGCCGCGATACATCGTGACGAGGTAGTCGCTCGGCTCGAGGTGCACGCCCATGGCGGCCGCGACGATCTCCTGTCCGCGCGGAGAATAATAGACGGCGGCCATGCGTCCGGAGCTCAGGAGCGAGCGCATGCGCTCATCGACGAGATTGATCAACAGCGCCTTGCGATACACCGCAAGGAGCGTCGCCGGCGAAAGTGCTTCTTTGGGGCTCGTGTTCATAGGTGTGATGCTACAGCGCCTCCCAGAACACCGGCAATAATTCGCTCGACAACGCGGGACTGATGTACATGCCGTTGGCGGTGCGCGCCATCAACTCCTTGATAAAGCTCGTCACATCGTCGGCCTCGATGTCGTAGATTGCAAGATATTGATAAGTCTGCGGCGCCTCTTTGATCTGGGTGTCCGAGAGCTTGAACCGGCGCGCCGAAATGACACCCGGAATCGCGAGCAGGTCGCTCAGATGCTGATTGGAGTACCAGTCGTTGTACTCCTGCTCTCGGCCCTTTACCGGGTTGCTGTAAACCACGAGGCTGAATCGCGCCATGTCTTTATTCCTTCGATGATTGTGGGCGGCTCCCGGGGCAGCCCGACGCCGGCCCCCTGGGGCATTGTCGTTCACCGAGGCATCGGCACGCAATAGACACCATTGTTGCATACGACACGCTGAGACATGCCTCCGCGGCTTTATCCGCCGCTAAAGTCCGGGGCGTCGTCCTTCGTGAATCGCCTTCTCGATGAGGCCGATCACCCAGCTGATGGCCTGAATGGCGCGATCGGTGTCGAACTGCCAGGCCGTGATCAGCCGCTCATAGGAGGGCACGCTCCAGAGCATGTCGAGCATCGCTGCCGCCATCTCCTGGTCATCTCCCGGCCACCCGCGGGTCGAGCGCACGACGGCGCTGCGGAGCGCTTCGCGCCGCTGCTGGTCCAGGCTTGCGAAACTCGGATCGTTTACGCTCTCGGGCGAGACGGCGAACGATGACAGGTACTCGTACACACGCGCCACGATGCCGGCGAAGTCACGGAGCTCCAGCCCCTCGAGAGTGACGCCTGACTCTTGCACCAAGCGTTGCAGGATGGCATCGCGGAGCCTCCCGCTCAGTCGAGAAATACCGATGCACGGTGCGCTCGCTGACACCGGCACGCTCGCCCACCGCCTTGAAGGTCACCTCGCGCCAGTCCCACGCTGGGAGTCGGTGCGCAATGTGCGCACCCGCGACGATGATGCGCTCGAGAGTCTGTGCCGCCTGCCGCTGCCGCAGCGTGCTGTCGTACCGCCGCCGCTCGACGACCGGCTTAGGGGTGAGCTTGTGCGTCACACTGAACAGACCACGATCGCATCGCGCAGTTCGTAGCTCATGAGCATGTCGCACCAGCCGATCGTCGGCTCGCGCTCGATGCGGATGCCGGGCACACGAAGTAGCCGATCGAGGAACACGCGCGTCTCGTGCATGGCGATCAGAAGACGGTTCTTGCCGGCCGCCTGTGCGATTCGCTGGACGTCTTCACGACCTCAAGCAGGTCCAGGCTCGGCGGCGCGGAGGTGGGCAAGCTCGTGGTCTTCAGAGAGGTGGGCGCGTATTCATTCGTGCTCTCTTCTCCATTCCACTGCCAGCCGCGCCCCTATGTGCTCATGAAGACTTCCCAGGGAGAGCACGTCGTGGTGCGCAAGGGACAGACCATCGAGGAGTTGTTCGAAGATGAGGGCGGGGACTCGATGAGCGGTCAGCCACAAAAGTAGAGCTCTCAGTTCGCCAAGAGTCTGTCAAGGACGCGATATCCGCGCAGGGTCTTCAGGGACCCCTTTGCGGCGTCTCTCTCGGTGAAACGGCAAGCATCGGCATCTCTCTCGCCCGAGCTTATCATCAAGGGTACGGGGTCGCTCGAGTGCATCTTGAGCACGCATGGCGTCGAGTGGTCGCAGGAGACTCCCATCCTGACGTCCTGCGTCTCCTCGGAGACCCTTCCGAAGAAGTCCTTGTCGATGGCCTCGATGTTCTTCTTCTTGCCCGGAGCGTCTCCGTCGTGGCCGAACTCGTCCGGCCCCTTTATGTGGGCGTACACCAGCGTATCCTCAGAAAGTTCCCGGGCGAACAACTCCGCCTTCCTTGCCAGGTCCCTGTGGTCGTTTGTCCGGACCTCCTTCATCCCCAACAATCGTGCGATGCCGACCTCGGCAGGCATCTCGACTAGGGCGACCCCCTTCACACCGTGCTTCTCCTTGAACGACGGGACGTTGGGCAGGTGGTCCCCCGCGTCGCGCAGGAGCACCAGGTTCGCGGGCATCTTCCCCTCCCTCGTTCGCTCCTTGTTCACCTCAGCATCGCCGAGAACCCTCGCTGCTTGGTCGAGGAAATCATTCACCAGAGCCGCAGCCCGCCGGGCCTTGGCCGTGCCCACGAGGGGCTTGCACCGGATGAGCTTCTCTGGACCCTTGACGGCCCTGGCAGCCCCAAATCCCCTGGTCCTCACGTAGGCGGGGTCGGTGTTCGAGATCTCACCGGAAAGGGGGGACTTGTCTCTGATCACCATCACGGCTCTGTAGGATACTGTGCTCCTGAACTCCACCTCTGCGTCCTTCAGCTTGACCTCCCCGAGTGCTCGGTCGAGCGCGCTGGTCTCTTCCTTGGTCAGGTCCCTTCCCGCCCTCCTGTCAGCGATGAGACCGTCCTTGGCGGTGGCGAAGTTCGCCCTGAGGGCCAGGTCGCCATCTTCGAACCTCAGCCCCGCGCCCACGGATTCGACCACACCCCTACCCGGGTAGCCCTCTGCAAAGGAGTAGCCCAACATGTTGAAGACCGCGATGTCGGACTCCGGGGCGATCCCCCTCCCGACCGTGATCACCCTTCCCAGCTCGCTTCGCCGGGCGAGCGCATCCATGTTCGGGGTGTAGGCCGATCGCAGAGGTGTGGTAAAATTGAGGGCGGCGGTCGGGCGGTCCCCACAGCCGTCGAGCAGGACGTAACCGAACTTCACGCTACGGAACCGCGGGACCCGGTTTATTATCGTTGCCAGAAACATTCCTGCAGAACTTTATATCTGCGGGCCGGCGCAACACAAAGACCTTCAGCTTTGGTAGAGATAAGAAAGGACTACTTCACAGACAGGCTCTCCGTGGTGACGGGCGAACGAAACTCAAGGAACCCGCCTCGGCCTCGCGCCGAGCACGGCGCAAAATGCCCGTTCTGTCCAGGCAACGAGGACATGACCCCGCCCTCGGACCTTGCTCTCGTGAAGATGGGCAACGCCCTCGTGAAGCAGAGCGACTCCGAGGGCGACACCATAAAGGGCTGGGTGGTCCGCGCCTTCCTCAACAAGAATCCCGTCGTCTCACCCAACGCACCGGCTTCATACGGAGAGTATCCTCACTACAGCGAGCCGGCGATCGGCTATCACTACATCGTCGTCGCCACCCCGAAGCACGACGACACCTTCCCGAAGATAGACATCGAACAGTGGACGAACATACTGGCCACGGTACAGGACAAGGTCCGCTGGCTATATGCCCAGCGAGGAGTCAGCTACGTTCTGACCTTCATCAACTCGGGCAAAGACTCCGGTGCGACGTTGGAGCACCCGCACCTGCAGATAGTCACCATACCCCGGCTCCCGCCCGTCGTGGAGTCGGAGGCGGTCACGGTCCAGAACTCCTTGAATGAGTTGGGTGTTTGCCCGATGTGCCAGGTCGTCGCTTCCGAGAGCGGCGGACCCCGACAGATAATCTCCACTGACTTCTACATAGCCTTCGCCCCTTGGGTCTCATCCCACTCCTACGAGTTCTGGATCTATCCCAAGAAGCACCAGACCAGCATCCTGAAGCTCTCTCAGAAGGAGCTGAGAGACCTCGCACTCCTACTTCGGTCGACACTGGGCGGCATGTCCAAGGTCCTGGGGGACCAGGGGTTCAACCTCGTAATCCACAGCTCCTCCGAGAAGAAGACGACCAAGCAGATCCACTGGCACATCGAGGTCTACCCCAGGGTGTCGCAGTGGGCTGGGCTCGAGCTCGGCGCAGGGGTTTTCGTCAACGAGGTGTCCCCCGAGGCGGCGGCCGAACGGCTGGGGGCCGCGAGCAGGAAGGAGCTCGCCCAGATGGTAGGGGTAACCTGATTGGCGCAATTTAACACAAAGTGGGAACGTGGGCCTTAAGAAGGAGGTTTGGGGGCTCACAGGGCTGAGTTCAGGCTGGTGCATCGTTGAGTTCAGTCGAAGTAATGCGTCCTTGGGGAAAGTTCGAGGTCATCTACCAGAACCCGACCAAGACCGTAACGGTCAAGCTCATAACCATAAACCCGCACTCCCGTCTCAGTCTCCAGTATCACCATAACAGGACGGAGGTCTGGACGTGCCTCACGGGGAGCGCCTTGGTCGAGCTCGAACAGAACAAGTTCGAACTCAAGGAAGGAGATCAGTTTACAGTCCCGCAGGGGAAGGTTCACAGGATGAGCTCGGAGGAGAGGACCGAGATTCTTGAGGTATCGCTGGGGCCATTTGCCGAAGAGGATGTGGTACGACTGCAGGACGATTACGGCCGGGCCGCCAAGACGTGAGCCTTGCTCAACCGAGAAACAAAGAGCCCGGGATTGAGGCCAGGTTCTACGAATTGTAGAGTGATTCGATCAGCTTCCGCCTAGCCTTCGACATCTCCAAGCCTCTCCTTGCCATCATCCTCGATTGGGTCTCCAGCACAGAGTCCAGCTTCAGGGCAAGGCTCGACTCCGGGTTGCGCCCGTCGAATCGCAAGAAGCCAGGGACATCCTTGTCTACGAGCCCAGAAACGTGTGAGCATACCCCCAGGGTCTTTCCCCCGTTGATTATTGACCCGGACCCGACCTTGGCCATGTCGCCCGCTATGGTCCCGAGCTTCACCATACCTGTGTCGACCCTCTTTCCGGCACGCATGGCCTTTATGGTTCCGTACGTGCTCTTCAGGTCGCTCGTCACGCTCCCGGCCCCCATGTTCACCCAGCTTCCCAGGATGGAGTGGCCGAGGAAGCCGAAGTGTGCCTTGTTGCTGAACGGGTAGATTATCGAACGCTCTACCTCACCTCCAACCCTGCAGTTCGCGGATATAGTGGTGCCCTGCCTCACTAGCGCGGAGTGGAGGATGCTATCCTTCCCGATGTACGCCGGACCGGCGATACGGGAGAATGATTCAATGCTCGCCCCTTCCGCCACGACCACGGGCCCCAGTCTCGTGTCGAAGGTCACGTTCTCCTCTACTTCGGCGAGAGGGTTCGAGCGCGACGCCGGCCGGTCTCTTCCCTTTCGTGGCTGCCGAGCTCAGGGTTATGGCTTGGTCGTTGCAGGATATCGTGTCCCAGGGGTAGTCGAAGAGCAGGCTCTCCCTGGACGAGAGTGTCTGAAGGCCTCTGCACTGCCTGTGCAGTTCCTTCTGGGTGAGGACGCCCTCCTTCGAGCGAACCTCCTCGTAGCCTTCATTTGAGATAGAAGCTATCGCGATCGACCCCCCTGGGTCTGACAGCGCGAAGCTCCTTCTGCCCGAGATCTTGCCACGATCTAGCTTGCACGTGGGGTTCAGCCGACCGTTTATCAGAAACACGTCCCCCTTCTGCTCGGCATTGAATTTGAGCCCCGTCTCTTCGCTGACGACGTCGGCCAGGGCGTCCCTTCCCGCGAGGGAGACATCGCCGGGGAAGCTCCCGGAAATCCAATCCAGGATGGTCGAGGTCCCTACCACCAGCTGGGAGACATGCCTGGTGAGCGAGATAGGGGCCAAGTTGGCCCACCCCTCGTCCTCAAACACCACAATGTTCACGGTGTGGGCCTCCCGACCTACCTCTTCCCGGCTTCCCGGAGTTCCTGAAAGTGGGCGTCGGCAGCTGCGTATCCCGCCTTGTCCCCGATGTCCCAGAACGCCCCGCCCATCCTCAAGCCGTAGACCGCTTCGCCGGCCTGCATTGCGGAATCGAACGCGAGCTTCATGTCGTTCCCCGGTGTCTTGGAGAGGTAGTCTAGATACCTCTTTTCCATCACGTAGCACCCCACGTTGATGTCGTTCTCGAACACGGGCTTCTCTTTCCAACGGGCGACCCTCCCTCCCTTGGCCAGCTCGATCACCCCGTATCGCGACTGGATCGACTCCTTCATGAGCGCCATCGTCAGAAGGGCGCCCTTCTTCCCTCTGTGAAAGTCCATCAGCCTTCGCAGGTCAAGGTCGAGAATGGCGTCCCCGTAGAGGCAGTAGAATGGAGACGTCAGTTTCGGGGAGGCGTTCAGGAGCTGCCCGCCGATTCCGAGGGCCTTGTCCGAGACCGCGTAGCGTATCTTCACTCCGAATTCTGACCCGTCGCCGAAATGGTCCTCGATCATCTTCCCAAGGTATCCGGTCGAGATGACGACATCCTCTATCCGGTTTTTCAAGAGCCAGGCGACGATGTATTCGAGGATCGGCTTTCCCCCAACGGGGAGTAGGGGTTTAGGAGTGGCGAGAGTGTATGGCCTGAGCCTGGTGCCCAACCCTCCAGCCAAGATGACGGCTGTGGGAGGCCTGATCCTGCTTGCCTTCTGCTCAGCGGCTTGCCTGGGACGCGCCAATCGTTCTTCGCGCCCTAAGCGTCGATATCGCGTCCCTATATGCTTCAATCCCCGGCTCTATGGAAGACGGGTCGAAGCTGATCCCTTTCAGTCCAGCGGAGGTGACGATGGGCACGTCCTCCGGCTCGACCCTCTTCTGGGTGCGGAGTAACACGGGTTTTGTAGAAAGCCTTGCGATCATCCTCAAGGTCGCCAGGTCGAGGACGCTGAAGATGTGGTTCATCCCCTGCGGGGAGACGATAGCCGCCTCGAGTGCGTACACTCCCTCCATCTCTGAGAGGTTCCTGATCTGTTCTACCATGTAGCCCGGCCCTATTGTCACAAGCTTCTGCATCCTCTGGTCGTCCAAGACGAAGGGCGGCATATGGTGTGCGTACATGTTCACGAAGGAGAACCGCTTTGCCACTATGCGCTCCCAGTTGTCCCTGGTCAGCGGCCTCGAGTCCCCTATGGAGATCCCCACCGGGATCGAGGAGCTCGAGATTATCGATGAGATGGAATCCTCTTGGAGGTCGAAACTGCCGAACAGGCCGGGAAAGGTCGACTCAGTCTTGTCTATGCCAATCAGCATCGCGTCCGCTCCGGCCGTCTCTGCGGCCACCGCATACTCTGCGTTGTTGTGCGGAAGGATTGCCAACACCGGGACGGAAGCTCGGGCTTGGTCAAGCAGGCTAGAAAGTCCCCTGACTCCGGTCTCCAAGCTATCCATGGCGATTGAGTGGTTCTTGGCTCTAGGCGTTAGAAAAGAGGGTGCTCAACATCTGTTCGTGCCTCAGTTAATTGCAGTTCACCTGAGGAAGGGGCGCGCCCAATGCGCGGCACCTACCGGGCAGTCCATCCGAGGTCTATGGGCCAGCAGACGCCCGTGATGGCTGATGCCTGCGGCGAACAGAGGTACGCCACGAGGGACGCGACCTCCTCCGGTTCGATAAACCTCTTTATCGCAGCGGGCTCCAACATGACCTTCTCCACCACCTGGTCTTCCGGGATCCTCATGCTGACGGAGAGGTCCTTTATCTGGTTCTGCATGAGCGGGGTCCTCACGAACGCCGGAGCGACTGCGTTCACCGTTATCCCCTGGGGGCCTCCCTCGAGAGCGGCGCTCTTGGTGAGACCGACGATGCCGTGCTTCGCCGCGACGTAGGCGCTCTTGAAGGGAGACGCGATGAGTCCCTGGGTGGAAGCTATGTTGACGATCCTCCCATAGTTTTGTTGTCGCATCGAGGGCCAACAGGTACTTTGTCAGGAGGAAAGGGGCGGTCATCATCGTCGCTATCATCTTGTCCCACATCTTCTCCGGGAAGGTCTCGATCGCCTCTACGTGCTGGAAGCCCGCGTTGTTGACGAGGATGTGGACGGTCCCGAAGCGCGCCAGGGTCGTTTCCACTATGGTCTTGCAATCCTTGGCCCTGGAAAGGTCCGCTTGGATGAAGGCCCCCTTCACCTCGTCCGCCACCGCCCCACCCTTGGCCCTGTCCATGTCCACGACGACTACCGATCTTCCTTCCTTGCTAAGAGCTCTGGCGGTCGCACGCCCAATACCGCTCGCGGCTCCCGTGACTATTGCTACCTGCTTACCCTTGGTTCCCAAAACGGCCGGACGTGCTTCTCCAAGTCATAAAAAGACTATCACGGGAGGAGGTCGGAATGAAAATCGGGGGAGCAGGCAGCCCTGATGGGCTCGCCCGCAGATTGTGCTTGGGTCTAGCTCACGGTGATGCTGCCTTTCATCCAGCTATGATACTCGCAGACGAAGCCGTAGGCTCCTGGTGTCGTGAGTACGAAGCTGTACTCGTTGTTGGTCCACTTGTTCGTGTTGGGGCTGCAGGCAACGCCGCTAGCTACGGCACATTGAACGACCCCTGTGATCGTTGCGCCGCTCGGCTGGGTGTTCCAGTACACGTCGTGTATGCTGGTCGAGTCGGCGTTCATGAAGATGATCGTCGTTCCTGGGGCAACCGTAGTTGAGGTGAATGCCGAGCCGTTCTGATACTCCACAGTCGCGCCGGGATTTGACCCGATGCCGACTGGGTATACGAGAACCAGCGTCGGTCCAGAGCTGGATGTAGTTGTCGTGGTCGTGGGAGATGAGCTCGTCGTAGTAGTAGTTGTCGTGGTGGGGCTGCTGCTAGTGGTCGTCGTAGTGGATGTGGTGCTTGTGGTCGAAGTAGACGTGGTGGACGTGCTAGTCGTCGAAGTCGACGTCGAAGTGGTTGACGTGCTTGTCGTCGTGGTTGTTGAAGTCGTTGGCGTCGTGCTGCTGGCGGTCGAGGTGGTCTGCGTCGTCGTGGTGCTTGGGTTGGTCGAGGGGACGAAGATGAAGTATCCCGCTGCGGCGATCAATACTACTACGATCACCACCGTGACGATTAGACCTGTTCCTATTCCTGTCCGCTTTGTTCCTGTTGCTGTTTTCAAAGCTGTTTCCTGAAGGCGCCGTCGTTGTTCTCGATTTAAGACTTTCTGAACCTTGGGTTCAGACGAATGTTTCGAAAATTGGACCCAATCGAAGTCCCTGACAGAAGAGGTAATATCGTGCCGAGGGAGGGGCGAGCGCCGTTGCTGACGCGAGTAAAGGCCTGCATTTCATCATCGATGGCGAAACCCGGGCGTTCCGGCACGGAGGGCGCATAACGATGTCAGTGGACATCCCGACTATCTCGCCGAATGTCGGACGGATGAAGGGCAGGAAGGCTTGGGCCCAGAACCTGAATCTAGCAGCGATATCCGCGGCCAAGGTCGAAAGTTCCCTCGGGCCGAGGGGGGCATACAAGATGGTTACCTATACGAGAGGGCCGGAGAGGGTGATCAAGGTCACGAAGGACGCGGTGGAGGTCCTCGGAGAGCTGGAGATACAATACCCGGCGGTGAAGACTCTAGCAGAGTCCGCCCGGATACATAGGCAGGACGTAGGGGACGGAGTGACCACCTTCGTGATCATCATCTCGTCCTTGCTGAGGGGAGCTGATGACCTCATGAGAAAGAAGACTCACCCCAACGTCATACTGAACGGATACCTAAGCGCCGCCAAGGAGGCGTCCAGGGTGTTCAACCAGGCGGTCTTGCCTGAGGAGATGGACGACGACGAGGTGCTCGACGTAGCCGATTGCGGAAGGGGCGTCCTGACCCCTAGCATCAGAGCCGACCTGAAGAGGGCCGCTGCGAGGGCTGAGAGCCAGGGTGGGATAGACCTCAAGCGCATCAGGGTGGTCACGAAGTACGGGGCGTCCATCTCCGATTCTAAGCTTGTCAAAGGCGTCATAGTTCGGAAGGACCGCATCGACCAAAGCATGCCCACCGAGCTCAGGGATGTCAAGGTGGCGGTCCTGAACACCGTGATGGACGTCAAGCCTCTCGAGCTCCTGATGAAGGGCAAAGGCGCTTTCAAGCTAAAGTGGGATATCACCGAGAACGGCCAGATCGCCAAGTTCAAGGAGGAGGAGAGCAGGCTGAACGCAAACCTGGTCGCCCCGTTGGCCAAGGTCGGAGCCAAGGTGGTCATTTGCAGAGGAAAGATAGCTCCCCTCGTCGCAGAGGAGATGTCAAAGCAGGGCATGATGGCGTTTTCGATGGTAGATGTCCCCGACGTGGACGCCGTAGCCGAGGCGACGGGCGCGACTTCCATAGGTGATGTGGCGAACATCGAGCCGAAGGACCTTGGAATGGTGGACAAGGTCTCTATGGAGAAGATCGAGGCTATCGACTACGCCGTGATCGAGGCCGCCAAGGGGTCGACCATTCTCCTCCGGGGGAGCTCCGTGGCCGAGACCCAGGACCTCGAGAGGGTCGTAAAGAACTGCATCCGCCTGATGGCCGGCATTCGTAAGGACGCCAAGGCCGCATGGGGAGGGGGCGCGACCTACATGCGGGCGGCGACTCGACTTCGCGAGTATGCCCTGGAGTTTTCCGGGAAGGAGCAGATGGCTATCATCGCTTTTGCAGACGCGCTGGAAGAGGTGCCCAGCGCCCTCATTGGGAACTTTGGCCTCAGTTTCTCCAAGGTCCTCCCGGAGCTTCGAAGCTACCATGCCAGGGGCATGACCTCCATGGGTATCGGCTACGGGGGCTGCGTCGACATGGAGGGGAAGGACGGAGTGAGGGACTTGGTCCTGAACAACAAGATCCTCCTGTCCAGGGCCTACGAGGTGGCAAAGCTCCTCCTCCGAGTGGACGAATACATCTACGTCAAGGAACTGGCCATGGTCCACAAGCAGTAGTCCACTTTCAGGCGCCGAAGACCCAGAAGTTCAACACCAAGACCGTGAAGATAACAGTGAGGTACGGGCTCGAGAGCTTGAAGAGAGTCCAGGCGGTCTTCTCGGTCCTGTCGACAGTCAACTTCAGGCTGTACCCCATGATGACCGCGCCGGCGGCGGACGCCACAACGATGTACGGGATGCTGACGCTCGTGACGAGGAACACGGCGAAGGAGAAGACCGCCAGCAGGGCGCTGGTAACGGCGATGCAAACGGTCGCAAGACGCTCGTTTACGATGACCGGCAGCATCGGCACCCCCGCTTCCTTGTATTCGCTCTTTAGCTTGATGGAGAGGCTCCAGATGTGGGTCGGTATCCAGACCACGACCATGGCGCACATGAATATCGCGAGCCAGGAGATCGTGCCGGCGACGGCTGCGTATCCCACGAGGACTGGCATCCCTCCAGAGACGCCGCCGAGGATGATGTTCAGCCAGCTCCGCCTCTTCAGCCAGAGGGAGTAGACCCCGACATTGTCAACCAGTCCGAAGAGCATGAAGAAAGCGGCAAGCCAGTTGAACCAGTAGGCTAGCACCACAGAGAGGACCGAGGCGACTAGACCGAATGCCAGCGCCGCCCTCGGGCTTATGCGCCCGCTGGGGATGGGCCGGTTCTTCGTCCGTTTCATGACTCCGTCTATGTCTCGGTCGTGATAGTTCGTGAGGACCTCCGCCCCCGCCGACCCCAAGAAGATCGCCGCGAACCCGACGACCAGTTGGAGCGGTTTCGGGGTCAGGCCTTCGACCCGGTAGGCGACCAGCATTGCCGCTATCCCGGTGAAGACCAGCAGGAGGACTGATCTTGGGCTTGATGAGTTCCCAGTAGTTCTTCAAGCTCTGGCCCACAGACATGAGTCGGCGCGGCCGGAGGCGCCGACATAAGGCTTGTGATGGGGACGAGAGCCTCGCTAGGGCAGGGCTATGATGGAGTTCTTCATCCCGTCGATCCTCCTGAACTTGGAGTAGTGGTCCACCTCGAGGTCGGGTCCCACCTTGGTCGGGACGTTGATTACGAACTCGGCCCAGTCTGGGCTGTTGTAGGCCTCGTAGGCGAAGTCAAGGATCTCTATCTGACGCTTGGCCGCCTTCAGTCGCTTCGGACTGAGGTCCGGAAGGAGGACCGGTCCGGTATCGGTCTGGAAGTAGTGATACTTCGGGTTTACGTTGATTGTCTTGACTGGGTGGTCGATGCGTACATGATAGTCCCCCTCGTCATACTCCATTCGCGCCACCAGCGGCTTGTTGGCGAAGGTCGCCTCGACCACTTCGTCGGGGTTCTTCAACAAGCGGCCGTTGACCTTGAAAGGGTCGATGCTGATAGTCGTCCAGTCGTCCTTAACAGAACCGGAATTGCGCTCGGGCTGGACGCCGAGGGTGGGGGGCCAGAGTTTGACGCCCGTGCCGCGTCTCGACCAACTCTTGACGACCATGAACTCGTCCTTGGAGGCCACGAAACAACAGTCCGCGTTGGGGCTCATCCACAGACCCTTGACTTCGGCGACGTTCTCGGCCTTGCAAGAAGCGCTAAGGATGTAATCGGTCTTGCGCTTGGTCTTCCTATTCGTCAGCTCCAGCGTGGCTTCGAGCACCACCCTAGGGAAGTTGGAGGGATATCGAGGCTTTGCAGACATCGTCTTCGGCGGCTTTTTCTCGATGTCGATTCCGAACGTGAAGAAGCTTCTTCCAAAATCAAGCGTTTCCATGTGCAGCGGTCTCGGGCTGGCGGGACGCTGCCCCCCTTCCTTAAAGGATTCCTTTGCCTCATGGCTTTTCAAAATTTAAATAGAATCTGGGCTGCCAAATGTCATGGCAATTAGCAGGAAGGAGGCTAGAGAAAAGTTCCGCGGGATGTTCACCCCCCTGATGACTCCATTCAAGCCCAACTACGAGCTCGATATCGACGGGCTGAAGAGCAACGTGCGATACCTGATCAAGAACGGCTTCGGTGAGAACGGCAACGGCACTTTCCTCGTCGCCGGGGCGGGCGGAGAATTCCAGGTCCTGACCACCGAGGAGAGGAAGAAGGTCGGTCAGGCGGTTGTGGACGAGGCAAGAGGAAAGGTCCCCCTGATATTCGGTGTGCAAGACACGGACCCCCAAGTCACGATCGAGTTGGCAAAGTGGGCTGGCAAGGCTGGGATCGAAGGCGTCCAGCTCTCGCCGCCCTACTACGACCCCGGGCAGTCGACGGACGACATGATCCGCTACTACAAGCAGGTCAGCGACGCCACCGACGTGGGAATCATGGTCTACACCTCATATTGGCACGGCCACACGTTCACCCGAGAGTTCTTCACGCGGCTGCTCGACGTGGACAACGTGGTATCGGTGAAGTTCTCGCTTCCCAGCCAGATCGAGTTCAGAGACACGCTTGTGAGGTTCGGGGACAAGCTCGCCTTCGTCGATAACATGAACGAGCACGTCACCGGCAACAAGCTCGGCGAGGTCGGTTACCTCTCTCACGAGGCGCACTTCCACCTGGAGCACCAGATCAAGCTCTGGAACGCCGTGAGCAAGCACGACTACACAAAGGCGGTCGACCTGCTGGCCCAGCTCAACTGGCCCTTCTACCACTTCCACTTGGACCTGGGCAAGAAAACGGGCATATCCGACGCGAACGCCACCAAGGCCGCGGTCGAGCTCGTGGGACTCGCTGCGGGACCTGTGAGACCACCCAGCGCGAAACCTCACCGTGGAGGAGAAGTCCGAGATGAAGGACATCCTCGTGCCGCGCAGGCGCACCCGTAAAGCAGATGGCAAAGGCATGCTAGTCGCCACGGCAAGACCGGCGGTTCGTCAGCTCGCGATTTGGGCTGACAACCTCCACATTTCTTAGGAGCTTTCCCCAATCTCGGTCGATAGTGCTAGACAGAAATATCCCGCGGGTGATGCATCTGCGGCGAGATTTTGGTGCGGGAGAATACAGTCAAGAAGAAGCTTGCAAGGAACGAGCTCACCCTCGGGACATGGATAACCATCAACAACCCCGACGTAGCGGAGATCATTGCCCTGTCAGGATTCGACTGGATGATACTGGACATGGAGCACGCCCCCGTCGATATCTCGGGGATTTCAAACATGGCTCAGGCGGTTTCGTCCGCCCCGACCCTTCCCATCGTGAGGGTGCCCTGGAACGACCCGGTCTACGTGAAGAGGGCCTTGGACCTTGGGGTCTCTGGCGTGATGATACCTTATGTGAACGACAAGCGCGAAGCTACTGTCGCCGTAAGATCGGCGAAGTATCCTCCGGTCGGAATGAGAGGAGCCGGGCCCAGGAGGGCGTCCGTGTATGGGTTGGAGTGGGACGAATACCTCAGCAAGGCGAACGACTCTGTTCTTGTCGTAGTGCAGGTCGAGTCCGTGGAGGCGGTCAACAACGTCGAGGACATACTCTCCGTCGAGGGCATCGACGTGCTCTTCGTTGGGCCGCTCGACCTTTCGTTCTCGGCAGGACTCCCTTCGAAGATAATGCATCCAAAGGTGCAGGCACTCATCCGGAAGGTAGCGGAGGCGGCCGAGTCTGCCGGGGTGAAGAGCGGGATAGATAGTCCCACTGAGCAGATCGCGCACTACGCGGACATGGGGATGAAGTTCATCGCTACCGGAGGGGACACGAATTTTCTATTGGAGGGCGCGAAAGCGGCAGTCGCGGCCAAAGACAAGGTCGTAAGACGCACCTGAATTCGCGCGGACCGGAGGCTCTCATCCACCGAATGGCGCTGGAAGGAGGGTGTCCCTTTCTATCGCTCATCGAGGTTTGAGTTGGCGCTGGAGCCCGGCTTCGTCGTACTCCACCCAATGCTCCACGACCCTTCCGTTCTCGAATCTGTCGATCGCGATGTAGGAGTAGGCCAGTCGCTTTCCGGTCGGGCGGATCCTTCATACTCTCCGCTGTGAACCACGCTGTGCATGGCGCGGGTGACGACCTTGTCTCCCTCGCCAATCTGGTCCAGGACCGTCGTCTGGAAATCCGAGAATCCGGCGAAGAACTTGCGGTTGATCCTCATGTACTCGTCTCGGTTGATGGGGCCCGCCTCACCCGGAAAGTGGACTACGATATGGGGGGAGAGGATGTTGTCCAACGCCTCGAGGTTGGCTTTGTCAAGCTCTGCATACCAGCGCCGGACGGTAGCCTTGTTCTGCTGAAGTGCCACGGCCATGAACAATGGGGAGCCATAACGGTATAAAAATCAGCGACGGCGCTCGATGAGCTGAAGCGGGTCACCCTGCTTGCCGTCGAAGTTGCGGGTCGAGTCCGTCCTGGACTCTGTCCCCCCGGGCGTTCAGGACGAGGTAGTCTGCGTTTTTCGCGTGTCTGGGAACGTTAATATTGACGTCCTCGTCAATGAGAAGGAAGCGATGGAGCAACTCGTAGGCATCGAGGACCTCTCTGTCTCGTACTATTCCTATCGGGGGGTCGTTCATGCGTTGAACGGCGTCTCACTGGAGGTCGGACAGCAGGAGACAGTCGGCCTTGTGGGGGAGACGGGGTCGGGCAAGTCGACCATCGGATTGGCCCTCGTGGGGCTGGTGCCGCGTCCAGGACAGGTGGACGGAGGGAAGATCATCCTGGATGGGGAAAACCTGCTGGACAAGAGCAAGGACCAGATGAGGGAATTCAGGCGTACCAAGATGGCGCTCATCTTCCAGGACCCCTCGACGGCGCTAAACCCGGTGCTCAAGATAGGCAATCAGCTGGTGGAAGCATTCATGGTGAAGAAGGGTGTCGACAAGCAGGAAGCGAAGAAGATGGCCATCGAAATCCTCGCGGAGGTCGGGATTAACAACCCCAAGGTTGCAAACCAGTATCCCCACGAGCTGAGCGGAGGGATGAAGCAGAGGGTCATGATCGGGATGGCGCTGACGGGGAGCCCTGAGCTTCTCATCGCGGATGAGCCGACCTCATCACTGGATGTCACGCTTCAAGCGCAGATCATGGAGCTCCTTGCAACGCTCAGCAAGAAGAGCAAGATGGCCGTGCTGCTGATCACGCACAACATAGGCGTGGTATCGAGTTACTGCGAGAGGGTCGCCGTGATGTATGCGGGGAACATAGTCGAAACCGGAACCACCCATAATGTCCTGAAGACCCCCGCCCACCCATACACTCAAGGGCTGCTCAGCGCGGTCAAGCTCGGGAACAAGAAGGACCTCACCTCGATCCCCGGGACCGTCCCGGACCTCATCAACCTCGCTCCAGGATGTCCGTTCGCGCCTCGCTGCAGTCGAGCCATGGACGTCTGCACCAAGGTCAAACCGAAGCTGCAACAGATACGCGAAGGCCAGTTCGCTGCATGCCATCTCTATGGGGAAGGAGTAGAGGCGGCATGAGCCTCCTCAAGACCGAAAAGCTGCAGATGTATTTCCCGATAAGGGGCGGGATTCTCAGCAGGTCGAAGACCTACGTCCGAGCGGTCGACGGGGTGAGTTTCTCAATCGAAAAGGGAGAGACCTTCGGTCTGGTGGGGGAGAGCGGGAGCGGGAAGACTACCATAGGTAGGATGATACTGAAGATTCTTCAGCCTACGGGCGGGAAGATCTACTTTGATGGCATCGACATCACCAACGCCCATGGAAAGCAGTTGAAGCAGCTGAGGTCCAGAATGCAGATGGTCTTCCAGAATCCTTACTCGTCCCTCAACCCGAGGAAGACGGTGATGCAGATTCTGAAGGACCCGTTCAGGATTCACAGGCACCTGTCAAACCGCGAGGCCGAGCACAGGGTTCTGACTCTCCTTGAGCTGGTCGGGCTCAGCCCAGAGCACGCCCAAAGGTACCCATACGAGTTCTCCGGCGGCCAGAGGCAGAGGATTGCAATCGCCCGTGCTATAGCGCTCAGCCCTGAGTTCATCTTCTTCGACGAACCGACGTCCTCCCTGGACGTTTCAGTCCAGGCGCAGATACTGAAGAACCTAGTCCAACTTCAGGAAACGATGGGGCTTACCTGCCTCTTCGTAACCCACAACATTGAGGTCATCCAGTGCGTGGCCGACAGGGTGGGGGTGATGTACCTCGGAAAGCTGGTCGAGATGGGTTCCAACGAGGAGTTGTTCAGCAACCCACTGCACCCCTATACGAAGGCTCTGTTCTCTGCAGTCCCAGACATCGACCCGGACGTAAAGAAGCATCGCATTATGCTGCCGGGAGAGATCAGCTCAGCAGTTGGAGTAATGCCCGCTTGCCATTTCTTCAACAGATGCCCCTTGGCCCAGAAGGGTCTCTGCGATGTTGTCGAACCCGAGCTTCGCGATTTGGGGAATGACCACCTCGTCGCCTGCCACATGGTGAAGGACTTGGGGCTTGGATCCGCGAGGTCTCCCGCGAAGGCCAGTTAACAGTTCTGGCGCAATTCACGATTGTACGATGAGTAGGGGTCCTTGCGTCTGCTAGCTAACCCGCTTGTCTCCTCAACTGCGGGTCCAGAGCATCTTGCAAGCCATCACCGATTATGTTGAAGCTCAAGCACACAATTACGATTACGAGTCCGGGAACAACTGCTAGTGTGGGATCCTGAATCAGGTATTCGTAACCTTCAGCTACCATCGACCCCCAATCCGCCGTCGGAGGTTGCACCCCTACGCCGATGAAGCTGAGTCCCGCAAGGGAGACGATGGCGCTACCGATCGACAGGCTGGCCCAGACTATGACTGGCTGTATCGAGTTAGGCAATATCTCACCGAACAGTATGGAAAAGCCGTTCTTCCCGACAATCTTGGCGGCCGTAGCATACTCCTTCTCTTTCTCTAGTAGGACCACCCCCCTGGTGATCCTCGCAATCCCGGTCCAGTTGACAAGTGAGAGCGCAATGAAGGCTGCTATGGCGCCCCTCCCCAATATGTATGCGAACAGTATGGCTAGCACGATCCCCGGAAATGATATTACGATGTCGGTAAACCGCATTATTACCTCGTCCACCTTCTTTCCAAAGTAACCTGAAATGGCTCCAAGGGGTAGGCCGATTGCTGTGCTCACTACCACCACAATTATTCCCACAATCATGGAAATTCGTGAGCCCCAAATCAGTCGGCTGAGGATGTCCCTTCCCAGCTCGTCGAGCCCGAGGGGGTGCGCCGAAGTTGGGGGAAGGAACGCCTTTGAGATGTCTTGCGCATTGGGCTGGTAAGGCGAAATGTAGGGAGCGAATATTGCAACCAGGTATGTAACTACCACCACTATGAAGGCCACGATTGTCAGCTTGCTCCTTGCCATCATGCGGAGAGTAAACCCCCATTCCTTCAGGCGAGGACTCTCCGACAGCTTCTGACGACTCATCCTACTCTTATCCTCGGGTCAATGATTCCGTACGCGATATCCACAACCAAATTGGCAGTTGCGTAGATGAATGCTTCTATGAGCACGACTCCTTGAAGTGCGGGGAAATTACTTGCGTAGATTGCCGCCACAGTGAATTGGCCAATGCCGTTCCAATCAAATATTGTCTCTGTCAGCACTGCGCCACTGAGAAATCCTCCGATAAGCAGCCCTATGTAAGTAGTCGTCGGGATTAGCGCGTTGCGAAACGCATGGCGATAGATGACGATCCTTTCTTTTAGACCCTTCATCCTGGCCGTCCTAATGTAATCGGAGTTCATCGCCTCGAGCATTGAGGAACGCAGGAGACGCATCGCGACCGCGCTCCCGCCCAGCGCGAGGGTAATTCCGGGTAGTATGAGGTGTTTCAGGGCGTCGATGAACTCTGGGATGTTTCCGGCTATCAGGGAGTCAACCGTGTATAATCCAGTAACGGTCTTGGGCGGGATAAACTGAGGGCTTATTCTGCCGACCCCTACCAAGCCGAGATCCCTGAAGAAGATCAGGAGAAGTATGATCGCGATCCAGAAGGACGGCGCGGAATAGCCGGTGATAGCAAAGACTCTTCCAGCTTGGTCGAAGATCGAGTTCTTGCGAGTCGCAGAGATGACTGCAATAGGGATTGCAATCACCATGGTGAAGATTAATGCCGCGATGGAACAGTTCGATCGTGGCCGGTAGCCGCTGAAGTATGTCTGCAAGGACAGGTTTTTCGTCTGTGAAGGAGATTCCGAGGTTACCATGGAGAACACCATTGACGTAATCTACATACTGAACCGGCAAAGGCTTGTTTAGGCCCCAAAGCGTTTCCAACTGTTTGGCAAGACCCGGGTCTACAGCGCCTTCCGGGCCAAGTACAACTGCGACTGGGTTGCTGGGTACCACCCTTGCAAAAATGAACGTCAAAGTCAGCGCACCCCACATTACGACAAACAACAGGAGAACCCTTCTTGCGAGGTACCTCCAGAACCCCATTCGACGAGATGGCTTCGCTCCACTGTATAAATGCTTAACGAACCCGCGCAGGCACTGACGCGAGCAGACGCGTCAAGTGGAAGTCAAATTCATGGCTGCGTTCCGACTCTGACCTGAACTCTGTTCCGGGCCTCCTGACAAATTTAATACACCGCCAAACCTCTCCACTAGTTTGCAAATGAAGACCAGGACACTCGAAGATTCGGGGCGACTCTCGTTCCAAGAATACGAGGCCGCAATTCGGAGGGCTGGCTCGTGGCTAAAGGGACAACAAAGAGAGGACGGGTCTTCTGGTGATAACCTACCTCTTTGGGCATATTACACCCAGCCGATGGCCTTCAGGGGGATGGGGGAGCCCAAAGCCGCGGCCAAGTGTCTGGCTTATGTCAAGACCAAGTTCCTTGGTGAGCGAGGCGCGCTGGACGTGGAGCGAGGGGGAATAGAAGGGATCGACGTACGCACCCAGTTGGACGGTGGTGAACAGCCACATGTGGGACGCATACAACATCTCGTACCCAGTCAGCGACTGGATAGCCGGGTTCCAGGACAGCGAGACCGGCGGCTTCTTTGCCAGCTCGAAGGACAGAGACAGGAAGAAAGGACTGCTGGAGTACGACGGGACGCTGATTTCAGGGATTGCGATGCTGAGTACCGGGAAGATCGACCGCGCAGAGAAGGTCGGACAGTTCCTCCAGAAGATCCACAAGAGCCAGCCCGAGATTGAGAACAAGTACTACTTCATGTGGGACAAGGAGAAGGGTCTCGTCACCGACTCCTATGAGAAGGACCTCACGATGTTCTATGTCCTCGATAGGAAGAAGGAGCGGCAGGGCTACTTCCAGTTCGGCCTGTCCATAGCGTTTCTCTCGAGGCTCTACATGGCAACCGGGAAGAGCCAATACCTAAAGCTAGCCAAAGAGCACTTCCGCTACGTGGACGGTTGCGTCGGGACATACTCGTCGGCCCTGGCGCACAAGCTCGCTTGGGCAGATGCTACTCTGTATCAGGCTACGGGAGACCCGGTCTTCTTGGAAGGCGCGAGAAAGGTCGGCGACCACCTCATCAGCGTGCAGCGGCCGGACGGCAGGTACCACTACAAGGAGGTGGTCCCGAACTTCGAGAATCAGGACGCTACTGGCAACCTGGACATCGTCTGCCAGTTCACGACCTGGATCGCTAAGGTGAGGGATTGTCTCGCGATGCAGGGGAACGTCGCGGGGAGTGGAAGCGGTACCAAGCGAGGGACTGGCAGGGTCGGTCCCACCTACCTGAGCAGGACCTAGTCGAAGGAGGCCTCGAGAAGACGCGCTGATTATCGCGGATTGGAACCGCGAAATCTGTTTGCTTCCACGAACTCTTCGTTCAACGTGACTCCCAGGCCTGGCCGATCGGGAAGTTCTATCCTCCCACTTGAATCAATCTTGAACATCTCGTTTGTCAGCTTGTTGCGTATCTGACCAGGCATGATCGGGAACTCCACGTAGGGCGCGTTGATCGTCGAGGCAACTACGTTCATGTTCGCCGCGAAGCTGATGTTCGTCTTCCAGCAGTGAGGGACGTACTGCCTTCCCCTATCGTGGGCCAGTGCAGCCACTTTCTTGACCTCGCTGATACCACCCGCCTCCGTCGCGTCTGCCTGGACGATATCGACCTTGCCGCGGTCCATCAACTCCGTGAGCATGTACCTGGTCGTCTGTTCCTCTCCAGCGGCAATCTTGATGCTGGTGGAGTACGAGAGTTTGGCGTATCCGTCGAGATTGTCCGGCAGAAGCGCTGCCTCGATGAAACCGATGTTGTAGGGCTCCACGCTCTTCGCGAACTTGATCGCATCGTTGGTATCCAGAGCCATGTAAAGGTCGAGCATGAGCGGAATCTCATCACCAAGCTCGTCCCTCGCGGTCTTCACAAGCTTCGTCATGGTCCCGTCGCGCAGCGTCTTCGGGTCGGTGTGAACCTTGGCGGCCCTGTAGCCGGGCTTCTTGACCTCCTCTCGACACGACGCGACCACCTGGTCAGCGTTTGTCCACACGGTGCTGAGACTTGCGTAAGGAGTGACCGCGTCCTTCCCACCAGCGCCGCCAAGTAACTGGTACACCGGCTGTTTGTAGAACTTGCCAGCTATGTCCCAGAGCGCGACATCGATACCGCTCATGGCCCATATGCTGAGTCCCCTCCTCCCGGAATTGGCAAACGAGTCGTACATCTTCTCCCACAGGTATTGTATGTTGAGAGGGTTCTCTCCAATTAGCAACTGCTCGAAGTCGCCCCAATGCGAAAATGAACCGCCTCGGATAATTGAACTTATTACCAAAGGATGTCCGTCGCACTCACCGAGTCCCTGAATTCCTTCGTCCGTCTCGACGCGAACGACGAGGTCGTCTATCAGGCCCCCGTCAGTCTCTTGAGGGCTCGTTTTGGGTAGCTGGACAATGATCGGTTCGACCTTTGTGATTTTCACGGAGAAGCATGATTACCAGATGTGAGGATTTAATTCTTTGGTTGGACCTAGCGACCGAAAAGAGGCCATGCGCGGCCTAAGGAACGTGGGCACTCTGATTCTCAAGAGCGCCAAACTAGTCACAACTGTCTCACGCTACAAGACTTGAACAGGGAGATACCAGCCCATACGATGGGAAATCGGGGTTGACGGAGATCGCTCTTTGATAGCGCCGATTCAGAAGGCAAACCGTGTAAAATCCAGTAATTCACGGGCGGCAGATTTACATCGCATACGATAAGGGCCAAGAGATTCATAAGGTTCAAATAGCAACATCGGGGCATAAACGCTGTTGAACATAAGCAGAAGAAAAGCAGTTTCAACAACTATCGTCGCCATCATCATCGTCGTACTAGCAGTCGCAGCTATCGCAGGCATCTATCTCGCGAGCCAAAACCACTCCACAACGACCACTACTGTGACCAGCTCGGTGACCACCTCGATCACTGGGACTGGGTCAACAGTAACCACCACTACCACAGCTTCCGGGAGCTCTTCAGGTACGATACCCGCCAACACCGTTGTTGAGGGAATCGTTGACCCAGAGTGGCTGGGGAGCAATGTGGGAGATGACGTTCAGTGCGGTTGGGGAGACCAAAGCATGTGGTTCAACAACAACTACGAACAACTCTTCCAGTGGGACCCATATCAACTGTCCCAAGGCAACTACGTTCCCGTTCCGTGGCTGGCAAACAACTACACAGAGTCGGCCGACGGATTGACGTGGACAATCAATCTGCAACAGGGCGTACACTTCCACAGCGGAGATGTCATGACCGCTGCAGATGTCGTATACTCGGTCGACAGATACGTCTTCGCCACCAACGAGTCCAGTACCATCCTCAACTGTGCGGGAGGAGGATTGGGCTACCGGGACAGCTTCGCCTCCATGAAATCAATAACAGCTACGGGCACCGATCAAGTCACACTGACCTTGAACTACGCCGACCCGAACATACTCGCTGAACTCGCCAACCAAGGAATGAGCATCCTCGACAGCAAACTACTCCAAGCTCACACAGTTACCGGAGCTAACGGAACCAGTGACTGGGGCTTCACTTGGCTCGACGCAGGGCCGAATGACGCCGGCACAGGGCCGTTCCAGATGACCAGCTTCACATACGAGCAGCGGGCTGAGCTTCAGGCCTTCTCGGGCTACTGGGGCGGTCCGTTCAACAACTTCACGTCCGATGTGAAGACCATCATACAAATCCCATACTCAGATGCAACGACCGCTCAGTTCGCTCTCGAACAAGGACAAATCAACATGGTTCAGGATGAGACTAGCACCGCAATCTCTTCAATAGCCTCTACGCCTGGCTACACAACAGACACAGCTCCGGCGTTCGCAGCGTTCGGTCTGTGGATGCATGCAGTCGGTCCGCTGGCGAATTGGGAGAACAGGGACGCGGTCAAAGACGCAATCAACTACACCGCAGTCATTCAGGCTGTAACAGCCGGATACGGCAAGCCTGACGACTCTATCTTCTACCTCGGTATGCAAGGCTTCAACTCCACAACCGCAAACTACTACGCCAAGCAAGGGCCTAACGACACAGGAGCATTGGCACTAGAGAAGTTGGCAGGGAATCCTAACGGCTTCACCGTCAACCTCTACACAAGGCCGTCATCTCGATACGGGGTAACCTTCGTCGATATGGCGGAGGTGCTACAATCAGACCTAGCAGCGGTAAACATCACCCTCAACATCCAAGTATACGTAGTCGGCGAGTTCTATGATCTCGCGGAGAACGCAAGTCTTCCAGGGATCTGGACGGTGCCGGGCAGCCTAATCATCCTCAGTCCACTATCCAACATGGAGGAGGCCATAGGGAACTCCATGACGACCTACGATGGGTGGAGCATTGCGCGCGAAACCGGACCGGGTGTCTCAACCTGGGGTCCACAGCTCTTCCAACTATACAACGAGTCTCAGACAGCAGCTACTCCAGCGCTCGCCCTCCAGTACGAATCACAATTCGATCAGTTGTATCTCAAGTACGGGCCTGAAGTCCAAATGTTCCAAATACCCAACACAGTCGCGTACTCTACCAGCATAAAGGGTGTCATCTGGTCCGCAGTATCAGATGCATTCATACCCGAAGGCATTTCGGTGACATAGTTCGTAGAGGCAAACAACAGCCTCTATCCCCCCTTTTGTCTACTCAGTTTATCTCTCTTTGCGGAAAATTGTCGCTCCCCAGTTTCACAGCTCATGAAACCTGAGGCGAATTTCACCGACGTCCGCGACAGAATCTGCTGGCGGCTAACCCCGGCGGCGGGTCACATCGAGAATGCGACTTCTTTGCCCGCGTCCGAGGAGATTTGCGTCGCCTCAACCAATCCGACAGCTATCATCCCATCGCGCCCTGTTACCGTCGGCAGCTTGTGGTCGAGGACATCGTCGATGAACGACTGCATAGCAGCTATGAATGGCTGCAGACGATTCGGGTCCATGGGTCTGTTGATATAGTCGACCTTCGGAAACTCCGCTATCACCTTCCAGCCTTCTCCTTGTCCGAGCTTCACCTGACCGTATGAGTCGATGTCGAGAATCCCCTTCTCGCCGACAACTACGAACCCGAAAAAGTTTGGTAGGCTGGGTTTTGGCATCTCCCAAGTTGACCAGTGCTGTGCGATCGCTCCATTATCGAACCTCAGCTCTGCCATCGAGGTGAGTCCACCAAGAGGGTGACTGTTGAAGGCCTTCACCTCCGCAAAAACCCGCTTGGGTTCTCCGCCTGACAGGTACCTAATCATGTCGTAGCTGTGGACGTCGAGTTCGAGGTGGGGACCTCCGTTCTCAGGGAGCTTGGTCCAGTCTTTTCCTATCTCGTACGTATCATAGAGAGAGTGCCCCCTGATCATCCTTACCTTTCCTAGCGTACCGGCGACAATCGCCTTCTTGGCGGCGGCGTTGGTTGAGCGCCACCGCTGCGTCTGCAGCACCTCCAAATACGTGCCGGCTTTTTCAAATGCCCGGATCATCTCTGCGCATTGCCGCGACGAAGGAGCCATGGGCTTCTCCACCATGGCGTGTTTCCCGTGCTCCGCCGCGCTGATGACGTGCTCGGGATGGTTAGCGGGCGGCGTCGTGACGATTACTCCATCGATATCAGGACGCTTCATGAGCGCTTCGTACGAATCCACGTAGTCTATTCCGTAGTCCGAAGCCAGTTTAGGAGCCCGGGAGCCTCCGGAGACAGCGACGAGCTTCGTCCTCTTGTTGTACTTCGATAGGCACTCAGCGTAGGTCTTTCCCATGTATCCCGAGCCAATTATTCCGAGCCTGAGGACGTCTCCGGCCGACTTTGGTGCCATCAGGTCCTTTCGGATCGGTCTTGCGGATAAAAGCGTTCGGAGGCCAGGGAATCTATTCGCACCTTCCGCATCACCAAGCCGCGAAATCCTGGCTCATCCTCGATCTTGGGACGGGAACTAGGATAAAAGCGGAGTCTTAGCCATGTGAAGTATACGTATATTCGTCCACGATGCTCTGATTGAGCGTGACGCCCAACCCGGGTCGATTGTTCGGCTGTATCTGCCCGTTCGAGTCCATCTCGAAGCGCTCATTCGTGAGCTCGTTGCGGAGCCTCCCTCGCATGATCGCATGCTCCATGTACGGAGAGTTCGTGGAGGCAGCAACCAGGCTGAGGTTCGCCGCAAAGCTGACGTTTGTCTTCCACGAGTGCGGTAGGTAGAGCTTGCCCCTCTGGTTGGCTAGGGTAGCGACTCGCCTGCACTCAGTTATCCCGCCAGCCTCCGTAGCGTCGGCTTGCACGATGTCGACCATGCCCCTATCCATCAACTCGGTCAGCATGAACCGAGTCGTGTGCTCTTCTCCTGCTGCGATGTTGATGTCAGTGGACTGTGTCAACTTGGCGTATCCATCGAGGTTGTCCGGCTTCAACGCGGCCTCCAAGAAGTAGACGTTGTATCGCTCGAGGTTCTTTGCGAACTCTATCGCCTCATCGGTCTCGAAACCCATGTACGCATCGATCATTAGGTCGACTCGGTCTCCGAGCTCGTCCCTCGCGACCCGCATCATGTTCAGCATGCTCCCGTCGCGGAGGCCCCTGCGGTACGTATGGAACTTGACCGCCCTGTATCCTGGTTTCTTCACCAGTCTCTTGCACGTCTCGGCTACCAGGTTGTCTGTGAGCTTCTCTTTCGTTGTAGCGAACTCATTCACGCTCGCGTAGAGAGTAACCGCCTCCTTCTGGGGTCCCCCGAGCAACTTGTGCACAGGCAGCCCGTGGTGCTTCCCTACGATGTCCCAGAGCGCGACATCGATGCCGCTGAGAGCCCATATCCCAAGACCCCTCCTTCCGGAGATTTCCGACGTCTCGTACATCCTCTCCCAGAGTCGGTCTATCTCGAGCGGGTCCTCACCGATCAGCACCTCTTCGTATCCGGTCCACTGCACGAACGACCCCTTCCGGATCAGGGAGCTGACCGCTAGGGGATGGCCGTCGCACTCCCCTATTCCGGTTATGCCTTCGTCCGTCTCCACCCTAACCACCAAGTTGTCGAGGAGCCCCTCGTCGGGGATCTGAACCAAGTTGCTAATGCGTTCAGGGGTCACCTTGGGCACCTGGAGCACGATCGGCTCTACCTTTGTGATCTTCACTTCTGACCGGTGAAGAAAACGGGTGCTGTGCACTTTTATGTCTTTGGAGTCGTGGCAACGCTAAAAAGGCAAGGTCAGCTGCTTAGGGCTCATGGCAGAGACCTACCTCTCAGATATGTCCGCCTGTCTCCCCGCGGCGGCGCTCAGGTACGGGCCCGAAGCATGGTCGCTGGAGGCTCATCGACTACGAGGCGGAGGGTCTGAAGGGAACGATGCTCTGGGCGAACTCGATGACGGTGGCGCCCGACGTGACCCTCCCTTCCGGTGTGAAGGGTTGGCATTCTATCTACGTAGGCATTTGGGACTGGGCCTGGTCGAAGGTACCTGTGATGATAACCGAGGGGCAGGTCGAGGGTGGTAACCTCATCAAGGTCAAGCTGAAGAGCGACGACTGCTTCACGACCATAGCTAAGGAATTCTCAGACTTCCGCATCGAGGAGGTTTTCTGGAAGCATGCGGACTTGACCGGCGAGGAGTTCGTCGTGGGGCAGCAATCGGAGGGTTTCTCCAGGCGAGCCGGACTCGCGTACATTCGGCTCGTTTCTCTCTCCGACCAGGACGTCGCCGCGGCGAAGGTCGAGGACGACGAGAAGCTAACGAAGCGGTTGATTGCGATGAACGACGGCTGGAGCTGGGTTTACGAGAACCACCCGAGCACCAAGCAGAACATACAGTCCCAGATAGTGAGGTACAAGGGTAGCGACTTCGGGAAGGTCTTCTATGAGTATGGCTTCGCCGGCCCACAGGGCCTCGAGGTGTACAACGTCGACGACTTCCCTCGGAAGGGAGATGGATACGCCAACGACAGCGCCAAGCTCTTCCGCGCGGCGGGGATCTACCCATTCGACGAGATACTGAGCTACGGTCGCCGGCTGGGCCTGGAGGTCTACGCAAGCGTGCGGTTGGGGATGCCCAAGACCGCGCCCCCCTTCGACGTGGGGTCCCAGGACGGCGGACAGTTCTACCTCGACCACCCGAAGTTCCGCTGCATCGAGCGGGACGGCTCGCCCTTCCCGATCCTGAGTTACGCGTTCCCGGAGGTCCGGTCGCACGTCATTGAGACGTTCCAGAAGGCCGTCGTCTCCGGCGCCGATGGCCTATGCCCTCTCTTCCACCGGGGACCCCCGTTCCTGCTCTACGAAGAGCCCCTGGTCGAGGGTTTCAAGATCGAGACAGGGGAGGACCCGAGAGCCCTTCCCGAGAGCGACGAAACTTGGCTGAAGTACAGGGCTCGCTGGATGACGTTGTTCATGACGGAGCTGAGGAGTATGGCGGCGGCCACCGCTCGCGAGAAGGGGCGCAACGCTCCGAGGATGGCCTGCGTGATCTTCCCGACCAGGCAGGAGAACCTCCGCTACGGGATCGACGTCGAGGCGCTGGTGCGGGAGGGGCTGGTTGATGAGATAGTAGCAAGGGACATACTCTACGCGAGCTGGGAGGACACCCAAGCCGACGTGCCCTTCTTCAAGAAGGTGACCGTGGGGACGGCCTGCAAATTCTACGTGATGCTAGGGAGCGCTGCATCCTCCTACCGGGCGCTGGGAGGCAGCGGCAGCGTGCCTGACGCGTACGCGACCAGGGCGGCCGACCTATACAGACAAGGGGCCGACGGCCTCGCATTTTGGGACATGCACTACCAGGAAAAGTATACCGCGACCTGGTCGGTCATGCGCCGGCTGGGTCACGCGGACGAGCTCCTAGCGAAGCGCTTCCGCAGTCCGAAGGTCCGCTCCCTGAGCTTGAAGACAGTCGGCGGGATAGACGTCACATTCCGACACGATGCTTGGTACTACGTATAGTCCCTGGAGTCCTCTGGGAACCTTTGCCTTCAGAGAGTTCCAGACGAAACCATAGCTAAGGCAGCGGGGAACATCGCGAGAACGCGACATATTTATTACATGTCCGACGGGTGCCGCCGCTGTCATGACCTACGAGAAGCTCAAGAAACGCGTGGTCGGTCCGTGCACATCTCTGATTACTCCAATGAAGAAGGACTTCTCCCTCGATGAGGAGGGTCTCAGAGCGAACATCAGGTACGTGATCGATAACGGGTTCAAGGAAGGAATAGGTTGCATGCTGGCGGCCACCCCGGGCGGCGAATCGCCTTCGATGTCCATCCCCATGCGCAAGCAGGCGATGAAGGTTATCGTCGACGAGGTCAACGGAGCGCTGCCCCTCGAGACGGCCGCGCACGACAATAGCTACGAGGCGGTCATCGACATGATGAAGTACGCAAAGGACCTCGGTTTCGATATCATACAGCTACAGGCGCCCTGGTACCACGGCACTTCCCCAGATGAGGTTTACCGATTCTACGATGGAGTCACGCACGCCGTCGACATTCCGGTCATGTTCTACAACGCCACCTGGCTGGGGATACTTGGAGGCGTGGGCTTGGAGATGCCCCTCGTCGAGAGACTGAGCAAGCTGGACGGCGTCATCGGGATAAAGTGGTCGTCCCCCAATTGGCATACCTACATCGACGTCCTGAGGCACTGGACCGACCGCTTTGTGTTCTCTGACAACAACTTCCACGGCTTGGGTTGTCTGTTTGGCTCGCAATCGTTCCTCGATGTCATAGGCCAGTTCCATCCCAAGTACCCTCTGGAGCTATGGAAGTACATTCAGGCCCACGATTGGGACAAGGCTTACGACCACCTGTGGAAGCTCGAGATCCCCTACTACCTTTGGATCGGGGAGATGCAGAAGCAGGGCATCCACGGCGAGGGTCCGCTTGTCAAGGCGCCGATGCGCCTGGCCGGACGGCCTGCCGGTCCCGCGATTCCCCCATACGAGGTAAAGTACACCGAAAAGCAGCTGGCCCCGCTCCAGGAGATCCTCTACAAGGGAGGAGTTCCGGGCGTGAAGGCTCCCAAGTGAAGGGTGCGCGCACCGACGGCGGTGTCGGCGTAACGTTCAAGCACGACGCTCCGTACTAAGCCCGAGGTTACTTTCTAACCTGTGGCGCTCAGAGCTTCCCTTCGCGGTGGAGGACCTCGGCCATCCTCTCCTTCACGCCAACAGGAAAGCGAACCTTGGCGTTGTCCCGCCGAGCCGACTCGTAGATCCCCATGATTATCTCGATGGCGGCCCTCCCGTCTTGGCCGTTGCATCTTGGCTGTCTTCCGGTATCGAGGCACTCTAGCATGTCCTTTGCGGCGAAGAGCAGCGGCGCTCCGACCCACGGAGGCTTTGGCATCTCCGTCTTCTCCAAGTGGTACCAATTGGGCTTCTCGAACTCGCTCATCTTCGCGACCCACGTCCCGTCCTCAGCCCCGAGACGGATCATGCCCCGTTCGAACTGGAGCTCTAGCTCGGGGAGCGCATAGTCGGTCAGCTCGTCGACCACGACCACCCCGTCGACCCCGTTCTTGAACTGGAAGATGGCGTTGGTGCTGTCCTCGACGGGGAACTCCTTTCGCTTCCGCTTGGTCGCGGTCCCGATCACCCAGTCGACTTCGCCGCCATAGAAGCGCATCAGGTCGAAGAGATGCACCGCATCGTGCAGCATGGGCCCTTCGGTCTGCGCCTCCCATTCTGGTACAGGCTTGCACCCTGTCCAACGGGCTGAGATGTGAAGGAGCTCGCCCATGCTCCGGTCCCTGACCACCTGTCTGGCCGCCTCATAATTGCCGTCCCATCTCCTGGTGCAGTTGACCAGCATGGTCACGCCATGCTTTTCGCAAGCACCAAGCATCCTGTCGCACTCAGCGAGGCTGAGGGCCATGGGTTTCTCGCAGAAGATCCCTCTCACCCCGGCCGCCGCAATCGCCTCCACCTGCTCGGGGTGGAGCGGAGGGTGTGTGGTCACGGCCACCACGTCCAGCTTCTCCTTCGCCAGCATCTCCTTGTAGTCCGTGTACAGCGCTGTGACCCCGTACTTGTGCCCGAACTTCTCCATGCGCTCCCTGCCCCTGCTCGCAGCGGCAACCAGTTTCGCGTTTGGGAGCATTGCAAAGGCGCCAGCGATTGACGAAGGGTGGATACCTGGGTTCTCTTCGAACTCCCAGGCAATCCTTCCGGTTCCGATTATTCCGACGCGATAGACCATCTTACCTCGGCAATCTCCCGTCCTGCCTGGGCCATTAAATCTATCCTGATTTCGGGGAGCACCGGAATTGACTTCCGACGGAGACTTGGCAGAACCAGGCAACGTCAACTAAATAAGCCACGGTGACTCCAAATTCACGGGAATCTTGAGCCTCAGCCCCGTCTCGAACTGCGATTCGTGTGGCTGCGCACCGGAATCATGTGCGTCCTGCAAGCTCCCGAGCGTGTGCGCCAACTGCGTGTCCTGCTGCTGCAGCGCTATGCATGCTTCCTGGAGGCAGCTCCGCATTAAGAGTGCAATTTCTCTCGAATACCTGAGTTCGATCTGGATGGGCGTGGAGGTGGTCGGGTCCATCGCCGTGGGACTGCTAGCGGGTAGCTTCGCCCTCCTCGCCTTTGGCGGCGATAGCGTGGTAGAGCTGTTGTCGTCTACCATCGTCATCAGGCACCTGCGGAACGACGCCAGCGGCTCGGGTCACTTGGGAGTGCGGACCGCCAAGGCCGCCAATGCGCTCCTCTTCCTGCTCATCCCCGTTATAGCGGGCGGCGCCCTGCTCTCTTTCCTCTCGGGCCTGAAACCCGAGGGTTCGCCGGTTGGAGTCCTGGTCGCGGCGGGCGCGGTGCTGATAATGCCATACCTGTGGATAAGGAAAAGGAAGCTCGGTTCGGAGACCGGGTGCCTCCCTCTCTCCATGGACGCGACGGAATCAGCTACCTGTTTCTTCATGTCGGTAGCGCTCCTGGGCGGACTCCTTGCGGAGTATTTCCTCGGGCTGTGGTGGGTGGATTACGTCGCGACGGGGGTTATTCTCGTCTTCATCGCCAGGGAGGCGTTCGAGGGCATGGCGGATATGGAAGCCGCTACCCGGAACGAAGTGCGGTCAGTAGCTCGGCCATCCAGCTAAGGGTCGACCAAAGGATGTTACCGAGAGTTCGGGCCCTCGGTATCCTATTATGCCATCCACTATTGTAGCAGAAGGATGGACAAGAAGGGTGTCAGGACCCAGACCTCCGAACTGAGGTTCAGCTGTCCCTTCCTCGAACCTGTAACGCCCTATGTGGACCCTGCGACGGCGTACACTCCCATCGGTTCGCTCATAGTCTACAACGTGTACGACCGGCTGATAGAGAGGAGGACGGACGGAGCTGGCAGGACCCGCTTCATCCCGTCTCTGGCCGAGAGCTGGGACGTCTCCAGCGATTTTCTGACCTACGGTTTCAAATTGCGACCGGGGATTCGATTCGCGAGCGGGCGGAAGGTCACTCCCGGGGCAGTCAGGTTCTCTTTGGAGCGGCTCATCAGTATCGGGCAGAACCCGCCAAAATCCAACCCCATCGCCAGAGCCTCATCGAGGTACGTCCCGCTAAAGGAGGTGCGCGTCTCCGGAGAACGGCGAGTCGACCTGATCATGAAGGCCCGTTGGGCCACTTCGCTATTTGGCATCTCGACTTTCATCTGCTCAATAATAGATGAATCTTGCATCGAGATGGGGAAGGACCTTGGCCACAGGTGGCTAAGGCGCCACTCCGCCGGTTCGGGGCCCTACGAGATCGAGGGCATTTCCGAGCACAGGATTGTGCTGAGGGAAAACCGCAGATACTGGGCTGACCGCCCGCCGATACCCAAGGTGGTTCTCCTCGACGGACCCCACCCTGAGGCCGAAGAGGCTAAGATGAAGAGACGAACGCTCGATATAACGTCCAGCGCTACGCCCGGCGGGCTGGTCGCGCTGGCTGATGCCGGTTTCGAGACCACGAGGGTCCCCACTAGCCTCGAGCCCACGTTGACGGTGGTGAACGGCACCGAGGGACCGGACGGCCGCCCGCTGGGGGAGAACCGCGATTTCGTCACCGCCCTGAAGCACGCAATCGACTACGACCGGCTGGCGCGATGCTTCGGAGGCTGGAGCGAGACGGTCGAGCCAGCTCAGACGAGCGTCCTCAAGGGGATGCCAGGGTACAGGAAGGACTTGGCCTACCGATACAAGCATGACACCCGAAAAGCTAGGAAGCTGATGGCGAGAGCGGGTTATTCTAGGGGGGTAGACGTTGACCTGACCTACTGGGGGGCCAACTGGGGAGGCGTGGACAACAAGGAGCTAGTCGATATCATACGGTCGAACCTGGAGGCGGTCGGGATAAGAGGGAGGCTGAGGAAGTATACCGGTAAGAAGTACTTCGAGATCCCGGTAGAGAAGATTCCTGGTCTTACGCTCTCCATGTCGGGGTATCTCATCCCTGATCCGGACGACCTCATGAGGAGGAGGATGACCTGGATCAATATTTCGGGGCACAACTACAGGGCCGAGGAAGAGTTCGCCTACGCGCTACAGGAGATTGACCACGTGAAGCGCTCCGCGGCCTACGCGAGACTCCAAGAGAGATACCTCAGAGAGGGGGCCGGAATCTATCTGCTTACCTTCCCGTGCAACGTCGCTATCAACCCCGACCTGAGTGGCTTCCAGTATCCAGCCCACTGGGGCGGTCCAGACTTTTCGAAGCTCAGGTTCGTCCATCCTCCAGGTGAAAATGAGGTCGCCACGGCCAGCAACCGCTAAATACGCGAACGCCCGTCAACCTGCGTCTTTGGCAGTCTCAAGACCCAGCAACGGTCAGTTGCGCATCGCCATCATGGGCTCCGGTTACATGGGCAAGACCTACGCCGAGTGTCTTACAAAATACAACAAGAGGACGAAGCTCGTGGCGATTTTCGGCGGGTCGCGAGCTCCCGGTTTGGCATCGACCTACGGCGTGGACTACGTGGACAGCCTGGAGGCACTGATGAAGCGGGACGACGTGGATGCGGTCGCGGTGGCGACCCCGCCGGGGAACCATCCGGAGCACGTCATCAGCGCAGCCGAGCACGGCAAGCACGCCATGGTGGAGAAGCCGATGGCCCCTACCCATGAGCAGTGCGCCGAGATGGTCAGAGCTTGCAGAAAAGCCCGGGTGGTGCTCGAAGTCTTCCAGAGCGAGCGATGGCGCTCTACGAACGCCACAGCGAAGAAGACGATACTGGATGGCACCCTGGGAAAGGTGCGGATGATCCGGGCGCACACGCTCTTCCCGGGTTACGAGGCGCAGGGTTCGTGGGCAAAGCTGCCAGAGCACGGAGGCCCTCTCCTTGACTTGACAGTCCACTCGTTCGATACCATGCGGTTCCTAGCCGGAGATGAACCTACGAGGATCTACAGCATGATATCGAACTTCAGCAACAACCCCGTTGGTGCGCTCACAGACATGTCCGAGGTCGTCTTTCGAAACGGCGTGATCGGCCAGAACTGGGCGTCGATGGATATGCCCCTGCCGAGCCTCCCGGACTCGTACTTCGGCTACGTCGTCGTGGGAGAGAAGGCCATCCTCGATGTGAACTCCTATGGCAAGGTGAAACTGGGAGTGGGCAGCGAATGGAAGGTCATCCACGAATTCCCCAAGATTGACTACATCAAGTTCCCCCTGGACCCGAACCGGTTGCAGCCCTTCATGGCGTCTCTCCAATCGTTCATAGACGACGTCCTCGACCACAGGCCGCCAACCGTATCGGGCGATGACGGTAGGATAGCGGTAGAGATGGTAGACGCTGCCAAGCTATCCTCGGCGAGAGGGCAGGCGGTCACCCTTCCGCTCGGCTGAAGAACTCGAGTGACGTTAAATAACGCGGGGCTCGGCTACGCGCGAAATGTCCACACTACCGCGCAACAAGCTGAGGGACCTGCTCAGGGAAGGAAAGCCGACCATAGGCACAGCCATCTTCACCCCTTGGCCGGGGGTCATGGAGATGATAGGCGGCACAGGAGTGATAGATTATGTGGAGTTCATGAGCACCTATAGTCCCTTCGACCTTCACGACCTCGACTCGTTGGCGATTGCCGCGGAACGTCACGACATGGGGGCGATGATAAAGATCGACGCCGAGGGGCGCGGCTTCATCGCTCAGAGGTCGATAACGGCGGGGTTCGGGAGCATGCTCTTCGCCGACCTGAGGACGGTCGCGGAGGTCGAAGACGCGGTCCAGTCAGTGAGGGCCGAGCCCAAAGGCAGGATGGGATGTGCCCTGGGGCGCATCGCGGGCTACAAGCCAACTCTATTGACCGGTGCAGACGAGAGCTTTCTGAAGTACTGTGACGATCTAGTAGTTGCCATAATGATGGAGAAGCAGTCCCTGATAGACAAGATCGAGGACGTGGTCAACCTGGACGGGGTCGACATGGTCAACTACGGCATCTGCGACTTCTGCATGACGGCGGGGATACCGGGGCAGTTCACTCACGAGAAGGTTCGGGAGGCCGACCGCAAGATCATCAAGACCGCCCTCAAGTACGATAAGCACCCCCGAATCGAGCTGGTCGGAGCGACCGTCGACAAGCGAATGAAGCAGTATCAGAAGATGGGGGTGACCGACTTTTGTATCGAGACCGACCTGGGAATCCTTGAGCGATGGATAAGGGCCAACGGGACGCTGGCCAGGGAAATCCTCAGCCCCTGAACTAGCCTTCTTTACGACCCTTTCTGGGCGCGCAAAGCAGCACCCGCGGTCTTCACACCAGGAACCCCACCATTCAAGAGGACTTCTCTCAGCCCCTCGAGCTGTTCCTGCGTGAGTCCTCCATCATACGGAGGCAGGGCCGGGCCAGCTGGCCGCCCGGCGAGCCACATGGTCGCCTTGATGAGCGGCCCCTCGCCATGGACCCCCTGACCCTGGACCTTGCCCAACCAGAGATAGTAGGGCAGGGTCAGCTTCCAGAGATACTGAGTGGCCTTGTTGTAGTCGCCTTTCTTCAACACGTCGTACAGCCCGAGCGTGTATTCAGGGAACACCTGCCCCAAGACTTCAACGAAAGAGGTGCATCCCCAGAAGAGACCAAGACCAAGCCAGTTGTTGTCGATGAACACGAAGCGGTCCTTGAACTGGCGTATCACGTTGACATATGTGTACCAGTTTGGGGAGCCCCAGGCGACCCCCACGAGGTTCTCGATGCCGCTCAACCTCTCGAAGACGGGCTCGTTCATGCCCGCCCCGTCCAAGAGCCTCTGCCAGTAGTTGTTGATGATAATCACGGGGATGTCGACCTTTTCCGTGACCTCCTGGTAGTATCGATAAGCCTCCTCGGCCCCTGTGTGGTGGTACCATGGCGGCTGGAGCTGCACGAGGTCGAACCCGACGTCCTTGGCGTGGCGCATCAGGTCCACGACGGCCTCGAAGCTGTTATCGTGCACTCCGGCCTGGATGGGGAGCGCGCCGCCGGCCTCGTCTGCTATCACCGCCATCGCTTCCTTTCTCGCCCGCATCGACATGAAGGGCGATTCGCCGCCGGGGGTGGGCCCGAGGATCCACCCTCTTCTGTCCCTGAAACCGTGATCCAGCATGAACCTGATGTTCTGCCTCATCCCTGCCTTGTCCAGCGTTCGGTCCTTCTTCAGGGGGGTGATTATGGCGGAGGCAGGACCGACCAGACGGCGTTTGAGTTTCTCGTGACTCATCTAGCCTTGAGCGAGCTTGCTGCTCGATTTAAGCTAGTCGTGCGAATCCCTGCGAATGAAGTTTGGACGGCGGATTCGAAGAGTAGAGCTTTATCCGCCACGCAGGGGTCCTCCTGACATGGGCGTCTACGAGGGCCTTCACGTCAGGAAGATAATCAACGGTTCCGGAATGCAAACGAGACTTTCAGGGACGATAATGAGAGAAGAGGCGATGGCGGCGATGGCCGAAGCCTCTAAGTCGTTGGTCGACATGGAGCACCTGCAAGCCCAGGCGAGCAAGGCCATCGCAGCGGCGACCGGGGCGGAGGCAGGGATCGTGACCAGCGGGGCCGCCGCCGCCCTCACGCTGGGAACGGCTGCTTGCGTTACTGGGCTCGACATAGCGAAGATGGACCGGTTGCCGGACACCTCCGGGATGAAGAACGAGGTCGTAATGGCGAGGCATCACCGGAACGCCTACGACCACCAGATCAGGCTCACGGGAGTGAAGATCGTGGAGGCAGGGCTCAACGATGTCGGGCTCGGCGCTGGCGTGCGAGGGGTGGAGGGGTGGGAGATCGAGGCAGCGATAACCGACAAGACGGCGGCGATAGCCTACGTCCAGAAGACGGGTGGGAGGCCATCCCTGGAGGTGGTCGCGGAGATAGCGCACAGGCATAACGTCCCCTTGATAGTCGACGCGGCGGCCGAGCTTCCGCCGGCAGAGAACCTGAAGACGATAATACAAAAGGGAGCCAGCCTCGTCGTGTTCAGTGGGGGCAAAGCTATCAGAGGGCCGCAGTCCACTGGCATTCTTGCAGGCAAGCGAGACCTCATCCAAGCAGCGATTCTTCAGATGATAGACATGGACTCTCGTTTCGAGACCTGGGAGCCGCCGAGCGAGCTCATCGACAAGTCTAAGCTCAAGGGAATACCGCGGAACGGAATAGGCCGGGGTTTCAAGGTCGGAAAGGAAGAGATAGTGGGGTTAATCACCGCCCTCAACCTTTACGCAGCGGAGGATGAGGTGGCGAAGGTCGCGGAGCTTAATCGCAAGGCGAAGAAGCTCGCGACACTTTTGAAGGATTCACAGGGACTAAAGGCGGAATACGTCCCAGGGTCTTCCGCGAAGGGTCTTCCCCGGGTAGACCTGCACTTCTCTGCGGAGGGTGGCTTCCCGCGAATGGTCGAACTAGTAAGGAAACTAAGGGTAGATGACCCTCCAATCTACCTGGACGAGTCCAGGATGGAGGAGTCCGTCCTCTCGGTGAACTTTTCCAACCTCTCAGACGATGATGTCGAGCTAGTCGCGGTCAGGCTCAAATCGGTCGAGTAGCGAGCTGCGGATCGTAGTTCACTTGTACATTGGGAAGCCTATCGCTTGACCCTTCTGTGACGAAGCCTCGGAGGCCTCAACGAGCTCCACCGCGATCCTTCCATCCCGCCCGGAGACCGTAGGCGGCCTGCGGTCGAGGACATCGTCGATGAAAGACTGCATGGCGGCTATGAACGGCTGCAGGCGGTTCGGGTCCATCGGCCTGTTGATGTAGTCGACCTTGGGGAACTCGGCTATCACGTTCCAGCCTTGCCCCTCCCCGAGCCTGACCTGACCGTAGGCGTCGATATCTAGAATCCCTTTCTCGCCGACGACGACGAACCCGAACATGGAGCGCGGCAGGCTGGGCGCAGGGACCTCCATACTGGACCAGTGCTGGGCTATTACGCCGTTATCGAAGTTCAGCTCGGTCATGGAGCTCAGCCGCCCGAGGGGATGATTTGTGAACGCCTTCACTTCCGCATATATTCTCGTCGGCTCCCCTCCCGAGAGGTAGCGGACCATGTCGTAGCCGTGGACGTTCAAGTCGAGGTGCGGGCCGCCGTGCTCGGGTAGCTTGGCCCAGGCGCCGCCTCCCTCGTAGCTCTCAAACAGCGAGTTCCCCCTAATCATCCTCACCTTTCCCAGTTTGCCGTCGAGGATCGCCTTCTTCGCAGCAGCGTTGGACGACCTCCAGCGCTGGGTTTGAAGCACTTCGAGGTAGACACCGGCCTTCTCGCACGCCCTTATCATCTCCTCGCACTTCCGAGAATTGGGCGCCATCGGCTTCTCGACCATGGCGTGCTTGCCGTGCTCGGCTGCGCTGATGACGTGCTCCGGGTGATTTCCGGGAGGCGTCGTAACTATCACCGCGTCGATGTCCGCACGCTTCATGAGGGCCTCATAGGAGTCGAACAGGTCTATCCCATAGTCGGAGGCCAGCTTCGGTGCTCGCGAGCCCCCGTGGACCGCGACCAACTTGCTTCTCTTGTTATACTTCGAAAGACACTCTGCGTAGGTCTTTCCCATGTAGCCTGAGCCGAGTATCCCTAGCCTTAGCTGGTTATTGTTCAAAATTATTGTTGCCTGGACAAGGAGAGCCACGTTTGCCGTTAAAAGCGTTTGTAGAGTCTGAGGTTGACTCGGACCCGGTTTTGGCAATGATTCCGAATCTATTATATCATCCGCAACCTTAGCGCTACACATGACCGCAGCGAGCGAGGGTTACCGCTGGAGCATCAACAATTCGTGGGGCAAGCTTCCACTGTGGTGGAAGTTTGGAAACGTCTCGGACATCTCGACAGATTCGCAAGGTAGGGTGTTCGTGTTAGACAGGGGAGCCCATCCCATTCTGGTCTTTGATCGAGACGGCAATTTCGTCACGAGTTGGGGCGAGGGGCTGTTCAGATATCCTCACGGACTCTACATCGACAGTCATGACTTTGTCTACGTTGCGGACTCTTACACTCATCTCGTCTGGAAATTCTCGCTGGACGGGACGTTTGTCAGGACATGGGGGAACAGAGACAAGCCGAGTCCGACCCACAACGGTCTTCCGTTCAACATGCCAACCGCCATCTCCGTGGGACCCTCTGGCTCGGTGTACGTAGCCGATGGATATGGAAACTCAAAGGTGCAGAAGTTCGCCCCGGATGGTCCTCTCCTGAAATCTTGGGGGAGACTTGGGACCGGTCCTGGCGAATTCGATACGGTCCACAGCTTGGACGTTGACCAGGACGAACACGTCTACGTCTGCGACAGGGACAATCGTCGGGTCCAAGTCTTCGATGCAGACGGAAGGTTCCTCAGCCAATGGAATGATCTCTCCATGCCCAGCGGCGTCCGCGTGAGGGGGGATCTTGTCTATGTCTCCGAGGAGGGCAACATGGATAACTGGTCAGGTCTGGGCCTGGATCTACAGCCGTGCATCACTGTGTTCTCTCGCGACGGACGCGTCCTATCGAGATGGAGGAATGGCGAACAGGGGTTCAAGGGTATGCTCGAAGCGCACGGCCTTGCAGTGGATTCAAAGCAAGACGTCTACGTCGCCCAGGTTTACTGGGACACGAGGGTCTTCAAGTTTACACGTCAATAATCCCGGCGCGCCCGTCGCAACTAGGCTTAGCGTCCTTCCATCGGAAAAGGGCACACTCTAGGGATAGGTTTAATCAACAAAGACCGGGTGGAAGGGCCGCCCATGAGAGTAATCGATGGGATAGCGCAGGTCCTCAAGGCAGAAGGCGTGGAGTTCCTCCCCTGCTTTCCCGATAGTCCTCTCATAGACGCCGCCGCGTCCATAGGCGTGCGCCCCATCATCTGCAGACAGGAGAGGGTTGGTATCGGTATCGGCGACGGCTACTCGAGAGTGACCAACGGTAGGAGGTTGGGCGTCTTTGCCATGCAGCAGGGGCCCGGCGCGGAGAACTCCTTTCCTGGGGTCGCCACTGCGTTCGCAGACTCCACACCAATGCTGATAATCCCGATAGGGCACGCAAGGAGCAGGGCCCAGGTCCGTCCCCTCTTCAGCTCTGCCAAGAACTTCGCCTCCGTCACCAAGAACCTCGAGACGGTCAACGACCCGGAACGTTGGCTCGAGGCGACGAGTAGGGCCGTGGGCCAGGTCAAAATGGGTCGTACAGGCCCAGTGATGCTAGAGGTTCCCGTCGACGTGGCTCTTGCCGAGGCCAGCTTCGATGCGAAGAGTTACAGGCCAGTGAGGGCGATCCGGTCGGGTGCCGCCGAGGAGGATATTCGCTCCGCCGCGAAGACCCTCGTCGACGCGCATTTTCCCATCATCCTCGCGGGCCAGGGTGTGCTCTACGCGGAGGCCACCGGGGAGCTGATCGAGCTCGCAGAGCTCCTCCAGGCGCCCGTCATGACGACGCTCCTGGGAAAGAGCGCGTTTCCCGAGGACCATCCCCTCTCTCTAGGCACCGGCGCAGTCACGACCACGGGGCCGGTCGCAGAGTTCCTCAAGAAAGCAGATGTCGTCTTCGCCGTGGGTACGAGCCTTACAAGGTACGGGACCAACAAGGAGATACCGCCGGGAAAGACGATCAATTCACGCGACTAACGACCCCAGGGACCACCACAAGGACTATTCTCCAGCCGTGGCGCTGCTGGGGGACGCCAAATTGGTCCTTCGTCAGGTAATTCGAGGGACGAGGTCGAAACTTGGAAAGGACGGCAGGGGCAAGGAAGAGTCCGTCAGGAGGCGGGTAAAGCAGAGCAGGCGGACATGGATGAACGAATGGATGCCTAAGCTCACTTCGTCCGAGGTCCCGATAAACCCCTATCGCGTCATCTGGGAGTTCATGCAGGCTGTCGACCCTTCGACGGCCATCGTCACCCACGACTCGGGGAGTCCCCGAGACCAGATCGTCCCTTTCTATGTCGCGACGAAGCCTCGTTCATACATCGGCTGGGGCAAATCGCATTCGCTCGGGACTGGGCTGGGACTGATAATCGGAGCAAAACTGGCGGCTCCGGAGAAATTCTGCGCCAATTTCATGGGCGATGCCGCTTTCGGGATGACTGGGTTGGACTTTGAGACGTCGGTCAGGAGCAGGCTGCCCATAACGACTATCGTCCTGAACAACTCGACCATGGCCATAGAGACTGAGACCATGCCTGTCGCCCACAAGAAATTCAGGAGCAGGGACCTGGGCGGCGACTATTCCGCTATCGGGCGAGCACTGGGGGGAATCTCCGAGAGGGTCGACGACCCGGCAGAGATAGCAGGGGCTCTTGGTCGGGCGGTAAAGTCCAATATGGCTGGAAAATCGGTTCTCGTCGAGTTCATCACGAGTGAGGAGCTCTCGATTTCGCATCCCACGCTTTGAAGACTATTATATTGCGGCGAAACTCTCTCCGCCTGTGAAGCTTCCCCCACTGATAGACCTTCACGAGGACCTCTCCATATACTACATCATCGGTTCTTCAGGGCAGGGCTTCCCCGTAGCAGACATCCGCAAGGACCTCGAAGGGAGGCACGCAGACATCCCAAAATACAGGAAGGCCAACCTGAGGTTGTTCTTCGCGTCGATTTTCCCAATGCACTCCACGCACAACTCGCGCCTCCAATCGCAGCTCTCGTCCGGTTACAAGGAAGACTATAGGCCCTACTCTCCCCGGGGGTCTTCAGCGGCGGTCTTCGAGCACATCAAGACCTACTATTCTCTGGTCGCCGAGAACCCCAAGGACCTTCTGATAGTCCGCTCGAAGGAAGACCTCGAGAGGTGCTTCAAGTCCAAAATCACCGGCCTCCTGATGTCCATCGAGGGCACCGAGTCCCTCGAAGACACGAGCGACATCACCGTCCTTTACAACCTCGGTCTCAGGGCGGTAGGCTTCAACTGGAACTACGACACCCGATACTCCGCGTCCTGCATGTCCAAGAGGGACTATGGTCTCACCGGTGAAGGGCAGGCCCTGCTCGAGGAGATGAACCGGTTGGGGATTATCGCGGACCTCGTGCACACGAGTAGGAAGACCGCGATGACGGTGCTCGAGAGTTCGAAGCTCCCCGTGTTCAATAGCCACTCGAACGCCAAGGGCCTCCTTGATGTAGTCAGGAACCTGGATGACGGTTATCTGGAGAAACTTAAGGAAAATCGGGGCGTCTTCGGCTTCATCTTCGCCGGGGAGATGATAGCCCTGGAAGATTCGAACCTCGACGCGCTCGTCAAGCACATCATGTATGTTTACAAGAACTTCGGCTCGGACATCATGGCGATCGGGACGGATTACTTCGGGCTCGGGGACCGGGGGGCGCCGCCCGGCCTAGAGGATATCACAAAGGTGAAGAACCTCTGGAAGGCGCTGCTCGACAAGGGGATGAAGGAGAGCGACATCGAGAAGATCTCCTACCGGAACGCGCTCCGGGTCATCGAGGCGAACGCGCGCCGATGGAAGCCTTACGCCTGAGGCTCTATGCTTAGAGCCCCAGCTTGCTTCCGTACTTCTTCATCACGGCGTCCTTGGCCTTTTTCTGCACGTTCTCTGGCACCGGTATGAACGGGTCCCTCGGGTAGCCGCCTTTGATGATGCCGATGTTGTCAAGGGCCGCCTTCAGGACGCAGAACCAGGTATAGGTCCCGAGGCCGAACACGTTGTACACGAAGTTCGTGAACTCGAGCTGCTCGTAGTGGAGCTTCTTGGCGCGGGTCCAGTCCTTGTCCAGGCAGGCCTTGTACACCTCCATGAAGAGCTTCGGCCTAAGACAGTAGTTCTCGGAGGTGACGCCTCTCGCGCCATAGAGGAACGCAGCCGGGAGGATCGGGTCGCAGCAGAAGTAGGACAGGTCGTTCGCGTTGACGATATTCATCCAGTGGTCGAAGCCCGCCAGCGGGGTGTAACCGACTATCTCCTTGCTGCCGCACATGTTCGGGATCTTGGCCAGCTCGGTCAGGACCGACGCGTCGAGGAGGACCTTCGTCGTCACCGGATTGTTGTAGATGACGAACCCGATCTCTGTGCAGGCCCTCGCGACGTCCTTCCAGGTACTTTATCGCCTCCGCCTTGGTCACGTTCTGGTAGAACGGCACTGCGTTCATGGCCGCGTCCACTCCCGCGTCCTGCGCGAACTTGGTCTTCATGATCGCCTCTTCGGTGTTGATCGCAGAGCAACCGACGACGACCTTGAGTCCGTGTCTCTTCTCGTCCACAGCCGCTTTCATGAGCCGCTGGTGGTCCTTCCACCTTATCGTGTGGAACTCTCCCAGAGTCCCCGTCGTCACCACACCATCGACACCCGCGTCTGCTAGGGTGCTGATGTTCGACCTGAACGTCTTCTCGTCAAATTCGCCTTCCTTCGTGGAAGGAGTCGGGACCAGTATGTAGTAACCCTTCATTGTCTTCCGAGTAAGCATACTTCTCGCCCAGCCCTTTGCTATCGTGGGAGATAAACCTCCTGTTCGAGACTTTTCACCCTCAGTTCCGAGAGAGACTTATAAGCTGCCCATCCACCGGCGTCGAGCATATGTCGACCAAGGCATTCCGCAAGGAAGACATCCAGGGTAAGACCGTCATCGAGACGAGCGGGAAGGTCGGAGGAAAGATCAAGGATGTGACCTTCAGCCTGGACGGCACCATCACGCTGATCGTAATGAAGGAGGACGGTACGGAGCACCCGGTCCCGCTGAAGCAGGTCGTGGGGATTTCGGACCACGTGATAGTCAGGGGTGAGCCGATGATGGGGGGCGCTAGCATACCTACCGCCACTGGGACGCCGGTGTGCAAGTTCTGCGGCTCTGAGCTCTCTCCCACGTCGACGTGGTGCCCGCGGTGCGGCAAGGCCCAGACCTGAGTCGCCCAGCTTCGCAGGCTTAGAGCCACCATCAACGTTAAATATATCAGCAAAGCGCCTGTGAAACATGGCACTGACTGATCCACTTCAATGGATCGTAATCGCTGTGATCGCCATAGTCTTCCTGATGTATGGCCCTAAGAAGATCCCAGAACTGGCAAGGTCCATAGGACTTGCGAGGAAAGAGTTCAACGATGCGGGCAAGGCTGCCGCTGGGTCTGACACAACTGCGACCGCGGCTGCAGCGCCTGCACCTGTCGCTGCGGCTCCCGTGAGCACTGGCGACGCGCTACTCGATACCGCCAGGCGCTTGGGAATCAACACAGAGGGCAAGACCAGGGACCAGATCTCCAGCGAGATTGTGGCAAGGGCACAAACCTAGACGAGTTCGCCGTTCTTTCTCAAACGACCTGAAACCCGCCGATTGTTTTCAACCTTGGAGCTCCCCTAGTGTGGGTGCTGCCCCCAGCGGTCGCGCTGACTTTTAATACACATTCGAGCTCAGCGTCGAAATCATCTTGTCTAGTGCAACAGGGACACAAGGCGTCGAACACGATTATTCCTCGGTCGGTTACTGGAAGGAAAAGAAGGAAGCTTGGCACGACTTTCTCCCAGGGATAAGGCGAAGGATACTGGTTAACAACTCTGCGGTGTCGCTCACCTACTACAGGCTGCAGCCGGGTGCGGAGGTGCCCCTGCACAACCACGCCGCAGCCCAGTTCGGGATTTGCATGGAGGGGAGCGGGGTGTTCACCGCCGCGGGCAAGTCCTGGGATTTCAAGGCTGGCGACTCGTATTACATCCCGCCAATGGTCACCCACGGATTGAAGGTAACGTCCATGGGGGAGACCACGCTTATCGAGGGTTTCACTCCCATGCGCCGGGAATTCATCAAGGAGACTCTCAGCGCAGACGGCCCCTAGCCTTCTCTCGGACTAGCCGGTTGGGGGAGCCGGAACCGGCCTGATTGGATTGTAACGGAAAGACCTCAAACTACCCGAGAACGCGAATGCCAGGGTGGTCACCAACATGCCGAGCCCGCAGACCGTGTAGGCGAACCTGATGCCCTCAGCATTGATCAGGAAGCCCCCTAGGTATCTGCCCCAGAGGGATTGTAGCGAAGCTCCCCAATTGGTCCAACCCGAAATAACGCCCCTGCATCTCGCCCGGCACCACGAGCTGCACAGTGCTCAACCACGTAGTGTTGGTGAAACCGAGTAGAACCCCAAGGAAGAAAGAGCCAGCACACGCGAGGACGATATCGTTGGCGTAAACGAGAGAGAGGATCACGAACCCCTCCAGCGCTCCACCGATCAGCCAGCCACGTCCGGCCCAGCGCACTGAACCTACCCTTCCCACGAGCAGGGAGCCAAGCCCGATTCCTAGGGCGAAGAGGGCGACGAAGGCCCCATACGCCGTCGCGTTGTCCCCTAGGACTGCCGTAGAGTAGATGACCGCGAAGGTACCGAAGATGGACAAGAAGACGTTTTCCACCCCCGACATTATTGTCATGTTCAACAAGCCCCGGTTGCTTGCGATGTAACGGAAGCCCTCACGGGCGTCCTCGAGGAAACCGGGTCTGGGCGCGCTGACCTCCCCCGGTCCCTTTGTTATCCTTCGGGTGACGATGCCCGCCAGGAGCGCGGCGGACACAAGGAACGTGATGGAGTTGAGCCCCAGTGCCGACAAGGCGCCCACGGCCGCGATTAGGGCCCCTCCCGTGGCGTTGGCGACGAACTGCGCCAGCGAGGTCGTGATCTGCGTGAGCCCGTTGGCATCAGCGATTTCGTCCTTCTCTATCAGGGTCGGAGTCAACGCGCGTTCGGCGGGCTGAAACACGGTGGTGAGCGCTCCCACGAGGAACGTAGCGACGAGGACGACGAAGACGCTAAAACCGAAGACGTAGAGGACCGCGGTCATGACGCCGAGGGTCGCGCACCTCCCGATGTCCGCGAGGATCATCAGCCTCCTGCGGTCCTGCCGGTCCACAAGGGTGCCAGCGAGGAGGCTGAAGACGGTTATGGCCGCAAAGTAGGAGATGCCGACGAGCGCGACGTCGATGGCAGACTTGGTGACCGAATAGACGAACCAAACGATGGCGACCTGGCCTATCGCTGTCCCAGCCGTCGAGGCCACACCTGCCGAGAAGAGACGGGCGAATCGCGGATTCTTGAGCACGCGCAGGGGATTCGAGCTCTTCGGGGGCCTCGCGGGTTCTGCGGGAGGCGGCTCGGTCATTCTTTGCCTCCACACCCGCTAGATGTAGTCCAGAAACTGACGCCTGACCGGCGACGGCCGCGAGTCTTGGTATTGGAGCGGCGAGTCCCAGCTCGCTTCCATCCATGACGAGAACAGGGTCTTTTCTTCGGAGGTGGCACCGTCTTTCCTCTCGACCCTGTACTCCATCGGGGGCTTCGCATCGAGGACGGCGGTTACCTCTCTGAGGGCCCCCTCCCTGGAGGTGAGCAGTCTTACCGATGCGCCCGCCTCCTTGACCGCTATAGAGAAAGCAAGCTTCTGTGCGTCGACCCTGAGGCCGTCAATGGCCAGAATCTCGTCTCCTGCGGAGAGGTCACACCTCTCGGCGGGCGTGTCGACGAGCCTCGACTCGACCGCCAGCTTGTTGCCCGCTCCTGAGACCTTGATCCCGAGGAACCCTTCGCTTGGAGCGCCCGGCCTAGACTTTGGGGTGAGCGACAGTCCGGCGTAACCCAGGTATCTATTGAAATCGACGGGGTCCCTGCCTGAGACGTACTTTTCGAAGATTTCCCCCACCCTCCCGCCGGATATTTCCTCGCACGCGGCCCTGAACTCCACCTCAGTATAGCCTCTGCCGTCCTTGATGCTCGTCCGCCTGTAGACGTCCCGCATCACATCGTCCAGAGTCATGGCCCCTGAGGTAGCCTTCCTGATCTCAAGGTCGAGAACGAGCCCCAGCACAGCCCCCTGGTTGTAGTATGAGGGTGAAGCGTTGGGGGTGTTCTCGCTGGGCCTGTAGAAGTCGGTCCACGCGTTGAAGCTTGACTCCTCGGGGCTGCGCCGTCTGCTCGAAGGGAGCGACTTTACAGGATTGATCCTATCGCAGAGCGCGTCCAGGTACTCGGGCACGGAGACTATTCCTGCCCGCCGGAGGACCAGGTTGTCATAGTAGGATGTGATGCCCTCGGCGACCCAGAGCGACCTGGTGTAGGTCTCGGCGGAGTAGTCGAAGGGGCCTAGCCCCCTCGGTCTCATCCGCTTCACGTTCCATACGTGGAAGAACTCGTGGCTGAACAACGACAGCATCCTTCTGTACTCCCGGGGAGGGTCGAGCTCAAAGTAGGACGCGATACAGAGGGTGCTGTTGAGGTGCTCGAGACCACCTCCGGGCAGCTCTCCAAAGTTGATCAGGAACATGTAGCGTTCGTAGGGATCTCCCCGAATATCGGCACCTCGGTCTCCACGATCCTCTTCAGGTCCGCAACCAGCGCGTCCTGCTTCGGCTGGCTTACGGGCACGGGGCTGAAGATGGACACATCGTGCCTGATGCCCGAGACCTGGAAGGAGTTGGTCTCTTGGTTGCCCACCTCGATGGGCGAGTCCACCAGGACATCATAATTCTGGGCATGGAGTTCCCAGGGGTTGCCGGGGTCTATCGGTTCCAGTCCCGTCGAGACCTTGTACCACCCGTCAGGCGGAACCACGGTGACCGTGAGCTCGTTCTGGACCAAACCCTCCACGAAGAGAAACACACTCGCGCCGTTTATGATGGCGTGCTTTGAGTCGAGATAGGACGACTGGGGGGTGTGGACGAACGCGTAGACGCTGTACACCACGACGACCTCTCCCGCGCCATCCAGCGAGACGGACCAGCTGTTCTTGGAGTCCTTCTCGACGCGCAGCTGCCTTCCATCCGCCCTTCGGGCGACGACGTCGAGTACGTTCCTTGCGAATTCCCTCACCAGATATGAGCCGGGCGTCCACACCGGCATCCTGAGCCTGAGCGTGTCCCCTTTTCTGATGGCTTCGCTGAATCCCCTGAGCTTGAGAACTACCCGAAAGTAATGGGTCCCTGGAGCGTCCATGGAGACAGTGTAGTGGAGTTCGGGTCTGGCGGCCAAGGGCGCTCGATTATATCTCAAGAATATATAGAGAACTCGGAGCCAGCCTGACCGCAGCATGTCCTCCTACTCGTATCTCGACAGGCTCGAGAACGCCGTACGATTGCACGACCAGTGGCGCCTCGGGGAGTGCCTCAACCTTTGCGTCTCAGAGAACTTCAGCAGCCCGGAGTCCAGGAGGATGCTCACAACCGATTTCAGCAATAGATATACGCTCCCTGACAAGTTCTACAAGGGTACTAGGTTCATCGACGAGATGCAGACCCTGACGGAGGAGGTGGCGAGGAAGGTCTTCAACGCCAGGTTCGCGGACGTCAGGCCGCTCTCTGGGCACATCGCCGATTTCGCCATGCTGTACGGGCTCACACGGCGGGGGGACAAGGTGCTCTCGGTCGGCAACGAAGACGGAGGTTACCAGGGCCCGACCCAGATCTCGCTCGGGAAGGTGCTCGGACTGAAGAGCATCGCCTTCCCCTTCGACAAGGAGGCCGTCAATATCGACGTCAAAGAGACCAAGAGGCTGCTCCAGACCGAGATGCCTAACATGGTTATCTTCGGGGCGAGCATAATGCCCTTCCCGCACCCAATCAAGGAGATAGCCGCCGCGGTAGACGACGAGACCGTCTGTGTCTACGACGGCGCCCACGTCTTGGGCTTGATTGCGGGCGGTGAGTTCCAGGACCCCTTAAGAGAGGGTTGCTCCCTGACGGTGGGGTCCACCCACAAGAGCTTCCCCGGCCCGCAAGGCGGTATCGTTCTGGGGAACAACGAAGAGGTCTTCGGCAAGGTCGCTTCGGAGATGTTCCCGGTGGTGATGGACAACGCGAACTGGGGCCGAATCGCCGCGCTCGCTGTGTCCCTGATGGAGATGCTCCAATTCGGCAAGACCTACGCCCAGGCCGTCGCCAAGAACTCCCAGGCGCTCGGCAAGAGCCTGGCGGAGAATCGGGTCGCCGTACGTGGGGGGGCGCACGGTTATTCAAAGTCTCACCAGGTCCTTCTGGCATATGACAAGACCAAGACCGAGTTCTTGGCCAAGCGGCTGGAGGAGGCCAACATATTGATCGACAATTCGGGAAGAGTGGGCACCGCAGAGGCTACCCGCATGGGCATGGGGCCGAACGAGATGGAACAGATCGGCGAGCTGATAGGGCTCGTAGTCCACGGCAAGAAGCCGATGGACCAGGTGAAGAAGCGGGTAAAGTCCCTCACCAAGGATTTCCGCACCCCCAAGTACGTGCTCCGCACCGCCGCAGAGACCGCCGAGAAGAGTTAAGGTCCGAGGACTGCAGGGTTTCATAAAATATGAGAAAGTCTCATAAATCCGAGACCGGGCGCGGTTTCAAGCGATTGGCTTGGAATACGTCAGGCTTGGGAACTCCGGTCTCAAGGTATCTCGCATCTGCCTAGGCTGCATGAGCTTCGGGAGGTCGAAGGAAGGCAACTTCGGATGGACCCTGAACTATGAGGATTCCAAGCGGATAATCGATAGAGCCGTCGACCTGGGAATCAACTTCCTCGACACCGCAGACGCTTATTCTCTGGGCAAGTCGGAGGAGATCGTCGGCCGCGCCATAGCAGGCCGGAGGGACGACCTGGTCATAGCGACGAAGGTCTACAACCCAATGGGTCCGGGCCCGAACGACTCGGGACTTTCCCGCAAGCACATCCGCCGCGGGGTGCGCCAGTCGCTGGAACGGCTCGGCACCGACTACATCGACCTCTACCAGACACACAGGTGGGACTACACGGCGCCTATAGAGGAGACACTGACCACACTAAACGACCTTGTCAGGGAGGGTCGGGTCGCACACCTCGGTGCCTCGAGTATGTGGGCGTGGCAGCTCGCGTCCGCGCTGGAGACGAGCGCGCGGCTCGGGATCGAATCGTTCGTCAGCATGCAGAACCACTACAACCTGATCTACAGGGAAGAGGAGAGGGAGGTCATCCCGCTGTGTCTCTCCAAGGGCCTCGGCCTCATTCCGTGGAGCCCTCTTGCTCGCGGTTTCCTCTCCGGGAAATACAGGAAGGGCAAGGAACCGAGCAGCCTAAGGTACAAGAAGGACGCCCTCCTCAAGGAAAGATACTTCCTGGACCAGGACTTTCGAATCCTGGACAAGCTGCTGAAGGTCGCTAAGGAGAGAAAGGTCAGCCCGGCGCAGGTCGCCCTGGCGTGGGTGCTGCAGAAGCCTGGTGTCGTATCCCCGATCGTGGGCGTCACCAAGCTCGAGCAGCTTGAGGAGCTGGTGGAGGCGCTCTCCCTGAAGCTGTCCAAGGCAGAGGTCGACTCACTCGAGGCTGACTACCGCGCTCGGTCCATCGCCGGTCACGTGTAGCCGTTAACGGGCGGCTTTATGCCGAGCGAGGCGTCAGTCGAGCGGATAGACGTGGCGCGGTCCACCACGCTTGCGATCGCCCTGATAGCATCCACGTTCTCCGGGGTTACTATGGCCTCTTGGTTCACAGCCAGGAAGAGGTAGACCTCGTTGTCGACCAACCCGACCGAATCTCTCCAGATCGTCGCTTCATAGACGTCGTTGCGGGGCCTTCCTTTCTCCCTCGCCCAATCGATGATTTGGGACGTCGACTTGAAGCCCGACTTGCCGTCAATAAGCATCACCGCGGCTCCTTCTCGAACGCGGCTACCACCGACTCCTTGGTGGCGTTCGACTTGAGCGTGACCATGACGCTGTGCAGGTGCATGTGTGTAACTGGGACTTTGATGGCCATGGTGGTTATGTTCAACCCGTTCATGACCGAAACTACGTCCGGTCCGTGGTGGGAGGGAACGGTGATGGGGTCGGGCACGATAGCGTCGATTGGCCCCTTGCTAACCTCGTCGGGGTCAGCGGCTCGTCGGGCCAGGACGACCCTAGCCTTGGACACGCCGAAGTTGGTGTCAAGTGCGTGGAGCGTCCTGCAGATTGCCGTCGTGTTGCAGCTCACCACTCTGACGCCGCGTTTGCCCTTCGCGGAATCGTAGTCGCACTGGGCGACGAAGGAGACCCCGGTCAGCTCGTGTTCCTCGCCTCCCTGGAAAACCGCCTTTACTCCGGCCTTCTCATACAGAGGCTTGTATTCCGCCCCCAGTTCAGGTGTCGCGTCGACGATGACGTCGACCTTTCCCAGGAGGTCGGCTAAGGTCCCGCTGTGGGCGACTTTAGCTTTGGCAAATGATTCTATGGATTCCTCATTGGGAAGATAGATCTCGATTCCCTTCTCGATTGCCAGGCGCGCCCTGTAATCGGCTCTGGTCTTCGTCACGCCCACCAGTGTCATGTCCGACTGGGCCCGAACGGCGTCTGCAACTCGCCGGCCGACGGTCCCGTAGCCGTTGACTCCAACTCGAATCGTCAAAGCGTCGTCAGCTTTGCTCGCAAAACCGCCTGCATATGAGCTAATCGCTTCCGTCCCCTCGTTTCGCCGCGAGGGTTCGCAAAAAGGGCCGGGGCATGTCACGCGGTTCGTTTCGGAGCAGCTCCCGCTCCGAGCTGTTCAGGCGGGCCCTGCCCATATAGCCTTGATAGAGTAACGGTCTTACAAGTAAGATTTAGACCGGATGAGCACGGATTCGCGGCTGGAGCAACAATTCTCATGCGCCCCTCCAATGTTTATAGCGACTCTTGGTGCGGAGTGAGGCGATGCAGAAACCTGCGCAAAACTTGGATTATACCTTCGTACCTAACTGGGGTAAACTTCCTCTATGGTGGGAATGGGGAAAGGTATCGGACATGGCCACGGATTCGCAGGGAAGGATCTTCGTGTTGACGCGAGGAGCCCATCCGATGATCGTCTTCGACCAGGGTGGCAACTTCCTTTCAGCTTGGGGCGAAGGAAGACTAGGTCCAGGAGCTCACGGTCTCTACATCGATAACCAAGACAGTGTGTACGTTGCGGACTGCGGTTATCACCAGGTGCTGAAATTCACGAGAGACGGCAAGCTTCTGAGAGAATGGGGCACCAGGGACGTCCCGAGTCCCACGTTCTACGGCGAACCCTTCAGCGCCCCGACTGGAGTGGCCTTCGGGCCCTCCGGCAAGATGTACGTCTCCGACGGTTACGGCAATTACAAGGTGCAGGTATTCGCGCCCAATGGCGATTTTCTCACTTCTTGGGGGAGGCCCGGGACGGGTCCCGGCGAATTTGCCCTTGTTCACAGCATAGATGTCGGACCCGATGAACGGGTCTATGTCTGCGATAGGGAGAATAGGAGAATCCAGATCTTCGACGAGAACGGCAAGTACCTCACCGAATGGGGAGGGATGAACCTCCCCGTCGACGTGAGGGTAAAGGGAGACATGGTGTACGTGCTCGAGGAAGGGAACGACTGGGCCTCTAGCGGCACGATGTACGGCCCCTCTGGAGTGTCCATCTTCTATAGCGACGGGGAGCTCCTGTCGCGTTGGCACGAAGGGGAACGCGGGACCGAAGGTCTGTACAACCTACACGGTATCACGGTGGACCATGAAGACAACCTCTACGCGACCCAGATCTACGACCCCGTGGCCTGCAAGAAGATCCCATTCAACAACGGAGTCTACCGATTCACCCGACACAAGTAGACGCCGCATGCTTCTGGCGGAACCTCCTTGGTTCTGTTGCGTCTTCGGGTCTTAGCCAGTCAAGATGTTTGACCGGTGCAACTCGGGACTCAACTTCGAGGCATCGACTCTGAGGATTAGGGTCCTCGTCCCGTTCCCCGTCACCGCTTCACCTGCCTCGCCTTTTTCCAGAGCCGTGAGATCAACTTGTTGGGAGCGACCTTGCGGTTCTGGAAGGGAACTCGCGAACCTCACAAGCCCCCTTGCGGACAGGTTCAGGGCCGCGTTAACGTCCCTGTCTGTCCACTCCTTACAATTCTGACACCAGAGCGTCCTCCTGTGCGAGACGTCATCCTTTGAAGGGCTGCGGAGCTTCTCCCCGCACGCCGAGCATTCCGATGAGGAGCCATAGGTCTCAGACTTTGTAAGCGGAATAGTCGTCACTCCCTTCCACGCTGCCTTGTATTCGATCATCCGCTTCGCCTTCCAATGCGGCCAGGAGTTCAGTCGGAATCGGTAATCCCTTCCTTGACCGTTTCCCTTGCGGTACATCCTCTTGATGCCGGTGAGGTCTTCGAGAGCGAGAGCAGCACCATTCCTCAAAGCTGTTTCCACCATGAAGTTCGTCGCAGCGTGGAGGGCATTGTTCGTACGGTCATTGCATCTCTTCCAGTATTTTCGGGCCAGCGTTCTCCTGATTCTTACGTCGTTCCTCTTGAACGAGCCGAGAATCTCTCGCGTCGTCTGTCTCATCCTGACAGCCTTCTTCATGTCGACCTGGATCACCCCTTCTTCGTCTCCGAACGTGAGGTTCTTCTCGTTCCTGTCCACCCCGTAGACGGTCTTCACAGGACGTGCCTCGACCTCGTCCGAATAGGACAACGACAGCTGTCCAGGAGTTATCGTGAGGCTTCTGACCTTCTTCCCTTCGAGGTTATTGACTACATGCTCGTTAAGCTGAACGTCGAAGTATTCCTCTCGCTTCAACAGAGGAATGAACAGCCTTCCTTTCATCGTGATGATAAAGCCAGAGATAATGCAGACCATCGGTCTCAGAGGCTTTGGGTGCCTTACCGCGAGTCTTCGTTTTCTGGCCTTATTCCGACTCTGGACAACCGCGCAGGCCCTTGTTATCGCGGCGGTCTTGTAGAATGAAGGAATCTTCACGTCCTTTATTGATTGGTAGAACGACTTCATCCCCTTCCGGTTGAGGATTCCATGTTGTTCGGCGTAGCAAATCGCGTTGTAGGTTAGCGTAAGACATTGAACGAGCAGAGAATCGACCTCTTTACCAGAATAGGGCTGAAATGCGCATTTCGTCGCCCGTAACACGTTATTGTATTTTGGGTTTGTTTAATAAGCGCCAATGCCGCATCCTGAGTTGCACAAGCCAGAGATTCTGACTGGCTAAGACCCCGAAGACGCAACAGAACTTTTCCTTTCAAAGCTTATAGACGACGGCCGGTCCCGCTGGCGCCATGATTGGTCCAGGGGACAGGTTCGATTACAAGTACGTGCCCATGTGGGGAAAGCTTCCCCTGTGGTGGAAGTTCGGCAACGTCTCTGACCTCGCGACGGACTCGCAGGGCAGGATATTCGCCCTCGACAGGGGAGCACACCCCATCATAGTCCTCGACCCCCGCGATGGAGGCTTCATCACGGCCTGGGGCGAGGGTCTTTTCACAGGCGCCCACGGCCTCTACATCGATTCGAAGGACTTCGTGTATGTGGTGGATTCCGGCCATCATCAGGTGTACAAGTTCACGCCGGATGGCAAGCTCCTGAGGGAGTGGGGGACGAGGGACGGGCCCAGCGCCACCTTCTACGCCGAGCCCTTTAGCGCGCCCACCGGTGTGGCCTTCGGCCCTTCAGGAAAGATGTACGTTTCTGATGGTTATGGAAACTTCAAAGTCCAGGTCTTCGATCAAGAGGGTAACTTCCTGACATCGTGGGGAAGCCCTGGGACCGGTCCTGGGCAGTTCGCCGTGGTCCACAGCATCGACGTGGGACCAGACGAGCGCGTGTACATCTGTGATAGAGAAAACAGGAGAATCCAGATCTTCGACGAGAACGGCAAATACCTCACCGAGTGGGGAGGGATGAACCTCCCGGTAGATGTCAGGGTAAAGGGGGACATCGTCTACGTTCTAGAAGAGGGGAACGATTGGGCGTCGAGCGGCACAATGTACGGCCCATCCGGGGTCTCGATATTCTCCAGCGACGGCAAGCTGCTCAAGCGTTGGCACGAGGGTGAGCACGGCACGGTGGGGCTCTTCAACATCCACGGGATTACCGTGGACCACGAGGACAATATCTACGCGACGCAGATCTACGACTCCCGGTCCATGATCCCTTATCCCACGGGGATCTTCAAGTTCGTCCGACAGAAGTAGCTCGATAGTTCAGGTTCTGGACGCGAAATGCTCGGTCTGTTTGACATTTTCCTTAAATAATGGCCCACGAGTTCATGAATGTGCCAAAGACCGAGGTCAAGGTTGAGCGGCATGCGCGACAGTATTTCCCCAGGAGATTGGCACTCGTCGCCCCCCAAGGCGAGTTCGTCCACGAGTTTGTCATCACCGGCCGAGACCGCATCGGGATACTGTCTGAGATATCAACTCTCTTCGCCAAGCACTTCATCAGTCTCAACAGCGTGGACATCGACACCATAGCGAGCGGCGATTTCGTCCTCGTTACCTTTGCCGATTTCCGGAATTCAGATGCACCCGCCGACCAAGTACTGAAGGAGATGACGGCCATCAAATCGGTGAAGACCGTCCTTAGTGGGAGCGCATCCACGGCTCTCTTTGAGAGATTCATGTTTCCAATCACGGTGGGCGGGAGCAACCGAGCGATAATACTCCCCGCGAGCGCCTTGATGGGCTACGAGAAGGCAGTCCTTGAGAAAGGTCATGCTGAGGGCGAGGAGCATCTCATCGCCACAGGCCGCCCGGTCGGAAAGGGCATTTCGAGCACGCTGAGGTCCTACATGCCCTGGGCAGACGGACCCGCGCTCGTCGTGGCAGCCACGGAGGCAATGAGGGCCCTGGGATGGGGTCTGTGCACCTTCGACCTCTCCAAGGTCAAAGAAGGTAGGGTCTCCGTCACCGTAAGGAACCCCCTCTCCGTGGGATTGGGCGTTCAATCGGTCAGCTGGCTCCTCATTGGAGTGATCTCTGGGATACTAGACGACGTCATCCCGCTCCCCAACAAGCTTTACGGAAGACCTACCGTCTCTAATGAATCGGACCTTGCGTTCGACCTAGAGATGACAAAATAAGCCGGCTACGTAATAACTGCGCTCGTCAGAAGACGCCCTGAGGACGGAACTACAAATTATCAAGCTCGATATCAAACTCGTGTCAAGGAAGGATACGCTTAACTTGCCGAAGTAACGGCTTGTGCCATCCCTTTGGTCTCCACAGGCGTTCCTTCGCTGGACCAACTCCTGAGAGGAGACGGGTACCCCGACCGCTCGGCCATCCTTGTAGTGGGGCCGCCCGGCATAGGTAAGGAAGCTTTGGGCTACTGGTTCACCCGGTCGGGGCTCGTGAAGGGCGACTACTGCCTCTACGCCACCCATCGTCCCGTTCCTGACGTGCTCCGGGACATGAAGGGCTTGGGAATACCCGCCGACAAGGTGCCAGACTGGATAGCGAGCGCCGGGTCTCCGGTCAAGTGCGACCTCAGGGACGCTACGGCGATATCGTTCAACATCAAGGAGGCTGCACACAAGAACAGGGAAAGGCGGACGAAGATAGTCACGGATGTCCTCTCGCCGCTCCTCGTCCTGAACCCCCTGGAGCCCATGTACAACTACTGGTCCCAGCTCCTGGCCGACGTCAAGCAACAGGACTCTGTCTTTCTCGCTCTGATGGAAGATGGGATGCACCCACCGAACGTCCTGACCACGATGGAGCAGCTCTTCGACGGTGTGATCGAGATGCGCCTATACGAGGAGGGACTCGCCATAACCCCGCTCTTCCGCGTGAAGAAGATGCTCGGGCTCCCGCCGCTCACCGGTTACTTCCGCTTCTCGGTCTCGAATACAGGCATGGAGGTCCTGCCGCATGTCCGTTGACTTCTTGGTTTACGTCGAAGACATTGCGTCGCTCACCCAGATAGCGATAATCCTCGTCGGGTTGTACCGCGTAATCGAGATGAGGCGAGGATTCGTAAACCGCACCTACAAGAGCAGGGCGACCTGGTCTGCGCTGCTAATGGTGACGATCGGGGTCACAAACGCCATCGGTTTCGTCTCTTTCCCCGACACTTTGGTCGGCTCCCTGGCGTCATTCTTGCCGTTCCTGGCCATAGTCGTAGTGTCCTACGCCTTCATCGACAGGACGGTGCTGGTCGCGATGCAGTCTGACTTCTTCCACAGGGACGTCTTCCGATGGATGCGGGCCCGCATCCCTTCCTATTTCGTCCTAGCAGCGAGCTGCGTCGTGATCATCGTGGACACCTCGATCCCGCCGTACGGCAACTCCTCAGCAGCACCCGCCTCGATCTGGGTCGAACTGGGTTTCTATCAATTCTTCGCGGTCGCAATAATCCTTCTTGGCTATGGCACGGCGTCCGCCATCTTCGGGTCGAGGAGGACGTCGGACCAGACGCTCAAGAGGCATATCAGGCTCCTAGGGTCTGCATTGGGCTTCTTCGTGCTGGCCCTGTTCACCTTCAGCGTGAACTCGGGGGCCTTCACTCAGGTCGTCGGTAATCTGTTGACAATCTTCGCGACTTTCTTCGTCTATCTCTCGGTCATGTCCCTCACCCCGCTTGGCAAGGTCGAGAAGGTCGCGGCTGCAACTCAAGCTTGATATCGAGCTCGATGCCTTTCGAGACGGGTCGGAGTGGCCGCAGGGGTCTATCGGTTTTATAACAAGGCTGCCATTCCATGAAGCGACAGGGAGATATGTCAACAGGGGACGCAGACGCTACAGCGCTCGAACGGCAGGCGCGGGCGCGAAGGACGGCAGAGGCTCGGTATGGCTTCAGATGGAACTTGGCGTGGTACGTCATAATCGACGTATTACTCGTCGGTGTCTGGTTCTACAACGGACATGGGTTCTTCTGGCCGGCCTTTGTCATCGTTGGGTGGGGGATTGGGGTCGCCGCGAACTACTGGGTAGCGTACCGCCAGTCGGACAAGACGTGGGTGGACAGGGAGACGGACAAGATCCTCGCAGAGGACAAGGACAAGCTCCAGTAGGACGGCCCTCGACCCGGTCCGGGCCGAGCCGCGTTTTCTTGGTCGGGCTAAAAGGAGCCCAAAACGGGCGATTTGCCTCCGCAAGCAGGGGGAATGAGGCAGAGTGGGCATGGTGTAACACTCCTCGAAGTTGCTTTTGACGGCATCTGGTCGAGCACAAGTCCGGACTGCGCCCATCGAGCGTCAGGATCTGACGGCGAGGCGGAGAAATCGCAGCCGGGAATTGCGCGAGCCGCTGGACTTCCGAGGGGTCAAAGCCCGCGGGTGTCAAATGCACAGGGTGATTCATGCCGTGTCCCGGTCGGTCAGGGGGCGGCGATTGGCTGTGACACCCTAGGCCATGAAAATTTTGCATCCGGACAGGATTTCGTTTTACACCACTAGGGTTTCTTATCTGAGCGTGGACCGACTTCTTTGGCGCGGATTAACGGTGGTGTAAAAACAAAAGCATGGTCCCGCTTTGACCGAAAAATATTCGTTCATATTTCCACCATTTTTGCACCACAAAGCATGGGTGCAAATCTGAGACGACACCAAACCGGGGAGGGAGGGGGGTCCCCGAATTTGCACCATCCTTGATGGAGGTCTGTTCTGATCGCTCGCTTAGAAAAACCGGCCCCATGGGTGCAAAAAACTTGGCTCGATTCCTTATGCTGTGACTTGGACACTCGTCCTATGTGTCAGAGTCCGCCGCGCTGGAAATAGAGAGTGGCGCACGGGAGTTGCCATCGATTCGGAGGATTGGGCCCGGGGAGAGATGCCTCGGCTGCAACGGTGCAAGGGGAAGGGTAATTGCGAGGGTCTGGGTAACCAAGAAGTATAATGATGGTTTTAGAATTCACGAGTACAAGTACCTTCGTCATACTCATCGAAAGACGCTGAGAGATGGCACCCTTAAGAGAATATACTGTTACGTGAAGGCTGACCAGCTAGCGGGAGAAGAGGCGTAGCCATCGTGCCCAAAATTACCCGCGAGATACTGATAGCGGCACGACCTGAACAAGTGTGGGAGATCCTTTCCGACCCTCACCATGTGCCGAAGCTCTATCCTGACCTCCTCAGCATAAAGTTCGAGCCGCACGTACCCGCGGTGGTCGGACAGAGGAGGACGCTCTCGGGAAGGCTAGGCAAGAGGTTGATAGAGATCCGCACCGCGTAGCGGAGGTCGTTCCCGTCAAGCGACTGGTTGTGGTCGGGGCGAGAGGAGGCGCCTTTGACGAGTTCCGCCAGACGGTGGAGCTGTCCGGGACGGCTGAGGGGACAAAGGTCCACGTGACCTATGAGTTCAAGGTCTCGGGGGCGTATTTCGGCCCGGAGTTCTACATCCCCGTGATCGAGCAGGCGGCCATCGAGAACGAGGATAACTACCTCAAGAACCTGAAAGAAATCGCAGAGCTCGAACCGGCTAAGTCGGGGTCGGAAAGTTAGCGAAAACACGGTTCTGCTTTAATACGAGCCTGTGAAGATGCCGGACGCGCTGTGACTAAGGTCGAATTGGTGTCGGAGGTTTTCGCTCCGATCAAGACGGTGTGGAACGTGCTCATGGAGCCCGCATACATACCTAAGCTCTACCCCAACGTCATCACATGTGAGGTGGACCCCCCGGGACGGAACCGGTTGGGCCAGAAGTTCCACATCGTGGGTAGGGCCGGGAAGAGGAAGGTCGAGATTTTTTCGGAGACGGTGGAGCTCGTCGAGGAGAAGAGGGCCGTTAACAAGCAGCTCCCTGGAGGCCTCTTCAAGTCGTTCAATCAGGTCGTGACCATCGAGGACAAGGGCATGGGCACCATGGTCCACACGACTTTCGAGTACGAGCTATCCATGGGGTACATCGGAAAGATATTCAACCTGGTGCTGCTAGAACGACTCGTCACCGACAACCTGAAGGCGTACAACTCGGCCTTGAAGGATATCTGCGAGCTTATTCCCCTGCCCGAATAGGAAGCGCGATAGCTTGGAACTGCTCGAACACACGATCGAGATTTCTGCGACGCCGGCCGAGGTCTACAACGTGCTGACGGACACGTCTCTCATCATCAAGATCTTCCGCGATGCAGTATCGGTCGTGGCCGAGCCGCCCGGTCGCTCAGTCGTGGGGCAGAAGTACCGCATGGTCGGAAGGGCGGGAAGGCGAAAAATAGACATCCTCCTCCAGGTAACAGAGCTGGTGCCTGAGAGCAAGATCGTGACCACCCAGATACCCGGCGGGATATTCAAGTCGTTCCGGCAGTGCACCATTCTCAAGCCGTGGGGGACTGGGACAGAGTGCCTGACCACTTTCGAGTACGAGCTCTCTCTCGGCTACATCGGAAAGGTGCTCAACGCGGTGCTGGTCGAGCGGCTGATAAGGGAGAATTTGGAGGCGTACTCCGATGCGGTGAAAGAGCTCTCCGAGCTGCTCCCCATGCCTCCCGCTTGAGCTGTAGTGGGAAAAGGACAATCATGGTAATACTCAAGCTCGATATCAAGCTCGATATTGTTCACAAAGAGGCCGAATATGAGAGTAGCCGCGTCACATGTCCCTGTAGAAGACTAGGGGCAACGCAAGTACGATGCAGACCGACCCTCCTATGGCCCATGCGAGAGAGTAGCCCAGGCTCAGCACCAGGAACGGGAAGTACAGTCCGCTCGCGAAGGTTCCGAGGAGCGAGCACGCGTCGCAGATGCCTATCGTCAGGGCCTCGAGGTGGGCGCTTGGAGCGAGCTTCTTGGCCGCCGCAATCGCTCCCGTCCCGCACGCACCGCCGGTGAAACCCCAGCAGATCGAGCCGAGGGTCGCGGCGAAGAGGGAGTGGGCGGCGACGACAATCGTCGCGACGCCATAGGCGGCCGTCGATGCGAAGATCAGGAGGCCGGTGTGTGAACCTCTATCGTAGAGCCTCCCGCCGAGCAGCGAGCCGAAGATGAGGGCGAGCCACCCTATGGCGGTGATGAAACCTGCATAGCCAGGCTGTATCTCGAAGGTCTTCTCGAGATAGTAGACCATGAAGTTGCCGATTAGCGCCCCTGTCGCGCCTATCCCCAACAGGCAAAGACAGAGCCCGACCAGCCTTCTCCTTGCGATGATCTGCTTGAGGTCCGACAGGGAGAGCGCGGAGTTGGGGGATTGCCTGTCGGGCGGCACCGCTAGGAAGACCATAATGCCGACTGCAGCCGTGAGCGCCGCGTCCAAGAAAAGGGTCGGCCTCCATCCCGAGACCGCGCCCAGGACCGACCAGCTCAGGGTGCCGATACCGCCGCCAAGGGAACTCGAGACGCCGACCAGGGCGACGCCCCAGCCTGAGGCGCCGCCGCTGGTGTTCCTGATGGCGAGCACCACCATCGATGGGAAGAACATTCCCAGTCCGACACCGACCACGAACCTCAGGACGATGAGCGCGTCGAAAGAGGGGGCATAGCCGCTGGCCAGGGCGGCTAGCGCGACCGTGGCTATCGCCGCTAGAGTGACCTTCTTCGGGCCCATTCTGGAGCTCAGCAGCCCCCCGGGTATCTCCGCGATCCCGAGGCCGACGAAGAGCAGCGCAGTGAGCACCCCGAGACCGGTAATCTGCTCATCGAAGGTCACCGAGATGGAGAGGTAGACGGAAGCGACGCTGACCTGCGCTATCGCCATCACCGTGTTGGCTAGGAGTATCGCCAAGAGGGGCGCGACTCCTCGGACGCGTTGGTCTTGTTCGAGTGTCGCCAGGTGTCACACCGTGCCGCTGGCCCGGGCCAACGGCGCAGATAAACAAGACCGCGACGAAATCACTACTTTGCCGCGCTAGAGGTTCCTGAATGTTAGTACGGGGGCGGTCAAGATGATGCAGGCGGCGCCGCCGAGTATCCAGGCGAGGGGGTACCCGAGGGCGACGACCAACAGGGGAAACAAGAGCGCCCCAGCGAATACCCCCACGAGAGAGACGGCGTCGACGAAGCCTATTGTGAGCGCCTCTAGGTCCGGCCTGGGCGCGAGTCTCCGCGAGATCGAGAACACCGCGATGGATATCGGCGGGCCAGAGACCCCACAGATTATGATACCGACGAGAGCCGCGAAGAGCGAGTGTATGGAGACCAGCGCGGTCCCGATGCCGAGGCCCACCGTCGCCCCGAAGACAACCGCTCTGCCGCTCATTCCCCTGTCATAGAAGCGGCCGAACAAGAGGTAGGAGGAGATGGGGGTGAGAGCCCCCAGCCCCGTTATCGCGCCCGCGTAGCCGGGTTGCAGCGAGAGTACGGTCTCCAGGTAGTAGACCATGAAGTTGCCGATTAGGACCACGGTAATCCCTGTCCCAAAGAACGCGAGGGAGAGGACCTGGATGCGCCTGTCTCTGAGTATCGTCCCGAGCTCGAATCCTTTCATCCTCTGGGTTGAGGAGCCCTCGTCGGCCGGGACCATGAAAAGTACGACCAACGTCACGGCAACCGTCATCGCACCGTCCACGAAGAGGCTGGTCCGCCACCCGTAGTCAGCGGCGAGGATGGACCAAGCAGGGAAGCCCACCGCAGCGCCGAGGCTAGAAGCGATTGAGAAGAGCGCGACGCCCCTGCCGGACGCTCCCTTGCCGAGGCTTCGCATGGTGAGCACGAGCATCGAAGGGGTCGCGAGCCCGAGCCCTGCGCCAACAATGAACCTCAGCACCACGAGGACGCCGAAACTCGGAGAGAAGGAGGTCGCCAGGATCGCCAACCCGGCGATCGTGCTCCCGACAACGGTGATCTTCTTCGGACCCAGACTGGAAGAGAACAAGCCGCCGGGGACCTCCGTTAGGCCCACGGCGATGAAGTACGCCGAGCTGAGGACACCCAGCCCTGTGATCTGTTCGTTGAACGTCAACGAGATGGGGAGATAGACCGAGGATATGCTCGTCTGAGCTACGGCCAGCACCCCGTTCGCCGAGAACATTGCGATGAGCGGCCCCAACAGAAGGGCGCGGCGAGGCATGCTAGGTAGTGACAGAAAGCTTCACCGCGTCCATCTGTACTCTTGGATGGACCACATAAACAAACCTGGGGCCGCACCCCGCGCGGCGCGCTAGATTTCCTTCAGTAGCATATAGGGGACGGCAAGCACGAGAGTGATGGACGCGCCTATGAGCCAAGCAGGAGGATAACCCAGACCGACAACGAGGAACGGGAAGACGAGAGCGCCTGCGAAGACCCCCGCGAGAGAGAACTGGTCCGCGACCCCTATCACGAGAGGCTCGAGTTCTTGGGAGGCGGCGCTCCTCCTCGCGGTCACGATTGCGACGACGCTTATGGGTCCAATTGCCAGACCGCAGAGGAGTGAGCCCACCAACGCGAGCAGGACCGAGTGGACCGCGATTATCGCGGTGCCGGACGCGAGGACGAGGATGCTGATGAGGACGATGAGCTTCGGGTCAGAGCCCCTGTCGAAGACCCTTCCGCCGACGAGAGCCGTGACCAGGACGACCGCGTAGCTGAGCGCGGCGATGAACCCGGCGTATCCGGGCTGGACGTCGAACGATTTCTCCAGATAATAGACGAGGAAATTGCCCGAGAGGATGCTCGTCGCACCGCTCCCGAAGAGGAGGACGGAGACTGCGAGAAGCTTCCGGTTGGTGAGAGCCGTCCTGAAGGCGGAGGAACTGAGGTTAGGGGCTGAAGAAGACCTGTCGCTCGGTACCCAGAGCACGAAGGCCATGGCCGTCGCGAAGAGTATCGCGGCCTGGATGAGGAGGCTGGCCCTCCAACCGTAGACCGCGCTCAGCACGGACCAGCCGAACACGCCGGCGGCCCCGCCGATGGAGAATGCGGCGGTCGTCGAACCGGCGGCCAGACCCGAGGAAGCCTCGGCCATCTGGCGTATCGCGAGCACGAGGCCGGAGGGGAAGAACAGACCGAAGCCTATGCCGACGGCGAACCTCAGAGCGATGAGCGCCCCGAAGGAGGGCGCGAAGGCGCATGCGACCAACGAGAGTATTGTGATGAGAAGGCCTAGGTTCGCGACCGTCTTCGCGCCGAACCTGGCACCCGCAACCCCTCCGGCTATCTCGACGATGCCGTATCCTATGAAGAAGGCCGAAGTCAATACGCCGAGGCCGACGATCTGCTCGTTGAACGTGATCGAGACAGGGAGGTAGATCGATGCGATGTTGACCTGTGATATGGTGATCACCCCATAGGTGCACAGAATGGTCACCAGAGCGCGCAGGTTGTTCTTGCCGCCCCGGGTCGCTGCCGCCGCCATCAGGACCGGGGCTGCCCCTGAGGCAGATAAGCTTGGACCGCGCTTGGGATAAATATCGACCCAGACAGCGGTTGGGTCGCAAATCACCTTGGCAAAAGGACTAATTGTGGCATCCAGTGAGACGTTCATCGAGGACTACAGCATCGAGAGGAACGCACTGAAGGGCATCGCGGAGCTCCGCACCATGAAGGAAGACCCGAAGACTCCGAGGGAGCTGACGGATTTCGCCAGGGACGCGGACGCCCTGCTCCACAACTCGGGATTGAGGATTACCGGGAAGATGATGGACGCGATGCCGAAGCTCAGGATAATCGTGTGCGCGTCGGTCGGGTACGACAACGTCGACGTCGACGCTGCGACGGAGAGGGGTCTCCCTGTCGCCAACGTCCCGGACTACGGCTCCAACGAGGTGGCGGAGCACGCGACGGCGCTGATACTCGCTCTGGAGAGGCAGCTCTTTCCGCTGGACCGCGAGTTGAGGCAAGGGACGTGGGGGCACGCGACCCACAAGATTTTCATGCTACACTCCCCCTCGACACAGACGGTCGGGCTGGTCGCCTTCGGCAGGATCGCGCGCAGGGTCGCGAAGCGCGTCCAGGGGTGCGGCTTCAACGTGATAGCCTACGACCCATACGTGCCGAGGTGGGACTTTGAGCTCTCGAACGTGGAGAGGGTCGACTCGCTCATCGAGCTCATGCGCAGGTCGGATTTCGTCTCTGTCCACGTCCCGCACAACAAGGAGACGACCCACCTCATCGGCGCGAAGGAGATCGCTGCCATGAGGCCTACGGCCTACTTTGTCATCACAGGGAGGGGGAAGACCATGGACCAGAAGGCGCTCTATCGAGCCCTGAAATCGAAGAAGATTGCCGGAGCGGGCATCGACGTGTTCGAGGACGAGCCTCTGCCCTCCGACGACCCGATCTATGGTCTCGACAACGTCATCCTCACGCCCCACGTGGCGGGGTTCACGCTGGAGTCCAACGACCGGAGGCGGCGCGATGCGGCGCTGATAGTGGCCGAGACGCTAAAGGGAAAGAGGTCAATCTTCGTGCTCAATCCCGGGGCTTACGAGAACCAAAAGGGCAAGGGAAGACGCAAGAAGTAGGCGTCCGGGACCGACTAGCTGTAGGCCTTGGGGTCGATGCCCAGGGCCTTGCACTTGTCTGCGATCTCCTTCCACGAGGTCTGGGTCACGGGGATGCCTTCTCGCTTCCTCTGCTTCATTATCTTGAACTCCCGCTCGCCAGGCATCAGGACCTCGTCGAACCCGGGCCGTACGCCCGATGATTTCACCTGCTTTACGTAGGCATCGACCTCCCTCTTGTAGTCCGCCAGCGGAGAGAACGCTGCAACGTCTATGGCCACCACGGTGAAGCCGTTCTCAGCGTTAGACCTCGACCCGGTCCCGACCATGTTCAAGGCGCCACCCATCAGCTCGGTCGTGACCGCCAGCCCCCAACCCTTGTAGGTGCCGAAGGGTACGAGGCCGCGGGCCGTCACCCACTTCTCCCACTTGTCGGGCGTTACCAGCGTCTCGGGAACGGCGCGCCCGTTCTTGTCGACGAACCATCCGGCGAGCTGGGGTTGACCCTTGAGGGCCCTAGACAGCGTCTGCCCGTGGCTCACTATCGTGGTTGCAAAGTCGAGGATGACCGGATTCTCCTTCCCTGCTGGAAAGCCGACGCCGAGTGGGTTGGTGCCGAAGACGGGCTTGATCCCGCCCCACGCCGTCCCGGCAGAGGGTGTCCTGACGAACGCGAGGCCGATGGTATCCGCCTTGGTGGCCTGCCACATGTAGCCGAAGAGGTTCGTGACCCACCTCCCGCCTATCGCGCTACAACACCCGATACCGAACTTCTTGGCCTTCTCTATCGCCATGCGGGTTGCGATGGTCGCATAGACGGGCCCAGGGGTCTGACCCGGGTCGAGCAGGACCGTCGCGCCCCTGTCCCGCAGGACCTTGATGGAACGCTTCGACGGCTTGGCGAAAGCGGGGAAGTTCCTGACCCCATGTGAATCGATGCCTGCGAGACTTCCCGTCACGAGCGTGTTTGTGATGATCTTGGCGTCTCTCTCGGGCACACCGCCCTTGGTGAGCATCGCCATCCCGAGCCTCCGCCACTTCGCTTCCGAAAGCACGACCATCTTCGCGTCATGGGAACTCTTCATCGGGTCCCGGTGGCGGGAGGCGGCTACTATAAACTCATGGTGCGGGGTTTTTCGACGAATAGCCCACGGGAGAAACTGGAGACTCTCTCAGGTGTACACCTTCAGGTCGATTCCCAACTCTCTGCACTTGTCCTGGATGTTCGTCCATGAGGTCTCGTCAACGGGGATGCCATTTTTCTTCCTATCCTTCATGATCTTGAACTCCCTTCCGCCGGGGAGGAGGACCTCATCGAACCCCTTCCTGGGAGGAACGGAGGTCACTTCCTTCGTGTACCTGTCTATCTCCTTCTTGAACTCCTTGATGGGCACGAACGAGCCCACGTCTATCGCGATGGCTGTGAGGCCGTTGGGGGCCTTGGAGTTCGACCCCGTCCCGACGAGGTTGAGCGCTCCGGCCATGAGCTCCACCGTCACGCCGATCCCGTATCCCTTGTAGGTGCCGAAGGGAAGCAAAGGGTGGTCGGTGACAAACTTTTCCCAATCCTCGGGCTTCACGTATTGCTCGCCCATTGGGTTCCCTTCGTCGTCGATGAACCACCCGGCGGGCATGGGCAGGCCCTTCAGAGAGAACGACCTCGTCTGCCCCTGGCTGACTATTGTCGTGGCAAAGTCGAGGACTATGGGGTCGGCCTTGCCCACGGGGAACACGACCCCGATGGGATTGGTGCCGAAGACGGCCTTGGTTCCACCCCACGGAGCGCCCGCCGGCCCCGTCCTGACAAAAGCGTAGCCAATCATATCGTGCTGGGCAGCCATGAGAACGTAACAGAAGAGGTTGGTGACCCAATCCCCGCCGGTTACGCTGACGACGCCGACGCCGTACTTCCTCGCTTTTTGGATTGCTTTTTGCATCGCGTAGGTGGCGTACACGGGCCCAGGGGTTTCCCCAGGGTCGAGCAGCGCTGTCGCAGCCCTGTCCCTTATCACCTTGATGTTGCGCTTGGACTTTCGAGAGAAGACCGGAAAGTTACGTACTCCGTGGGAGTCGATTCCAGCCAGACTGCCGGTCACAAGAATGTCAGTGATCGTTCTCGCGTCTTGTTTTGGAACTCCAGCCTTGGTCATCATCGCCATTCCGAGAGCCCTCCACTTGGTGGCGGGCAGCACGACCATCTTGACTGCGTGTGAATCGGTCACGCGGACTCTGGCCTTAAAATGCCATTATAAGTTTGCTAGACTCGCCTTGACGGGCATAGATGGAACTCCCGTGCTCAAAACATGGAAACGCACACAATCTTACTTGTAAGACTAAGGGGCTATCATGTGTGGGTCCTTCCGTAGCATTAGCGGGCCGTCGCCAAATTGGCTAGGTCGAAGAAATCGGAAACGCGCAGGGACCTGAACCAGCCGCCCGACTCCCAGCCCGGCTCGTCGGCAGAGAGCACCATCGGGGTGTTGCTCAGAAGGACCGCGCTGAGCATGGTCTCAGGGTCAGCAGCCATGAAGCACCCCGTTCCTCCCCACTTCCCGAAGCTCCTAGGCGAGAAGAGGCTTCCCATGTAGGTGTTGTCGAAGTCCAGCTTCAGCTCGAAGCCAAGCCCTCGCATCATCCCACCAATGGCATGGATGATGGTCGCAGGCCGCCGAACCCGTGGGATGCTATTCACCTGGTCGCTTGTCATCGTCTTGACGGTCTCGGGCCGGAAGAGCGTCTTGCCGGTACGAATCCTGCCTTCGTTCAGCATTATCTGCATGAACACGCTGAGGTCCAGCGCCGTAGAGAAGGAGCCGGCATGCCCGAGCACCCCGCCGAGGGCGTAGTCAAAGTCGTCGATGGTCTCCCCAATGATCTTTCTCCCTCTCCACTTCGAGTATCCTGACTCGGGACATCGCTGCCGCACTGCAGCGCCTGGGGTGTAGCAGGTGTCGACCAAGCCGCAGGGGTCGAACACCTCCCTGCGAGCCAGCGCATCGAGCCTGACGCCCGCGACCTGCTCGAGCGCAAACCCAAGGGTCCTGTAGTCGACGTCGCTGTAGACGAGCTTGGTCCCCGGCTCGGCCTTCGCCGGCTGGGAGAGCACTCGGCTCCTCAGGGCGGCTGGACCTGTTTGCTTGTTGAATGTCGCCTCGGAGGCCGTCATCAGGCCGTTGCCTCCCGGCTCCTCCGGAGAGAGTCCCGAGGACATCGTCGCCAGGTCGCGGACCCTGATTCGTGATTTCCTTTCCTCCGTCGAGAACTCTTCGAAGATGGAGCCGACCTTGGCGTCAAGGCTGAGCTTGCCCTTCTCAACGAGCCTCATTGTCGAGCTCGCCGTAGCCACGGTCTTCGTGATCGACATGACGTCGAAGACCGAGTCCAACTGGGTAGGCCTGGCCGCTGACGATCGGTCCAGGGTACCGAAGGCCCTCTCCCTGACGAGCGTCCCTTCTTTGGCTACGGCAAACACGCATGCGGAGTAAACCCCCGCCTTGACGCACCCCTTGACCAGTTGGTCCAGGAGGTCCAGTTTCGCTTCAGACACGCTCATTTCCACCGGTTGGCGTTCGCGTGGATGACCCTCATCGCATTCTTGTATGCGAGCTTGTCGATGTCCTCGTGGCTCATTCCCCGCCTACCAAGAGCGTCGAAGAGATTCCCGATCTTTGAGATGTCCTCCAACCCCGTGACCGCCCGTGAGAGCCCGAAATAGTCCGTCCCGATTGCCGTGATATCCGGACCGAATCTCTCATGGACGTACATGATGTGGTCGACGAGGCTCTGCAGGTCCTGCTTCCCTCCCACCATCGTGGCCTCGATGACCGAGCCGACGACCCCACCGTTCTTCTTGATCGCCTCGTACATCTCGTCGTCCAGGGTCCGGGAGATGTCGTGGACGGCCTTGGCGTTCGAGTGGGTGTTCATGAGCGGCAGTTTCGAGAGCTTGGCAACTTCCAGGTGCGTCTTCCGGCTGGCGTGGACCAGGTCGATGATGACGCCGAGCCGGTTGCACCTCTTCACCAGTTCCTCCCCCTCCCCCGTCAGCCCGTAGTCCTTCTTGGACATGCAGGAAGCGCAGTACCGTGTGTCGAAGTTCCAGACCAGTCCCAGGCTTCGGAGACCCATGTTGTAGAACAGGTCCAGGTCGTAGACATCCTCAAGGGCGTAAGCGCCTTCGAGGGAAAGCAAGAACCCGATGGACTTTCCCGCCTCCGCCCGGCTGAGGTCCTTCGTGGTACGGACAAGGTGGATCTGTTTCGAATGCTCTTCGGCCAAAGCGTAGTAGACCTTCAGGTGGTCGAGCGCGGCGCTCGATGCCCCATGGGTGGAGTTCGAGCCTTGGTAGCCTCGATCGTCCATGCCGTAGCCTCTCGCCATCATCCTCCCCGAGGTCAGGTTCACGGTGGGGGCGAGGCAGAATATGGCTGAGAAGACGAGCGAGACGTTGCCGCGCCTGAACTTGGGTATGTCCGTGTCCCGAAGAGGCAGGTCCTTGGCGTAGTCGTCGCGCCTGAAGGCAAGGTCGTCGGGGTGGTTCACATAGTAATAGGAGATGTCCTCGTGGAGGTCGACGACGGTGGGCCGTCGCTTCTGCGGCATCACTCTCTGGCGCTGAAATTGCCGATTAATCCTTTTCCGGTGGGACGATCCGAAGCAGCACACGATTAGGCGCGGCTTATAACGCTCGGAAAACCTTCGCCCTGACGTCGATGAAGAGTCAGCCTCGACTTGACGTGAAGCTGGTCAAGAACGTAAGGATCCCAATGAGGGACGGAATCCATCTGTCGGTGGACCTGCTGATGCCGGAGAAGCCTGGAAAATACCCGGCAATAATCCAGTACCACCCCTACAGAAAGGACGACATGAGCGTCGGAGCCAACGAGTTTCACTATTACTTCGCCGAGAACGGCTACGTCTCCATCAGGCTCGACGTGCGGGGGACGGGCTCCTCGGAGGGACGGTGCATCGAGGAATACTCCCTGGAGGAGAGCAGCGACGCCGTCGACGCTATCAACTGGATAGCAGCCCAGGAATGGTGTACGGGCAAGGTCGGGATGTACGGATGGTCCTACTCGGGGCAGACGAGCATGACGGCAGCGCTCAAGGCCCCCGAGCCATTGAAGGCGGTCGTCTGCGGCCTGTTCAGCGACGACAGGTACACGGCCGACTCGGGCTACGAGGGAGGTTCGGTGATGCCCATGGTCGACTACGGACAGTACGGGACGTTCATGATAGGCTTCAACGCGATGCCGACGTACCCCGAATACTCGGGGAAGGAGTGGATGAACATATGGAGGAAGCGACTGGAGGAGAGCACCCCGTGGGTCATCCAGTGGCTGTCGCACCCTCTGGACGAGGAGTACTGGAGGCCGGCATCGGTGAAGTACCATTATGACGAGGTCAAGGCCGCGGTCTTCCTCGTGGACGGTTGGCGAGACGGATACCCCGGCGCGGCGGCGAAGATGTACGTGAACCTCAGTGTGCCCAAGAAGCTGCTCATGGGACCATGGTCGCACTCTCGTCCCGACCAAGGACCGCTCGGACCCACGATCGACATCCACCAAGAGATGCTTCGTTGGTGGGACCACTGGCTCAAGGGGGTCGAGAACGGCATCATGGATGAGCCTCCTGTGTCAATCTACGTGCAGAGGTTCGACAAACCCGCGGCTAACAGGGCGTTCACCTCCGGCGAGTGGAGGGCCGAGAAGGAATGGCCGATCGCGAGGACCAGGGGACAGGTGTTCCGATTCCGGACGGGTGGGCAACTGACGGCGGGCGCTTCCCCGAAATCTTCAGAGAGAGCGGTCGATAGCTTCGAGTACCGCCCCGAGGTGGGCCTGATGAGCGGCGTCTTCAGTGCCACCTCGCCGCACTTCCTCCCGGTCGACCAGCGTCCTGACGAGGCTCTCTCCTTGAACTACACCACCGAGGCGCTTAGGAACGACCTGGAGGTCACCGGCTTTCCGAAGGCTCGCCTGTTCGTCTCATCAACCAGTCAAGTCTCTTCCATCGCGGTGAGGCTTAGCGACGTCGCACCCGATGGCACTTCAGCCCTCGTCCAAAAGGGCGCGCTGAACCTCACGAGGAGGAACTCCTTCGAGAAGCCCGAGCCGCTGAAACCGGGGAAGGTGTACGAGGTCGAAGTCGAGCTCAACGTGACCTCATGGGTCTTTGAGAAGGGACACAGGATCAGGGTCTCGGTCTCTGGTAGCGACTGGCCCAACATGTGGCCCACGCCCGAGAAGGCCTCCATTTCACTGCACCTCGGCGACGCGACCCCATCGGGCATGGTCCTACCATCGATCCCGAAGAGAAGGGGCGGACCTGTGCAGCCTCGCTATGACCCGCCCCGGCCCTTCAAGAGGATCGTCGACGTCTCCCCGAGTCCCGTCGAGTATGAGATAGTGCGCGAGCTCTATTCGGAAAAAGTCACACTGCGGTTGAAGAACTCCGGCCTCACAATCATCCGCGACCCGGCGGTTCACCTCACTAGCTCCTTGCAGTCCGAGGCGACGGTCGACCCAAACAAGCCTTGGGAAGCCCACGTGAAGGGCAGGGAGACCATCGCTCTCAAAAGGAGGGACCAGACCATTGTGGTAGAGGGGGAGGACCTCCTATCGAGCACCAAGGATGCCTTCGACATACGTGTCACCCTCAACGTGACCATCGACGGCATGTCGTTCTTCAACAAGACGTGGCACAAGTCCGTGACGAGGATCCTCTCCTAGGTGGAATGCCTTGAACGTCTTCCGGCTATCCAAAGTCGTTAACGTGCCCCTCCGATACGTCTACGAGTGGTGCACCGACTTCTCCTCGGAGCACTATCGTCTCGACGGCGAGCCGAGGAGGATGCTCGAGGTCACCAAGAACAGAGTCATCTTCATCGAAGTCTACACCCTCCCTGATGGAGCCCAGCGGATGGGCGTAGACCTGATGACCCTTCGCCCTGTCTCCTCGTGGCACATGGACTATTTCGGACAGGACAACGATGAGTCGGCGGAGTATATCCTCAATGCGGTAGGGAGAGACAAGACTCGCATCGACATGAGCTTCAGAAACAGGTGGAAGGGGGAGATGTCCCTCTCCACTGAGGAGAAACGGAAGATCGAGAACGAAGCATGGGACGGATACATCCGGACGCTCGAGGGTGCCTACAGGGCACGAAAGAAACGGCGCAACTAGTGCTTTGTTATCCAGTCCAGGATCCTTTCGGTCACATGCGTGATGTGTGCCTCTTCCTTGAAACCGTGTCCCTCCCTAGGATAGACGAAGAGTTCGGTTTCGACCCCGAGGTCTCTCAGCGCGCGAAAGAACTCGTAGCTCTGCGTAGGGGGAGCCGATGGGTCTTCGGCCCCCACGACTATGAGGGTCGGCGTGCTCACGTTTCTCACGAAGTTAATCGGGGAGAACTTGGATTGCAGGTTTCCAGAACGATAGGGGTCAGAGCGGTAGTGGTTCGAGTCCCAGAGAGGTATGTCCGAAGTCCCGTGGAAGCTGAGCCAATCGCTAATCCCAGCCATCATTACCGCCGCCCTGAACTTCTTGGTCTGAGTGACGGCCCACGCCGCCATGAAACCGCCATAGCTGTGTCCCATTATGTAGACTCGCTTGGGGTCGACGAGACCGGTCTCAATGCACCAGTCGACGCCGGCCATTATGTCCTGGAAGTCTCCGGCGCCCATCCCTCTGACGTTGCCCTCGGCGTACCTCAACCCCCGGCCCGTGCTACCCCTAGGGTTCGGCGCGAGGACGGCGAACCCCTTCGACGCGAGGAGGTGGATGGGCTGGCTGTAGTTGTGCAGGTAGTAGGTGTACCGAAAGGCAAGCGTCGGACCCCCGTGTACCACCACTACGAGGGGAAGTTTGCCTCGCCCCTTCCTCAAGCCCTCAGGGGGGACGGCAAATAGACCAGGCACCTTTAGACCATCTGACGAGCGCCATTCCACCCGTCGTATCTCTCCAAGAGCCAGGTCCGCGAGGTCTCCATTCACGCTCGAAATTGATGCCAACGAGATTGAAGACCGATCCGCGGCGAGCTTCCCCGCCCACGCCTCCGGCGGCTCCGTGTGCCCCTCCATCGAGGTGGCTATCGTCCCGGTCGAAGGGGAGAGGGTGAACCTCTGCCAATATCCGGGCTGCATGGCGTAGCGCCCCGACCACAAAGTCCTCCTCACCGGCTCCCTACGGCGCTCGGGGTCGACCGTCAGTGTTCCCAGGACCGCGCTCGTGCTCTCATCGCTCGCGAAGAGCAGCTGGTTCGGGGCGCACCACTCCATCCAGCTGACGCTGCCCTTGTACCCCTTTGTGAGGTCGAGCGCCCGACCCCGACGGCCGCTGGTCGGGACGACCATAAGGTCACCCGCGATTATCCCCCGGTCGCTCCAGACCGAGGTGAGGAAGTAGAGCGATGCCCCGTCCTTCGACAGGAGCGGTCGGGCGACCTGGCGCGGGTATGGGTCGTGGACCACATTCACCTCCCCGCTCTTCGCGGAGATTGTCGCGAGCTTGGCTCTGGTACCAAGACCACTCATACGGCTCGTCGGATACCGTGGCCGCAAACGTCTTGCCGTCACTGGACCAGTCGAACTCCCAGACATGGAACGGCCCCCTGCTCCTCGCTAGGGCTTTCCCGCTCCGGACGTCGACCGTCCATATGCGAAGGAATCTGGGCTCGCCTTCGAACCAGAGTACTCCCCCCGATCGTTTTGTTCTCTCGGCGCGTTCTGGCGTCTCCGCGTCCTGCATAAGGAATGCTATTTCGTGCCCTCGGGCGGACCACGCGATCGGGTTGGAGAGCAGTCCGAAGGCCGCGGGCCCTATCTTTCCTGGGAGGTTCGTCAGCTGCACCGCCTCGCCGCCGTGACTGCTCATCGTATAGATCTGGAAATTGGCGTCCCCTTCCCTGTTCGAGAGGAATGCGAGGGTGTCACCGTCAGGGGACCACCTGGGAGAGAGGTCGTTCCGCGCTCCTTTGGTGAAAAGGCGCGCGCTTCCCTTAACGGGCGCTCCGCTCTCGTCGAGCTGAGCTACCCATATCGCGCTTCTCACGACACCAGCCTGGTCGGTCTTGTGGTCGTCGGCGACGACGAACGCGACCGCGCGACCGTCCGGGCTGATTTGCGCGTCGCTTACCATCTTCACGCGGAGGATATCCTTGACCTCGACCTTCCTCTTCGTCCGGTGCATATCTACGATAGGCTCCGGCTATCGATAGGCTTTGCAATCTTATATGCGCGCCTGCCTTCGCTTTTTTGAGGCAATTGGTGGCAATCAATTCCGTTTGCGGGCCCTTGGGCCCCGAAAGACTCGGTTTCACGCTCGCTCACGAGCACGTGATGGTCATACCTACCCCACTCCAACACGCCTACGAGGGTTCGTTCTTCGACAGGGAAGAGATAATCCGCAGAGGAGTTGCCGCGTTCAAAGAGGCTTACTCTGAGGGGGTCCGGACCATTATCGATGTGACCCCCTTCGACTCAGGACGGGACCCGGAGCTCCTCCGCGAAGTCTCTCGAGGTTCTGGGGTCCAGATCATCTGCGCCACGGGCTGCTGGCTCGACATTCCCAGGTCCCTGTGGGACGCCAGCCCTGACCTCATAGCCTCGCTCTTCATCTCGGACATCAGCAGGGGTATCGAGAAGACCGGCATCAAAGCGGGCATCATCAAGGTAGCGAACGATATGGGCGGGGTCACCAAGGAGGGAGAGCTGGTACTGCGGGCCGCAGCTCGCGCTCACAAGGCCACCGGCGTCCCCATCTCCACACATACCTGGGCGCCTGAGCGGGTAGGCAACCAGCAGATCGCGATATTCGAAGATGAGGGGGTCGACCTGGGCCGAGTCTACATCGGTCACAGCAACGATAGCACGGATTTGGACTATCTGGCGGGCTTGGCCAAGAAGGGGGCGTGGGTGGGGCTGGACCGATATCCCGGAGGGGAAACCCCGGGGACTCCTGGCTGGGAGGAGAGGACGCTGATCCTGAAGAAGCTCATAGACGCCGGGCACGCGGACAGGATAATGCTCGGTCACGACTGGGACGTCACGGCCACCATCGCCAACAAGGGGTTGCGCGATAGCATGAGCCTGCAGAATCCAGATGGATTCCTGTTCATCACCCGGAGGGTCCTTCCACGGCTGAGAGAGATGGGGGTCCGTGAGGAGACAATAGAGGATATCATGGTGCGCAACCCTCGAAGGTTCTTCCAAGGGGCACGCTAGCGAGGCAGTCTCGTCGAGCACCGGACGGAATACTGAGATTCAAATAGACAGCCGCCGGCTCTCACACCCGGCCGCATGGACAAGAGAAAACGGAAGAACGAGGAGCTCAAGCTAGTCTACAGGGACATAGAGGCCAACAGGGATGCTCACCTCCGGCGGGTACAGGAGTGGATCCAACAGCCGAGCGTCTCCAACACCGGAGAGGGTATTGACGACTCCGCGGAACTGACCCGACGGTACCTCGAGAAGCTAGGGTGCGAGAGAGCTGAGGTGGTGGACGTCGGGGAGACCAAGTGGGGCAGGGGAAATCCGGTCGTTTACGGGGAGTACGACGCAGGTCAGGACAAGACCTTGCTCCTCTATTTCATGTACGACGTCATGCCTGTCCAGGACGAAGCACAGTGGGTCTCCCCTCCGTGGGAGGGCGCGCTCGTGAAGATGGCGCCCTACGAAAAGGTCCTGATCGGCCGAGGGGCGGTCAACAGCAAGGGCCCGGGGATGGCGATGCTCAACGCCCTCCAGTCCATCAAGAACACCACAGGGAACCTCCCCGTGAACCTGAAGCTCATCGCCGAAGGGGACGAGGAGCGCATGAGCATAGGCCTCCACAAGTTCGTCAACGACCGCAAGGCGGAGCTCAGGGATGCCGATGCGGTCTCCGGTTTCGGATGGCAACGCGAGGACGGGACGGCGTGGCCCCTGTCGGGGTCGGAGGGCTGCGTCTACGTGGAGCTGGAGACCTCAGGGGAGAGCTGGGGCAGGGGACCCCAGATGAACGTCCACGGCCTCTTCAAGCGGGTCCTGGACAGCCCGGCCTGGCGGCACATCAAGATGTTGTCCACGCTCGTCTCCGAGGACGGCAATGAGGTGCTGGTAAAGGGATGGAACGACGGCATCGAGGGACCGAAAGGGGAGCTGAAAGAGCTGAAGGCGGTCGAAAGGTACGCCGACCCAGGTTCCATCAAGCGCGCCCTAAAGGCGCCCAAGCTCATGAAGGGCGCTGAGACGAAGAGGGATTTTCTGATCAAGAGCCTCTACTCCAGCACTCTGAATCTAGACGGGATATGGGGAGGGCTCACCGAGCCCGGGACTGCGGGCGCAGTCCTGCCTTCAAAGGTGACGTCGAAGCACGACATCAGGTACGTCCCCCACCAGGATGGGGAGGGTCTTGTGAAGAAGCTCCGTAGGCACCTCGATTCACACGGCTACCCAGACGTCAAGATCAGCGTCATCGGGGACGTGAAGTGGACTCGCTGCAGGTACGACACTCCCATCGCCGAGGCGCTCTTCAGGACATACAGGGAGTTCGGGGTGAAGTACGTCAAGCTCCCCACGTTCGGGATGGTGGGGCTTGGGCCCTATTGGCCGGCGTATCTCTTCGCCAGAGACCCGCTGAAGCTGGACGTGTGCATGGGTGGGGTGGGCCACGGCGGCCGTTTTCACGCTGCAAACGAGTACCTCGTCATCGAACCCGGCACTGCTCCCGTGAAGGGCTTCGTCGACTCCGAGAAGGCGGCGGCGAGCCTCGTCTACAACTTCGCGGGCGGTTGAACTGGCGCCCCGGACACGACAAGGCACTTATATGCGAGAGGAGAAAACTTCCTCCATGAAGCTCCTAGTCCTGAACCCGTTCGAGCGCGACCGAGCCTGGAGCCGAGGACCTATACGCCAAGATAGCGCGGCCGGACGTCGATTTCAAGGTCGAGAACATAAAGTCGGTTTATCCCCTCGATTATGTGACCTGGGGTTATAACACGCTAAAGGCCACCAACGCCACGGTCGAGAGGATAATCAAGGCGGAAGAAGAGGGATACGACGGGGTCTTCATCTCGTGCGTCTACGACCCCGGGCTCTATGAGTCCAGACACGTGGTTGACATCCCGGTCTGCGGCGCCATGGAGAGCTCGGTGCTGGCCGTCAGCATGATGGGGAAGAAGTTCTCACTGCTCACCCTGCCGCCCCCGGTCCCCCAGATCGAGACGGCCCTCATAGAACGGTACGGATTGATAGACAGGATGGCCTCCGTCCGGTACATCGACATAATCGCGAACAAGCTCTACCCTGAGGTGACCAAGCCTTCCATAGTGAGGGACAAGACCATCGCCGCGATGAAGCAGTGCCTGGAGGACGGCGCCGAGGTCATACTCCCCGGGTGCACGATCTTGGGCGCAGTCATGACCCAGTACTTCAGCGAGCAGGCGAAGGAGGTCCCCGTCCCGATAATCGACCCCATGGTGGTCGGCTTCAAGATGAGCGAGATGATGGTGGACATGCACCGGTTGGGCTTCCCCACAATCAGCCGGGCGGGGCTCTGGAAGAAGCAGCCGAGAGAGGAGTTCGAGCGCCTACGGGAATTCTTCACCCAGAATCCCTCCGCGGAGCAGGTCCTACCAAGGACTCTCAAAGCGGGTCAAGAGATAGCTCTCCTGTGACCGACCCCTCACTGGAATCCGAAGCGACAGATTTCAAGGTAAGCCTAGCGGAGAGATGAGACGAATCGAATGATAGACCACGCCGATGTGGTAATAATAGGAGCAGGCATCTTCGGCGTCAGCGCGGCGTTCTACGTCGCGAGGGACACGAAGCTCAGCGTCGCGCTAATTGAAAAGAATACCCAGGGCTCGGGCTCCAGCGGAAGGTCGGCGTCGGTGGTCAGGCACAATTATTCCACTGACCTCCTAGCAGAATCGGCCCTTCGCAGCCAGAAGATTTTCGAGAACTTTGAGAAAGAGGTGGGCGAGCCGGTAGAGTTTGTCAAGAACGGTTACCTTGCCGTCGTCTCAAAAGAGAAGAGCGGAGGGCTGAAGACCATCGTCGATAGGATGAAGCGGTTCAGCGTCAACGTGAACTTCCTGTCTCCCAGTCAGATCACCTCAAAGTATCCCTTCATGAGCGTGGAAGGGGTGGACGCTGGAATCGAGAACCTGGACGCCGGTTACGTCTACGACCCACAGGTCCCGGTCGATCTGTATTCAAAATATGCCCAGAAGAACGGAGCGAAATACTACGACAAGACCAGGGTCACGGGCATCAAGACCTCCGAGGGGCGGGTTCGTTCCGTCACTACAGACAGGGGTGAAATCAGCACCGACATCGTGATCAACGCTTCCGGCCCGTGGGCCAAGGACGTCGGGAAGATGGTGGGCCTGGACATCCCGGTCGAGTCGCAGCGCCAACAGCTCGTGGACCTACTGCCCGCGAAGCCCTGGGAGCTGACCAAACCGACCATCTCGGACCACGACATGCAGGTGTACGTCAGGCCCATGAAGGGAGGGGTTGCCCACGTGGGAGGACACTATTTCGGGGCCCCGTGCGACCCTGACCACTACAACACCGGCGCCGACAAAGAGTTCATCGAGAGCGTCACGGAGAAAGTCACCAAGAGGGTCCCGGTCCTAAAAGGGGCGAAGGTCGTGAAGGGGTACTCAGGTCTCTATGAGAACACCCAAGACACCTACCCCATCGTCGGCGAGTCGTCGGAGGTCAAGGGGTTCGTGAACTGCGTGGGATGGAGCGGCCATGGGTTCAAGCACGGACCGGTCTTCGGTATCCTCCTGAAGGAGCTCGTCGAGACGGGGGAGACCTCCATGGACATATCCTCCTTGAGACTCGAGAGGTTCGAGCAGCATCAGCTGGTGAACAGGGCGTACAACGTGAGCGCTCCCTACGGCTAGCTAGGCGCCCCTAAGGCGCGGAACCAAGGATTAAAGCCGATTTAGTGCTGACCCCTGGACGGCATGCAAACAGAACCCACCCTCTCGTTCAGGATAGACGACGTGCCCGAGTGGCCTGACGCGCGGCAGGTAGAGAACTTGGCACGGGCGCTGGAGAAGCACAGGACGAAGGCCACCCTGGCGATATGTGGAGGCTGGCTGCGAGACTGGGAGGTCGTCCAGGCGCCCCTAAAGCGAGCGTTCGACGAGGGACTGGTGGACATCGCCTGCCACGGGATGTACCACGAAGACTTTGGGGGCATCGGAGAGGTGGGGTCCTACGGGGGCAAGGACCACTACTTCAGGCCGCTCACTCTCCCGGAGACCCATGAGGTGCTTGCGGAATCGCAGGCGTTCGCAAAGCAGTTCTTCGGAGAGACCTACAAGGTCTTCATCGCCTGCGGGGCTAACCACGTCGGGCTCTTCGTCCCCAAGGAGCTGACCACCTTCTACGAAATCCTTCGGGTGAACGGCTTCAAGGCGATCGCCAACTATCCCGGGATCAACGGGGTGGACCCGCTGGTCAGGGTGGCGAAGAGGACCCCTGACATATGCGAGATACCCTTCACGGTCTACGTCGACTTTTACAGGAGGAGCTTCTTCAAGAACCTGTACGAGCCCGGGAACTTCGACAAGTATTTCGAGGCCGCGAAATCGTACATCAAGACGAGGTTCGACGCGGGGTTGTTCTCCGTAGTGATGCTACACATGATCAACTTCTACCCTGACCCCATCCCCGAGTCGAGCTACGCCGGCGGCAACCCCGGTGCTATTTTCATCGACCGCATCATGACCTGGGTACAGGACAGATACCCGAAGGTGAGAGTCGTCGGCATGAGCGACCTCATCGAGCTCGCGGAGTAGAAAGCGGCGCCCAGCAGTCTTCACTCGGACTTGTAGAGGTGGCACGAGACGGTGTGCTTGCCTCCCCCTATCGCTTTGAGATGGGGCACTTCATACTGATGGAGGGAGACGGCCAGCACAGACCTCCCTTCGGAGGTCTGGAGCGTGATTTCCCGGAGCGATTTGAGCGGTCGTCCACCAATGGTGTCGGTCCTCTCGGTGGCGACGGCGTGCCTGACCTTTTGGAGGTCAGCTTCGGTGATAGAACCGTTCAGCGAGACCTTGAAGTTCAGCTCATCGACTATCTCGTAGCCTGCGACCTCTGGGAGAGGGGTCAACTCCTGGTACCTCCCAGATGAGAGCACCGAAAGAAGAGGTTCAACCGCCTCCCTGGAGACCCAGCCGCATATTTCGAAGGCGGATGGACAGCACGCGGATGGAACCGGCACCCCTGGGGCGGGTTCGTGAGGTCCGGCACCTCGCCCAGGACAACTAGTTTGCCCTTCTTCGCCTTGGGGTCCGGGATGGGCACCGCGGAGAAGAGCGCGTTGGTATAGGGGTGGAGGGGCCGCCCGAACACCTCCTCGGTCTCGCCCTCCTCCACGATCTCCCCCGCATACATCACCGAAATGCGGTCGGCCATCGACCTGACCACGATCAGGTGATGGGAGATGAAGACCAGGCTGAGGTCGAAATCCGCCTTTAGCTGCTTGAGCAAGTTGAGTATCTGTGCCTGGACCGAGACGTCGAGGGCTGAGGTCGGTTCGTCGAGCACTATCAGCTTGGGGGACATGGCGAGCGCCCTTGCGATCGCAACGCGCTGCCGCTGGCCTCCCGAGAGCTCGTGCGGGTACCGGGTCGCGTACTGACTGCCCAGTCCGCATGCCTCCAGTAGATGGTCCACCCTGCGGTTCCGCTCCTCCCTCGACCCGATGTGATGAGCCCTGAGCGGTTCCGCCACGATGTCCCGGATCAACATCCTGGGGTTGAGGGACGAGTTCGGGTCCTGGAAGACGATGTGGATCTGGCTTCGGAACTTCTTCATTTTGCTCCCGCTGTACTTGGTGACTGAGGTTTTCTTTTCCACGGCCTTGAATCGTGCCACCTTCGTCGGGTCGCGCTCCGCGTCCTCCTTCGCGCCGAAGAACTCCTCCAAGGCCTCTGGGGGTTGGTCGAACAGGATGTCCCCGCTCGTCGGCTCTATCAGCCTCAGGAGCAGCCTTCCCAAGGTGGTCTTGCCGCACCCGCTCTCGCCCACGAGGCCCACTATCTCGCCCTGCCTGACCGTGAGGTTCACGCCGTCGACGGCTCGGACGTATAGCGTGCCGCCGAGGAGGCTTCCGGTCTTGACGGGGAAGTGCTTCTTGAGGTCGACGGCCATCAAGAGCGGCTTCCGACCCCCCTCGTCCATCTCCGGCTGGCTCGTCATTTCTTCTCTCCCTCGGCATACAGCCAGCACAGGGCCTGGTGGTCGTCGCTTATGGTCACGAGCGGAGGTGTCTCCGAGCATTTCGCGAAGGCGAACTTGCACCTGGTGCGGAACCTGCACCCTGAGGGTGGGTTGATCAGGTTCGGGACCGTTCCAGGGATTGACTGCAGCGGCTTCTTTGAGTCGTCATACTGGGGGATCGCAGCTAGAAGGCCCTGAGTGTAGGGATGCTTCGGGTTCGCGAATAGTTCCTCGACGGTCGCGACCTCCACAATGTTGCCCGCGTACATCACCCCCACGCGGTCGCAAATCTCAGCGATGACACCCATGTCATGGGAGATGAAGAGCACGGACATCCCCATCTCATCCCTCAGCTCCCTGAAGAGCTGGAGGATCTGAGCCTGGATGGTCACATCTAGGGCGGACGTGGGTTCGTCAGCTATCACAAGCTTCGGCTTCCCCGCCACGCCCATCGCTATCATCACCCTCTGCCTCATGCCCCCAGAGAGCTCGTGCGGGTGCTGGTTGAGCACGGTGGAGGCGTTGGGCATGCGTACCTGGGTCAACAGCTCCAGGGATATTGCCTTGGCCTCGTTGGACATTGGTTTCTCCACCCAGCGCCTGAAACCGGGGACCCTGAACAGGAGGCGGTAGACGAAGGAGCTGGAGGCCTTGTCCTCGTTCATGAGGTAACGCAGCCTGAGCGGGCTGGTCTTGGTGTCCGCCAGCTGGGATATTTGCCTGGACTTTTGTGTCAGACCGATGTCCGTCCTGCTGACAATGAAGCGTATCTCGTCCTGGAGAGCCTGGAGGCCCAGCTGCTGCAGCAGAGCCGAGAGCTGCGCGTCGCTGTAGCCCGGCCTCGAGACAAGCACGGCGACTGATTTTAGGTCCTCTTTCTTGGCGTGGTTCCGCGCCTGGACCCGAGCCAAGAGATAGTGCCTCCTATGGGTTATGAGCACCTCGGAGATCTGGAACCCGATGGAGTAGACGGGGTTCAATGACGTCATCGGCTCCTGGAAGATCATGGAGATGAGCCGGCCCCTCACCTTGCTCATACGGTTGTTCATCTTCTTTATCGCCTTCTCGTCCCTTCGCAGCAGGACTGTCTTGCCCTTGGTCTCCGTGTGGACCTCCTTCTCTGCACCCTCGACTAGGTCCATGCCTTCGAAGAGTATCTCCCCTCTCTGGATGATGCCAGCCTCCGGCGTCAGTCGCATCACGGCCATCGCCGTCTGGGACTTGCCGCACCCCGTCTCTCCTACCAGCCCGAAGGTCTCCCCCTGGCCTATCTTGAAGGAGACCGAATCGATGGCCTGAACCACGCCCGACCGGGTGACAAAGCTCAGCCGAAGGTCCTTGACCTCCAGGAGAGGGTCGGCGGATTTTTCGAGCTGGGCCATCTAGGTACGCCTCTTCGGGTCCAGTGCGTCCCTGAGGCCGTCCCCCAGGAGGTTCATGCCGATGGCGAAGATGAGTATGGCGAGACCCGGGAAGAGGATGGTCCACGGAGCGGTGACCGCGAACCCGAACCCGTTCGAGATGAGCGTCCCGAGCTCAGGAAGCAACAGGTTTCCGGTCGCGAAACCGATGAAGACCAGCCCCGCGAAGACCTGGACCACGGTCCCTAGGTCGAGCGATATCTGGACGAATATGGGGGTAAGCACGTTGGGGATGATATGGTAGCGCAGGATCCCGGGCGTACCGACACCGCTGGCCTTCGCCCCCTCGATGTAGGCGTTCTCCTTAACCGAGAGGGTCTGCCCCCGCGCGTACCTCGCATAGAGGGGCCACCAGACCAGCGTGAGCGCCACGCTGATGTTGCTGATCTCTCTGCCCAGGAAGAACGCTATCGCTATGGCGAAGGGGAGGTATGGGATTGAGAGGAAGATGTCCGTGAAGCGCATGAGCGCTTCGTCGATGTAGCCTCCGTAGTAGGCAGCGCAGACCCCCACCACGGTGCCGATGATCGCCCCTCCCAGCACGACCTGGAAAGAATAGTAGAGGTCTATGCGGATCGCAGCCATGATGGCCTGGTAGAGGTCCACTCCCGGATAGGTGGTGCCGAAGATGTGAGCGAAGCTGGGAGCTTGCGGGACGGTATTGCTGAAGTTGGGTATGAGCGCGTCGGCGTCGTGGACTCCGATGAGCGTGGGATAGACCCAGTCGATAACCGCAATCAGAAGGTAGGCGCATACGATCGCCAGTCCGGCCGCTGACGACTTGTTCTCGAGGATTATCCTGAGGGTGAGTCTCCACTCTTTCCACCTCGACCCGACCCTCGGTGGGGCGCCGGCGGCCTCATCGTGTGCAGGGTTGATCGTGTCAGCTTGCGTATCTCAACACCCCTTCAATACCTGATCCTCGGGTCAAGGAAGCCGTATACGACGTCCACGACCAAGTTGGCAAAGACGAAGGTGAGCCCGAAAATGACCGTGGCGCCCATCACGCCGCCGAGGTCATTCGACAGGAAGGCTTGTGTCGTCCAGTATCCGATCCCCAGGTAGTCGAAGACCGTCTCGATGAGCACGACCCCGCCGAGAAGGGCGGCGACGGTGAACCCAAGGAGCGTAGTGACCGGGATCAACGCGTTCCTTCTTGCGTGGACCTTGACGACGACGTTCTCTGACAGGCCCTTGGCCCGCGCGGTCCTCACATAATCCTGAGACAAGGTGTCCTGCATGCTCGACCTGGTCACACGCAGGACCCCCGCCAGTGTGCCATAGGTGAGCGTGACGACCGGAAGTACCAGGTGTGCCGCTGCGTTCTCAAAGATGTCGAATCGGCCGTGTATCAGGGCGTCCAGTAGGAGCAGGTGCGTAGGGTAGGAGACCCCCTGAACGTACCAAGACGCGCTGCTTACCAGCTCGATGCTGACCGTGCCGCTGATGGGGAATATGTTCAGGGCCGGGTTGACGTTGTTGCTCGCGAAGATGATGATCAGGATGAGCCCGAGCCAGTAGATGGGCATCGAATAGCCTATGAACGATGCGACCCTCGTCAGGTGGTCCCCCAAGCTGTTCCTTCTCACTGCCGACCACACACCCAATGGGATGCTTATCGCGGTCAGCAGGATGAAGGAGAGGATGGCGAGCACCAGGGAGTTGGGGTAGAAGAGCAGTATCGCCGTCGTGACCGGGCCGTTGAATATCCCGGTGTGCGTGTATCCCCAATTGCCGTGGATCAGCGCGTTCACCCAGTAGAAGTACCTGGTACGGCAGCGGCTCGTTGAGGTGCAGGAGTTGTATCGCAGAGGCTTCCTGCCCCGCAATGTTGCCCGCCCTCGGGTTGATGTAGGACCCGATGAGGTTGTTGGTCCCCTCCACATGGATAAGGACGAAGACTATGAGGGTCAACCCCACGAGGGTGGGGATCACAAAGAGTAGGCGGCGGAGGATGTAGTAGCGCAGCTTCAAGGGCCACTACCGCCCAGTGAAGCAGAGCCTGCCCCCGCGCATCGCCATGAAGTCTTTCTTCCTCGTCCCCTTGTGCTTAAGCCTTTGTCAGCCAGTAGACGTAGGTGACACCGCTGCCTGGGTTCATGGCTCCTTCCTCATTCTGGATGCCTCCCAGCCACGTGCGCCAGTACCAGAAGCCACTGAACTGGTCTTGGTTGACGTAGAGCGCCATCTTGATCATGAGGGTACTCCGCTGCCTGGTAGTCGGCCATCTTTGCCGACGCCGTCGGGGCTACGTCACCCGCCGAGACGTTTCCGTCGATCCAGTTGTAGACCTGGAACTGGGTGTAGGTCTTCCCGTGGATTGAGACGAGGTTGCCCGAGCCGTTGTTGGGCGGCAGAGTGGCGAAGTTCGAGACAGGAGTGTAGCCATCGAAGGGTGCGAAGACTCCGCTGGACGGGTAGAACGAATCTATGTTGTCCTGGGCCGCCGGATAGTCTGGGCCCGAATAGAGACCACGAGAGTGGCACTACCTGGAACGCCAGAGGACCTAGCGTGAGAGGCTCCTGCACAATCTTGGCGGTGATGTTGCCACCGCTGATCGTGCTAAGGGTTGCAGCCCACTGCTCTGCAGAGGCTATCTGGACTTGGCCCTGGGGTCCGAATACGGTGATGCCGATGTCGATGGTGATCTTCATGTCCTTCCAGGCCGAGATGGACCAGTTGCCCTCTGCCCACTGCAGGTTCAGTGCTGGGAGGCCTCCAACTGCGCTCGGAGCGACGCTCCCCGCCTCAGTGGTCTCCATCCATCCCTGAGTAGGAATACCGAAGGTTGTGTTGTACTTTGCGTTGCCCAGGATATCTGCAAGGAACCCTGAGTAGTTGTACGAGTCAATCCACACGTATCTAGTCGCAAGGTCTGCGAAGTAGTTGGCAGGCTCGTTGTATCCGGGTCCCCACTGATTCTGTTCCAGGGTCTTGTTCTGGTCAATGGAGAGAATGTAGGCGGACGAATCGGCCGTCGGGAAGTTGTAGATATGGATGATCCCCTGGGACTGGAGCTGCTGCATTATCGGGTAGTCGGATGGAGGAACCCCGTTCGCCGAGTCAGCCTGCCCATCCTGGAGCATCAACAACGCCGTGTTCGGGTTGGAGAGCCAGTCTATGACCACATCATCGGTCACGGCCGGGATTCCTGGAGTAGGCTGATAGTTCGTGTTGGGCGTAAGCTCGATCGACTGACCAGGGGTCAGCGCCTTTATGATGAACGGCCCAGAGCCGATCACATCGGCCGTATTGAACGCAAGGTTGGTGTTGTAGTGACCTGGCTCAGAGGTCGACGCATAGGTCGCAAAGTTGCTAGGCGTCCATCCAGCACCCAGCGACTCGATCACGGTAGGGTCCATAAGACCCATGCCCAGTACGCTTGAGAGTATCTGGAAGACCTGGGTGTTTGGCATCGGTCTGTTGAAGTGGAAAGTGATGGTGTTCGAAGCATTGCTGTAGGTGACCGTGTGAATAGCGTTGGTGTAGGTGTTGTTTCCATAGAATGTCGCCGTCCCGTTCTGTACTCCTGGAACGAGGAACTGGACCAAGACCCAAGAGGCTACCGGGCCGCTTGTGTACGCGTAGGCCCTCATGTAGGTGTACCACGCAGCATATGCGTTCAGTGGGTCGCCGTTCGAGAACTTGTCGCCGCTCCTAAGTGTGAATGTGTAGACAGAGGAATTGGCGCTGATTCCTCCGTTGGTGGCGTTGGGGAGGAAAGCGGCCGCCTGGGGCAGGAATGATGTACTCGAAGAGCCGTTGTATTGGACGAGGGTCTGGAAGACGCCTGTCAGGACCTCGCTTCCGAATGCATCGTAGTCAATTGCCGGGTCGTAGGATGCAGGGCCGCCTGGAGTGACCTCGGCCAAAGTTATGACTCCCGGGTTAATCACCGCGCCTGCCTGGCTGGATTCCAGCGCAAGGACTCTGGAGCTGGCAGTGACCGCCACGGTTGTCACGGTCGATGTAGCCTGGGTGTTGCCAGAACCGTCAGAGGTGGTGATGGTCAGGGTTATGGGATAGATTCCGGGACCGGAGTATGATACTGTAGGGTTGGACGCTGGAGCGGAGGTGTTCGTGGCCTGGACTACGGTCGGCGATTGGCCGTTTCCGAAGTTCCACGTGTAGGACGCGATCGAGTAGTTGGTGTTGGTAGGAGTCTCGTGGTAACCGCCCGTCGGAGATATGGTAACGCCAGCGTTGAACAGAGGCGCATTGGCATCAGCGCTGGACGAAGTGTTGAAGCCGATCGACGGAAGCGAGCCGTCTGCTGCCGCCGACGTCGAGAGGCTCGCGGCCACTTGAACCGAGACAAGTGCGCTGTCATCTGAGACCGTCTTTGTGTAGCTGAACAGACCGCTGGTGTATGAGAGCGACGCGTTCGCCTCCACCAGGTAGTTGCCTGCGTTGGAATAGGTGTGCGAGGTCTCCGCTCCCGAGCTTGTGCCCATTGAACCGTCGCCGAAGTTCCAGTTGACGCTCTTCACGCTAGCTCCGGAACTCGGTATCACGGTAAATTGGAGGGGGGAGTTCGCGTTACCCAGGTCACTGGAGACCGAAACGCCAACGCTCACTGTTTTTGGCTGGGACGCGGCGTAGGTGATACCTACAACCGCGGCCACGGCGAGGATTACGATTATTACAAGCGCCGTCATCTTTGCGATAGCTGACCGTCTGCGTGAATCTCCCGGGGTGAGAAACAACAGGGCGGAGCGAGGCCCTTACGTTATATAAATCTTGACGAAGGGCTAGAAAACCGGTAGAATCCCAAGTAGAATCTCCGTCGCCATGGGATTTTTGCGAGCCGATTGTTACAGGGGATTTCGCTATCAGATTGAGCTGACCCTAGTGTTGCGTCCAGAGGGACACGACATCAGGGGACGACCGAAGGTCTAGCGCCGGTGAATTTGGGCATCCAGACATCCAAGAGGACGGGCTCCCCAGACTTCGCTCGCCTAAGGTAGGTCGGAAAGAGCGATTCAAGTTCCGCCACCGTTGAAACCCGCTGGGCCCTTACTCCCGATCCTCTTGCGATATTGACGAAATCCAACCTGGGCTGGTCGATGTCCAGGGCTTCGAAGTCCGACGCGTCCCGGGACCAATGATATGGCGAGCGCTCGATGGAGGCCCACTCCTCCCCCCAGCAAGCATTGTTGAGCACGACGTAGAGGACGCCTATGCCATAGTGCTTGCACGTCCATAGGGCCGATGAGAGGTTGCCCATTATCGCTTCCCCATCTCCAAGCGAGCAGACGACCGTTTGCGCCGAGGGGCCTATCGCCCCGACCTTGTAACCTCCCTTGTCTCTGACCCGTTCGTAGCGGGTGTCGGCCAGCGCGACGCCGTAGGCGACCCCTGTGCTTATCCCGAGGTGCGAGCTCGGGTTCCCGAAGCAGGTGCCGGGGACGTCCAGCTCGGTGCTCTTGAGCAGGCCCTCTCCTTCGGACTGCGCGCCGTCAACGAGTATCAAGTCGCGTGACCAGTTCTTCCTCATCACGTAGCCTACGGACCAACCGTTGAGTATGCCCGACCGGAGGTTGCGCCGTGCCTCTTTCCTCCATCCCCGGATGACCATCCTGTGAACCTTCCTCACGCGCGAGACCCTCTCCTCTGCCTTCCTCCTGTCCGCAGCCGTCATCTTCTTTCGTCCTAGCTCGACAAGCCTGTCCAAGGTCAGTCCCGGAGACCCCACGGCTCTGACAGCGGCCCGGAATTGCGACGACCCGTAGTCTCCGCCAGCGATCACATCCTGCCTGTGCATTGGGTCGCTCGTGATGTCGACCACTGAGACACCTGCCTTGAACCCATGGTTCGGGAGCAGGCCCATCTCGAGCGCCAGCACCAGGTCGGTCGAGGGCAGTAGCTGAGGAGAACTTCCGGAGTCCACGTACCCCACATGGAGAGGGTCGCTCAGGGGGTAGTTCATGAAGAAGCGGGTCTCCCCGACTGCTACCCCGAAGAGGTGGGCAAAGGCGATGGCCGAGCGGACGTTCGAGGGGTCTCGGCCCAGCTGTGCGGTCAGCAGCTGAGGTCCGTCGCTCGAGAGGATCATCTCGACGATACTGGCCAGGGTGGCATCGTCAGGAACGGTCGGGGCGAGTTTCCTAGGTCCGGGGTTCGGCATCCTGCCCCGGTTCATCTCGGTGACCATCAGGTCCTGTCGAAGGGTGAGGTAGGTGGGCGCCCGCGGTTCCGAGAGCGCCATGAAGAACGCCTTCTCGACGTCCTGGGAGAGCGTCTCGAGTGAGTTCACCTGGGCGCTCCACTTCACCCAAGGGGAGACGGGGTGGACCTGGTTGCTGTGGTAGTGGTACTCCTTGCCGGGGGTAGGAAGGGCGACGCCGGGGATGTTCGAGGACGCTAGCACCGCGATAGGGGACGAGGTCAAGAACGCGGGGTAGAACGCCCCGGCCGCGTTGAGCGTCCCCACGATCCTATCGACCATCGCGACCCCGACCCGGCCTGATGCGAGAGCATATCCCATTGCGGCGGAGACGCTTACAAACTCGTGCAACCCCTGTATCCACTTCGGCGGCTTCACCACGACCATCGCGTCCTGGATGTCTGGCATCCCAGCTCCGGTGGTCCCGAATATGTAGTCGACCTCAAGACTATGCAGGATATTGAGGAGCCAGTGCCCTCCCGTCTTTACGTCCATCTCCAACCCGTCTGCCTTGGCCGTGCGTCCGCCCGGACGACGCAGGACGCGCCCGTCCATCTTCATCGACCTTCGCGACACGCCCTGGGGCCTTAAGGTTTCCTCGGACCGTTTGACGGACGTCACGGATAAATACGAACCTGGCGGCCGAATCGGTCTCGCAGGAAGCATGGCTGATTCCAAGGGAATGGTCCAGACTGTCCTAGGAAACATCGACCCGGAAGAGCTCGGTAAGACGCTGATGCACGAGCACCTGCTGATCGACGAGGCGAGGACCTTCTTCCAGCTCCCAGACGAACCCTCGAAGAGAAAGCTAGCCCTCGCACCGATGAGCGTGGATAACATAGGTTGGGTCCAGTTCAACCAGGTCAGCAACCGGGATAGCCTACTATTGGATGACGAGGACATGATGGTGGAAGAGGCGTTGAGGTTCAAGCATGCGGGAGGGGATACCATCGTTGATGTTACGACGGTCGGCCTCTCGAGAGACCCCAACGGCCTCAAGAGGATATCGATGCGGACCGGCCTGAACATAGTCTCGGGTGCCGGGTACTACGTCTCCATCGCGCACCCCCCGGAGGTCGCATCCAAGTCGGTCGATGACATAAAACGAGAGATAACGCGCGACGTGAAACAGGGGATACCCAGCAGCAACGTGAGGGCAGGCATCATCGGTGAGATCGGGACCACCTGGCCCTGGGGAGCAAACGAGGAAAAGGTCCTGCGCGCCGCGGGACGGGCTCAGACAGAGACGGGGGCGCCCTTGATGGTGCACCCTGGAAGGTATCCCGACCATCCGGGGATCATCCTGGACATCCTGGAAGAGGAGCACGTCGACATGAAACGCACGATAATAGCCCACATCGAAAGGACCATCGGGGACGTCGCCGGCTTCAAGCGGGTGATGGACAGGGGGGCGACGATCGAGTTCGACCTCTTTGGGCAGTGGTGGTACCTGGCCGACCTTACCTTCCCCTTCCCGAACGACTCTCACCGGGTGCACATAATCAAACAGCTGGTCGAGGCGGGGTACACGGACCGGATACTCATGTCCCACGACATCGACACGAAGCTACACCTGTACCGGTCTGGCAACCACGGGTACGGCCACATCCTCGAGAACGTCGTGCCCTACATGCTTAGGAACGGGGTGTCCCCGGGGACCGTCGAACAAATCCTGGTCGAGAACCCGAAGCGATTGCTGACCATGGTCTGACTGCAAACCAGCCCTGACGGCCTTCCCTCGCGAAGTCGGGCTCGGCCCGTTGTCGTCGCAGCGGTTTTATACACTGGGGAGAAACGCAGAGCAATGGTAGTCTCAGAGTCCGGTACCACCTTCCCGTACGAGCCTTGGATGAGGCTGGACGATTTCCCGAGCCCGAAGGAATTCCCGAAGAAGGGTTCCTCGGAGGCCAAGGTGCTCGCTGCGGTAAGAGAGAGGCTGAGCCACGACACGCCTCCCCAGCGGAACTTCATGGCGTTCGGTCCGGAAGCGCTGCCACTCTCGACCAAGGTCTTCACGATGGCCTCGAACACCTACACGCCGGGATGGCTCAAGGACGTCTACCCAGGCCCCTACACCATGTCTCAGGAGTGCGTCAGGATGATCGGTTCGTTGCTCCACGCCCCCGACGAACAGGCAGGGTTCCTCACCCCCGGGGGGACAGAGTCAAACCTTTACGCGGTGCGCCTCGCGAGGAACATGGCCAAAAAGTCCAGGCCGGAGCTCGTAATGCCCGAGACCGCCCACTACAGCTTCAACCTGGGTGCTGAGCTCTTCGGGCTGAAGGTGAGGGCGGCGAAGGTCGATCAGAACAACGTGGTCGACATCGCCCAGATCGAGAAGCTGATCAACAAGAATACCGCGATGCTGGTCTGCTCCGCGCCTGAGCCGGCCATGGGAAACATCGACCGCGTCGAGGAGTTCGCGGAACTCGCCAGCAAGCACGAGCTGTACCTGCACGTCGATTCGTGCGTCGGCGGGTTCATGCTGCCGTTCTTGAAGGAGCTCGGCTACAAGATACCCAACTTTGACTTCTCGGTGCCCGAGGTCAGGTCGATGTCCGCCGACCCTCACAAACTGGGGATGCAACAGAAACCGACGAGCTCGTTCATAATCCGCGACAGGGCCTACCTGGATGCAATACCGGTGGAGAGCACCTTCGTCCCCTACCTCAGCGGGACCAGCAGGGTGGGCGCCTCTGCGGTCTCGCTCTGGGCTCTGCTGAACCATCTAGGCAGGGACGGTTACAAGAAGCACATCGGGCACGCCATGGAGATGACCCGTTTGGTAACCTCGGAGGTGCCTAAGATCGACGGGCTTGAGATGCGCGCGGAGCCAATCGTTCCCATCATGGGGATCATCTCAAAGAAGCACGACGTGAGGAAGATCGTCGAGAGGATGGTGAAGAAGGGCTGGGCGACCACCACCGGCGTCACGCCCGTCACGGGTGTCCCATACATCTGGCTCTACATCCACCCGCTCAAGACCAGAACCACAATGGTGGCGTACCTGGATGACCTCAAGAAGTCGACCCGGGAAGTCGGGGGGTCGACCTAGATTTGCTCGACACGAAAGACAGGGTCGTCGACCTGACGACCAAGCACACATATGGGACCTGGCGATTCCAAAAGGGGTGGAAGCCCCTTCACGTCGTCGACGCCGAAGGGTGCTACTTCTCTGACATCTCGGGGAAGAAGTACCTTGATTTCTCCTCGCAGCTTGTTGCCACGAACCTGGGACACAAGAACAAGGCCGTGATAGACGCCATATGCGAACAGGCGAGGAAGCTCCCCTACATCAGCCCCGCTTTCACCTGCGACGTACGGGCAGACCTCAGCGAGATGCTAGTCGGAATCTTCCCGAAGGGGCTCGAGAAGTTCTTCTACGGGACCTCTGGGACGGAAGCGAACGAGGCGGCCATAAAGATAGCTCGCCTATATACGGGCAAGTACAAGATAATCTCCAGGTACCGGTCGTACCACGGCGCGACCGTGGCCTCGATCTCTGCGACCGGGGACTTTCGCCGCTGGACCGTTGAGCCCGCTGGGAAGGTGGACGGCGTGATCTTCGCGCCGGACGCCGACCCCTACAGGTCGCCCATGGTGGACCACAAGGACGGGGCTACGGCTGCAGCGGACTACATCGACTACATGCTCAGGCACGAGGGCAACGTCGCTGCGATCATGGTGGAACCGGTGGTCGGGACGAATGGCGTCCTCGTGCCTCCGCCGGACTACATGCCCAGGCTCCGCGAGATCGCGGACAAGCACCAGGTGCTCTTGATCACGGACGAGGTCATGTCCGGGTGGGGCAGGACGGGCGAGTGGTTCGCGGTGAACCACTGGAAGGTCAGGCCGGACATCCTGACGACGGCCAAGGGGATCACAGGCGCATACGCTCCCCTGGGTGTGACGGCGACGACCAGGGAGATAGCGGACCACTTCGAGGACCACTACTTCGCCCACGGGCACACGTACGAGGCACACCCACTCACGCTTGCGCCTGCCATCGCTGCGATCAAAGAATACGAAAGGCTGGACTTGATCAACGGGGCCAAGAAGAAGGGCGAATATCTGGGCAGACGATTGCGGGAGCTCAAGGAAAAGCACCAGTCCGTGGGGGACGTGAGGGGCATTGGCTTGTTCTGGGGGGTGGAGCTCGTGAGGAACAGGCAGACCAAGGAGATGTTCTACGAGCCCAAGGACAAGCTCGCCTGGAAGCCGTCTACCCTGGACAAGATCGCCGGAGAGATGATGGCGAACGGCGTCTACGTGATGAACTGGCTCAGCCACTTTATCATCGCGCCCTCCCTTGATAGTCACCGAGAGCGAGGTCGACGAAGGGGTGAACGCCCTCGACCGGTCGCTATCGATAGCGGACAGAGAGATAGCGGCCTCCTAATCGTGTCTCAGCGATTCATCAGCTCATGAGGGTCGAGGACGACGCCTCCCTTGATGACCTTGTGAATGCGAAGGACGTTGGAGATTTCCTCGCTCGGGTCGCCGTCGAGGATGACCAGGTCAGCCGCGCTCCCTGGCTTGACCCTTCCGATGCTACCATCGCCCAGGGCCTCGGCGGCTACGCTCGTCGCGGACTTCAGCGTGTCCATGGGCGTGAGGCCGCACTCGACGAGGAGCTTGAGCTCTTCGTGGAGCCCCGCTCCAGGCGCGATGTAGGGGCCCATCGAATCGGTCCCGGCGGTTAACCGGACCCCGGCTCGGTGGAGCTCGCCGACGAACGCCTTCATGCGCCTGAACCCCTCCGCGGCCTCCCAGAAGTTCTCGTTCGTCCAGCTGCCCCACCAGAGGTCGCGGATCAGGTCCCACCCGGCGACTATCTCGACCGGGACGCCTTTCAGCCCGGGTGCCCTCATCGCCTTCTCGATCTCGACGCCGTGGAGTCGTTTGTGGATGGTCAGGGTCGTGCAGACGAAGGTCCTCCGTTTCGCCAGCTCCTTGATCAGACCTTGCACCTTCTTCGAGCGAAGGTCGACGATGGGCCACGTCGCGAGCGAGTCCAAGGACTGGTCATTCCGCGTCTTCGGGGCCTTCTGCGCGTCGAGGTAGGACATGTCCAAGATGAACCCGACGTGCTCGAGCCCGTCGATCCCAAGCTTCACCGCTTCCAGTGCACCCGTCTTCCAGAGGTGACCGAAGACCCTCAGGCCTCTCCGTGGGCTTCGGTTACGACGTGCCCAAGAGGGGCCTCCTCTAGGGTTGTGTGCACTTTGATGAAATCCACTCCGAGGTCGGCGAGCGTCTTCACGGCCAGCTCCGCCGTGGCGGCGTCCTCGGCGACAAGGCTCTGATTCCTCTCTTCCGGGTTGTTCCCGCTCACCATTGAGCCGGCGAAGAGGACGCTCGGCCCGACCACCCTACCCTCGCTCAACTCCCGGGCAAGGAGAAGGATCCGTTCTATCGGCGAACCCATGTCCCTCACCGAGGTTATTCCGTGGGCGAGATACATCGCGAGCACGCGACGGTTCTCTTCTCCAGACTGGAAAGTCGTGACCACCTCCTTGCCCATTGCTTGATTCTTGGTCACCACGTGGGCGTGCATCTCGATCAGCCCTGGGATGATGGTCTTGCCCCGGCCAGAGATCGTCTTGTAACCCTGGGGGGCGCCCTTCCCTTGGGTCAGAGCGGTTATCCGGTCACCGTCGATGAGGATGGTCCTGTTCTTGAGGGCTCGTGGTGAGACGCCATCGATTACCGTCGCTCCCACGATAGCGATCTTCTGCAATGACGTGTTCGCGCCGCCACTGTTTATTTAATCTTGGCTGGGAATCCCCTCTCAGCGGCCCGGAGAAGGTGAGGGTCAGCGAAAGCGTGCCGGGTCGAAAGCGGACCAGCTCTTCTCGCCGGAGCCCGGCTCGGCCTTGCCCTCTATCATGAAGCGGACGATGCTCGCCGATGCTGGGGCGAGAGTGACCCCGAGACGGCAGTTGCCAGTGGCGATGAACGCGTTCTCGTAGCCCGGTATGACGCCAATCAGGGGGAGCTGGTCGGGTGTGCAGGGTCGAAATCCCACGCCCGCCTCCAAGGGTTTGAGGTCCCCGAAGTTGGTCAGGTATTTCTTGGCCCTATCGAGGAACCAATGACGGCGCTTCTCGCTGAACTCGCCCTTGAACCCCACCATCTCGAAGAAGCTAGTGAGCCGGAGGGTGGTTTCGTTGTGCTGGGTCACCCCGACCCCATCGTCTTCCAAGAGGGCCGAGACGGTCACCACCTCCTTGCCACCTGTGTCGAAGATCATGGCCATGCCGCGGGCGGGGAGCAGCGGAACTCTGTAACCGAGAGACTCTGAAAGGCCCGCGCTCCATGACCCTGCAGCTACAAGGTAACGGTCTGCCATGAATGTCTGGTCGCCTGCCTTGACCGAAGCGACGCGACCCTTCGTCGAGACCAACTCGGCCCGCCGTCCGAGCACGAATTCAGCACCAAGCCTCCGGAGCTCGCCTCTCAACGCGTCGAAGAGCTTGAACGGATTGACCGAGCTCTCGTCCTCGAGGTATACCCCTCCCCCGATATTCCGGAACCCCATCCTCGAGACCTCGTCAGCGTCGACGAACCGGGCCTTCGATATCGCGGCGGCCCGCTTCGCGTGCTCCTTGTCGCGGTACAAGCTGACGATGCCCTTCTGGTGGTCCACGCCCATTCCCACCTCGTCGAAGAACTCAGAGGTACAGCGCCAGACTGGACTCTCCGAGGGCGGTCAGCGGCCCCTCGAACCCATGAAGCCCCTTTCGCAGCCCGATCCTGAACCACTTCAGGTTCCTCAACACCTCTGCGAGGGAGATGTACACCGGACCGGACCGCCCGATGTACGGCGCGAGAATCGTCGGGAGGCCGATGGTGGGGAGGGCGCCCGCAGAGGGCATGATCAGCCCGGCGTTGAAGACGCTTGTCGGCACGTTGTGGGAGTTCTCGTCTACGACCGTGACGCTGTGGCCGTCCTTCAAGAGGTAGTACGCCGTCGAACATCCCGGTGACTCCGCCTCCGATCACGACGACCTTCAATAGACCCCGCACCGGTCGCCTGTCATACCGCTAATTCAAGCTGCTCAAGGGCCACGAACGAGACGGCGAACTGAAGCGATGGACGCATTCAGAATCTCCAAGGCTTTAAGGCGCTATCAAGGCCCCCACTGGCAATGAAGATCACCAAGGTCGAGGTCATGGTGCTCCGAATGCCCGATTCGGAGATGAAGAAGGTTCCCACGAATCTGTTTAGCACGACGGAATACCTCTACTACAGGGACGGCAACGAAGAGGCGGCCCTGATCAGGATCGAGACCGACGAAGGGATAGAGGGTATCGGCGAGTTGAGCACCCTCGGGACGGTCGTAGAATCGGTGATTCACGCTCCCCCGCAGTCCACCTGGTGGCGCGCCTGGGACGAGATACTCGTGGGACAGGACCCCCTCGAGGTCGGCTATCTATGGGACAGGATGTACAGGGAATCCGGCATGTATGGAGGACGGGGTTTCATCACCACCGTGATGAGCGGCATCGACTGCGCCCTCTGGGACATCGCCGGAAAGGTACGACAAGCAGCCAGTATACAGGCTCCTCGGCGGGGGCGGGGCGGGACGGCCACGCCCTACATGAGCTTCAGCAGGTTCGGCAAGACCGAGGAGGAGATAATCGAGAGGTGCGAGAAGGTGAAACGTTCAAACTACAGGGCGGTGAAGTTCCACAACCACCCCATCGGGATGGACGACAAGAAGGCGCTGAAGTTCGTGGAGCTTGCGCGGCACCAGCTGGGCGATGGCATCGACATGATGCTGGACGCTGCAGAGCACTACCACGACGCGAAGGAGGCCATCAAGTTCGCCCACGGGATCGAGCCGTTCAACCCCTACTTCTTCGAGGCAGCCCTCAGTGAGGACGACCTGGAGGGGTACGCCAAGCTATCGGACGCGACGCCGGTGAAGATAGCGGCGGGCGAGGGGCAGACGACCCGCTACATGTGCCGCGAGTTGCTCGAGAAGGGGAAGATAGACATCCTCCAGCCCGACACCAACTGGTCGGGCGGGATCACCGAACTGATGAGGATGGGCCGAATGGCCAACGACATGGGCAGGCTCCTGATACCGCACACCTACAAGTCATACGTGGGGCTCGCATCGAACCTCCACGTCTCGGCGTCCCTCCCGAACTCGCCCTATTGCGAAGCCCCCACGTCGCCGTTGCCTCTGGCGGTCAACCTGACCAACGAGAAGATCGTCCCCGAGGCGGACGGGAAGATCCATCTATCCGAAAGGCCGGGGCTCGGGGTCACCCTGAACAAGGAGACCGTGGAAAAGTACCGGTTCGTTTGGTGATGAGTGGAGCTTGAATCAAGTCTTAAGCCGCCGGGATGAGGGGTTGGGACGATGAAGATCACCAAAGTCGAAGCTCTGGTGCTCCGCCTCACGGATGAGGAGGTCAAGAAGATGGGTGAGGTGCCGGCGAACCTCGAGCGGACGGGCGACTACATGTTCTATCGGGACGGGAACGAAGAGGCGGTCATAGTCAGGATAGAGACCGACGAAGGCATAGACGGGATAGGAGAGGTCGACATGGCCGGAAACATCGTCGAGGGGATAGTGAACTCTCCGCCACAGGCCACATGGTTCCGAGCATGGGAGGAGGTGCTCCTCGGTGAGAACCCTCTCGAAGTGGGGTACCTCTGGGAGAAGATGTACAGGGAGTCCGGCATGTACGGCAGGAGGGGGATAATCACAAACGTCCTCAGCGGGCTGGACTGTGCGCTCTGGGACATCACCGGCAAGTACTACAAGCAACCCGTGTACAAGCTGATCGGTGGGGCGGGAGGGGACGGCCACGCCCTACATGAGCTTCAACCGCTTCGGGAAGACCGAGCAAGAGATCATCGACAAGTGCGACAGGGTGAAAAAGTCCAACTTCAAGGCGGCGAAGTTCCACAACCACCCCATCGGGATAGACGACAGGAAGGCGCTGAAGTTCGTCGAGCTGGCGCGGAACCAGCTCGGGGACGAGATCGAGATGATGCTCGATGCGGCTAACCACTACCACGACGCGAAGGAGGCCATCAAGTTCGCCCACAACATCGAACCCTACAACCCCTACTTCCTGGAAGCGCCCCTGAGCGCCGACAACTTGGACGGCTACGCGAGGCTCTCGAGTTCCACTACGGTGAAGATAGCGGCGGGCGAGGAGCAGACGACTCGCTTCATGTATGAGGAACTGATGAGGCGGGGCAAGGTCGACATCCTCCAGCCCGACACCACGTGGGCAGGCGGGATAACAGAGGTGATGAGGATAGGGCGCATGGCATACGACCATGGGGTGCTATGCATTCCCCACTGCTACAAGTCATACGTCGGGCTCGCCTCGAACCTGCAGGTGGTGGCAGCGCTCCCAAACGCCCCCTTCTGCGAATGCCCGACCTCGCCGCAGCCCCTCGCGAAGGACCTGACCAACGAGAAGCTCCAGCCGGAATCGGACGGGAAGATACACCTCTCGGGTAAGCCGGGGCTCGGGGTCACCCTCAACAAGGACATCGTCGAGAAGTATCGATACCCGAGGTAGCTCGGCGAGCTTAATACGACGGGTCCGGACCGGTGCGCGCGAGGTACATCGATAATGGCTGAGAGTCAACTTCGAATCGCGGTAGTGGGGTCGGGTTACATGGGCAGGACCTACGGGAACGGCCTGGTCAAGTTCAACAAACGGGCGAAACTGGTCGCCGTTTGCGGCGGGAAGAGAGGCCCCCAGCTCGCCTCAGACCTCAATACCGAGTTCGAGCCTTCCTACGACTATCTCATGGAGCGCAAGGACGTGGACGCTGTCATCCTCGCCACACCTCACTCGGCCCACCTCGAGGAGACGCTCAAGGCAGCCAAGCACGGCAAGCACGTGCTCACCGAGAAACCCATGGCGACCACCGTCAAGGACTGTGACGCCATGATCGAGGCGTGCAAAAAGGCGAACGTCTACCTCGAGGTGATACGCACCCTCCGGTTCAGGGGCACCCCGCTCCGGGCGAAGCAGCTCATCGACGAGGGAGCCATCGGGACCGTCAGGATGATCAAGGGACAGTCGCTCTTCACGGCTTACATGGACGACAACACCAAGGACGCCTGGATACTCGACCCAAAGGAGGGCGGAGCGATGCTCGACATGGGTGTCCACAACATGGATATCCTGAGGTTCCTCTCAGGCTCCGACGTGAAGCGCCTCTTCAGCACCGTGACAACATTCACCCCGGGCGGGAGGATTCCGAACGTCACGGCGATGACCCAGCTCTTGTTCAAGAACGGCGTCATGGCACAGATGTGGATGTGTCACGAGATGCCCCCTCCCAGCCTCCCCGATTCCTGGCACCGATACGTCGTGGTCGGGGACAAGGGAATCATCGACATCGACGGCTACGGGAAGCTCATGCTGGGCAGGGGGGACAAGTGGGAGACGGTCTGGACCCAGCCCCCGTTCGACCCCAACCATGACCCCGCGCACCCGGCGAGGCTGGTCGCGTTCTACACCCAGGTGGAGGCGTTCGCCGAGGACGTCCTCGACCACCGGAAGCCCGCTGCTCCGGGGGAAGAGGGCAGGATAGCCGTGGAACTGGTAGAGGCGGCGAACAGGTCCTCCGCCACCGGAAAGGCCATCGAGTTCCCCTGACCGGGCGACCCTACTTCAGCCCCGTGATCGTCCCGTCATCGCTGAGGTCTATCTCCTCGGCGAGGGGACGGCTCGGCAGCCCCGGCATGGTCACGATGTCGCCCATGTAGACCACGTTGAAGCCGGCTCCGGCGGCTGGTCTTATCTTCCGCACGGTGACGGTGAAACCCCGGGGCCTTCCCAGCTTCTCGGCGTCGTCGGAGAGGGAGAGCGGCGTCTTTGCCACGCAGATGGGGTTCGAGTCCAGCCCCATCTTGGATATGAGTTCCAGGTCGTCGAGCGCACGGGGTTCGTACTTGACCTCCTTGCCTCCGTACACCTCGCGGACGACCTTCTCTATCTTCTCAGCGGTCTTGGCGCCGAGCGCATAGACCGGCCGGCTCTTTTCGCCCCTCGCGGCAGCCGCGACGACGAGCTCCGCAAGTCGTATGGCACCTTCCCCTCCATTGGCGAACGCCGTCGAGACGGCGAAGGGCGCGTTCACAGAGCGGGAAAACTCAGAGACGAGGGCGACCTCTTCGTCGGTATCGGAGGGGAACCTGTTCAGCGCCACGACGGGGGTCAGGCCGTATAGGCGCACGTTCTCGACGTGCTTGGCCAGGTTCTCCATCCCGCGGCTGACGGCTCCCGGGTTCGGCTGGTCGAGGGCCTCTTTCTTGACGCCTCCATGGTATCGCAAGGCCTTGACGGTGGCAACTATCACCGCGGCGTCCACCGGGACGCCTGTCGTCCTCGTTACGATGTCGACGAACTTCTCCGCCCCCAGGTCGGTGGCGAAGCCTGCCTCCACCACGGTGTAGTCGGCGTGCCTAAGGCCGAGGAGTATCGATGCGATGCTAGAGGTCCCGTGCGCGATGTTCCCGAAAGGTCCGCCGTGCACCAGTGCCGGAGTCCCCTCTGCCGTCTGGACCAGGTTCGGTTTCAGGGCCCGCTTCAGGAGCGCGGCCATGGCACCTACCGCTTTGAGGTCCGCGGCCGTCACTGGCCCTCCCCGGTTGTTCGTCGCCACGATGATGCGCCCGAGGCGGGCCTTCAGGTCCGCATAGTCCCTGGAGAGCCCCAGAGCCGCCATGACCTCCGAGGCTGCGGTGATCATGAAGTAGCTGTCGTGCTCGACCCCCTGCTTGGTCTCCCCGAGACCCACGCGTATAGCCCTCAGCGCCCTCTCGTTCATGTCCATCACCCTGGGCCACGCGATCGCGTCGCTATCGATCCCGAGGGCGTTGCCGTGGAAGATGTGGTCGTCTACCATTGCAGCGAGGAGGTTGTGGGCGGACCCGATCGCCTCGATGTCACCCGTGAACCCCAGGTTGATGTCCTGCATCGGCTCTACCGTGCACATGCCGCCGCCGGCAGCCCCGCCCTTCACTCCAAACGTGGGGCCGAGGGAGGGCTGACGCACGCTTATCGCCGCCTTCTTGCCGAGCCTGGCGAGGCCCATCCCCACCCCGATGGCGGTGACCGTCTTCCCCTCGCCGAAGGGAGTGGGAGTCATCCCGGTGATGAGGACGAGCTTCCCCTGGAGGGGCTCGGAGGGTTTCGGGACCAGACTCAGGTCGAGCTTCGCTTTCCATTCCCCGTAGACCTCGAGGGAACCGGCTGGGATACCGAGGTCCGCGGCGACATCTACGATTGGTCTCATCTGGGCCAGGGTTGCGGTTCCCCCCTAGAAAAAGGCGAGAGACGGAGAGTTGCCGAACGAAACCCTGGCTATGCGGCTAACATCGAGAGCGAGGTGACCCTGGGCAGGTTCTCTGCCATCATCTCCCAGGAGCGCCCCTCGTTGCGGGTGTAGTATATCTGGCCGTCCGTCGTGCCGACGTAGACACCACCTGGCTCCTCCGCGTCGGTGGCCATGGCCTCCCTCAGGACGCCAAAGTATGCTTTGTTCGGGAGACCCCTCCCAGTGGGGGACCACGTCTTCCCTGAGTCCCTCGTGACCCACATCCTGAACCTGGCATCAGGTGCGAACCTCCCGTTACCGATGAGCGGGACCACGTAGGCGATGCCGGGCTTTGTCTTGTTTACTCCGATGGGGAACCCGAAGTCGCTGGACAGGTGCTTTCCGATCTCGATCCACTTTCTCCCAAAATCCTCGCTCCTGTACACACCTCCGTGGTTCTGGAGATAGAGGGTGTCTGGGTAGTCTGGGTTGGTGTCGATCTTGTGGACGCACTGGCCATAGCGCGGGTACTTGACGGGGTTGAAGTCCGCCCTGATGTTGTTGTTCATGAACCGCCAAGTCTCGCCCGCGTCGTCGCTCCCGAGAACTCCGACCGCAGAGATGGCGACGCGTATCTTCTTCTTGTCCTTCGGGTGTATCACAATGGTGTGAAGGCACAGGCCCCCGGCCCCCGGCGTCCACTTGGCCCTCGTGCGGTGATAGTTCAGAGATTCGAACTCCTCCCAGGAGCCAGAACCGTTCCTGCTCACGAAGAGCGTGGCCGGTTCGACGCCAGCGTAGATGTTGCCTTCCCCGTCGGGTTGCAGGTTCCAGACCCTCTTGACGGCCAGCCCGGACTCCTTCCTCGTGAACCGGGGGTTCTTCGCCGACCTCTTCCAGCTCTTTCCTTGGTCCTTGCTCTTGTATATGACCGGGCCCCAAGTCCAGGTGTTCACTGCCGCGTAGAGCTCTGGCTTTCCGCCGCTAGCGTCGGCCACCATGTCGTAGGTCTCGAAGCCGTCGAAGAACGGGCCGCGCATCTTCCAGTTCCTTCTGGCCGAGTCCCCCTCAAAGATGAACCCACCCTTGAGCGTCCCCACGAGGAGTTTCATGGGCTTCTTATTCCTCCGGCGACGGACGCCAATATATACACTTCGTCCCCGTCCGATAGTCTCGTCGATAGAGCCTTCGGCTCGCGCTCGAGTACCCTGCCGCTCACGAAGACGTTGACGTATACCCTTATGCGCCCGGACTCGTCGCAGATGCTGTCCTTGAAACCCTGGTGCTCGGCGTCGATCGAGTCGAGCAGCCCCTCGACGGTCTCTGCCTCCGCCGTCAACTCCGGCTCAATCCCAAGGTGTCGCACGAGCATCTGAGTGAGATAGACCTTGACGGCCACGCGGGAGGAGGTGGGTCCAGTGCAATATGAAGGTTGTCCGTCTCACCCGAGAGACCTGCGCGGACCAGACCCGATAACGTTGAAATACGCTGACAGGAGGTTTGGGCACCCGTTGGACGTCTCCGATATCGACACGCCCGCTCTCTTGATCGACCTCGACGTGCTCGAGGCGAACATCGAGAAGATGGGTCGCTTCTGCCACGAGGCCGATTGCAACCTGAGGCCGCACATCAAGGTCCACAAGACGCCGGCCATCGCCCACAAACAGATCCAGGCCGGCGCCATCGGGGTGACCTGCGCCAAGGTCGGTGAGGCCGAGGTCATGGCATTCTCCGGGATAAGGCAGATTCTCATCGCGAACCAGATAGTGGGGCCGATCAAGCTCGAGAGGCTCGCGGGGCTCACCCGGCACGCGGATGTCAGCGTAGCGTTCGACGACCCCCAGGTCGCGGAGGCAGCATCCAGGGAAGCGCTCCGCCAGGACACAATGATAGGCGCGGTGATCGAGGTCGACATCGGCATGGGAAGGGGCGGTCTGCCGCCCGGCGCTGACGTGCTCGCGCTGGCGAGGAAGATAACCAAGCTAGAGGGCCTCGAGTTCAAAGGGGTCATGGGCTACGAGGGCCATCTGCAGCAGATCGACAGGATGGCGGACAGGGTTCCCCAGGTGACGGCGAGCCTCAAGCTCCTCACCTCTACGGCGAAGATGCTGAATGAAGATGGCATAGCGACGGAAATAGTCAGTTGCGGCGGGACCAACACCTACAACATCTCGGCGAACTTCGATGGCATAACCGAGATACAGGCCGGGTCCTACGTCTTCATGGACGTGGAGCACGACATCGAGGGTCTGGATTTCCAGCACTCCCTGACCGTGCTGAGCACGGTCACGAGCAGGGGCGGCGAGCATAGGGCGTTGATCGATGCGGGGATAAAGTGCTTCGGCGGCGAGGCCATACTGCCCAGGTCCACGAAGAAAGGGGTCGAGGTCGTCTCCCTCTCGGAGGAGCACGGATGGCTCACCACCGAAGGGCCGGCCCCAACCGTGGGAGAGAGGTTGGAGTTCTATCCGTACTACTCGCCCTCGACGGTCAACCTCTACGACAAGTTCTATTGCGTGAGGAAGGGCCACGTAGAGGTCCAGTGGGACATACTGGCGAGGGGCAAATCTCAGTAATCCAAGGTTCCGAACGATGTCATAGAAAGATACAAAAACCGGCACAGAGTTGGGGAAACGGGACATTGCAACGCCGCATCCCCGCAGTGGTCATCATCGTGCTCCTGACGTTGCTGGTCGTTCCACCTGCGCTTTCGTCGCCGCCGCAGCAATTCAACCCGGGTGGTGCCGTCGTCTCCAGAGTCGACCCCTATTCAGGGGGCAACGTCACGGGCGCGGGGGGATACGTCTACTATCCGCTAACTTCGGTTTTCGACCCGGCGAACCGCCTCCTCTACACTCTTCAGCTCTACGGCGACATCTCGGTCTTCGACACGGTGACGAACACTACTCTGCCCGAGATCAATCTCGGGGGCGTCGCCGAAAACGTCGTGTTCGACCCCCTGAACGGTTACCTGTACGTCGCGGCTTTGGGGTCCCCGTACCAGAACGACCCAGGGCACATCATTGCGATTAACACGACCACCGACCAGATTGCCGCGAACCTCACTTCGATAAGCGAGCCAGGAGGCATGGCTATCGACACGGCCAACGACCGCCTCTTCGTGGGAGGAATCTACGAAGGCACCGGAATACAGGCCTTCGACCTCGCCAGCGGCGCACAGATAGCCCTGATCAATACGACCGGTTCCTTCCAAGAGGCCACGTTCAACCCGGCGAACGGCAACCTCTACTTCCTCGATGGCGACGGTTACCAGGTCGTGGTGGTCGACGGGACCACGGACGCCATTACGGGGACGATAAGCATCGGAAACGAGCCAGCCCAGGCGGTCTTCGACCCCTTGAACAACGACGTCTATGTCACGAGCTTCGCCTACGTTTTCAACTCCAGTATCCGCTCCCGCGTCATCGGGATCGATACCAGCGAAAACGTCGTCATGAACACCAGCCTGTACGCCTATCCGGAGAGCGTCTTCGTAGGTCCGAAGTCAGGACTAGTGTTCGCTGCGGGCTACTATTACGGTGGAGCAGAGGACAACATCTCGGAGATCAACCCCGCGACAGGCACCATGATCGCGTCTCTCAACACGTCGCAGGTCGTGCAGGCCGCCGCGAGCGACGCGGACAACGACCTGGCGTACCTCGTGACCAGTTCGGAGTCCGTCGCGGTGGTCAACACCCAGAATCTAGCCCTCGCTGAGGTGTATGCGTTGTTCACGGCTCCGGAAGCCATCGCCTACAACGCTCACGACGGGACGATGGACGTGTATTCCGTGCTCGATGGCTCCGGTGAATCACTGCTCAGCGTCCTTGCGGGCGGAAAGCTGGTGGGTTCCGTGGAGCTTGGAACTACGAACGATACCTTCGCGTCGGTGACCGTTGCGGTCTCGACTAGGACCGGACTGGTCTACGTCGCCCCCGGGAACGATACCATCTTCGTCGTGAACGGGACGTCGTCAAAGATCGTTGGGAAGATCCAGGTCGGCTTCCCTGCCAGCTCCATAGCGTACGACTCGAAGGACGACACTCTGTTCGTGTTGCTCGACACGGAGGGTGCTATCTATGCCGACAACCTGAACACGGGGATGCGGAGCCTGATCTCTCTGAACTCGTCGATCAGCGGGATGCCCGTCAAGATGACCTATGATCAAACTCATGACCAGTTGATCATAGCAGGCACTGGCACGGAGGGAATCGTCTTCGTCAACGGGACGAACATGCAGGCGACTAGGACGCAGCCGCTTACCCTGAATGGGACCAGCTTTCTTCCGTGGGCAGTAACCTACGACCCACACGACAACCTGGTCTATATGGCAGTGGGCAACCCTCTACCGGAGTACCTGCTGGCAATCAGCGAGAACACCGGTCAGATAGTCTACTACGCCGATTCGCAGGGTGCACAGGGCTTGCTCTACGACAGCGCTAATGGCTACGTGTATACGGAAACGGGGTTCGGAGCCTACGTTTTCGATGGGTCGGTGGATCTGGAGGTGGGATCGGTCGGCGCGGGACAGATTGTCAATTGCATGGCACTCGATACAGCGAGCGGATACCTGTACTTCGGGGACGCGGACCCTGGAACCGTCGCCATCGTCCAGCCCGGTCCAGGGATCCCGGGAGTCGTCAACAGCACGGCGAGTGGGACCGTGACTGTCACGACGACAGAGACTACAGCGGTCACAACTACGCAGACGACGGTCCTCGCCTCCATCGTCACGAGTACGTCAATCTCAACGGTGACGACCCAGGCGCAGGCTAGCACAGTCACATCCAAAATCACGACGACGCTGAACTCGACCGTTACGGCGACAGCGACGGCAACAGTGGCTGCGACAGCGACATCGACCCAGACGAACACCGTGAGCTCGACTGTGACCACCACGGCGCAGCCGAGCGCTCAGGCACCGGGCGGCACACCTGCCCTCGAACTCGGGTTGGCAGCGGCAGTGGGGGTCCTGGCCGCCACGACGGTAGCGCTCGCGGTACTCTTTGCACGGAGAAAGTAGAAGTCCGCTACTCTGCCTCAGGCGAGATTGCCAGAGTTCACGACCCTTCCTCCTCTCACAACGTCTGTGACCGTGATCATCCTCTCGGCGATCTGCTTCTTGCCTCGGACGTCCACGAGAGGGTGCTTCCCCTCGACCACCTTGAAACACGCGATGTCAGCGACTGCACCGGGCTTTAGCGTCCCGATCTCCCCTCGCCGACCTATCGCCCGGGCGGGCGTCGCCGTGCTCGCCTTGACGACGGCTTCAAGCGTCATCCCAAGGTGGAGCAGCTTGCTCATCGTCGTCGGCATGTTGTAGACGGGCCCGTTCACGTTGCCCACCCAGAGGTCTGTGCTGATGGTGTCAGGAGGCAGTCCTTCTTTGAGGGCGAGGGCCGCGGTTTCCCAGGAGAAGCTCCCCTTCCCATGCCCAACGTCGAGGAGGACCCCTCGTCTCACGGCCTCGAAGAACTCGGGCAGGATCTCCCTCTTCCCGTTCGGCGTCAGCCCGTTCCCAGGCCTGCCTCCTTCTGGCGGCGAGGGGGGCAGGTAGACGTGCGTGATGATATCCCCTCTCTTCAGGAGCTTCGTCGAGTCCGGGACGAGCACGTTCTCGGCCATGATGGGACAACCGACCTCTTCCGCGACCGACCGCGCTATCTTGAGGAGGGGGATCCCGTGGTGGGCCCACTTGATGCCTACGATGGTCCTCCGGTTCTTGCGTATCAATTCGCTGAGGTTCTTGGCGTTGGCGAAGAGCGGGGCGAAGGCGTCATTCATCCCCGAGATCAGGTCGGACCATCCCTGGTCGCTCCAGTTCGGGCTGTTCTGCTCCATGAACTCGAGCATGCCCAGTGACTCTACGTTGATGAAGGCAAGTATCCGCGTCTGACTCTCGTCGATCACATATTTCTTGAAGGGCACGAAGTTCAGCTCGCCCGTGGTGCCGGCGTCGACGACGGTGGTCGCGCCGTTGGGGAGGCAGAGCGTCTCGGTGTCTATGCTCAACCTCACGATGTCCCTGGCCACGTGGGTATGGATATCGACGAAGCCGGGAGAGACTATCTTGCCCCTCGCGTCTATCACCCGCCGGGCGTTCGAGGTCGATATGGACGAGGAGACCTCCGCCACCCTTCCCCTTGAGACCGCGATGTCCTTCCTTTCGTTGACCCCCCTCTCCGGGTCCATGAGCCTACCGCCCTTTACGACGAGCTCGTACAACCGCTCACAATGCGGCCAGAGGTCACTTAAGGCTTGATGTCACCGGCAATGGGGAACCTTGCCTAACACAGGGAGTTCGGCGCCTATGCCACAGAACGCATGTCACATGTCCCGAGAAACTTCTTCTGACCGGAGACCTCACCGGGTCTGGTCCATCAACGATGGGCTGCTGTGACTCTTCGGCGTAGGGTCAGTCTTCGGTAAGGTGCTTGATCCCCTTTCGCCCTATCCCATCCCTTCAGCAGGAGTGGGTTTCAGCTCGCCCTTGCCTGACACAGATGTGCGGCCGAACCCGAACCTTGACTCTGCTTCGTCTCTACTCTCAGTTAACGCTGAGATAAGTGGGGTCAGGCATGTCAGTGTACGAGTTCCAGACCATTCCACTTATGTCTGAGGCGTAGGCAACCGCGAGGGACGACTGAATTATGGGGTGGTACTGTCCGTACTGCGTATAGTAGGCGTCCACCTGTTGCATTAGCTGAACGCTTTGTGTCGCATTCGTATCGGCGAGAGACTCATTGTAGGTGTCGTCCAGATAAGTGAAGTTGATGCCAGGGCCCGTTTCGGTGTGCGCGTTCCAGCCGTTGATGGTGCTCGATGGGAAGAGGGTCGAATCTAGGTTCGACGCCGCACTGAAGAGACCAAGGCTGTTGGGCTCGGTCCAGATCCCTGGAAGGGACTGGTTGTAGTCGAGCTGGTAGAACTGACCTACCTCGTAGACTTCAATTGTCGTCGTTACCCCTATCTGGGCCCAATCGCTCACGAGAATCTGAGAGAGCGTGTCGAATTCGACTCCGTACCTTGAACCTGGCCTGGTGTAGAGGGTGACTGAGAAGCCGTTTGCATACCCAGCTTGCGCTAGGAGAGCCTTGGCGTTTGTGATATTCTCATGGTTTTCCCAGTATGTCGCTGTGGCGTTCGTCCATCCCTGCATGCCCTGAAGGAACTCGGAATTGTCGATGGTATCCAGCCCGAACGTGACTGCACTGATGATTCCCTGATAGTCGATTGCCTCCATCAGCGCACTCCTAACCCTCCAGTCTGATAGCGGTCCGACCACGTGCATTTCGAGGTTCATGTCCTCGAAAGTTGGCGAGTGGATGATTCCGTATCCTCCCGCGCCTTCTAGGGAACTAAGTACAGAGGGCGTAGCATCCATGAGCACGTTGATCTGGCCCTTTTCGAGCTCAAAGCCGGCGGTCGTTGCGTCAGCGATGGGGATGAAGGTCACGCTCGTTACAGTCGTATTGACCCCGTAAGGTCCACCCCAGTACCCTGGGAAGTTGGCAAACTGCGCCCTCTGCTCGGGGATGTAGTTCGTCATCACGAAGGGTCCGGTTCCCACGTCACTAGTGTAGTAGGTGCTGAGCCATGTGTAGCCCAGGTCACTGGTACCGTTCTGCATCACCGCATGGGACTGTAGGACAGTGGAGTCCAATATCGGGAGCGCTTCACTTGCGAGCTCCTGGTAGAAAAGCGGGTCCGGGTGGAACAGGGTGAAGGTGACCTGGAGCGGCCCGGAGACACTTACGTTCTCCATGGAAGTGAAGTAAGAACGGCTAGTCCATCCGCCTCCCGGGGCGCTGATCATCGCCGCTGTCAGGTTGAAGAACAGGGCCCTGTCAAACGACCACTGTACATCCCTGGCGGTCATGACGTTCCCGGTGTGGAAGTGAACGTTTGCCCTTAGGTTGATAACATAGGTCAATCCGTTTGCCGATTCAGTCGCGTTAGTCGCTAGCCAAGGAATGGGAACGTAGGTCCCGTTATCCTTGATATCAACTGGGTTCATCTGGTAGAGGCTCTCATAGTTCATCTGACTCCAACCGACGTTCGCCCCGATAGAATCATCTGGATCGACATCGATCGCGTCAGTTCCCCACTCGGGACTGGTGACACCTATCACAAGCGTGTTTGCCGGAATAGACCCTGAACTTTGAGCAGAAGAAGAAGAAGAAGAACTAACTATCGACGTGCCCGTGATACTAGTATTGGATACCGTGACGGTCTGGGTCTTTGTATTCTGACTTGCAAAGTAAACTGCGACACCAGATCCGATGAGGATCACGATGATGACAATCGCGACAATAGAAGTAGAGATAGCCTTAGTGCTTCTTCTCAACGTCCCGGCAAGCCAGTTTGGTGTATATATGCGTTGACGCGATGGCGGCTTCGGGCAGTTTTGCAGCATCTGTTGACGGTTGATGGCCCATCAGTGTTTCTCAATGACGCTTATTGCTTGTAGGAATTTCCACATTATTCGCGCATGGTCTCAGGCGAGCCAAGTCGATACGTTGTCTGTTCTTGCTCGTTGGAGCGCGGCGGCGCCATCGTCTTTGGCTTTGCCGAAGAACAGCTCCTTCCCGAGGAGAGACTCGCAGGACAAGCTAACATTCGAACCTAGTCACTGGCCCGCTCTCCTTATCTGCGGATCCAGCGCGTCCTGCAAACTGTCGCCGATTATGTTGAAGCTGAGACAAACGATGACGATTACGACCCCGGGGATAATGGCCAAAAGGGGCTCGCGAAGAATGAACTCGTTGCCCTCCGAGACCATCGAACCCCAGTCTGCGGTCGGGGGCTGGACCCCTACTCCAATGAAACTCAGACCGGCCAGAGAAACTATTGCGCTCCCAAGCGACAATGAGCTCCAGACGATTACCGGCTGTATCGAGTTAGGGATTATCTCAGAAAACAATATCCTGAGATTCCCCTTGCCAATCACTTTCGCTGCGGTGGCGTACTCCTTCTCCTTTTCGAGCAGCACCGTCCCCCTCACTATCCTCGCTACGGCAGGCCAGGTAACGAGCGACAACGCAAGAAATGCTGCGACGGGGCCTCTACCAAGGATATATGCGAATAGGTACAGCTAACACGATGCCGGGGAACGAGATTACGATGTCGGTTATCCTCATTATCACCTCGTCCACCCATTTGCCGTAGTAGCCCGCGATGGCGCCGAGAGGAAGGCCAATCGCAGTGCTGAGTGCCACAATGATGATTCCAATCTCCATCGACACCTGCGAGCCCCATATGATTCGGCTCAGGATGTCCCTCCCAAGCTCGTCAGTGCCGAGAGGATGGGCGAGGCTGGGGCCGGCAAATGTCAAGAAGAGATTCTGCGCGTTGGGTGCGTACGGAGAGATGTACGGGGCGAAAAGTGCCAGCACATAGGAGCCAACAACGACTGCCGCCGAAAACACCGTCAGCTTGCTCCTCCTCATCAGACCGAAGGTGAAGGCCCAGTCCCTGAATCGGGGGTCCTGGGAGAGTCTCTTGCGAATGCCGGGCGGTTCTTCCTGGGTCAACCGACTCTGATCCTCGGGTCGATGATTCCGTATGCCAAGTCCACAACCAGGTTCGCAGTCGCGTAAAGGAATGCGTCGACGAGGACCACCCCCTGCAGGGCTGGGTAGTCGCTTGTGTAGATGGCGCTAACGGTATACTGGCCGATCCCGTTCCAGTTGAAGATCGTCTCGGTGAGGACCGCGCCGCTGAGGAATCCTCCGATCAGGAGTCCGGTAAAGGTGGTCATGGGGAGGAGGGCGTTGCGAAATACGTGTCTGTATATCACAACCCGCTCGCTGAGTCCCTTCATTCTGGCGGTCCGCACGTGGTCAGAGTTCAAGGCTTCGAGCATGGATGATCGCAATAGGCGCATCACCACGGCAGCGCCTCCGAGGGCAAGCGTTATGCCGGGAAGAACCAGATGAGCGAGCGCATCGAAGAACTCCGTGGTGTTCCCGGCCAAGAGCGTGTCAATCGTCAAGAATCCGGTCCTGAATGGCGGCGGATTGAACTGAGGACTCAGGCGTCCGATGCCCACCAGTCCAAGGTATCTGAAGAAGATTTCGAGCAGGACAATTCCAATCCAGAACGACGGCGCCGAATAGCCAATGATTGCGAAGACTCGGGAAGCGTGGTCGATGATTGAGTTCTTCCGCGTCGCAGCGATCACAGCGATCGGGACTCCAATGATTAGGGTGAAAATCAAGGCTGAAACGGAGAGTTCAATAGTGGCGGGCAGTTTTGTCTCTATATCCAGCGCGACAGGACGCCCGGACGAGAATGACACGCCCAGATTACCATGGAGTATAGACTCGATGTAATCGACGTACTGCACTGGGAGCGGCTTGTTCAGCCCCCATATCGCGTATAGGTCCTTCACGATTTGCGGGTTGATCGTGGGGTGCTCGCCGATCACTATTGCTATGGGATTGCTCGGCAGGACCCTTGCTATGATGAACGTCAGCGTAACGGTTCCCCACATCACGAGGACGAGCAGGAGCACCCGTCGGACCACGTATCGCCAGAAGGTCAATCGTGTATGCGCGTCAGCAGCGGAATAAACCGCTTCATAGGTATTCTGTGCAGCTGTTCTTTATATCACAATCAGCCCCACCTCGGTTTGCTGAGAAAGTTTGGCCAGGGGAGAACTTCGAATGGGCGTAATCGGTTCTGGCTACATAGGCAAGACATACGTTGAGGGTATGGTCAAGTTCAACAAACGGATGAAGCTGGTGGCCATCTCCGGCGGGAGCCGCGCACCGGCGCTCGCCGCCTCGTACCACGTCGACTACGAGCCGACCATCGACAGTCTGCTTCATCGGTCGGATATCGACGCGGTGCTCGTCGCTACGCCCCACTCCAAGCACATCTCCCAGGTGATCGAGGCCGCGGAGCACGGGAAGCACATCCTCGTCGAGAAGCCGATGGCCCTTTCAGTTCAGGAGTGCGACCAGATGATGGAAGCGGCGAAGAGAGCGGGAGTCTACCTGGAGGTCATACAGACCCTGAGGTTCCGCGGCGTCCCCAAGAAGACGAAGGAGCTCATCGAGCAGGGGGCCATCGGCTCCGTGCGCATGATAAGGGGGACCGGCCTCTTCGAGTCATACCTCGAGATGGGCTCGTCCCAGTCCTGGCTCTCGGACCCCCACGAGGGCGGAGCGATGCTAGACATGGGCGTGCACAACTTCGACATCATGAGGTTCTGGACAGGGTCGGAGGTCAAGCGCGTCTTCAGCAAGGTCCTTTCGTTCGACCCCTCCAGGCCGCAGCCGTTCCCGACGGCCATGACCCAGCTGTCGATGCGCAGCGGCGTCATGTGCCAGATGTGGATGTCGTTCGAGGTCCCACCACCGAACATCCCGGACTCGCAGCACAGGTACGTCATCGTGGGAGACAAGGGGATAATCGACGCGGACGGATACGGGAAGCTGCTGCTGGGCAAGGGGGACAAGTGGGAGACCGTCTGGGAACAGCCCTACTTCGACTACGTCAAGGACCCAATGAACCCCGCAAGACTCGAAGCGTTCTACTCCCAGGTCCAGCTGTTCGTGGACGATGTGCTCGGGAACCGCCCTCCCAGCGTCCCCGGAAGTGAAGGGAGGGCGGCAGTGGAGATCGTCCAGGCCGCGAGGCTCTCCTCGGAGACGGGGAACGCGGTGGACCTGCCTCTCACCGCATGAGCCTCAAGTCGAAAGGGCCCGCGCTCTGTTGACCACCCGGTAAATGTGGGATACTGTTATATCGAGCCGCGCGGGTAATACCAGCGCATGTCAGCTAACAAGAAGGGCAAGGTAAAGGCGGCCGTGAAGGCAGATGCGAAGAAGGCAGAGGCGGATGTGAAGAAGGTCGGTCACGACATAAAGTCCGGCGCCTCTAAGCTCAAGAAGAAACTCTAGGCGGCCTGCAGGGACCACCGCGCGACCGAACAATGGTCTCCACCTACCAGATTAGGGACGTGGTGCCCAAGCGCCTAGTGACCATTGCGGACTCCAAGACGGTCCAAGAGGCCGCGAAGGTGATGATGGACGAAGGACGGGGCGACGTGATAGTGGTGGGGGCGGACGGACTCCCCCTGGGCATCCTCACAGAGCGCGACGTCACATACAAGGTGGCGGCCAGAGGCCTTGCACCCGGTGAGGTCTCCGTACAGAGCGTGATGAGCTCCCCGATTCTGCGCATCCCCGCGAACAACACCCTGGACGAGGCCATACAGCTCATGGCCCAGAAGGGAGTGAGGCGGCTCCTCGTGACCGAGGGGGACAAGGCCATAGGGCTTCTAACGGAGATGGATATCCTCGGCGTGCAGCAAAAGTGCGGTTACTGCTTCAAGGAACTCTCGGCCATCCCGGGTCAGGGGGACGTCGTCGTCGTTTGCACCTGCCGCACCAAGTATCACAGAGAGTGCACGGAGACGATAGTGCACTGCGTCTATTGCGGCTCCACGTTGGTCCACGGGGTCACGTACCCGCAACCCGAAGAGACCAGCGGCGGGTAGGCCATCCAAACCTTCCTGGAAATCATAGCGCTAACGCTGGCCTAAGGAACCGCCCGTCGCCAACGATAGCAGTGATGTGACGGTTCGCCAGTTGCGGGTGGTCGCGTCCACCTTCAACTTGCGCTCGAAGAAGTTGTTGTTGAGCTTCGTCCGCCCGTAGCCGTTCGGGCAGTACAGGTAAATCTCGCCGCCAGTGAAAGAAAAGCCCTCTCCGGGGGCGCAGACTGCCCTTACCTCTCCGGCAGGAAACAACTTCGGCTTCTCTTTGAGGAATGTGACGTGGGAATAGCCAAGGTCCTTGGTGGCGTACGGATTGCCCCCGACCAAGGCCCCGAGCTCATCCGGTCGTCTTATGAGCGCAATTGTCTCGAAGCCGAACGTCTTGGTGATGCCGAGCTCGATGGCCGACTCGAGAGACGGCTTGTCCGCCCTCTGGCCCCTGAAGACTACATTCCCGCTGTTCAGGTAGGTCACAACTTCTGATGAACCCCAACGAAAGGAAGAGGTCCTTCAGGGCCTCTTTGCTCACCGGTTTCTGTCCGCTCACGTTTACCCCGCGGAGCATCGAGACGTAGGTTTCCACAGGTCGGGTCGCCGCCGGCCAGGCTTAAGGCGATTTGGGAAACCGAGCAATGCCCCCCGCCAAATGGATAAATCGGCAGACGAATCTCAGTGTCGGGGTTGCCGGAATTCCCCAGGGGCGAGTATGAAGAGCGAGGGAGGAGACTCGGCGCCCTCATGCGAAAGCGGAAACTCGACCTGCTCCTCGTGAGTGGCGAGGAGAACAACAGATATTTCTCGGGTGCGAGATCGCTCGTCACCTGGAAGAGCTTCACCCGGCCGGTCTTCAGTTTGATGATTGCTAAGCGTCCGCCCACGGTCCTGACGCACAGGTCCCTTGCAGACGCCACGGAGAGCGAGGGGTACTATTCCGAGGTGAAGAGCTACCTGGACATCAGAAAACCCCCGTTGGTCCAGCTGAGGAAGATGCTGCGGGGATTGCTCCCCAAGGGTGGAAGGGTCGGGTTCGAGGGCGATTACGAGCAAAGGATCGGGTTGCCGTTCTTGGGAATGAGCGAGCTGATCTCCTCACTCTCGCCCGACATTGAGTTCGTAGAAGCTTCCGGCCTAATCTGGCAGCTCAGGATGAACAAGTCGGAGCGCGAGGTGGAGTGCATGAGGGAAGCCGGGAGGGCCCTGGGAAGGGCACGACCAGAGGCAATCGGTAAGATGAGCGGAGGCATGACCGAGAGGGAGGCGGCGCGGATGGTGGCCGCTTCTATCCTCGAACATGGGGCAGACGAGGCGGCTTTCGTCCACGTGAACACGGGCGCCCCGCACACATGGTACCCTACAGACCGGAAGCTGAAGGCAGGGGACACGGTCTACATCGACGCCGGGTCGACCGTCAAGGGGTACACCTGCGAGTACGACAGGATAGCCACCGTGGGAGTTCCGTCAAAGGCCCAGAAAGAACTTCACGAACAGGTATTGGGAGTTGCAAACAGCATGAAACGACTGATGAAACCGGGCCGCTCATGCGCTGAGGTAGCGGCCGAGTGCGATCGGGCATTCTCCACGCTTCGTGTACCGACCGCCAAGTGGGGCAGGGCGGGGCACGGTCAGGGATTGCTCGCCACCGAGCCGCCCAGCGTCGCCCTCCATGATAGGACGATTCTCCTGCCTGGGATGACGGTGAGCAATGAGCCAGGCATCATCACAGATCAAGGCGTCTTCGTGTGGGAGGACGTATACGTAGTGGGCACGCATGGTCCGCTACTTCTGTCGACGGAGCCCAGGGAGCTCGGCCAAATCGGCACCTGATTGCCGAATATCGAGTCTCGACCATTCGACGGTCCGATTGATTCCTTCATCAAGGTCCAAAAGTATATATTGGCGGATAATTATGCGAAATCTAAGTGGCTACTGTGGCCGTCTCTCCCCGTTCTCTTCTACGAACAATTGCCCCCGCAGCAGGACAGCTTTTGCGCAGTTTGGTGATTAACTGGGGACTCCTTGGGCTCGTCATCACTTCCGTCATTGCCGGCTCAGTCGTGTTTGCTGTGGTAGCAGTCCCGCCGGGCACAATCCCGTACCCATAGGTGGCTCTCAGTCGGGTGGCTGCCAAATCCTCCACTAGCGCCAATACTACGAACCAATGGGACGCGCGCAGGGCATTCCCTTTCGCCGTGATGGCGGCCTATTCCGTCATCATGTCCTATTATTCGATTCTCAGATTTGAGGCTTTTACCGACACGTGGGATTTCGGAGGTTTCGTGCAATCGTTCACGAGTGCTATCAATGGCGGTTTCTTCCTGCAGACCATCGACGGGTACTTCGCGAAAGGATTCCCCGAAGTACAGACGATTTCTTTCTTTGGCCTGCATTTCAGCCCGATACTCTATCTCCTCGTCCCCGCGTACGTGGCCTTCCCGTTCCCCCAGACCCTCCTAATCATACAGACGGTGGTAATCGCGCTGGGGGCCCTTCCTGTTTACTGGCTCGCCAGAAAACACCTGGGGGATTGGGCCGGAGTGGTGTTTGTCATCGCCTACGTAACCTACGCGCCCCTTCTCGAGATCAACATGAACGACTTCCATCCTGAGTCGATGATTACCACGATAATGCTATTCGCCTTGTACTACATGCTCGAGAACCGCTGGAACATCGCAATCCCATTCCTCGTCCTAGCACTCTCGGTCATCGAGGAGGCAGGCCTCCTGGTCTTCGGCAGTTTGGTCTTCATCTTCATATATCGAAAGTCGTGGAAGAAAAACGCGAGGCTTCGCTGCTGATCTTTGCGGGGGTGGCCTCGCTCGCCTTCACGGTTGTTGCGACTGAGTTGACCTATTATTTCGGACTGGACCCCAAGGGGTTCACGCTGGTCCTTAATTCTTCCAACTTCAGCATATTGGGGGCCTCGAGTGCCCTGGGCGTTCCTTCTGCGCTGCTTCATTCGCCGGGGAATATCGTGGCCGCGATAAGCTACCAGTTCCAGAACAAAACCCTGTTCATGATAGAGATCCTTGCACCACTAGCATTTCTCCCGATATTCTTCCCTGAGGCCTTCGTTATGGCGTTACCCTGGATCGGAACCGCTTTCTTGTCGAACTACGAAGGCTACTATACGATCTATGGCTTCCATCAAGCCTTCATCATCTTCTTCGTCTTTCCAGCAGCAATCCTGGGGCTGAAGAGGCTCAAGGCGAAGACCCCAAGAATCGATATTCGCGGGCTCAACGCCTATCTCGCTGTCCTGCTGGTCATCGCATTGGTAGCATCCAACGCCTGGGCCTTCCCGGCAGCAGTCTACGGGAAGAGCTTCACAGTCACCAAACAGAATCAGGCCGAGGACCAGGTTCTCTCTTTGCTTCCGGCCAACGCTTCCGTGTTGACGACGAGCGACATCTTCCCTCACGTAGCGAGTAGGCTCGACGCCTACACGATCCCGCCGGCGACTCTGCGCCCGCAATACGAGGCGACCGACGGCCAGATTCTCTCGAATATAGACCCCCAGTACATCATGCTAAACATGGGGTCCGTGGATGGCAACATCATCAACGAGACGGACGCGATCCTTTCGGCCAAGGTCTACAACGGGAGTTATGGACTGGTCGCATATTCAGACAAGGTCATCCTTTTGAAAGAGAATTACGTCGGCCCCCCCATTCTCTATGATAACGCGCCCCAGTACAATTCGACAAATCTCGTCTACGATAACCGTTGGACATCGGCGGGGCCGAACGACAGCCTGTTCTTCGCCCCGGGGACCAATCATGGAAACATGTGGTTCGGACCTTACGTGTTCTTCCCCAGCGGAAACTACACCGCAGTCTTCACCCTGAGGATAAGCAGCCCGGTGCCTCAGAACGCGACCGTCATAAGGATCGACGTTGATTATGGTAACGTAGTCACGGTGTCTAGGCAGGTGCTCATAGGAGCTGATTTTCCCAACACCGGATGGCAGACGTTCCGCTTGAACTTCGATTTGAAGGAGCCGGTATTCGACATCCAATTCAGAGGCGTGTTTCCCACTAATGCAACGGGCATCTACCTGAGCGGCATCAGCGTAGTTCAATCCTAAAGTAGAGTGATAGTCCTGGGCGCAGACCGGGGAATCCGGCGAATCTGCCAAGATCGCTGCTCGAAGGTTTGAAGGCGTACAAGCTGATGGGGTGCGGAATGGCTGCCGGCTAGCAGCCTACTACCTCGGAGAACATCCTTTCGTATTGGGAGACGACGTTCTTGAAATCGAATGCCGTTGCAGCCTTTCTACACTCCTGAGAGAGCAGGTCATAACCCTGGCCGCTACTCCAGAGGGACCGCATCTCAAGGATGGAGTCCTCGTATTCGTCCAGCGTGCTTCCGAAAACGAAAGGCAAATTCAACCCCTTGTGTGCTATGGATGGACTGGTGATCACTGGAGTTCCACAGGACATCGACTCTACAGCGACACGTCCGAAAGTGTCGGCCCTGACCGGATCCATCAAGACGTGGGAGCTGTTATAGACTTGAGAAAGAGCCAACATGCTACTCTGGAAGCCAAGAGAGTGGATAGCCTCATCCCTTACGGCTCCACCTACGTAGAGGAACTTGATGCCCAAGTTCTTCATCCTCCTGGCCAGAGCGAGGTAGATGTCCCACCCTTTTTGCCATAGTGCGCGGCCAGAAAAGAGCACGGTGAACTGATCGTCCTTCTTGCCTGAGGGCCTGAACACATTCGTGTCGACCCATCCTGGAAGATTGTAGGTTCTGGGATGGTTCATCTGATGAGGGTGATGGGTGTGAATCGCATCAAAGGTCCTGAGTTCGAGTGGTCCAATCACTCTGGTCCCTAGGGAGGCGACCAATGGTACCAGGCCGTAGCTGGGGTTAACCGACCTCATGAGGAGTGCTTCCGAGTGAAATGACGCTATCTTCTTCCCTTTAATGCGAAAGTTAAGTGAAGAAAGTGGATGATAGAAGGTGTATGCGACGTCAGTGTCGATCTTGTGAGTCCAAGCCTCATGATATGGGACGCCCTGGAGAACGCTAAGGGGGTTGACCTTAGGCTTGGATCCCATGAGAAACGGAAGGGAATAGACCTCAACGTCATGACCCCTGACGACCAGCTCATTGGCCAGTTCGCACATCTCTCGTTCGCCTCCTCCCATGTAAGAGAGAGAGACATATGCGTGCAGATGGCTATCTTCAATTAGGCTTGTTCGCACTCCTTCCTTCGGTATAGGCCCTAGCGCCCCTACTTCGACGCTTGTGCGGGAGGGACGGGCGAGGTAGACTCAAGACCTGTGTTCCGACCAATCATCGGCCTCGGGACTGAGATATTCTGCCCGACCGATGAAACAAGGCTCGTCGTCTGGTTCTTTGCCAGCGGCCCCATCGCGTCGAAGAGTTGTATGGCCCATAGGACGAGCACGACGCCCATCAGGTCCACAGAAAGCTTGCTAGCCAGAGACGCGTTCATTCCGGTAGATGACAGGAAGGAGAGCATGTACGGTGAAGAGAAGTGGCTGCCACTGGCCAACGCTTCCAGCCTGGCGGGGACAATGATGTACCACGAAGAGAGGAAGCTCGTCAGCGCCCCTGCGAAGCAGAAGGCAAAGCCCCTGAGTTTCTTACCCTGATACAACTGGCCAAGGCCCATCAGACCGAAGAAACCAGGAATCGTCCGCTAGCAAAGCCTTCGTCTTGAATGAGAATCCCGGCGTCGATTGCGCGAAGAGGCTCGCACTGACCCCTGAACCCGGGGACTTGGGAAGGGGGACCGGCCTGACTGACTGGGAAATCTGCTGGAGCGGGGATGGCTGCGAGCACAGTAGTTCGCCGCAGCGCGCCCGGCCGAGCCGATGGAAGCTGCTGGTGCCCCGAGGGCAGACCCAGCGTTAGCAATCTGAGCCTTGGACGAGATGACATCGTCGCCACTTCTGCTGGGCTTTGCCACAGGTGCAGCGGAGATGCGCCGGATCGGTGGCGAGGTTGCAGGCTGGACAGATGGCCTTCGCATGCCCGAAGAAACAAAACCCGGCAGAGTCGCGATTGGAGCGACCTTCCTGGGTGTGACAGATGAATTGTGCTTGATCCAGTGGGGTGATGGCAGACCTCCGGTAGATGCTGTTGGAGGTGGGAACGTCTTCCCTCGCGGCTCTCTTTGAAGCCGCTTCACGTGCCGGTGCAACGTTCTTGGGCCGAGTAGCCATTTTCCGTCGTCTCTACCAGTAGATACCACGATAATAAAGCTTTGGATATTGCATATATGATATTTGCAGGATACATGCGTATTCTGAGAAGGCAGCTATCATACAGAAGAGTCGTCATACGTAGACTCTCCAGAATAGAACTTCTATAACTAAGTATAGGGTATAGATGCATTAATTGCACGATTCTGAGTGAAACAGACCGGTTTTCTCGCTTAGCCTCCCTGTCATAAAACATAACGAACCCCCACGTTGACAGTGTTTCGGCTAAACAGGCTATTTCGGGTGCGGCCGGCTCAGATCGCGAGACCGAATCCCATGACGAAAGCTTCGGCCTTCTTTACCTGGTTGATGAAGTCAAGCCCCTTGGAGGTCAGGACGTAGTACTTTCCGTCCTTGTCCTGACGCTCTTCGAGCAGGGACCTGGTGTTCAGTTCAGCCAGATACTTCACCAGCCTATCGTGGGAGAGGTTCGCGTGGTACAGGATGCGAGTGGGCCTGGTGTTGCCCTCGTCCCGGACCGTTTCCAGGATGTCGAGGTAGATCTTCAGTGAAGACCGGGCTCGCTCACTTGACAATGCGATCGCTCCAGAAGAGGAAGAAGAGGAGGGCGATGAACCCGCAGAACTGGACGGCGTCCCCCACTATGAGTAGGGCTTCGGAGGTGTATATCGCGGCGGTGAAGAACGCAAGATGGGCGACGAAGAGGAGCGTGAACCCGAAGAGCACGGTCAGGGCCACGTTGCTCCTTCCCCTGCGGAAGATCACCACCCCGTGGTATACTATGAATAGCAGGAGGATGACGATGGCAAGCTGGGAGATCACGTATACGGTCAGTATGAACGTCGCCAGGGCGACGGACTTTAGGGTCGCCAGAATCGGGGCCGCGCCGGCGCTCGTCCCGGTCGTGGGAGGAAGGTTCGGAAGAGGGCTCGGGTCGCCTCAGGCTGCTCAGGACGTAGCCCCAGGCGAAGACCAGGTACGCTGCGAACTCCAAGGCTGTGTCCACGAGAGTAGGCCACGAGCTCGATTCCCCGGACCCTCACCGCATCCGACCGGCGTCATGCGGGCGACCGTCGCGGTCCCGGCGCTGAGAAACAAGCTCACGGCGAGGAGGAGGAACCCGAAGCCGATGTACCTGAGCAGATTGTTGCCGACTATCCTGTTGTTCTTGAACGCATAGTAGCTTACGAGGAGCGCGACGAGCCCGCTGAGCAGGTCAAAAATTGAAGTGAAATTCGCACTCGGCACGGCTGAGCCCGCTGGAGCCTCCGTGGTGATTTAATCTTTCTGTGAGAGTATGCTCTGCTAAGTTGCTGGGTGACGGCGAAGGCCGCTAATTCTCGGGTGGCGGTTAAATTGGATGCACAGATATTCGATTGTTGCGAGCAACGAAGTGCGTCGCCCAGTCATTTGACGGCGAAGGGGTCAACAAGCTCCTCTGCGAGTGCCTCACGGTAACTTACAACGCGATGCACTATGCCATGGAACACGGGATCGACAATCGCAGGGGGATGAAGGGTTTCTATCAGTCTCTCAAAGATGAGAAACTCCCATCGTGCTACAAGACCGCGGTGATAGGGAGGGCGTGCGAGGTCATCGCGAGAGGAAAGAAGAGCGAGAAGCGAAAGATCGAAGATGAGGCATCCAAAGCCTCTCAAGCCCGTAGTCTGCCTAATCTCCGGGTTCTTCGTGACTATGAAAGGAAGGCTCTTCATCCCTCTGCGGAGAGACAAATATTTCGACGTTCAACTCAATCCTTACACTGCGAAGACCCTTGAAAGAAAGAAGGTGAGGAGTCTCACGATAACGCCCGACAGACTTTCGTTCTGCTACTCGGAGGACATCGAGGCGGTCTCCCGTCGAGACGGTCTACGGAGTAGACAGGAACGAGAAGAACCTGACGTTCGGTAATGGAGAGGGCGTGATTCAGCTCGGGCATGGCGAAGGCTGGTCCGTATCAGGCAGACGACGCGGGAGATCATGGGATCGTTCAAGAGGAACGATTTTAGAATCAGGAAGCAACTCGCTCGCAAACACTGGAAGAGGGCCACCGACAGGACGAACAGCCTGCTTCATCCGGCAACGAACTTCATCGTGGAGACCGCTTCGAGGAACGGCGCAGCGCTCGCCCTCGAAGACCTCACAGGAATCCGGAGATTGTATCGGAAGGGGAACCCCCAAGCGAAAGATTACAGGTTCCGACTCAACGCCTGGTCTCACTGGAAAGCGAAGCGGATGCTCGAATACAAGGCCGCTTGGAAGGGAGTGACAGTGATTCAGCTTACAAAGTCTGACACCTACGGCTCCTCGTCTGAGTGCTCGGCGTGCGGGGAGAGGCTCCGCAGTCCTGCGAGGGACGATGCAGAACACAGGAGGATGCTCTGGTGTCAGAGCTGTAAGGCATGGATTGACAGGGACGTGAACGCGACCCTGAACCTATCCATGAGGGGGCTCGCCCGGTTCGCGAGTTCCCGTCCCGAGCCGAAGAGTCGCTCGCAACAAGCCGGTTTTGCGGCGAGGGAGAAAGGGCCGGCAGGTGAAGCGGTGAGGGGGAACGGGCATAGGACCCAAATCCTTAGAGTTGATGCCGGCAAGTTAGGTCGTCACCCGATGGTTAACACAGATAGCCATCACCCGACAACTTGACAGAACCTGTGAGAGGAGGGTTCACGGGGACGAGTTATCTGTACGACGCTGTCCAGATACGCCATCTAGATAGCCCGTCCAGATTTGACGTTCCTCCGCACTATATACTCCCAGAGGGTTCGGACTGGGTAGGGAAAACAAAATGAAGACAACCCAAAAAATCGCAGCAATCGGCGCAGTGTCCGTCTTCGCGATGGTCGCACTGCTCGTGGCGTATCCGGCGATGGCAGCGACACAGACGCCGCAGCCCTGTCTCCGACAGTACCCCTCACGGGGACGTCACTGGCATCGACCTCGACGGGCTCGACGTCCATCATCCCACAACCCACAGCGCTGACAGCGGGTCAGACGCTCACCTTCACCAGCACCAACGGCAAGTACGTGGAGATCGGTAACCACAGCAACACAGGGACCGCCTCCGGGACCGTGACCTTCACCGTCACTGGCGCCTTCAAGGGCGGCTACGCGCTCTCGATAAGCTCGGGATCGCTCACCATCGGCTCCACCTCCTACCCAATCGCCTCCGGCTCGGCTGAGATGGGCCCGTACCTGGCCCACCTGGTCGGTCAGGGACAGACAATCGGTCAGACCGCGGGCGGCTCCGGCGCCTTCCTGGTGGCCGCTGGCGCACACGCGAACTTCGCGGGCACCACATACAACACGCTGCGCTTCGACATAACTGTCGGCGGAAACCAATACGGGGTAGTCCTCCTAGCGACCGTCACAATCGGCGTGGCGATCGGCTAGAAGCAACTACCTCCCTCCCCTTTTTTCTGACCCCTAAGGGACCCAGCCGAGGAACGTGTACTCCACCCAGACTATCACCAGGGGAACGAAGACCGCGGCCCAGAGCAGCTTGTTCCATCTGAAGACCTTCGCCCCGTCGAGGACGAAGATGGGGAGCATGTTGAAGAGGGCGAGGAAGAAGTTGAAGTAAGAACCGAGATATCCTGCCGCGTAGAATAGCAGGTTGTTCGAATTCTCACCGAACAGGAACACGGGGATGAACAGGAGGCCCAATCGCGACGTTCGTCAGCGGACCGGCAAGGGAGATGATCCCGTTCTCTTTCTTGTCTATGCCGCTGCCCATTATGTAGGTCGCGCCCGGAGCGGCGAACACTATGCCTGCCAGCAGAGCCGTCACGAGGGCGAAGACGAGACCCTGAATCCACATCCTGAACTCGGCCATGAACCCGTACCTCTCGGCGATGAACTTGTGCATGAGTTCGTGCAGCACAAAGCCGACGCCGATGGTGACGAGCGCGATACCGAAGGTCTGCTCCAGGGTGAGGCCCCCGGTCCCATTCGAGTATTCGAACAGCTTGTCGCTGAACCCCGAAAGGACGCCTCCGGTGATTGCCGCGGTGAAAGGCCACGCTTAGCGCGATCCACGCCACGAGTATGTCCCGGACCTCGGTCGGGGAGAACCGTATGGGCAGGCTCTGTCTTCCTGCGGTGTAGCCTCCCTCGTTCCACGAGAAGGATTGACCGCTGCTCTGGGCGGCGACCGGTCTCCTGGACAGGTCCCCGATGCAATTGTGCGACTCCGGGAGCCTGTGCTCAGAGCAATAGGTCCCCCCGCAGTAGTTGCAGACGAACGGGAGGGACTCCTCCGCACCGCAAAAATCGCACTTCAAAGCAGCTAATCTTCCCTTGAACAGAATTGCTTCGGTTTTTTCCCCCTTATATCCTTGTGGAACGTTTCCTCGACGTCTGAGCGGCGCCGAGTCGAAAAGAGGTCGCTCAGAACCTAGGAAGGGGCCACGAAGGAGCTGGAGAAGGTTATCCCACCCGCGGTGGTGACGGTGACCGTGTACGTCTGGCCGGGTACCCAGGCGAAGTTGCCGGGACAGAATGTCGTCCCTCCACCGCGGCATATCTCGACGGTCGTCCCGGCGTCTACCCAGTTGCTGATCGAGAAGGTCCCGAGCATGTTCGGCCCTGCGATGTAGAGGTCCACGAGATGGACGGGAATCGCACCCTGAGTGTTCGTGAAGGTGAAGACCACCTGTCGGGGTTCGACGGGGGTCTGGACGACGGCGAACGCGGACACGGAGAGCGTGAAGCAGGTGATGTTCGGAGGATTCCCGCCAAGAGGGTTCTGGAAGCCGCACTTGCCGGGCGCGGAACCCGGCGCTATCACCACGACCTTGACAGTCAGGCTTCCGGTGTTATCGATGTAGTAGGCGACCTCCGGCAGCGGGATGACTGCTTGCACCGTGCCGGTACCGTTGAAGGTGACGCTACCCTACCTCGGACCAGACCACGGGCCCCGTCAGACCGTTCTCGGCCAGGGACTTGTCCGCAAGGTAGACGTAGGCCACGGTGTTGGGGTATGCTGAGCTGAGGCCCGTCAGATTGAGGCCGAGCTGGATGTTCTGCACCTGGGTGGATGCGACGGGCGCCTGGATGGTGAAGCTGTCCCCTCCCGCAGGGGTGGGATTGGAAGCGAAACCGGGCGGAGCGACGGTGATGCTCGTGGGGAAGTTTGAAGTGATCATCTGCTCTTGCCCTGCGTCTGGTCCCGTTTCGTAGAGGAGGTAGTCACCGGCCAAGCTGGTCGTCCAGGTCGCCGCCGTATCCTGGAGGACCGTGATGCTGCTCCCTGCGGTGGTCACACCCGAGCCGACGGTCCTGGGGAAGACCATGGAGAAGGTCTGGCTGCCGCTGCCGGACCCGGTCACACCGAGGTTGAGACCGATGTCGTCAAAGTGCATGGACACGCTGGGCGAGAGGCCGCTGGGCAGACCGCTCGGCAGGAACTCGGTCACCGAGAGAACCAGTTGGTATGTCCCTGGCACCCATTCCCGACATAGGGGATTGTTGCCCCAACCAGTTGGCGTTGTTCGAGGGAGGGTTGAAGCAGGAGAAACCCTCGCTCCACCCTGTCGGCCCGAAAGTAGTTGGCGAGCGTTGGGTTGGTCCATCCGACATACTGCGGCAGGGAGGGAGTCGCAGCCGTTGGAGTTGATCTCTGCAGCGACACCATTAGGATTGATCAACCAAAAGTGGTAGTACACAAGCGCATCTGGCGTCGAAGCCAGGCTGTCGAGGCTGCTCGTCCAGCTAAGAGTGCAGCAGCCGTGGACGCCTGGGAGTGGTGGCCGCCGTATCGAGCGAACTCGCCTCTGCCGAGGTGAGCTGGAATGCGGTCGTCAGGTTGGCGACGCCTTCGATCTGCTCGCCCGCCGGGACGGCCTGAGCGGAGTAGGCTGGCTGGAAGTCCACGAAGGCGCTACCCGGTCCACTGCGGGACGCAGTCACCAGGGGGTCATAGCCTGCTGTGAGTCCCCCGGGAACCAGCCCCGAGGTGGTCGGGTTAATCATCGTCGTATCGGCAGTCTTCGCTAGCTCTATGCCCGCGGTCGCGTTCACCGCTGGGGTGTCTATCGTACCGATGGCAGTGTCAACAGCGTGGTACGGCGCCGTTGTGTGGAACCAGGTCAGCACGACGGTCTGATAGAATGTCGATGGTATGCGTAGGCGAGGGCACCATCGCCGACCAGTCGAAGGTGAGGGCGAAGGCAGGTCCCGGCCCGATGCCGCTGATGCGGCCCGACGAGCTTGGTGGGAGTCGACCAGGTGACATTGTTCCCCACGACCGTGGGAGGATTCCATCCCGGGAGGGGTGCTCAAGGCCGCCACATTGGTGAAGTTCGAGTCGACAAGAATCGAGATGGTCGCTATCCAATTGGCCATAGGGCCGGCGAGATCGTTGTTCTGGACCGTCAGGGCGAAGTCGTTCGTGATCGCGATCTCGAATGAGTCTCCGCTTGGCGTCAGGGGCAGGCGAGAAAGCCGCGGTGGTGACCGAAGAGGCTGTGTTTGTGAGAATGGCTCTGCGATTCTCCCTTCGCCGGACCCGAAGTGTATATCAGAAGGTAGTTCACCCACTGGTTCACGGTCCAGGTCACGCCTGAATCCTGGAGCTGCGTATTCGTCGTCCCCGCGTGGTCATCCCCCGAAGTCCCCAGCGGGACACTCTTGGTAGTGTTAATGTTGCTGGCCTGTCCTGCGTCGACCAGGGTCGGGAACGCGTAGGAGGTGTACCACCCCTGAATCCCGCCGGTGAAGTTCATGTTGGATACTGGCTCGAGCCCCAGACAGGACGGGGGACGAAGTTCACAGCCCCGCAGGCCAGATATGCGGACTGGTTGACATAGACGGGCACCGGTTTCTGGACGTAGGTGTCGTTCATCAGCGCGCCGAAGGTGACGTTCTTTACGTTCACGGTGGAACCAGCCAGCTGCCCGGATGACGCCGCGTTGGAATGGATGACTCCGATGAAGCTGCTCGAGCCGATGAAGACTGCGGTGAGCGTGGAGATGACGAGGCCGACTATGATAATGAAGAAGAGCGCTCCAACCAGGTTGCTGATGCCCGACCTTCTATGGAGCCTCAGATGTCATGCACCTCGCCTTGGGCGTCGTCGTCGGGACTAGATAAGAGCGAACTCAACTTGGTAGACGTTGGCCGCCGACTCCTCGACCCAGACCGTGCCCACGTTGCCGCCGCCGGCTGCGGTGAAGGTGCTGGTGAGCCCGTTGATGAGGTCCTGCACTCCCGTGACGCCGCCTGGGAACACGTACCAGCCCCAGGCGCCTGCCGAGAAGGTGCCGAGTGCAGTTCCAAGGTCGTTGCCCAGCCCGAACGCGAGGGTGATCTCCGGCGTGCCCGCAGAAGCTTGCCAGGCGAGGGATATGCGCCATTGCTCACCGGGTACCGGTGAGGTGGGCACCGTGGTGCCGCCACCCGCAACCAGCTGCACGGCGCTGTAGCTGCTCGAATCGATGACGGGCTGGCAGGAGTTCGTGTTCGAGTTATAGATGAACTGGAAGAATATCACGTCGCCCGCTGTAGCGCCCTCTGAGCTCACGCCGGCGAAGTACAACGTGTTGCCATCGGCCCCCGTCCCCGCGATCACGTCGGATTGCTCCCCGTAGAGGACGTAGGCCGAGGCTCCAGGTCCCAGACCGGCGGAGGTGGGTGTGCACCCATACTCGTACGGGAGCGAGGGAGGTGCATTGTTCGTCCACAGGACGAAACTCGTACTGGTCGGGTCGTAGACCGCGACCGAAGGCATGGAGACGTCGTTCCCTATCCAGTCAGCCAGCGCCACACCATCGGGCACTCCGCTCGAGCTGAGCGGAAGAAGCTTGACGTTGACGCTAGAGGCGCCAGGCTCGTTGGCAGTTGCCCTCGCCGGAATGTTCTGGATGAAGTTCCAAGCGCCCGGTGTAATCTGAGGGGCACCCGAAAGGGCCGAGGTCCAGTACTCGATGTTCCAGCACACGACTGCGTTGCAGGACCCGCCGCCTGCGAGTGTCGGGATGGCCGTGTAGAAGTAGAAGTTGCCGTTGTAGCTGGATATGGTCACCGCAGGCTGGCCTCCTCCGTAGATTGCGCATGGCTGAAGCAGGGTCTGGCCTGGACACAGGGATTCGGGTATGGCGTTGGCGTTTGCCCAGGTGATGGAGCCGTCAGGTTGCACCGCGCCCCAGTTGTAGTAGAAGTAGTTGCCCGGCCTGACATGGTTCGTCGTCGGTCTGGTTGTCGGTCGAGGCGAGGACGTAGTACACCTCGTTGCCGTTGACCACCACCGCGAAGGTGTAACCGTAGACGCCGAAGTCGTTGCCGGCCGAGACCGTGAACGTGTCACCACCACCGGCCGCAGGGGCTGGGTTGAAGGCGTAGGCAGTTGTTATCGTGCTTGCAGTGTTGGAGACGATGACCAGCTTCTGAGCCGCTGCGTTCCCGGAGGTGTACTGCCAGGTAGAAGCCCGCCCACTCGTTAACCGTCCAACCTGCGCCCAGGTCGTGGAGCACGGTGGCTGTGGTTCCCACGGTGGTGGTACCCAAGGTGCCGAGCGCACCGGGGACCAGGCCGTCCGGCACGGAGAGCGGGCTGGTGTTGGGCCAGGTGACCCCAGTTGCGCTCGCCTTGTAGACGAGCTGGGTGCCGTTATCGTAGAAGGCAAGCCAGTTTCCGTTGGCGTAGAAGAGCGCCGTCTGGTCAGGGGTCTCTATGGCGAACGGGTTCGTCGTCCCGCCCACAGTCGCAGCCTCAGGTGTGATGATCACAACGGTGAAGACCGGACAGACCGGCTGACCCGCCGTGCCGCAAGTTCCTGGCTGGCTCGTTCGATGTACCGGTGTACATGCCCGTAATCGTGATGGGCACCGGTCCGAAGACTTGGGCCGAGTTCGAGACGATGATCTCCATTGTCACATATTGGCCCGGACAGGGTGCTGGCGGGCTGTTTGTGCACTGGGACGAGTACTGGGGTGGGGCGGGGGTTGAGGTCGACGCTCGACGGGAACGTTATGGTGTTCGCCTGCGGCGCTCCACAGCCTGGGTCGCAGATATAGAAGGCAACCGTGATCCCTGCGGGTATGGCTGGCAGGGTCGACCGATAGGGTGATGTCGCCCGTGCCTCCGTACGCAATTACCGTCGGCAGAATCGTCTCACCGAGCAGCGCGTCGGCGCTGGTGGGGACGGCCATGTACGAAGCAGGAAGGTAGAAGTTTGCGGTCTCGCTCATCAGGCCCTGTACGTTCGCATTGGCCACTGTGGCCGCGGGGCATGGCGAACCCATCGGACAGTTGAATCCCGTCCATCCAAGCCAGACCGGTTGCGACCACGAAGTCCGCGGCGTCGACCGAGTAGGAGTAGGTCACGCTCGACCCAGGCTTGAGCCATATGCTCACGGCGTAGCCAGATGTCACTCCCGCGGCGGGCAACCCCAGACGCGTTGGTCCAGGTCAGCGTGACCGTGGACGTGAAGAGCGGGTTGTTGGTCGCGTTCACACGGTACTGCGGCAGGAAGGTCGAGCTGCACCGTCGTAGCAGGCTGGGCGGCGTTGATGGTCGCTGTCCCGCTAGCCTGTACAGGCAGGAACCGCGCGTAACCTGAGAACGCTGTCATCGGCGAAGCGACGACGTAGTAGTAAGTGTCGAAGGGCAGCGGATTCCCGTTGACCAGCGCCACCAGGAGAGCCGTCGTAGAGGACTGTCCCTGGACGACGGGGACGCCAGGGTTGATTATCGTGAACGAATCGCCACCGCCTGCGGTCGGGACCGGGTTGAACGCCGAGACGGTTGTTATGCTGTTCGCGGTGTTGGAGACGATCCAGATCACCTGGCCCTGGGCCGGTCCAGAAGTGTAGGTCAGGAGCTCACCGGCGTAGGCATTCACCACCCAGTTAGGTGTAATCGTGAACGTGTCTCCGGTCGCGTCGGGCGCCGGACTGAACGAAGAGGCGGTGCGTCACCGAGATTCCGGTGTTCTGGGTGATCTGTATGGACTGGCCCACGGCCGGACCAGAGGTGTAAGCGAGATAGTAGCCTGTCCATTCGTTGTTTATCCACGAGGCGGTGTTATCCTGCAACACCGCAGCCGTGGTACCGGGCGTGCTGCTTCCCGCTGCCCCGGCAGACGTGAGCACCGTGTTCGTCGCCGAGCTCGAGTACCCGGAGAAGATTCCGCCATACAGCGTCACCTTCCACTGGGCAACGCCTGGAGGTATGCCAGATTGGTCGAACGTTATGCCCTGGTCGACCTCGAACAGAGCGAAGATCGTGGAAGGCATGGGGCCGGTGCCGGTTATCTTGGTAAGGACGTTCTGGCTCGCGGTCGCGTCCGTACAGACTGGGCGTCGGATAGAAACAAATCGGGTTCGTGTTGGCTGTGGAGAAGCCGGAGGCTGTGAACGTGGAGTTGCCCGACTCTTCGATCATGAAGGGAGTGGTCTGCCAGAAGGTCGCACCTGCGAGCTGATAGCCCTGCGTCTGCAGGACGTAGTTGCTCCCTCCGTTGCACCAAATGGTGGTGAGCAGCGGGCAGGTGGAGACGTCCAACCCCTCACTGTGAGGCATGTATGCCTGGGGTATTGTGATAACGTTGATCATGTATTGGTGGTCATACAGGATCGTCGTGTTGCCGAAAGTCCCGATTATCCCGGCCGCGGGGTTCGGGTTCGTGGGGAGACACTGGCTTCCCATGCAGTTTGAACCGGTGATCATCCAGCTAGCGGACTTAGGATCTGCTACCCATTGCTCGTTGCCCGAGGCTCCTGGGAGAGGTGTCGTTACGGTTGAGGCTGACCCAGCGTCGACCCAAGTGATGTATAGCACAACGAACTGGTCCCCGCCGCCTGCTGTTGGGACCGGGCTGAAGGCCGAAGCAGTGGTGATTGTTTGGGCCGTGTTAGCAGTAATCTTCAGCGACTGTCCTGCTGCAGGTCCAGTCGTGTACTCGAGGGTGTATCCGACCCACTGGTTGACGTTCCAGTTCGCATGGGTGTCCGTCAGTACGTTCCCGGTCGCGGACGTCGTGGTGGCGAGTATCTCGAACGTATCCCCGCCCGCGCCTTGCGGAGGAGGAGCGAAGGAGGCTCCCGTAGTAATCGTGTTGACGGTGTTCCCGGTTATGGCAAGTATCTGTCCAACCGCTGGACCGCTTGTGTATTCGAGCTCAAACCCTATCCACTGGTTTGCGGCCCAGACAGCGTTTACATCCTGGAGAACGTTAGCCGTTGTGCCGCCGGTTGTCGTGCCCACGACAATACCGAACGTGCTCCCCGTAAAGTTGAGCTGGAGCTGCTTTGCGGTCCCGTTGATACTGTAGTCGAACTCGGGGATCGTGGCACTTGTGGACGCGAGGTAGTCCGAGGTCTTGTAGTTGGTGAACTGCTGTTCGAACTGGTGGTAGTAGGTTATGGGGGCTGCTATGCTGCCCGTGATCTCGAAGAGGTCCCCGCTGGCGTCGGGGGCAGGGGAGAATGAAGCCGTATTAAGCTGAGTTGCCGAGTTCGAAAGAATCGGCAGGGACTCTCCCCTCGCGGGTCCGGAGGTGTACGTAAGATAGTAGCCCACCCACTGGTTAGCCACCCACCCGGCTCCGGTCTCCTGGAGCTGGGACGCCGTAGTACCAGCTGTGGTGGTGCCTGTCGTCGAAGCGCAGGAGCCGCCCAGGGTGTTGCTGCATGTTATCGTAGCGAAAGACAACGGCTGGACCCACCTTTCGAACTGGGTTGCTCCCGGCACCGTCTGCAGAAGTTTGACGGTCGTGAGGGCGTCAATCCACGCCTCCCGAGAGGGCTGCAGGTTGGACGGGATGGTCACCGTGACGGGACTCCCGAACGTGGTGTAGGTGATGGTCGGGTTACTGGGCAGGACGCTGTGGTCGGAGGTGGTGTACTGCACAAGCGTCTCGAACTGCTTGAAGTATGTAGCCGTACAGAGAGCGGTGCAGGTGTTCGGTCCGTTGATGATGGCCGTTTGCGACTGGTTGTTGCTGTTCTCCCACCTGGACCCCGCTGGTGCTCCGAGTGCTTGCCCTGGGAAGAGGATCGTCGTGCCAGCATCCACGTACTCGGTCAGGACCATTTGTCCCAGGTAGAACGACGCTATCGGATTACTCAATTGACCGTACAGAGTCCCGGTGAGGGGGACTGTGACCCCATTGTCGAACTGGTTGACGAGGCCGCCCGCTATAACCGTGAAGACGTCAGCATATTGATGGTAGTAGAGGTCGACTGCCGTAATCTGGAACGGCGAGACGACTATCCAGAGGAGACCGTTGGGCGAGGCTGCCCACCTCTCGCTAGGCTGCCCTGGGAGCGCGTTAAGAACGGTGACGCTGGAGTTCCTCAGAGTCCACCAAGAGTTCACGCTGGTCGCCATGTTCGAAGTCGGTGGCCAATAGACGTTCGTCGCTGGATAGGGCTCGAGGCCGCCGGGCGATGCCTGTCCAGAGCTCTGGTAGAACGGGTCGTAGTACTGGGTAGTGGGGATTGAGAGCGGCAGGGTAAGGTACGCTGACAGGGTCGCCGCACCGTTAGCCCCGTTGTACTCAAGGTATCCGTTGTTCCCGGCGACCGTCGCGTCGGCCATGGAATAGAGCCTGTTCCCGATGGTGGGGGCGGTGAATGCCCCGGGCGACAACAGGTATCCGTCCCACTCCGTGCCCGAGTTGGGGTTGGAGAAGTAACCGTCGATCTCTAGCACGTTGGTCTGGGGGTTCATGGTGACTCTGGAGACGATCCCCATCGTAGTGCTGGTGTAGTCTACGGAGACGCCGTTGTTCACCGTGAGGCCTCCCGCAGCCAGCTCGGCGCTCGTCACGCCCACCCTGTTGTCACCGCTGTCAGCGTACCATAGTGCGTCAAGGGCGTCGAAGGCTATCCCCTTTGGAACGTTGTAGTCCACTCCGGAGAGGGAGAGAGCCCCTGGGAAGCCCCACTGTTGGCTCGCCTTGCCCTCAATGTAGCTGGCCGTCTGCCCGTTGATGAAAGTCCCGGAATAAGCGGAAGTGTAGCCGAGGACCCTGCTGTCGCCTGTGTCCGAGACCCATAGCTGGCCCCACTTGTCGAAGGCTACGGAAGTGGGGAAGTCGAGCGTCAACATGGACGTGCCCGCTCCGGCGTTCATGCTGCTCGTGACGAAGGTCGACTGACCTATCACGAGGTTGGCGGTAGGGTTGTTCGCAGTCAGGGAGAAGTGCGGGAATTGCAAGACCCTGTTGTTACCGCTATCCGCCACCCAGAGGTTGCCGTACGAGTCTATGGTCACGCCTTCCGGGTAGTAGAGGGTGTTCGCCGTCGTCCCGCTCGCGTTGGTCGTGAGGTTTGCCTGGCCCACGACTACGGATGGAGCGAACGTGAACGAGCCGAGTGCAGCGGGCGTGGAACATGAGGGCCCTGTTGTTGCCCGAGTCAGCGACCCAGAGGTCGCCCGAGGAGTCGAAGGTCAGGCCCATGGGCTGGTTGAAGCCCGCGGCGACTCCCGCTCCGTTGGAAACGAATGAAACCTGCCCCAGGACGACCGTCGCTGCCTCGCCGCTGGACAGTGGTGCATGGAAACATCAGGACGCGGTTGTTGCCCGTATCGGAGACCCAGAGGTCACCGGAGGAGTCGAACGCTATCGCGGTCGGGTCGTTGAGCGTGACGTCGCGGTGGTACCAGGAGTACTCGTGGTGAATAGCTCGACTGCCCGATTACCCTAATGGCCGATTCTCCCGAGTAGTAGGGCGCGGGGTATTCCAATATCCTGTTATTGCCGCTGTCGACTACCCAGAGGTTGCCGGCGGATCGAAGGCCTCATCGGTCGGGTTGGTTGAGGCTGAACGCGTTGGTCGTCCCTCCAGCTGGATAGCCCCCCGTGAAGTGGGCCTGGCCAACAACCACGGTGGCGGCAGGACCGTTGGAGAGAGCGTAGCCCCCCGATAATGGAGGACCCTGTTGTTTGGCGAGTCTGACGACCCATAGGTCTCTGCGCTGAACGCTATCCCCGTGGGGTCGTAGAGCCCGGTGGCCGAGGGTTGGGTCCCGGTTGGGGAGAGCGAGGGCAGCAGATCGTCTGGCCGACGATCTCCTCCGCATAGAGCACGACGATGAAGTTGCGGCTCCTGGAGTTCAGCCGGAACGTTGGCGTGGTAATCGTCGTGGGGGTATTGGAATTGATCAGTTCGATAACCCCTGCCTCCGTTCCGCTGGTGTACCTCAGGTAATCTCCAGCCCATTGATTGGCCACCCAGCTTGCACCGGTGTCAGTCAGCACGTCCGGTGGAGCTGGTCGCAGTGCCACTCTGTGGCGTGCCCGCGGTCGGGACCTATTGAGGCAGCAGAGAACTCCAGCACCCTATTGTTCAGGGTGTCCGAGACCCATAGGTCGCCGTTGCATCGAACGCCACTCCGGTGGGGTTGTAGAACCCTCCAGCATGGCGGTACCCGTCTGGTCGTCCGATTGCCAGTTGGTAAACTGACCACTGGCCCGCTAGGACCGCTGCGGCCGGGCCGTCTGCCACTTAGCGAGGCGGCACTGTACTTTAGCACCCTGCTGTTGTCAGAATCGGCGACCCACAGGTTGCCGGAAGAGTCGAACGCAATGCCCGATGGGAATCCCAGAGCGTGGTAGCAGACTGCCCGCTCCCAGAGGCGGTGAAACCGGACCTGGCCCACGGCTATGGTCGCGGCCGGGTCATTCGCTGCTACGAGGGAGGCTGCCGGGTACTTCAATATCCGGTTGTTGGACGTGTCCGAGACCCACAGGTTGCCTGAAGAGTCGAACGTCAGACCGGTCGGCCCATTCAAGTCGTGAGCCGAGGTGCAACCGCATCCTTGGTTCGCAGAGTTCGCGACGAATGATGGCTGGCCCAGCACTATGCTCGCTGGCTCCCCCGTGGTCAGCGGTGTCTTGTATTCGAGGACCCTGTTGTTCGGCCGTGTCTGCAACCCATAGGTCTCCGGACTGCGTCGAAGGTGATGCCAGACGGGGAATTCGAGCCCGGCATGGTGGTGATGCTACCCCTCGATTGGAGCCGCCCGATGCGCCAGCCGGTCTGGCCGATGACAGCAATCACCTGCGGGTCGCTGCGACCGAGGCGATCCTGCTGCATACTCCAACACTCTATTGTTGCACTTGTCGACCACCCAAAGGTTACCGGCAGGGTCGAAGGCCACGCCGAAGGGTAGTCCATCGCAGAGACCCCAGGCAGGAGGAGCGGACCCAGAACGAGCCCAGAGTCAGGAACGCAGAGCGTTGTCGCTCTGCTGTCCGGGGATCGAGGCCTGGGTGCCGGCGTTGCTCGCCGAGCGTGTTGTCAGTCCCCCAATTGGCATCGAGGGAGTCGCCTGCGAAGTTATCGTAAAAGTTGAAGACGTTCGCGCCGTTGTCGTAGGCACCGTAGTTCGGAGAGAGGGTCGGGGCCTCGCCGACGAATCCGTTGGCGTTGTTGTCATAGGTGGTAAGCGGAAGAGGTTGGAATGATCGAGAGAAGCCCATGTAGATGGTCGTCGTGCCAGCCGCTCGCGGGGAGGCTGTTCGGGCAGTCGCACCCAGTAGACCGTGTTGGTCGCGGTGTTGGAGTTGCCGCTCTCAAGCCAAGACGGGATGACCGTCCCGACGGTGTTGAGCGGGTTCGCATCGGTGAAGAACTCCACGTTCTGGAGCAAGGACCCTTCGTAGGAAAGTATGCGGTGCTGGTGGCGTTGATGTCCACCTGGAAGTAGTTCGGGGTGGCGCTGGCTCTGGGTGTTGGTCAGGGTAATCGGGATGAAGGCGTTGATGGTCACCGGGTTGCTGCTAGTGGGGGTCACCGGTCCTACGATCGCTGTTGGCATGATACCGCTGGGAGGCGTCGCCCTGATCCGGAGCCACTGGAGCGAAAGCGAGAAGGGAGATGCTGTGGTAGTTGCCCAAGCTGTAGAATATCTAGCCCGGCTCTACAACCAGGCCTGCGGTGCCCACGACCAACGGGATAATCATTGTAATAATACTGGGAGTTGTAGTTGGCCCAGGACTTCCTTCTATACCCGTTTGGGCATCGATATAATTGGGAGGCCGGTCACCGCGGCTGGACCGAATCACCGGCCGACATGGAGCCGTAGGCGACGGAGTTTGACCACGAGTTGTACCAGTAACCGGTACTCGCAGCTCGCTGCGGCGACAGCGACCTCGAAACCTGTTGCCTGGCTGTTGCTTGCATAAAGGACGTCGCCCTCGACTGTGGTCCCGGGGGCGTAGCCAGCCGACGTGACGACGCCTCCCCAGGTCGCGGCGCCGGTGTCGGCGATGGTTATCCCGTTGTTGACCGTGACCACGTTACCGGCGTTGGGGAGAGCAGACAAGCCGACCGGGAGTGCGCCCCCCGGGAAGCCCGTGTAGTACGAGAATACGGTCGAGCCATCATCGTAGAGCCATAAGGCTGGGCTGAGCTGCGGGGCTTCCCCGACTGGGCCCGCGGCCGAGAAGAGGTTGGTGCTGGTCGGAACGAACCCCATGTAGACTGTAAGAGTCCCTGGATTGACGCTTACGATCTTGAACGTGTCCCCTGCGTTTATGGTCGGATTAGGAAACACGTCAGTGGCGGTCGTTATTGTGTTTGCGGTGTTAGCCGTAATCGGCTGGAACTGACCACTTGCAGGACCAGAAGTGTACTCCAGGTAGTATCCGAGCCACTGGCTGGCAGTCCACGCGGCAGCGGAGTCCGTCAGCACGTTGGGGGTGACTCCCGCCACCACTGAGAACGTGCTTATTCCGGTCGGCGCTGGGTTGAAGGCTATGCCCACCGTTATGGTGTTCGCCGTGTTGGCGTAAATGGGCAACTCCTGTCCGTTTGCAGCCCCCGAGGTATAATCAAGATAGTCCCCAACGAAGCCGTTCACCGCCCAGGCCTGTCCTGCGTCGGTGAGCACGAGGTTGGTGGCCGCTGTCGACGTCCCCGAGAACGCGGTCACCGAGGTGGTCGTGCCCGAGGTACCGACTGGTGCTCGCGGTCCCGGCTGGAATCGTGCTGCCGCCCAGATTGACCCAGTAGTTGGTGCTGGTCGCTGTGTTGGTGTTCCCGCTCTCCAGCCACGAGTTCAGGACCGTACCGGCCGCGTTGAAGAACTCCACGTTCTGCAGGTTCCCCGCCTCAAACGACTTCAATGCGTTGCTGTTTATCGTCACGAGCTGTGGGAAGCTGGCGGCCGTCGCAGAGGGTTCGCTGTTGCTCAGGACAATCGGTACGTAGTCCTGTACCAGGGTGGCTCCCACTCCAGGTATTGTGACCCCCGTCGGATAATTGGCGGTCAAACCGCCTGGGACCACGATGTTGAACTTATCGCTGCCGCCCGCCGTAGGAACAGGGTTGAAGGCGACCGCCGTGCTGAGCGTGTTCGCCGTACTGGTCGTGATAGGCTCGGTCTGGCCGATGGCTGGGCCGCTCGTGTAGGTCAAGCTGTAACCCACCCATTGGCCGGCGCCCCAGTTCGCATTGGTGTCCGTCAAGACATTCGCAGTCGCGGATGTCGTCGTGCCGAATGTCCCCTCGAAGGAGACGGTGGGCGCGCAGGTGGTCCCTCCGTTGGGTATCACGCTCTGGTAGGTCGTGAGCGCGGTACAGTCCAGGAAGTTGTCCCTGGTCCGGACCCACTGTGCGAACAGATCGTAACCGGCTGCGGACGTGTAGAGCTGTATGTGCGGAGCCGAGTAGGATGTCGCGAACGTGGGCGAGTACACGAATCCTCCCATGTTGGCGACCGGGAATCCGGGGTTGGTGCTCTCGTAATTCACCGTTCCGAGGGACTCGGTGGAGGTGGCCCAAATCGACATCACGCTGTTGGTGGCTATGGCGTAGAGGTTGGGCTCGTAGAGCTGGTCGTAGTAATAGTAGGACTCTTGGATGCCGTCACTGGCGTCGATAACCTCGAACCCACCTATTCCGCATCCTGCACCCGCGTAGATTAGGCACCATTTCTCCCCGTTGGTCGAAGCAGAGCTCGTCTGAGTGAATTCGAAGTTACTGTATGAAAGGACATTCTTTATCGTCATCACCGTCGGCGTGTTGTAGGAATAGTAGGTCGTGTTGGAGGCGCCGGTCGACGTGGTGTATTCTATGGTGAAGTAGTTCGTTGAGGAGATGGCCGAGCGACTAGACGCGGGAAGGTTGAACTGCGCCAACTCCAGGTCTGGACGTTCACAGGGAAATTGACCACCCCGCCGGCACTCATACTCTCGACGGCGAAACGGACCCTGTTGGTAGTGGGGGAGGGGTTCGGCACGTTGTCGTTCCACATGACCCCTATCAGGTTGTAGCCGCCCACAGAGAATGAGGCGAAGGACGCCGAAACCTGACCAGACGGGTTCCATTCAGTATTCGCCGAGGCGAGGTTTATCGCTCCGCTCCAGCTATCCGCACCGCTGATCGTGTTCGCCTCGGTTATCCATTCCCAGGAGATCGTGCCGCCGTTGTTCCACGTGTCGATGACGTTCCCGTTGGAAACGCTAAGCGTGGGATAGACGTTCGTGGCGAGCTGGAACGAGTCGAAGCTTGCCGTGAAAACTGCCTCTGTAGTGCCTTCCTTGTATCCCCAAGAAGCCATCGTGTTGCCCGCGTACTGAGCGACGACGAAGACGCTCGGTCCGTCTGAGACCGCAGAATAGTCGGCCCCCGACTGTCCGGAAGAGACCGAGTTCGAGGTCGTGGTACAGCCTCCGGGAGCATTGCCTGTCGCACCTCCTCCGCAGGAGGTCTGCCATTGAATCACGTTACCCACCTGAGTCCCGCTCGGAGAGACGTCGATGTATAGGAACCCGCCGCGTTAGCGTTCGCCGGGTCGACGTAGGTCAATGCGACATAGTAGGATCCGCCGTTGTTCAGCGGCAGGACCTCAGGGTTGTCTTGTAGATCGTTGGTAGCTGTCACCTGGATCACCGTGCTCGTATCCCACGTCGCACTTGTGCATCCCGTCGGGGTAGTCACGACGCTCGTTGTGCATTCGAAGACATCCTCATAGTAAAGGGTCCCAGCAGCGTTGCGCGTGTAAACGGCGAACCAGAGATAATTGTTCCCATCCACGGTGTTCGATATGGTGTCTGCTGCCGCCCCCAGGTGTCCAGCCGCAAGGGCCTGAGGTTGATCCTTCACCAGTCCAACGAAGCTGACCAGGCCGTTGTTCTGCAGGAGGGCCACACCCCAGAAGAAGTTCGCGCCTGCCGAGTCTGGGGGCGTCGGCATACACTAGGTCGTTACCGGACAGAAAAGCCGAGAAACCCTGACCGGAGCCGGCAGCGGAATCGCCAGCGCTAGTGAAGATCGCAGGGGTAGACCAGTCGGAAGTGGCGTCGCAGGCGGTCGGGGTAGCGGCCGGGCAGCTCTGGTAGTCCTCAGCCGAGCCTGTTGCCCAGAATATCCACCAATAACCGTTGGCGAAGAAGACGTGCCTGTTCGTAGTGCTGTCAATGTCTCCCCCACCTCCTCCGCTAGGACTGCAGGTGGTGACTTGGCCCACGATAGTACAATTGGTCGTGGTCACTGCCTTGGCAGAAGGGAGCGTTGCAATTACCGGCAGGCAGAACAGAATCAGAAGTGCGGCAAGGAGAAGTAGCTTCTTCGCTGACACTGCTCGCGCTACCGAGGCGCCCCTGCCCGTAAGGCCATTATAAGCAGCCAGGAAATTTCAAAACTTAGCCGCCGGTTCCGATTATATAAGAATAGTTCCAAAAGTTCTAAAGAATTATTTCTTGGCAAGAAAAGAATTTTATCATGCAAATTCTGGAGATACTGACCCTACAGATATTCCGCAATTATCGAAAACTGGTCATACATACGGGCCAGACTCTGGAACAGCCGTGGGGAAAATTCCTCCTTCCGACTTAGTAAGGAAAATTGACTGCCTACTTCCCGACGAACAGGATGAAGATGACCAGGGTTATGGCTGCCATGATAAGCACGTGCTTGAAACCTCCGCTGAAGCTCCCCTCTCCTAGCTTTCCGGCCCCGAAACCGCCGAAGATGGCCTCGATGAGCGCCATCTGGAGGAAAAGGTCCTTCACGATAGGCAGCGTGAGGCCCGAAAGGTTCCCGAACTGCCCCGAAGACGACGCCGTGGAGGTCTTCAGGACGCTCGTGAAGAAGCTGTCGACGAGCAGGACCGAGACCGCCAGGAAGACCCCGAACGCGATGTAGATGATGACCACGTAGGGCCTGATCGAGGTCTTCCGCTCCTTGTCGAGCAGGTAGAGGTCGTTCGCGTCCGCCTGTATCGTGTCGAGGAGCTCCTCGATCTTCCCGCCTGCCCTGTTCGCCTGGACCAGGAGGCTGAACGTCCTCCTCACCATGGTGGTCTTCACCCGCTTGATGAGACGGTCGATGGCGTCCTCGAAGGGGACACCCAGCCGGAGCTGCGTCCTCAGCTTCTGCAGCTCGGGGGTCAGAGGTCCGTAGTTCCTGTCAGCAGCCATCTCCAGAGCTCGGTCGAGGTTTATGCCCGTCTTGACATTCGCCGCCACGTCCGTAAGGAGAGCCGGGACCGCCTCGTCGATCTGCGTTCGCCACCTCTGATATGAGAACTCCATGGCGTTTGGGAGGATGAAGAACAGGAGCGAGACTACGATGATCATGGTGATGTCGGAGAAGGGGTAGGTGACGTGGTCGGCTACGTTGAAGAAGACGAGGAGTATCGATGCGACAGCCGCACCCGCCCCTGACGCGCCGTAGACGATATTCCTGTATTTGTAGAGGTCCCTTAGACTGGCCAAGCCTAGCTCATCTCTTGGGCATGATCCCGTCAGCGATGACCATTATCATGATGCCGCCCATCGGTACCATCACGTAGACGACGAGCTGGATCAGGAGGGTAATGCTGATGCCCCCCAGGCTCCCCGCGATTACGCCCATGACGGCGAACAGGATTATGAGTATCAGTGGCATGACCACGAGTATCGTCGTGTACATCTCCGCGACCACTCCCAGGGTCTCCGAGAAGCTCCTCGTCTTGAGGCGCTTGTCATCCATGAGGGTCCTCGACGCCTTCACGAGGTAGCTCTGGATGTCGGCGCCCGAAGCCGAGGTGGAGATCATCCCGTCGAGGAAGCTGCCGAAGACCTCTGAAGGCGAGCGCCTTCTCTCCTCCTGCAGAGCCTGGGTCAGGTCCATGCCGAGGAGGTTCATGTCCCTGACTACCTTCCTGAACTCTTGGGTGACCAGGTCGTTGTTGTCGTCCGATGCCACTATTTTCAAGACCGCTTCGATGGTCATCCCGCTCGCCGAGAGGACGGCCATCCGGCTCACGACGAAGACAAGGTCCTCGTCGATGCGGCGCTTCCTCCCGCTGAACTTGATGCGCGGGTTGATTATTCCGATTCCGAAGGTGGCGCCCCCTCCGACGACCACTGCGAGCAAGGGGAACAGGATTTTTGCCGCCAGCGAATCTCTCAGGAGCTCGGTCAAAACCGTCGCGACTACCCCCGCGGTGACCGCCACGATTATCGCCGTAAACACGACCCCGCAGAGGTATACACGGTAGGTCAGGCGGATGCCAGCCTTCCGCACCTGGTCCTCCATCTTGGCGAACCGCTTGTAGAGAGGTTCCATCCTGGAGTCCAGGAGGGAGTACGGCTTTCCGCCAGTAAGCCCTGGTGAATCCCCCTTGTTTCGGCGCCTGTTTCCCGGCCTGCTTCTTCACGGGTCGTTTGCCCTGTCTCCGACCGCCCGTTGCGCGGGGGTCAGCAGCGGGCGTGAGGTCGTCCTCTGTCGAGCCATCAGCCGATTTCAATGTCACTCCCTCCGAGCGTCCGCATCGCCCTTTCGATGACCGTTTCCTTGTCCGAGTAGAACTCACGGATCTGCTGAGAGACGTCCTTGTAGTCCCTGACGTTGGCAGCCATGAGATACTTCAGGAATATCTTCCTGTCTTCCAGGTCGCGCTGATCTTCTCAGGCGGCGTCCCGAACCTCTTCGTGATCTTCTCGAACAGCCTGGAGCGGCCCGAGAACTGGTACTGGTCGGAGACCGGGTCCCACTTGAAGGCGTTGTTGAGGACGATCTGGTCCGACGAGGATTCGTGCCCGACGATCTCAGCGACGTGGACCATCCGTCTCACGCTCTTGTCCTTCAGCTTGATCCTGAGCTGCATGATGAGGCAGTCGAGCGTCGAGCCCAAAAGCGGCTTCGGGACGTTCATAGGCTCCGAAGTCATCCTGTTTATGGCTGCTTCGACTGAATCTGCGTGAATTGTTCCAAGTCCGCCATGACCCGTGGCAATCGCCTGAAATAGAGTGTAAGCTTCGACTCCCCGGACCTCTCCGACGATAATTATGTCCGGTCTCTGTCTTAGAGCTGCTTTTAGGAGGTCGAAGAGCGTAATCTCCCCGGCTACGCCCGCTCCTCTCGAAATAGACTGAATCCAGTTCTTGTGGGAAAGATTAAGCTCAGGCGTGTCTTCTACGCTCACGATTTTTTGGTCGGGCGGGATAAACATCGAGAGAGCGTTGAGAGTTGTCGTATTGTGAAGAAAGATGCCACCGTCCCCGCCGACAAAGTTCTGAGGACCTGGGACCTCAAGATCGTAAACATATGGCCTCGAGTAGGGCACCTCCTCGACCTCTTGCACTTCATCCCAGAATAGGTCTGAATTTGCGAGAGTAAGGAGCCTGTCCTGAACCGAGCCCTGAACGCCTGTCATCTCGACGAAGTGGGCCATTGCCTGCCGGCCGATGCGCTTGCTGGACCCTGGCAACCAGTAACTGTGCCACGAAGCGTGGAGGGCCTTCCTGTTCTGCGAAGGCGCTGCGGCCTTTGCCTGTTTCAACAATGTGGCTGCTCCGGGAATAGCGTCGGTGTTCGTGTGCGGCGTGAGGCCACGGGCTACACTCTCGCGGAGTGACTCTTGGTACTTGTTGAGGAAGCCGATCGTTTCTGCGAAGATGGCGAGGTTCTTCTGACCGTAGATCATTACCCTGTAGTACAGCGACCCATTTACAATCTTCTCACCTCTGGTATGCGATTATCCCGTAGCGACCAAGCGCGTAACAACAGCTGCTGGGAAAGCGCCCTGCTCTTGGTGGCAGCCTCGATGTACGAACCCGCCCAGCCATCGCCCGTGAAATAACCTCGGAGGAACTCCGCGAGAAGCTCATCGTCCTGCTCCATAACGAAGTTGGGGATGTTCTTTTTGGCAGACCCCGTGCCTGCCCCGAACAGAGACTTGAAGACTGCAGCGATGGCCGTGAAGTGCGCGTCCACCCTTATCTTGTCTCCTGGGTTCCTGTACGCTCGGATAGGGAAGACTTCCTCGATCACGCGCTCCATATCGTGGCGAACCTTCTCGTCAAGCTGATACAGAGCAATCCCCTTGTGGTAGACTCCCTCAGCGGTCCAGTAGCCCATCAACCTCATCAGGGATTTCGTCACTGGAATGATGGTTGGAAGCTTGGTCTTGCTATTTGTCTTGGGTCTGATTAGCAGATTACGGCCAGGCGACATGCCCACGAGCTTCAAAAGGGCCGTGAAGTTTTTCACCCTCGCAGCCATGAATCCTCTCTTCGCAGCCGCCTTGAGGTCCCTGGGCCTGACACCCAGCACGCCAGCAGTTCGCGGCAAGACCCAATGAATTCACCGCTTCCTTCGCAAATGGGGCAACGTTTTCGACATACAGGCCGTGATCATCCTCTGCGAAGAGTTCGAGCAGGTCTAACTTGCTCTCGGAAGAAGCCGGCGCTGGGATGAACCTGGGCACTGCGACGAACATCCCCGGGGTGAGCCTCGAAGCAGGGTATGCGACGACCTCACCATCGACGACAGTGAAGATGGAATGGTCCGCCGTGGTCCGAACCTCTCTTCCGCTCCTAGTCGAGATGCGGAAGATCGTCTTGTCGGACTTGTGTCTAACGACTGATGTTACTCGCGCCCGGTTTATCTTTAGATTGGAGTCAAAAGCAGCGGTTTCAAGTTCCTGCATCGGGAGTATCTCATATGAGTCCTCGATTCTGCTCTCTGTCTGCTGAGCGACTTCGTCGTACAGCTGTCCGATGGGGACGAGGCGAGGCTTGCCCTCCTTGTACACGAGGACCTGCTCCTCGTACGGGACGCTCTTTCCCGAGGCCGTTCCACCCGCGACCAGGAGCGACATGCGCTTCTCGATGAGGTACCAGAGGTAGGCGCCGAGCTCCGGCGAGATGGTGTTGTACTTCAGCATGTCCACGATGGTGATCGGGTCTCCCTTGAACTTCCTGATGGTGAACGTGCTGCCCTTCCTCGTGACCTCCTTGCCGTAGGTGATCTGGATCCTCGAACCGTCGGGCAGCGTGGCGTCGACGATCGGGTTGGCTATCGAGATGTGCTTCCCGGAGACGTAGGCCAGCTTCGAGGCGAAGGTGTTCAGCTCTTCGTCGTCCTTGAACATGATGTTGGTCGGGATCGACTCGTAGTCTCTGTGCCAGATGAAGAGCGGTATCTTCGGCCCGTCGCAGCTGATGTCCTCGATGCGAGGGTCGTTCATCAGGACCTCTATCCTGCCCAGCTTGATGTAGTCCCTCGTGAAGTAGTAGGCGACCTTCCTGTAGGCATCCGGGGAGATCTTCATGTCGTACTTCTTCGCGAGCTTCTTCGTCTCCTCGAAGAGGTAGGCCTGGGCGCTCTTGCTGTTCTTGAGCCGCGCCATGTCCACCTCGAGCTCGTCGACGAGAAGCCTCGTTATCTTCGCGTAGACCTGTCTCTCGACGAGAGTCATCTGCGGCTCGACGACGACGTACCGGTAACCTCCCGTCTCCGGGTCCTTGATGATCCCAGAGTAGACCTCGGGGTTGTCCGGGTAGATCTGGTACTTGGCGACGAAATTGTACTGCGGAGCCTTCGGCTGCTCTCGCGTCACGGGGACGGCACGGGAAGTGCTCGCCCGGACTGGCGGGGAGGCGACCTCCTGCTTGACCTCCTGGTTCACCTGTGTGAGGACCACCCCCTGGCGCTCCTGTTTTCTTGGGACCGGGATCTCGACCGTAGGCGACGTTACGTTGCTCGGTTCTTCGGTTTGCGCCTGCTGAACGGTCGGGGTGTTCGGCATACCAAGCTCTTCAATCTCCGGAGAGCCTACCATTACCCCCATGTCGGCGTGACTTGCAGGCATCTCGCCCGATGTGGATGGAGCGCCATTCCCGACGGCGGGAAGCGGTTCGGGCTGTTTCTTCGACTGGGCCTGTTCGGGTGACTTTCTTGAAAAGAACCGTCCGAATCGGGACGGGCGGGGTGCCGCCTGAGGCTCAGCCTGAGGGGCCAATGTCACCTCTGACCTGGGCGATCGGCGCCTCGGTCAGAGGCGTCAGTCACGACCGTTTCCTGAATCGTCTCGACCTCCGTTGGCTGCGCTATCTCCGGTATCTCTGGAGCCTCTGGCGTTACCTCCTGGGTGGCCTCCTCGGTAGCCGGCACTTGTTCCGGACCGGGGGCGCTATACTTACCAAAAATCGACGGACGGCCCATGGGTTCAGAGAGAGATGGCTCGGGACGCAGGGATTCAGGAGTTGCCATCAGGTTGGGCTGCTGCTGCGCCTCGGAATCGGAGTCAGCCTGGAGACCTTCCGGTTCCAGTGGGTTATACGTAGGCGGTTCCTTCCCCTCCAGGGTTGGATCGGCGTTGGGCTTTCGCGAAAAGAGCCTTGAAAACTTCCCCGCGAAACCAGGGCTGGGCTTAGGTTCAGGTGGCGGCGGCTCCTCTGGGATCTGGACGGAGGGTTGTACTTCGGGTTCAGGTACCGGCTCTGGCGGGGTGGGCTCGGGTGCGCTCGCGACGGGTTCTTCAGTCGGTCGTTGGCTCATTTCGCGATTGGGCTCTGAACTCCCTTGGCCCGCCTCAGGTTCTTTGGGCTGGGTAGAGCTGGACTTCCTAGACCGCCTCTTCCTTCCTTCCCCGCCTTCGGTCAGCTAGACTCCGCCTCCGCTCGATGGAATAGACCCGATTTGACCGCTTTCCTTGAGCGATATGTCCGGTGCGGCCGATACAGTGGCTATACTATGCAATGGCAGAATATGCCCTAGCAGCGTCCGCATCTTTTCCTCGGAGCCCCAAGGATGCTTATATAGATTTTACTTAATTCTGTTGACTAATCCGCCGCTTTTTTCGCCCACAGCTATGGCGAGACGAAGGTGGAAGTCAAGACCAGCCCCTTGTCAGTGGTTGCTGTGACCACGTAGGTCTGTCCCGCAATCCACGCGAAGGAGTAGAGTTGGGTTGGCGTCTGGGTACCGAGTGGAACTGCGACCGCTTCGCCCGCCCCCACCCAGATTCCTGCGCCGTTTATCTCAAAGGAATCACCCCCACCGCTTGGGCCGGGCAGAGGAACGCCGCCGTGGTAATGGTGTTTGCTGTGTTTGCGGTAATCACCATGGATTCTCCTGCCGCCGGGCCAGAGGTGTAATAGAGGTAGTAACCGACCCACTGACTCGGGGTCCATGTGGCCGGGCCGTCCATGAGCGTCGTTGATGTGGTGCCGCCCGTCGTGGTACCGGTGGTGACGCTGCCTATCTCGGTGTTGCTCTGGACCCCGTCAGGACCGGAGACGTAGAGGCTCACAAAGTGTATCGGCGCCGTCCCGTTGTTGTAGAGCATCACAGAGCCCTGGCGCTCCTGCCAGGTCTGCACCACGACCGAGACGTTTGCTGCAAGGGTCAGAAAATCGGTCCCCGAGACCGCGTAGATGCGGACGCACATCGTGGAGCGCATGGGTGCGGGCAATCCCGGGTCGCACACAGAGTTGTACTGGTCGATGAATTCTGGAGCCGTCGCCGCTGGGTATATTGTCGCTGATGGTCGCTGAGGAGGTGAAGGTCACTTGGCCCAGCTCCACCCAAGAGGGGTTGCAGAATGAGGTGACCAACAGATGGCATTCGTCGGGAGCGGACGCATTAGTGGAGGTTCCGATGTCCTCGAGGTAGGCATACGCCGTCACGTTGTTCCCTGAGCTTCCCTCCGCCAGTTGCGCCGTGAAGCGAATGGACTGCACCTCGGACGGGACCAGCGGGGTAGTGCCGATGGTCATGTTGGTCGACGAGTCTGCGTAGTACGAAGCGACCGGCGCGGCCAATTGCTGGAGGGCAAGCCCGATGTCGTCGAAGTGCATCAGGAGAGCCGCTGGATAGTTAGCGGTCTGCGCCACGGGACCTATCATCGACGCATCCACCGAAATGATAAGCGCGTAGAGCCCGGCGCAGAGCGGACCTCCTAACGAGGTCTCAAGCGTATTGGACGGATTGAACGCCTGGTCGTTCATCTGCCAGCCAGTCCCCAAGATGCTCGGGTTGGCAGCCAGCAGCGTCGACGGGATGCTGCGGCGTGCATCCGGGCACCTGAGCCTGCACGAGCTCCAAGGAGGCGTCGCAGGGACACGATCGAGGACGAGACGTCCTTGTCAATGGAGTACCCGTAGCTGAGCGTGCAGCAACTGGCGGCAAGGGTCGTCGCCGCATTGAGCGTGAAGTAGGTCGTGAAGTTCATGGTGGCCGTGAGCTGATTGGGGGCCGTGATCGGATTCCCGTTGAACGTAGGCTGATAGTCCAGGAATATACTGCCCGGGCCGCTCTCCGAACCGAGGTCGTTCGAGGTCGCGTCGTATCCTCCCGTGGCGCCTCCTGCGACCGTGGATACCGGCTCAGCGACAATCGTCCCCGTGGAGATCCCCCCGGCGTTCGTTGTGACGACCTCGGTCTCGATCCTCGTATTGGCAGGCTGGTTGGGGAGCACGCACACGCCCGGCGACGACATTCTGCCACGTCACTGCGACCACCGAGGCGAACGGCACACCCACCGTGGGCGGCACGACGGCCGCCCAGGCGAAGGTCTTCCAGATGTTCTTCATGGGTACGGCGATGGTAGAGCTCAGGATGCCGAACGTTATTGGGCCGTCACACTGGTTCGCTGGTCCAGATGATCTCAGCAGGAGCTCCAGGCGCGGGAGGAGGATTGACCGTCGACGGTCCAGCCCGCTGGCGGATGCGGCACAAGCAAGGACGCTGGGACCTGGAAGTTCGGGTTCACGTCTATCTGGACCTTTTCTATCGACGATGCGACCCCGAAGAGGTCAGCGTTGGTCACGTTGAGCAGGAAGACGTCCACGCCCGGCAGGACGTCGGCCGGATAGTTCGTGACCGTCCCGTCGTGGAGCGCGAGCTGGTATTCCCTCGAAAAGGTCCACCCGTTCATGTTGTTGGTGAAGTTCATGTTGGTTACCGGTAGCAGGGGCTGGACGACCGCGCCTGAGTTGACCTCCGATACGTTCGACAGCAACGTGGACGTGGGTATCAATCCACCGAACGTCAGACTAGGCACCGAGGCAATCGTATTCTTGGCTTGTATGTCCGCTGAATTTACTTGCTTGAACGTACCAGCGTAGCCCGCTGAACGTCTCGAAAATCATGACCGTGCTCGAGAACACGAGGAAAGCCACCAGGACGAAGAAAATCGCCCCGATTAGCGAGCTGATTCCGGAGCGGCGGGGGTGCCGGAACGAGCCTATGCCTTCTCGTAGACAACGAACTCGTTACCTCGAGCCGTCACGAAGAGGAAGCTGTACACGGTGCCGGGATGCACCGTGATGCAATATTGAGGGTTGAGAGCGGTGCAAATGTCGCCCAGACTCGCGAGCTACTGAAGTGGCCGGTAGGTTGAATCTGATTGCTGCGACGCATCCCGGAGCGAGTCGCGTCGGAACTGACGATAGGATGCTCCGTTGGAGGGACAGACGAGGACGGTTCCTGGGGAGGGCCAATCGGCAGGATGTTGTCCAGCCCAGTCAACACATGGTCCGCCGGGAGGGCGGGGGTGTTGAAGTTCGCAAAACAAACCGTGTCAGGTGCCAGATTGTTGCTGGCGCACGGGGCTGCTGCGGCGACAGGTCCCACCGTGGCTATGCCTGAGCCTCCCGGCGCAGTGATGTTCGTCATGTAGATTTCTTGGATTGCGATTGGGTTCAGCCCAGTGTTCCTAACGTAGAGGACCCCGCCGCACGAAGCCAACTGGGGCGCACCAGCAACGCAGCTTATCGTGCTATTGGTGAAGAAGTAAGCCTGTTCCGGAACTAGAGTCTCCGATAGCTGTTGGCCAGCGTTGGAGACGAGGTTCGAGAAACCCGAGCCGAACCCTCCGAAAGCCGTTGAAGCGAAACTGTAGACCAGTGTTCCAATCGCTACTGTGATCACGATAAGCAAGAGTTCAGCGATGACTGGGCTGACGGCGCGCCTCTTTCGGCGCCATCTCTCGATTTTTCTCCGAGAAGTCAGACGGGTTCACCAGCGATGGCCAAGCCGAATCTGGAACCTCGCTTGAATAGCATTATCCCCTCATTGCTGTCAGTGCCAGTCCCGCTTTCGCTTCCACTCGGGCCTGGTCCCTCCTCAAGCTCATCATATGGTTGTTCCGTTTCGTCGGTTGCACCTTGAGCTGCCTTCGCTGCTCTCCTTCTCCTGAGGAAGAAGAAGCCCACCACTGCTATGGCGATTACCAGTATCAGGATTATGGGTAGCACGAAAGGAGCAATTTTCTTGGCGAACGACGGTGGAGTCGGCGCGACGATCGGGGTGAAAACCACCAAGGTGGTCAGGTTCTTGACGCCTATGAGAGTGCTGTTTATCTCCGCGGTCACGGTCGCGCTGCCGGCCTCATTAGGGATGAGGTACCGTTGTGGCCAGACCGGCAGAGGTCGTATTAGACTCGGCAGGGGTGACGGTTCCAAGGCTTGTGAACCACTTGACCTGGGCGCCTGCTATTCCCGAACCGAGTCCCGTCGCCTTCAAGGTAATGACCGCAGTCTCGTTGGCGGGAATGATTGTTCCCGATGGTGACAGTGTCACGGTTATCGGGTTCGCGAGCACTGTCAAAACGGCGGAGCTGGATGTCAGCCCAGATGAGGTCGCTGTCAAGTTCGTTGTCCCTGGCGCCCTAGTGGAAATATAGGTCGACACGTAGTCAGATCCCAGGGTTTATCTTCAGTATCAAAGGTGCTTTGATCACGGAAGTATTCGAGGAGGTCACTATGACGGTCGTCGGACTGCTCGCTTGAGCGGGTAAGTCATTGACATCATGCAACTGAACAGTCAGCAATGATTCTGATCCCGTTGTCGAATTTATGGTGGAGGAGGGTCCCACATAGACCGTAAGCCCGGACGGTGCCGGAATCACCGTTGTGAGGAGAACGAACGAGGCGCCGTATCCTGGCGTGGACGCAGAGATGTTGGCGACGCCCGAGGAGATACCTGTTTGGACCGCCGTCACCACGGAAGACTGACCTGTCTTGATGTTCACAAACGAGTTCACTTGGACCAAGGACGGGTTCGAGGAGGTGACGTGCACGAGGATGTCGGCAGGGGCCACGGCTGGATTCCCGCCGGCGTCCACGAGCAGAACCGCCACGCCGCTGTACGTGCCTCCGTTCGCGAGCAAATCGCCGGAGACTGGTGCGAGTTCAACCGCTGCGGGCGTCGAACCGTAGGTCGAGGCCTGGACCTGAGCCGAGATCAGGTTTTGGGCTGACGCTGTTATCACAGTGGTCCCGACAAGAAATGTCGAGTTGAACGAAGCGGTCGCAGTCTCCGTATTCGGAGGTATGATGACACTCGAAGTGATGGTACCTATCGCGGTCGTTGCCGAGGTCAGATTGACGATGGTGGGGGTGGACGCTACTGCCGGAAGGCCTGAAGAGTTGACTATCGCAACCATGAGCGAATTGTAGCTCGCAGAGTCCGCTATCACAGGGTTGGGCGCGAAGAAAGCCTTCAGGCTAGCGGGCTTGTTGGAAAGCCTGAACGATTGAATGGTATCGAATCCTGATTGGAGCCCTTGGGCGCTGGCCGTAATTGTCGTCACTCCTTTATCGTTGGTTGTCGTGTAGGTCGCGGACACGCTCATTGCTCCGCTCGTAATCGTCACAGTTGTGTGCACAAGAGATGCGACCGTAAGATTGGAGGACGTGAGTGTTATCGTGATGTTCGAAGGAGCCCGGGCAGGATGACCTATGGAACCGGTGATCCACACTACCACACGACCGCTGCTCCCTACCGCGACTTGCTCAGGTTGAGCAATTACACTCAAGGAGAACGGATTAGGTCCTATCACATCGACAGAAGTGCTAGCCGTCACCAGGGAGGAGGCGCTTGCCGTTATTGAGGTGACCCCGAGAGCATATCCAGTGGTGAAATTCACCATCGCCATATCACTTCCTGCCGGAACAATGACGAAACTCTTGTCGGGTTGGACCATTGTCTGGGTCGATGAGAAGATGGTCACGTTCATGGTTGGATGACGCTCTCGCTGGCTCGCCGGTCGAATCGAGGAGCTGGACCACAAGCGAACCGCTTCCTCCGGCAAGGACGTTAGCCGGGGCTGGAGTGATTCTGAGATGAGTCGCGTAGCCGCTAGGGGTGTTCGTATCCAGAACAGAATGCGCCGAGATGAACCCGGCTGCAGAGGCCGTAATCTGTGTGACGCCAGGGCTCGACGTCGTAGTGAAATTAGCAATCACATAGTTCCTTCCGGCTGGAATGACGACCGATCCTGGAACCGTGCCTACATTGACCTCTGACGATGTAAGGTACACTGTTGTTGAATTCACTCCAAACGATGGATTTCTAGTCGAATCCACCAGACCGACGATTAAGGCTGGGTAGCTCTTGCCGTCGGCGGGGAGCCTTATGGGAATTACAGATAACGAAACCGAGGCGGCAACTCCCGGCGTCGGCAGCGACAGCCGCCACCGGTAGGACGAGCAGAGGCGAAACAGTCAGCAAAACGATGATTAACACAGCACCTAGCGAGGCGCGCCTATACCTACCGCTCAAGATTCCGTCGGACCTTCCAATACTAAGTATATATCAATTCTACCAAGAATTGAACGTAATTTGCGATTTCGATGAAATCTCTGACATCATTCCCTACTGTGCAACCAAGTCCACGGCGACGGTTTCCAACGAGCCGGCTGCGAACGTGACCGAAATCGTCACCGTGTAAGTGACGCCGCGCACGAATTGAGTTCCCGGCGCCGACGTTAACACGAAGGAGCTCACAGCGGTACTCCCGAGCGGCAGAGGGTTAGCGCCCGATACGGCGACGTTGGCGTAACTGACGGCCATAGTGGGACAAGCAGCGGCGAAAATCGTGGTGGGGCAGGAGACAACTATATCATCAATCTGATTCGACTCGCTGTTCTTCACCGCCAAGGTAAGATCAGCGGTGGTGCCTTTGGTCCCCGGAACGAACATCTGGCCGCTCGCGCTGATGGGGGTCGATATCCCATTAGAGGTGAGGTCTCGAATGACGCCAGTCCCGAAAATAAGAACGAGGATGACCGTAGCCACGACAATGACGATGAGAAGGAGGATCGCGATAACCTCCGAAACGGCCCTACGGCGCGAGGGTGACTTGCGGCCGAACCGCCCTGCGAGGTGCATTGGCTTTGACATGGCATCTGCCACATATAACAGATTCGTCAGCCCTTTGTCAGCTTATGCTTGTACTGCCAGTGTCAGAGTCGAGGCACTGGTACTCCCGTCGGAGAAGGTGACGATGACGGTTACGGTCACGAAGGTCGCTGCCAGCCGAGAACGTTACCCCCGGCGCCGCTCCAACGGTAGCAGCCCCACTGGCTGACTGGCCATTAAGGAGAGGATTCTGAGTCGAAATCGGGGGATCCCCCCCAGCTGTTTGTATGGTAATGCCCCCGCATGAAGTATCGGCCCACTGAGACGTTGGGCAGTTGAAGCCTACACCGACGATGGGATTGTGCCCGGTATTGGTCAGAGTGTAAACGCCAGAGTCCCGGTAGTGGAGCTTCCGGGAGCCAGTGCATAAACTCCCGAAATGGCTTTCGTTATCAGATGACCCCGTTGAGATCTTGATTAGACCTGAGAAGTAGGCGAAAATCACCAGAATGATAGTAATAGTGACCATGAACAGGATAAGAACAGAAAGAGTCCTTCCCGCGCTACCTTTGCCCGCCAATATGCAAGCCCGCTACCTTCATGACTTTATAAGCTAATAGTCCAACTTCGGTCCAGAATGCCAGAAGGACCGATAATCGACGTAACAAAGGTCTCAGACAAAGGACAGGTCGTGATTCCGAAAGAGGTGAGGGACAGACTGACAGATGGTCCCAGGAACAAAACTCATAGTAGTGGCCACTGACGACGCGGTAGTACTGCAGAGGATAGAAGCGGTAGCGGGCAAGATGAGAATGAAGGACATAATGGACATCGCCCGGAACATTTCAGAAAGGTTCAAACTCGGGAAGGGCTGAATCCTACTTAAATAACCAAGAGCGGGACTCCCTCCAAGACGATGAGATGGACTAGAAAGCGGGTCATCGTGACCGGCGGGGCCGGCTTCATAGGCTCAAGCATGGTCGACGGTCTGCTGGAACGGGGTGCCGACGTGACTGTGGTGGATAAACTGCAGCTCTCTACGGGTTCGCTCGCATGGAATCGCAAACTTGTGAGATTGGAATTCATCTACAAGAAACACGGGATAAGCAAGATCCCGCTGGAGATTTGCGACCTAGAAACTGACAAGCAAAGGTTCCAACTAATCGCTCAGAAGGTCGACGCCGTTTTTCATCTGAGTGCGGTATTCGGGGGAAGAGAATTCGTCGACACAAGACAAGCAGACTGCTCCAAGATGCTTGCAATCGACCACAATGTTATAGATGCTTCATATCAGGCCGGAATAGAACGATTGCACTATGCTTCGAGTGCTTGCGTCTACCCAGATTCGCTCCAACGCGATACGAAATACCTTCTGAAAGAGGACGACATTCTGAGCACCGGAGAAGGATGGCGAAGCAGCGACAACCTGTACGGATTCGCTAAGCTAATGGGAGAACTGCAATGTTTGGTCTACCACAAAGAGAAGGGCATGAAGACTTCGACCTGTAGATACCTGACAGTCTATGGGCCCGGCGAATTCGACACCTCTCATGCCATCTCTGCGCTAATCGAGAAGGCGCTCGATGAACAAGACCCGTACGTTATCTGGGGAACGGGGAGGCAGGAGAGAGGCTTCACGTATGTGACCGACATAGTAAATGGTTCGATAGCAGCATGCGAGAAAGTGAGCGACGCTACTCCGATCAATCTCGGTTGGGACAAGAGGTACAAGATCGGCGATGTCGCGGAGACCATACTGAAGATATCAGGACATAGCCCCTCAAAAATTGTCTATGATACCAGCAAGCCTGAAGGTCCGTTCAGCAGAGCACTCGACATCGGGAAAGCCAGAAATGTTCTAGGGTGGGAGCCGAAGATTGACCTGAAAGAGGGCCTAGAACGAACCATCGCCTGGCACCGAGAGGCACGTGACGAGGCTCGAGTACACGCTTCATAGGCTTGGCCGGTAGCCCTTGAAAGCCCGAACAAGCGTATCGGTGGTTGGACTGGGAAAGCTTGGGCTTTGCTGGGCTGCTGTTCTGGCGAACAGGGGCTTCAAGGTGACCGGAATTGACGTGGATCAAAACAAGATTGATTTGATCAATAACGGGAAATCCCCAATTTACGAACCCGGACTTCAACAGATGCTAGACGAGAGTAACGGTAGTCTATCAGCGACTACCGATTATGGGAAAGCAATCGCCGACAGTTTTGTAACGTTCGTTGTGGTGCCGACCCCGAGCACGAGGAAGGGTGATTTCTCGCTCAAGTATGTAGTACAGCAATGCGACGGTTGGGGAAGGTCCTGGCAACCAAGGAGAACTACCATCTCGTCGTCATGACAAGTACCGTGATGCCAAAATCGATGGATACGTGCGTAATTCCAATCCTTGAAGCGAGTTCCGGAAAGAGGTGTGGACACGACTTCGGGGTCTGTTACAACCCGGAATTCATAGCCTTGGGTGAAGTCCTGAAAGGATTGCTGAACCCGGACTTGATTCTAATAGGGGAATCGGATGTGAGGGCAGGAGAGGAACTCGTCCGCATCCATCGACGAGTCTGCGAGAATACCCCGGCGATTGAGCGAATGAGCTTCCAAAATGCGGAGCTAGCGAAAATAGCCGTAAATTCGTTCGTGACCATGAAGCTGAGCTTCGCAAATACTCTTGCCGAAATCTGCGAGAAGCTGTCGAGCGGAGATGTCGATAGGGTGACGAGGGCGATCGGCAGGGACAGGCGAATAGGAGCGTCATACCTCAGGGGGGCCATCGGGTACGGGGGGCCTTGTTTTCCACGCGAGAACGTCGCATTTGCGCGGTTTGCGAGAAATTCAGGAGTCGAAGCAGAATTGGCAGTAGCAACTCATAGGATCAACGAAAGGCAGCTTGGACGCCTGCTCAGAATAATTGAGTCTATCTGCCCCGAAGATAGCAAGCGTGTGTTGGAATCTTGGGTCTCACATACAAACCAGGGACGAATGTAGTGGAGGCCTCACAAGCGCTCATGTTGGCTTACCGATTGGCTGAGAGAGGGTATCGAGTTAGCGCCTACGACCCGTCTATTGACGAGTCTTCAGAGATCTTCGGAAGAATCTCCTACAAACCTTCAGCTCTCGATTGCGTGTCAAGTTCCGATTTGTGTGTAATCGCTACCCCCTGGCCGGCCTTCAGGCGAATCAGGAAATCGGCATTCAAGGGGAAGATTGTGATCGACTGCTGGAGGATTTTCGGTGGGTCCCGGCTGGAGGGTTCCCTGAGATATCGCTCTGGGCATGGGAAAGCACGAACAAAAATAACATACGATCGGCTCTCCCCTTCGAAAGCCCACGGAATCGAGCGTTCCCAGTACGCCATAAATTCCCCTTGTCGTTTCTCTTCAACGACTCTTCGACGAGTAATCGGGTCACTACCTACCCCGATTCCTTCAAGACTGCCAGGTAATTCTCCTTGTCGATTTGGCGTATGTCATAACGGGGAAGGCGACTTGTGCCGGAAACCCTCGTATCCCCCCTCGTCACCAGGCCAAGGCTCGAATATTATCATGCTGCCAATCCTAGACCCCTGAGGACTCGGAATTCTGCCCCCTGGACGTCTATCTTTACCAAGTCTGGCACCTTACCATCGAGCAGACTACTCACGGGCACAGCGTCGACGAGGCCTGATCTCCCACTTGGCTGAGCGCTGAATCCGCCGTGTTGTCATTGAGCCTCACCCGTGAGAAAGAATCCCAAGCAGCTGACTCGATGAACGTCTACGTTCCTCAGTTGGTCGATCTTCACATTCGCCGAGAGGCATTCAAATGCTCGTCGTCCAGGTTCGATTGCGACGACTCTGTTCCCGCCTCTGGCAGCAAGCACGGCAAAAAACCCCATGTTGGACCCTATGTCCACAAAGAATCCATTTCGCAAATCCGCTACGATACGTTTGGTGTTCGGTTCGTGGTTTGGCCAAAAGATGCATGGCGCTATGGGATCCGGACATAGAAACTCCCCTAGCCTGGATTTCACGCGAAAATATTCAGGCGGGCTTTCGAATACTCCCGAATAGGCTCGCCTGCGGTCTGATAGAGACTTGCCGTATAATGTCGCAATCCCAAGCTCAAGGACAGAATCCTTAAGATTCAATTGATCAAACCGTCCTTCCCGATTATAAAAAGCGCGGACCTGGCAACCTGCCTACGAGAGAAACCCAGGCAAAAAGCTCTGACACCAACGACCCCGTTTCAGCCAAAACCATGAAGGCACGGCAAGATTAACTCCTCGAGCCCGGAGCTTGCTTCAAAGTCAATAGTAGATTGCAGCCGGTAGGAAGTTCATGCCGATCTCGGATAGGACCACTAGGCCAAACCACGCGGGTCGGCTGAATTAGAAATCAGATAGACCGCGCGCTCGACTCGTAGTAGTCGAACCTGTTATCGAGGTCAAGAGATCCGAATTTGGGATACTTGTACGCACCACGATGACCTTGCAATTGGACTTTGCAAGGAGGCTGTTCGCGCCGCGAAGACCTCCCTTTCAGCGCCTTCCGCGTCTATCTTCAGTAGAGACACGGGAAGATCGTCCAGGGCCGTATCCAATCGGACGGTTTCGACCTGCTGAGTCATGCTGTGCACGAAATCACCCCGAGAAGGCTGTTCATACCGTCTTGGATATCGGAAAGATAGAGCGTGAGCGTTGTATCGGCTGAATAAGCCGCCTTCGGCACGACCACGATGTTGTGGACATTGTTCAAGGTGATATTGGCCTTTAGCCGGTCCGCTGTTCGCGGTCACAGGCTCGAATGCGAAAATTCGCCCCTCTTCGCCCACTATTCTGGACGCTAACATGGAGTAATAGCCGATATTAGCTCCCACATCGATGAACACATCGCCCGGCTTGAGGAGGTTCTTGACGAGCTCGCTAGTAGCCTTCTCGTACAAGCCATCCCGATTGATCTCCGTGAGCATCTCAACGTCGTTTCGCGAGGTCAGATCAAGTTGCAAGGTGAAAGATGAGTCCAAGACGACTCCTCAAGTACTTGCGATTCATGTTTGCCCGGAGCAATCGCCTTTGCAAGCGCAGCGACCTGACCCGCAAGATTCGGGAGAAAACGGGTTCGGCCAAAGCCATGTAGAATCGGTACAAAAATCACGCCTTCCTAAGATTACCTCAGTCTCTCTCTTGAAAACTAGCATGCATCCGTCACCGAGAACAGGTCGACTTCAGCATCAAATAGTAACAACATCAACACTCCAAGACAGTTATATTCCAATCAAACCTGAAGTCTAAAGTCTCAAGAGATGGCAAGCACGGGCACCAGACAATAGGTATTCGAAGACAAACGAATGAGAATATTATACGTTTGTCCTCTGGCCGACTTGGAAGGCCATCCCGCACAAGCGGCCATTGTCGAGACGGGAAGCTTGTCAATGCTCGGGAACGAAGTCACGCTACTGACATTCGCGGGAACTAATCTCAGGACAGCCAGCGCCCAACGTAAGGAGCCTTACCGTCCTGCGACCGAGGGCATGGTCGCTGAACGGCCTTCTCCGGTTGAACTCTAGAGATTTTACGAGCCGACTCTCGACGTCATTGGCGAACCTCCTTAGATCCGATGAAGGCGGTCGCACTCTCTCGGCAGCGAAACTACGATGTAATTCACATTCGGGATGCTACAGGGCTCATGATGTTCCTGCCCCAAGTCCTTGGAAGCCTATTTGCCGGGCAGAAGTGGGTAATTTCGCTTCTCCACTCTGAACGGTACGAGTCGTTCCTTGGGGCGATTGTCGCCTCGACCAAGATTCCTGCAATATACCGGTTTTCTTTCAAGAAAAGCTCGTTCGCATATGTTTGCCAAAACGACAAGGTATCGGAGTACTACTCGACCACTTTCTCGGCGGTGTATTGTCAGGAAAAGTGTAACATTGCCCTTGGCTGTTTCAGACAATAAGCCCAAGCACGAAGAAATCACTGAACAAGAACCGCGGGACCGGGACTCGGAGCCAGCCACGGAATTCCCCTGCCGCTGTCATTTGGAGCCGTACATCAAGGTAAGGACCTCGCTACCATATTGGAGGTCGTCGAGCAGACTCCTGGATTCATTCTGGTTCAAGCAGGAAGAATCAACCACGTTCGTCGCCAAGAAATCCAGTCCCTTGCGGAACGAGTCCAACCAGGCCGGGTGATATTCCAAGATGCCTACGTATCGGAGGCGGAGAAATCATACTATTTCCGCGCTGCTTTCGGCGCTGGTACTATCCTACACCAAAGATTTCGACGGTTCCTCTAGTATGCTCTGGGAGGCGTGTAGGTTCGGAGTACCGGTCATAGCTAGCAACAACCCACAACTTGCAGAATTGGTATCGCGCTACGGCATCGGGTTCACCTTTCGAGCGCAGGATTTTGCTTCCCTAAAAGAGACAATTGAGAAATTCCTTGCGCTCGCTCCGAACCAGCTTGAAGATCCGTCAAGAACACTGCGAAGTTCAAGGAAGATTTCTCCACCAGGACCTGGGCTCTTCGATGTTGTTCGATATACAAGAAGCTACTCGAACCATAACTAAGAGCATTGTTCGACTGAGGCGAAGGATTATCCAGCGCAGTTGCACGCCACTCAGGCGTATGGGTCCTAACGGCCAAGTCTGGGATAGAATCAGGGTGATGATTCAAAAGAATCGATGAACAAGGCGTACATCACGGACCCGAGTTCCTTGAAATGTCCGCCGAACCAGGAGGAAAGAATTCAGCGAAGCTCTACAAAAGATTCAAGGGGTCGTTTGGCACGCTAAGCGATCCAAACATTATCGACTCCATAAAGAAGCTGAAGTTAGATTTCGAGCTGACCAATTTTGTCGAAACGGGCACATATAACGGAGAGACCAGCTTCTTCTTCAGCGGAATCTTTGATCAAGTCTTCACGTGCGATGTGTACGATTCGCCAAAGAGGATTCCATTCATTCTACTTCAAGACGAACATACATTCAAATATCCGAATCTGTAGATTTCCTTTCGAAAAACAAATCCATGTTCAGGAGAACACAGTCTGTACCTCCTTGACGCACACTGGTCGAAGGTTTGCATCCCCGCTCAGGAAGGAATTGAGGTTCATAATCGATGAGTGTACTGATCCCGTGGTCGCAATTGACGATTTTGACGGCGGGCAGGGCTTCAGTTACGATACTTACGAAGGAGCAAAACTAGACTTCGATTACATCCGGGATATCGTTCCCATTGATTACAAGTATTTCGTGAACGAAAAGTCGAACAGGAGGGTCGGAGTATTGTTCCTTTTTCCTCCGACGGCGGAATACGGCCGAGAGTTCAAAGATCGCAGGTCAAGAACCGGGCTTGACTCGCCGGGCCCGTTTAGTCCTGTAGTTCTTTTTGAGAACAGCGGGAACCTTGTCTGCTATTACGCGTTTTACAAGGCCGAACGACCATCGCTAGGATATCGCGAAGTTTTCAAAATCATACTTCTTGGCCAGCGCCGATGCGCCTCCCTAGGCTCACTTTGAGGAAGTTGTGATGGCACACCAACTGTTTTGGAGCCATCCTCGTATCTTGTTTTCTGCAGTCTCCAACTGACAATCATGAATTGCATCTCGACCAGAGGCAGCAGAATTGTAAAGTAGCCCAACGGATTCACTAGCGCCACAATTGGAACTATCGTCAGCGATTCCGAAAGACACCCAGTCCGTGCCACTGGCGAGCAAGAGGGCGTAAAGCGGCACCAGGTACAGTAATTGTTTGTGGCCAATTGAGAGAAGAGCTCTAGAGGGATTACAACAAAAGCGAAGCATGCGGCAATCGAGAGCACGCGAACCTCGTCTTCCGCGGTATCAGGAACAACTCGAATATGACTTGGTACCAATAGGGCGAGAGCAAAAATGGCCAGGATGAATCTGACGCTGGCAGAAGGGGGGATTGACACAAAGTTGGTCAGAGTCACGCCGCTGAGGGCCCCGGTACCAATCTCGCTCGGCCCGAAGATATTGTTCGTTAAGACCGAACATGTGAGGTCGGGAAGGGGCAAGTTTGCGCTCGTGAAGGAGAATCCACTCAATTCCAACTGACCCGTGGGAGACTGCAAAGGAGGGAAGTATGGAGGAAAGATGCTGGGAAATCTGCCGAACGTGATTGTCTCCATATATCCGTCAGGCGTCAGAATCAGAAAAGGCAATGAGATTGCGATAACCACGAGCAAACCTGCCGGAAGGGGACCAAACTGGCAGGACGCCGAACCCCTGGTCAGACTGCCCAAAACACGTAGACTGGAAGGACGAACAGGGCGTCTTGCTTGAACATTATCCCCAGGGCTAGAGCGATTGCTGAAGCCTTTGCCTTCTTACCAACAAGAAGAACAAAACTGAGTAGCAAGAAGAAGAGCATCGGTTGTTCACTGAGATAGGAAATGCCTTCAAACACGAGTGCGAATCGGGAAAAAATGTAGACTACGGAAGCTGCTACAGCAAGCCGTTCTGACCATGTTCGCTTGATCATCAAGTAAATCAGAGGCGCCGTGAGGGCATCGGCAACGATTATGGGAAGTGCCGCCAGTTTGGTGCCTATCTCATAGAAAGTGAAAAGCGAGTAAATGAAAAGGGGAGGATACGAATAGGTGAAGTCCCTGTATGGGAGATCGCCAGCGGCGAGAAGCCGCAGCACTGCCAAAGGTAGTAGCCGTTGAAATCTTGGTAGTTCTGAAGTGTTGGATTGAAGGAGACCGGGAAATATGTACTCCAGACGAATGCCGCTATTCTAACCGCTAGAGATACTACGATTATCCACTTGAGTGTCCTTGTGAGCACTTACCCATCTCCGATACACATCATGCCTGCCAAGTCGATAGTCCACGCCAGGCCGTCATTCTTGCTACTAATTCAATCGATAGCGATGGAAGCACCCACAGTATCCTTTTGGGCCGCTCTCTGATGGCAAGCGCCAACACGAAGAGACTTACAGATCGATTTCTACTGGGAGCCCCGCTGTCGGGCTGGATGATATGCCCAAAAAACATTCGTCGCCTTCTCTCCATGAGATGGCCAAGACTTACAGAGACCTCGAAGTGCACTACGGCGCCATCCACCGGTACCGGTCTTCAGACCGTGGCGCTCCAGGTGTACGCCGATTCGCTCGTCGTCGTCACCCAGGGTGCAGCTCCACCTGAACATAATCGGTCTTGCATGCGACCATGATTCCACCGATGTAGCAATCACCGCGCCACCTCATTTATCTCTCTTACTCCAGTACAGGACCGCCCACATGGAGATACGTCGATTGGATAGAACTGCATCCACCCTCGGCCAGGGAACTTGACGCGGCGTCGATCCACCAACAGCTGCTCGATCTAGTGGCTTTAGCGGTAGACTCAATCGCGTCTGGCTCGGGAAGAGCATCTGCATCTAAGACGACGGTAATCGGTATCTGGTTTTTCTTGGCGAAATCCAAGCCATCCCGCAAAGCCGTCGTCTTACCTAACCGATGCGAATGCTCCAGAACTGTAAACCCCATTGATCTTGCCAGAGCGGATGTTGAGTCCGTGCTACCGTCATCGACCAACACGGCTCTCGTATTGTCAACAGACCGTAGAAGCCGCTTGAGATTCTCTTCTTCGTTGTACGCGCAAATGACAATTATGTAGTTCAGTTGCCTTCTCATTCAGAGCCCCATGAAACAAAAGAACTGAGCTCATCTTTCTCATCCCAAATAGAAAAAGGTTTGACGCAGGGGTCTCTTTTGCCCCCTGCGCCATTATGGATTCTCTCTAGAGCTGCGCAGTTACGTCCACTGACTGAACCGCTGAACCACCGTTCTGATAGGTGATTGTCACGGTGAAGGTGTACGTGCTTCCGGCGTTGAGTCCACCAGATCCGGCTGGACCAACAACGGATAGTGCGCCGCTAGCAGTTGCGCCAATGTCGAGAGGGTTGGTTGGACTGACGGCTGTGGTGACACCGCCAACGTTGACTGACACTGCGCTGTTTACGTCGGTGCCCAAGTTGGTGTAGCCAATACCATTGCCAGGTGTGTACGAAGTGATTGCCGATGTGGGCATAGTGAAGCCCAACTGGGTGATTGGGTTGTTGGCGCCGTTCTTCACGCTGAAGACCAGTGTGCCTGTACCAGCGCCACCGGGCACGGAGAGAGTCCCCGTGACTGTGACTAGGCTGGAGCCTGCGCCACTGGATAAGCCGCCGATGAGGCCGGTGACGAAGGCGTAGACGATGATGGCTGCTGCGACTGCGATGGCGATGAGGAGGAGTGTTGCGATGACTGGAGAGACTGCAGATCTTTTCTTTTGCTTCAGTGAAAACTTCATTGTTCGGATTTCACTAAGTCGGCACCCTTACTTATGACATATTTAAGGACAATGTTTCTACTAGAGGAATTATAATTAAATATTTTTTTTACACGTCGGACGCATGATTATTACATTAATTCATCAATGTATTTTCTTAAAAAATATTTTCTGAGCGACGAATTATAATTCAGCAGTAACATATTTCTTAATTTAGTTGAATATGGGAATTCTAAGCTGGAGGTTGCTCGGTGTTCTGGACGGGCGAAGCCGGCTCCGGCTCCGCCTTCTTCTTAGTCCCTTTTGGTCGTCCCCGTCGTCTTTTTGGCGGCGCGCCGGGTTCGGCAGGGGTCTCCAAAGGACCAGCTGCTATGGCAGACGCGGCAGGTGATTCCGGAACGACCTCTACTCCTTCCAGGTTCGGGGGCCCGCCACCTTCCCAAGCCACCGTTCCAGAGGATGAATCGCTAGTACTCGCAGCGGTCGCGGCTTCCACGACGTAATCAGGTACTTCAGGCCCGGGGCCCTCACTGATCGAAGCCTGGGCAGATGGCTGCGTGACATCAGCAGGTACTAGGTGACTCGACAACCTCCGAGGACGGGGTTTCAGCGGGCGGAGGCATTGAATTCTCCGTCACCGCCTGAGGTCCCGATTGATCTTGATTGCCACTTGTCATGGATGGCGAGACTTGGCCAGATTCAGATTCAGGACTCTCAGACTTAGAGCCGAATAAGAGAGAGAACCTCGATCTCGATTCCTTCACCGGAGCTAGAACGGCTGTTTCCGCCGAGGCTGCCGTGGAAGACACTGGGCCCATTGCGTGGGTGGCTGAACCCGCGGGATGCCATCCAGCCGGTTTTTGAGCTGCAGCCTTAGGGATCGGCCTTGACCTGGGCAAGGCAGTGGTCATCCTCAGGTTGCTCTTCTGCAAGTCGACAAGCTCCTGTTTCCTGATTCCCTCCAGACCTTGGGCAATCAAGATGTAACCTAAGATCGCCATGATACCGAGGAAGACTGCCTCCACCGAGGCGTCCTCGAGAAGGTTGTTCGATGTGGACGATATTGCCGTATTGAGGTGAGTCTGGAGGCTGTTGACCACTACGTAGGTCTCATAGAAAGCAGCGATGAGAAGGAGGGTCCCGATTATTGCCGCCCCAGCACCAAGTGATAGAAGCCTCCGCAATTCTCTTTCTCGCCCGACTCCGAATATTGCGCGTTATATTAAGGGTTAAAAATATAGCTTTTGCCAAATTAACGCGTATTTTCCGCCGGCCGGAGTCACCATTTTCTGATGACGAGGAACGCGCCTGCTATCACGCCGCTCAAGAAGAGGAATTCTATGGTCAGGTACATCATGACCCCCGCGCTCCCGAAGAAATCAGAGGCCGAAGCGATGTTCCCGAACACTGCCCATAACATCCTGATGAAGGCTAGACTGAACGCGGCGACCGTTATGGACAGGGTAGCAATGATTGCCCTAGACACGACGACTGCTCGAATCTGTGTTGCCAATGTAGCAGCAGGGTGGAGGAATCTACTAATTAAGAGTTTAGACAAAACATGCGTTTGGCAGAAATTGTTAATGGGTTATCTAGGATTTGCAAATCCCGCCAGTCTAACCGGAAACATCCATCAGGTCTTCTTCCTCATTCTCGTCGTAGGGCACTCCGTGCCTCAACCCCACCTGGAAGACGAAGTAGGCGCCGACTACTATGAGCATCAGATATACAGCTTCAATCGTGATGTAGCCGTACGAGGTGAACATCCCTGTGATTCCGGCTGCATTGGCTGCATCTATCGCCGTCCAGATCAGGAGACCAAACGCCGCGGCGAACCCCGCGATAACGACGGCCACAACGGCCAGGATTATGTCAGAAACCGCAGTTGCTCTCTTAAACAAGCCCGAACGAGTGAAACTCGGTCCGTTTACGATATATAGCATTATCCCAACAAAAACATAATGTACTTCGTGTCTTTTCATGCAACGTCTAAATACTAATCTTACTATACCGTCTACGGGAAGATAGTGCCGCGCAAGACTTCTGTCATGTATGAGGGGGCAAACGCTTTTAAGACAAGTCAGCCAAAGGCCAAAGTAACATCTTCTTTGCCGAAGACTTCTACACTTGGGAGCACCGGGCGCTCTCGAACTGAACTTAAGCTAACAGACATGGGACTTCCGGGGCTGGGCTACATAATGGGAGGCGGGTTCCCCACCAGCTCGGTCTACCTTCTGACAGGACAGACCGGCTCATACTACCAGGCATTCGCTCAGCAGGCCCTCTACAACATGGCCAAGGCGGAAACGAAGGTCGCCTACTATACCGTCGAGAGCACGAGCGAAGACATCCTGCAGGACATGGCGACCTTCAAGTGGGACGTCAACGAATACCTGGACAACGGCTCTTGGGTCTTCACCAGGCTGATACCCCCCACCCTGAAGACAATCGCCGGCAAGACGCCAGAGGACCCGAGAGAGCAGACGCTGGACCTTCCGCCGAACTCGCTTACCTCGCTCACAGAGGATTTCTCGGAGAGGCTCAAGGAGGGACGCTGGACGGCACTGAACATCGCCTATCTGCTGAACTGCTATCCGGAACAGGAGATCACCGACCTGGTGATGTACTGGGTCAACGCGGCCCACACCTTCGGAGGCATACACTTCATACTGATGCCGGAGGGGACGCACAGCGAGTCGCACCTGAACTACCTGAAGAGCATCGTGGACGGCGTGCTTAGCTTCAGGTTCGCCCAGGGCTTCGAGCAAGCGGAAGGCGAGATCGAGATTCAGAAACTAAGAAGGGTAATACCCAAGGTCAAGACGGTGAGGCACGCGATACAGGATGACGGGCTCGTAATCGAAACGAGCGCAAGGGTCGGCTAGACAAGCAAGCTTCCGGTAGCGTTCTGCATGGGGATCTACGCGGCCCCATCTCGGCATGGGTGCCCCCTTGTAGACTAGTTGCGGGATACTCAGTTAAAGAAATCAGGGCATCAGGTTCCTGATTCTCCGGCAGGGGCGCAATGAACCTTGGAATGGCTACGAGCAGCACTGGTACAGACAGTCCGCGCAGGTACAAGGACAGCTACACCCGCAGTTTCCACACCGCCTGCCCTTGCTGTTGGCCTGGGTCACCTTAACCCATTTGTTCTGGATTTTGTCGAAGAACCACTCGTACAGTTCATCTGTTGTCCCTGACCCTTCTGAAGACTCCGGGTTCGCCACTTCGGATCCGCTCAAAGCTGGCACTCGGAGAGTGCTCGAATCCAGGAGCATAAGTCTATCATTGCTGAGGCGCAATGAAACACTTATGCACGGCGAAACTTATTCTTAGGTAGTGACTAGCCCGATACCGAGTGCTTTCGCGATTTCGATTTGCTTCCTGTCCTTCGAAGCGAGACTTCCACGCAGCTTGACGGCCAGTGCAAGATAGACGGCATCGTATGTCGTCAAACCATGGTCCGCTGCTATGGCAAATGCACTTCCAAGGAGGTCCGCTTCGTCATGAATCCTGATGTTCGATTCGCGCAAGGCGAGTAACACCTCGATGGCTTTGTCAGCATCGCCCCGGTCGATTCGCTCGCTCTTGCTGGCCTCAAGAACAGCATTTGACGATTCCATCAGGAGGAGGGCTGGACTATCGACCCCTTCAGTGAGCAGGTCCCTGGTCTTCTCGAATCCGCTTTCCTCGAGCAGGTACGCTACTAGGGCGGACGGGTCAATGATGACTGTCACGGTCTTCTCTGATCAGTCTTGCGGCGCTGTCCTTTGGGAGCTTCCGGACTCCGCTTAAAGTCTTCTCGGCATTCTTGATGCCTTCCTTCCTTCGCTCTTCTTCGAGTTTCTCGAGGATAAAGTTCCTTATCTCCTCGGACCATTTCACGTTGTCCTTTACCCTATGCATATCCTCCTTCACCTTGGGAGGAACCTTCACACTCACTACAGACACGTCCATGAATTGTTCAAGGGACGGATATAAGTCTACCTTTAGGTAGACTGATGGGTCATACGCAAAAAACAACCCCCCACATCGCGGACGGAGCGCAACGTGCAGGTGATTATCGCCAGCGGGGGCGCGTTGAAACCTGCACACTAAGCGTCAGTTGACCGTCTCCTGTTCAAGGCGAGCCTGGCCAGGACGACCACTGCCGCAGCCAGAATGAGTATGATGAGGAGGTAGACCAGGAAGAAGCTGCCGATCTGCGAGCCAGCCGGGTTCTGGGTATTCGTGTAGACCGTAGTCGTCGAACCGCTCGTTGACACGACGGTCGTAGTGGCCGTTGAAGTGGTCGTAGACGTCATAGTCTGTGGGGTCGTCGTCGTGGCAGTGGTGGTGAGGGTGGAGGTCACCGTGGACTGGGTGGTCGTGAACGTTATCGAGACGGTTATGGTATCGGGGGACGTTATCTGCACGGAGCCCGTTTCAGGCGCACTCCCCGAAGACCGCACCACCCACTCCGCCGTCGCGCCGACCGTCACGTTGCCGAAGGTGATGGAGGCCCCGGAAGTGGTCTGGCTCACGCCGTTCACGGTCACTGACCAACTCGCTCCCTGGGGAAGACCAGTTTCGACGAAGGTGAGTGCGCCCATCTCCGGTGCGAAGTTGGCCGTCTCTGTGATGGGCCCTCCCAGTGTTATCTGCGCGAGCGGGTCGGGTCCGCTGTAAGAGCCCGGTCCCGCGCCGTTCCAGGACACGAAAGCAAGATAGGTCGACGGGCTCGCGCTCGCGTTCAAGGATTGGGTTGTCCCGGCGTTGTACCACCCTGAAGCAGGAGCGAGGCTGATTCCGGCCGCGTTCGATGCGACTGCCACTGTAAGGTAGTACTGCGTCGTAAAGGAGATGTCGACGTCGCCCTCCTGAGCCGGAGGCGCGTCACGGACCGGCGACTCGCCAGCGGTCAGCTGACCGCTCGCCGGTTGAGCAACATACCGCACTCCAGCAGGGCCGCTTATCGGGCTCAGGATGGTCCAAGTGTACACCCCCGCTGGGAGGGTCACTTCGATGCTGGAGGTCGTCGAACGAGATGTCACGCCATCTATGCTTAGACTCCACAATGTGCCGCTGGGCAATCCGGATTCGACGAATGTGATCGTGTGGAGGTTCGGGACGAAGACTGCGGTCACCGAAGCTGGGCCCCCGATCGTCGCGAACGTGGACAAAGAAGTGGCGTTTGCGAAGGTTATCGCACCCGAACTGGCGTTCCAGGATGAGAACACGTAGCCCGAGCTGGCCGAAGCCCCGAGCGCAACCTCAGAGCCGGCGCCGACCCAATCCGATGCTCCGGCGGGGGGCGTCGTCGTCCCTGCGCCGGCGGGAGCCACGGCGAAGGTGACAGAGTACTCGTGAACGTACTGGATGGTCGTGAGGCTGGGTGATGAGACCGTTCCAGCTGCGGTCGATGTGTACCACCTTTCAGAGCCGCTCGACCCGGCCAGCGGATTCGTCACGCCCCAGGAACTGCCGAAATCCAACCAGTAGGAGGAAGGCGTCTGGGAAAGCGCGCCGCACATGCTGGAGGTCCCGAGCTGGACGCAAGTCAGGGTTGGCGCAGTGAATCCTGCCGCCGTGTCGGACGTCGTGAAAGCGAACTGGTCGTCCACCTGCTCGTAATAAGTCAGCGTGATGGTCCCGCAACTCCCGGAGAGGCAGGTCGTCTCCACAGGCGAGGAGGCCGAGAAGACACCCCCGACAGAGAACCCGTACCTCACATTCCCGGAGTTGGTGATGGTAAGCGTGAAGTTGCAAAGATTGTCAATGTCCATGGCGTGGGGGACCCCGTCACCTGGGATGGTGCTGGGATTCGCGTTGCAACCGATGATTGTGAACGTCGGGATTGCACCGCCTGAGGTCGCGGGCTGGAGTTCTATTGCCTGGGTGGTTGGCGGGACATACCCCTCAAACACTGCAGCCTCTGATGCCGCGCAGGTAAGGACTAGCGACGGAGTCGACGACGTCCCGACGTAGGAACAGGCCCCGATGCCCAACCAGTAGCCGAAGGTATTCCCAGCAATTGGGATGATGGTGAAGGAGACCGAGGTCCCAGAGTCGTACCAGCCTGTGTCTCCGGGCAGAGACGGCGAGGTCACGTAGCTGGAGGTTCCCGCCGAGGGGGGGAGCACCGAGAGTACCAACTGGTATTGTTGCACCGCCGTCGCGGTCAGCGCTTCGGGCGCTGCGATTCCTGGCACGTTGAGAGCCATGACCATTCCCGTGGTCGCGACGGGGATCGACGCGCCTCCATTCAAGGAATAGCTGGTGAGTCGGTCTCCGCTGCCAAGCGCCCTGTCGTAGATGCCGTTGAGCGTGCAGCTGACTGGGGTGCCGCTATCGTACCAGTAGTCGTCTCCAGGAAGCGTCGGGCTCGTACAGGCGGATAGCGAGGCCGCGGAGTTTGCGTCCAGTGTGACTTGGTACTGGGCGATGGAATTGAAAGTCACCACATGGGTTGAGAACATGGAGATTAGGCCAGTAACGACCAGCCCCGATGTGGCGACAATCGTGTTCGCACCGCCATCGAGGTGCCAGGAGGAGACCCTCTGGCCTGTGCCCGCGACCCTGTCGTAGACTCCGTTCGAGGAGACAGTCAATGAGGTGCCGGAGTCGTACCAGCCTACATCACCCGTTATTGGCGGGCTCACGCTGTAGGTGATGCCGTTCCCTCCGGTCACGGTCAGGTAGAACTGAATTGTGGACACGCTCGTCACTGAGATGGCGGACGACATCGAGACGGCAGCCAACACGTCGACCGGTCCAGTCGTCGCTGTAGGGGTCGGTGCACCGCCGTTGACCTCGTAGGAGACGAGCCGGTTCCCTGTGATGAGAGTCCTCCCCCAGATCCCGTTGAGGGTCAGAGTCACCGGAGTGCCGGAGTCGTACCAGTAATTGTCCCCTGCAACCGTCGGGGGTGTGACCGAGCTGAGCGCAGAGGTGGTGGTGGCATCCATGGTGAGCTGGTACTGTGTGGCGGTCGAGGAGGTCACGGCCTGAGGAGAAGCTATGCTGATGGCGCTCAGGACGGTCACCGTCCCGGTCGTGCTTACGGGCGTGGGGCCGCCCCCGTTGACGGAGTACGAGGAGAGTCTTGTGCCTGTCCCTCCTGCGCGGCCATACACTCCGTTGAGGGTTATCGTGACCGGAGCACCCGAATCGTACCAGTAGTTGTCGCCGGCAACGGTCGGAGGTGTGATCGAGGCAAGTGCGCTCGCCGCACCGGAATCCAGCGTGACTTCGTACTGGTCCACGATGTTGGCGTTCACCTGGTGCGTAGCCGAAATGGTCTGGGCGGAGGTGGCGAATGTTCCCGTGGTGGTCTCTAGGGTGTTGGCTCCTCCATCCCAGTTGTAGCTCGTGACACGCGTTCCTGAGCCTCCGGATCGCCCATAGACTCCATTCAATGTGCAGCTGACGTTCGGGGTCCCGCTGTCATACCAATAGTTGTCCCCGGAGATGGTCGGTGGGGTGCAGCTGACGAGGGCGGAGGTGGCTGCGGGGTTCAGGGTGAGCTCGTACTGAGTCACGGTAGTGGTGGTGATCGCCTCGATTCCCGAAATCGACACCGCAGCGAGGGAGCTCACCGTCCCGGTTGTGGAGACGATATTGTTGGAGCCGGCGTTGATCTGGTACCCGGTCAACCTTGTGCCAGTGCCACTACCCCGACCATAGACGCCGTTCAGTGTGACGGTTACGCTGGTCCCGCTGTCATACCAATAGTTGTCGCCGGAGATTGTCGGTGAGGTGATTGACGCGAGGGCCGATATAGCGCCCGAATCAAGCGTGACCTGGAACTGCGTAACTGTGTTCGCGTTGACCTCTTGGGCAGAGCTAATCGTCATTGTCGTTGTCGTAAAGGTCCCCATGGTGGACTCCGCCGTGTTAGCGCCCCCGTCCCAGTTGTAGGATGAAATCCTGGTGCCCATTCCCCCGACCCGGCTGTAGACTCCGTTCAGGGTGCAACTCACATTGATTGTCCCAGAGTCATACCAGTAGTTGTCGCCCGTAATCGTCGGCGAGGTGCAGCTGACGAGGGCGGAGGTTGCCGCAGCGTTGAGGGTGAGTTGGTACTGGGTTACGTCGTTGAAGTTGACGGTATGCTCAGCGCTCATCGTTATGGATGATGTCGTAACCGTGCCCGTCGTCGCGACGTTCGTGTTCGCCCCTCCGTCGAGGTTCCAGGATGCCACGCGCATGCCCGTGCCGCCACCACGACCCCATATCCCGTTCGAGGAGACCGTGAGAGAGTCTCCGGCATTCCAGAAGTTGTCGCCCGTCTCGGAGGATACGGAGTAGACAATGCCGTTACCGCCGCCAACCGTGAGCGAGTACTGGTGGGTGTAGGTCGGATTCAAATTGATGGAAGAGCTTATGGCAAATGAGGTCGTTCCCGTCTCCCACCTCTCCCCCGGGCCTCCGCCTATCGGGTTGGTGTAGGTCGAGGTCGTCCCTGCGTCGGTCCAGGCGCTCACGCCGCCGTTCGTCGGTGTAAGGTTGACAGGAGCCCCAAACTGAGTGTAGGTCACGATGTTGGTGACGGTCGGCGAGCCGCCGAGCGCCACGGTGTAGGCGTATGTCACCGAAAACTGATCATAGTAGGCGAAGATGTCGTTGGCCCCTCCAGCGCTGACGGTAAAGCTCTGGCCGTTGTCGGACCACCTTTGGCTTCCGGTCGACCCCGTCGTAGGGTTGGTCGCGGTGGCGGCCGCTCCATTGTCGCAGTAGAACGCCTGATAGGAGGTTGTCAGCGTGAGCATAGCCGGGCTCCCAAGCGAATTACAGCTGAGCGTTGGGGCGGCAGGAGTCGTCGAGTCACTCACCGAGTACTCGAAGTTGTTGGTCCACTGCTTGTAGTAGTTGCAGTTGTTCATGTTGCCTCCCGTGGCTCTGGGTGAACGAACAGGCACCACTTCTGACCCACTGGCTGTTGGCCGGTGCTCCCCCGACCGTCGCCGAACCTATGGCTGCTGCCATATTGAAGTCAGCGTATCCTGTGCAGCTCTGGGCTCCCATTCCGGAGGTAAGAACGATAGTGCAGATCGTCTGTCCCGCAGTTCCCAAAACGGTCCCCACGACGTTCTGCGACGAGAGTCCGGCGTCCCAAGTAGCTTGGGCGTTCGGGGTCGCCTCGTACGTATTGAACAGCTGCTCATAGTAGTTCGAGGCATGAGTGTTGCCACCGATGGTGTCGGTGAAGGAGGTGACACCAGATACTTCCCATCTCGTGTTGGACGGGTTGTTCCCCGCGCTCACGGGCAGTGAGACGGGAGAGTCGTAGTCTGCATAGCCGCTACAGTTGTAGTCCTGAGCGCTCGGGGAGGCCGGCACGGATATCGTACAGATGGTGGCCGCGCCACCGTCGAGCGTGCCGCTTACCGTGAAGGTTATGCTCGGGGAGAATGTGTTGGGCGACACCGGATGGGCCGCGTACGTGTTCTGCAGCTCTTCGTAATACTGGACGGTGTTGGTGCCTCCTACGGTCGCATCTAGGAACGCGGTCGTCCCTCTGGCCTGCCACTGGACGTTGGCCGGGTTGTTTGACGAGTATGCCGAATAGGTATCGAGAGTATTGTAGTCAGAATAGGCCGTGCACGAATACGAGGCGCCCGAGGTCGGCGAAGCGGGGACGTTCACAGTGCATATCGCGGAGGAGGATGCCCCCAGGTAGGTCCCCGTTATCGCGAAGGTTATGCTGCCGCTGAAGGTGCTTGGGATGCCCGGAGACGCCTGGTAGGTATTGCTCAGCTGCTTGTAGTATGCCGCAGTGTGGGAGTTGCCTCCCGTCGTATCGGTCCAAGCCGAGCCGCCCGAGACCTGCCACTGTATGCCCGGCACGGAGCCGGAGGCGAACGTCGGCGCCGTGACCAGGGTGTCGTAGTCCGCATACCCGGAGCATGACGCCGTTGTCGTTGTGCCGGAGGATGGGGAGATAATGCAGACGACCTGGGACGGCACGCCCCCCAGGGTTCCCGACAGCGCGATGCTCAGCCCCGCGTCCCACGTGGGGGGTCCTTGCCCGTTAGTGGTCGCTTCGTAGGTCTGCGAGAGCTGCTTGTAGTAGCTGGCGGTGTAGGTGTTGCCTCCGGTCAGCGGAGTGTAGGACGAGGTGCCGTAGACCGCCCACTGTATGTTGCTCCCGGAACCGGAGGCAGCGCCGGGGAAGGTCACCGCGGAGTTATAATCGGCGTAACCGGAACAGGACCCGATCGTCGTGGTGCCTGCAGAGGGATCGATGGTGCAGATGGTCGTCGCCGGAGTGCCGAAGGTCGTCCCTGTCAGGGGGATGCTGAGGCCGGCGTCCCAGGTTGGGGGACCCTGCCCGTTCGTGGTCGCCTGGTAGGTCTCCGAGAGCTGCTTGTAGTAGTTGATGTTGGGAGAGTTGCCGCCCGTCCCCTGAGCGCCGGTCGTGCAAGCCGTGCAGATCCATCGCTGGTTCGGCCACCCTCCCGACATCATCGTGGAGTAGGTGGCGCTTTGTCCATTGTCAATGAACCCGGAGCAGGTGCCTGTTGCCTGCCCGGGCGGGGGAAGTATCGTGCAGATCGCGGTGCCGCCCACCCCCGAGACTGTTCCCGAGACCGTCGTGCTCATCGAATCGGTGAGAATCGAGACCGTGTTGGCGCCGTTGTTGGTCACGAAGACCTCGCCCTTGCCAGAGTCGTATGCCAGGCCCAGGTACGGATTGGTACCCACGGTCACGGTCGCGACGACTGCGTTGTCGAAGCCTCGTATGACGGAGACCGTGCCGTCGTTGAAGTTGCTTACCAGGATCTGGTCAGCGGCTGAGTCGTAGACCGCGGCGAAGGGGTTGTTCCCGACCGTGACTGTCGCGACCACCGCGTTCGTGCCGTCAGCTATCACGTAGGCGGCGTTCGACCCACTGCAGATTACGAAGACCTCGGCCTGTGCCGGGTCGTAGGTCAACCCGTTCGGGTGTGTCCCCACGGTCACGGTCGCGACCACCGTGTTCGTGCTATCGGATATCACCGAGACGGTGCCGTCGTTGTTATTCGTGACGAACATCTCGCCATTGGCGGAATCGTAGGCTACACCCCTCGGACCGCTGCCCACGGTCACGGTCGCGACCACTGTGTTCGTGCTATCGGATATCACCGAGACCGTGTTCCCCCCGCTGTTGGCCACGAATATCTCTCCCAGTGCAGAATCATAGGCTATGCCCCGCGGAGTGCTGCCCACGGTCACCGTGGCGATAACGGCGTTTGTGCTATCGGATATCACCTCGACAGTCCCAGCCCCAAAGTTGGCCACGAAGAGCTCGCCCTTCGCAGGGTCGTAGACTATCCCACGGGGGTTGCCCAGTCCGCTTATGGTCGCGACCACCGTGTCGGTGCTGTCGGATATCACGGATATCGTGGCGGCGGCGTTGTTGACGACGAATACCTCCCCCTTCCCGGAATCATATGCGTCGTACATGGGTCCACTGCCCACGGTCACGGTCGCGACCGAGGCGCTGCCAGGGTCGAAAGTGGACTGGGCATTCGCGGTCGCTGTCCAAGTCTCAGAGTACTGCTTGTAGTAGTTGTCCGTGTGGGTGTTACCTCCGGTGGTGTCAGTGTAGGTGAGAGTGGCCGGGGACCACTGCTCGTTGGAGCTCACGGTCAGGACGCCCATCGCGACGGCTGTGTTGTAATCGGCGTAACCGGTGCAGGACGCGACGGATGAGGTTCCAGATATGGGACCGGACATGAGGCAGATCGTCTGGCTTGCGGATCCAAGTGAGGTCCCGGTGGTCGCTATCGGAGCGATGACCCCCTGGATCGCATCACACCAGATCGTCCCTCTGCCGCCGCTGGTGCCATATGTCTCTGCAACGCCAGATTGCGTGGAGGCGACTATCCGGTAGGCGCTGTACGACCCATCATTGCCGCTACCGGCTTGGCTGATCGTCGAGAATCCGCTCGGGTTTGCTGACCACACCCCAGCCTCATTGGTAATAGTGAACAGAAAGTCATCCGCGCTGGATGTCGTTATGCTGCAAGAAGGATTCGCCATGCTCGCGAAACCGTTGTCGTTTGGAAGGTTGATGTTGGAGTCCCATGGCGAACCTGTGTTGGCGCCGTTCACCGCCCAGACGTTTATCGAGGCCTCTAGCGCCGGAGCCGGGGAATAGTTGCAGGATACGGAGTCAGAAGACAGCGGGCCTGAGGCAACCGCGTAAAAGACGGCCGCGTACCTAAGGTTCGAATTGAGCGTGGATCCCCTTTGGTGCCAGGTCAAACCGGCGGCGTCACTCGGCGTTGTAATGGCACCAGACGTGTCCGACCCACAGAAAACGACGATGACGTCGTTCGAGGCGGAGGTCGTCAGCGAGACGCTGATTGAACTACCGCAGACCAAGCAACCGTTGCTCGCACTGCCGTCCAGGCCCAAGGAACTCGTGTCCCAGGTCGAAGGGGAGAACGGGAACGCGCGGTACGTGTTCTGCAGCTGCTTGTAGTAGTTGATGTTGACCGTGTTCCCACCGGAAGTCTGTGCGGCCGTGGTGCAAGTCGCGCACTCCCACTGGGTGTTCGAGGCCGCTCCCGACATGGCGGTCGGGAAGGTAGCCGCTTGATTATTGTCGATGTAGCCTGAGCATGTTCCCGTGGCCTGACCCGATGTCGGAGATATCGTGCAGATCGTTGTGCTTGCGACTCCTAGAACGGTGCCGGAGACCGTCGCGCTCAGTCCGGAGTCGAATGTACTCTGAGCGTTGGCGGTGGCTTGCCAGGTCTCTGTCCACTGCTTGTAATAGTTGCAGTTGTTGGTGTTGCCGCCAGTCGCTTGCGTGAAAGAGCAAGCCCCGCTCCGGAGCCACTGAGAGTGCGTTGGGGCGCCGCCAACAGTCCCTGCCCCTATCACGACTGCGAGGTTGTAGTCCGCGTATCCGGTGCAGGATTGCGCCCCCGTCCCGCTCGTGAGCGTGATCGTGCAGATCGTGGTGGAGCCGGTCCCCAGGTAGGTCCCCACGGCATTCTGGGCGGTCAGCCCGGGGTCCCAGGTGACCTGGGCGTTCGGTGTTGCCTGATACGTGTTCTGAAGCTGCTTGTAGTAGTTGACATTATCGACGTTCCCGCCCGTGGTCTGGGTGAAGGAGAGGGAGCCGCTCGGTTGCCACCTAGTATTGGATGCTTGACCGCTTGGATTGGCGGGGAACGTGACGGCGGTGTTATAGTCCGCGTAGGCGGTGCAGGACTTTAGCTGATCCGTGCTCGCGGGGGAGATGGTGCAGACTGTCTGTGCCGAGGAGCCCAGCGACGTTCCGGTTATGGTGAAGGTCAGCCCCGAGTCGAAGGGAGACGCGGCGACAACAGCATCGCACCACGCTGTTATTCTGTTGTTAGTATTAGTATAAGTGAAGGTAACACCAGATTGAGTGGAAGATACTATCTCATAATCGCTCCACATCTGGCGGGTACTATCGTGGAAAATTGTGCTCGTCCCACTCGGAGCCGCAGATATCACATTATTCGCCGTATAAGCGATGGTAAATATGAAATCATTTGCTGTTGATGTTGATAGTGTGCAAGCTCCATTCGCTGCGGCGCTAGATGTGAATTGGGCTGGTAAGGCGGCATTAGAATCAAACGGACTTGCCGGATTTGCTCCACTGATTCCCCATGCTTCGACAGTCCAGTAATCCGTAGCTGCGTTGTTTGTGGATGCGCAGGTAATACTATCTGATGATAATGTCCCTGACGAGTATGCCCAGTATACATTGACTTGTCTGGCTGACGAGGCTCCGTATGCCGAACCTCTTTGATTCCACGCAAGTCCCGCCGTGTCCGTCGGAGTTTTTAGTGTATCACCGCCTTGTGCACAAACAACCACTATTACGTCATTGGCATGAGTCGTGGTCAAAGTTACCGTGCATGACGAGGTTCCACCACAAGCACCGCTTGCGTCTCCAGCCCCATCTAATGCCAAGCTGTTGACACTGGGAATGAAATTCGACGTGACCTGATAGGTGTTCTGGAGCTGCTCGTAGTAGTGATCGGAATGGGTGTTGCCTCCGGTGGTGTCAGTGTAGGCGAGCGTCGAAGGAGACCACCTCTCATTCGCACTGACCGTGAGTGCGCCCATGGTGACCGCGGTGTCATAGTCGGTGAAACCCGGGCAAGAGGCCGAAACTGAGCTTCCCAGCGTCGGACCTGGCATGACACATATCGTCTGGCCGGTCGACCCTTCCAAAGTCCCGGTTATCGTTATGGGAGCGATGTTGCCCCGGATTGCGTCGCATATTCCATTGATGTTGTAGCCGTTGGCCTGTCCGATCCACGTCTCGGCTTGGGAGGAAACGCTCGATGCGACTATGTCCCAGGCGTCGATTTTTGCGGCGTCGCCCGGAGCGGCATTACCACTCGTCCATCCGCTCGGTATCGTCCACGTCGTGCCACCCGACGATTGTTTCATGAGTCCGAACAGGATGTCGTCGGCGCTGTTCGTTGTCATGGTGCAGCTTGCGGGCGAGCCGGTCCCGGGTATCGTGGCGGGTTCCGCCGAGTTCGTGTCATACGGGCTCCCCGTGTTGGCGCCGTTTATCGCGATAGAATAGACGGTGCAATTTGTGAAGTTGGTTCCGGCTATGGTCACCGTGTCGCTCGATAGCGTAGAAGCTGAGACAGCCCACCACTCGCCCACGTATCTGATGAATGAGGAACCTACCGCCTGGAATGTGAATCTGGAGTTCCATGTCAAGCCATGGCCATCGCTGACGGACGTGACAGTCGGGACAGGGCTGTGGTTGTCGCACATAATCATGATGACGACCACGTCATTGGTGTCCGAGGTTGAAACCGATACGGTGGCGGGTGAAGCGCTAACGAGGGCACCGGCCGAATGACTGTCGACTGAGAGGCCGGAGACGTCCCATGTCGAGGGAGCGAAGGGCACGGCCTGGTAGGTGTTCTGGAACTGCTGATAGTAATTGTCGGTGTGGCTGTTGCCTCCGGTGGTGTCCGTGTAGGTAAGGGTCGCAGGGGCCCAGCGCTCGTTTGCGCTCACGGCCAAGTAGCCCATGGTGACTGGGAGGTCGTAGTCGGCCCAACCGGTACAGGAGAGCGTCGCAGAGCTGCCGGGCGTGGGACCAGGCATGACGCAGATCGTCTGAACGGGGGTTCCCAAGTAGGTCCCCGTAGCCGCTACGGGACCAATGCTGTCTTGGATGGCATCGCAGATGAGGGTCTGGTAGCCATCGACTATTCCTACCCATTGTTCGACCTGGCTGCTAAGAGTGGATGCGACGAAGTCGTACGCGTCCAACGAGGTGTAGGTGGTCGAAACAGAATCAAGAGAGGTCCAGCCTGACGGAAGGGTCTCTCCTGTGTCATAGTTCCAACTGTCGAAACCGATGAGAAGGTCGTTTGCGTTGTTGGTGGACATCGTGCAGGTAACCACCCCGCTGTTGAGCGGTGCTTCGCCCGTGTTGACGGCGGGCTCGGCTCCGTTCGGGTCGAAGGGAGTAACCGTGTTGGCTCCGGTGATGGCTATCATTGCGTAGGCGACACCACCACACGCAACACTGCAGTTAGAGAAGGAGACTGTTATCTGGTCATTCGAAAGGGTGCTCGACGCCAGAGCCCAGTATTCGCATGCCGCATGGTAGTTGTTCCCGTACGAACACCCGCCAGAGATTCTGTTGTGCCAGATCAGCCCGGCGCTGTCACTGATTGAGACCGTGGGCAATTGATTCGTGCCGACCGAGACCATTACCACAATGATATCGTTCGTTCTGGAGGTAGAGAAGGTCGCCGATGTGCAAGGCGAATTTGCGCCGCAGTTGGTTATGCTATGAGTGTCGATGGAGGGGCCGGTGGCGTCCCAGGTCGAAGGGACGAACGGCACGGCCTGGTATGTGTTCTGGAGCTGCTCGAAGTAGTTGACGGTGAGGGTGTTGCCTCCTGTGGTGTCTGTGAACGTGGTTCCCAACGGATTACTGGATTCCCATCTGACGTGTGCAGGGTTAGCCCCTGATGCTCCCGGCAGGGTCACCGCGGTATCGTAGTCGGCCCACGCCACGCAATTGTAGGACCCAGATGCAGGCGAGGCCGGGATGCTTATCGTGCAGATGGTGGCAGCACCTCCGAAGTACGTCCCTGTGACCGTGAAGGTTATGCTCCCGGTGAAAGTGGTGGGAGCTGATGGGTTGACGGTGTAGGTGTTCTGAAGCTGGTTGTAGTAGTTCACGTTGTGCGTGTTGCCACCGGTCGTGTCGGTGAAGGGTGAGCCCTGCCAGAACCATCTGGTGTTGGCAGGCGCGCCGGTCGCCGTGGAGGGGTCCGTCACCGCCTTGTTGTAGTCGGACCAGCCGTAGCAGGAAGCTGTGGCCGCGCTCGCGCTCACAGGACTGATGGTGCAGATGTTGGAGCCAGCGACTCCTGCGAAGGTTCCCGTCGGGATTATTGTAAGACCGGCGTCCCATGTCTTCAGCTGCGGCGTCGCCCCGTAGGTGTTTCCGAGCTGATAGTAGTACGTGTAGCTCTGGCTGCTGCACGTGGTCCCCTGCCCGGAGCACGTCGTGAAGCTCACGGACGTCGCCCCTCCCGCGAACCTGTATCGGGTGTTGGGGGTATTCTGGGCAAACCACACTTGGGAGACGGTTGCGCCGCTGGACATTTGCCCGCCGACGCAGTAGACGTAAGCCCCGCTGACAGCGCAAGACAGCTGCGATACACTCACTCCCGTATTGCCTGAATTGCCGTAGGTTCCGCCGTAGTCCACCGACTCGGTCCAGGCACTGCCGACCCCGCTCGAGACCTGATCGAAGAAGACCTTGCTGATGACGCTGCCGCCGGAAAGCTGCCGTCCATCAACGCAGTAGAGGTACCCTCCGGTGATGTAGCAGCTGGAGAACATTATGGGAGTGCCAGTGCCTCCGGTGGTGCCACAAGAGGACGTGCACCCGTAGTCGTAAGTTGCCGTCCAGGCGCTTCCCGATACTGCTCCGTTGGAGAGCGTCGCCCAGAATACGCGGGACGAGCCGCTGGAGCCCGGAGGCGACACCCCGCCGACGCAGTAGACTCCGCTCCCTGTGATAGCGCACGAGACCCCCGCCATCGACGTCCCGGTGCTCCCGTTGCTCGAGCAACTCGAAATGCAACCGTAGTCGGTCGTCTCCGTCCACGTGGCTCCGACTCCCGAGGACGTGGCGGTGTCGTAGAAGACCTTGGAGGTCGCAGCAGATGATGAGGTGTAGCCGCCGACGCAGTCGATATAGTAGGTCGATGACCCTGCCACGAGGGGGATACACGAAGCGAACCCGATCGCCACACCTCCGCCGCCTGTGGTCCCGCAGGCTGAGGTGCACCCGTAGTCGTAGGTCTCAGTCCATCCGCTACCGGTGACACCTCCGGTCGCCGAGAGCTGAGCGTAGAAGACCTTGCTAAGATATGCAGAGCCCGTGTACCCTCCGACGCAGTAGACGTAACCGTTGTTCACCGCACACGATATGCCGGTGGCCTTGACGCCCCCGGCCCCCGTGCTGCCGGATGCGGCTCCGTAGTCGATGCTCTCGGTCCAGGTGGAGCCAGCCCCTGCGGAAGAGACCGAGTCGTAGAAGACGCCGCTATAGTAGGTCGCACCGTTGTTACCTCCCACGCAGTCTATGTACGAATTGTAGGTGAAGCAGGATTGCCCCTGAAGGCTCGTCCCGCCCGAGCCGGTGGTGCCGCATGCCGAGGTGCAGGCATAGTCGTAGGTCTCGGCCCACGCCCCTAGCCCGTCGGGCGGGACTGTTATCACGAAGTTGCAGCTAGCATCGGCAGTGGTGGTGTGGGATGCGCCATCCCCGTGGAGCGGGTTCGGGGTCTGGTCGCATCCGGAGAGCACGAAGTTGTTCGAAGTCGGCGCGCCTGCCTCGCCCACCGTCAGAGTGACGGGTTGGGAGACTGTCGCAGAGACCATCGCATCGCACAAGACCTCTGGGGAGCTCGTGCCGGCTGTGAACGTCCACGACTCGGAGACGCTGGACTGAACCGAGGAGACCACATCATAGGCTGCCATCCCCATGAATCCGCTGCCCACAGCCGGTGTTATCTGGGAGAATCCGCTGGGGACGGTGTAAACCGGAAATCCGCCATTGCCAATCTGAGTTATCAGGAGGTCGTTCGCGTTCGACGTCGTCATCGTGCACGCAGCCGGCGACCCTGTCCCCGCGACCTCGTTCGGCGGATTAGAATCCCACGGCGAGGCCGTGTTGGCCCCGTTGACCCCGAAAATGATTATTTCACCGTTCATCGGACCATAAGTTATCTGCAGTCCTTCAGAGCTCAACGCCGCGGAAGTTGGGCCTGAATAGTATTCGCAGAGAGTTCTGTCCGCCCCTGCGCAGGCGAATCGCGCTGAGAATGTTAGTCCCGCGCTTCCGGTATCCGTTATGCTCGTGATCGAATCGCCCGAATTGGACTCGAGTAAGACGACGATGATGTCCTTGGACAGGGTCGTTGAAAGGTCGACGGTACAGGGAGAGGCGCAATTTGCGCTCGTCGCCGTTCCGTCTATCGATAGGCCGCTGTTGGCGTGGGCGGCTTGGACCGGTATGAGGAGGAACCCCGAAATTCCAAGAGCAAATAGGAGGACGGCGATAGAAGCTAGTCTATTGTTCGCTTTTTGTTTCAATTCCAGCATTCTCCAACATTCGGGTCGCGATAGGGCTCACGCTATCGCCCCGGGAGTATCGAGCCCAGATCCTTCCGATGTGAAACCTCTTTCCGCCTCATATCGTATCGACCGGCGTAGTTTCCTCGCAATTGCCGGATAGAGCCGCGTGAGTCGAGTAGAATAGCCCGGCTTGTCAACGTCCATCACGTGCCGGAGTGTGGCGTACGGGAGCTTGGCGCTACAAATCTCGAGCGACCTCGCGTCGTGCGGGAATTCGCCTAGGGAAACAACTTCTGGAGTTGTGATTGAGAGACCTTCAACAGTGGTGAAAAACGTAACAACACGCCTGGCGATTGGTGGACTTTCCGAAAGTGCCTATTTATGCTCCTCGAGAATATCTTAGGCTTTTGAACAGTCCAGTCCGTGAAATAGCTAACAAAGCCAGATTCAAACCATTCCAGCGAAGAGCGACACGAATTTCGCTCAAACCGGGATCGGATTTTTTCCGGGGACCCGCTTATAGACTACGAGGACTCGCCCCCTCGTGAAAATGAAGAAGCTATGCCTGTCGCACGTCAAAGATATCGACGGGCTCTCGAGCGCGGCGCTGGTGAGGGCCGCGACGGGATGCGATTTCCTCCTTGTCGATTATGACTCCCTGTTTGCTGCACTGGACAACCTGCCCGCGGGTCTAGGAGAGCTCTACATCTGCGACCTTGGGACCGACCAGAGCAGATTCAGCGCGTTCGCGCAAAGGCTGGAGGATCTGAGCGAGAAGGTTCTTGTCACCTACATCGACCACCACTACCTCGCGCCAGAGGACAGGGCAGGGCTGAAGCGTCTACCAATCGAGCTGGTGCACAGCGAGAGGGACTGTGCCGGCATGCTCACGTACCTCCACTTCAAGGACTCCCTCCCGCCCGAGGCGGCGATGGTCGCGCTCTATGCGGCCGTGACCGACTACCTGGACGATTCCAGGAATGCCAAGGCGATAATGGAGACGTACGACCGGCACATGATAATGCTGGAGAGCAGCCTCCTCTCCTACGCGCTCGCAAAGAACGGGAAGGACCCGGCGTATCCCCGAACGCTCGTGACGAAGCTCTCAGAGATGCGGCTCCCCCACCAGGTCCCCGGGGTGGTTGAAGAAGCGGTCGCTCAGGCGGACGTGGTCGCCCGCCTCATCAAGAAGGTGAAGACGGAGGGCAAGATACTAGAGAACGTCGCATACTTCGAGACCAAGCAGACCTCGACGGGGCTGGTCGCCAAGCTCCTCCTCGGAGCGTTCGCGGCGCCCGTCGGCGTCGCCTACAAGCGTAAGGCGCCGGACAGGGTCGAGATGAGTCTCAGGTGCACTTCGAAATGCAAGGTGCATCTAGGCAAGACGATCGGCGCCATCGCTGCGAAGCACGGGGGGAACGGAGGGGGACATGCACGGGCTGCGGGATGTACCGTCCCCGCTTCGGAGGCGCTCAAGGTGATTCGGGAACTCGACCTAGCCGTGTCTGGCTAGCCCCCTAGGCACTACAAAGGACGACTATCGATGCACCAAGGTCTTTCGCCTCGAGGTCTACGTTAGAGAAATACGCTTTCAGGAATCGCGAGAGTTGTCTGTTAGGGAGCGTGAGCAGATAAGTGTCGTACAGCGACCCAAAGGCCAGTCCAGGCCTCCCTCCTGTCATGGCGCCGAGCACAGGCGCGGCCACTCGAATGTAGAATCCGATGATGACGGCTTTTGCGAACCCGTCGGGCTTGCCCAGGTCGCAGAACCCGAACCTGCCGCCCGCCTTCATCGACCGTCGAATCTCATCTAGGGCGAGTGCCAGGTCCTGGGAATCTCTTAGAGAGAAGCCGGCCACCACCGACGCGAACGCTCCGTCTCGGAAAGGGAGATGCTCGAACACCGCCTGCACCCTGTGGCTCCCCTGCGCGCCCTTCAGCATCTTCCTCGAAGCGTCCAGCAGCACAGGTATCCCTCCCCTGGCCGAGACGAGCCCGCCCATCGTGCCAGGCCCTGAGCCAACGTCGAGGACCAGTTCGCCGTCACGGACCGCGAAGGCGACGGCTTTCGCACGCATGCTCAAGTCGGAGAAGAGCGCAATGCGTCTGGAACCCTTCTCGTAAATTGGGATTATGGCTTCGAGGGAGTCGAAGACGTGGTTCCATTTCCCCTGGAGCCCGGGCCGGCGGGTGGGCATGCATGAGGAGTCCAAGGCGAGCTAGCTAAGGATTCTCCGGGTCCGGCCTCAGGGGCGCAACGATTTCGTCACCGGGGGACCTGCTAGTCTTCAAACGAGTGGCACTGAAAAAAATATGGAAATCAGGCCAGCGACGCCGCTCAACCTCTGACATCATCTGGGATCGGTCTTGAGCCATCGTTCTGGCTGAGGAGATAGGTGAGTCCAAGGCGCACTATGCTGACCAGAGGGTAGAGCATGAGCAGGAAGACCAGGACCGGGAAGTACAACTCGACCGTGACTCCGTTCACGATATTGACGTAGCCACCACCGCTACCTTCGTAGATGTAGTAGAGCTCGACCACGTAGGTCCCGGCCGCGAAGAGCGGGGAGGGTCCGCTTCCATCGGTGAGGATGGCGAGCACCTGGAGGCCCGCGATGACGGCGCCCAGCCCGTAGACCTCAAAGGAGGTTATCGGGAGGTAGCCCGAGGCAAGGACGCGAGACAAGAAGAGGTTTGGGATGATGATCCACGCCACGATGTCGGCTGCTCCGATGTAGATGGCCCTGGTGACCCTCGACCTCAGGGGAGGCTGGTAGGAGCTCAGCCTGTCCCGACCTCCAGTGCGGTGACAAAATCATGGCCGAAGGCGAGGGTGTGCAGCGTTATCTCGTAGGGTGCGCTCCCCAGGTTTTGCCCGGAGAATGAAAACTCCGCTTCGAGATTCCCGCCAGGCGAAGCCACTCCCGTGAAGACGGTCGAATTCAGCCCGTCTGGCAGCTGGCTATACATGGTGAAGCCGAACGACGCCTCGGACCCCGCCTGGAACGCGAGGAGGAACGACAGAGACCCAGAAGACGAATTCTCCCCCTTGACCTGAAAGCCTCCCAAGAAGGCGGGCACTACGACGGAGCTGCCGTTGCTGACCCTGAGGGCTACCAGGCCGCCGATGGACGTCCTAGCCCCCTCGTTCAGCTGGAGGCTGCTCCCATTGTAGAAAAGGTCGCTGGCAGTGGGGCCACCCGCGCTGAACAGGTCCATGTCTAGGGAAAGGTTCAGCTTTGCGACCTGGCCCGGACCGATGGTCTGGGAGGGAGCGGTGACGTTGGCGAGGCTCCCTACTGGGGTAGACGCGTTGGCGTATACGACGTACACTAGGGGATAGAGACCATTGTTCGCGAAGGAACCGGCAAGGCTGATGTTCAGCGTGCCATCCGCCAGCGTCGCGTTCTGACCCAGGTTGGCCGGGTTGACCGGAGAGCCGGCCTGGCTAGAAGACGTGACAATCACCTGGTATACGGAGTAGCCGACGGTCGCCAGTGCGATTATGGTGACGAGAGTGACCGCAGTAAGGACAATCCTGAGTGGCCCGGAGGGCAGGCTGGAACCGCTCAAGGGGCGTTACTTTCCGGTTGCTTCTCTTCCTCGACCTGGGTGACTATGCCGACACCCTTGTCCACCTTGAAGGTCACGACGCCGACGCCCCTCTCGACCTTCATGAACTCGATGCCCCGGAGAAGGAGTATCGAACCGACCCAGCCCATGATGCCGAGGAAGAGGGCCTCTACGGCGGCGTAGAGGAGCGAGGACATCGAGCTCGTGATGTCCGTGAACGAGAGGTTCCCCTGGTTGTTCAGTATGAGTAATGCCACCACAAAGGTCAGCACGAGGAGGCCTATCCCGACGATCGAGGACACCGTACCGAACGTTCCGACTTTTGAGCGGCTCACTCAGTCATCGTTTTGCCTTTTGTATATTAAGGTGAGCGAATAAAAGGTCGGACGTTGGTAAGCGCCCCAAGAGGCCTCCTCAAGCTAGTCTCACTCCAGATGCTCTCGCAGTCTTCTCTCTCGGGGGCCGAACTCCAGGACCAGATAGGGCGGAGCAGCTCAGGAGCATGGAATCCAGGTCCAGGGTCGATCTACTTCATGATACGCGAGTTGCGCAAGCGCGAGCTTGTGGTGGAGCTCCCTGCTCGGGGCGGAACCACCAGGAGATACGTCATCTCCAACAAGGGCAAGGCGGAGCTGGAGAGGATGAAAGCGGTCGCGGGAAGGGAGACAAAGAAACAACTCGAGATCCTGGCATTCTACTCAGGCCTGGCCGGCGAGACCAAACTGAGCCAGGGGCTACGCGCCCTGCTTTGAGACTCCAGCAGAAATCCCCGCTGGAGCCCATTGCCAGGTCGCCCGCGTCGGTATCCTCGACAAAATTCCCCTTCAAGCTTTTATCCCTTGACATCGAATGGGCGCCGTCTTTGTCCACAGAAACAAAGTATGTCGTGAAGGTCTACCCATCACCGAAGCCGAGGAGAATCCCGAAGGTCGTGAGCCAGGAACTGAAGGGGAGCGCCGGGCCCAAGGCCATTGCGCGCATGAAGAAAGAGAGCGTCGACTGCCCCCTCGTAAAGGCGGAGGTCGGTTTCCTTGTCTGCTTCGCCTGTCCTTCTTTCATAAGGAGGGTCAGCGGCGAGGTGCACTGCGCCGGGGTGCAGCCCCCGCCTCAGGAATGGCTCCTTTGAGGAGCCCGGGTTCGACCGTCTAGCCCTTAAAGAAACCGATCAGAAAGCCTACGATGAACGTGAGCGACGAGTAGGGCAGATAGCCCGCTATCTGGTTCACCTTTTCGGTCACCGCCGGACCAGACTCGATGTATTTTACCACCGGCTGGATTATCTGGTCGGGCTCGATGAAACCCAGCGCTATCAGGACTACCACGAGCACCAGGATTATCACGCCGACCTTGATGACTGCCTTGGTCAGGGCTCCTATCAGGAACCCCAGGACCAGCGTCAACAGGACCGAGCCGATGAAGGTTAGCGAGCCGTTCGGCGGAAGAATAACGACCATGCGAACGAGCCTTCTACCGCGAGTCTAATGAACGTTATCGGTCCTTGAAGAAATATCTGGTCCGGATACTTCCCGGACCAGGATTCCGTGGCGATTCGTAACTACCCTGCTAGCCGACCAGGGTGGTGATCTTCTTGATAATGTCGTTCTCCACGTGGACAGTCCAGAGGGCCTCTGGGACGTCGACCACAAGGAAGAGCTCCGTGAGCAGAATCGTTTCCACGGCAGCGATGGCAAAGCCTTGGATGAACTTTCCGATGCCAACGTGTATCGTGAAGTCGTTGGAGTCTCCCGCTATGACGATCGTGAACGCGCGGTCGGCCATGATGATGTCCCGCAAGACGCCGGCCTTCTGAATCTGGATGATGTTCCCTAGTGGGGCGCTCTTCGACTGGGTCTTGTAGCCCTCGGCCTGGAACTGCTGCTCGATCACCTGTGATAACTGAGCGAGGTCCTTGTTCTTTCCTTGGAATCTTAGAGTCTTTTCTCTGACCATGGTATTACACTCGTGCTGAGCTCATAAGGCCCCCTATTAAGAAGCACGACGCCGATTTGCACTGAAGGGCCCCTCCAAAAAGGAGCGATTTGACCAAGTAGAGGTAGTCACCACCGGGGCGAGCTGCATGAAAGGTGGGGCCCTTGTAAGAAACCCGGGAGCTAGGTGCGACAAGCTTGTCCTAGCGGCCGGGAGGGAGGCCCTGTTGAAGAAGGTCGCGTCGAAAGGCGGATAGCGCAGTGGTAGTCTCCCGCCCTAGGCGGAGCGGGAAGGAACGCGGGTACATGTACACCTTGGCGGATACGTCTTCGCGCTCGGGCTCCCATCCCTCGAACTCGTGGAAGTAGGACACGACGAGGCTACCCGGCTTCATCTGGGCGAGCGCCTTCATGCGTAGCTTTTGCATTATCCCGGTCCAGAGGAAGACGTAGACTATGTCAGCCGATGATAGGTCGACGTCAAGGAGATTCCCCATGACGACGTCGGCGTATTTTTCGAGTTTCTTTCGTCTGATCTCTCTTCTCGTCCACCAAACCTTCAGAGGGTCGATCTCGACCCCGGTGCATCTGGAGTGGAACTGCTCCGATATGGCGATTATTATCTTGCCGAACCCCGAGCCCAGGTCGAAGACCCGCGTCTTCTCATCGGGTCGGGAGAACTCTATCATCAGCTCGAGCCTCTTTCGCGGGACCGGTTCGTATCCCGCGCCTGCGAGGAACGAAGAGAGCAGGTAGCCGATGATTATGGTACCGATGATCAGCCCGCTGAGGACTGCAATCTTGACATCCGTGCCCAGAGTGAGAACGGTCCCGATCACTTGAAAGTCCTGCCAGGACTCGGGATTTCGGGAGTAAATGACACTTTGCCCGATGGTCCCCGCTGCATCCTACCGGGTCTCTCCCAGTATGTGCTCGTGATAGTGTTCCACCGGCAGCAGGTTCTGGAAAGCTCTCTCGACCACCTCGCTCAAGGCGGGGTGGATGTGTATGGCTCCCCCCACGGTGCGAGCGTCTCCTTCGGACGCGTGCATGACGTTGATTATCTCCTGGATGAGGACCGAGGCCTCCGGACCAACAATGTGAGCCCCGAGTATCTTCTGCGTCTCCGCATCGACTAACACCTTGACGAAGTATCCCCGGATGTTCATGGCCTCTCCCTTGGCGGTGTCCTCATACCTGTAGAACCCCACGAGCACTCTGTCTCTGTATTGCTCCACCGCTGCCTTCTCCCCGAGCCCGACGCTCGCGACCTCTGGGTAGGTGAAGACGGCGTGGGGCATGATGCGATAGTCGGCCTTTACCTTTTTCTTGAGGATGAGGTTCTGGTAGAGAATGCCTGATTCGTAGTTGGCCGCGTGCTTGAACAGATACCTACCGATGGCATCGCCGAAGGAAAATACGTTCGGCTGGGATGTCTCTAGGTATTCGTTGACGGCTATCCAGCCGTTCACCGTGGTCTCGATGCCCGCCCTCTCCGGATGAACGAGGTGCGCGAGTGATCCCCGCCCTGCAGCGACCAGGATCTCGTCGCTCTCGACCGTTTGCTCTGCCCCCGTCTTTCGGTTTCTTGCCACCAGTCTCTTCTTGCCGCCCGGGGTCCTCTCTGCTCTCACCGCCTCAAGATCGGAGAGTATCTCCATGTGGCTTGCCAGTTCCTTCCTCACCAACTCAGAGAGCTCAGGTTCCTCCTCTGGCAAGAACCTCGGGTTGCGCCCCAAGATGGTCACCTTGGACCCCATGGCAGAGAAGAAGTGACCGTACTCGGCGGCGATGTACCCCCCTCCGATGACCGTCAGGCTTCGGGGCAGCGCGGTCATCCCGATGACCGAATCGCTTGTGAGATAACCCGTCTCCTCGAGGCCCGAGACGGGAGGGATGACGGGCCCCGAACCCAGGCAGAGAAAGATCATCTTGGCGTGGATGGTCTGCCCTCCCACGCTCATGGTGTAGGGCGAGACGAACTCTGCTACCGAGTTGTAGTAGTCTATGTTTGGAGAATTGGAGAGGCCCTCTCGGATCGCGTTGATGTCTCGATAGATGAGAGTCCTCATCCTCTCCATCACCCTCGGGAAATCCACTTCCTTCAGGTCAACATCGATTCCCAGGTCGCCCGCCCGCTCGAGCGTCCGCACCAGCTCCGCCGGATAGAGCATTATCTTCGACGGGATGCAGCCCCGGGTGAGACATATGCCTCCGGGCTCGTCTTTGTCGATGACGGCTATCTTCATCCGCGGATTTCTTTCGATCAACGGGTCCACCAGGTTCATTGCGGAGCCCGTGCCCACAACTATCAGGTCGTATTCCTTCATCTTCGCACGTTGGGATAACGCCCTCGCCGAGTTATTGAATTTGCCTCGTCGGGCAACCCCCCAGAGGCTCGGGAGGCACCTTTTCAATCCAATATGAATATAATTCGTATCAGGATATTCCTTTCACGACTACTTATATCGCCTAGGACCTCTGCATGGCCCTATGACTTCCAAGAGGATAGACACAATAGCAGTGCACGCTGGACAGGAGGCACCCGACCCCACGACCGGGGCAGAGCGGTGCCAATCTACCAGACCACCTCCTATGTGTTCAAGAGCACAGAACATGCTGCGAACCTGTTCGCCCTGAAAGAGTTCGGGAACATCTATACCCGTATCATGAACCCGACCACCGACGTCTTCGAGAGAAGGATCGCCGCCATCGAAGGCGGCACGGGCGCCCTCGCCGTGGGTTCAGGACAGGCGGCACAGACGCTGGCCATTCTCGCAATCACAAGGGTGGGCGACGAGATAGTCTCCGCGAACAACCTCTACGGCGGCACCTACCAGCAGTTCCACTACACCTTCCCGAAGCTCGGGAGGACCGTGAAGTTCGTCGACTCGACCAAGCCAGAGGAGTTCAGGAAGGCGATCACTCCCGAAGACCAGCGCGATCTACGCCGAGACCGTCGGAAACCCGAAGCTCGACGTGCCCGACTTCGAAGCCATTGCGAAGATTGCCCACGAAGCACAGATACCGCTTCGTCGTCGACAACACCATCGGCGTCGGGCTGGTCAGGCCCATCGACTACGGTGCCGACATCATCGTCGCCTCTGCGACCAAGTACATCGGAGGGCATGGCAACTCCATCGGTGGAGTGATCGTCGACTCGGTGGCAAGTTCGACTACGGTCGGGGCAAGTTCCCAGAGTTCACGGAGCCCGACCCTAGCTACCACGGGCTGAAGTTCTGGGAGGTCTTCGGAAACTTCCCGGGCCTGGGCAACGTGGCCTTCATCATCAAGGTGAGGGTGCAGCTCCTGAGAGACATCGGAGCCGTCCCTCAGCCCGTTCAACTCCTTCCTCTTCCTGCAGGGCCTCGAGACGCTCCCGCTGCGGCAGAGGAAGCACTCCGAGAACGCCCTCAAGGTGGCAAAGTACCTGAAGACCCATCCCCTCGTCTCCTGGGTGAACTATCCCGGCCTCGAGGACCATCCGAGCCACAAGCTGGCCACAAAGTACCTCGGCAACGACTACGGCGGAATCGTCGGGTTCGGTATAAAGGGCGGGCTCGAGTCAGGCAAGAAGTTCATCGCCTACGTGAAGCTCTTCTCCCACCTTGCGAACATCGGCGACGCCAAGAGCCTCGTCATCCACCCCGCCTCCACGACCCACCAGCAGCTCACGAAGGCAGAGCAGGAGGAGACTGGGGTCACGGAGGACTACGTCCGCCTCTCGGTCGGCATCGAGGACTTCGAGGACATCAAGGAAGACCTCGATCAGGCCCTGAAGGCCGCGGTAAAATAGATCCCGAGGAGAGGAACGCCCGAGAAGCGATGCAGTTCGCACCGGGCGCGCCTCCCTCTCAGGGGGTCCATGAAGATGGTGGAAAACGGCAAGGAGGTCTGGGCATCACCGAAACGGAGTCCTTCACGTTCGCGCAACCGCCGGAGGAGACTGCTCCTCGAGTCCGGGAGCAAGCTCGGCCCGATAACCGTCGCCTACGAGACGTACGGCAGGCTCAACGACGACAAGTCCAACGCCATCCTGGTGCGTCCACGCGCTCTCTGGGGACGCCCACGCGGCGGGGTGGCACCAGGGAGACAAGAGCCCTGGGTGGTGGGACGACATGATAGGTCCAGGCAAGGGGCTCGACACAGACAAGTATTTCGTCATCTGCTCCAACGTCCTCGGTGGCTGCAAGGGCACCACTGGCCCCTCCTCGACCGAACCCCCAGACGGGTAAGCCCTACGCTCTGGACTTTCCCACGATCACCGATCAAGGACATGGTCAGCGTGCAGCGGCGATTGGTACAGCACCTCGGGATCGAGAAGCTGCTCACGGTGGTCGGCGGTTCGATGGGAGGGATGCAGGCCCTGCAGTGGGTCGTCTCCTACCCGGACATGGTCCGGTCCGCCATACCCGATCGCGACGACCCTGAAGCACGCCCCGCAGCAGATAGCCTTCGACGAGGTGGGGCGACAGTCGATAATGGCGGACGCCAACTGGAAGGGAGGGAACTACTATGGGGGCCCTCTCCCGGCGAAGGGCCTTGCGGTCGCGAGGATGGTGGGGCACATCACCTACATGAGCGACGCCTCCATGGCCGAGAAGTTCGGGAGGCGGCTCAGGTCGGAGAGGGCCACGACCCCGAGAAGTTCGGGACGGATTTCGAGGTAGAAGGCTACCTGCGGTATAGGGGAGACAACTTCGTGAAGAGGTTCGACGCCAACTCCTATCTCTACATCACCAAGGCGATGGACTATTTCGACATCCTCGGGGAAAGGAGGCTCGCGGAGGTCTTCAGGGGCGTGAAGGCCAGGGTGCTCGTCATCGCCTTCAAGTCCGACTGGCTCTATCCGGCCTACCAGTCTCAGGAGATCATAAAGGCGTGCAAGCTCGCCGGTGTCGAGGCCACCTACTGCGAGATATTCTCGACGTACGGCCACGACGCGTTCCTTCTGGAGGTGGAGGAGGAGACGCACATGATCAAGCACTTTCTGAAGACGGCATCGGCGACCGTTGAGGGGAAGGTCGGGAGCTAAAGGGCTCAAGATGAGACTCCAAGATAGGATAATCGCGGAATGGACACCTCGAGGGGTCGAGCGTCCTTGAGTTGGGGTGCGGGAACGGCGACCTCCTAGCTCAGCTAGTCGCTGAGAAGAAAGTCCGCGCTCAGGGGATCGAGATAGACCCAGTGGCTCACGAGGGCATGCGTCGAGAAAGGGCTCAACGTCTTCCAGGAGGACATCGACGGTGGGCTCTCTGTTTTCCCCGACGGGAGTCTTCGACGTGGTGATAATGAACGAGTGCCTGCAGCAGGTGAAGAAGCCCGACTTTGTCCTCAGGGAAGCCCTGCGCGTAGGGAAGAAGGCGATCATAGCGTTCCCGAACTTCGCTTACTACAAGGTGAGGTTCCAGATGCTCTTCGGCAGAGTCCCGGTCACCCCGTCGCTCCCCTACCAGTGGTACGAGACACCAAACCTTCACTTCCTGAGCACCTCAGACTTCAGGGATTATTGCGGGAAGCGCGGATTTAGGGTCGAGAAATCGGCCTTCATTTCTGGAGAGAGGAGGGTGGGTGCGTTTCCCAACGCGTTTGCGCAGCTGGCTATCTTCGAAATCTCTGCCTCATCCTGAGCAGAGTGGCATAAGCCGCCCACCGACTTTCTGGGAGATTGAGCCACTGATGCACACGTGCTTCCCATGCCTGGACTAAATTTCAAATCCTTATTTACAACACGACGTGTCGACAAACTGCCGATGGGTCGCAAGCCGATTCTGGCTTTGGTTGTCGCCGCTCTAATTCTTTCAGGGCTAGGAGGGGTGGTCACAACCTCATACGGGCAGACCAACACGTCAACGGCGACGACCTGCCCGCCCGCTTGTGAGGAGATTGTCCCGGTCATCCCCGCCGTCAACGGCACAGTTTCTGCACAGGTTAATCCTCAGCCTCCGGTCTTCGGCGGTGACTCGGGCATGTACGTTTCCAATGAAGGTTCGAACACGGTCTCGGTTATTTCGGGTGGATTGACGGTGGGAGTCGTTCCTGTTGGTCAAGCCCCGCTGCAGGGGGCGTACGACCCATATGGTGGCCTCTTCTACGTTCCAGACTCGGGGGCGAACGAAATCTCGGTTCTTTCAGGCGCTAGTCTGGATATGAACATCCCGATTCAGGCCTCCCCATTGACACCAGCCTTTGACCCTTTGAACGGATACATGTACGTCCCCAATAACGGGGGGTGCGATATCGCGGGCAACGACAACGGGACCCCATGTGGCACGACGGTCTCGGTCATCTCTGGCCTGTCCGTTATAGCAAACATCACCGTCGGGGCAGCACCAGAGGAGCCGGTTGTGGACACCAACGTCGAATCCCATTACTACGGGTTCGTCTACGTCCCGAGCGCGGTAAGTCAGACCATCTCCGTCATCTCTGGGAAGAACAATACTGTAGTAGCGATTATCGGGTCAGGCCCCACATTCCCCGTCCTGGTCCCTCGTCCGCCGGGCGGAGGGGTCTACGACCCTGCGGAAGACTCCGTTTACATGGGATCCTACGTCATACAGGGGATTGACGTCATCGGAGAACTCCCCACGCTCTCCCTATCCAGCCAGTCGTTGAACGGGATTACTCCCCAGTTCCAGGTTTCGTGCACCGCCAGCTGTGTCTACGACCCATACAACGGGTTCGTCTACGAGCCGAGCGACCCCTACCAGCCTGAGTTCCAAGGATTCATTCTGGTCAATGGGACGAACGCTACACCCTTCACCAATTGCGGCTGTGGCGACGATGCCGTCTTCAACCCTCGGAACGGCTGGGTGTATATCGGCGGACCGGTCGTATCGGGAGACACGCCCTTCGCCCTCGCCTCACCGATTCTCGGGGGCGCTCTACGGGTCGCAATCGTTCGACCCGAACGAGGGATACATCTACGGCGTCAGCGGCCAGTCGGTCCTCAGAGTCGGAAACTTCTGTCCCCAGGTGGGTGGAGGGTACAACTACAGTGCCTTGGACCTCCAACTCTGCAATGGAGGAGGCTCCGGAATCACTCAGATGACGAATAACGTGACAGCCACCAGCGTCGGAGGCGTGAATGGGAGCGGTTCTCACATCTTCACCATCGTGACCGCGGGGAACATCCCCATGGCGGCGGGGAACTGGACTGCTTCGGGGACCAAGATCGTTGGCCAGTCTGGGGGAGCGGTGATTTCGTTCTCACTGTCGGGCCAGAGCGGCTCGAGCGGGATGGCTACGATTACGATCCTAAAGTCTGAGATAGTATTCCTCCTCGGCGCGACGGCGCTAGGCGGGATAGGCGGGCTCCCCACGAACAGGAACATTGCGTCGTGGCAGCCCCAGCTGTTCATAGACGGAAACCAGATCACTGACACCACAATCACCCAGGACTCGACCTATGTCTACGTGACCTTCCCGATCCACTTCAGCACACATCAAGTGCAGCTAAAATGGATCCCAAGCGCATCTGCGGTGGGGACCGCGAACGCGAGTAACACGACGAACTCAACTTCTTCATCGAACAGCTCGAGCTCCTCCACGGGGAACACATCCTCCACTTCGGCTTCCACATCACAGGCGGTCTCGTCTGCCTCGAGCTCTGCAGGCTCAACACTCGCAGTGAACAGCGGCTATCTTGTCATCGTCGGAGTTTCGATGGCGGTGATCTTGCTGGGCTCGGCCCTAGTGAAACTGAAGCAGACAAGGGTGGCGCGCGAGAGAAAATGGAATCCGTGAGTGCGCAGGACAGCCTCTCCCCGTTGATGAATCCTCGTATCAGTCATCCGAAGCCCCCAGTTTCAACTTAAATAATCGCGACGACATGACACCCCGAATGAGGAAGCTGCTGATTGTCGGGCTGAGCATTTGTATTCTGAGCTTTACCCCATTTCTTCCGGCAGCCTACGCTCAAACTCTGGTTGCCAGCGTACCCCTTGGGAACATAGGAGCGATGGGTCCACCAGTCTTTGACGCCGCAAACGGGAACGTCTACGTTTCAGCGACGGGGAGTTTGAATGATGGGAGCGTCTCGATAATCTCCGGCTCCGCCAACAGCGTAACTGCCACACTCTACTTCGGAGGGACCAGAGAGGCAGGGCTAGGAGCGCTGGACACTTCGAACGGAGACTTGTATTTTGCAGACCTGGGCGATACGATCCACGTGATTTCCGGAGCCACGAACAAGATAATCCAAAACATAACGGTGGGGGATGGCCCGTCGGGGGCTCCGGCCTATGACCCATCCAACGGGATGATGTACGTCTCCAACATCGAGAGCAGCAGCGTGTCAGTGATAGACACATCGAACAATTCGGTCGTCGCTACTCTGCCAATTTCGAGCGGTTCTGGCAGTCCACTCTTCGACCCGGTGAGCGGGGACGTCTACATCCCGGGTTTCAACGCAACCGCAGTGATTTCCGCTTCCACCAACAAGGTCATCGATTCCATTCGGTTTGCTAACGGAGCCGGAAGTTTGGGACTTGACGGCGCGACGGGGAGCATACTTGCCTCAGGGGGTGGGAGGCTCGTCATGATCTCTTCCTCCAACCAAGTGGTTGCGAACGTTAGCTCGGGAGCAGGCTCGCCGGTCTTCGACGCTTCAAACTCTGACTTTTACCTGACCACTCTGTCATCGAACGTTACGGTCTTCTCGGCGGCGAGCAATTCCATCCTAGGGAACGTCAGTTTAGGTGGTAACCCCACTGGAATCGCCATCGATGGTGCCAACGGAGACGTACTCGCGGTCTACAGCGCGGGCTCACCTACCACCGGGTTTGCGGCGGCCATCTCGGGAACCACAATGCTCGGGGATGTCCAGATTGGTCAGGGGCCGGGATTCCCGGTCTTTGACAGCTCGAATGGATACTTTTACGTGCCCAACAACGATGGCACGGTCTCTGTCGTAAGCCCTCAGGTAGGCGGCGCACAGAGCTCGACAACATCAACATCGAGTACAACGTCATCGTCCAGCGCAGTGTCAAGCTCCTACCTGTTCTTAGTGATAGTGAGCTTGGCGCCAATGTTCCTTGTCTACGCAGGTAGGCTTCGCTCAAATCGACGCGGACTCGGTTCTCTCAAGAAGTAGATTAGGTCGAAGGAACTCGCGCCCTATCAAATAGGAAGCAGTTTGCGAATCTACCAGAGACCGAGATTCATGCAGGTGCGACAGATGGTGCTCCGTCCTCTCACCACTTAGGGGGAACCAACCGAACTAGCAATGGCGAGCAGGAAACTCAGGAGCGAGGCAACGATGGGTCCCTCTTCACGATTCGGATAATTTCGCGAGCTTACGATAAGTTTGCAGAAACCCGATTTCCGTAGGCGATTCGGGGGTTTACGCCTGGTTTGCCGCAGCTGACGCTATTCTCTTGAAGACCAGGGACGCGCTGTTCCCGAAGAGCTCGTCGGTCCGTACGACGAAGCTTCGTAGGTCTCCGTTCGACGCATCGCCCACATAGCACAACGCTGTCGTCGCCGAGAGTTCCCCGAATAACTCCGTGAAAGCGGTCTTGATCATCTTGCTGAGTTCCTGTCTCGGAACGTTGATGGCTTCTAGCTCTTGGACAAATCTCTCGCCGGAAAATTCCGGGACCTGACTCGTCGACTGCTGAGACATTATCACGGGGGAGAGTGGTAGGGGTATTAAAGTATTAGTAAACACATGTCTTCTTACGTTTTTCTCTATGTGACTACTAATTCATGCTATATTATGTAAGCTATTTCGTGGGAATATGAGGAATGAGCCCATGACAATTATCCCTTTACGGTCGCAAATCGGAAAAGAACCGGGCGACCCTATTCTAGCCTGTCGAACTGCTTCATCGCTCCAGGGAGGTTCTCAACAACGTCTGAAGCGACGATGTGGAGGCCGTGCTCCTTGGCAGCGTTCAGCCCCGCGAGCCCGTTGATGTAGAGCGCGCAGCATGCTGCCTCGAAGCCGCCCACCCCCTTGGCCACCAGCGCCGTGGTGATGCCGGTTAGAACGTCGCCCGTCCCTCCCACAGTCATGGCGGGGGAGTGGGTGGTGTTCAGCGCGACCCTATCGCCGTCGCTGACCACGTCCGTCGGACCCTTCACCAGGACGACCACGTTGTTCTCCTTCGCGGCCCTCTTGATGGCCGTCGCCCTGGCCTGGACCTCGTCGTCAAGCTTGACGCCGAAGAGCCTCTCGAACTCGCCCGCGTGCGGGCGTGACGACCATCCTGATGGTGTTCGAGAGCTTGAGGATCGAGGGCCTCAGCGCATCGGCGTCGACGACCAGCGTCTTTGTCTTGGTGGAGAGCCGCGACAGCGCGTTGGCCAGCTCATCGGGGTTCTGCGGCCCGAGTCCCGGCCCGACTCCGATGGCCCCGACCTCCGGGAGCCAGCTCACAAGGCGGTTCGCGTTCCCGCGGGTGAGCTTGCTGTCTGGCAGCGGGATGACTATCAGGTCAGGCGACATGGACCTGACCGCGCGTGCGATGACCGCAGGCACCGCCAGGTAGACGAGGTCGAGACCGGTTCGCATCGCGGCCATCGCACAAAGGAAGGGGGCCCCGTGATAGTATCCTCCCGCCTCCCACGATGGACGCTGACCCGTTCATCCCCTTGTGGGAGTCCTTCCGGCTCGGCAGGGATCGTGGCCGCGACGAAATCCTTGTCTATGGTGAAGGTGTCCAATCTCTCCCCGCCTAGAAGTTGTAGTGTTTCTGGACAGGAGGGAGGTTCACCAGGGACTCGATGGGGCAGTTGAGGTTGAGGCGATCCTTGAGCTTGGGAAGCGACTGCTCCATGGAGGCGATTGTGAATATGCCCACGGTCCTGGCCTTGGCCTTCTCGGCGAGGTGGACCAGGGCATCGATCGTGACGCCCGAGCGGATGAAATCGTCGACGACGAGCACGTGCTCTCCCTTCTTTATGGCGCTCTTGGAGAGATAAAGGTACTTCACCGAATCGGGAGAGTAGACCACCCTCTGTTCGTAGAAGTCCTCCGTTCCCAGGTCCCGCTCCGACTTTGCTATGGCGACGTTCACGTTGAACTCGTCAGCCACCTCGACCGCAAGCGGGACGCCGTCGACCTCCATGGTGAGTATCTTCTGGACCTGGGAGGGCCCGAACTCGCTGTAGACGACCTTGGCTATCTGTTTGAGGAGACCGACATCCACGACGGCCCTGGTGAGGTCGTAGGCGCCATCGGGCGTGACCTTAATCTGGTCCGTGACCACCTTCTTCAGGAGCTTCTCGCGGAAAACGGCGACGAACTTCTCCGACCTCGCGGCGCTAGGCAGCACGTGCCCCCTCACGTAGCGGCTCAGGATCGGGGCAGACAGGCCCAGGATCGCCGAGAGCTCTCGGTAGCTGTAGCTCTTCTTCAGGGTGGAGAGGAGCTCCACGGAGGACAGCCTCGTCTTCACGTCGGCGACTCGACTCAAGTGATATCCCGTTTGCATTTAGCATATCGGTGTAGAAAAAGCTTCTCTCATGTTCGGCGGTTTGATATTTTGGTGCACAAGCGTGCGCCCGAGAACCTGACGCTCGTCAGGTAACGAGCCCTGGGAGGCCGTCAGAATCCGAGAATCCCTCAGTGCCCGAGCAAGACCCTCAGCTGGGTGGGGAGGAAACTCTTGTCCGGATAGAAGATGAAGAACCATGCGAAGACTCCCCCAAGCATGATGTAGACTACCTCACGGGGGAACCACTTCCGGGTCATCGCGTATGCCATGCCGATGGCCAGGGCAGGGGTGCCCGAGAGGATGTAGTACGGGTAGGTGACCCTTCCGTATGCGTAGAGCAGGAGGTAGGGGATGAAGGTAAATGCGAGCCACATCACCGCGAACTTCCCAAGCTCATAGGCGTCAGCCTCTGCAGCCTCGCTGCTCCGGATGGGGCTGCCTTCGAGGGTGAGCTGGATGCTCCCCACTATGGCCGCGAGCGCAGGGGAGGCCGCAGCCGATATCTTGGCCCTCCATTTCTTGTAGGCGAGATAGACCACGTAGGGGACCCAGATATAGACGAACCATGTCTCGAAGAGGTCGGGCACCCCGAAGTATCCGGCGCTGACGTAGCTGTAGGAACCGGTGCTGCTGCTCACCGTCACCCGCACGACGTCGTAGCTGATCGGGAAGTAGTAGACGAACCAGATACAGCGGCGTGATGTACGGCGGCTGGCTGTTGGCGAACACGGACCAGCCTCCTCCCTTCAGCGACGTGCCATAGCTGATGATGTACGAGATGTCCTGGACGAAGTTGCTCGCCTGGGGTGTGCCGTAGAGGCTGTCGTAGAGCTGCAACCCTCCGATGAAGAGGAAGAGAGCTATGACGCCCATCCCGACCGAGGTCAGGACGCGATGCCGGAGGGTCCCAGAGCCGAAGGCGAAGTTGTAGAATATCAGGAACGCGGCAAGGAAGACCCCGATTTCCTTTGCGAGGATGCACAGACCCAGCAAGAGCCCAGAGACGACGTAGCGGTTGAGTATGCCGAACTTGATGTCCGCGAAGTAGGCGAGAAAAGCGACCAAGACCCAGGAATATCATCTGGATGTCTATTACCGCGATGCTCGACTGGACGAAGAAGAAGGTCTCGAAGGCGAGCAGGAACGCCGCGTACAAGGATAGGGTGGTGTCCTTGGTGAACTTCAGGCAGATGTAGAAGACGATGGGGATGCAGAGCGTCCCGAGGAGACCCTCGAAGAACCTCCATCCAAAATCGTTGTTGCCGAAGAGCGCTATGCCCGCGGCGATGAAGCCCTTGCCGAGGAAGGGATGTTCGAGGTTGCAGTTGTCTAGGTAGGGGCCGCACTTTTCACCCGAGAGAAGCGCCTGAGCAGCGGGGACGTAATAGATCTCGTCCATGACACAACCCTGGACCCCGTTGCTGCCATAGCAGGAGGGGGTGGCAGGGTCGTTTATCGTGTAGAGGTGGGCGACCATCAGCCCGAGCGTGATCGCCAGCAGCACGAGGATGACCTTTCTCTGCTTCGGGTACCTGAGGAAGACCCAGAGGACGCCCAGCGAAGTGGCGAGGACCGAGGCGCCAGTGAGGACGTAGACGAATGGGGCCAGGTCAGCTACGGGCACCAGCGCCGGCTGAGCGCCGTGCTCCGTGACCAAGACGACAAGCAGCAGCATGTCCAAGATGGAGATGCCTGCCAGGGTGAGGCTCCAGGACCTGAGCTCCGGATAGGTCTTCTCAGCCGCCTGAGCCTCAGGCAGACTGCCGCTGTTCATCGCAGAAGCGGTCCGAGCGGCCGATATTAGGGTGCCGAATGATGGGGGCGACGCTCCCATCCCTGCGACGGGACAAGGGCTGCCGGAAAAGGTCTAAAAGGGCTAAACTTCGTGTTGCGCCAGAAAATTGTCCTCTTTCGTGTTCCGCAAATTCGGCGAAGAGCTGAACGCATTCGTCGGCAAGCCCGTAATGGTAATCACGGCCGAGGGTAAGGAGTATGCAGGGGTCATCCTGGGGATAGACGAGGGACTGAACCTCGTCCTAGACAAGGTCAGCGGAGCCGGCGAAAACGTGTTCAAGCTCGTCCTCAGCGGGAGCAACGTCCGCGAGATCAGGCTCACCGCGAAGCCCTTCGACTACAAGGCGCTCGGCGAGAGGCTCAACAAGGTCTTCCCCGGCCTGGTCCAGGTGAGAGAAGAGATCGGGACCATCATCGTCATGGACAAGATCAAGGTCACCGAGAAGGGAGTCGAAGGGACCGGACTGGCGGTGGACAAGGCAAAGGCCATCTACGACGAGTACATCCGGGACACGAAGAAGTAGTCTCACTGAATCAGCGCTTGCCAGTTTATTAACGCGGGGCCATTGAGAGGTACGGTCACAGTGTACCACATGACCCGGATCGCGCCAGGCTTGACCTTGCTGAGCCTAACTCTCTTCACAAGAGCGGTCAAGCCGCGAACTCGCACGAAAGCGCGCGGCGCCGACCTGGGATGGGAGGCCGTCGGGCTCGGGGTCCTCGGTTGACCCGGCCTTCAAGAGGGTGCTGTTGTATCTCCTCGTGGGCACAAAGGGTGGACACAACCGGCTCCAGATGATCAAGCTCCTGAAGGACGAGCCGATGAACGCGAACAAGATAAGAGAACGGCTCGAACTCGACTACAAGACAATCCAGCACCACCTCAAGATTCTCCAGGAGAATAACATCCTGGTGACCAGCGGAGCCGGATCCTACGGAGCCATGTACTTCCTCACGCCCTACGTGGAGAAGCACATGTCGGTGCTTGAGGAGATATGGGGCAAATTCGGGAAAAGGTAGAAATAAGATGAGGAGTGGCGCTTTTTGGTAATGTTCGATATTTTTTGGATGAACGTTGCCGCGGTCTTCGCCTTCGTCAACGTCGTCCTCGTAGCGTTACTGATCTACGCATATGTCGACAGCTGGAGGAAGGTCCGGTCCAACTTCACCGCGAGCTTGACCGTCTTCGCGGTCTTCTTCCTCGTTCAAAACATCGTCATCATAGTGTTTTGGTACGTCCTTTACACCACGGTTGCCAGCGACGTCGTCACGGCAGCCGCTCCGTATCTGACGGCGGTGAACGCAGCCGAGGCCTTTGGGCTTGGTCTGCTCACTCGGTCCACCTGGCGGTAGAGAGAGTTAGCGGGTGGAAAGAGTATTATGCAAGAACGCTACCCTCCGAACTTTGCGATAGTCTATGTCTGGCCTGATCAAAAGAATCCTGGGGGACGAAAAACAAGACAGCGTGACAGCGCAGCCGACCGGGCAGATATCGACCCAGCATCGTGATGTCCTACCACCGGGCCAGGTCTGGGGCAAGCGCTACGTCATATATTCAGCGAACGGGAACCAGAAGATCAACACCAGCGACTGGAAGCTAAAGGTCACCGGGCTGGTGAACAAGCCCCTAGAATTCAGCTACGACGAGTTCAACAAACTCCCGATGAAGAGCTACGTAAGGTCCTTTTCTTGCGTAACCAAATGGAGCATAGAGAACCCGAGTTGGGAGGGCGTCTCGATCAGGCTGCTAGGGGAGATGGCGCAGGTCCGACCGGAAGCGACCTGGGCGATGTTCCACTGCTACGACGGCTACACGGCGCCGGTCCCCCTCGAGGACGCGGTCGAGGAGGAATCGATTGTTGCCCTCAAGATGAATGGTAAGCCCCTCCTCCCTGAGCAGGGGTTCCCCGCGAGGCCCTTCATGCCGCAACTCTACGGTTGGAAGAGCGCAAAGTGGCTAGGGGAGATAGAGTTCATCTCTGAATACCGGGACGGGTACTGGGAGATGTATGGGTACCATGAGCGCGCGAACATCTGGGCCGAGGAGCGATTCAAGGGCGACGGCGACCACAAGCCCGTCGCAAGGAAGGCCTTCGGAACGGTCCCCTAGGGTTCCTTCTTCCTCGCCGTGCGCCTTCTCATGGTAGATTTGGCCGTAAATTATAACTACAATTAAATTGAGGTCTGAAATAGAGTCCTCAATTCACGAAATGACACCCCATCCAACGACGAGAACGGTCAGCGGCTTTGAGAGGAACGCTCCAAAGATGAGCGCGATAGTCCACGCCATGGAGGCAGTGGGCCCCGACGTGGCGGAGATTGCAAGGAGGACGAAACAACCGGCCGAATCCGTGCGCTACATCCTCAAGAGCAAGATCTTCGGCAAGGGACTGGGAGTGTACGCGATCTACAACGCGTATGCGATGGGCCTCACAAAGCGAGCGCTCATCGCGGACCTGGCCGCCCCATATGCGGACCATACCTGGGATCTTTTCAACGCGATGGAGGAGAAGTGGTTCCTCACGTACAGTTTCAGGATGATCCCAGGCGGGACGTATTGCATGATATTCGACGTCCCTGCGGGACGGGAGAACGATTTCGCTGACCTGGTCGGGAGGATGCAGCAGATCGGGCTGATAAAGAAGGTGCACGACGACCTCGGTTTCGAGTGGAGGAGGAACAACGAGATGCGGGCCGAGCTCTTCGACTTCAAGCGGTCGGTCTGGGACTTTGATTGGACGAAGCTTCAGGCCAGGCCTGCGCCTCCCGTCCCAATTGTCAAGCGCATCCCGGAGATCCACCTCGCGGACCTCGGTCTCATGGCCGAGTTCTGGATAGACTCGGCGCGCACGCTTGCGGAACTTGCGAAGCCAAACAAGATGAGCGTGAGGTCAGCGGTGAGGCACGTGAAGCACGTCAAGGAGAGGGGGTTCATCGCAGGCTACAGGGTGAACTGGATGAAATCGCAGAAGCTCAACGCCTCTGGAAGATACCTCACGTCTCCGCACAAGTACCTGGTCACCGGCGTCTTCGTCAAGAACATAAGCTACTCAGAACAACAAAGGATCAGGGACGCGTTGAACCGTCTGCCATTCCTCTGGGTCGAGGCCGGGGGGAAGAATTACTTCGCTGAGCTGATCATCCCGCTCGAGTTGAGCAACGAGACAATCCAGTTCATCAACCGGGAGTTCGCCGGCGTCTCGGAGAGGACCAGGTTCTACATCCTGGACTGGGGGAGCGCTATCAGCTCGTCCACACCCCGACACTTGTACCAGGAGAAGAAAGAGGAGTGGATTTACGACGTGGACCAGCAGGTAAAGGACTTGGAAGCGGCGATGGCCAAAGTCTCGGTCGTCCCACGATAAGCGGGCAGGCAACTTCGGTAGAGCTGCGGAGGTTCTCCGCCTCTCCAATCGAGGAGTTCCCCGACAGCCCGGAAATACCCAGCCTAGGCTTATAATGGTGGGGGGAGAAAACATCGAAGTGGAGCTACCGAGGGGAGAGCGCGGTCGCCCGACCGGCGCGAAGAACCGGCCGGAGACGGAGAGGTCGAAGCGCTTCTCGGTCGAGTTCGTGAAGAACATCGAGGAGGTAGGACCGAATGTGGCCGAGCTGGCGAGGAGGATGGGAATCGACAAGAAGACGGCGAGGGATTGGTACAGGGCCAAGCTGGCGAACAAGGGAGTCAAACTCAGGTTGCGTGCCGATTACAGGGTCCTCGGCCTGAGGCGAGTGCTCGTCGTAGCCCGAGTGAACGAGGACTATCGCAAGCTCGTCCAGGAACTGTTCCTCGCAATGGATAACCACTGGTACATCACAGGGTACATCGGAACCATGCCCGACGACCTGGTGCTGGTCCATGTGACCGTCCCCGACGAATGGGAGGAGGAGTTCCTGGGGTTCATGACCGACCTCAGGGACAAATTGCGGTTCTTCACCGCGATCGAGGCGCTGGAGACCGATTGGTTCAGGAATGCGCCGATGATGGCAAGATACTACGACTTTGACCGAGGTCGATGGAGTTTCGGCTTAGGTCCAGCCCACGATTCGCAAGCCGCACCGAAGACGCATCGGAGATCCATCGGCTGCAAGTTTGACGCGACAGACCTGGCGATAATAGGCAAACTGCAGAGAGATGCCACCATCAGCTTGGCTGAGGTCGCAAGGAGGCTGAACATCCCCTACTCCAAGGTGCTGCGCCACAATGACCACGTGATGGAGAATGGGCTCACGGCGGGCTTCTTGGTTCACTGGATCAGGACCGACTACGTGGAAGAGCAGGGGCGAGCCACGACCCGCAACCACGCATATCTCTTCGAGACGGTCATCGTAACAGGTCTCGACGAGTCGGAGGCGGTCAAGTTACAGCGAGAGCTACAGAGGCTCCCTTTCACCTGGAGCTCGGGCGGCGGCGTGAGCTGCGTCTACGCTGACTACGCGATTCCCCTCGAGTGGATAAACGAGACCATGGGCTACCTTCGTAGGGTTTTAGCGGACCACAATGAAGGCCTGAGATACTTCACGACCAATCAGAACGATTCGGTCTTCTTCACGTTGCCGTTCAAGATGTATGACTCAAAGGCGCGCCGATGGCTTTTCGACAGGGAGGAGGTCCTTGACAGGTTCGCCGCCGAACTCGAAAGGTTATCGGGCAGAGGAAGGGCGCCGCTCGAAGGGCAGAGGTAAAGCAGAGTCCTGAACTGCACCCTGCCCATCATCTTGGGACGCCGTGCCGCTTGGCTGAAGGCTGGTCACGACTCGATGGCGAACGAAATCTCGCACCAGGGAGCGCTAGCGCTCAGTGAGAACTGTGAGGTCGTAGCGACACCACCCTGCGCCGTCTCATCGGCTATTTCGGTCTGTGTTTGAGAGAGCAGGGAGTAGCCGGGTCCCGCGCTCCACGAGTTGTAGGCTGACTCCTGAGCCGCAGCGATGACGAGAGAATTGGATGGCGGCGTGTAGGACGTTACTGAAGGGGTGACGGAGGTTCCGGAGCCGGTCGAGAAGGCACCGATGCTCACCGCACCTGAGATCTCGTGAACAAGGACTCCAGGATAGTTCCCCTGCCCGGCCACGTACACGTCGTCCGTCCCGCTGCTCTTCGCGAACGTGTAGTACACATAGAGGTCGTAGGTGCTGGTCGGGTACGGGCACTGAAGTCAGGAGGGTGTAGGTGTTTCCTTGGGAGTCAGCTACGGCCGGCGCTACGTCCGAGACCTCCACCACGATCATGTCACCCTGAGTCACCGGGCTAGCCAGGGCGCAGGTGAACGCTGGATCCACCTGGAGCGGAGGAACAGCCGCATTGGTGCACGTCTGGACTATCGTGGGGGCGCTCGATGACCCGGAGGAGACCGAGAAGGAATTACCCGTAGCGGTCTTGCCGCTGCTGACATCCCAGATGGACATGGTGTAGGAGCCCACTAGGAGAGCGGGGCTGTTGGCGAGGTTGACGGGCACAGAGGCGCTACCGCCTGGGCCGAAGGTGGAGACTGCCGGGTAGAGCTGATACTTTATGCCGTTCGCAGAATTAATCCCATACACGTAGAACTGGCCGTTGGGCGTCCCGCCTGATGCGGTGATGGTCGCTGACGATGTCGTGGTGAGGGTGGTGGGCGAGATGCTGACAGCGAGCGAACCACCAGAACTGGAGGAAGAGAAGCTTACCGAGATCTCTGCCCAGTCCAGTGAGGATGTCACGGCGAAGGGCGAGGTTGTAGAGCCCGAGGATGAGGCGAGGTATTCATCGCTGAGGGCGACCGCTGTCTGGCTCAGCAAGGTGTAACCCGGCCCGGCGCTCGCGACCACGGTCGCGTGGCCCGTCTCGACAAAGGCAAGCACGAAGGAACCAGCCGCGGGGGAGTACGAGGTCACGGAAGGGGTGTTGGAAGTCCCGCTGCCAGTGGAGTAGGTCGAGACGACCCCCGCGCCGTGCAGCTCATGCACGATCATTTCGGGGTAATTCCCCTGGCCGGTCAAGGTTATCGTGTCGGGGGCGGAGGTTTTCACAACTGTGTAGTAGTAGTAATCAAGGTAGGTCGACCCGGGAATGGCGACGCTCGTGAGCAGCGTATAGGTGTCACCCAGTGAATCGGAGAGGGAAGGGGCCACGTCGTCCAGTTCGACGACCAAGGTGTCACCCTGGAGCACCTGATTCGTCGGGGAGCAGGAGATGGTGGATTGCGGAGTATAGACCGGAGTGTCGGTGTTAGTGCACGATTGTGTGACAGGCCCTCCTACTCCGACTCCAACGGTGAGGATGACCCCCACCTCCTCGAGGCTCGCCTGAGGTGAGAAACTGAATGTAGTAGACCCGTAGGTGGGGCTCAACATGTACTCGCTGCCTGCCACCGCGGAGGCCGTGTATCCTTCCCAAGTGAAACCACTCCCGGCTCCCGTTACTGTTGAACCGGTCGCCAAGAGTATTGATTCCTGAGGATATGAGGTTACTGGGCAGCTCGGCCTGCAAGATGCCGTGTTCCCTATACCGTTCACCCCGCTGAACTCCCAGACCTGGACCCTCAGCGCCACGTTGGAGCCCGGCTCCATCACGGTAACACTGTCCGGGCCGGAGTTGGAGAGCATGCCCCAGTAGATGTCGGCCTGACAGTAGGTCGAGGGAGACCCACATACTGGGCTCTGGCTCTGTGAAATGTGTGAGCCAACCGCCAATTGAATCGAGGTCCCGAGTGAATCGGTGACCGTAAGGGTGGGCTGATCGTCCTCGACGACAGAGATGACCAACATGTCCCCGCTATGGACCTGTGAGCTGAACGTCGCGCTGTCCTGCCCACCCCGAGCAGACGTATGAACAGGTCGTTTGCGATTCCTGCACGAGACTCGGTCCGCCGCTGGAGGTGGTCTGGAAGTTCGCTGTGACCGTTCCAGCACCGTTGACCGTCATCGTGGTGCTCGCACAGGTGCCACAGGCGAAGGAAATCGACCCGGAGCTGGAACTCCAAGAAGAGAAGGCGTACCCGGACGCGGCAGTCGCGTTGTTGCGAACTTGGGTCCCGGCTGCGTAGGTCTGAGAACCGGTCGGTGCTGTCGATCCGCTCGAGGTGGGAGCGACCGCGAAAACGACCGTGTATTGCGGCGCCGTGATAGTGAAGGTGTTGCCGTTCGCGGTCTTTCCGCTCGCCGCATCCTCGATGGATACCGTGTAGGCTCCAGCCGTAAGAGCGGGGCTGTTCGCGAGGTTAACTGAGGTGGAGACCGTTCCGGTGGCGCCGAATGTCGTGGCGGTCGGATAAAGCTGGTAATTGACTCCATTTGCGTTGCTGACGGCGTAAACGTAGAACAGGCCGT
>CAVVLY010000004.1:0-67156 GCA_963749225.1 uncultured Nitrososphaerota archaeon | reverse complement strand
GGAATGAAGGTCAGTTCCGAGTGTTGGGAATGAGGAGGCGTATCTGCGAAGTTCCGGACAGAATTCAAGGCCGAAGGAAGGCGAGAGGTCTGGTGACAACCTGGCTACGCCTGCTGAGCTTTCCTGTCGTTTGAAAGTTGGGCGCCGCAGGCCCTGCCGTTGATCCAGTGGTAGCCGCAGTTGGAGCAGATGCTCCCTATCTTGAGCCACTTGCCGTTCCTATGAACGTAGATGTTGATGATGCGACCGAATATCACGGCCCCGGGCCCTCTAGAGCCGTCGCAGTAGTGGGTCTTCGTTCCTACGTTCACTCCACCACACCTCCGCCAGAATCAGTATACTGATAGTGAAGTCGCTGTTCACGGTTAGTATACTGTTCGTGCTGCGCAGCACGGTTAGTATACTGATAGGGAAGTCGAACTTCACGGTTAGTATACTGATTGGCACCTCCCCTTCTAGGGCGAACCCTTGAGTCCTGCACCTTGGACCGCTTCCCTGCCTTCATATTGCGACGACCCATTTAATCGCCACGGCAGGAGGACGCTCGATCATGAGGACGCCCGAGCCTTTTGCTGTTCGCCAAGCCTCACCGGAATCGTCCACCTTCCGGCTTTCTCATCGTAGGCGAGATAGGTAGCCTCCCCCTGCCCGTTCCGCATGACCTTGAGCCAGGCTTCCTCCTTTCCGTCCCAGACGAGACTTCCGACGCCTCCGTCCCTGGGCTGGAGCGCGCCCGAGATCAACGAAAGAAGCTCCTCGCTGCGAAGTAGCGGCTGCCCGTCCCCGAGGAGGTCCTGGGCAAAGGTCAGCGTCTTCCCGCACTCTTCGTTCACGCACTTCATCGAGCTGAGGCCTGCCACGAGAGGGACCGGCTTCTTTTCGAGCGGTACCGCGCTTCTCTCCCTGTCGACCTTCCCCGGAATGAAGCGCGTGGCCTGCGGATAGACCGGGAACTCGACCGGGCTCTCAGACCCGCAGCTGGGGCAGACGAGGAATCGAGAAGAATCCGTTACCGTCTGATATCGTGAAGGGCCCTCGGCAGGGGGAAGCGCCTGCCCGCCGCCCGCGGTCGTTGAAGCTGGGTTTGACCCTCCCTGCTGCCCGCTTGTGGCTGCGTTGTTGGTCGCCGTCGAGCTGGTCGAAGTGGTCGTTTGAGGGCTGGCCTGCTTGACGAACTGCCTCCCCCATTCCGGAAGCGTCTGGATGAGGTACGGCGTCTCCAGCCTGGTCCCCAGCGTCCCTATCTGCTCGGCCTTCCAGTTGTGCTCCGCGGCCTGGATGGAGACGGGCAGCCACCTGTCCTCTTCGAGGGCGGTTATCTCCTCCATGTGCCTGTAGGTGAACGTGAACCCGGACACCTTCTCTACCCTGTAGAAGGTCTCGATGAGCCCCCTTCCCTGAAGCTGAACCGCGACGCTCACCCTTCCTCTCACAAACCTCGGAGAGAGTCCCATGTCCCTCGCCAGGTCGTTCAGCGAGTAACCGCCCTTCGAGTAGTTCGCGAGCAGGTTGAGCTCCTCGAGGACGCTCAGGTTGGCCCTCTTCGTGTTCTCCGTGAGGATCTCCCTCTGGATCCTGCCCTCGTCGATGTCGCTGACCACCAGGGCCTTGAAGTGCCTGAGTCCCACCTTCTCGCAGGCGATGAGCCGCCGGAGGCCGATGTAGACCTCGATTTTTTCCTCGTCCCGAGCCCTTTGCTGAGACCTGCAGCGCCTTGCCCGGCTGAACCTGGCCTACCGCCGCTATGCTCTCGACCAGCCCGCTGACAGGGTAGTCGAACCTTATCCTGGCAAGAGGGTGAATGACGCACTCTTCGATGGGAAGAAGCAGATATCTTTCTTCGTAGTCTTCGGGCATGTCTGTCTGGTCTCCTTCACATTATAACGGCCAGCGAGAAGATGTCCTTCCATTCCATCCCGACGAGCGGGGAGAACTCGCTGGGGACGATCAGGCCGCTGGCGCAGGCGTATTCTGCATCCCGGGGAGACATGGGAACGGCCTGGGAGGAGAAGACAAGATTCGCCTTCTTCACGGGTTCGAGCTCCGCGAACCTCCTCATGTCGGCTGCGACGATCGAGGCCGCCGCCTTTCTCCTTGGAGTCACGGAGAGGACCGCGTTGCGCGATTCAGTGACGATGCTCCTCGCGCGGGGCCAGAGCGCCACAGAGGGGCTTCCCGCGCCCGCCATCCCGAAGAGGAGGGTCGTCGTCCTGAGCGAATCGAGCTGCCTGGCCAGCCTTCTCAGGGCGAGCTCGGTGGAATCCAGAGTGTAGGAACCCGGAATGCCTGCGTCGACCTCGACCCCCTTCCTGGTCGTGAAGCCGTAGAAGAACCTCCTCACGTCCAGCCGCACGTCGACGTAGCAGTCTCCTGTCAGCGGGCTTGTCCTTCGGGGCGATGAGCAGCCCTACACGCCCGCTCGGGCTCTCCAGACAGGCCGAGACCCTCCTTCCTCCTCTGGATCCCGAGTTGTATTCCAGGCAATCCGAAAGGAACGGCCGCCAGAGCATCAGGTACGTCCTGCTGTGCGCTCGTCTCTCCATGAGCGCCCTCTTGCAGTCCCTGGGTTCTCCATCCACGAGGAGACGGGGCTCCGATTCTTCCCCCTCACCGGAGACCTCGACGATGAACTCCAGGGGCGGCAGCCTGGCCTTCGACAGACCGAGCCTGAGATTCGAGTCGAGGAGCTGCGCCTCCGCAAGCGCTTTCGTTGCTGACTCGAGCACACCGGATTGCTTCGCAGCTTCGAGGAACGAATAGATCACGCTCTCTGCATGCGTCAGCTCCTCTCCGCCCTTGCGAGCCCTGCTCCTGACCTGGAGCGCACGCATCTCGACCAGTTCCCTGCTCAGGGGCGTCGCCAGTCTCCCGCACAGCAATTCGGTCAGCCTGTGGGTCCTCTCCTTGTCCCTGTCGATCATCATTCCCCTGAACATGTTGTACTCGCGCCTGCTCGGCGGCCTTCCGAGCATCTGCTTCACGTCAGAGAACTCGGGAGACTGGGCGGGAGCCGGCGAAGATGATTCAGTGAATCCCTGGACGGGGCCGCCGAGACCACAGTTGGGGCACGCTCGGCTCCTTGCTCGGAGTACCGCACCTCGGGCAGATCCTGCCGCACCTTGGACAGATGCCTTCGCTCATCACGGAGCCGCAGTATGGACAGTGGCTCTCCCGATTTCCGTCGGGCCTAGGCTGGACTGCAGAGTCACTACTAGCGATGTCCATGAGCGAAGCATCCCTACGTATCTTGCCTCCAGAACAAAGATTTAAGTATTGTGCTAATCTATACTGATGCAGAGGGAGAGAGGGAAAACGCCAAAGAGACAGCTGGGGTACATGAACCTCAGCATTACGATACCCGTACATCCCTACGAGCGCTACAAGCAGACCTACCAGAAGAACAAGGAACAGCTGACCAGGAAGGGGATAACGAGCTTCGCGGGTTACATCACCAGCACCCTCGAGGAGATGATGGAGAAGAACGAGATCTTCGGAAGGTGGGCTCCATTCATGCAGGAGTTCGGCTTCGACGAGGGAACGAACACGATCTACATCAAGGACAACCGGACGAACAGGATCGCCGGCGTGACGGTCAGGGAGAAGAGACTGACCTGCGATGTGGACCAGAAGGACGATTGCGTGCACATCGGGTTCGCCTACGCTCTTCCCGAAGTCTACAAAGTGATGGAGAAGCTCGGCATACGTCCGCCCAAGGTCAAGGCGTAAGGCACGCGGCCATGCCTGAGAGAAACTTCGCGACGATCACCGTGAGCGACGCAGTCTACACTGAGCTGAAGCGGCGCGCCAAGAAGGAGAAAAAGAGCACGGCGGGGTACGCTTCCGAGCTTCTTCGGGCGATGCTGTCCGTCGAACGGTTTTCGAAGTGCGAGTCACCTCTCACGCTCATCTCGCTAGGCAGCGATGGGATCGTCCTCAGGGACCGCAGGAAGGACAGGATCGTCGGGGTGAGAGGCAAGGAGGATGGGGAAGGCAAGCTCAGGTTCTACTGCGAACTGGACGACACGGACTACTGCGAGCACACGGCCTTCGCCGAGGCCATCCCACAGATCAGGAAGGGCATCAGAGGATGAAGTTTGTCGACCCGCCGCTCAGTTCGAACTCTGGTCGCAACCTTTGAGGGCCGTTTTATGCTGCTCCAGACCAAATCCACTGAATGCCCATAGAAACATTAACCGTTGACGGCAAGAAGTACCTGTACTTCTACTGCTACGACCGGTCGGTCAGTCGAAAGATAAGAGTCTACATCGGGCCAGCATCCGAGGCCCGTTCCAGGAGCCGAGCCTCCGCCCTGGAGAGAAGATACCGTGACGTTCAGGAGGTCAAGGACCGACTGCTCCTTCACGTGAGCAGGTTCACGGCTTCCCAGGCGCTCGGCAACTCGGCAGACGCGGCGACCGAGCGAATGGCCGTCCTAAAGGAGCTGGAGAACCTCGCCGCGGCCGTCGAAGGATGACAGGCTACTCGTCCTCGCGCCTCGCCTTTGCAATATCGACCCAGAGGTCGTCGGAAGACGTGCCCGTCTTGGCCGTGATGTCGAGCGGACCTCCGCAGTGCGGGCAATTCGTCTGCTGGCGCTCGCCTTGCGGACCCTCCGCATCGTGAACCTGAATCAGGATTTCTGGCATGCACATTCGGCGTCCGATTGCTCTTAACGCCGGCGAAGACTCTGTCTCCACCTTAAATCGTGGTGAAGTCTGAGATCTCATGCTCAACGGAGAGACCGTTAAGGATTCGATGCTCCTGCTCGTGCACGAAGCGCCGAGGCGCTACTCGGAGTTCGTCAGAGAGCTGGGAAGGCCGGATAAGACCGTCTTCGAGAACCTGAGGTCCCTGCAGCAAACCGGGCTGGTCGCAAAGACCGGCGACAGGTATACGATCACCAAAACGGGCGAGAAGGAGCTTCGACGGCAGTGCCTCAGGAGGCTCGTCGACATCTGGGTGGAGCTCGGGGTCGAGGACACACTTCCGATAGAGGAAACATGGAACGAGTGCCTGTGGGAGACGTGGATTGACCCGCTTCAGCCTCACTACGAGGGGCCTTTTCCAGACGATTGCGATGTGATCGAGGATTTTGGCGATAGATGGAAGCACAGGCTCGCATTCTGGCGGAGGAGGCTCTGGATGTTCTCCTTTGATTCCATAACAGACGAAGGGTGCGAAACCTGGATTGCCGACCCGTTCAGGGATTCCGTGAGCGAGAGAACCGCGCAACTCTGCGTCGAAGTGGACGTACGTCTGAGCGTTGCGCGCTAGTTCGATAGGATACGAGAAAGGCAGTTAAGCGCCGAGGTCCTCTGGCCTGTTCCTCGTGTAATAGTAGAGAAAGTCAAGCAGCGTTCCTCTAGCCAATCCGAACAGCTCTTCATCCCTTCCTTTGGTGAACTCTGCAACTCTCATTCCCACTGCCCTCATGTCATCTTCCAGCATCCTTGAGAGACATCTAACCTGCGACCTGCCCTTTCGCATTGTCTCGATGAGGACGATGCACTTGAAGACGTGTCCTGGATTTCTCAGGACATAGTCGAGCTCCCGTACTGCACCTTGCTTCTGGCCCCGGAACGTGAGAACGAACAAGTTCACGTTAGAATTGGTGATGGAGAAGATGCTCTTGTCCATCTCGTCCTTGAACTCTGGCAAGTCAGGAATGTCTTTGACGAGCTGAACCGATGAGTACCCCTCCCTCTTGATTGCATCCCTCAAAGACTGGAGCCGCCTGAGTTCGGTGGACGGATAGTATGAGCCATAGACCCCGATTCTGAGCGAGGGCTTTCGCTCGAGGATGCTCGACATCCACCTTTGCGTTTCTTCTCTTAGCGCGTCGTTTGAAGGCAAGGTATGATGAGCGGATAATGAGCGAATTCATCGCGCAAAAATAGATTTGGATTAATCCCAGTCAAGCTAACTTGATAGGCATCAAGTTTATACGTGCCTACATCGCACGCAACTAACGCAATGCCATCGACTATTCTCAAGTACAAGGAGAAGATTCCCAGCGAAACCAGGACGATACTCGATGCTTTAGCTGATCCAACTAGGCAAGCACTGGTGATGATGCTCTCGGAGAAGGAGAGCTCGTTTCGAGAACTATCGGAATCCGCCAAGCCAATGAACCCGAGTACGCTCGAACCACCACTTGAAGGCGCTTATGGGCGCAGGTCTGGTGGAGAACCACTACAGGAAGATAGGAGGTAGCCCGGACTACTCATTCTACGCTCTCACGGGTCTCGGGAGGGAATTCCTGAAGCGAATAGGAGCGCTTTAACGACAGTCTGCTGATGCTCTTCGGTGAGGCCTCGTGCAGTCCTTGTAGCCCGTGTTACTTCTGATATGATTGTTATTTTCAAGGGTTGTATGCGGCCTGTCGGTTATGTCCACCTGCGCACCGAAGAGCAGGCTCTAAGCAGATATTGGGATGAGCAGTTCCCAGAGTCCATGGACGATGCGGGAACCTATATGAAACCCAAGACTCGTGCAGTCCGCATTGTCCTCCAGCACGCCGACATCGCCCGCTGTGTCTGCGGTCGTCGTCACATGGAAGACCGATGGTTCGGTTGATACGATTACTTACTCTGGTCAAAGTCTCGCCGCCGCCTTGGCGTCCCGATACCAAGTCCAGATTGGGTCTTACGGAGTTTCGTTGTCGACCGGCTTGGGCCAAATGATTGACGACCTTCTTGGCGCCGTGGGAGGGCTACCGGCCACTAATGGACGAGGTAAAGTCTATCTTGCCGACAAGATCTTCGAGACACTGGTGGTTCGTGCAACACCGCCAAATCCCAAAATCGATGGGATCATCTGGCGCGCGATTCTAGATCGCGTGTGGGCGTGGGAAGATTTACACGAAGAGGTACACAAGGGGACTGCATACTACTTTATGGCGGAGTCATTCCTGGCGTGCGGGGACGTTCCCTCGGCGTACATTTGCTTCTTCAACGCCATCGAAGATGATAAGCTCAATCTTCCTCTCATCCCGAAGAACTACAAGGATGCGCCGGCCTATCTGACTACGTCTCTATCATGCAATCCGAACAATGCGCTCTTCAGTAGCGTCGTCATGCCTTTGAGGTCCCTAATGCAGGGATTCATCGATGGATACAACCTCAGGATGGCTAAGAGCATCCGGTTGCTCACCTTGGACTCTAAGTTCCTCCAAAATGACGATGTAGAAGAGGTGAAGCGGTTCTTTGTCGCGACATTCCACGAAATCTCCCACCTATCACCCATAAATGCGACGCGGATGATCAACAATGACTATTCAAGGCTCAAAGTCATCGACACTCTGTTCAATCTAGGATTAATCATCGACCAGCTTCTCGAACGACGTTTTCTTGCCACCGCGACTGGCCGGAAGGTAATGGGCAAAGCCGTTTACCAACTGGCATTGAATCAGGGCTGGACCTCCGCGGCCGCAAGCGCCGACCCCAGCGCATTTGTGAGGCAGGTCTCTCCTGATCTCACGGACAATCCAGACGTCGTCGTTCCGCCGTTGCTTGACGGGACCGCGAGCTTCAATGGAAGCACCATTTCTCCGATGATGCGGTCGATTCTGTTAGCGTATCACTTGCGAAACTTTGCGGGCCATCATGTTGAGGGGCAGGATATCCTAATTCGACGCTACTCAGAGGTTTTGGACTCTATCATGGACGCGTTCTTCTTCTCCATAGAACTCCTGTAACCACTTGGCACTGTCTGCTAGTAATCTTTCATCCGAATAATGCCAATGGTCGAAATCGAGTGGAGCATAAATACTCGGCCGGCGTTAAAAGCGGTTGTCTTGATGAAACCTGCGAACGAAAAAAGCAGGTTCTATACGGATATAGGTGTGGGCCGGAAGGGATTCGAACCCTCGACCTCTCGATTATCAGTCGAGTGCTCTAGCTAAGCTGCCCGCCTTCGCGTAGAAGAAGAGCACTGAGCTACCGGCCCACCGGTGCCACTGGGACCACCATCTGGTCTATAACGACTTCGAGCGACGGCCCGATGCGATTATTTAGCCCGGGCAGACGAGACTCACCTCGCTTGTCAGCATCCGAGCGGAAGCTTAGAAGGGAAGAGTCGCCATAGTGACAGGAGCGTCCGAGGGAATCGGGCGCGCCATAGCGAAGAGGCTCGGCCGAGGAGGGTGCGAAGGTCGTAATCAACTACTACTCATCCCCGAAGGAGGCGGAAGACACTAGCGCCAGATAGCAGAGAGCGGCGGGGAGTCACATGACCTACAAGGCCGACGTGTCAGTTCCGACGAAGTTCGAGGTCATGGTCGAGGCGACCGTGAAGAAGTTCGGACGGGTCGACATCCTCGTCAACAACGCAGGGATAATCTTCCGGAAGAAATTCCTCGAGTCCACGGAAGAGGATTGGGACAGGACGCATGGACGTCAATCTGAAGAGCGTCTTTCTTTGCAGCAGGGCCGTCGCGCCGATAATGATCGGCGCAGAAGCGCGGCAAGATCGTCAACGTGTCGTCCATATCGGGCGTCAACGGACCGCCCTCGGCGGTCGAGACACCGGACTACACGGCCTCCAAGGCGGGGGTCATCGGGCTGACCAGGGCGCTCGCCGTGAGACCTCGCACCCATCGTGAACGTCAACGTGGTCTGCCCTGGCGCTGGTCGAGACCGACATGCTAGCGACCATGAGCTACCAGGCCAGGACGGCCCGAATTGCGGAGACACCTCTCAGGAGGTTCGGAAAGCCCGAGGAGATTGCCGCGGCGGTGCTGTTCCTCGCATCCGATGACTCGGACTTCGTGACCGGAGAGACTCTCGTAGTCTCCGGCGGAAGACCCGTCATGTGACAAGAGACCTTCAACAGTCTTAATACAATCACGAACCAGAGCGGTCACGATGGGCCGGTAGTTCAGCGGTGGAATGCCCGCCTTGCACGCGGGAGAAGGCTAACTTGGACGCTCCCTAGGTCGAGGGTCCGAATCCCTCCCGGTCCACTTTTCTATCCATGCGGTTCTCTTGCGCAACCGAACTAACATCCAGTGAGCATTACAGGTGCACTGACTATTAATTCGAAAGCCAAGGTGAAATCAGTTCAGCGATTGCAAAATGAAGAGAACTACCGAGTTGAGCCTGGACGAAGCCCCCACGGGCCCCACCTATCGAGCGCGCTTGCGCGGCGAGCGAGCGAACCTTTTACGGACCTGGAGAGAGGTAGCGGCCATGCCGGGCTACGAAGTCAGGACCGGGACCTCGGCGAGGCTGGGCAGGGTCGAGGGGGACCTGAATGCAGGTCGCAATATCACCATCAAGGCCGAATCGGGTGGAAAGGTGGTGGTGACCGGAGAGGCGACCTTCGAGGGTCAGGTAACAATCGACTGCAACTTCGAGTGCGGAACGTTGAGGGTCGAGGGGCGAGGCTTTGGTCCGGGGGGAAACGTGACCGTCCGGGGCAACCTCACGGTCCATGGCCGCGCCGACATCAACGAGTCGGTTGGGGTTGACGGCAGCATATCGTGCGACGACCTGGACGTCGGCGGCCACCTAGAGTCCGGCCCGATAGAATCGAAGAGAGTCAGGGCGGGCGGACACCTAACAGTGAAGGGGGGGCTGAAGGCCGAGACGGTCGACGTCGGGGGCCACATGAAGGTCATGGGCGAAGTAAACCTCACGGACCTGCGGGTCGGAGGCCACGCTGAGTTTGAGGGCGGCTCGATCCTGGGCGAAATCAGGGTCAGGGGGCACATCACGAGCAAGAAGAAACTGGACTTCGGGCAACTTGAGGTCTTCGGCAGCTTAAGCCTTCCTGGCGGCAGCAGCGGGCAGAGGCTCTCAGCGCTGGGGACGGTCAGGTTCGAAGGAGATGCGACGTGCAAGGAGCTGGAGGTCGGCGGGGCCGCTCATGTCAAGGGGAATCTGGACAGCGGAGAGGGTCGAAGTGAAGGGCAAGCTCGACGTGTCAGGAGGGCTGCGGGTCTCCGACAGGCTTCGGGTATACGGCACGCTAGACGTCGGACAGCGCTGTCGAGTGCGAGAATCTGGGAGTGCTCGGGAAGCTCGTGGGAGAGAGCGTCCGGGTCGGAGGGTCAGCGGATGTGGCAGGCGAAGTGAAGACCACCGCGGGGCTGAAGGCCAAGTCGGTCCAGGTCGGGAGGGGGTCGAAGGTGACCGGCCCGATTGTGGGGGAGGAGGTGGAAGTCGGGAGGGAGACCGACTTCGGCAGCATGTGGGGGCTCCCATGGTGGCGGAGCGCAATCGGGAGCGTGACCACGGTCGGCGACGTCTACGGGCAGAGTGTAAGGGTCTGCCAGCGCTCCAGCGCAAAGCGCGTCTATGGAGACGTGGTCGAGCTCCAGGATGGCGCCGTGGTCCAGCAGGTCACGTATACGAAGGGGCTCAAACTGCCCGGCAAATATTCCTTGCATGAGCCTCCTGTGAAGACAGCAAGGCTCCCGGCCCCCCCTCTCTAGGACGGTTGGACCATGGGTCGCAGGAACTCCAAGCGGTCGAAGATCGAGCTCTATGCCCAGATACTCGAGGTTATCACCCACTACCCCGAGGGGATCCGGATAACCAGGCTCTCCTATGGAGTCCGAGTGCCGGTCGACAGGCTGAAGCTATTGGTCGAGAAGCTATGCTCCCTGGGCCTCGCCAGGAGGTACACCGACGAGGAAGAAACTTACTACGGTTCCACGGCCAAGGGGCTGGAGTTCCTCGACACTTACTTCAGGATGAAGGGTTTCCTCGACGAGCTAGACAAAGGGAGCCAGATTCAGTAGCAGTAAGGACCGACTGAAGGGACTAAACGGAGATGGAGTAGAAAAATGGGAGGATGGTGAAGACCTAAACCGTCTTCATCATCTTCATCATTTGTTCGTCCGTCATGCGCATGCTCGGATGTGCGTCCTGCATGTGCATCATGACGTGCTTCTTGAGGTCGGACTGACCCATCGGGGTGATCATGGTCCAGCCACATTCACACGACATCATGTTAGCCATGAAGGAATAATACATTATCAGAGGTAATAAGGCTTGTTGAGAGCGAAGGCTGCTGGTACAGTAACGCGAGGCATAACGACCTGGCCGAGGCCTCGAACTACTCTATCTTCAGGCGGACGCCTGACGCCTCCCCGGACCTCTTCGGGAAAGTCACCTCAAGTATCCCGTTGTTGAAGCTCGACCTTGCCCCGTCCACCACGAGCTGACGTCGGGCAACTGCAGCTCCTTGTGGTACTTTCGGTCCTCTCTTGTCGACAGATATGATCGATCGCTCTGTCTCTTGACCTGGACGTCGACGTCTTCCTTCCTGCACACCGGGCAGCTCCGCGATCACCCGTGACGTCCTTGTCACCGTCGACCACGTCGACGAGGGGCTCCCTCTTCTCGGTTATGCCCTTGAAGGGCTCGGCGCCGCGCTTCACGTTGCCGAACTCCCTTATGACTGGCTTGCCATCTGGTCCAATGGTCATCGAATACCCGTAGACAATCGGGCCTATCTCCTTCTTGATCGATCCCGTCGGGGGACCTCTGCTCCCTGATGAGGTCCTTGGGCACCTGCTTCTCGATGTCCTTGAACTGCATGAACTCCCTCTCCATTTCCTTCATCATCTCCTCCATATCAGAAAGGGGCCACGGACCGAAAGGCATCTTCCTCCTCCATCGCTTGTACCAATCGTCCTCGGACATAGCTTTCTGAAGAGGAGTCTCAGAAATGTATAAGTTTTCTCTCGAAACCTTATTACCCACCCCGAGGGCCGAAAAACCGGAGACGTGAGTTTTGTCTCTCTACTTGAGAATGACAGTGCTGTTCTTGGTTCTCACGGGTCTGCTGATGCTCGTGGGCTACGCGGTGGGTCTCTACTTCGGCGACCCGCTGGTCTTCATGGGGCTCGGCCTCGTGCTAGCGGCAGGAATCAACTTCGTCTCCTACTACTGGAGCGACACCATCGTGGTCAAGATGAGCAGGGCGAAGATCATCCAGGAGAGCGACAGCCCGGTTCTCTACAACGCCGTCCAGAGCGTGGCGTTAAAGGCCGGGATTCCGATGCCAAGGGTCGGGATCGTCGACTCCCAGCAGCCCAACGCTTTCGCGACGGGCAGGGGGCCTGAGAAGTCCGTGGTGGTCGCCACCTCTGGAATCCTGAGCACGTTGAACGCAAGCGAGCTAGAAGCTGTCATCGGACATGAGATCGGGCACGTCGTGCACAGGGACGTCTTCATGTCGAGCGTCGCCGCGACGATCGCAGGAGTGATCTCGTTCGTCGGGAACATCGCCCTCTGGTCGACGATGTTCGGCGGCGGGAACAACCGGAACGGGGGCAACGCCCTCTTCTAGGTAGCGGCTCTCGTCCTGGTCCCGCTCGGAGCCACGTTCGTCAGGCTCGGGATTTCCAGGAGCTTTGAGTATAACGCCGACGAATATGGTGCGAAGCTTACCCAGAATCCTGCTGGTTTGGCCAGCGCGCTGGAGAAGATAACAGCCAAGGCGAAGATAAAACCGATCTCTGGGAAGCCGGGACAAGCTGGGAGCGCCAGCGGACCATCGCCCGCTACGTCCTCCCTGTGGATAGTGAACCCTTTCAGGGGAAGTTCGCTCGTGGAGCTCTTCTCGACCCACCCGTCGACCCCCCACAGAGTCGAGAGGCTGCGGAAGATCGGTCAGGAAATGGGCGTACGCGGTCTACTAGCGGGGAAAACCCGTTTTCGCTTTGCCAGACAGAGGAATGGTGGGCCGGGCAGGATTTGGACCTGCGACCTTCGCCGTTTTCTGCACGAAAGTGTCAGAGCGACGTCCTAGGCCAGGCTAGACGACCGGCCCTCCGTTCGCTCGCCCGGAAACCTGCCGCATTTATCTTTACCCGGGAAAGTGCTTTTATTGGAAGGTTGTGCATCGGTCCGTGTGGCAAGCAGGCCGATAAGCACCTATTCCATAGTTGCCATCGACAAGAAATCAGGGGAGATGGGAGTGGCCGTCCAGTCGCACTGGTTCTCCGTGGGCTCGGTCGTGACCTGGGCCGAGGGAGGCGTGGGGGTCGTCGCCACGCAGGCTATCGGTCGAGGTCTCCTACGGCCCTCTTGGCCTGGCGCTCATGAAGGGAGGAAAGACCCCCCAGCAGGCCCTGAAGTCGCTCATCGCTACGGACCCGAGGCCCGAGGTCAGGCAGGTCGCCATGTTGGACGCCCGGGGACGGGTCTCGGCACACACTGGAAAGAAGTGCATTGCTGAGGCTGGTCACATCACGGGTCGGGGGTTCAGCTGCCAGGCGAACATCATGCGGAACAGGAAGGTCTGGAGGGCCATGGCCAACTCCTTCAGGAAGTCCAAGGGGAGCCTGGCCGAGAGGTTGATGCTAGCGCTGGAGAGCGCTGAGCAGGCAGGAGGCGACCTCAGGGGGAGGCAATCGGCGGCCATACTCGTCGTAAGGGTCAAGGGGAGCAGCATGCCGTGGCAGGATAGGGTGGTGGACCTCAGGGTCGAGGACAACCCGCTGCCTCTCGTGGAGCTGCGGAGGCTGCTCAAGATAGAACAGGCTTACGTCCATGCCAACAACGGCGACCTGATGACAGAGAAGGGGGACATGAAGAGGGCTCTGGAGGAGTACAAGCGCTCGGCCGAGCTCTACCCCGAGAACGTCGAGTTGAAGTTCTGGCAGGCCGTCAGCCTGATCGACCACGGAGAGGTGAAGGAGGGTAAGGCCATCCTCAAGAGGGTCCTCAGGTCTCACCCGGACATGAGGACCATGCTGAAGCGCATGCCGGCTGCCGGGCTGCTCAGGGTCGACCCCAAGACAATCCACGAGCTCCTTAGGCTCTAGCCCCTTGTTCGGCTCTTGACGATTCGAAGCCACTGCGCTTTCGCTGCGGATAAATAGCCGGACAAGCCGCTCGAGCGTTCTCAATGCAAGAATCCTCAGAGCAACCCGGCTTCTACAAGCTGCCGATGGCGGAGAGGCTGAAACTTGTGCAGAAGCTCACGGGTCTGACCGACGACGAAGTGAAGACCCTCGGGAACACTGGAGGCCTCCCCTCGGAGACGGCGGACCACATGATCGAGAACGTGATCGGGGCTATCGCGCTCCCGATGGGGCTGGGCACGAACTTCCTGGTCAACGGGAAGGACTACCTGGTCCCTATGGCCATAGAGGAGGCCTCGGTGGTCGCTGCCGCGAGCAACGCGGCGAAGACGGCACGGGTGAAGGGGGGTTTCGAGATAACCAACACCGGACCTGTGATGATAGGACAGATCCAGACGGTCGAGGTGAAGGACCCGCACGCCGCAAGGATGGCGGTGCTCCTCCACAAGCAGGAGATTCTCGACAAGGCCAACGAACAAGACCCCGTCCTGGTCTCGCTGGGCGGAGGAGCCAAGGACCTCAACGTGAAGGTGATTCAATCGATGAAGGGCCCGATGGTGATAACCGAGCTAATAGTCAGCACCGGGGACGCCATGGGAGCCAACGCTGTCAACACGATGGCCGAAGCGGTCGCCCCCATCATTGAGCAGCGTGACCGGCGGGAAGGTCTACCTGAGAATCATATCGAACCTGGCCGACCGGAGACTCGTAAGGGCCTCCGCTGTCTTTGACAAAGAGGCCATAGGAGGTGAGGACGGCCGTCGACGGTATCGTCTACGCCTATGCCTTTGCCGAGGGCGACCCGTACCGCTGCGCGACCCACAACAAGGGCATCATGAACGGGGTCGATCGCCGTGGCGATAGCCTGCGGGCAGGACATCAGGGCGCTGGAGGCGGGGGCGCACAGCTACGCTTCGAAGAGCGGCGGTTACAAGCCGCTCACCACCTGGGAGAAGAACAAGGACGGAGACCTGGTGGGGACGCTAGAGATGCCAATGGCGGTAGGCCTGATAGGGGGCGCTGCCACGCGTTCACCCCGCCGCAAAGGCCGCCATCAAGATACTCGGGGTAAAGACGGCCATGGAGCTGGCTGAGGTCATGGCCGCGGTCGGGCTGGCGCAGAACTTCGCAGCGCTACGGGCGCTCGCCTCCGAGGGCATACAGCGCGGGCACATGAAGCTGCACGCCCGAAACCTGGCCGCGAACGCAGGAGCTACCGGCGACCAGATCGACATAGTTGCCGCCAAGATGGTGGCCGAGAAGAAGGTGCGGTTCGACCGGGCGAAGGAACTGGTCGAGCAGCTATCAAAGAAGTAAACCGCCCGCCGACCCTCTCAGTCGCGGGTTGGGATGTTCCCTAGTTCTTGTACTTGGAGAACGAAGGAATCATCGTGTTCGTATCTCGAAGGTGAGGCAGGGTCGTTATCTTGTCCATGACCAGCTCCAGCACCTTCTCGTCGCTGGGCAGAATCAGTTCCTTCTCCGTCTCGATTACGGCAAGGATGTCCCACTCGCCGGTAATGATGTGAATCTCCCTTACTTCAGGGAGCTTGGCAAGCCTGTCGGCAACGTCCCTCTCCTTGCCCGGGTCCGTCTTGATCAACACGAAAGCCTTCTGGGGTTTCATCCAGTGATGCATCCTAATCCTTCGCTTTTAAACTCTAGGTGGATAATCTTTGAAGCAAGGAGGCCGTCAGTGGTGGCCCTCGTCCTCGAGCGCGTGTTCCACCCGTTTGTCCTCCATCTGCGCTGCCTGCTTGTCCCTCTCGATTATCACTTTGAAGACGTAGATCGAGGAGAGGACGTAGACTACGACCATGAAGATAAAGACCGGTATGAAGAGGTCTGTGCTACCCTTCCCTGAGCCCACGACCACGGCCAGGAGCAGAAGCATCCCGACGGAGGAGAGCGGGACGGCGGTTCTGATGTTCTTAGACAACACGGTGGGTAGGTGGAACAGCGGGCGGGGCGGGTGGTCGTCGTGGCGCGACGCCAGGCCTGCCGAGTCGTCCGTCTTGTAGGCCAACGAGGGCGCGATGGGCATGGCCTTCTCGGCGGCCTCTTCATCGGAGAAGAACGACACGTGGCATATGCCGGCGAATATCACCACGTCAGCGGCGAGGAGTAGGAAGAGCGTCGCTGTGCTGTCGATGGAGATGGCATTGAGCAGCCAGAGAGAGGCGGAGATGAGTGCCTGGACGACAAGAAGGGCCAGGACCAAAGACTTCGCGTTACTGGTCATTTGGCCATCCAACCTCCAGGACCCTGACCCTGCTCTTGATCGAGTCGGTGGCCAGGTCCAGCCTGTAGAGAAGGTATATCGTGCCGAACAGGACGAGCCCGAGACCGGAGAGATAACCGGCCAGCACCAACAGCTCTCCGTAGGTGATCCCCGAGGTAACCATGGTGGCGAACGCGCTGATGGACCCGCTTATCGCCAGGGAACCCCCTACGAGCAGGAGGGTGAACAGTGAGCCCGTCCAGAGCTGAGCGCGCCTCATGGACATCGACCTGCTCTGAGCAGCGGCGTCCGGGGTGAGCGAGCCCGTGAGCTTTGAAAACATGACCTTGTAGATTCCCGCAAAGATCACTGCCACCCCCAGCGCAGTTCCTCCAAGAACCAACACAGCTTCGTAGTTGGGAATGGTCTGACCAGGAGTAACGCTACCCCAGTAGATCAGGACCGCGAGTTCGGCAACGAAGATGGCTCCAAGCGTGATGTAGAGCGGCCTCTTTGCTATCCGTTTCTCCTCCCCTCGGTCGATGAAAGGCAATACGAACAACGCTGCGAAGATCAGCGTTATTACGGTGAGTCCCAGTGACAACCCCACAGTTCCTTCGAAAACGTCAAGCTTCAATATCTGGTACATCCACAGGAAGTACCAGTCCGGTTGCGGAGGGGGCGTGTTGGGCGCAGCCGGGATCGAGAACTGCGCGGGCAGCGCATAGGGGAACGCAGCTGAGATCACGAGGAGGGCTGCCGTGAAGAGTGCGGATAGCTCGAGAAGGTAAACAGTCACGTTGGGGAAAAGGGGAATCAGCCTTTGCTGTTTCGGCGTCAGCTCTCCTGCCGGCGGAGCGATGCCGTGGGCCTCGAGCATGTACATCTTTCCGAACAGAAGGAGCAGGAGTGCGGCCGGCAGAAGGACGATGTGTATGGCCTCGAAGCGGACCAGTTCCGTGCTGTAACCGCTCGTAACTCCAAGGAGATTCTTGGCAAAGCTGACAACGGGCTGGGAGGGAGCGGATTCAGCAGGTTGATGCCCACGTTTGGTCGCGTCGACGGAAATCTGGGTCCAGGGAAGAACATAACCCGTGAAACCGAAGCCGAGAGTGACGAAGCCCATCAGCATCCCTACGAGCCACATAGCCTCCCTCGGCTTCTTGAAAGACGACACGAAGTAGTTCCTCATCATGTGCATGACCGCCAAAAGTATCATGGAATAGGCGCCGTAGAGATGGATGGTCTCGAGAAACCTGCCGTCGGTTACGCTGCTGAAGATGAACGCTGTGGATTGGTACGCTGACGCTGGGTCAGGAACGTACCAGACGAGCAGTATCATCCCGGTCACGGCTTGGATTGTGAAGGCCACCACGGTTAGTGCGCCCAGCCAATAGAACGGGTTAATGGAGAACCTGGGAACGGGCCGCAGCAGAGGGTACGAAAGGCCCAGCCTGGAGTCGAGCCACCTCACGACGCGCACTACGGGCCCTTGCTTCCCGGCCCCTTCCTCGTCGGCCATCTATCCTGACCCCTGGGACGAAGCAGATGTGGGGGAAGAAGGGTCGAGGGTTCCACCAACCAGGTCAGCGGTCACATCACTCGAACCCGGAGTCCCCCATCCATAGACCGTTGGGGGCCCCATTCCCACAGCGTAGATGTTTCCGTCGTCGTCGATGTCCAGCATGACAGGTGGGACGGCCCTAGGGGTCGGGCTCGGCTCGATGACAGCGGCGTTGTTCAAGAGGTCGTATTTGCTACCGTGACATGGGCAGACGAATTCCGGTCCCTTCGCGACGTATCCAACTGGGTAGGCGGGGGAGCCTCCTGCAGGAACGTAGACAGGATTGCAACCTAGATGCTGACACACGTCGCTGAATGCGACGATGTCCCCATCAGGGCCTATGCCGCCCTCTGCCTTCTGCCCCACCTTGACGAGGATGTTAGGCTGTACCTCCTCCAGCGGGTAATTGAAAGTGATAGGTAAATTGTCGGTGAGGGTGTTCACGTTGGCAACCTGGCCCGATTTAACATCCACTATCAGGACTCTAGGAAACGAGGTAGGAGCGGCCGTGGTCGATGGGGGAGGGTTGACTGACTTCAGAACGGCTGCGGCACCCACCGCTGCTATTACTGCCGAGGCAACGACGGTGTTCCTCAGAAAGTTCCTGCGGTCCCTATCGAGTTTCTCGTCCTTTTTGTCGCCTTGGTCCAAGTCTCCGACCTATGCCGCATCGCGCCCTCCAGATACTCGGTAATATCCCTTATCACGCCGCGGGCTCAAAACGGCTTCTACTGGAACACGTTTAAATTTCCGCAGGCGCCGGCGCGCGCAAAATCCCCATGAGACCTGTGAAACTAGGGCTCGTCCAGATGAGGATGGCCGGGGAGCGGAGCAAGAACGTCCGGAAGGCTATCGACATGGTCGATGCTGCTTCGAAAGAGGGCGCCCAGATAATCTGCCTGCCGGAGTTGTTCGATTCACCCTACTTTCCACGCGAAGAGAAGTCGGCCGCAAGGCCGGAGGGGATCCCGAATGCCGTGACCCGCGAGCTCTCCTCGGCTGCATCGAGGAACGGTGTGGTCCTCGTCGGGGGGTCTCTCTATGAGAGGGCCGGGAAGAAATCCTACAACACCTCCGTGGTCTTCGACAGCGACGGAAGGATTCTTGGGAAGTATCGGAAGGTGCACATACCTCAGGACCCCAGCTTCTACGAGCAGGACTACTTCGACCCGGGCAAGGCGTACGAGGTTTTTGATACAAAGTTCGGCAGGATAGGCGTCATGATCTGCTTCGACCAGTGGTATCCTGAGCCCGCAAGGATCCTGAAGCTCATGGGCGCGGACATCGTGTTCTATCCGACGGCCATCGGGACCATCAAGGGAGTGACCCAGTCCGAGGGGGACTGGCAGGAGGCCTGGGAAGGTGTGCAGAGGGGACATGCGATAGCGAACAGCATGGTCGTCGCAGCCGTCAACAGGGTGGGTTCTGAGGGCGACATGCGGTTCTGGGGAGGGTCCTTCGTGTACGACCAGTTCGGTAGCCGCCTCGTGCGCGGCGACAGGACCGAGCGGGTGTTGGTGGTCTCCTGCGACCTCGACCTAGGCCACGATGTCGAGCAGGGTTGGGGTTTCCTCAGGAACAGGAAGCCCGGCACCTACGGCAGGCTGCTGAGCTAGGGTCGGAGTCGGTGCGAGTGGCCCCTAGTAGCAAATACCTGATGCCTGCGGAGTGGGACCGGCACGAAGCCACCTGGCTCGCGTGGCCGAAGGACCCTCTGACCTTTCCGGGCGGGGTGCTCGAGCGCGTGGAGGCAATCTACTCGCAGATGGCTAGGCTCCTCGGGCGTGGGGAGAGGATCGACCTCTTGGTGGACGACGATAGGGAACGGAGACGGGTGGCCCGCATCCTCGGCGACAGTGACCAGCGTCAGTCTCCACAAGATCAGGAGCGCCGACGTCTGGATGAGAGACTACGGGCCAATCTTCGTCAGAGAGGGTGGAGGGGGGCTCGTAGCGACCAAGTGGATCTTCAACGCATGGGGGAACAAGTACGACGAGCTGAAACCAGACAACGTGAGCGGATGGAAGGTCGCCGAACTGACCGGCCTGCCGGTGGTCAGACCGAGATTCGTCCTGGAGGGTGGTTCCATCGATACCAACGGCCGAGGCACCTGCATCACCACGGAGCAGTGCCTCCTCAACAAGAATCGCAACCCGAAGTTCGACAGGGCTGGGATTGAGGACATGCTCAGGAGATACCTCGGGTTCAGCAACATAGTGTGGCTCAAGCGTGGGATAGCGGGGGACGACACGGACGGCCATGTGGACGACCTCGCCAGGTTCGTCGGGGAGAGGGACGTGATATGTATGGTAGAGGAGGACCGGCGCGACGAGAACTACGAACCGCTCAAAGAGAACATCGAGATGTTGCGGTCGGCGAGGGATGAGAGGGGAAGAGAGCTCAGGGTCGTCCCCATCTCGATGCCCAGGAAGAAAGTGGGTGGAGTCGAGAGACTCCCGGCGAGTTACGCCAACTTCTATGTGGGGAACAGGGTGGTCCTGGTACCGACCTTCGACGACGTCAACGACGGGGCAGCGATCAAGACGATATCCAGGTTCTTCCCGGGAAGGGAAGTCGTAGGAATCAACTGCGAAGCCCTGGTCTACGGTTTCGGCGGCATCCACTGCGTCACACAACAGCAGCCGGCGGCTTGATATCGAAGGGCACGCCTGGGGACCCAAAAGATGAAAAGGACCTAGCGCACCCGCTGCAACGGGAAGCACAGGTATGAGCGAGGAGCAGTTCCGCGAGTGGGCCAACAGAAGGTCGAGGTTGCCGCTAGCGGTCAAAGGGCATTCGTTCATCTTGAAGGGAGACGACGTCGTCATAGTGGACGGGGGGAGGTTCTTCTATGAAGAGGCGCTCGAACTGGTCAGGATGCTCAACTCCAGGAATCCGTTCGCCCAGGTCAACGCCATGGTCACCATCTGGGAAAGGAACGGCGTCATCCGGATAATCGCCCTCTCCCTAATCGCGCTGATCCTGGTCGTCGTCTTCTTGTTCGCCAGGCGATGATCCGGCGGCCGCACCGGCTAGGACGTAATCGTGACGTAGTAGAGCTCTGTGACGCCCTGAGCCGGGACTTGGATAACACCAAAGTTGGAGTTGCCGGCGCTGTCCGTCCATTCGTAGACGGTCTTCCCCACGCTATCTGGACCGTAGGTATTGATGAGGTCGTGTACCTTCGCTATGGTCGCGTTGGCTCCGCTGTTGCTCAGAGAGATTGTCCCTTCGTTGATCCATACGGTAGGGTTGACCGAGGTGACGTTGACCAGAGTGTAGCCCTGTGACTGGACGAGCTGGGCAATATCGTGGATCACCTGCCCCTTCGTGACGGTAGACGTGACGGTGACGTTGGTGAGACCAAGGTTGGCAAAGGCGGCTGGGGCGGTCACACCCACAGACACGTTCCCTGTGTTAGGGTTGACGGCGGTCATGAAGGCCAGTTGGGTAACCACGCCCGATGTACCAGGGTTCGTGTACACGGCCACAAAATAGGTCAACTGTCCATCCACCGAATACAAGAGATAGGAACCTATCCTGTTGTTCGGAAGCAGGGTGAGCTGGGTCCTCACCTGACTGTTGGTGTTCAGGGCGTTCTCGGCAGCCGATGGTCCGATTATGGGGGTGGAAGTCGATGGATTCTGGTACAACATTATCTGGCCAAGCTTGTCTCCTCCGTAGGCTACGTACATCCCCGCGAGGTTCTTACTGACAGCGCCGAGATACTGGACGAGCTGAATCCCCACAAAGTAGGTCTGGTTCCCTACCGCGAATGGGATGTACTGCACCGTGTTGTTTGCGGGTCGCTCGTAGAACTGGGTGCCTGACCTGAAAATGAACGGGTCGCTGACGTGATAGGTGAAGTCGTAGTCGAGCTGTCCTGGCACGGTCGGCGTCCCCAGGAGCTGTTCGGGTACCTGATCTGCGGGACGAGCCAAGCGGGGGCCGAGGTCCAGCTGCTGTAATACTTCTGATAGTACTGGGTGAGAAAGTCGCTGCTGTTCGTCCCTCCCATCAGGTTGGAGACCGTGTAGCCCTGCATCGAACCGTCCTGGATGTTGACGAGCACGACCCCGAAGAACCTGAGGTATGGACTCGCGGCGAAGCCCGACTGCATCGGATAGTTGATGTAGACCTGGACGGCGTAGTAGAGGTTCTTCCCGTCGGATACTATGTAGGCCGCCGGGTCCATGGTCAGCCCTGGGATGAGGACGTCTCCCACCCGTGAGAAGATGTTCCGGTTCCACAGCATGTTGATGTTCTGGTTCGAGAAGGCGAACCCCAGCTGGCCTTCGGCGAAGGTGAACCACATCTCCTTCTGCCAGCCGGTCAACACGTAGTCTGGGGCTCCGGGATATGAGACGTTCTGGACCTCATCATAGCCGGGGATGTGGACGTAGACGCTCTGGTTGAAGCCCGCTCCCTCGCCGTAGTAGATCAAGGGTTCTGACGGTATCCCGAACGCCGTGGTCGCGTTCACGACGGCCCCCGTGTGGGTGTTGATTACCAATACCTTCGCCGCGTGCGTATAGATCAGGTGCTCGCTGATCCAGTCGGTGGAGGGGAACGTCGGCGTGGTGGGCGACACCCAGTACTCCGTGCCGTTGTAAAAGACGATCTCTGAACTACCCAGCGCCATCCAATTGTAGGCGCCTATCTCCTTGGTGTTCGTAACCGCCGCGGCCGACTGGTCCCATTGCCTCACCAGGTTCAGGGTCGTGTTCGGATTGCTGGTGGGAAGGTCAGTGATGTTGCTTACTTGTATGTTGTTCAGACCCGCAGCCCAGCGAGTCACCGTGATTTCCTTCTGGGTCTGGGGGGTCCACTGATATGGGATGTAGTTGTTGTTCCAGTTAGCATACAGGTAGACCCCAGCGCCGACTTGCACTATCAGAAGGAGGGCGATGGCGATTCCCGCCGCCTTGACGACGTTCACCCGTGCCAGCAGATTCCTGCTCTGCGAGACGTAGACATAGCCGAACACGATGCCAATGAAGACGGTCCACGCAATTCCGTAGAGGTACGGGGTGAGGACGTTCATTAGCCAGAACGGTGCCCCCAGCACCACCTCGAAGGCGATCGCGGCCGCAACGGCGAGCAGGTTCTTCAGCCAAACGTCGCTGCGCCTGGTGGTGAGGTTGGCCAGGAAGCGGAGGAGCATTCTGAGCGCGAAGACCAGGAGGAACGCGGAGGCGATGTACGTCACGATGTAATACTGGATCTGCATCGTCGGCATCAGCGAGACGAGCTCGCTCCCCGAGGCGGGATAGAGGGGCAAGAGGAAGACCCTGCCCAGTTCGGACCAGCTCCCGAGGCCCATGGTCGCCATGGTGATCGAATTCATGGTCTCCCCGAGGAACAGGAACCCGTGGAAGCTGACGAAGAGATAGAACCCGATGGCCCACTTCACGGCCTGCCAGATCGCCCAGAGCCAACCGTTCATGGGCCTCGTTTCGGTCCTTGGAGATTCCACGGTGGGCTCGTAGTCGTAGCCCCTCCTGGCGCGTCTTCCGACCACGCTGAAGATCTGCGCAAGGTCGCTCCCTCCGACCTTGGGATAGATCAGGAGCAGCGAGAAGAGGGCCGCGGCGACGAAGGCATAGTCGTGGTAGAAGGTGATCCCGAACCAATCGAGGCCGGCCTTGGTCGAGTACACATATTCAGCGATGGACCACTGGAGAATCACCCATGCTATGCCCAGGACGATGATGACCGCTATCAGCGCGAGGAGAGCGTAGACTACCTTCGGCCCGAAGCGCAATCGCCTTCCTCGGTCGAACTCGCTAGGCTCCTCCATTCCCGTGGAATCCGAAATCTGGCAGCTTTTAAGGTTGATAGAGCCTGTATCCTCATCGGCTCCGCTTTTGGATGAAGCCGAAGTAGAAGGCCGTTGCCATCGCTATCGCCAGGAAGAACGCGAATTGGTGCACGCGCCAGTTGTACAACGTGGTAGGAATGTAGATCGGCTCGAGGACGATCACAAAGTAAAGCGAGCTTACTATCAGCGTGATGTAGACGACCGAGAAGAACTGCCGCCACTCCCGGGCGGCGGCATCATCTGCTCCTGTTTCGCGCTTGCCCATCTCAAGAAGCAGTCCGGCCAGACCAAGAATCGAGAGTGCGAATAGGATTCCCTGGCCGCCTATGGCTATGGAGGAAGAGCCTGCCCCTATGGGCCCGCCCTGCTTGTAATAGGAGCTCCAGAGGACGTTCGCCATGATTCCTGACGCTAGGCTCCCGAAGAGGAAGAAGATCGAGAGCCCGGGCCGCTTCGAAGCAGGTACGCCAAACAGGACGGGCACGAACAGGACGACGAGCCCTGCGAGTCCCCCGGTCGTTCCCCAGGAGTCGAAGACGAAGACCGAAACCAGGTCCCCCCAGGAACGCGAGTTGAGGTCTAGAAGGATGCCGTTCGTGCCCAGGGCGAGCGTGAGAAGGTTGACCCCGATGAGGATGGAGAAGCCGGCGACGACCCAGATGAGGCCCGACCCAATCAGGTAACGCTTCACTGGCCCGCTTTGGTCAGGCGACGGTTAGTCCTCCTGCCCCTCAGCGACCTTCAGCTCGATATAAGGGAGAACCGTTTTCATTGTCTTGCCTTCTGCCTTTCTCGGATGGGCCCAGGATGTCGTTCTAAGCTCAGGGAGAAGCCTTCGGGACGAACTTCATCGAAATGGAGTTGACACAGTGCCTCGTGTTCTTCTTGGTGAGCCTCTCCCCCATGAAGACGTGGCCGAGGTGAGCGCCGCAGTTGGCGCACTCGATTTCAACCCGCTCACCGTCCGCGTCCGCCAACCTCTTGACCGCGCCCGGTATTTCGTCGTCAAAGGCTGGCCATCCGCACCTCGCGTCGAACTTGTCCTCGGACCGATAGAGGGGCGCCTCGCACCTTCGGCAGATATAGGTGCCCGGCTCGAAGTTCTCCTCGTACTCGCCGGAAAAGGGTCTCTCGGTTCCCTTGTGGACTATGACCGCTTCCTCCTCTGGGGTCAGTTTGTTCATCTTCATGGCGGTTCCCCGGTTTGCTCGCGTTCGCTCCTATCGGAGAGGTCTGACGATGGACTGCGGGCGCAGGTAATCGGTGAGAGCTTCCGGGCCGGAACCGCCGCCTCCCATGCCGCTCAGGTTGCAGGCTGCGGATGAGACCCCGAGCGGAGTGTCGTTGTGCGCGTTGATCCAGCTGGTGCCGGCGGTCAGCGACTCTGCGACCCTGTTCGCTCTTTCCAGGTCGTTGGTCCAGACGCTGTTCGCTAGCCCATAGTTGGACATGTTGACCAGCTCGATGGCTTCCCGTTCGTCGGAGAAAGGCAGCACGTATGCGACCGGACCGAAGATCTCCTCCCTGGCACATACATTATCCGGCGAGCCCGTCAGCAGGGCGGGGCTGACGTAGAAGCCGCCTTCGTGTCCTGGGACACGCAGCGGCCCTCCGGCGAGCAGCTTGCGGGCACCCTCCTCCTCTCCCCTCTTCAGGTAGCCCAGTACTCTCTGGAGCTGCTTTTCACTCACGAGAGGGCCCATCTGGGTGCCTGGCTCTAGGCCGTATCCGACCCTTACGGACTGGAGAGTCTCGACTGCTTGCTTGACGAACCGGTCCAGAATTCTTTCGTGAATGACCCAGCGGGTCGCGGTGCAGCAGAGCTGTCCCGAGTTTGCTGTGACGGCATCCGTGAGGCCCTTGACGGCGACCCCGACATCGAAGTCGTCGAAGACCACGGCCGCGCCCTTGCCTCCGAGCTCGAGCTTGACGGGGACCAAGTTCCGCCCGCACGCCTCACCGATGAGCTTCCCAACTTCGGGAGAACCCGTGAAGGACATCCGTTTGATTCCGGGGTGTTTCGAGAGCGCGGCTCCCGCCGTGTGACCCAGACCAGTGACCACGTTGACGACCCCGTCGGGGATACCCCCCTTTTGGACCAGCTTGCAGAAGTAGAGGCTCGAGAGGGGCGTGTCCTCGGCCGGCTTGACCACGACGGTGTTTCCAGCCGCCAGGGCGGGAGCGATGCCTGTCCCGATCAGCTCGATCGGGTAGTTCCACGGAAAAATGAAGGCGCAGACTCCGTAGGGTTCCCTGAAGCTGTGGACATCATACCCGGAAACCGCTATCGGTACGCGGGTTTGGGTCTGGACCGACAGGTCCGCATAGTATCGCAGTGTCCTTGAGACGTTCGGGACGTCGGCGTCGTAGGCCTGCCACACGGGCTTTCCCACGTCCAGAGAGTCGAGCTGAGCGAGAATCGTACGATGACCGTCCACCAGGTCGGCAAGGCGCCGGATCGCTGCGGCCCTGTCTTTCACGTCCATCTTGGACCAGAGTCCGCTGCGGAAGGCGTCCTGTGCGGCATCGACCGCACGACCGATGTCGCTTGCGTCGCCGGACGAGACCCTCGCTATGCGCTTTCCTTCCCCCGGGTCGATTACGTCGAGCGTGGCTCCGCTATCCGCGTCAGTCCACTTCCCCCCGACGAACATCTTGATGTGATCAGGAGCGAGATACATGCTGACTTCGGGATCTATGGTGAATCCTTGTGTCTGCATTTTGATTATCGTGTTTGCAGGACCCTTCACTTCTATGTAAGCAGTTCGGGGGAAACCTCCTTCTGCTTATGGAATCGCGATATCAGTAAGCGTCAATCCTGGAATCGGCACCCTTAACTCCGGCTGCACAACGATTTTGAAACGATGAGCGGACCCGGACCGATGTGGGGGAAGGTCGTGCTAATCACAGGCGCGAATTCGGGCATCGGCAAGGCAACCGCAACTGGCGTAGCCCGCATGGGCGCGACTGTGGTGATGGCATGTCGCGATAAGGAACGAGGAGCGACCGCCGCAGCCGAGGTTAGATCGACCAGCGGGAACCCCGCTATCTTCTCGATGCAATTGGACCTTGCATCCCAGGCGTCGGTGCGCGAGTTCGCTCAGAAATTCAGTTTGAGGTTCCAGCGGCTCGAAGTTCTGATCAACAACGCGGGTGTGAAGCCAAACAAGCGAGAGTTCACAAAGGACAAGATCGTCACGACGTTCGCGGTGAACTACCTTTCACACTTCCTTCTTACGAATCTGCTCCTCGGAAAGCTCAGGGCTTCAGCGCCCTCGAGGATAGTAAACGTCACCTGTTCGGCCCACGTGGGGGCGCACATAAATTTCCGTAACCTACAGGAGAAGAGGGGGTACAAGCAGGACAAGGCCTACGCTCAGTCGAAGCTAGCCATGGTGCTCTTCACTTACGAACTGGCCAGGAGGCTTCAGGGGACTGGAGTGACCGCCAACTGCGTCGAGCCAGGGGACACTGGGACTAACCTGGGGCCCCAGGGCGCAGGCATCCTCGGAGCCATAACGAAGCTCCTAGGTTCATCCTTGGCGACCCCCGAAGAGGGAGCCGAGACTTCAATCTACCTTGCGTCGTCGCCGGCCCTGGTGGGCGTCAGCGGGAAGTGTTTTGCGAAGAAGGCAGAGCAACCGTCCTCCGCTGAATCCTACGATGAAGACGAGGCGAAGAGGCTATGGAAGGAAAGCGTAAAGCTCGCAAAGCTCTCGTAGTCCACCTGTTTTTTGGGAGCTCTGGCACTTTGGCGAGAGGGCAAATTGGTCAGGATTCGCATGAATAATTAGGTGGACCCGGGGGGATTTGAACCCCCGACCTCCCCCACCTTGGGGAGTTCCATGCCAAGGGGTTGGACGCACCTGCTGTATCCTACCGCTAGACGACGGGCCCCGTTGCAGCTGAGTGGAATTTCCGCCGTCTTTAAGGCTTAATGGATGGAACAAAATCCGGCTTTTAAGCTGCAGAGATGGATGAGCCCGGAAAGGGAGCACGAGAATACCTGCCGCAACCCTCTGAAGGAGATTTGGGGAGCGAGGCGGTCAGCAAGGTGTAGTACTGTTATAGCTGGTCAACAGTAGAATGTGATAATCCAGCCCGATTGGCCGTCGTAGTTCCCGTACTCTCCGCCCCAGCCCTCCAGCATCGGGGGCGGGACGAAGGACTGTGGCCCTGAGAAGAAGTAGCTGCTCAACGTTTCCCCGTCCACACTGCCGCCCGGAACCGTCCATGTGTTTCCGTACTGGTCTGTGAACGTGGCTCCCACTGGCATGAGCGAACCGCCGGCCGTGCTCGGGCAGACCGGTTCGGCTGGGGGGGGAGGAGGACTGCAACCGTTCGGCGGTTGAACAGGATTTCCGTTGACAGTACCTGTGACGGTGCCACTACAGGTATCAGTGATGGTGCCGGAGTTGTCGATGCCACCGCTTCCCATGCCGGAGTTCTCAATGGTGATAGTGCCGGAGTTGGTAATGGTTGCCCCGGACGCTACATCTATTCCACCGCTTCCCGTGCCGGAGTTCTCTACAGTCATGGTGCCCGAATTGGTGACAGAGCCTCCCGTTTCTACATCTATTCCACCGCTTCCCGTGCCGGAGTTCTCTACAGTCATGGTGCCCGAATTGGTGACAGAGGCTGAACTTTCTACATCCATGCCTAGACTACCACCCCCGGAAGGCGGATTGGAGTTCTCTACGGTCATGGTGCCGGAGTTGGTGATGGTGCCGGAGTTGTCGATACCTTCACCTCCGCCGAAGGGAAAAAGAGTATTGGAGTTCTCTATCGTCAAGGTGCCAGAGTTGGTGATGGTGCCGGAGTTGTCGATACCTTCACCTCCGCTAGCAGGCGTCTCTATCGTCAAGGTGCCAGAGTTGGTGATGGTGCCGGAGTTGTCGATACCTTCACTTCCTGTGAAGGAGTTGTCGACGGTAAGGGTGCCACCGCCGTCAACCTGTAGGGTGCCACCGCCGTTGATTATGATATTAGTACTAGCCGTAGTACCGCTCAGGATCAGAGTCGTTCCAGACTGAATCTCGAGGGTATTTCCCGAAATAATCGTGTATGATGCAGATGTCATCGTACAGGTGGATGTGCCCGCATTCCACGAATAGCCCGGACCTGAACACCAAGCAGCATTCACGGTTGTGGGGTCCGAAGCCTGTACTGCAGGAAATGCGCTGAACAAAGTTACTATTGCAAAACTCAGGAGAAAAAGAGAAAAGATAGCCGATTTGGATTTCGGTTTGACTAAGGCTCTACGCCAGGTTCATCCCGACTGAGGATATATAATAGGCTGCCGCCTCCTCCTTATCTCCAGCGGGATTTGCACCAGTCCCTTCTCCGAGACCTTGGATACCTTCACTATTACATCGTCAGGCATCTGTGTCGCCTGTGGCCTGGTCTCGAGCCTTAACCGAGATAGCGCTCGATTAATGATAGCCTCATTCGAGACGGGCTCGTTTCCCGTCGTCGAATCGCGCTGACCGACGAGGGGACGTTGGATTATTGCGATTAAAAGACAATATTTCTCGTGACTAAGCCTTATTTGACATCTCAAACGAGGACGTAACGTGTCCGTCTCAATAGAGACTTTCGGGCTGCTCGAGATAAGGATCGGGAAAATCCTGGAGGTCGACGATATCCCGGAAGCGCGCAAGCCAATCTACAAGCTCAAGATAGACTTCGGTCCCCTGGGGATCAAGCAGTGTGCCGGTGGGATCAAAGCCTACTATACGAAGGAGCAGCTCGTCGGAAAGGAGGTGGCAGCGATAGTAAACCTGGAACCAAAGTCCGTGGCCGGGGTGATCTCTGAATGCATGATGCTAGCCTCCTTCACTGAAACCGACCTATCCCTTCTCAGGCCGGACAAGGACATGCCGCCAGGGACAAAGGTATCCTAGCCGATTCACGTCAAGCTTTTAACAGGTTGCTTCCGGAACCCAAACTGGGCGGTCGTCGTCTAGATCTCCTAGAAGGCGAGAGGAAAACCTGGTCTAGGACGTTAAGTCCTTAATCGGGCGCGTATGCTTGCCAAGCTAGCAGCAGGGTGAAGAGCTCTGATAGAGACCCGGGTTCAAATCCCGGCGACCGCACCTATATCCATGCGTTCAAATCGCACACTCCTTCCTGCGTTAAATGCTTCTTCTCACCCGTATCGCATGGACGTAAAGGACGAGATATACAACTACCAATACAGTCTTTCTAATGCAGAGAAGCTACTCAACGAATCAAGCGTAATCTCGAATCGGGACAAGGAGCTAATCAGGAACTTCGTCCACCACCTAAAGGCTCACGGAGTATCGACGGGTAGGCTCGCGAAGTATCTCTTCCACCTCAAGAAGGCGATGGAGCACTTGGGAGCGCAGGCCAAGGACGCAAGACGAGAGAATATCGAGGGACTAGTCGTATGGTTGCAGCATGAGTCAGGCTACACCCCTCACACGATCTCGGATTACACCTTCGCAATAAAGCGCTTCTTCAAGTTCGTTCGCTACGGCAACATAGACAAGGAGACGCCGTACCCAGAGGAGGTCAGGTGGCTCAAGAGCGCGATAAAGCCCAACGAGAGGACGGAGCCTCTGTTCTTCACGAGTCAAGAGATTGAGTTGATGATTAGGACGGCGACGAGCCAGAGGGACAAGGCGATACTGGCCGTTGGGTTCGAGGCGGGGCTGAGGGCTACCGAGCTGTTGACCCTGAACGTAGGGAGCGTCTCGTTCGACGACAGGGGAGCGAGGCTCCACATTGAAAGGGGAAAGACTGGTTCAAGGGTGGTGAGATTGATTAGCTCCGTAAAATTGCTGTCTCAACACCTGGAGACCCATCCGTTTAGGATTGATCCCGACGCGCCTCTCTGGCTGACTGAGAGCACCAACTACATGAACCGTCGCCTGAGCTGGGTCAGGTGGAACAGAAGACTGAAGCAGATAGCCAGGGATGCGGGAATCAAGAAAAGGATCTTCAACCATATGCTAAGGCACGGCTCGGCTACAAGGAACGCCAAGTTTCTGACGGATTCAGAGCTGAAGGTGATGTATGGGTGGTCAATGAGCAGCAAGATGCCTGCGATATACGTTCATCTCTCCGGAAAGGACCTGGATGACAAGCTCACGGCGCTGTATTCGGGAACTAAGATTGAGCAGAAGCCAGAGTTCGCCCCTGTGATTTGTCCCAGGTGTTCAGAGAAGGCGTCTCCTGGGATGCTCTACTGTCCCAAGTGCGCCACTCCTCTCGACCCAAGGGAGAGGAGCAAGATGACTGTGGAGGATGAGAGCGCGAAGAACGAGTTGAGGGAACTCAGGAAGCTCGTCGAGAAGTATCTAGCTGGCTCTCCAGTCTCTTGATTATAATGAGGATTTGCTCCATGTCCTCCTTCCTTACGAGCACGAACTCCTCGTTTGCGACAGTCTTAGAATCGGTCATGCCAGATTGGGCGAGAGCAGCTTAAAACACTGGGCGCGACAGATTGCTAACTCCGTAGAACCTGTTTCATCTTTTCTCTGAGATTGTCCATCTCGCGACTCGACCGTTCCAATGCTCGCTTTATCATCTCGCGTTCTCCTTTCAGGCTCTCTTGGGTCTCTTTCCATGCGTTCCAATCAATCTCCCTTTTCACCGCATCGCTCACCCACTGCGCCAGCGTGTCTGGCGGAACCGCGTCGAGTTCCCAGCACTGGTCTCCATACTTTGCCGTATACTCCCTGGCTCTCGAATCAGCCTTCTTGGTCGGGTTGGGTGGGAGCGCCAATTCCCTTACCTGCTCAATACTGAGAGCAATTCTCTTTACGACTAGTCCCCCGTTGTTAGTGCCAGAGTATCCGTCGAGCCTCGAATTCAGGTCTCTCGACATGTCAAGTCCGCTCGGGTCATGGTCTGCGAAGTGAAGGATGATGACGTTCTTCGCGTTGCGGGAACCTTTCCAGAGCTTCCATAACCTTCGTGTAGCTACTATATCCCCTCGAAGGGAAGACAACGATTCGGTATTGCTTTACGGCTCTCTCGAAGAGAGTGCTGAGAGCGTCCTTCTCGACCCACACCTCGACGTGGTTGGAGCTGGCGGATCCAGTGCGACTTGTCGTAATATCGCTCGTTAAGCTCGCCAAAGAGCCATTCGATGTATCGTTCTGGAGAATCGAACAGCGTTCTTCTCTCCTCCGAGTATGCTCCTCGCCCTGTCCTCTATCTTCCTCCAATCCACCTCCTTCCGTCTCTCTTGCCTTTGTCAGGATCTTGTCGAAGGTCTTGTAGTTGGTCGCGGTGTTCGGAAACAGCTGGTAAGGAGGAGAGATGAGACGATAATAGACCTGCCTTACCAGTGAGGCGGTAAGAATACTCCGTAAGGATGCGTCTTGTCGCATCTACGACCTCTGCGTATCTCATACCCATAGAAGAGTCAAGGAGTATTTAATGGGGCCAAGTCATGCACGACCAGTCATGCTCAATGTTCGCTGCTGTCGTTCTGCAAACTCCCGGGGTTGTCCCAGCAGTGGGCGACTCGCAAGGCGTCCGAATTTGGGCAAAATACGTTAAAGAGAGAGTTCGTCGAATGAATCTTCGTGACCAACCTCTGCGTTGACATGACTGAAGGTGAGCAGCTCGAGAGTTTCCGTCACTCGAGAACCGAGGCGTGGTCATCCGATAGCAGGATTGTCATCGCAAGAGATCCTCGATTCGGATGAACCCCTGGAGACAGCAGGGACCAAAGCCATGAATCCGGCGACGGGGTGGATGTGGTGGCCGCTAAGATCAGCGAGAAGTACAGCCCATGTAAGCCAGTGCGACTCCGATCGGATGTGAGGACGAGTCTTCGATTTCTCAGCACTGATTCACATCGGATTGCTTCTCAATGGTCTTCTTAAGCAATTCAAAACACCGAAAGAATGGACTGAGCCACAAAGTCCATTCGTTGCGTTATAAGCTACGGCCTACTCGGAGGGCATGAACGTCTCAACATTCACGAAGAAGACGAAACATGAAATTGTCGGCATTCCTGATCCTGATAGCCTTCCTGCTCATCTACAGCCGGAAGCCTGCTCTGATTCTCGTCGCTCTTGTTCCCATCGCTCTGGCCGCCCTCCTGATAATGAGGACGAGCATACTGAGAAGGTTCGCTCGCACCCCGATAAGGCAGGTTGCATTCGCTGACCTCTTGGAGCCCATCGTAGAATACAGGCAATCCGCGTCTGGCAGGAGCCGTCCAGAGATAGTCGAATACGGGAAGAGGGAGATACCCCTCGTCAAGCGGATAGACCACTGCTACGTCGAACTTCGAGGAATACATCGGACGAAAGGGAAACCCGTCCGTGATGGTCTGCGGCCGCTCTGGCATGGGCAAGAGCGAGCTGATGAACGTCCTCCTGCTCTCGGCGAAGGAACCGAAGATCGTCTTCTCGTTCAAGCCGAACGACGCCTACCTTCGCATGCCGTGCCAGGTGATAGACGTCTCAAGGCACATACCCGACCCGTTCCAGGACGCCGACGCGTTCTCGATAGCCTACGCTCTCGCCTTCCCAGCGAACGTGAGGGGCATCACCTTCTCGCAGGTCAGGGCGATAGTCAAGAGTGTCGCTCGCGAAAGCAAGAACTGGAGCGAGTTCAAGGAAAACCTCAAGCGCATGGAGAGGAAGGCCACCGACATACAGAAGGAGGCGCTGGCGCTGATAGAGGCCCAGATTGAGGGTCTGGTCGTCGGGGAGGGTTCTTTCAGCATAGACCTCGCCAAGGACACCGTCCTCGACTTCTCTCATCTCGACGAAAGCGCGAAGACGTTCTACGCCGAGATCGCGTTGAGGCAGATATGGAGTTCGCTGACGAGCAGGCTTGGCGTCCAAGAGAAGCAGAAGAAAGACCCTCATCGTGATAGACGAGGTTCACAGGCTCACACAGCTCTACGAGACGGAGGCGAGGACGATTGTTGACACGCTGATGAGGCAGGTCAGGCAGTTCGGCGCGCTCTACACGGCCACACAGAACTACTCCGACATACCCGACGCGCTCAGGAATCAGTTCGCCACCCAACTGACGTTCAACACCACGTCAGAGCGAGATTTGGAGGCGATACGCAAGATAGATTCCGCCTACGTCTGGATAGTGAAGGAGCTTCGCCCGCACCAGTTCATCGACCTCACCTTTCGTGTGGGGAACGGCGGCATAGTCCCAATCTTCAGGGCGGACAGGGTCGAGCTTCCAGAGCGTCAAGTGCAGTATGATGAACCAGCTAATTTAGCTCCCGTCCAGCAGAAGACCGAAGATGCCATAGACTATGAGAGCGATATACTGAGCATCTTGAGGAAGGGACCACTTCACCAGACGGGAATAAACGCGCTCTCGGCATAGAAAGGGACGATGGAAGGAGACTAGTCGTAAAGAAGGAGCTGAAGAAGCTGCTCGACGGAGACGAGATAGGGCGCATAGGGTATCTCGACTCGGTGGGAAAGGGAAAGGTTCTCTACTACCTTAGGGATCCGAACCTCTCCCCCATCCACGACTATATGCAGAAGGAAGCTGTGAGCATACTCACGACTAGCGGTGTGACCGTATCGAAGACGAATGCGACGGGGGACGGGTCAGTTCCAGATATAGAGACACCAGAATTCGACGTAGAGATAGAGACAGGGTTGAAGCATTCAGGAGCGGACTTGCAGGAACGACTCTCCAAGAGCACTAGGAGGGTGATCATCCTATCACCGAACTACGAGGAAGCGGGGCGATACTCGCGCTACGCCTCGGAGAGAGTCAAGATAGCGACCATGCAGGAGCTCAGGGAAGCCATTAGCTGAGCAGCAGCCGCCCCCCCTCACGCCCCCCTGAAGGAGGGAGGGGAGCCGACCCGTAGGGTCGGGGAGGGAACGTAAGTGCCCTCACCGCTTCGATAGTAGAGGGCTCACGGAGCCCGACGGTAGGAGGGCGAACCCCGGAGCGCCAGCGGAGGGTCGAACGAGCGAAGGCGGAAGAGGGGGCAGGGGGTGAATTCCGCCGAAGCGAGCGAGAGTGAGGACTCTACTATCAAGAGCGGCTCTTTCGTCGGGTCACGCAGATTTCTTCCTTCCTAACGACTCATCCTCATCTATTGTCAACTCGTATTCGTAGTCCTTATCTTCGTATCTTATCATCTGATAGCCAACTGCAAGAATGGTTTTCGGTCGGAATTGCATGGCTCTTCTCTTCACGGCTGGTTCCAATACTTCTATCGCTGCGCTTTTGTCGGTCCTGAACATCATCCACCCATTTCCCAAGAATCGACCCATTTGTTTCGTATCCTGAAAAGTTCCCCATTCGGCTAATGGAACCTCAATCCAGTTGGTATCAAGCACGAGCTCTGTGAAGCTGATTAGTGTAGTCGCACGACTTTGCATATCTCGTTTCGGAGAATTTTCTTCCTATTAGGCTTGGTGGCAATTCTGTGACTACTGTTATCCGCGGATTCTCTCCCTCTGTTTGGATTCCTCCGCTTGCGCGGCCTGTTGCGACCTGCGTTGGATAGATTCAAATTGTGGATTCTTCAGTGAAATAGCGTTGTATTGCTCTGACTGCGGAATCGAAATACCGCCGAACAGAGAACTTACTACTCCCGGCAAAAAAGTGGTGTGTCAAACTTGCTTTCAGAAACGACTGTCGACAGGAGCATCACGAGTTTCCGAAACTATTGTGAAGCAGTCAATTCCTAGTCCCCTCGGCACTAGACTCCTCCTTCGGAAAGATGAGCAGATTAGATTCTTTAGCAGTGCGTTGAGATTCCTTCCTTCTGAAGGTTACAACAAACAGACGCAAACAAAAGTTGTTCTGAATAGTAAGTCAAAGGGGTGGTTCCTGCTCACCGATAGGAGGGTAATCTACCTCCAAAAGAATTACACTCCAGCATTTACTGGCGGAGATTTCGAGGACTGCGGATTTGACCTCCCACTTGAAAGAATAACCGGAATCAAACCCGTGTGTGAGGATATCAGATACGGCCGGTGGATTTGGAGTAAAGAGAGACATCGAGGTCTCGAAATCTACGAAGGAAAGAAACTACGCACGGTTAATTTGGAGCTTGAACGAACCACGGCTACCATTTATCCACAATCGAATGACACGCTAATTGGTGTGCTGGTACAGGGATTGGCCCTCGCAATTGTGAGCCTACGGGAGCAGAAGGTGGATGAACTCCAGCGGCGACTTGCTGAAGCTCAAAAGGCTGCGAACAAGGCTCCAACTCAAATCATAATGGATTTCTCTTGGCTAAAGGAGTACATGGAAAAGGGAGGGGTGCTAATGCGTTCTACTAAATGCCCCTCCTGTGGAGGCAAAATAGAGATTCCTTCTCATGGAGAGAAAGTTCAGTGTGAATATTGCGGCACGATAATGGTGGCTGAAGATGTATTCAAGAAAATTAAGGACTCTGTGCGATGATTCTGTCCCAGTCTCAACCCATCCGAATTACCAAATGAACCAGGTTTGAGTATCCTTCGAGTAAGGTCCGGGAGATATCGCCTTGCAATTGCCACGGCGAGGTCGGAAATAGCTAAATATGTGTAAATACATATCCGACGATATGAAGTCGAAGGAAGCGACCACACACATGACCATAACCGTTCCAGTGGAATTGAAACGGGAGATGGAGAAGCATGGAGAGATAAATTGGAGCAGGACAGCAACCAAAGCGTTTGAAAAGCGTCTCGAAGCGGAGAAGGTGCTAGGAGCCTTCGCAGAGCCAGGGATAAGCGAAGAAGAAGCGATACAACGCGGTATGAGTCTAAGACACAGGTTGCTTGAGAAGTCGCAGCGAGAATGAGCGCCGGCGTTGCTCGAAACGCGATATGTCGTCGACACGAATGTCATAGTCGCATGGCTGCTGAAGCCTGATGGCCTATCGGGGAAGATAATCAGAAGCCTGGAGTTCGAATTATACACGCCTTACAAGGCGGTCGAGGAGCTTTGGAAACACAAAGCGGAATGGGATAAGAGGAGTGCTCGCGTCGACCCAGCTAAGTTCATTGACCAACTTGGATATTATATTCACGTCGAAACGATTGACTCCGATTCCGCGCCGATGGTCGAGGCGAAGAATCTTATGAGTGGCATTAATCTAGCTGATTCAGAGTTTGTGGCTCTTGCAATTCTGCGGGGGTTACGGATATGGTCGTATGACCCTCATTTGAGGAAGCAAAGCCGAGTCAAGGTGGTGACCAGCGATTACATCCTTCGTAATTCTCATGAAGTTCCTGGCTTGTGGGAAGCATTGAAGGAAGAATACACTCGGATGGTCGGGAAATAGTAGCGCAAGATTTGAACCCGAAAGTTCTTAATCCCGGCGACCGCACACCAATCAAATGTGAGAGGCGGTATTTTCCTAATGAATAATTCAAATCCATCCAACGAAAGTATACTGGTCGAAGCTCACCCGCCCCACCAAATTCTGCTGTGCCAGCGGATTTGACCTCTGTGCAACCCGCCGCACCCGTAATCGGTTGGCTGCATACGATTGAGTTCTGCTCAGGTGGACTGAAAGGGTCAGGGTGTCACTTGTTCACGCTGTTTCGAAGCGCTGATAGTCGTACGTTGGACATTGGCGTTCTTTTGAGCGACGACCCTGATTGTCCCCACGTCTATTTGTTCCTTCACGACTTTCAGCCCATACCCGTTCAATATGGATTCCAGAAATCGCGCGGTGCATTCCGTCGATTCGAGCCGCCTACCCGCACCTACGATATCTACCTGCACCCCATCCATATCGTGCAGCCTGGTCACTTTGAATCGCTTTACCGGAATGATGAAGTGAAAATGCTCGCCTAGCAGCGAGAGATCGTCGACGGTCTCGGCTGCGACCTTCAGCGTAATGACCAATCTTGAGCCGAGTTCACTGAATTTTCTTAGGAGTAATTCCTTATTGACATGATACAGCTCCGCGATTATGTCGTCGACGAAGTCTGCGGGGAGAGGTATGACGTCCACGAGCCGCAAGACGGAAAGGATTTGCCAGATGTCGTAGAGTTCCTCTGGGCTCCCCCCTTCTGCGCATATCTTCGCCATCACCGAAAGGGTCTCATTCGTGAAGGCGAAGAGTGTCTTACCCTGCCTTTTCGCTTGAAGCTCGAACTCATCATACGCTATTGGGCTAACTGATAGATTGGTTCTGGAAACCAAATGATACTGGCTTATCCTTCCATCCGGTATTAAAACTATAATCAAGGGTGAGGGAACCCGCCATCGCCCTTTGGGCTGAAAGGGTGAGCAGACAGGACCGAAGGCAACTGATTTCAGGATCCGGGTGTCAGGGTGGCGTTATTGTCCGGGGAGATGTAAGGCGCGACCATGGGGACTGTGAAGATGTAATCTCCTTGCTGCGTGTGAATCAGCACGAAATGCTGTGCCTGCGAGTCACTCTCAATGCCAATGTACAGGGAACCCGGTCCCTGCGGTGCGATCGTCGGTGTGCACAGCCCCCCGGTGTCCATATTCCACTGGCCATACTGTGGGAATATGATGACATCGGTGGCCAGATTGCACGTGTTCGGCGGCATCAACGTGCCGGGGGCCATGGCGAACATTGGCATCGAGCCTCCCACCTGGCCCATGGCCAGGGTCTGATTGTCATATGTCACATTGAGGAGCGTAACCGGCTGGGTACCGGCATTTGCCAGAGTGATGTCAAGGAGTGCGGGGCCCGACTCGTAGCTGTACCCCATCATTTGAAGAGCCGGCGTCTTTGAGGGATGAGCACTCGCCCCGGTCCCGGACGGCAGTATGTTGGTCCAACCGTATTCTTGGTCCAGCGCAACGGCTAGAAAGAGCAGGATGAGCGGTATCATGGTTACAAGATTCCTAAGACGCCGGCGAGGGTTCTTTCCATCCTTCAATTCCAATGCCCCCTTAGACCTTGGGCCAGAACGACGAGGATTACAAGGTACACGCATGCCAGCACGAGAAAGAATACGCCGACAATCAGGGCCCCTTCGGCCGGAGGAACCCCTATGAGGCGCAGGTCAGGCTGCTGCACATTAAGGCTAATGTAGGGAGAGATCGAATTCGGCGCTGGTGGCGCTGGCAGAGCTGTGGTTTGAAACGCGACGCTGCTCGCGGAGTATTCAGCATTACCAGCAAAGGATGCAAAGACGCCAGTCCACCCAGTGGGAACCGTCGGATAAGCGAGGTACGCCCAACCGTTGGCGCCGGTAAAGTTCTTGCCGAGGGTTGAATTTCCGAAATCGGTTTGTGCGTAGAAGACGACAGGAACACCCGCGATTGGAGTTCCGCTTGAGGTGACCAAGATGACGGATATATTCAGACCGCCCTGGGCGACTTCGAGGGAAGGAGCCTCGAGCGCCGTTGATGTCTTGCTCTTCGTGGTAGTCGAGGTAACTGACGTTACCGCAGATGTTGTGGTGCTTGTGGAGGTTGAAGTGCTCGTCGATGATGCGGTTGAGGATGTGGTCGCTGAGGTTGAAGTGCTCGATGACGGCGCGGTTGAAGATGTGGTTGAAGATGTGGTGGTCGCCGAGGTTGAAGTGCTGGATGACGACGCTGTTGAGGACGTGGTGCTGCCTGGTTCAACGACTGCCAGCCAAAGGTTCTGCATGTTGTCCATCCCTTCACAAGGTATGATGCAATGGATCTGGAATGACCCGGTCGTCCCTGCGATGAACTGAACCGTAGACTCGTTATTTTCAGTGTCTATAACGGCCGACGTGACCTGATACCCCTCGACCTCCAATTGGTGAGGGTTGTCAAATGGAAGGTTATCACACCCGGGAAGTTGGAGCGTTGCTGGGCATGCATCACCATAGATGAACGTGATTCGGACGGTATCTCCCTGGGCGACTGTAATGTTGAGGTTTCCCGATGTGCCGTTGAAGCCGAGTGAGCTCACGATTATGGTGAAGTGGTCCACCGGGTCGCCGCCGGAGAGTGCCATCGGTGTCGCCTGTTGGTCTTTGGCCTGAGCATCCCCGAACGTTACCATCGGTGACAGCAGTGCGAACAGAACCAGGACAAAGGCAGCTGCAACTATTGTTCTCTTCATTGTGGGTCACCCATCGAGCTCCCTATTGCAATGAGCCCCGGGAGATCGAGGTTCGCAAAGATTGAGATTCTTTTTCCGGACGACCACCATTGGAGTTGTCCCGATCCCCAATCACCGGACGGCCCTCGACCGAAGCCTGGATTTCCGTTGACAGAGACTCTGTCGAAGCTCGCGGGCAGGTAGGAAGGCGGTCCGTTGATGACATCCTCCTTTATCTGATAGATTGCCATGACCGATCCATCCCCATAGAGCTCCAGCGGTTCCATCGAGGCGTTACTGTAGAGAAGAGAAACCATGTTGCCGTCTGGAGCGATTCTAGCCTCTGCGAAAGCGGTCCCTGTAGGCAGGGAGTTAGGGACAGAGACTTGAAACAATGCGTTCAGTGTGGCTTCGGAGAGGGACAACTGCTCCCCCAAGCTCGACAGACTCGCTCTTGCCGGCGCGGCCGAGCTGCTGGCATTTCCAAAGAGCCGGTCATCCAGAAGCTTCTGCACCGCCTTCTCTGTGATGGGAGCGGAGAACCCCAACACAGCAAGGCCAATCGCGGCCGCAACACCGCACTTTAGGAGTTTCCGCCTTCCGGGTGAAGTGGGACCACGGTCGGGTCCCGTATCCCGTCTGGGGCTCATGTCTCGACATCCCCCTCCGTTCCTAACCCGCCGGCTATGGACGAGAGAGAATTGGTTGACTCTGGATGGGTTGCCGGATTTTTGCCGTTGTCGTCCTTGAAGGACGCGGTAGCGACGAGGACAGAAACAGGTGGCAACGTGGGCACTTCGGGGGAACTGGCAGCCCTGACGCTGCCAACAGCCGGAGATACTGGTCCCTCGGCTGCCCCCTCGGCCTCGTGGTACTCCCACAGAGAGATGAGAGGGACGAGCCTAGTCAACAGGATTAACAGCAAAGCGAAGCCCGCAAAACCTGCCACTGTGACGGAGACGTCCTCCCACGAGGGCACGAATACCCCGGCGGGATACGGAAGTTCCGGGACAGCCATCGAGGGGACGACTATGAGATACCGCTCCACCCACATGCCGGCATTCGCAAATAGTCCCGCTAGAACTATGAAGCCAACCTTTCTTGTCCAGGGCAATGCGACGATGATCGCGGGCAGGACGAACCCGACAACAATCAAGAACCAGAACTCTGGAGCATATGTTCCCGTGGTAAGAGACGTGATATACTGCGTGCCCAAGATATCTCCCCCCCAGGCAGGGGTCATGAAATCGGCGACCGTGAGGTAGATCATGGTGAGGTCAGCGGCAAGGAATATGAGGGCCAGGTAGAGAAAATGTTTGACCTGGACGAAGTTCTCGAGGTGGTATATCCTGCGAAAGGCGTACACAATAACTATCATGGCCCCCAGTCCGGAGTAGACCGCCCCTACGACGAAATAGATGGGGAAGACCGTGCTGCCCCCCACCCCGGCCCTGAGGGTAACCGCATAAATCCAGCCGAGGACAGAGTGCACAGCAACTGCCAGTGGGACGATGATGACCGCCATGACCGTGATGCCCCAGTTCAGCCTGCTAACTTGCGCGTTACTCCCGACCCAATGGAACGAGAGCCTCGTGTAGAGCCACCTCCTAGCTCTTCCTACCTCTCGAATCCGTTCTCTGCAGATGGCCAGATCGGGAATGAGGGGCAGAAAGAAGTAGATCAAGCTCGCGATGAAGTACGTCCCTATGGCGATTGTATCCCAGCTTATGGGTGACTGTAATCTGGCGTAGATGAAGAGGTTAATCATCCTGTCAGGTCTGGCAATGTCAGCCATGACGAATATTGCACCTACCGGGAGAGCGGCTACCGTGATCATCTCGGCGATCCTGGTTATCGGCTTCCTCCAAGCCGCATGCGAGAGCCTGAGAACCCCGGAGATTATCGTCCCAGCCATGCTAATCGCTATGAAGTAGACAAAGTCTATTACGTTCAGCCCCCACACGACGGGAAGCCTAGCCCCGGTTTGACCCAGGCCGAGGGTATACTCGAGGTAGTATGCGTACACCCCCCACCCCAGTATTGCAAGTAGGGAAGCTACGATGAGCCCGAAACGGATGGGATGATCGGAGGCTATTGACTTCAGTGGGGCCAGAACGTCCCCATCATGATAGTCGTCGCGGGCTTCATTCATCCCGTCTCACCCTTAGGAGGAAGGTAGATGGCCTGGGGAAGCGTTCCCAGCTCCTCTTTCAGCCTATAGGCGCCCCTCTTGTTGATCAGTGTGCTGAGCGGCATTACTTCCTTCCCGTTGCTCACCACGTCCTCCGCGGCGTCTCCGAACCAGAGGGCCCCCATCCCCGCCGTGGTGCATGACTCGACGCAGGCCGGAATATCGCCCTGTTGGACCCTGTGCGCGCACCAGATGCACTTCTCTGCTACCCCTTTTCTGTGAGGGATGTTGGTGGTTGTGGAGTAGGTTACGTTTGCATCATCCGGATACACCGGTGGGTCTGCCCAATTGAAGAACCGCCTCTGGTATGGGCAAGCGACGATACAGTACCTGCAGCCTATGCATCGGTCCTGGTCAATCATGACGATGGAGTCTTCACTGTAGAATGTAGCGCCGACGGGGCAGACCTTCGCGCAGGGCGCGTCCTGACAATTCTGGCACGGCACCGGCATGAAAGTGCCGTTACCAAGGTCGAAGACTTGGATCCAGGATTGTCTCCCCGCATATCCGACCTCCCCGCCCCATGTCGGTGGGACCTGCATCTCGGTCTGACATCCTTCAGTGCACTTTTGGCAACCGTTGCACACATCCAGGTCAATGACGAATACATACTTCTTGGCCGATGGTGGAGTGCTTGCCGAAGGGCTGGTCGAAGAATCTGAAGAAGAGTTTCCAAGAATCTCCTCTGCACTCACAGGCCTGAGGAGACTGGATGAAAGACCTAGGACGGCGGCTCCCGCAGCCGCTGCTCCCGCCCCTACCAGGAGCTTCCTTCTGGTCGAATCCATTGCTCGTCAGCTTCCTTGGGCCGCCGAGGACCCCGGCGACGAGGGAGGCTGCTTTGCAGCGGAGCCAGGTGCCCTCCTCACCACGTAGCCCACGGCTAAACCGGCCACCAGAAAGAGTCCCATTAGGTCGTACGCCCACCCCGGCACTGTCGGAGCTGTCTGTACCGCTGCGCTGACTGACGTCGTGGTTGCTGTCGTGGTCGACGTTGTGGTGCTGATTGCTCCCGGTGCCGTGGTGGTTATCGTCGCAGTGCTAGTCGTGGTGCTAGTCGTGGTGGTCGTGGTGACTGTCTGCGCGGAGGTGCCCGTTATCAAGAAGGAGAAGTGGAATTCTGGAACCTGTGATGGACCGTCATAGGGCGTCAGTATGGGCTCCCTGAAGATCGCGATGCTGCTGTCGTTGGGGAGTGTGGGTCCGAGGTAATTTGATGGATACAGGTCGATGGTGTGGTATCCGGGCGCGCCGGTAACGACAAGGTGCAAGGTAATGTTTCCGTTGGTGTTGAAGCCGCATACGTAGCCCATGAACGAGTTGTCATAGTCGACAGCTGCTATGTTGTCTTGGTAGGTCCAGCCCAGTCCGGTCATGGTTACGTTCACGGTGGAACCCTCTGGCCCTTCGGTCGCGCTGATTGTGGCGCTCCTCTCGATGTAGAGGGTCGCGTTACCGTTGGGTGCCACCCCCAGAGCGGTGATGTTGTGCAACCCTCCCAGGTCGTATGGCACCTTCATGGTGAATGAGAACGAGCCCTCGGCGTTCGTCGTGACGTTCCTTAGGCTCTCGGTCACCGAGGTGAAGCCGACGACGTGGCTACCGATGTGCGTGGCCCAGCGGAGTGGAGCGATAGTGTTCGGAGGGAACCCGAGTCCTGTCACATTCACGAGGGCGCCCACCGGTGCAACATTCGGAGTAACGGTCATTCTTTCACCCGAGTTGGCAGTAACCTGTGGGAGTATTACCTGGGGCCTGATGGCCGTAGCCTGAGGGGTGAAATTTGAGGCGTTGAGTGGTGGAGACGCCGTGATGTTGAACTGGCCGTGGAACGGGATATATGGCGGGGCGTAACTGGTAATGGACACCGACGCCGGCGCCTGGTTCGAGTTGAGGTAGGCAGGCCCTGGATAGCCGTTGTAGACGGAGATCGTGTGAATTCCCACCGCGCCCGTTACGTAGAAGGTGAAGCTCCCCTGTCCGTGCGTCGAGATTCCCGTCATGTATCCGATTTCATTGTTGTCGAAGAGAACGTGGTACGCCGAGGCGTACAGACGCGCTCCCAAACCAGTGGCATACACCGTGACCGGTGTCCCCACGGGTCCGCTGGATGGCGAGAAGTGGAAGGATGGCAAGAGGGTGAACGATGCCTGGGCCGCGGGCGTCTTGGCTCCCGCGGCGATGACCGCAATCACGTGCGCCCCATTGTTATCGATGGGTGCAGGCACCACTTGGGAGAAAGATCCTGTGGAGTTGGTGACTACGTTGGCGAGTACTTCCTCCCACGGGATGGTGTTGATGCCGCGGACTTCGGGGACGGCCGTTGGCGAATAGGCGCCGGGGATCCCCACATTCCAAGTGGCATTAGCCGTGCTCCATTCCAGGACCAAGTTGGCGTTTGGACTGAGGCCCGTCCCGGTGATTGTCAACTTGGCTCCCACAGGCGCGATGGTCGGCGAGACACTCAGGAAGGGTGACGCGGCCGCACAGACTGGGGCTGCCAGTGAAAGGAAGAGTAGCACAGCAGCACAGACGGCGAGGAGGCCATGGGTAGCGATTCTCATGGTTCATCATGTCTACCCTGGCGGAGTCCGTTGCATTCTGGTCACAGACCTACTAATCGCGTATCCTAGTGGGATTCCAATTACTACCAGGAGAATACCCAAGACAACGTACGACCACACTGGCGCCACAGTATTTGTCTGCACCTGAGTGCTGACCGCCGTCCTGGTGGATGTCACTACGCTGACCGAGGTTGCTGTGCTGGTTGCTCCAGGCGCCGTCGAAGTTATCGTGGCTGTGCTGGTTGTTACCGGTAACGTTGAGGTGGTCGTGCTCACTGAGGTTGCAGTTGTGGTTGCAGTTGTGGTTGAGATACTAGTTGAGCCCTGTGCCGTCGTAGTTATCGTTGCGGTTGTGGTTGAGGTCGCTGTACCTGGACCCCGTGCTAACTGCCGTCTCAGGCGGAACATTGAACGTCGCGAACCCAGTGTTCGCTGGTTGCGCCGAGTCATGCGAAGTTATGATGACTTCGTATGCAGTCGCGTTCACGAGAGTGGGCAGCGTTCCGATGTTGAGCGGGCCCGTCCACACATCCGTAGTGGTCGAATAGGTCATTGGCACTTCCGCAATCAGGCCGCCTGGAAGCTTGGCTGTTCCAAATGTCCCCGAGGTGGTGTTGTAGGGGCCCCAACCAACCACTGCTGTGACTACGCCGCCTCTTGTCGCCGCGTCGAGAGGGCCGGCGAATCCCTTTACTGTGTCGGCACCTACAAGAGGATTGGTATACTGGATGTTAGCCGAGACGATCACACTCTGGTCATTGTAGAGGCCCGTAACCAGCTGTCCCGTCTTTGCATCGGAGAGGGAGATTGCAGTGGTTAAGGTAGCTGCGGCGATGGGGTAGGGGTACCCGGAATACGTGTACGTTGCCGCATTACCATACTGATCGCTGGCCTTTACGGTCGGATAGTAGTTCCCCACCCATGAGGAGTTCCATGTGGGCCACACGTGTCCCTGATACCACGCCTGATGCCACGTCGTGGCGCTGGGCGCATGCAAAGAGGCAGTAGCGACGGTGCCGTCTGGCAGTGTGTATGTCACCAATGCGCCGTGAGTGGTAAAGGTCTTGTTGACCCACGTCGCAGCGTTCTCAACGGTCGCACCATTCGAGGCGTACGTGATATGGAACTGTGCGAGCATCTCCTGCCCTCTGGAGCCGCCTGGGACGAAGACGCACGCTCCGGCCATGAGCATGTCAAAGCTTACGTTGACTTGGCCTGTCACGAGCAGTGTGGTAGAAGATACGACCGTGCTTCCCTGTTCAAGGAAGATGCCATATGTCCCCACCTGATTCGCTACGGCTTTGAAGCCAACGGAAGCGTTCCCGAAGATCGCGTTCTGCACCTGCCCGGCTGCGGTAAAAGTGAATCCGAGCGTGTACTGAGTTCCGCTGGGTGCCTGAACTATCACCGTGTAAGAGCCAGCTGCTGGAGCTGTCGCGGCGATGGTGGTGTTCATTCCCAAGTTGATGTAATCGGGAGTTGCAACGATGTACTGCGTTTGGGCGGAGACAGCCGGGACCCCTGCCACGGCGGAGATAGCGAGAGTCATGAGGAGAAGCAGACCAGAAGTCAGCAGCGCCTTGCTCCTCAGAGCATGGCGGTCTACCGTCGCCCTCTGCATCCTTCTTACGACGTTCGCAAACAATTATGTTCCCTGGGGATGAGTTGTCTCGAAGACGATAAAAGACTGCTTCAGCAATTTCGGGCACCTGCATGCTATTGCACGCAAAAGCCTGCCTCGGCGCGTCTTTGCTAACTAGCGCCCAAATACTTGTACGCACATGAGGACTAACGGATTTGGCATGGAAACAATGAGGGACTGAGTCTTTGATAGATTCTTCATTGCGAGTGCACTAAGGGACATGTCACGCTCCTGGGGTGGATTGCCAACAGACTGCGATTGCTACGACTACTACACCAGGAACCTACATATGATGAAATCAGCTTTAGTTTATCCAGTTTTTGCCGAATGGTTGAAGGCGGATTTGAACCTAATTAGGCGTAAAAACCGGCGACCGCACCTCATAATCAGATTTGAGAATCACATCCTCAGTTTAAGTATCAAGAAGTTCTCGAACTCTCTTAGATGGTGGCTATGTCGGATTCGCAAGAGAAGGCTAGCGCGGCAATTCTTCAGGGAAAATTCGCGGTCGTAACAGGGGCTGGGTCTGGAATCGGCAGAGCTATCGCGCAACTTCTGGCCGACAAAGGATGCAGAGTAATGGTGGTCGACGTAATCCAAGCGAGAGTGGACCAAGTTGTGGGCGAAATCACGGCGGGCGGGAAGCACGCATCAGGTTTGGTAGTCGACCTTTCAATCGGAACCGAGGTCGATAGAATGATAGATAGCGCTCTGAGTGCGTTTGGCAGGATCGACATATTGTGTAACAACGCCGGCATCATGGACGGTGCAAGGCCGGTTGCCGATACTCCGGACGATGTTTGGGAACGGGTCCTGGCAATCAACCTGATTGCCCCCTTCAGAGCGAGCAGAAAGGTCATTCCCTTCATGCTTGAACGCGGTGGCGGTGTGATCCTGAACACTGCATCAATCGCGGGACTCTTCGGTGCGAGGGCTGGAGTTGCCTACACAGTCTCGAAGCATGGGCTGATTGGTCTGACGAAGAGCACAGCGACAGCCTATGGTGCGAAGGGAATCAGGTGCAACGCGATGGTCCTGGGTGCGGTACAGACTGCAATCGGCATAGGAAGTGCGACACCAAATGCACTCGGGATGGAGAATCTGAACAAGACGACGGCCACCATGCCCAGGGCCGCTGACCCAGCGGAGGTTGCAAGGCTCGCACTCTTTCTTGTTTCTGACGATTCCAGCTTTTTGAACGGCTCATGTGTCGTGGCTGATGCCGGCTGGACGGCATTCTAGGGTGCTGCAAGTCGCATTTTACATCAATATCCACGCTTTACATGTAACGTCCACTGGATTGCATTGAGGATATGATTCGTTCCAAGACTTGGGTCGACTGACTTCCGACCTTGGCAAATCTTTAATCTCACACCCCGAAACCTGCGTCGCCTTGTCCCACAACCTGCCATATCGGACCGACATGTACGAAGGGATGTTCGCGGAGACGGTGATGATGATAGGATACAGCGACGACGTCATCAACGGGTATTTCGCCCGACCGCTCGGTCCTGGACCCTACCCCGGGGTCGTCCTGATCCATCATGCTCCCGGGTGGGATGAGTGGTACAAAGAGGCCGCGCGCAGATTCGCTTACCATGGCTACTTGGCCGTCAGCCCCAACATCTACTACCGCTATGGCCACGGGTCCCCCGAAGATGTGGCGGCCAAGGTTCGTGCTGCCGGAGGGTTGGAGGACGACCAGGCGGTCGGCGACGCAGTCGGAGCCAGAGACTACCTGAGCGTGCTGCCCATCTCCAACGGAAAGGTCGGGGTATTCGGGACCTGTTCGGGAGGCCGCCACGCTTTCCTCGCCGCCTGTAGGAGCAAGGGTTTCAGCGCGGTGGTCGACTGTTGGGGAGGGCGCGTCATCATGACTCCACAGGAGTTGACGCCGAAGACTCCGGTCGCGCCCATCGACTACACCAAGGACCTGTCCTGCCCGATCCTGGGGTTATTCGGTGAGGAGGACCAGTTCCCCACACCTGCCCAGGTCGCTCAGCACGAGGAGGTGCTCAAGAGCCTCGGGAAGAGCTACGAGTTTCACATGTATCCGAAGGCGGGTCACGGCTTCTTCTATTACGACAAGCCGATGTACAGGCAGGAACAGGCCGTCGACGGCTGGCAGAAGATATTCGCCTTCCTGCAGAAGAACCTTTGGACGGCGGGGACTTCATAGAGGTCAGTGGCATGTGCACGGGCTTGGTGCAAAAGGCGAAGATTGAGGGGGCAGGGAAGGCCGCCGACGGATGGTTCAAGCTCGACGAGGTCAGCGTCACGTACGACTGCTCCTATCATTCCTCGATGCCCGTGGGCTTGAACATCGATTTCCTCAACGAGAAGGAAGGGCCGGGAGCACGGGCGGCCGTGGAGCTGAGCCCTGCATCCGCGATGGAATTGGTCCATGCAATAATGGAGTCGCTCTACAGCGCGGGGATCGACCCAGGAGATGCGGCGTTGGGACTGGTCCCTGCGACTGCACCGTTGGCTCCAGATTCGAGAAGGCGATAGGTGCGCTATCGAACCGGTTAGCTGGGGAGCGTCCTGCGCATTACGCATTCGCACCCTGCCTGGCTACGTGAGAGTAGATTTCCTACGCTATCGTCAAGGCAGTGATCTGGACTGATGCGCTCTCAGTCGTGGCCTGCCCGTTGTCATTGAAAGTCCCTGCTTCGCTGAATGATGTAATCAGGGGATAGTTCGTTCCCGAAGGCGTCCCCACGGAAAGATCGAACTTCGTGTAGGTGTCCGAGCTCCCGCATATGCTGATCGTTTGCGTCGACCCACTCAGGGCGTAGTCCGTCACTGTGAAAGTGTGGCCGCCCAGGGTCACCTGCGACGTGCCGGTCTTGGTTGCGAAGCTGCTCGAGGTGTATGACCCCAGCGACTGGCCCGCGTCTACCTCGAAGACGAAGCCTGCGAACAGACCGGTCATGACGGTCTGGCCCTCGCTTCCCGTCAGGTTGTAGCCGGCCTCGTCAATGGCAACCACCGTGTCGTTCTTCAGAATCCACGCCGTCAGAGTCTCGGACCCCGAGCTCGACGAGGACGTCTGGAAGGTGGTGGTGATCGTGACCTTTATGGTGGTAGCGCTGCTGTACACCACCGCGTAGGAGCCCTGTTCGCTGAAGCTCTGTCCATTGCTCGTTCCATTGTAAGTGACCGTCATCGCCGAGAAGGCGTCGAGCAGCGGGACCACGCTGTTGAGCTGGCCGGAGGTCGTTATCACACAAGTGTTGGTGTAAGTCGAGCCGCTAGAGGTGGAACTGGAACTGGAGGTCGAGGTGGATGTCGAGGTCGAGGAAGTCGTCGTAGGAGAGGATGTAGAGGTCGACGTGCTGGTGCTTGTCGCCGGGGGCAGCGTCGTTGTCGTGGAGCTAACGGTCGTAGTCGCACTCGAAGATGATGCCGAAGTGCTGGAGGATGTGGGTGCGTTTGTGGACGATGAAGTCGCCGGCGTCGTCTGACTCGTGGTGCTTGCAGTGTTGACAGGAGTAGTGGTCACCGACGTGCTTGGCGTCGACGAGGACGAGCCCGAATTCAAAGCATAATACGCGCCCACGCCTCCGATAACTACGATGACGACAACTATTGCAGCAATGACTGCTGGGGCAATACCGTTCTTCCGGCGAAACATCATGAGAACCCTGAGAAAATTTCCATATATAAAGAGTCGGGACTTCGTTCTAGGTCAATTTAGGAGCCAGCCTTTTATGCGACCGCTTCGGCCCGTTGCCATGAGCACGAACAATTGGAACTCAGGAATAATCACCGAGTTCCGAAAGAACCATGGAAAGGTCGGGGGCCATTTCGAAGGAGCCCCGCTCTTGATTCTCCAAACGAAGGGTGCGCGTAGCGGCAAGACCCATGTCGTTCCTGTGATGTACCTCCTAGACGGGAAGCGCTATCTGGTCTTTGCCTCAAAGGGCGGCGCACCTACCAACCCCGACTGGTACCATAACCTCAAGGCCAACCCAAATGTCAAGGCCGAGATTGGCGATAAGACGATTGACCTAGTCGCCGAAGAGGTGATCGGCGATGACCGGGACAGGCTGTATAAGATCCAGTCCACCCGTTACCCGTCGTTCGCGGACTACGAGCGCAAGACCACAAGGAAAATCCCCGTAATCGCCCTCAACGCGTAGGCCTGACCGAAAGAGGCCGGGATAGGCTCTTCCACGTCTCCCTGCAGGTGACTTCCCTGCCTACTCCTCTGGGAGTGCTGGAAGCTAGACACGTATTTCAAGACTGAAAGGCTGACCTATCGGATATGTCCCTGGCAAGATTCGGTATCAACCTACCCGTTTCTGGACGCTCGTATGCCGGGCAGCACAAACCAGATTTCCGAGGAATCCAGGAGATTGCGCAAATTGCCGACCGGCACGGATACGCGTCCGTAGGGGTTCACGACCACCTGCTGAATCCTCAGGGGTCGGCGCCCGGAGGTAGAGAGAAGCCAGACCGCTTCGCGGATGGGGTGCTTGAGGGATGGACTACGCTTTCGGCCATTTCGACGGTCACCGAGAGGGCCAGGTTGACCAACGTTGTTCTTTGCAACCTGTTCAGGAATCCCGCCGTGCTCGCGAAGATGGCCTCGACCCTTGACACGATATCGAACGGGAGAGTCACCGTCGCGTTGGGGGCTGGGTGGTTCAGGACTGAGTGCTTGGCTTATGGGATTCCGTGGGAGCCATACCGGAAGAGGCTTGGCAAGCTGCGAGAGAGCGTCCAGCTAATCAAGAGGCTCTGGACCGAAGAGGAGGTCACCTTCAAGGGAGAATACTATCGCTTGGAGAGGGGGATCCTTAGCCCCAAGCCCGTCCAAAAGCCGCGACCGCCCATCGTCGTGGGCGGTTCTTCGGAGAGCGTCATGAGACTCGCCGTTGACGAGGCGGACGGATGGGATGTAGACACCGGCGCCGCCACGTTCGAGGTGTTTCAGGAGAGGCTCTCGGCCATGGAAAAGTACTGCCAGGAGGTTGGCAGGGACATGAAATCAGTCAGGATAACCGTGAACGTCACGCCATTCATGGCCGGGAGCGTCGCCGATGCGAAGAGGACCGCGTCAGGATGGGCAGCCTACATAGGAAAGGACCCCGAGGACTACGTTTCGAGTAGGGCAGTCTGGCTCGGCACGTCCGAGGACATGCTAGCTTCGGCCGAACCCTGGTTCGCATCCGGGGTCTCGCAGATCAACCTCCTCATGCCGAACGACCCGTCCTACGTCAGGATGTTCACCGAAGAGATGGCAGCGGCGATTTAGCCGAAGGGTTCGTCTTCTCCGCCGAGGCTAGTCGTTCTTGCTGATGGCCCTTGCAGCGCCCTTTGCCCGAGCCTTCAGGTCGCTGGCGTTCGGGCCCTCGACGTATAGCTGGTCGATCACCTTGAGCGCTATGTTCGGCTCCAATCCCAAGCCGTTCACGGTTTCCCTTATGGAAGTCTCAAATTTCTTGCTGTAGGTGAACGTGTGTCGAGCTCTCCAGATCGTCGGGGTTCCCCGTCTTTGATAGCGGATGTCAGCCGAGAGTCTAATCTTGGTCGAGGTGTTTTCCAGTCCCCGGTGCAGCATCATCGGGTGGAACATCAGGAGGTCCCCCGCCTGGTAGTCGGTGTTCAGCCAGGTCCAAGAGAACCTCTCCGCCTTCACTTCGCCCGTAGCCGGTCTGCCTTCTGAAGTGGACCAGCTTCTAGCCTCCTCTTTGTTCTCGGGCACTCCAAGGTACTCGGCGCCCCTGTACCAGTGCTGGTAGTAGCCGTTCCTTTGAGAGCCCTCGGCAATCGCCAAACCGCCCACAGCCTCATCGATGTCCATCAGTGGAATCCACGTGGTGACGTAGTTTGGCGTTCGGAAGAAGTAATTGTCTTGATGAGCCGGGGTCACGGTCGTGCCTTTCACGCCCCCCACGTTGGAGTAGGAGAGCCGGCCCGGAAGCATTATCCTGATTCCTCTGTCCCTGTTCTCGACCCACGAGTAGATCTCGCCACCCAGGAGCTTCTTCAGGAGACTGACCTGGCCTCCCCTCAGGATAAGCTCTCTTATGGAGGGCAGGCTGTTGATCTTCTTGACCGCTCCGCCATACCCCAGAGAAAGTTCGTTGCCCGAGGGGACCTTTCCCGACCAGAGCGCCTCTGACGCCCCAGGAGGCACAAACCCGTACGCCTTTAGGACGTCGATGATATCGTTGCTGACGGCCAGAATCTTCCTCCGGCCCAGAGCGGCTCTGAGGAAGACGTAGCCGCGCTCCGAGAGTATTTCATTCAACTTCGCCGGATCTTCAAGGTGCTTACTGGAATCCTGCAGCCTAGCCATCGTCAGTTGCAAAGTGGCGATTGTCGATGCTCGGAACTATATATGAATTGCAAGTAATACACGATGGCATCGATCTAGGCTCTTTTGGAAGCCCGGGGATGTTCTTGGTCCGCTCTGCCGTGGAGGCTGGCCACGTTGTGGGTGTGGACGTGCGCCCCGACCTTGATGTCAGCAGTCGCGGCTCCTATAACTTCGCCGAACTTGATTACGTGTTCGCCTCGCGTTATCTTGGCGATTGCGAACTTGTGTCCAGGGATTATACCTTCAGTGAGTTTCACCACGAGCTCTGATTCTCCCACCGCGAGCCTCACCTTCTCCCCCGCTTGAAGCGTCCGGAGAGCGGTCGCTACGTTGTCCTTTTCGCTTATGATGACGGCGCTGGGCCCTTCCGGTTTCAACTTCGCTCAGCTCAGGGACAGAATTCGAGTGCGGGGCGGGAGAGCGGCACTCCGCCGATTATCTGCCCTCCCTCTTGGTGACCCAATCGCTCCGATTTTGTACGAGCGCCCGAGGCGGTGCGTACCAGGCTCGAGAAGAGCTTCTTCGCTGACCTCTCGAAGGTATCCTCTCCCTCAAGTATCGCACCAGCGTTGAAGTCCATGTCCTCCTTCATGTTCCTGTAGGTCTGAGGGTTCGCGCAGACCTTCAGGAGGGGCGCAACGATGTTCCCGTTCGCTGAGCCCCGACCCGTCGTGAAGATCGTGAGCTGGGCGCCACTGGCAGCGAAGTCAGTGGGCTCCCCGTCAGCTTCGAACCCATAGTGCCGCAGGTTCTTGGCAACGAGGCCGTCGACTATGTACCAACCGTGCCACTTCGGATACTCACCCGGCTGGAGGAGACCCTGCAGCTTGCGATGACCTGTCTTGGTCAGCGCTCCGAGGGACTTCTCCTCGATCGTGGTCAATCCTCCGTTCACGTTCCCGGGGGACATCATCGTGTGCCCGGATCCGAAGCGCGTCTCGAACTCCGACACCGAGTCCTCAATCAGTTTCGAGACCCTCCTTCCTAACTCGGGGGTCACAGACCTCTCTACGATGAGGTGCTCGCACCCGGCCAACTCGGTTAGTTCGCTGGTGAGAATGCTGCCTCCGGCATCGATCAACCTGTCCGCCACCATGCCCACGAGCGGATTGGCGGAAAGGGCCGACGTGGCGTCTGAGCCACCGCACTTGAGCCCTATGGTCAGCTTCGAGGTCGGGTGCTGCGTGCGTTCGAGCGGAATCCCCTTCTGCATCCGCTTCGCGGCCTCGACGCACTTGTCGATGGTGGAGCGTGTCCCCCCGGTCCCCTGTATCGTCATGACCTCGGCCTCCTTGCCGCTCCTCCTGATACCATCAGCGACCTTCGAGGGAGAGCCGGTCTCGCACCCCAGCCCCACCACCACGGCAGCGGCGACGTTCGGGTTGCGACCTAGGCCCACAAGCATATCCGTATCCTCGTTCTTCAGCATGCTATAGCAGCTGAACCAGCCCAGGGCTATTCCCCCGCGCACTTTGCTCGCCGCCTGCTCCGCGACGAAGCGGGCGCAGTCCACCGTATAGATGATCGCCACATGGTTCCTCACGCCGACCTGGCCATCGGGCCTCTCATAGCCCAAAAAGGTCTCCTCAGACATGTTGATTCGGGGCGATGCCCTTCCCAGATAAAGGTGGCTGTGACGATGATAATCGGGTCGAAGATTCCAGCTCATGGTGCCCGGGGCCAGGTTTGGTCAGGGAGCAAGAGCCTGGTCCAGGTCCGCGATTAGGTCGTCCACGTCCTCGATTCCCGTCGAGTAGCGCACGAGGGCTTCCGGTATCCCCATGGCCGCCCTGTCCTTGGGACTGACCTCCACGTGACTTGTAGTAGCCGGGGAGCCCACCGTGGTCTCGACGGAGCCCAAGTTCGCGGCTCTGTGGGCGAACTTTAGGCGGTTGAGGAAACGCTTCACGTTCTGGAAGTCCCCCTTCAGCGCGAAACTCATGACCCCTCCGTAGCCTCCCGGCATCTGTCTCTTCGCTATCTCGTGCTGAGGATGGGATTCAAGGCCTGGATAGTTGACGGTTGTCACTTCCGACTTGTCTTCCAGGTGTCGAGCTATCCTCATGGCGCTCGCATTCTGTCGCTCGACCCTCAGCTGGAGCGTCTTCATGCCACGGATGAGAAGGTAGGCGGCGAAGGGGTCCAGGGCTGCACCTGTGATTTCCCTGTAATGGAATATCTTCTTGGTGAGGTCCTTTTGGCCGCAGACGATGCCGCCCAGGACGTCCCCGTGGCCGCCCAAGAACTTCGAGGCGCTGTGGACGACCAGGTCCGACCCGAGCTCGATAGGTTTCTTGGTTCACGGGGGTCGCGAACGTGTTGTCAGTCACCACGATGGCTCCTACCTTGTGCGCCGCCTCTGCCGCACGCTTGATGTCGACCACCTTGAGCGTGGGGTTGGTGGGCGTCTCGAGATAGACCATCTTGCATCCCATCCGGATTTCTTTCTCGATTTGGTCCCCGTCGGCCGTATCGCACAGGGCGACGTCCATCTTCAGTTTAGGCAGGAACTCCCTGAAGAGCTGGTTCGTCCCCCCATAGGTGTCCTTGATGGTGACTATCCGCTCACCTGGCAGCACGAGTCCGAAGATGGTGTTGCTTATCGCGCCCATCCCTGAGGCGAAGGACGTTGCAGCCTCGGCTCCCTCCAGGATTCTGACCTTCTCTTCGAAGGCGGCAAAGGTGGGATTAGTCGTCCTGCTGTAGATGTGCCCCTCCTTCTTGCCTAGCGCGACGTCCAACCAGTCATCGACGTCGTCGTATGTGAATGCGATGCTCTGCACGATAGGGACCTGTGTCGCCCCTTTCGCCAGCGAATCATCCTCTCCCGCCCAGAGAGACTTCGTTCCCATGCCTGCCTCTGAGAAGTTCCTCTTCATCGTCGCAAGGTGCGAGGACAGGGTATTAAGAGGTTAGAGACGGGCGCACGGATTAGTTGAACTCTTTTCTTTCGAACAGTATCAGACCTAGTACTGACGACACGATGAAGTAAGCAGCCATTATGGCCAACCCCTCAGGGATTGATGCCACGTACGTGGTGAATCCACGTACCGTGGCGGTGGTGGGATATGGCGACGTGAAGACGTTCGAGATTATGCTCGCCCCGTAGCTGAGGAGGTACCAGGGCTCCGTGTTCGTGAGACCCTCGATGAGCGCCGAGATTAGACTAAATCCGATGATAAGCAGGAGGAACGAGACGAGTATGGCATAGGAACTCGTCTTGAAGAGGGAGCTGAACATGAACGTGAAACCGAGCACCGCAAGCAGATAGAACCAGGCGAACAGGAAAGATTCGCCGAACTGATATGGGATGTTAGCGCCGAAGTAGTAGAGCCCATTTGCAACGGCGATTGCGAGATACACCAGAATGACGAACGTAGCGGCGGTAAAAGAAGCCAGGAACTTGCCGATATAGATCGACGACCTCCTGATGGGATTGGGGACGGTGAAATATCCAGTCTTGTTCTGAAACTCGGCGGCGATTCCGTCCCCACCGAAGAAAATGCCGGATATCACGGTCAAGAACGAAGCGAACGTGCCCCACCACGTGGAATAGAAATCGATGGTCGTGGCGCCCGAGCCCACAATGCTCGCCGGCCTATAGTAGGCCACGAGGACCGTCAGGAGAGCACTGATGATCAATATGATTGCCAGCATGATTACGAACCTTCTGGACCTCAGGTAGTCCAGGAGCGTGTACTTCATTGTCACGCCCACCTGTGCGAGGCTACTGGGCACGGTGTTTGCGGCGTGGGGTTGGTCGTTGCTCATTGTTATCACACGGTCTCCTTGATCAGATTGAGATAGACGTCTTCGAGAGCCGAAGCGGCTGGTCTGTAGCTGAGGACGGGGACGTCCAATCCTAGAAGGTCTGTGAGTATACGGGCCTGCGTATCCTGGCTGCCCTGGAACTTGATTCTGAGGTTTCTGTCGTCCATGCTCTCCGCCCCGGTTACCCCTGAGAGGTTTGATATGCGAGCGATTACGGAAGGGTCGACCGACTTCAGTAGGCCCACTTCGACGATATTAACGCCACCTGAGAACTTGGCTGTGACGTTGGAGATCGTGTCGTAGACGAGAAGCTTGCCATGGTCTATCATCGCGACCTCGTCGCACACCTCAGAGACCTCGCTGAGGATGTGCGAACTCATGAACACAAGACGGTCTTGTTTCTTGAGTGACTTCACTATATCCCGCACTTCGCTCATGCCTCGCGGGTCCAGGCCCGTGCTCGGCTCGTCGAGCAAGAGTATGGTCGGGTTGCTTAGGAGAGCCGACGCAATGCATATTCTCTGCTTCATGCCCTTTGAGAACTTGCCTGTGCGTTTATCGATCCACTCGGTCATTCGTACCTCTTCGACGGCGTCGGCTATCCGCTTCTCGCGGTCCGCTCTAGGGACCCCCCGGATGTCCGCAATCATTCTGAGGCCCTCCCTCGGGGTCAGCGATGGATAGATCTCCGGCGTCTCGATGAGTGTTCCGACGGCTGCCAAAGCCGCCTTCTTCCGTGTGTGGACGTTCACCCCATTGATCAAAGCTTGCCCCGAGGATGGCTTAATCAGGTCGGTGAACATCTTCAGGGTGGTCGTCTTGCCCGCGCCGTTGGGGCCGAGGAAGCCGACGCACTTTGAGCCCTCGATCTTGAGGTTCAGGTCAGAGACCGCATGGAAGGTCCCGTAGTTCTTGTTGAGATGAACAGCTTCTACTGAGAGTTCGGTCACTTTCGCGCAGGCCCCCCCGTTCTACTGGCCTATTCCTAGGGTGTTGCCGATGCCGGCAACGAGGACAGTGTCTCCTTCCTTCGTCCTCTCTTCGATTACCTTCTGAACGAGCGTGATGGCCTTGTCCACGGCCTCGGCCAGCTCCTTCTTCATCACTGTCAGGGTCTCGACGTCTCCCTCCTTAATGAGTACGGCGTAGATTGGTATGTTGTGCTTGGTCGAGATCGCTTCTATGTCGAATTTCTCGACGCCTATGCCGCCTATGGCCGCTCCGACGCCTTGGGCGATCTCGCCCGAGCGCTCTCCCTCGAACCGCTGGGCGGCATCTACCATCACGATGGCGTTCAGAGAGACGCCCATGTCCTCCACAAGCCTCTGTATCCCTGAGTGGGGCTCGCCGACATAGGCCATCGGCCCCTCCGCCTTTAGCACGTAAACTGAGCGTCCCTTGTACTCGGTCTTGGCCATCACAGTGTCCTTCGCAATCTTCTGTGTGGGCGCACCATTGATCATCCTTGAGGCCAGCAAAGGTCCCACGCCGTCCCCGATGGGCTGGACGTGTTCGAATGCGCTCGTCGCTTTTGCGAGTGCGTCAGCCTGCTCCATTATCTGGGGCAAGACCATTTGGAGCTGGAAGATGGAGATGTAGGAGTTGGTCTTCTTGCTCGAGAGATAGTAGTGCCTCACGACCTTGTGGATTATATTGAGCGCGCTCGATATCTCGACGAGGCTGGATGCGACCGATATCTTGACCGGGTCGTCCGTACCGAGCAGCAGCTGCACCTCAGCCCGCACGCGTTCCTCTCCGGTCTTGGTGACGTGCTCCAGCTTGCTCACGAGTCCGCTGGGGTCCATCGAGACAGGCATGATGGTCACATATTCTAGGAACTGCGGAAGACGCTCCGCGATGCCCGAGCCAACCTTCCCGATCGAGGTGAAGTAATCGGTCGTCTCCTTGACGGCGCCGTCCTTCATCTGGCTGAGCCGCTTGAGGGAACGGTTCACGCTGGTCTCAGCGACGAAGAACTGTATCCTCTGACCGTACAGCATAAAGACGAAAAAGAAACCGTAAGTGATGAAAGTTACGATGTTCGTCGCTGACAAACCAGAAAGGAGGCTGGTAGGGTTGCTCGACAAACGAAACCGAGAAAACTTCCAAACGCTTGGTTATATAACTATATTGATACCGATATAGTGTTCAGGTCGAATCCCTCGAGCGAAGCCAATGGTCACTTCAGCGGCACGTAGAGGCTCGAACGGCTCGCGCCGATGCCCGGGGTCCCGTGGACCACCTTCTTGTTCGTGATCACGTATTCGCCCAGATAGTGTCCTATCATGTCGGGCTTGACCTCTAGCGCGACGAACTCCTTGCCCGAGTAGACGCTGACCTTCGCCCCCACCATGACGGGGAGGATTATCATGTCTCGGGCGTGGGTCTTGATAGCATTCTCTAGCTTTCCATCCTTCTGGGCTCGTATGTCCTCAAGGAGCTTCCTCTTGTCCTCGGAGATGCCCCTGTTGAGCGAGCGCCTAGCCCTTGAAGGCAGGAGCTGCAGTATGGCCTCAGTGGACATCGAGTTCAGCTGGTCCAGAGTGTAGCCTCTGTACCTGAATTCCTTCGGCATGGTCTACTTTCGCACCTCCGTGCTGGCTCTGGCCAGTCTCTTCCTTCCGGTCTTCCTAGGAGCGATGAGACCGACCTTCCTGCCGGGTGGAGCGTTACGGGATGTGCTCGTTGACTTGCCGGGGTGCTGGTGCCTGCCTCCGCCGAACGGGTGGTACACGACAGCCATGGCGATGCCTCTCATCCTTGGGTACGGCTTTCCGGAGGCCTGCATCGCGTGGTGCCTGGGGCCTGCCCGCATGAAGGGCTTCTCGAGCCTCCCTCCGCCTGCTACCTCGCCGATCGTAGCCTTGCACCTCTCGTCGACCAGGATGCTCTTGCCGGATGGTAACCTGACTATCGCCTTGCCGTTGCCCTTGGAGAAGAGCGTTGCCGCGCCGCCTGAGGCGCGAACGAGTTTGCCACCATCACCGACTCTGAGCTCGATGTTTGAAATCCTGGTGCCTTCGGGAATGCTCAGGAGCGGCAGTATATTGCCGAGGGAAGCCGTCGCTGACGACCCGAGAGAAATGCTGCTCCCGACTGCGAGGCCGTTGACCGCTGGGACGTAGGCGAAGCTACCGGGGCTGTACTCGAGCTGAGCAACAGGAGCGCTGCGGCCCCTCTCGTCGAGGATGGCCCGGACCAGGAGCTTGTGAGCGCCGTCTGAGGAGATGTTTGGGTAACGCACGGGTGCGATCTTCCCCTTCGAAGAGACGCGGAACTGGATTCCGCCTTTTCCGCGCCTGCGCTGCATAATTCGCTTGCCCATGTTATCTCTACACCAGTCCTAGTTTCGTCGCCAGTTCCGCCGCGGAGTTTTCTTCGTCCAGGCGCACGAAGGCCTTCTTCCCGAGGAGCGTCCGGGTGGTGTTGACGCCTACGACGGTCACCTCGTACAGCGCCTCCACCGCCTTGGCTATCTGGGTCTTGGATGCGCTGTCGGCGACTATGAAGCATAACTTGTTCTCGCGCTCTATCTGCTCGAACGTCCGTTCCGTGATGTATGGCCTGACCACTACCTTCTGAGCGTCCTCGAGCCTCAAGCTGTCACTCACCGGCCTCCTTGCTGCCGCCTCTGGATGTGAGCATGTCGAGTGAAGATGCCGTCCACAGCGTGAGCCGGCCCGCCACACCAGCAGGTGCAAGATGCAGTGACGCTGACACTGTCCACAGGGACGACCTTTACGCCAGGAATCGCATCCGCGGCCCTCCCGATACCTCTGTCATTGCTTACCACAATCAGCGGCCCTACGCGCTCCTTGTAGGCGCGGCCGCGCATCCTGGCCTTTCCCGACTGCCGCTTCACGCCTCCGTAGAGTCGCTTCAGTTCGTCTGAAAGCCCGAGCTTCTGGAGGAAAGAGTCGAGCTCTGCGGTCTTCGATACGGACTCCACGTCGTCGGTCACGACCAGCGGAAACTTCAGTGCTCCGACCCTGTGTCCCCTCTCGGCGACCGCTTCGGCGTTCCCGGTGAACGCTATGGCTGCGTCGAGGGCGACTTTCTTCTCCTTCCTGTTTATCTTCTGATAGATCGATTTCTCGGAGCGTGGCGGGTGCGGGAGCCTTCCTCCTACGACGCTGGCGACCCCAGCGGCCTGTCCAGACCTTCTGCTTCGCTCCCCCTTCACACGAGGAATCCTCGAGATGCCTCTGCCGGTTGGTGGGTGACCGCTCTCGGCACTCGTCTTCTCCCCTGCCATAGGGTCCCTTCCGTATGGCTGAATCCCGTGGGAGTTCAGTATCCAAAATGCCCTCTTCACCAGGTCGGCCCTCAGCTGGCCCGAGAAGACCTCGGGAAGGTCGACCTGACTTGAACTTTCGCCGTTGAGATCGATTACTGCGACCATGGCTATCGGCCTACCCTTGTGCTAAGCTCGATGACCTGCACCGGCGTCGATTTCTTGAGAATCGGTCGAGCTGGCTGCCTAACCATCACCACGCGCCGGTTACTCCCCGGCACCGTGCCCCGGAGGAGCGCATAGTCGGTCTTCACCTCGCCAAAGTGCATGAAGCCTCCCGGAGGAGTCAGAGGAACCTCCTTGGGGTTCGAGATTGAGAGGATTCTCTTGCCGGTCTCGGTCCTCTGGTGGAACCCGCGTTGTCCCGCTCTGGCGACCGTGTACATCACCGCGGCTGGGTGCCAAGGACCAATGACTCCGACCTCCCTGACGCTCTTTCTCGACTTGTGCTGCTTCCGCTTGACACCGAACCTCGTGATAGAGCCCTCGAAGCCCTTGCCCTTGGTTATGCCGATAACGTCAACGTATGAACCTGCCTTGAATATCTCGGAGAACTTGATCGGTTTGCCGACCAACTTGGTGATGTAGTCTAATTGTGACGCCTTGTCCCCGCCTCCGACCCCAACCTCGAAGACCAGGGGCTCCTTCTGACTAAGACCGCTGTCCCGAGGAAGAATCGATACCACCGCCGCCACTCTGCTGACACCTCCGAGCTTGTCCTTCCAAGCTGCTGCAAACGCCTCAGGCTCGATGGACGTCTTCTTCTTGACCCCCTTGGGGAGGGTCTTTGCGTAAACCTCGCCGAGAGCCTTGCCCGCACCATTCTCGCGACCGTAGAGCCTGAGACCGATCACAGAGGCGTCGGGAACTGCCAGGATGCTGGTAGGATTAAACAGAGGCTTTCCAAAGTTCGGGGTCTTGTCCCTGTCGTCCACGGTGATGACGTGCATCGTGGCCACCTTGACGGTGGGGAAGCCCAGCAAAGTCGGGGTCGCACTGGCGACCTCGGGCCATTTCTGGACCTTTGGAACCATTCGTCCGGCGCGTGCTCTGGGTCTGTATGCAAGGCTACCTCTTCTAGGTGCAGAGTGTTTTCTGTGTCCCAACCCGAGTCGCTTTCCTGCTTGGAGTTTACCCCGATTTTCAGATGGGCTTTAAACTTTCGTTTTTCAAAACGCCGATTATTTCCAGCAAGTACAAGCCGGAACTCATCGCTTCCTCGGTTCTCACCGTTTGGGTGTGCTGGTCCGGGTAGAGGTTGACGATGAAAGGCACCCTCTGCTTGAGATTCTTTATCAGGTCGAGAAGGCCCCTGCTAGGGGACCCGAAGATCGATCATCACGCCCTTTGACCGACCGATGGCGTCATGAATCGGACCTATGGTCGTGCCAAGAGGGGTCCCGTACCTGGAGGTGGCTATCTTGAGATTGAAGCGGGAGTCTGACAGCATATCTTCGATGCCCTTGACCTCGACGGTGTATCCCCAATATTCGCCGGTCTGGTATCGCTCCGCAAGGACCCCCTCGAGCGGCCGGACCGATGTTACCCTCGTCGTGACTCGCTTGTTCGGAGCAACCTTGAATCTCAACCCCAGGGGTTCATCCAGGCCGACGTCCACGGAGAGGCCGTCGGTAAGAACGACGCCCTCGCGGAATTCCCCGATGCGCAGCTTCTCGAGCTTGACCTTGGGCTTGTGGGAGGGAATCCTGAGTGGGGGGAGCAGGCCAGCAAACTTGAGGGAATCGTCCATGGGGAAGACGCGCCTCCGGAGATATTGTGGCGTCTCTAGGTATTCCAGAATCCTCCTTATGAGCGCGGACTCCCCTCGCCCCCTCTGGTCTCGGAAGACCTGTATCGTGTCCACTCCGAACACGGAGCAAGTTCGAGCGATCAGCCCGAGCTTTGCGGTCTTGTCCCTGAGAGAGTCGCTGTGCTCCTCCAGGACCGTGTCTGGGAACGCTACGGACACCCTCCTTCTCGAGTCAGTCAAGATACGCGACCAGCCTCTGCAAACTGGGTTGCCGTCGTTTTCATGCTCTTAAAAGGACCGTCAGCCCCCCAGCCAGCAAGGAGCGCTCTGGCCTTGGCTGACATGGAGAAGATAGAGTACGAGCTGAGGGGTAAGACCATGAAGGTCTACCTCTACATGTTGAAGCAGGGCAAACCGGTGGGTGTGAGGGAGGTCCAACGGGAGCTCGGGCTATCGAGCCCCAGCGTGGCCTTCCATCATCTGGAGAAGCTGATGAGGCTGAAGGTGGTCGAGCAGGACGCAGCGGACAACTACGTCATCGCCAAGAAGGTCGACCCAGGGATAATGCAAGCGTTCGTGAACGTTGGGAGGTTCAGCGTTCCCAGGGTCGGATTCTATGCCGCCTTCTTCACCACGGTCGCCCTCGCGTACTTCGCCTACAACCTGAGCGGTCTGGACGTCTACGCTCTCATCGGGACCGTTGGCGCAGCGGCCGTTTTCTGGTATGAACTCCTCAGACTCTGGAGGAGGAAGCCGTTCTAGATGTTAGTATTAAGTATCAAAGCGTCCAGGTGTCTCCCATGAAAGGAAGGGGAGTTCTCCTGGGGGCCGGTCTGGGCGTGCTGTCGGCCCTGATATTGGTCGCAATCGTGTCCGGCGTAGGAGCGCCTGCCCATCGCATCGACCTCATCCCGACCACACAGAGCCTGCCAGCAGGGTCTGGGCCTTCGTCCCTGGCTGTAGGGACCAGCTCCGCCATCGTCAGTCCTGGTGTGCAGAGCACCAGTGTGACCCCCGTCGGCAGCGGCGGCGCTACTGTGGCCGGCTCCTCACTAATAGGGATGATTTCACCCTTGATCCTCGCAGCTGGGCTCGGCGCCGCCTTCTACGGCTTTTACTCCCGCAGAATCGACTCCGAGTGAATATCAGTTGACTATGGTCTGGGACTGCTCCCTAAGAAAGGTCAGGAGGTAGTTCGGACCTCCGACGCCCTTGCCCGTCGCTCCTGAGGCCTTCCAGCCCACGAAGGTCTGCGCTCCGGGCCAAGCCCCAGTGGTCGCTCCGCCCTTTCTGTTCGCGTACACCACCCCGAATTGGATCTCGTCCATGAACCTCCGGACCTCGGCCTTGTCCTCGCTGAATATCCCGGCCGTGAGGCCGTATTCGGTGTCGTTCGCCTTGTCCAGGGCCTCGTCCAAAGTTTTGAAGTCGTCCACCACAAGGAACGGCACGAAGAGCTCCTGCTTGAAGAGCTTGTGACCGCTCGGGAGGTCAGTGGCGACGGTCGGTTCGACGTAGTAACCTCTACCGTAGGCCCCCTTCCTGAGGACCCTACCGCCGAAGAAAATGCGGCCCTTCTTTTTTGCGCTAACGACGGCGTCCTCGAAGGTGCGGACCGCGCTTTCGTTTATCAGAGGCCCCATGAACGCCTCCTTGGTCCGCGGGTCCGTGACTGTGATTTCCTTGATCCGGTCCTTCAACAGACCCAGGAACTCCTTCTTGACCGAGCGCTGGACGTAGACCCGGGAGGCCGCGCTGCACTTCTGCCCGCAGTACCCGTAGGCCGCGCGCACCACGCCCTCGACGGCCTTCTTCATGTCGGCCTTTTCCGTTATTATCGCGGGATTCTTGCTGCCGAGCTCCATGACCACCGGCTTGATGAACGGTTGGCTGTGCTGGAACTCGTGGTAGAGCCTCATGCCGACATCCATGGAGCCTGTGAACGCCAGGCCTCCGACCTTGGGATTCTTCGTAAACTCCTTCTCGTAGTTTGCTCCTGGTCCCGTCACGTAGTTGACCGCCCCGGCGGGCACTCCGGCGTCTCTGTAGACCGAGTAGAGCATGAACCCCGTCAGCGCCGCGGCACTCGTGGGCTTGAGGATCACTGTGTTGCCGGTGATTAACGCGGCGCTGGCCATCCCGTTCGCCAGCATGAAAGGGAAGTTGAAGGGAGATATCACCGGCCAGACGCCATAGGGTTTCATGACCATGGTGCCGTGTTCCCCGGGTCCTCCCTCTTCCATTTCCTTGATGTATCCGCGGTTCTCCTCCATCGACTTTGCAAAGACCTTGATGGCGTCCATCGACTCCCACGCCTCAGCGAGGGCCTCTGTTCTGTTCTTCCCGACCTCGTAGGTTATTGTTGCGGCGATGTCGAACTTCCTCTCGTCCATCAGTTCCGCCGCCCTGCGCAGTATCCTCACCCTCTCCTTCCAGGGGCTCCGACTCCACGCGGGGAATGCCCTGCTTGCCGCGTTCAAGGCTGCCCTGGCGTGCTTCTTGGTGCCCACGGGGAAGTACCCCACCACCAGAGAGGTATCGATAGGACTGCGGACAGCGAACTCGCCCTCCTTGGAGGAAACGCTCTTTCCGTCAATCTGCATTTCGTAGTGCTTTCCCAGGTTCTTGGAGAGCTTTTTTGTCGCAGCTTCGTACTTCGGGCGAATGCTCTCGTCAGCGAAGAGCGTCACATAGGTAATCTTGGTTCCTTGAGCTACCGACACGAGAAGTTGGCCGGCCGAACTCTACTTAATCTTTCCCATGAGACGGTGCGACCGCGTTCAATCCGGGCGCTTCCCGGGAAACCGACACGTCGAACACTCGGGCGAAGCTCTCGATCACCCGGCCCTTCACCGACTCGAAATCGAACCTGGTGCCAGCGAGCCTCTCCATCGAGGTGATGGTGTCTGGGTCGAGGCCGCAGGGTCGTATCAGCTGGAAGTATTCGAGGTCGGTATTGACGTTGAGAGCGAAGCCATGGTAGGTAACCCAGTTGGTCACCGCCACGCCTATCGAGGCGAGCTTCTTGTCTCCGACCCAGACGCCAGGGTGCCCCTCTCTCCGCCCTCCTTCTATCGAGAACGGGGCCACCGCGTCTATGAGAACCTGCTCTAGCTTCCACACGAATCTCTTGACATCTGGGACCTGCATCTTGGTGATGGGATACCCGACCAGTTGGCCAGGACCATGATAGGTCGCGTCGCCGCCTCGTTCTACCTGGAAGACCGGGATGCGGAGGTCGCGGCCCAGGTTCTCCGGGGAAGTCTTCCTGCCGAGGGTCACCACGTGGTCGTGCTCGACCAGTATCAAGGTGTCCTGCGCGCGACCGAGGGACCTCGCCTCGACCAGCTGCTTCTGAAGCTCCCAGACCTCTGGGTATGGCCGTCGGCCGAGGTCGAGGAGAGAGACGCTCATATCGACTTCAGCTGGTGGATCGGCTTTCCTGAAGCAGACTCTGCGGCCTCCATTATGGCTTCTGGTAGGGTTGGGTGCGGATGGATCGTGAGTGCAAGGTCCTCGACGGTTGCGCCCATCTCGATCGCGAGTGCCGCTTCGCTGATGAGGTCCGAGGCCTCGGGGCCTACTATCTGCACACCAGGTACGACTCCCGTTCCCTCCTCCGAGACTATCCTCACGAAACCGTCGGTCTCTCCTGCCGCCATCGCCCTCCCCAGCGCCGCGAAGGAAATCCTGCTCCTCTTCACCTTGTAACCCGCCTCCACTGCCTGCTTCTCGGTCAGGCCGACGCCCGATATCTCGGGGTCCGTGAATATGGCCCAGGGGATGCTCTTCCACTCTGCGACCGTCGGAAGCCCCGCTAGGACCTCGGCGGCTACAATGCCTTCCTTCTGTGCCTTGTGTGCAAGGAGTGGCGGCCCTCTCACATCGCCTATGGCGAAGACCCCATCGACGGTGGTCATCATTCGATTATCAGTCTTGATGAACCCCTTTGGGTCGGTCTCGATGCCGAGCCGCTGGAGATTGAGGCCCTGGGTGACCGGCCTCCTTCCGACGCTCACCAAGAGCAGGTCAGCCTGAACGACCTCGGTCCCTTGGCCCGACTCCACGGTGGCCTTGACCCCGTCTGGCCCCTTGCTGATTGAGGTGACCTTCGCGCTGAGCCTGATTCTTGCCCCCCGCTTCTCCAGGCTGCGTTGCGCAAATCGGACAAGGTCGGGCTCGGTGCCGGGTAGCAGCTGGTCGGTCAACTCCACAATGTAGACCTGGCTACCGAGCCGTTGGTACATGCTGGCGATCTCCAGCCCGATGTATCCGCCCCCAACCACCAGGAGGTGCTGTGGAAGGGCCTTCAATTCTAGAGCTTCCCGAGACCCGATTATCTGCTTGCCGTCGAACTCCAGCCCGGGGAGCTGGATGGTCGAGGAACCTGTCGCTATAACGATGCTCTTGGCCGATATCTCTTCTTTGCTGCCATCCGAGGTCGTGACCACGACCTTGTTCTTCTCGACCAGCTCTGCCTCGCCCTTTAGCACCTGGACCTTGTACCCCTGGCATAGGGAGCCTACGCCCGCCTCGAGTGAGCTGACCACGCCGGATTTCCAGGCCTGCATCTCCGAAAAATCCACGCGCAGACCGTCGACGTGTATCCCGAACCTCGCCCCGTCGTGGACTTTATCGAAGGCCTTGGCAACGGAGATGATGGCTTTGGAGGGTATGCACCCGGCGATGAGACACTCACCGCCAAGTCGCGCTTTCTCGACGAGTATGACCTTCTTCCCAAGCTGCGACGCTCGAATCGCGCAGACATAACCCCCGATCCCTCCTCCGATGACGACCAGGTCGCTCTCTTTCATCGTGGAAACTGTGCGGGGCGCGATTCTGAAACCTCCTTAAAGGTTCCTAGGAGGTGGCGCGGAAAACGTCGCTCATCGGACGTAGGTGAGCCAGGGCTTGTACTTTTCGATCTTCCCGTGGATAGCGTCCATGTACAGTCCCCTGGATCTTCTTCGTTATGGGGTAGGTGCCATTGCCTATGGGCCTCGCGTCCACCTCCCTGATGGGGGCGACGTTGGTGGCGGTCCCCGTGAAGAAGAGCTCGTCCGAGTCGAAGAGCTCGTCTCTGGTGAAGTTCTCCTCGCGGACCTGGATGCCGTTGTCCCTGGCTATCTGCATCACCGAAGCTCGGGTGATCCCTCCGAGAATCCCGGAGTCCATCGTGGGGGTGTAGAGCACTCCGTTCTTTACC